>ONNR01000005.1 GCA_900319235.1 uncultured Prevotellaceae bacterium
GAAGATGAACTGCTGGTTGTGATCGCCGTGGAAGGAATATAAATGCATGGAGTTGTCATCGACATATTCATAGTTGAGAACGTCGAGGCATAGGTTCTTATCCTGCTGTATTCTTAGGTGGAAAGTTCCCTTTGCCGTTTTTTCGGGAATCCAACGTTCATTCTTTTTGCCCCCGTAAAGGTTGCTGGTGATTTTTGTCCATTCTCCGACCTCGTCTGACTTGACATGGACGACAAACTTTTCGTTGACCATGCTGCGGATGATGATGGATCCGTCTTTCTGGTTCTCCACTTTCCACTTCTGGGCGTTGGAGTTCTGCCTTTTGTGGACAACAATCTCGTTACCGCTTGTTGCTTTGTTATTCTTCAGCGTCATCACGTAGTTGGGATCGCCAGCACACTTGATGTAGTAGACACCATCGGAAATGATTTGCTTTGTATTGGTTGTGGTTGAGGTTCCAGTGTTGGTGTTGTTTGTGGTTGTTGTGTTATTTGTTGTGTTGTTTGTGGATTTAGTTGTGGTATTGGTAGAGGTATTGGTTGACTTCGTTCCAGAAGTATTTGTGCCAGATGTTCCTTTGCCGGTATTGCCTTTTTCACCTACCTCAAAAGTAAATGGTGGCTTTTCGGTACTTGTCGTGCCTGTTCCTGGATTGGAGTTCTTGACAAATTCAAAGATGAACTGCTGGTTGTGTTCGCCGTGGAAGGAATATAAATGCAGGGAGTTGTCATCGACGTATTCATAGTTGAGTACGTCGAGGCATAGGTTCTTATCCCGTTTTTTCGGGAATCCAACGTTCATTCTTTTTGCCACCGTAAAGGTTACTGGTGATCTTTGTCCATTCTCCGACCTCGTTTGACTTGACATGGGCGGCATACTTTTCGTTGACCATACTGCGGATGATAATGGAGCCATCTTTCAGGTTCTCCACTTTCCACTTCTGATCGTTGGAGTTCTTCTTTTTGCGGACTACAATCTCGTTGCCGCTTGTGGCCTTGCTATTCTTCAGCGTTATCACGTAGTTGGGATCGCCTGCACACTTGATATAGTAAACACCATCGGAAATGATCTGCTTAGCAGAAGTATTGGTTGTGGCTGTGTTGTTTGTGTTTGTTGTGTTGTTAGTGGTTTTGGTTGTGGATGTCTGAGTGGAGGATTGATCGATAGGTGTAACGTCTACGCAGCTTCGGATCTTGAAACAACCTTCCGACTTGCCGTAACTGCGGCTTTGTATCCCGTTGTATACCGCTGCCTCATGCTTCTCGTTTGGGCCTTTGACTCTCACTAGCAGCGTTCCCGTCTGCCCAGGTTGCAGTTTGCCGGCATGTACGGCAGCCGTTGCAAGGTCGGACTTGTCCATGTATCCCCATCCGCTGTTCATACCCCAGATGGTGCCGGTGGTGCGGCCTGTGACTCGTACCTTCACCATTTCACCCTCCTTGTCACGATACTTCGATATGTCGGGGTCAGTGACTTCGGTTACAGGGACTCCAATGATCTTGAATGCTCCTTTTGCCTTCTTGTAGCTTTGGCTCTTGATGCCGTTGCGGGTGATGGAGGGATAGCTGCCCTGATCGGCCACGATTTCTATCACTACCTTATCTACATTTCCATCCACTTGGGCATCGCAGTGGAGGCTTGCTGTACGCCTTTACAATGAAAGCGAACCTTTGCCCGATCTTGTCAGAATATGGAGTCAGGTCATCAGGGGCATTGGGGACAGACGATGTGGACGTGGACGTGGACGTGGACGTGGATGTGGACGTGGATGTGGACGTGGATGTGGAGGTAGATGAGGATGTGGATGAGGATGTGGAGGAAGAGGTCCCGTCCACAGGCTCCATGATGAACTGCTGGTTGTGTTCGCCGTGGAAGGAATATAAATGCAGGGAGTTGTCATCGACGTATTCATAGTTGAGTACGTCGAGGCATAGGTTCTTATCGTATTCTTAGGATGATAGTTCCCTTTGCCGTTTTCTCGGGAATCCAACGTTCATTCTTTTTGCCACTATACTTGCTGCCGATAACCTTTCCCCATTCGCCTACATCCTGCGGCTTGACACTAAGTGCGTAACCGTTGTAAGAGATGATGATTGAGCCATCTTTTTGGTTCTCCACCCTCCAACCTTGGCCTTTTTCAGGTCTCCTCTTATGAATCACGATGCTGGACCCATTTGGGTTCTTTACATCTTCCAGAGTCACCTCATATTTGGGATCGCCTGCACATTGAATCCAATAAAGGCCGTCTTTGATCAAAGGTTTCGTTGAGTTCTGAGGAGAATCGTCAGATTTTGTGCCGCTGTTGTTGTTCGAACCACTGTTATTTGAGCCAGAATCTATGGCAACTTCAGTATTCTTGCCACCATCATTCTTGCCTCCAGTATTATTGTTTGAAGACTTGGAAGATCCATCAACGGGTTCGAAATAGAACAACTGTATTTCCCCGCGACGGAAGCCATAGAGCTGTAAAGGGGCATTATCAGCGATTTTGGCATTAGATATTTCAAGACAGAATTCCTTATTCTCAATTGCCTTCAATGCAAAACTACCATTGGCCTGCTTTTCAGGAACCCATTGATAGTTCTTCTGATTGTTGGAAAGCGAGCATATAATCCCCACATATTCTTTTATATCACGTCCATTATGAGCGATGACATAGGTGCTATTAGCCATGCTGTGGATGATGATTGAGCCATCATTTTGGTTCTCCACCTTCCACTTCTGGGCATTGGTGTTCTGCCATTTGGTGATTACTATACTGTTGTTGGCTGAAGGTTTTCCGCCTTTTGGCGTGACCACATAATCGAGATTGCTGGCGCATCTGATGAAATATACCCCGTCAGGAATCAACTGAGCAGCTGACGCGAGCATAAAGACGAGTAAACAGTAGAGGGTCGCGATACATTTTTTCATAGTATAGCAGTTTTTATAAATATAGGAATAGATGGTTAATTATGCCAATTCGATGACTTCGAGGTCCTGCACCTTGCCGGCATCGAGGGCGAAGCGCATGAGGGTGCGGTGGACTTGCGGACCGAAGGTGCCAGCTGCGCCGGGATTGAGCATGAGGGTGGCGAGATGGCGGTCGTACATGGCGCGACAGATGTGGCTGTGTCCGCACACGAAGAGGGTGACGGGATGTTGCCGCAATTCGGCGAGGATGTTGCTGGGCCATTTGCCGGGATAGCCTCCGATGTGGGTCATCCAGACGCTGACGCCCTCGAGCGTGAATCGCTGGTCCTTGGGATAACGAAGGTGCATGTCCTGTCCATCGGCGTTGCCCCAGACGATGCGGCACGTCTTGCCCGTAGCTTCCAATCGATCGCAGATGGAGATATCGACGACATCGCCGGCGAGCCATATCTCGTCGCAAGCTTCAAAGTGCTTTAGGTAGCGATCGTCCCACAATCCGTGGGGGTCGCTCATCAGGCCGATAGTTTTCATATATCAATCGTTGCGACGGCGCCAGAAGTTGAAGGTGTCGTCGGCCTCAATCTTGTCCTCGATGTCATCGGGGAGGTTGTAGAAGAAATCGTGGCCGGTGATGCGCTCGACATCATCGACCGAGTAGGCGTACTGCCAGATGCGGCCCTTGCAGTCTTCGTTGGGGAAGATGAAGCCAATGGCATGGTAACGGTTGTTCTGTTCGGCGCAGATCACCTTGAAGAAGGACGAGGGTACTGCAATCTTGCTCTTCACCATAAGATGGACGTCATCGACGATGGGACCGCAGCATATCCACACCTTGCCATAGCGGCGTGCCCAGGTGCGACTGAGGCTCTCGACCTCCTCCCAAAGCCCGGCATTGAGTTCCTTGTTCTGTGGACAGATGTTCGAAGTATAGTAACATTCGTTCATGGCATCTTCGTCCCACTTCATGTCGCCTGAAGGAGCCATATGACCGCGCGTATATCCCGACTTGGTGTAGTCGTGCGTGGTAATCTTCTTGCCCTCCACAAGAGGGTCGGGCTCGAAATCGCTGTTGCGTTTGCGATAGGGTGCACGGGTCTCTTCGCGGGTCAGTTCCCAAGCCACCCAGTTAGGCTCGTTCCAGACGTTGTTGTAGGAGACGATGTGGCCGGTGTGCTCGATGATCTGCTCCCTGGCATCGCTGCGAGTTCCGGCAAGCTCGGTGTTGTCGGCATCAGGATAAGAATGGGTCGGCTTGTCGGCCGGTGCAGTGGTGGGAACAGGGGTCTGGGCAATGGGAGGTGTACCGCCCTGCTCGGAGGGCTGCTGCATCAGACAGGAGACAAATAACAATGAACAAGGTAAAATTAACAAATAACAATTAACAAATAACAATTGAATCGGGAACCGGGGACAATTCTCAATTAACAATCGTGTTATGGAACGGGAGTATTTCATTGTATTCGGATTGTTTTGCTGTGCAAAGATAAGGGAAAAGTTTGGAATAAAAAATTTTTTGAAGGAAAAATAGTGCATTTGTTTTGCGATTTGCCCGAAAATGCCTATCTTTGCGGCTAATAACAGGTAGTTTTTACATTATGAGCTTAAAGGTTTATAAGATATCAGATTATAATCATCGAGTTGAAGAAAAGCAGTTTGAATCAATTCGGCAGTTCCTGTCAAAACATTATGCTTTTCGCAATGAGGATGCAATACTCATAGGCAATTACAACATTGAGGGTGTCGAACTTGATGCTCTGCTTATTGCACCAGGTGGTTATCGGATCCTTGAGTTCAAGAATTGGGGTGGCGACATCATTGCACGTGAGAACGGCTCGTGGACTTCCAACGGCAAGATAATTGAGGGCGGCTCAGGAAAAAAGACTCCCTATGAGCAAATCCGCCAGAACAAAAGCAGGGTGACCAAAGGGTTGGGTACGCTATTGGGCGCAACTCACGATATGGTCTCGGCAGCCATCATCTTCTGGCAAAAATCCAACATCGACAAAAGCCAGATATCAAGTACAGTCAGCCTTTGGCTTCATATATTTGATAACCAGCATCTGGAAAACATCCTGGAAGGGATGAACAATTCCAGGCTCACCAATGATTTTATTCGTTCCATTCCCGAGAAACTGAAAATCGAGGAATTCGATATCGATAAACAGAAAGTCAGCCAATCTGTCCCAGATGAAATTTATGAACCGGAGGCAGCAACCAATTTCTTTGAGGAACTGGAATATGCTTTGCGAAGTGTGCCCGACTACGAATCGGTTTACGATTCATTGAACAGGGTATTCCAGATGAGCCTTAATCAGAAAACAGCGGGATCAAGATTGAATCTGGGAGGTACTTTTGCCAAACTTGACTATATTCTGAAAGAGATGCAGGCTTCCAAGGCTTTGTATCGAGCAATCAATGACACAAGAAATCGCCTAAGGAAACGGGAAGGGTATTCTGAGCTGGAGCTAAAAGACAATTATCTTTATGACCTGAAGAACATCTGCAAATTCATTTCCTTTATATACAATGCCGAGATTCCCAAATCGTTGTCGGATGTATTTCCTGCAGATAGGGAAAAGGCTTCAATAGGATCGTTGGTAGGAGAATATCTGCGAGTAATTGTTGAACAATGGGATGATGAATATGTGTGGGTACAGACAGAAGAGGATATGGGAGAGGAAACGGTAAAGGTCTGCTATGCACACAATCGCATCTTCCAGGACACGGATTGGTCTTATCTCAAGGGATTCTTCTATGCAGGAGCACAGTTGAATCTGATTCGTCCTCGTGTAGAGGAGAATGTCATCTACCCTGAACTTATTATTTTTGAACCTGATTATCTCATAAACATTTCGACGGTAGCACGTTGCTTTACCAATTATGCAGATTCTCCTTTTGTAGATCTGATAAAGAAGATAGAGCCTGTAAAATCCAGTCAGGCTATTGAACTTGGTAATTTCGCCGGCCAATTGCTCGATGAGGAAATACACCAATTGCCCAATACCCATTCCTATAACCAGAGCGTGAAGGATTTTTTCAAGGGACATGCAATTAACCTCTTGTCGGCAGGAATTGATAAGAATTTCCATACGGAAGCACAAAACCAGAAACGCAACATCACCCAAGCCCTGAGAGTGGATCTGCCACCCATGGTATCCCGGTTCAATCCTCGGGAAGGGATGGTCGAACCTTCGTTTGTGTCGGAGATGCTTGGACTTCAAGGTCGTATGGATTACCTTCAGCTTGACTATAAGATATTGTTTGAGCAAAAGTCGGGCAAGGGAGCATTCCCCTATGACGATTTCATCAAGCCCAGAAGTACGGAGGAGCATTTGATCCAGTTGACGTTGTATATGCTTCTAATCCGTTACAATTATCGCGAGAGGTACGAAAAGAACAAGCAGGAATTGCACGCTTTCCTTCTTTATTCAAAATATAAGGAATCCTTGCTGAATGTGGGATTCTATCCTCAGGAAATCTGCAAGGCCATTCAAGTAAGAAATGGGTTGGCATACGTAGAGAGCCTTTATACGAAGGAGAACGGCTTCCGTATCCTGGAGTCATTGACGCCAGACCTTCTAAATATGAAGAAAGCCGATAATCCTCTATGGGTAAGGTTCCAGCGTCCCCAGATTGAAGAAGTATTGGCTCCGATGAAAAAGGCCTCAGACCTGGAGAAGGATTATTTCTTCCGATTCATGACCTTCATAGCCAATGAACAGACATTATCGAAGATAGGCAGCAAGACCAAGGAGAATTCAGGCTTTGCTTCCATCTGGTACGATTCGCTTGATGAAAAGAAACTCGCCGGCAATATCTATGAAAACCTGACACTTGTCTCCCCTAATGATATTACCCAGGGAAGCATCGAAAAGGTCATTTTATCCTATTCTGAAACAAAAGAGAATGATATGTCGAACTTCAGAATAGGAGATATTGTCATCCTTTACCCGTATGAAAAGGGGAAGGAACCTGATGCAAGGAAGACCATGGTCCTGAAATGCTCGATTGAAGAACGGACTACCGATAAAATTGTTTTGAAACTGAGAGCTCCGCAATCAGATAGTCGTGTATTTCTCCATGAGAAGGGAAAACTGTGGGCAATAGAGCCTGATTTCATGGAATCCTCGTATAGCTCTCTGTATAAGGGTATGTATGCTTTCCTTTCTGCTCCAAAGACTCGACGTGATCTCCTGTTGATGCAGAGAGAACCGGAAACTGATGCATCCGTGACATTGAAACTGGATCATGGAAAATTCAATGATCTGGCCCTAAAGGTAAAAGCCGCCAAGGATTTCTTCCTGATCATAGGTCCTCCCGGCACCGGCAAGACATCCTTTGGCTTGATGACTACCCTCCTGGAAGAACTTGCTGAAGAAGGGACATCCGTGCTGCTCCTGTCGTACACCAATCGAGCTGTAGATGAGATATGCAGCAAGTTGAAAAAGGAAGGACTGGATTTCATCAGAATAGGAGTTGAGCAATCGTGTGGCCTTGAATATCGAGATAATCTATTAAGTATCAGAGCCCAAAATTGCCAGAACCTTGACCAACTCAGAGATATCATCCAGAAAGGCAGGATATTTGTAGGGACGACGACATCACTCAATGCCAGCATTGCATTGTTCCGTCTGAAGCAATTCTCCCTGGCAATAATCGATGAGGCATCCCAAATACTCGAGCCCCATCTTATAGGATTGTTGAGCGCACATAATAACGGCGTGCCCGCTATCCGAAAATTCGTGATGATAGGCGACCACAAGCAGTTGCCAGCTGTCGTTCAGCAGGAGCCCAAGGTTTCCAGGGTACATAATGTCAAGCTGAACGAGATAGGGCTTATGGATTGCAGACTGTCCCTGTTCGAAAGATTACTCAACAAATATGGCAGGGACGATAGTACTACCAGAATGCTGACCCAGCAGGGTCGTATGCATCACGAAATCGCCTTGTTCCCTAATTATACATTCTACGAGAATAGGCTTGAAGAGGTTCCAGGCCTTGACCGGCAACTGGCGAAGCTGCCTTTGGAAGGATCTGGAAGAAATGGTATAGATGACCTGTTGCGCACGAGACGAGTAGTTTTCCTCGATGCAGAACGTCCTCAGCCGATGGTTTCGGAGAAGGTCAATCTGATTGAGGCAGAAATGATAGCAGCTACTGTCCTAAGGATTCTTGAAATGGAAAAGGAGGATTTCAATCCTGATAAGACAGTAGGTGTGATTGTGCCTTACCGCAATCAGATAGCTGCCGTGAGGAGTGCGATAGACAATAAGGGAACTGCAGCATTGCACAATATCACGATTGATACTGTGGAGCGTTATCAGGGTAGCCAGCGCAAGTATATCATTTATGGTTTTACGGTACAGAAATACTATCAGTTGAATTTTCTTGCCGGCAACTCTTTCGAAGATGACAAAGGCAATATCATTGACCGCAAGCTGAATGTCGCTATGACACGCGCCGAGGAACACTTGATTCTGGTAGGAAATTCAGAACTGTTGGCCAACAACTTTACCTTCTTCAAACTCATTGAATTCATCCGCAGCAAGCAAGGATTCTTCAAAATCGGCAAGGATGAATATGTTACGGGAAATTTCAAGATTCCCCAATTCCATCCGGAAGAACTGTCAATCAGCGATGCGGTATTTTCGGTGTCACCACTTTTCAAGAAGGCATTTGACAAGCATATCGCAACCCCACTGAAGGAAATGTCAGATGATAATTGGCCTAAACTTGTGATGGGACACGATATGGCGACCAATCTGAATCTGATTGGATATGGCCGCATCAACTTCTCGGACCAATTGCAGATTTTTGGAGGTCTTTCGCCTCAGGAACAGGTACTGTTGTATTGTTACTTTATTATGCGTCAGCATTATTGCAGCAGTTGTAACCTGCTTTCAAGTTACAGGGAGTGGCTGAATGTGCAAATCAAAGGAGTTCACGGCAGAGTTCACTTGATAGATATCGGTTGTGGGCCTGCCACGAGCGGTGCGGCTTTTGCTGAGCAATTCCTTGATATGGCACCCAATATGGTCTATACGGGAATTGATGTATCGGCATCGATGAAGAATATGGGCAAGTGTCTCATCGACGAGATGTTTGATGGCAGATTGAACTATCAATGGAAGGAATCCCTCGGGGAACTGAAAAAGGATTTCTGGGAGGGCTGCTCAGAGACCTCTTCACTTGTGATATTCAATATGTCGTATTTCTTCTCAAATGTAAAAGCCGAATTTGCAGAAGGACTGGCAAGACAAATCGTCGAAATCATCAAGACGTATAGCCTGAATAGATATGTTTTCCTTATCCAGCATTCTGAATGTGACCATGACTTGAACTCCTACAAGGTGTTCAGGAGGGTCTTGTCGACTGAAACTCTTGCAATTAAAGAAGAAAAGGCATCCTTCTCCTATCGATTGGGATATAAGGAACAGCATTTGCCTTTCTTCTATGATATCCTGACGAATAAATAAAAGCGGCTTATGGGATTTTCTTGGCAAAAAGTACCTTTGCAATTGGAGGATTCCGGAGAATGGGTGGAGGCCCAAGCTCCGGAAATCATATCTGCAAGTCGCAGCACCGACATTCCAGCTTTTTATGCCGATTGGTTTTTCGATAGGCTTAAAAAGGGTTATTCGGATTGGATAAATCCGTTCAATGGCAAGAAAAGCTATGTGTCATATCAGAATACGAGATTCATCGTCTTCTGGTCCAAGAATCCATATCCCTTGCTTAGTCATCTCGACCAATTGAAGGAGATGGGCATAGGCTGTTATATACAGTATTCCCTGAATGATTACGAAAACGAGGGACTGGAAAAAAATGTGCCCAACCTGGATTTCAGAATCAATACATTCAAATTGCTAAGTGAGAAACTAGGTTCAGAAAGTGTGATCTGGCGCTTCGATCCGCTTTTGCTAACAGACGATATTGATATAAATAGCCTGCTGCATAAAATTGAACGTATCGGGAGCCAATTATATGGCTATACAGAGAAACTCGTTTTCAGTTTTGCTGATATTGCAATTTACAGCAAGGTAAAGCAGAATCTAATTAAAAACGGCATTGAAGCCCGAGAGTGGACAGAATCACAAATGAGAGAATTCGCTCAACGATTAAGTGAATTGAATAATAGCAAAGGCTGGAATTATGAACTTGCAACATGTGGTGAGAAGATAGACTTTGGTGAATTCAATATAAATGCTAATCATTGCATTGACTATAGTCTTATAGCAAGAATAGCCCACGACGACAAACCCCTGTTGAATTACATTGGTGCAACCATAAAGACAAGGGAAGCAGATCTGTTTGGAAATTATGAACCTTTGCCTGCAGATGCCATAGAACTGCCAAATGGAAGATATATTATCAGGGATAAAGGCCAACGAGATTATTGCGGTTGTATGAAAAGCAAGGATATTGGACAATATAATACCTGCATTCACCAATGCGAATATTGCTATGCAAATACAAGCAAGCAAATGGCTATGTTGAATTACAATGAATATTTGAAGAATCCCTATAAAGATACAATAATCGGACTTTAGTGCAAAAAATATGTAAACTTTGAGAAAAAATTTGGCGGGAAATAAAAAAACGATTATCTTTGCACCCAATGAATGGTTCAGAAAGGTTCGAATAGTTCGAAGGGTTCGAATAGTTCATGGAAGAACAGAAGGAACAGATAACACAACCTGAGAAAAAGAAGTCGGGGATAGGGCGCGTGATACGCGTCGCTATCGTTGCGCTGTTGCTGCTCCTTGTCGGTTTGCCTCTATCGCTCTACATTCCGCCGGTGCAGGATGTGGTGTGCCGTGCTGTGGTGTCGTATCTGAACAGGTCGAGCGAAGACCTGGAATACAAGGTGGGGAAGGTGCGCATCGGTTTCCCGCTTAAACTTAAGGTAAAGGATGTGGACGTGCTGAAACGCAAGGATGGCACAACGCTGGTCCATGTGGGCGAACTCTCGACAGGCCTTGATGACATCCCTATCAGCCAACCCTTCTTTGTGCTGGGCAAAGTTCACGTTGAAGATGTTGTGATAGGTATGGATTCACTCACCGAATCGTTTGGCATGTCAGGAACGTTGAAGAGCCTTGATGCCGAACGTTTGGAACTTGACCTTGCCAACAATCAAGTCAGACTGAAAGAGGGGGCTTTGGACAGCCCCGATGTGCGACTCTATCTGGGACCATCGCAACCCGACAGCATCGACGAGGAAAGCAGCGGATGGCACGTCACGGTAGGTAAAGTGGCGGTGAAGGACGGTCGTGTAGGTCTTGACATGAGTGACGAGAGCCTTGCTGAAGCATTGGCCAGCGTCAGCACATCGCCTTATCTCGACTACAATCATCTGCTGGTTTCAGGCATCGACCTCGAAGCCGAAAACATCGCCTATTCGCCCGATGCCATTCATGCCGATGTCAAGTACCTCAAGGCACGCGAGGAGAACAGTGGCCTGGAGGTGACCCGACTGGCTGCCAATTTCAACATGGAGGATGATCTCATCACTTTGCATGAAGTCGATCTGGGATTGGGGAATGACGATTATCTGCAAGGCGATGCCGAGCTGCATCTGGGCATGCTCGACTCCATCCGTACAGGATACGTCGATGCCGACCTTGTGGCTCAAATAGATTCGGCCAACCTCTGTCGGTTGGCAGCGCCTTATCTGCCCGGACTGCAGAAGCACTGGGTAAATGAGCGCGCTTCACTTGTACTGAAGGGACGTGTTACACCCGATTCGCTCGACCTGCATCAACTGACCCTGCAGATGCCCCGACATATCGACGTGACTGCCGATGCCGTGGGAACCTCTATTTTCGACAACCAGCAAAGACAGGCTGCAGCCACCATCAAGGGTTCGCTTCGCGATGCCGACTTCCTCCTTTCGACATTTGTCGATGAACCCAAGAACCGCTCGTATCGACTCCCCGTTGACCTTGGTCTTGACCTCGAAGGTTCGCAACGCGGACGCCGATTTACGGCGCGTGCCGATGTGCAGCATCGAGGACACGACATCGTCAGGGCTGACGGTAATTACGATCTGGTCACAGAGGCCTATCACCTCGATGCGAAGACTTGGGGGCTCAATGTCAGCGAGTTTGTGCCTGGAGTCATAGCCGACCGTATGACTGCTACAGCCTTGGCTGATGGACGCCACCTCGACTTCCCTGGCAAGCGCACACGCCTCGATGCCAAGGTGCAGATTGATACGCTCCACTTTGTGGACAATACGGGACGGCACGACAGCATCACCGGACTGTCGGCCGAAGCATCGATGCTGAACGGCAACTATGTCGCCGATATCCATTCGACTCATCGCCGATTGGCGCTCGATACGCATCTGGAAGGCATTTTCCTCAAGGACACCATTTCGACCAAGGGATATATCAATCTGCCCGACATCGACCTTGCCAACCTGCCTTTCGGCCTGGCACGTCCTGACCTTGGTAAGATAAAACTGAACAGTACCGTCGAAGGCTATTACGACTGGGGCGAGAATGCACATCTGGAACTGAGAATCGATTCGGTGAACTATGAGGATGCCACCCGATCGGATCACTTCAAGGACATTATCATCGGCCTTAATTCCAGCCCCGGCATGATGGATATCAGCCTGACGGGAGGAGATGCCAACGTGATGATGTGTACCGACCGAAGTATCCAGGACTTGCCTGCCATTGTCGATACACTGATGGTGGAGGTGAACCGGCAACTGGATGGATATATGTTCGATTTCAACGCACTCGTCTCTAAGGTGCCCCAGTTGTCGGTCGACCTGCATATGGCGCAGAACAACCCGTTCTACGATCCCATCGTCTATCACACAGGCTATGAGTTCAGCAGCATAGACGTTATGGCTCTCAATGCCTATCGATTCTCGCTCGATGGCACGATCGTGAACCTTGTGGAACAGACGGGCAGTGTCGATTTCGACACCATCGCCATTTCTGTTCAGCCTTGCAGACAGGACGTCCAGCGGGATGCCTACGAGTACGCCGTGCATGCCATGCACATTGACCCCAGGGCTTCGAAGACCTACGATATCCACCTGAACGGCAAGTTCATGCCCGACAGCCTAACAGCCGGCATCACCTATATCAATGGTAACTACCTGACCCTTTACGATGCCGAGGCCTCGTTGGCAATTGCCGACGACAGCGTGACACTGCATCTGGAGAAGGATCCCATCATCTACGAACAACTGTTCGCGGTGAACAAGGACAATTACCTAAGTGTGATGCACTACAAGGACCTGGAGGTACGCAAGCCCAACACCAAAGCACGCATCATCCTCGATGGACCACGTGGGCTGAATGTGCGTCTTTATACCCGCCAGGATACACGCAAGGCCGATGGCAACCAATTGTTGCTCCTCGTGCGTAACCTCGACCTTGCCTACACGACAAAACTGATGCAATGGGAGGGTGGCGATGCCGGCGGCAACTTCTCGCTCACGGCTATGGTCAATCTCTATCCCGACAGTCTGGGCGCCCGTTTGCGTTCGGGCATCAAGACGTTCCACCTGGGCGATTACCGTGCCGACACGTTGTCGTTCGACGGCAATTTCGCGATGGCAAAGAATCGTCGCGATGCCGACGGCATACTCATGGTTGACAGCATCGTGAAGCTGAAGGTAGATGCCCGATTGGCCGACAGCGTCAATGTGATGGCAAGAATCGACGAGTTCCCTCTGCCCCTGGTCAATACCTTCCTGCCCAGCAACATCAACCTTTGGGGCAACACCACCGGACGACTGACTATGCTTGGCAGGGACTTTGACAATGCAAAGGTGAATGCCCACCTGACGATGCATGAGGCCGGAGTCATTTATGACGATCTGGATGCCCAACTGAAGTTCTGCGAAGACACGCTTCGCCTGGTCAACAATCGTCTTGCCTTCAACAACTACAAGATTTTTGGTGCCAACGCCAATCCCATCAACGTGCGTGGAGAGGTTGATCTCAGCAAGCAGGTGAGCAATCCGGGCATCACCCTCAATCTTACGGGTGACAGAGTAAGACTAATCGACAACAACAAGTTGCGCCTCAGGGACCAGTATATCACTGGACGACTCCTCATCAGTCCGATTATTCGTGTGCGCGGCACGCTCAACAGACTTGACGTCAGTGGCTCGCTGCGTGTGCATTCGGGTACTAACCTTAGTTACTACATGTCGGACGATCCATTGTCGGAAAACAGCAGGATTGACGACATCGTCGAATTTGTCAACTTCCGTCAGCAGGACCGTGAGATGGCCATGGCAGGTATGCGTCGCCGTCAACCGCTGCAGGACCAGGCCGACGAAGGTATGAAGGTGCGTCTCGGCATCGATATAGACAAGGATATGAAGGTCACGGCTTTTCTTGACCAGGAGAACAACAAGGTTGACATCGTGGGCGGTGGCAGCCTCAATCTGCAGACCGACAATCAGGGAGAGTTCATTATGAACGGTACCTACGACATCATCAGTGGAAAGGTGGACTACAAGTTGCCGATTCTGCCGATGGTCAAGACTTTTGACATCAACAGTTCGAGTCTCGTCAATTGGACCGGCAGCGAGCCGAGCGATCCAGAAATCAACATCGTGGCTTCGGAGGAAGTGAAGGCCACTGTCAATACTGACAACAAGACGAGCCTGGTTAACTTCATCGTTACCATTGCCATCACCGGCACGCTTGAGAACCTTCATATCACCTTCGACTGCAGCGCTGCCAACAACAGCACCATCAATTCAGGCATCGCATCACTTGACGATGACGAGCGTTCGAAGGTAGCCCTTATCCTCTTGATTTCGCAGACCTATACGGGTCCGGGAAGCAGCAGTTCGGCAGGTCTTGGCGTTGCCAATGCCGCACTTTCATCGATGATCAACCGCCAGTTGGAGTCGCTCATCGGCAATATGAAGGGCACGACTATCGACATCGGTGTCGATATGTACAATACCGAGACTGGTGGAGCACGCACCGATTATTCGGTGAAGGTGACCAAGACACTTTTCAATGAACGTGTGCGAGCCTCCATCGGAGGACAAATGAGCAGCGGCGGAGATGTCAACCGTAACAATGGCGCACAACTTGGTGATATGTCGCTCGAATACCTGATCAAGAAGGATGGTTCGCACTACATCAAGGTCTATCGTCGGACCAATTATGAGTCGGTACTCGAAGGCGAGGTCGTTGAGGCAGGTGCCAGTTACATCCAGGAACGTTCGGGCTATCGCTTCAAGCAACTCCTGCTTCCTAACAGTCGCAAGCGCCAGGCCCGCATCGAAGAACACCTCCGTCAACTCCGTCTGCAGGAAGAAGAGGAGGAGAACAACGAAACTCCAGCCGACACCGACGACCCCCAAGCCATTTCAAAAGAATCCCCAGCCATCACAAACGAAAACAATGAAGCAGAAAAGAAGTCAGAATAGTCTCTTGTGGTCATTGTTGCCTCGTCGTTGCAATGGCCTGACATCGCTGTTGGCCCTGGTCCTTCTGACCATTGGCCTCACGGCATGCAGCATCACCAACAGGCTTCCTGCTGGAGAGGTGCTCTATACGGGTGTGTCGAAAATCAATCACAACAAGGTCGATACAGTCGATGATCTGGTCAAGGAAGCCCTGGCCACCAAACTGGAAGTGGCGCCCAACAGTTCGTTCCTGGGTTCGGCCTATCATATCTCTCCATTCCCCATAGGATTGTGGATCTACAACGGACTCTATCCGAAGGAGGAACGCGGATTCCGTCATTGGTTCTGGAAGCACTTCAAGAGTGATCCTACGCTTGTCAGCCAGGTCAATCCCGAACTGCGTGCCCATGCGGCCGAAGCAGCACTGAAGGATGAGGGCTACTTCGATGCCTCGGTCGATTTCGATACCATTTACAACAAGAAGGATTCGCTCAAGGCGAAGATAGCCTATACGGTCAACTATGCGCATAAATCGCACTTCGGCACCATCACCTACATGCGCAGCCCGTTCCCTCGCATCGACAGCATCGTGAGCCATACGCTCGACAAGAGTCTGCTCAGAAGCGGTGATCGTTTCTCGTATACCAATCTGGATGCTGAGCGAATCCGCATTGCCGATGTCCTGAAGGATTCGGGGTATTATTTCTTCGAACCGAAATTCGTCAAGTATTATGCCGACAGCACGCAGCATGGCAACACGGTGAACCTGCGCGTGATGGTAGGGCTTGGCGCCGACCAGAAGGCTTTGGCTCCCTGCACCATCGATTCGGTACACTTCACGCTCGATTTGGGAGCAGGCCTTAGATCACAGCATTTCGATACATTGCGTTACCTGACAGTGGGTTGGAATGGACCAAGACCGATGATGAAGACCCGACACCTGCGACGTTCGTTGGGATTCCGTCGCCATGCTTTGTTGACTCCCAAACGAATTGCGATGTCGAAGGAACTGATTTCGCGTCTCAATACATTCAAGTATTATCCGATAGAAACCGAGATTATACATCTGGCAGGAGACTCGCTGACACGATCGTTCAGCCGAGTGCAGTTGGAAGAGGGGCAGCATCTGCGTTTGGGACAGGATACCACCAGCGTGCGACTCCACATCAATGCCACCTACGATTATCCATGGACGGGAACCACCGAAATCGGTGCCGTCTATAAGGACAATAACCAGGCTGGACCAGGTGCCACATTCAAGGCTATGCGACGCAATCTGTTCGGCGGTGGCGAAAAACTCACCTTCCAGCTCGATGGTACCTACGAGTGGAGCACTGGAAAGAATGCGAGCGCTGGCAACAAGATGAACAGTTATGATCTGGGAGGCAAAGTCTCTCTTTCGGTGCCACGACTGCAAATTCCCCATTATTTCCGACCGGTGCGCGAGAAGCCCGTCTCATCGACCTACAGTGTCTCGATAGACTGGATGCGTCGTGCAGGATGGCTTGATATGGTGAGGGCAAGCGGTTCGGTTGAATACGGGTTTGGTCTGAACAAGTATAATTCAATGACCTTCACGCCTTTGAAACTTTCTTACGTTTCGGCGTTCAACAAGACCGATGCCTTTGAGGAAATGATTGGACGATACCAAAGTCTGGAGCACGCTTTTGAGAACCAGTTCATTCCTCAGATGGAAGTGACCTGGACCTTCGACAACGCCACATCGACATCGACGCGTCCGCACAGGGAATATGCGAAGGTGACACTCGCCGAAGCAGGTGGCATCACCGACGTACTGATGGGACAAATGGGTTCGCATCGCGTACAAGGCGAACGTCAGCTGTTCTTCCTGAAGTTCTCGCAGTTTCTGAAGGCCACGGCTGAGTTCCGCTATACGCACACGATTGATGGCGACATCAAGTTCGCCAGCCGCATACAGGGAGGTATCGGCTACGCATACGGCAACTCGGAGGATTTGCCCTACAGTGAGCAATTCTACATCGGAGGTCCCAACTCACTGCGCGGTTTTTCGGTGCGTGGTGTTGGCCCTGGTAGTACCAAATGGATATCGAAGTTTGGCGAAGATGAGTATTCGTACCTGCAGCGTGTGGGTGACATCAAGTTGGAAGCCAACGTCGAGTTGAGATTCCCGATAGCAGGTGCTTTTCATGGAGCATTGTTTGCCGATGCGGGCAACGTGTGGAGATTGCGGTCCACCGATTTGACACCGACGGAGTACGATTTTTTGAAGAGTCAAATGGAACCAGAAGATTTCCAGGAAATGGTTAACATAATGAAAGCCTACTCTGAAGGCGAACAAATCGGCCGGAACTTAGCCGATCAACTTGCTTTCGACGTTGGACTGGGCTTCCGTCTGAACCTCGACATGTTCATCATCCGTCTGGATATCGGTGTCCCAATCCATGACCCGAATGATGTAGACGAAAGTTACTTCAACTGTCGTCATGCCTTGCTTAAGAACCTCGGTTGGAATCTGGCCGTGGGCTATCCATTCTAATACATTATCCATTCTAATACATTATATAATATGTTACAGAAATTCGCTCGAATCTACACGATTGTAGTTTCCATCTTCATCCTTGCTGCACTCCTGGGTGCAGGGTATTGTTTCTTCGGCATCGGCTCGATGGCAGGTACCGTGGGCTGTATCTTCATGGCAGTCCTCTTTGCGCTCATGCTTTTCGTAACGCGCGCATTTGTAAAGCAGAATACCAAAAAGAAGAAGCAATCGCGCTTCAGATAAGATCGTATGAAAAGACTTCTTGCGTTCTTCGCGCTTTTCCTGTTTTTGGGCCTTCAACAGGCTGACGCCCATACGTTGTTCGATTCAGGACGTTCCGCATATCGCATCGTGGTCGCAGACGACGCTTCGACCACCGAACGCTATGCGGCTGAAGAACTGCAGTATTGGCTGAAGCAGGTCGGAGGTGCGAACCTGTCGATTGTCGGCGAACGGAAAGGCACGATGGGCAAGCGCATTCTGGTCGGTTATGGCAACGAGGTGAAACGCCTTGTCAAGGCAGCGCGTCCGAAAGCTGATGATCAGGGTTTCGTATATGGCAACGTGGGTGGAGATGTCTATATCTACGGAGGTAAGGAGATAGGTACGCTTTATGGCGTTTACACCTTCCTTGAGAACGAGATGGGGTGCCGTTGGTACACCAAGGATTTCTCTTATATCCCACGCAAGAAGAAATACGAGTTTGACAAACTCTACGACAAGGAGGAGCCGGCTTTCCTTTCACGCGATCTGTATTACTATGATGCGTTCGATGCCAAATGGACATTGCGCAACAAGACCCATGGACGCAAGAACAGCCTGAAGACGAACCATGGTACAATCCAGGTGCCCAGCGAGGCTTTCTGGTCGGTGCATACCTTCAACAAACTATGCAAACCGGATGTCTATTTCAAGAAACATCCCGAATACTTCAGTTTGCGCGGAGGAAAACGCACCACCGACCAACTCTGCCTGTCGAACAAGGAAGTGCTGCGTATCTGTATCAGCCGCATCAAGGAAGTGATGACCAATTATCCATACTTCCTCATCTATTCGGTGACGCAGAACGACAATCAGAATCCCTGCCAGTGCAAGGAATGCAAGAAACTGGTGAAGAAATATGGTGGCGAGTCGGGTGCAATGCTATGGTTCGTCAATCAGGTGGCAGCTGCCGTCGAGAAGGATTTCCCCGACAAGTACATCGGCACCTTTGCCTACCAATACACGCGCAAGGCACCCCAAGGTATCCAACCCCGACAGAATGTGGTGATACGCCTCTGCAGTATCGAATGCTGCTTCACGCACACCATCGGCGGATGTAGGCAGAATGCAGCGTTCCTCGAAGACATGAAGGCATGGAGCCGCATTTCTCCTCACCTATATGTCTGGGACTATGTGACCACCTTCCAGCAGTATCTTCTGCCTTTCCCCAATATCCCTGTGCTCAAGCGCAATCTGCAGACGTTCCGCGACAACAAGGCCATCGGCGTGATGGAGGAGGGGTCGTACGATGTCCCTGGTGGCGATTTCGCCGAACTAAAGGCCTATCTGCTTGCCAAACTGATGTGGAACCCGGATGCCGATGCCGAGGCCATTATCGACGAATTCATCAAGGCGTATTACGGCAAGGCAGCACCGAGGATGAAGGAGTATCTGACGCTCGTGAATGGGCTGGTAGGCAAGGAGACACACCTCACTTGCCAGACGAGCATCTATCACGGCAGGTCCACCTACACCGATGCCTTCATCAACAGGGCACTTGCTATCCTCTCCAAGGCCGAGAAGGACGCAGAATCGGAAACCATCCGTGACCGTGTGCGGCTACAAAAGATGGTGCCTGCATATATGCAATGCCGTGTAATGACCAAGGCTGGTGGAAAGTCAGGTAGTTATGATCTTATCAAGAAGATGGCAGCAAAGCACAAGATAGACCGCTTTGCAGAAGGTGGCTCGCTCAAAGACCCGAAAACCTTCTACGATATGATGGATAAGTACGGAAAGTGAAAACACGTTTTACTATGATAATCTAATTGTTTATATTTCTTTGCTATGAACAAAGTGTTATCATTGTTGATTTCCCTTACGTTGCTTTGTGGGTCAGCCCAGCAGGGGAACGCACAGACCAAGTCGGATGACAATCGCCCCAAGGTAGGACTTAGTCTCTCGGGAGGAGGGGCCAAGGGTATGATTCATATTGGTGTGCTGAAAGTTCTTGAGCGTGCCGGAATCCCTGTGGATATTGTTACGGGTACATCGATAGGTGGCCTTATCGGCGGACTCTACAGCATGGGCTATACTCCCATGCAGATCGATTCGATGGTGAGGGCGCAGGATTGGATGTTCCTGCTCTCTGACGAGGAATATTCGGACCGACAGACGCTCGACGACCGCGAGATGAAGAACACCTATTTCTTCAGCCGTGGCGTGACGGTCAACTCTAAGGACAAGGCAGCCAAGGCAGGCGTGCTGCGAGGAAAGAACCTGGCGACGCTCTTTTATCGCCTGACCAAAGGATATCGTGACAGCATCGACTTCAATGCTTTGCCACGCGCCTTTGCCTGCGCGGCCACCGATGTCATCTCCGATACGGAATATGATTTCCATAGCGGGCATCTTGCCCAGGCCATGCGTGCCACAATGGCCATCCCCGCTGCTTTTGCGCCAGTAAGAAAAGGTAATATGATTCTGGCCGATGGTGGCATGAAGAACAATTATCCTGCCGACCTGGCCAAGGAGATGGGTGCCGATTATATCATCGGTGTACGTTTTATCGGCGATGAACCCGATCCTGACAAGGTGGCAACAACCTTCGATATGGTGAACCTCTATATCGGCATGAGTACGGGTAACAAGATTGAAGAGAATATGGCTATGACCGACCTTCTGATGATGGTCGATCCGCGTCCATACGGCACCATCAGTTTTACGCCCGAGGCTGTCGATACGCTGATGCGCCGTGGCGAGGAGGCTGCCATGGCGCATTGGGATGAACTTATGGAGCTGAAGAGTAAACTGGGACTGTCGCCTGACTATAAAGTGCAGCCTGTGGCTCATCAGGAGATGGAAGCAATGGATGCTGCCACCCCCGTGAAGGAGTTCCGCTTTGAAGGAATCAACAAGTACGATGAACGATTTGTCCGCGCGAAATACCATCTGAAGAAAGCCGACAGCATCGACATCAACACGGCTGAGCAGATTGCCAGTACGCTGCGAGCAGATTTCCTCTATGATGATATCGATTACCAGTTGAACTACGAGGGGCAGCAGGTGGCCCTGTTCACTGCGGGAACACGTCAGACGGCACGATTCCATGTGGGTGGACGTTTCGATAACGAGGAGATGGCAGCAATCAATCTTCGTATGGACGTTCCTATGCGTGTCAAGAAGCCCTTTGCGATGTCTTTCTCACTGCGTTTGGGCCGTCGTGTAAAGGCCAAGGCAGAACTGACGCACCAGTCGTTCTATTCCACCAAGGGACGACTGTCGTACGAGTATGGATACAATGACATCAGCCTCTATTATAAGGGAGACAAGATGGGCAACGGAACCTATAATTATCATGCTGTCGACTATTCGCTCGTCGAATTCCATTTCCACAAATTCGACTTCAGACTGGGTGCCAAGTGGGAATATTATCATGTCGGCGACATGCTTACCAACGTCAACTATGAAGAAGTCAGGAACCTGACCTCGGTGGCAGACGAGAGGAATTACAGTTACTACGCCCGAACCCGTTTCGACACTGAAAACGACTGGTATTTCCCGACACGCGGTTCATTCTTCAAGGCTGGTTTTACCTTCGTAACCGACAATTTTGCGACCTATAACGATCATATAGGTTTCTCGGCTGTAGATGCCCAGTTCCGTACATCCATTCCTTTTGGCAGTCGTCTTGCCATACAACCCAGCACCTTCGGTCGTCTGCTTTTTGGTAGCGACATTCATCGTGTACAAGGCAACGTCATTGGCGGAAATTACTTCGGACGTTATCTGCCGCAGCAAATGCCATTCCCTGGCATCGGACATTGCGAAGTGGCTGAGAACGCGTTTGTTGCGGCTCAGCTGAAGGGACAGCTTAAGGTCATCAAGAATGGATATTTGATTGCTAAGGTTGCCGCAGCACAGCAGGCTGACAAAATTAAAAACATCATGTCAGCCCATACGATGTGGGGTACAGAAGTGGGTGCTGCCTATCAGACCTTGTTAGGACCGATAAGTGCCGATATGGGTTGGAGCAATCGCACGAAAGAGTTCCGATTCTACATCAGCCTCGGACACACGTTCTAAAACTTGTCTGTGTAGTATTTCCAGCCGTATTCCTGTCGCATCCGCTCGAAGATCTTGATGGAGGAGATTTGAGAGAAGAGGTCGATGCAGGAACGAATCATCTTGATGTCGAAACGCGAGAAGATGTCGAAGATGGAATGGTCGTTCTCGAGGATGGCCTCGCACATCTTGAGCAAGCGTTTGCGCAGCATCGGATGGTTGATGTAGATGAGCGCCTCCGTTTCGTCGCGCAGACTGTAGTAGAAGGTCGGCAGGTCGCGGTCGGTCTTCATCTGCGGGAAGAAGTAATTGACCCAGCGTGTGCGTTTGCTGCCTGAGCGAATCTCGGTCATGGCGCGATGGAACGAGGTGTGATCGACGTTCGGATCGTTGCCTCCTTGCTGGATGGCCAGGAAGCGCTGGAGGTTGTGTCGCTCGGGCCAACGGCTCAAGACGATATTGGCGAGCATCTCGTTGTCGCCCTTGCCATATTCGATGAGGTATTTCTCGATGACACGCTGTGCCTCGATGCAGCCGAGCATAGCAAATTCAATGAGGCTTGCGCGCAACGTGCGGACAGTGAGCGGATCCAAAGGCTTATCGCTGTTGAGCAATTCCTCGCATTTCGGTACGTAATATCCTTGCATGAAGCCATCGTCAAGGCTCATGCTCATCAGTCCATAATTGGTTAACACGGGAGTGCCATCGGCCAAGTCGGCAGTACTCTCGTGTACTGGCATGGCCTTGGGGTTCTTCTTGAAGGCATCAAGCAACTCGACGTCATGAGGCGTCTTTTCAATGTTCTTATCAAGATACATTCGGTTGATTTCTTGGATCGACTTCATAGTTTCTAGGTTTTGTTCGATGCTCCAGGACTGACTGGACTGAAGTACCGAGGGTGAATTAATGGCTTTGAAATCTCTCGCTATCAGTTTTCGCTGCAAATATATGGCTTTTTGTTGAAAGATGCAAATTTTTGCCAACTTTTTTTCAATTTTTCTATAATCTTGTTGTTAAATCGTCGAAAACTTGAAACGCAGGCCATCGTTTGGGATAGCCTGCGTTGTCAAAATGCGGAAAGATGATTCAGAAACGTACGCCCATTTCGACAGAAACCTCCGTCCAGTTGGTGTCGAGTGTGCGGTCATGTACATAGCCTACACGAGGCTGAAACCATAGGTTCTTGTGGATTTGGATGTTGGGGCTGATGGAATAGATTGACCTTGTGCTTCCCCAGCAGGCATCGTCCTGATAGGCGTCGTACTTGAGCCAAAGTTTGAGCCATTCGTTGAAAGGAATGCCGAGTGTTGCATACCAGCCCTGTGCCTCTCCTGCACCCGCCCATTCGCCGGTAGCGGCATTGTAGTCGCTGATCTTGTGGCCGGTAGAGTGGGCGAATTCAGCGCGTGCTGTCCATTCGTTGACGTCGTAGAATGCCGAGATCATGTAACGATTGCGGGTGATGGTGACGTTGTTGGCCTTGTGGTCGCCCGTCCAACCATAGAAAGCGAGATAGAAGCCCTTGATGGGTTGCAGTTGGAAGGTGCCCGAAATGTCCTTCTTGCCGTTTGCGTCACCGGTGTTGATGGTTTGACCGTTGGAGAGCATGAGCTGGTAGTGGACGAGACGATGCTGGTCCTTGCCCATAGGGAAGAGGTCGCCTTGTACCTGAATGCCCTGGTCACGACCGCCACCGTTGTCGGTGCCGATGTAGTCCGATTGGGCCGCAAGTTTCTGGGTAATCAAGGCGTAGGCACCATCACGGTATTCGAACGGATTGTAGGGATTCTCAAAGCCGAACACGCGAATGAACTGGCCTACCTTCACGCTGAACTCGGGATATTTCTTCCACTCCATCCAGAAGTCTTTCATGTGGAAGGCGGCATTGGCAAGTTGCACCTGTACAAGGTAGTTGAAGTGTTTGAAGACAGAACCACTCACGTAGAGACGCACGTTCTTCTGTTTGAAGCCGTCACCGTTATGTGCGCCTTCCTGGCTGCTGTAATAATAGCCCGACATGTAATATCCGCCCACTTTCGGGGCAGTGGCGAAGTCGGTCACAGTGCGTCCATATTTGTATTCCATCTTACGGTCGGCACGATGCACGCCGCGTTCGATGGCTTGGTTGATGGGAGTGCCGAGAAATCCGGGCTCGTGGGTCTCTTCGGTGGGGAATTCTGGTTTCGGGGAACATGCCTCGTTGGCATTTTCGGAGGAGGTTTCTGCATAGCTGGAAAGAACAGGCAGAATGGCAATCAGCAAGGACAATAATCTATTCATATATGCATGGTTTTAGAGGGTTTGCTGTTCATGAACTAAAAGGATGAACTTGTTTCGCTTCGAAATGCTTTGCAAATATATGTATTTTTTAGGTATTCTCAAAGTTTTGTCGGTGAAAAATCACTAAAAGTCCTTTTTTTCTTGGGAATTCGCGGAAAATGCATTATCTTTGCGCCGTATTTCATCCATTTGTGACGATAATATGATAACAACCGACGATATTGTGCTGATGCGCAAAGCTATGGCACTTGCTCAAAAGGGCGAGGGCGCAGTGAATCCCAATCCGCTTGTGGGTGCACTTATTGTGCGTGATGGAGAAGTCATTGCCGAAGGTTATCACGAGCGTTATGGCGATTTGCATGCCGAACGAAATGCGTTTGAAGATGCTGCCCGGCGTGGAGTAGATTGCAAGGGTACGACGATGTATGTGACCCTTGAGCCTTGTTGTCATCATGGCCATCAACCTCCTTGCACCGATGCCATCATCGAACATCACATCGGTAGAGTGGTTGTGGGTCTGCGCGACCCGAATCCTCTTGTTGCCGGTAAGGGCATCGAAAAGTTGATGGCTGCTGGTATCGAAGTGGAAGTGATCGATAGTCTTGAGAAGGAGTTGCGCTATCAGAATCGTGTCTTTCTGAAGTATATCACCACGGGTATGCCTTGGGTTGTGATGAAATATGCCATGACACTTGATGGCAAGATCTGTACCCGCAGGGGTGACAGCAAATGGGTGTCGGGCGAAGAGGCAAGATTGCGTGTGCATTACCTGCGTCGTGAACTGACGGGCATACTTTGTGGTATTGGCACTGTGTTGAGTGATAATCCATCGCTGACAACACGCATCGCTAAGTATCCAGCGGCTCGCAATCCTATTCGCATTGTTGCCGATCGCCATGCCCGCTTGCCCCTTGTAAGCAACTTGGTGCGCACAGCCAAGGATGTCCCTACTGTCGTGGTTTACGCCGAGGGTGCCGACCTGCATCGATTGGCTCAACTCAATCGTGCTGGTGTCAAGACATGGTGCTGCAACACACCGCAAGACCTGCTTATGCGGGCAGGGAAAGAAAAGATTGACGGCATCCTGCTTGAGGGAGGAGGCACACTGAACGAATCCTTTATTCGAGAAGGACTTGTCGATGAAGTCTTTGCTTTTATTGCTCCCAAGATTGTTGGTGGTGCCGATGCAAAGACTCCCGTTGAAGGCCTTGGTCTTGCCAAGATGGCACAGGCATTGAGGCTCGAGGATGTGAAGGTCGAAAGATATGGCGAGGATTTGCTCGTCAGGGGATTGGTTTCGAAGGACTCGGAATAATCGAGATAATCGGAGTACTCGGAATACTCAGAGTATTCTGAATAACCGGAATATGTTCACAGGAATAATCGAAGAAGTGGGCCATGTGAAGGCCCTGCATAGAGGAGCCAAGAGCTTCACCCTTGCGGTAGAAGCCGATGTAGTGGTGCAGGATGCCCAGGTGGGTGATAGCATCGCCACTAATGGCGTGTGTCTCACGGTGACCAGCCTCAGCGAACATGGCTTTACTGCTGACGTGATGCCAGAGACGGTGGAACGCACGGCATTGGGACAGTTGAAGCCTGGAAGTCCCGTAAACCTTGAACGTGCTTTGTCATTACAAACCCGATTGGGCGGACATATCGTCTCGGGGCACATCGATGGAACTGGAAGAATTGCTTCACGTCGTCAGGACGATACGGCGCTTTGGCTCACAGTGGCGTGCGACAGCAAACTTCTCCGATATATAGTCGAGAAGGGAAGTGTGGCTTTGCAGGGTGTCTCGTTGACCGTGGCTCGTGTCGATGAGCGCAGTTTTTCGGTTTCCCTGATCCCTCACACCCAAGGCGCCACCACGCTCCACAGCGTTCGCGTTGGTGATCTTGTCAACATCGAGAATGACATCATTTCCAAGTATGTCGAAAAGCTTCTTGGCAAGACCCCCGATGACAACATTATGGACAAACTCAGAAATAATGGATTTCTCTAAAACTAGAATATCTAGAACCTCTAGAATCTCTAGACAATCTAGAACATCTAGACAATGTAGCTAATATAGCATCCCCAAAAAGAAGAAAATAGAATGAATCAATTCAACACCATAGAAGAGGCCATCACCGCCCTCAAGGCAGGTAAATGCATAGTGGCATTGGATGACCCCGATCGTGAGAATGAGGGCGACCTCATCTGTGCAGCAGAGTTTGCGACTACCGAGAATGTCAATTTCATGGCATCGGAGGCCAAGGGTTTGATTTGTATGCCCATGAGCCGTGAGATATGCGAAAAACTTGCTTTGCCCCAGATGTGTGCCAACAATGGAGACAATCACCTCACCGCATTCACCGTCAGTATCGACCACCGTTCCACTTCGACAGGCATCTCGGCGGTGGAGCGTGGTATCACAGCTCGTGCTACAGTTGACGATAATGCCAAACCTATGGATTTCCGTCGCCCAGGTCATATGTTCCCGCTTCAGGCACGCGATGGAGGTGTGCTGGTACGAACAGGCCACACCGAAGCCACGGTCGATCTCTGCCGTCTCGCCGGACTGAAGGAGTGCGGCCTTTGCTGCGAAATCATGCGTCCAGATGGTACGATGATGCGTACCACCGAACTGCTTGAGTTTGCAAAGAAACACGACCTTGTAGCCATCACCATTGCCGACCTCGTGAAATATCGTCGCCGCACCGAGAAACTCGTCGATCAGGTCACCGATGCTGAACTACCTACCCGCTTTGGTACTTTCAGGGCTTACGGATATGTGAACCGTGTGACTGGTGAGCATCATGTGGCTCTTGTCAAAGGAGACGTTACGACTGACGAGCCTGTGCTCTGTCGTGTCCATTCGGAATGCCTCACAGGCGATGCTTTCGGCAGCCTGCGTTGCGACTGTGGCGAACAGTTGGCCGAGGCCATGCGTCGCATTGAGAAGCGTGGTCGTGGCGTGTTGCTTTACCTTCGTCAGGAAGGTCGTGGCATCGGTCTCATCAACAAACTCAAGGCATATCGTCTGCAGGACCAGGGCATGGACACTGTGGAGGCCAATCTGGCGCTGGGTTATGCTGCCGATTTACGTGAATACGGCACCGGAGCATCAATCCTTGCGGATCTTGGCATCCACGAACTTATCCTTATGACCAATAATCCTGCCAAGATAGAAGGTCTCGATGGTTTCGGACTCAAGGTCGTTGGTCGTGAACCTATTGAAATGACGTGCAACGAAAAGGATGAGTTCTACATGTACACTAAGTATGCCAAGATGGGACATTTGCTCCACGTCAAGGATTTGCGTAAAAAATATAAAGATATCAAACAATAGAAAGATTATGAAAAGAATTGAAGGTAACCTTTCAGCCGCAGGCCAGAAGATAGGCATCGTGGCTTCGCGTTTCAACGACTTTATCGTCAACCGTCTCATCGGTGGTGCCGAAGACTGCTTTGTACGTCATGGTGGCAATAGTGAAGATCTCACTTTGACATTCGTGCCCGGTGCATTCGAGATTCCGTTGGTAGCCTTGAAGATGGCCGAGTCGGGCAAATATGACGCTGTGGTTTGCCTCGGAGCAGTGATTCGTGGCGCTACCCCTCATTTCGATATGGTTGCCAACGAGAGCGCCAAGGGTATTGCAGCAGCAAGTCTCCGCAGCGGTGTGCCAGTCACCAATGGCATCCTCACCACCGACAGCATCGAGCAGGCCATCGAGCGAGCTGGAACCAAGGCTGGCAACAAAGGCGCCGACGCCATGATCTCGGCCATCGAGATAGTCAATGTGGTGAAGGGTCTATAATTACTATATCCCGAATTTACGATAATATTGGGTTGGTAGTAATTCATTAATTCAATAATTCGAGATAAATAGGTAACAATACATCGAAACAGAATGGAAGAAAGAAGTCACATTGGTGCCTCAAGCGTCCAGTTTGTCAACGACCTGGTCAAGGACGTGTGTCTCAAAGGCAAGTCGCTGAAGAACTATCGAAGCGATGTAGGACATTTTTTCCCGGGGAATGGTGACATCTATGGCCAAATCGAGGAATTTGTCGATGCTGTTGCTTCGGCGAAGAGCGGCAAGACCGAGGTCGATGCTGCATTCCTCGAACTCCGTACCCTCGCCCAGCATATCTATTTGACGAGCGACACTGTGAATACCGTAGTCGAGCCGCTCCGTTCAATGGTGCAGAAGCCCGAACCTGTCGTCGTCAAGCAGGGAACAACCAGTATCACAACTCAAAAGCCCAAAGCCCAAGTGCCTGCAAAGAAGAGCAAAAGCAAGAAGGTGCTCTACATCGTGCTCTTCCTGATAGTAGTTGCAGTGCTGCTGATTCTTTACTTTAATTCGAAGTAATTATTTCGATATGGAAGCGTTTAATGAGCTTTATTCGCTGATAGCCAGTCCCAACATCAATCTGGTAGGTGCCATCTACAAGTTGTTGCTTAGTTTTGTGCTCGGTGGCGTGATAGGACTGGAGCGTCATCACAAAGGCCAGTTCGCCGGTATGCGTACCTTCTCGCTGATTTGCATGGGTGCTACTATGGCGATGCTCGTGTCAATCTACATTCCTCAGGAATATCTTGGTTTGAAGAACGGTGACCCTGGACGTATTGCTGCACAGGTGGTATCGGGTGTAGGTTTCCTGGGTGCGGGTGCCATCATTCAGATGAAGGGCTCGGTGAAGGGACTCACCACTGCTGCCGGCATCTGGATGACCGCCTCCATCGGTTTGGCCATCGGAGCCGGTATGTACATCATCTCCACGGTAGCTACGTTGCTCATCATCTTCGTGCTCTCATATGCCGACCGTTATGTGACGCGATTCATTCGTGCAGGCGAAAGTAAGATTATCCGTGTGAAGGTGAATGGCATCATGGACGATGTGGCAGTCCTTCGCGACTTGCTCAAGCAATATAACATCCACATTTCGGACGAGTTCCTGCGCTACAACTTCACCGAGAAACAGACCATCATCAATTTTGTGGTCGTTTCGTATGGAAAGCCTAACTATGTGGCCCTCTTCAACGAAGTCCAAAAGACGGGCAATGTTGCTTCAGTGACTCTGACCAACGAATTGAACAATTAAGTATGTCGGACAAGGTCGTCCGAATTGTGTCATTTTGTAATGGTTGTATTTCGAAAGGCCTTGCCGACAGGATAATTCTTGACTTTTTGCCATTTTTTGCCCGAATTATTTTGTTATTTCGAGGAATTCCATTTAATTTGCACAAGAAACCTAAAGGAAATATAAGAAACCAAGGGACGATATGCATTTCCCAGCTTGTTATGTAGAGATTCCTGACTGCACTGCTACAGCCGATTCGCGGTTCGCTGTTCGGCGACGTGCACCCTTCTACCTCGCTGCTGAGGAATGGATTGCCAGCCATTTGCCTGCCTCCAATTATCTTTTCACATGGCAATTGGGTCGCACCGTGGTGATGGGTCGCAACCAGGTGGCTCATCAGGAAGTCAACCTGGACTTCTGCCGTGAGAATCACATCGACGTCATCCGTCGCAAGAGTGGAGGAGGAGCCATCTTTGCCGACGAGGGCAACATTATGATCAGCCTCGTCACGACACAAGGCAAGGTGGAACCCATTTTCTTGGAGTATGCCACCACCGTTTCACGCAGTTTGAACGAATTGGGCGCACATACAGAGGTTCACGGACGCAACGACGTCATCCTGATGGGCAAGGGCAAGGTTTGCGGTAATGCCTTCTACCATATTGCCGACCGCAATATCGTGCATGGAACGATGCTCTATGACACCGATCCCGACTTGATGCAAGGTGCTTTGCATTCCAATCCCCAAAAACTTCAGTGCAAGGGTGTACCGAGTATCAGGGCAAGAGTGGGAGTGCTGAAAGGCAACCTCAATGCACCCCAAGGACTCTCCGAAGCCGAAGAGATAGCATGGCTCCGAGACCAGTTGCGCCAGAAACTTACCGACCGCACCATTGTCCTTGACGCTTCGGCCGTAAACGAAATAGAGCAAATCGAACAGGGTTATTATGTCGACGAGTTCCTTTTGGGCAGTTCGGCACACGACGAGGAAGTGCTGCAAGCCCGTATCGAAGGTTGTGGCACCATCGAGATTCGTTTCTCGTTAAAAGGAAGCCTTGTGCGGAAAGTACGTCTCACGGGAGACTACTTCGAGCTTTTCGATGCCCAGAAGGCTTTTGCTGAAGCCTTCGAGGGCGTGGCATTCACCCGAGAGAGCCTTTGGGAAGCCATCGACAGACATCATCCCGAACGGTCGATCCGCAATCTCACCCAGGAGCAGCTGATCGGTTTATGGAACAATTGAAAAGTTGACTCATTCACAAGAAATACAACAATCCAAAAACTATAATCTATGGAAGATAAGAAAACATGTCTCTACGACAGACACATCAGTTTGAATGCGAAAATGGTTCCTTTCGGTGGCTTCGTGATGCCACTGCAGTATAGCGACATTGCCGACGAGCACATCGCTGTACGCACGGCTTGTGGCGTCTTCGACGTAAGCCATATGGGCGAAGTGCTGGTCACTGGTCCCGAGGCCGAACGCTTTGTGCAGCATATTTTCACCAACGACGTTGCCGGTGCTCCCGTCGGCAAGATCTTCTATGGCATGATGCTTCACGAGAATGGTGGCACCGTCGATGACCTCTTGGTCTATAAGGAAGCCGACGATCGCTTCTTCCTCGTCATCAACGCTGCCAACATCGACAAGGACTATGCCTGGATCGTTGAGCAGTCGAAGGGCTTCAATGTAGTGACCGAGAACCAGAGCGAATACTACGGACAGATTGCTGTGCAGGGACCTCAGTCTGAGCGTGTGGTTGAGGAGGTGCTGGGTCTGCCTTGTGCCGAACTCGTGTTCTATACCTTCAAGAAACTGGAGGTTGCAGGTGAGACCATCATCATCAGCCGTACCGGTTATACGGGCGAAGATGGCTTCGAGATCTATGGCTCGCACGATTTCACCGTTGCACAGTGGGACAAACTCATCGAGAGCGGACGTGTGAAGCCCTGTGGACTGGGTTGCCGCGACACCCTGCGTTTCGAAGTAGGTCTGCCGCTTTATGGCGACGAACTGACCGATGAACTGAGCCCCATCGAGGCTGGTCTCGGCATGTTTGTGAAACTCGACAAGGAGGAGTTTGTCGGCAAGGAGGCTTGTGCCAAGCAGAAGGCCGAGGGTGTTACCCGCAAGGTTGTCGGCATTGAGCTCGAAGGTCGTGCCATCCCGCGTCATGGCTACGAAGTGGTAGTCGGCGACGAGGTTGTCGGTACTGTGACCACAGGCTACAACTCCATCTCGACGGGCAAGAGCGTCTGCATGGCCCTTGTCAAGATCGAGTATGCCAAGTTGGGCACTCCCGTGCAGGTTCGCATCCATCGCAAGCTTCAGCCGGGTGTCGTTGTGAAGAAGAAATTTTACGAGAAATCATATAAGAAATAATTTAAAACAAAAAGTTATGGCAAAAGTTATTGAAGGCCTCTTCTATGCAGAGAGCCACGAGTATGTAAGAGTGGAAGGCGAGTATGGCTACATCGGCATTACCGATTATGCACAGTCTCAGCTGGGTAACGTGGTATATGTTGATATGCCAGAGGTTGACGACGAAGTAACCGCCGGTGAGGAGTTTGGAGCAGTCGAGTCAGTGAAGGCTGCCAGCGACCTTTTCTCCCCTGTTTCCGGAACTGTTGTCGAAATCAACGAAGCCCTCGAAGAGCAGCCTGAGCTCGTCAATGCTGACGCTTTCGAGAACTGGATCATCAAGGTAAAGCTTTCCGATCCCTCTGAACTTGACAACCTCCTCGATGCCAAGGCTTACGAGGCAATCTGCGAATAATTATGTACAAATATTTCCCCCATACGACCGATGACATTCAGCAGATGCTGGATGTCATTGGTGTCAAGAGCCTTGACGATCTCTATGCCGAGGTTCCTGAGGAACTGAAGTTGAAGCGCGAACTCGACATTCCGTCCGAGAAGTCGGAGATCGAGGTTCGTCGCATCATCGGCGGTCTTGCTGCTCAGAACAAGCCTCTCGTCTGCTTTGCCGGTAGTGGCTCCTACGACCACTATACCCCCAGTGTTGTTCCGTTCCTTGCCAGCCGCAGTGAGTTCTCGACCAGCTACACTCCCTATCAGGCTGAGATCTCGCAGGGTACCTTGCAGTATATCTTCGAGTATCAGACCATGATGGCCGACCTCACTGGTATGGATCTGTCGAATGCTTCGATGTACGATGGCTCGACAGCTACTGCCGAGGCTATGCTGATGTGCGTGGCCAATGCCAAAAAGCGCAACAAGGTGCTCATCTCGGCTACATGCAATCCTCAGGTGCTTCGCGTTGTCGAGACCTATGCCCACTATCATGGCGTAGAGTTGGTGAAGGTGCCAGCTGCTGATGGCGTGATGGATAAGGCTGTGGCTCAGGAACTCATCGAGAAGGATGACGTGGCAGGTCTTATCGTCAGCCAGCCCAACTACTATGGCATTGTCGAGGACTTCACTGGCCTTGCCGACCTTTGCCATGCACACAAGGCGCTATTTGCTGTCAATAGCGTAGCCAGCTCACTTGGCGTGCTCCGCACTCCTGGCGAATGGGGTGCCGACATCGCGTGCGGCGATGCCCAGAGTCTGGGTATCCCGATGAACTACGGTGGTCCTTATATCGGCTACCTTTGCACCAAGAACGAACTGGTGCGCAAGATGCCCGGTCGTCTTGTCGGTGCCACTACCGATGCCGAGGGTCGTCGTGCCTTCGTCCTCACCATGCAGGCTCGCGAGCAGCACATTCGTCGTGAGAAGGCTACCAGCAACATCTGCACGGCACAAGGCTTCATGTGCCTCTTCGTGGCATCCTACCTCAGCCTGATGGGCGAAAAAGGCTTGCGTGAAGTCAACGAGCAGAGCTATGCCGGCGCTCATTATCTGCACGATGCATTGCTCAAGACCGGCAAGTTCGAGGATGCCTTTGGTCCCAAGCCTTTCCTCTGTGAGTTCACCGTTCGTGTCAAGGGTGATGCTGCCGAGCTTCGCAAGGCATTGGCCGAAAAGGGCTTCCTCCTGGGCGTCGAGACCGAGGGTATGCCTGGTTGCCTCACCATCGCTGTCACCGAAATGCGTTCGAAAGAAGAAATCGATTCACTCATCTCTAATATTTGATAGGCTATGAACAATGTATATTATGGTAAACTCGTTTTCGAGTTGTCAAAGCCAGGACGCGTAGGCTATTCACTGCCAAAGTCAGAGATCAGTGGATATTGTATCAGCGAGATGCCTGATGTCTTAAAGCGCCAGAGCAAGACCATTCTTCCCGAGTGTGACGAACTTACTGTGGTTCGCCATTACACCAACATGTCGAACAATAACTTCGGTGTTGATACGGGCTTCTATCCTTTGGGCTCTTGTACTATGAAGTACAATCCGAAGCTCAACGAGGAACTCTGTGCCCTCCCCGGTTTCAATCGCCATCCTTCCACCCCTGTGGAATATGTGCAGGGCAGCCTGAAGGTTTATGACGAGGTACAGCGTACGCTGGCCGAGATTTCCGGTCTTTCGCGCTTTACGCTCAATCCTTATGCTGGTGCACATGGAGAGTTGACCGGACTTATGGTCATCAAGGCATATCATCAGCAGCGTGGCGATGAGGCACGCACCAAGATCATCGTACCAAACTCTGCCCATGGCACCAATCCTGCTTCTGCTGCTGTAGCTGGCTTCAAGGTGGTCGAGGTAAAGAGCTTGCCCGATGGTACCGTAGATGTGGAGGATCTCAAGCCATTGCTTGGTCCCGATGTGGCTGGCATGATGATGACCAACCCGAACACCCTCGGTATCTTCGAAAGAAACATTCCCGTGATTGCTCGTCTCGTTCACGACTGCGGCGGTCTGATGTACTACGATGGAGCCAACCTCAATCCAATGCTCGGCGTTTGCCGTCCTGGCGACATGGGCTTCGACGTGATGCACATTAACTTGCACAAGACCTTCTCCACACCTCACGGCGGTGGCGGTCCAGGCAGTGGCCCAGTGGGAGTACGCAAAGGTCTGGAGCATTTGCTGCCTAATCCTCAGGTCGAGAAAAAGTCCGATGGAACCTACGACTTGCATTGCGACGAGAAATCGCTCGGCTGTATCTCTAGCTTCCTCAGCAACTTCACCGTCATCATCCGTGCCTACGCCTATTTGCTCAGCATGGGCAAGGAGAACATCCCGATGGCTGGCAAGCTTTCGGTACTCAATGCCAACTACATCAAGGAGTGCCTCAGAAGCCATTACCTGCTGCCTATCGAGGGTCTCTGCAAGCACGAGTTCGTCTTCGACGGTCTGCGTCCCGAATATGGTGGCGATCATCACGATCCCGCTCACGTCACTACGCTCGATGTGGCCAAGCGCCTGCTCGACTACGGTTTCCATGCGCCTACGATCTATTTCCCGTTGCTCTTCCACGAGGCATTGATGATCGAACCCACCGAAACCGAAAGCAAGGACACGCTCGACGACTTCATCGCTGTGATGAAGCGCATCGCCGAGGAGGCACGCGACAATAGCGAAATGGTTCGTACTGCTCCTCACGACACACCCATCCGTCGCCTCGACGATGTGAAGGCAGTCAAGGAGCCTAAGTTCACTTTCAAGAACCTTTGATTCTCTTTATTTTTCAACACGAATTGCCATGAATTAACGTGAATTATTTATAAGTGTAACTAACAACACTTGGCAAATGTAATTCATGTCAATTCGTGGCAATTCGTGTAAAAAAGGAAAGTAACTAATGTAAATTTTGGTTCTGTACTTATGAATGAAGTCAATCTTATCATAATCGGAGCAGGTCCCGGAGGCTACGAGACAGCAGTCAAGGCAGCCAAGGCGGGCTTGAAGACCGTTATCATCGAAAAGGCTGCATTGGGCGGAACCTGCCTCAATGCAGGGTGCATCCCCACGAAGTGCCTTTGTCATTCGGCCGAAGTTCACGACGAAGTTCTTGCCGCAGGCTATGCCGACGCCGCAGTCGATATTGCAGCACTTGTGTCACGTAAGGACAGCGTGGTCGATAAACTGCGTCAGGGTGTCGCCATGCTCATGAAAATGCCCAGTATCACGTTGGTCGAAGGTGAGGCTCGATTTGTCGATGCACATACTGTAGCTGTTCGCAAAGCCGATGGGGAAGAGGAGCAGTTCGTGGCTCCCAATGTCATCATTGCTACGGGAAGCGTGACCAAGTTCCTGCCCATTCCTGGCGCTCATGCCCAGGGCGTCATCACTTCCACCGAGGCCCTCAACCTGACGACTTTGCCCAAACGTCTTTGTATCATTGGCGGTGGCGTCATCGGCATGGAGTTCGCCAGCATCTTCCGCAGCTTCGGCGTGGAGGTCGAGGTGGTGGAGTTCATGAAGGAGATCCTTCCCGCTTTCGATCGTGACATCGCCAAGCGTCTGCGCACCTCGCTCAAGAAGCGCGGCATCGGTTTCCATGTGGGAGCTGCTGCCAAAGCCATCTATGAGGGCGAACCGATGCGCGTGGAATATGAGGAAAAGGGCAAGCTTCAGTCGCTCGAATGCGACCTTGTGCTTATGGCTGTAGGCCGCGGCGCAAACCTCGAAGCTATCAACCTCGACGACATCGGCGTGGCATACACCCGTCGTGGCATCACCGTCGATCAGGATATGCAGACCAACGTTTCCGGCGTCTATGCCATCGGCGACGTCAATGGCCTCTGCCAGCTCGCACATGCTGCCACCTTCCAGGGTTATTGTGCGCTTCATCACATCCTGCACTCTGTTTCTGACACAGCCATCGATGACTGTGAAAATCCCTACCACGCCGCCCTCTCAGTCATTCCCGCCGCCGTCTTCACCACTCCCGAAGTTGCTATGGTGGGCCAGACCGAGGAGCAACTCGCCGAGGCAGGAACAGAATACAAGGCACTCAAGTCTTTCTATCGAGCCAATGGCAAGGCGCTCTCGATGGATGCCGACGACGGACTCGTCAAGATTCTCGTTGCCCCCAATGGCAAGATTCTCGGCGCTCACATCCTCGGCGCCCATGCCAGCGACCTCATTCACGAGGTCACCGTCCTAATGCGCCAAGGTGGAACGATTCACGACATCGCCCACACCGTCCATGCTCATCCTTCATTGAGCGAAATACTCTTGGCTGCTGCCGAAGCTTGATGCCTTTTTGACCGATTTTTGGCGAACATTAGGCCAAAATGATATCTCTTTAAGATAAAAGTGCGACAATTTGTTTGTCGCACTTTTCTTGTTTTAGGATATTTAAACTTCAAAATGTCACTGATTGGACGAAATTGTTGTGTTTTTATAGGTATTTTATGCAAAAACGAGAAAAAACGTACATTTTTCGAAAATAATCTGACATAAATGTTTGACGAATGAAAATAATGTATATCTTTGTGGCGTTTTTCGCACAAATACATTACAACTTCTAATTTTTTCTAACATGAGAAAAGGTTTACTATTCGCTATTATGATGGCATCGGGTATGCTGTCATTTGGTCAGAGTGACATCAGCAACAAGTTGTCTATTTCAACCAAGATGTTCATTGACGAACGCGATGGAGCGCTCGAAATGAAGCGCCATGCTGTATCAGAGAAGCAGCTCGGCCTTGACTTCGTTGGCAAGCGTATTCGCCCCAGCAAGAATGATGAACGAATCTATGCTGCCCCAGACACTATCGATGGCCACGTTTACATTTCGGCTTTCATCCGTATGGAAAACAATGCCGATGTTAGGGATCTGATCAATAAGGGTGTTCAGATTCAGAGCAGCTTCAATAACGGACTTTACACCGCCCTTATCCCAGTAGAAAGAATTGAGGAAGTTGCCGGCCTCACTAACGTGAAGCGCATCAACGTATCGATGCTGATGCATCCATTTACCAACAAGGCACGTCAGGCAACCAATGTCGATGATGCCCTCACCAAGTCAGCTGATGCCGTTGCCCTCGGTCTCAGCAAGCAGTACGATGGTACGGGTGTTGTCCTTGGTGTGATTGACACAGGCATCGACTTTCAGCACATAGCATTCAAGGATGCCAGCGGCAATTCTCGTATCAAGCGCGCGTATGTATATAATGGTTCAAGTGCCAAGGAATATACTTCTATTACCAGCAGCAGTCCCACTACCGACACCAAGAGCGAAGATCACGGCACGCACACCAGTTCAACAGCCGGTGGTTCGAGCGTCATCGTCAGCGGCTCGAATGTTACCGTCACCAACGACCATGCCAATGCTACTTATGGTGGAATGGCTCCAGGTGCGGACCTTTACCTCGCCGGCATCAACGGTCTGTCGAGCACCTATATGGCCAATGCATTCCAGAAGATCTGCGATTATGCCGATGCTCAGGGCAAGCCTGTGGTAATCAGCAACAGTTGGGGTTCTCAGTATGGGCCTCACGATGGTACCGGCGATTTTGCCGACATCACTGCACAGTATTTTGGTTCAAGCCATCCCAACCATGTTTGTCTCTTTGCAGCTTCCAACGATGGTGGCAAGTCGAAAGACGGTGAGGGTGGTGGATATCACGTGAGTGGTACTGCATCGAGCAGTAGCCCTCTCGGCTCTATCCTTCGTGCTGCTTCCTACAGCAACACCGATGCCGGATACTACTACTATGGAATCATCGCCAACGCATGGTCTCGTTCCAAGTTGAGCAGTGGTAGCCTTGCTTGCAAGATTTTCGTCCTTGACTCCAGCACAGGTGCTGTCAAGACTTCGGTCACCGTCACCCCAAGTACCAGCGGTGCCACGGTGAGCGGACTATCGAGCTATTTCAGCGGAACACTTTATGCTTATAAGGATTACGTCAGCTCCAACAAGAGCCAGATCATGCTCTACACATCTGGTCTCACCTCGAGAAGCTACACCACTACAACGAAGAACGGCAGCACCTATTATAAGAGCAAATATACCTTGGCTGTGCAGTTCTATCCAACCAGCGGAAGCTGCACCATCGATGCTTGGGGAGGCAGCTACGGCTACTTCACTAATCACCTCTCGACCAGCGGCTATACATGGACCAACGGTTCGGATGATATGTGTGTAAGTGACGAGGCCACTGATCCCAATGTCATCTCCATCGGTGCTTATGTAACAGCCAATACGTGGAAAGCCGCCAGTGGCTCTTCCTATAGCATGAGTGATGTTTATACCGTCGGCGATATCGCCTATTTCTCCAGCTACGCTACCGCCAACCAGAGCCCCACAGGCATTCAGTATCCATGGATCACGGCTCCTGGTGCCCGCCTTGCCGCTGGTGTGAACCACTACCATACAGCCAGTGTCGATGACTACAGTTACTATGGAAGCGACTTCAGCAGCGACCTCGTGGTCAACAGTTCGTCCTCACCTTACGCTATGATGGAGGGTACTTCGATGGCAACTCCCGTGGCCGCCGGTATCGTTGCCCTTTGGCTCCAGGCTGCAAAGGAGTCAGGGCAGTCACTCACCAGCAGTGACATCAAGAACATCATGAAGCAGACGGCAATCAAGGATAGCTACACAACCACTGGTGCAAATGCCTCGCATTTTGGCAATGGTAAGATCAATGCTCTTGCAGGCCTCCAGCAGATTCTTGGTTCTACTCCTGGAACTGTAGTTACGACCCCTGTCATCACTGCCAGCGCTTCGTCACTTGCTTTCTCGGGCACCGTTGGACAGACCTACACCAAGACCTTCACCGTCACTGGTACTGATCTTGAGGGCGCAGTTTCTGCCACCATTAGCGGTTCGAGCAGCTACACCGTTTCGCCAAGCTCCATCAGCAAGGCTAACGCAACATTCGGTGCCACTGTCACCGTCACTTATGCTCCAACGGCAGCAGGCAACACTTCGGCCACCCTTACCCTCGCCAGCAGCAATGCACAGAGCGTCACCATCAGCCTAAGTGGTTCGGCTGAAGCAGCTCCTGTTCCTGTCATCACCGCCAGTGCTTCCAGCTTGTCGTTCTCTGCTAATGCAGGTGAGACACAGACCAAGTCAATCACCGTCAGCGGCAGCAACCTCAGCGGAGCCATCACCGTGGCTGTCAGCGGTTCGGCATTCTCGGCCAACACCACCAGCATCTCCACTACTCAGGCAGCTTCGGGTAAGGCCGTCAACGTGACCTTCACCGCTCCTTCTACCGCAGGTTCTTACACTGGAACCCTTACTCTCACCAGCGCTTCGGCTGCCACCGTCACAGTGGCCCTCTCTGGTACTTCGGTAGCACAACAGGTCGATCCCGATCCTCAGCCAACAACTACAAAGGAAGTCTATAAGCTCGTCAGCAGCGTTACTTCGGGCAAGCAGTATGTGATTGTCAACAAGAATGCAGCTGGTTCAGCCAATGCCGTTACCACCAATTCCAGCCACACTGTTACCAGCAGTTCAGTCAACATCGTGAGCGGCAACGACGGTAGTGGTAACACCATCAAGTACATCGAGGAGCCCAGCTCGTATGCAGTTTGGACCTGCAGCACCAGCAGCTCCAGCAAGCGATTCAAGAATGGAAGCTATTACCTCTATCACAGCAATAACAAGCTGTCGATGAGCACTTCGACCAGCAAGGCAAACTGGACTGTCGGCTCGAATGCTGCATCGCTCTACTATTCAAGCGGTGGCTACAAGTACCTCGCTTACAGCAGCGGTTGGACTATTGCATCAAGCTCTTCTTCTGTTTACTTCTTCGAGAAGACCACCATCACCGTGCCAGGTGAAGACCCCGTGGTAACTCCCGATCCCGTACTGAATGTATCAAGCTCAGCTCTTAGCTTCAGCACCGAGGAAGGCACTCCTGTCAGCCAGACCTTCACAGTCAGCGGTACCGACCTCACCTCGAGTGTCAGCGTACGTCTCACCGACTACAATGGTGTCTATGCCGTTAGTCCTTCGACCATTACCGCTGCTTCTGCTATGGCAGGTGCCACCGTCACCGTTACCTTCAGTCCTGAGGCAGCCGGCAGCTACAGTGGTAGCATTGCTCTCACCAGCGGTAGTGCTTCGGCCAGCGTAACACTTTCAGGTACTGCAACCGCAGCTCCTGTGGTAGAAGATCCTGAGGAAGAACCTGCAGGAGGAACAGCCTCCGACTCTTATCTCAACCTCCACAAGTACAGCACCATCGACGATGCTGGCTACAGTGGCGTGAAGAACTTCTACACCTATTCGGAGAAGTCCGATGGTTCGGCATGGCTCACCCTCGCACCTTATGGCGCTTACTATTCGAGCAGCTATCAGGGTTGGCTCACCTACAGCAGCAACAGTTCGACAAGCACAACATGGAGTGCATACGATGTCTTCCAAGGCAGTTCGGCATACTTCGAAACAACCACCAGCTGGTGGGGAGGCACAAGTTCTTCGGCACGTGCCGTCACTTCAAGCTCGAATGGCACAGCTACCCAGACCTACTATGTAAGCAACCTCACTGCTGTCAAGGTCTATGGCTACAATCCGCGTTCAAGCAGCAACACTACCGTCAGTGTCTATGAATGCACAGTATCGTCCAACGGCTCTATCAGCGCCTCCTCTACTGCTGTGACTTCAGCTTCGTACAGTACATCTTACAAGAGCTTCATCATCACGCTCGATAACCTCGATGCCAGCAAGGTTTATAAGGTTGTGGTAAGCTTCAAGAGAACCTACTTCTACGAGATCGCCTTCCAGACCACTCAGTCTTCATGGGCTAACAGCACCAACCATGGCGATATGGGCACCGTAGGCATCAGCACGATGAATGCTGATGAGCAGAGCGAGACCCGTATCTTCACCATCAACGGCCAGTATGTGGGCAACGATATCCAGTCGCTCGACAAGGGTATGTACATCATCGATGGCAAGAAGGTGATGATCAAATAATCAGCACAAGTTCCCGTAATTATATTTGAAAAAGGGCGTGCCAAAAGTCTTTCCTGACTTGGCACGCCCTTATTGCACTCTGACGGCCGACAGAATGCTTTCTCCGAAAGGAGAATACCCAATCCTGGCCAAGAATGGTTATGCCGCGATAGGATGGAGCACTCTGACGGCCGACAGAATGCTTTCGCCGAAAAGAGAATAACCAATCTTGGCCAAGAATGGTTATGCCGCGATAGGATGGTGTACTCTGTCGGCCGACAGAATGCTTTCTCCGAAAGGAGAATACCCAATCTTGGCCAAGAACGGTCATACTGCGATAGGATGGAGCACTCTGACGGCCGATAGAATGCTTTCTCTGAATGAAGAATAACCAATCCTGGCCAAGAATGGTCATACTACGATAGAATATAGCACTCTGTCGGCCGTCAGAGTACTTTATACAACATAGCAAGCATCCTGTCGGCCGACAAAATGCTTGCTACGGTTATTCGGTGATTTTGTAAGAACGCAACGCAGGATTTACTGCGAGCGACGATTCATTTGCTTTGGAGCAGCCTTATTGCCCTTGGTCGAAGCAGCACCTGCTTGCTTGCCACCCTTGCCCTTGGGGCCATTCTGTGCACCCTTGTTCAAGAAGTTCTGCCAGGAATTATCTTTCATAACTGTTTCAATTAACAATTAATAATTAACAATTAACAATGAATATTATTTGTCGTAATCTCGTAAAAAACGGTGCGAAGATAGCGAGAATTTTTGGTTCTGCCAAGTCTTTTGAAGAAAAAAAGTGGAAAGGTTTGTAAAAAGCAGGGTTATTTGGGCAAAATGCAACTTCCCGCTGTCTCAATCCATAGTTCTGCCATCTTGCGGTGACCGGCAGGGGTCGGGTGAATGCCGTCCCAAATCCAGTAGGAATTGTTCGAAGTGGGATGCTGGTCACGGAGGTCGCGGAAGAGAGTGTCGAAGGGCACGAGCGTGGCATAATAGTCCTGTGCAAGGCGACGCACTACGGAGGCCATATCGTTCATCAGCTGTTGGCGCTGGTCGAAGTTGTCGGTCTCGGCCACCCATCCGGCACGGGCGATGAAAGGAGTGCAAAGTACGAGTTGAACACCAGGAAGCGAGTCGCGTGTCTGATCGAGCAGCGTGCGATACAGGGCTTCCCACGCCTTGATGTCGAAGGTAAGCGAGGGGTCCTGCTTCTTGCGGTCGAAGAAGGTGCAGGCATCGTTGATGCCGATGAGGATGCTGACCACATTGGGATGCAGGTCGATGGCATCCTGCTGCCAGCGGGCAGCGAGTTGTTCGAGCGTATTGCCACTGATGCCACGGTTCCAGCACTTGATTTCGGCTTCGGGATATTGGCTTTCGAAATAGCTGGCGCACTGCTCGACATAGCCATGTCCATAGACGTGGTTCTTGTCCCACTCATTGCGTTCACTCGATGGTCGCATATCGCCGCCGCTACGTCCCCATCCGCCATCGGTGATGGAGTCGCCAATCCAGAGCACGCGACGCTGGGGCAGCAGGGTGCGCAGCCACTGGCCAAGTTCGCTGACGTACTGCGGTTTGTAGCGGAAGTTGTCGCGCCAGCACCAGCCGTGACCACCTACGGGATAAAGGTGCATGGTGACGCTTACACCATGGGCTACAAGGGCGTTGTAATATTCGATGCTGTTGCGAACGGGCACGAGGCCATCGTCGCTGCTTGCGAGGATGAAGGCTGGTGGTGTGTCCTGGGTTACCTGCAGTTCGTTGCTGTATTGCTGGACGAGTTTCTTCGAAGGTTTGTCACCCAGCAGGAAATGGCTTGACCAATAGTGGGTGAACGAAGGATCAAGCGAGATGACGGGGTAGAAGAGAATCTGGAAGTCAGGACGGACATCGGGTGAGGTGTAGTGGGTAGCGGCTGTTGAGGCAAGATGTCCACCTGCCGAACAACCTTGCACGCCGAGTTTCCGGATGTTCCATTCGCTGCTGTGCTCGCGAAGAATACGCATGGCCTGCTGAACGTCGTCGAGAGGCACTTCGGGATGAGCATTGGGCAGACGGTACTTCAGCACAGCATAGACGATGCCCTGCTCGTTGTACCATGCAGCGGGCAGATGTCCTTCGTGGTTGTACCATACGCCGCTGTAACCGCCACCTGGGATGGCAAGCACGGCGAGTCCACAAGGATGCTCGGGCAAATAGACCGAGATGTCGGGGTCTTGTGTATGCTCGAAGTGGGTGCCGAAGTCTTTTTCAGTTTCCATATCGCCATTGTCGGTGGGTGCCCCATTGGGCCAGAGTTTTATGACGAGGTTTGGTTGATAGGTTTGGGCATGGAGTCCAAAAGCCATGAAAATCGAGATGGCAAGGGTTGAGAAAAGGTGTTTCATTTTGTAATAATAGGTAATGGTGACGGTTTTATTTCATTTAACGAAAAAAGACTGTGTCGTTTACATCTATGGGTATCGATCAGAAGTTCCATTGAGCAGTGGCGATAACGGCACTGAGGTCGCTATGGAATATGTCGTGCCAATGGAGGCCGATAGAACGATTGGAATGGAATCGTTTGATTACCTCGAATCCTCCATAGAAGGGCTTGTCGTCATAGTTGCTTACGCGGTAGGGCATGTCCTTGGAATACCAGATCCATCGCGCACCGAGCAGCCACTGTCGTGGCAGTGAGAGCTTGGAGGCAAGGCGAGCATCGTGATAGGTTGTGCGGTCGGCATCGGGAATTGCAGCATTCTTGATGGAGTAGATGTTGTAGCCTGCCGTGAGTGAGAGGTTTCCTACCTTATAGTAGATGGAGGTTCCGGCCTTGTAATATCGGTCGTCGTTGCTGGTGGTGTAATAGCTGCCGTTGGCTTTGACAGTAAAGTTATGTTGCGTGTAGCCGTAGGCGAGCTTGAACTGATTGACGCGTGTCTCCTCAAGGTCGGCCTTGCCACCGATGAAGGTGCCTGCGGTATTGGGCCACAGTTCGATGAACACATCGAGGGCACTGGGGTTGGTGAACTTGCGGAAGTAGGCGAGTTGGAACTGATGGCGCGGATGTGGAGTGAACACGGTGCTTACCTGGAACATGTTGCGTGTGGAGTTCTTCGACCAGCCGCCCGAATAGCCTTTCTGGTTGTAGTGATAGAACATTGCACGATCGCCTATGGTGAAGAGCAGGGGTCCACGCCTGTAGTTGAATTGCAGGTAGACATCATGGTGAAAGATGTGGTAGGTGCTTTCCTCGTCGAATGCCAAACCTGTCTCGTTGTGCTGGTTGATGCCGTAGTCCTGTATGTTATAGCCCGCTTCGATGCCAGACATCATCTTCAATCCTTTGATGTAGGGGATGGGTGTGTTGAGTTCGAGCAGCCAGGCGGGCAGGTCGTAGCTATTGCGGATGATGCGATGTTCGTTGTCACGGATGGCAAATTGTTCCAACGGATTGTTTTCACGGGTATAGGTAAGCATAGTGAGCAGCTCGGTGCCCAGTTGGTTGAAGGTGTGGAACCACCTCGTGCGGATGAGGAACATCTCTTCGCGCAGGTTTTTGCGGAGGTTTTCGGAAGGCGTGTTGGTGTTCTTGTAGCTCTGGTTTACATAGGAGCGAATAACATCGCGATCGGTCAGCCGGTTTGTCATTTCTGCGTGCAGGTACTGCTGGTCCTTGTAGATGCTCTTGATGTCTGTGCGGTTGAACTGGGCATTGACGAAGACGTCGGTGTGTTCGTCGCCGTAACGGATGTTGGCGGTTCCGCTGAGCTGATGGTTGGTGGCATATTGCAGGGCTGTATAGCCGTGAGCATTGTCTTCGGTTTCACGCAGATTGATGTCGATGACGCAACCTTCGCCCGTACGACCCTTTGCTACACCTGAGTTGTCGCAAATCTGTATCTTTTGGATGATGCTGGCCTTGATTTGCGACATCAGCAGGCGGCTGTCGCCCGAGATGGCCACATTGTCGAGACGCAACTGGTAGCTGCCCAGCAGATTGTCATAGCCGCCGATGAGCAGTTCGGGATACATCTGAAGGATGCCCATCAGCGTCTCGTCGCCCTGAAGGTCGAGTCGCCCCGGATAGATGATGGTTCGGTCGGCAAGCATCTCGATGGCCGGCAGTTGTTCCCTATGGTCACTCCCGGGAGAAGCCTGTGCCTGCAAAGATGGAAAGGCAGAGAAGGAGGCGAAGAGGGTGAAGAGGGTGAGGACGTGAATGATACTCCTTTTCATAATGGTATAGAAGATGATTATACGGGTGCAAAGATAATCAGTTTTGCAGAAAACTCCAAGCAAATGTGAAAAATAATTATTTGTGCGCAGTTTTTTAGTGATTCCAGCTTCTTTTCTCAAAATAATCGTTATCTTTGCATCGTTCATCTGATTGAAGTAACAAGATCATTTCTGACAATGAGACATACAAGTATATTGATTGGACATCTGGTCCTGTTGCTCGGGATTGTTTCGAGCTATTACGCACAGGCCGAAAGCCAGGCGAAGGCTCCGAGCCTTGACCCGAAGAAGTCGGCTGTCTATACTCCGACTGTCCCTGCCGAAGAGCGAGGCATTTATGGAAGCAGGATCGGGACAGTTTCTGCTGACACGGTTCGCTATACGCAGGCTTATATCTATGAGAATGTGGCAGACCTTGCTGCGAGCACCAATCTGAAGAAGGGCGATGTTGCCATCACAAAGGGCTTTTATAGCGCTGGCGATGGTGGTGGAAGCACCTATTACATCAAGAGTCGCCTCGATGCGTCGTTGCTGGTCTATGACAATCGGCACAATGTCGTTGGCTATGCCTACGACCTGACATGGAAAGGGATGGCTGGTGAACATACGACGGCTTATCTCGATACGGCCACGCTCATCCGGCTTGCCAATGCTGAGGCCGAACTATATGCCGATCTGGTAGTGCCAGCCAGCAATGAGGTGAACTTCCTGCAGTTGGGCGCTCGCAGAAAAACGGCCGATACGCACGAAGATAATATGCCTTATATGGTCAAATGGATGGCGTTCCTCGATCGCCGTGCTACAACTTATGACCTTTTCCTGCCCGAAGGAGCCTACGCCTTTTCGCCCACATTGCTTCTTCGTAAGGGAGATAGTTTTTCGGCATTGGGCATCAGCATCAGGGGACCTAAGATGCAGGCCAATGCTTCGGGTGCCCGCATCCTACCTTACCGCACTTCGCAGCCTTACATTTTCCGCCTGGGATATCTGGACGACAAGAAATCCCTGTTTATGCGTGGGTGCAAGTTGTGCGATCTTGCTTTCCTGACAGGCACCGAGTCGATGGTCGATATGGGTTTCGTCCCCAAATACGGAGAAGGCATCACCAAGCGTACCTATCGCTATGTCACCAAGGCAGCCTTGTGGCTCGATTGCTGTCCGTATGGTCAGTTCGATGGACTCTACTTCCAGCACGTCAAGGGAACGTGCGTCCTGCTGCGTCGCTGCTACGAGAGTCATTTTGGCTACACCAATGTGCGTAACTGCGGCAGAATAGACAATGTGGGACGGGCTGCTCCGCTTTTCCTCTTCGATCCACCGGGACCGAGTGATGTATCAGCCTGCTACTTCTACTACTTCAACTTCGAGGGATGTATGGGCAACTTCTTCTATGGCAAGCCCGGAAAGATGAACTTCACGCATTGCGAATTTGGCGACATTCAGGTTGAAGGTTCCTGCCAGGGTGGCAAGGATACGCAACCCATCAAGTGTGCTTCATCAAGTATGAAATACGATAGCGACGAAGGCTATGTTCCGCCCAAGGGCAGGCTATACAAATGGTTCATCTTCGCTGGCAGCATAGGCTTCCATGACATCATCGTCCAGTCGGTCACTGTGTCGAATTTCGGTAACGGACTGAAACGTTTTCGCACCTACCGGAGGAACAGAGAAGGAAACATCGTCGATATCGATGGCAATGTCATCACAAGCGGTTACAAGGAAGAGGATGGTAAGATATTCGCCCTCGATGCTGATGGTCAGAAGATAACCGACTACTATCGCTACTATGCCATCGTCGGTGTGGGCGACGATGGCACGCCTTTGCCGAAGACGGCCTCAGTCATCAATCTCCGGTCGGTCTATCTACAGCGACTGAGCGGCTTGAACAAGGCCGTGGGACCTTGGGTGGTCTATGCCAAGGGACGTGGAGCCTACCATAGCATCGCTGTGCAGCAGACGTGGGGACGCGGCGAATATCCCTTCTATCTTGAAGGTGCTCCTCCCATCAAATGCTCCAAACCCGAACTTACAGTGGCAGGAGCTGTCAGTGCGGTCGATTTGATCAAGTCGGAAGAGAAGAACAAGACATGGGTCTATACAAAGGCGGGAGCTGCTACACCTTACGGAATGACCGTGAAGCGCGGCGACCTGATGCAGTCGCTGGTCTTCACGGCCAAGCCTGGCAAACGATATGGAGCTCGCGTTTATGTGCCTCAGAAGGTATATGATGCCCTGCCCTCCGATGCAGAAGGCAATAAGGTCTTTACTTGGGCCAATCAGACCAAGTCACACGTCTATATTGGCAAGGAAAAGCCCGTATTGAGTGACAAATCGAAGTATGTGGTCTCCAAGAGCGGATGGACCTTCATCAAGTTCCCCGACTTCAAGCTTTCCTCGCCCCAGTCAATCTATTGGAAGGGTTCTGCCTCGAACGATGGTTTTATGCGAGAAATCTACATTGACTATATATATGAGTTATAGCCCTTATTTGAAGAACACATTGACACGGGAGTCGACATAACATGTGCCATCGTAATCATGGGAGATGCGGAGACGTTCGAAATAGAGTAGGACAGAGTCTCCGCGTTCCTTTTCTGGGTAGTAGATTGGACGAATGCCCTGTGCCTTCTTTCTGCGGAATTCCTCCAGATTGACCTCGAAGAAGAGGTCCTCATTATTTATTCCCGTGGTATGGAGATGCAGAATACTGTCGTTCAGACTGGTCTTTGAGGCCGCGATTAATATGCTGTCATTCTGATTATCGGTCGAAGAAAGGATGTCATATTCGCCATTGGTCACGAGACGATGGTAGCCTTCGGGGATGGTGATGTGATTGGCTGTCGTTTCGTAGAAGAAAGTTTCGGTATTATTATTGCGACTGCTTCTCCAGAGAGGCACATCATCGCTTATCCACTGTGCCGTTTGTCCCTTGTAGAAATCATTCAGATAATTCAATTGGTCATACACCTGATCGCTAACATTTTCGGGCAGAGAATTCACCCAGGTGCTGAACTCGTCCCGATTCATCGGCAGGTGTTCCGGCTGGTATTGTGCGATGGTCTCGGCCATCTTCTGCTTGAAGTGAAGTTTGACGATCTCGCAGTAGTTCATCGGCTGGGCTGAAGTGAGCAGTAGGATGGCGCCAAATGAAAGTGGTATCCAATGGATGCGACGAGCCTTGAGAATAAAGAGACCGATGCAGACAGCATAGAACCAAAGGTTGAGCGTAAGAACATACAAGCGATTGACCGTGATTCCATAGTCTCCGAAGCGGCGTGCAATGCCTACTGTCATCAGGATAACTAGGGGAAGGGCAAGAATGGGGAACCATCTTACTACCCAACGCTCGAACGTCTTGGATTCCTGACTGCGCATCGATGGATAAAGGAGGAATTCGACAGCAATGATGCCGAACATCATAGCGGTCACGAGCCAAGAAATAGTGCCTTTGGGCAATTCCCAAGAAAATAGAATTCGAGCGAGATAACAATAGAGCACCAGCATATAGCAGCCTACCAAGGGGATGAACAGATATCGGGTCGTGCCTGTCAGGAAGCGGGAGACGATAATCGTATCATCGTGCTTTCTTTCTCCTGAAGGAACACGCGAAAGGAATAGCAGCATGGGCAGAAGTTGACCAAAGAGGATGGAGACGATGAGGTACACCTTGGAGTCAATCTTGATGTTGAACAGACTTTTGATTCCCGAAAGGAGTCCCTCGATGCCGCCAGTCATCACACCTCCGATGATGAACGACAGAACCAGTGCAACAATCATTCGGAACGTGAAATTCCACGATTTCACGTCATTCTTTTCCTTGTAGAAAGAAAGAAAAAGAATGCCCAAGGCAAAGGCTACGTAGACAGCAGCACGTGCTATGTAAAGAACGGCACTGAAGCGTGAGAGGTCAAGATTCCATAGGTAGATGGCATCGATGAGCAACAAGATATGCGCTATGGCTGTGACTGACCATACCATTCGTTTGTTGTGGTATTCCTCATTCCAAAGCGCAAGCATCAGCGAGAGCAGGAATGCTGCCGTGCAATAATAAATGGGCACACCACGATACTCCTCAACAATCACCATGATGATGAGTGCAATGGACAATGCTATGGCAAAACAACATGACGCAGGGAATCGACGTGACATATTGACAATCGATTCGCGCAACGAAGAGAATGAAGGAATGAGTGACATGGAATTGAAGGTAAGATAGGAATTATAGTAATAGTGCCTATAGTGGTTATAGTAACTATAAAGACTATAGGCACTATTTATTAAAATGAATAATTACTTGACAGTAATCCGATAAGCGCGGGTATGAGCCACGAATTCGGTGGCATAGGCGCACTGGGCGGTGGTGATGCCCGAGAGGTACTGGCCCTTGCGATCGACGTTGAAATCGATGTCGTAGGTCGTAGTGCCCTTGGTGAACATGTCGAAGAAGATGTCGGTTGAGGCATCGTGCATGCTGACGTATCCACCGCGACCATTCATCCAGCGGTAGCCGGAGTATTGGGTGACGGGTTCGAAGCAGGCAGGACGCTGGGCACGAATCTGCACGAAGTCCATATCGCGGTCGGCAGTGATGATGACGCGGAGTGTCACCTTGTCGCCTACCTTGAGCGTCTCGGTTTCAGGATTGAAATCCTTGCCGTCCTTCATGAACTTGATAGCCACCTTGAGTTCGCCTGTGGTCTGGTTGTTCAGACGGTCCATATCCTCGAGGTACTGTGCATAGAGGGCACCCCAAGAGATGACGGGCATTTCGGAAGCCGAGGCATTGGCCTTGATGCTGAGATCTCGGATGGGCGAAGTAGTGATGGCGTCATCAACATTGGTGCGCACATAGCCGAGTTGTTCGGCCAGGAAGCGTGTAGTGTCGATAGGCGTTGGGAGCATGCTGTTGTCGATGCTGAACGAACGCTGCAAGCCGTGTGGACGAGCGGTAATCGGCTTGCCGTCGGTCTGATTACCTGCAAGCAGGAAATCGAGGGCACCGAGGGTGTTCATCTCGTTGTCCCAAGTCTGGGTCTGCTTCTGACGCAGGAGCCATACCTGCATCTCGTTGAGGAGTTGCTCCTTGTCAGTGCGCGATGACTGACGGATGGCGCGCATGGCAGCCAGCTGGGTCGGGATGCGATAGTCACGCCACGAATAGTAGGCTTGGTCGGTAGCGTAGTAGCGACCCATGCCGGGCTTCGTGATGGTGTATTCGACAGCGGACTCCAGGAAGTCGTCGGCACTCTGGGTGTGGCCGAAGGTACGCAGAACGCAGGCTGCCACGGTGCGTCCGTGGATGGTGAGGTCGCGCACGTTCTTCTCTATGTAACTCAGATAGGCTTCGCGCATGGTGCTGACCTTCTTGCTCACCTTGTGGTCGGGAGCAAGCGAACTGGTGTAGAGGTAGCTGATCGTATTGTTGCTGGCCGTGATGGGAATCTTCTTGCTGATGCAGTACTCGTAGTGTTCGAGTTCCTTGTTGTCGAGGAAGTCCAAGCCCTTTTCGAGCATCTTGGCCTCGACATCGAGACCCTTGACGCCCTCGGAGTTGATCAGCATGGCGAGGTCCTCGCAGATGGCGAGCGTCATGTAGTAACTTCCGGGCATTCCTTCGAACCAGCTCCATGAGCCGTCGCCCTGCTGCAGTTTCTGGAGACGTGTGCGAGCCTTGTCGATGCGTTCCTGCATAAGACGGTCGTTGAAGAGGTCGAGCATACGGGCACGCTGTTCGGCTTCGCGAAGTGCATCGTTGACCCATGGGGATTCCTGGAGCACGATGTCGCGCAAATCGTCATTGCGGTCGAGCTGGCTCTGCTGGTCGGTGCCAGTTTTTTTGGCTTCATTCAGGGCATCCTCAAAGCCAGGGATACTTTGGGCAATGCGACGTGCCACGATGTTTGCATAGAGCGAAGCTGCGTAGGCGGTAGCGCAGTCACGATCGGGCACCTTGATGCCGTCGAGGGCTGAGATGACGGTCCATTCGGGGCGGTCGGTGTATTCGAAGAGCAGACGCTTGTGGGTGGCAGTCTGACTGCCCTCGTTGAAGAGGCTGCTGATGTCGATGTGCTTCTCCTGCTCGTCGCTGGTCACGTAGAAGGGGATGGCTTCGGTGACGTACTTCTTCGAAGTGAGCACGGGCAGATAGTTGCGCTCGCCGTCGGAGAAGTCACCGCTTACGGCGCTTACTTCGCAGATGAGCATCGGATAGCGGTCGTCGATGTCGATGCTGAAGGTGACCGAAGTGGTCTGTTCCACATCTACCGAGAAGGGCTGGGTGGCCGAATAGACTTCCTTTTCGGTCTCGGCATCGAGCAGACGCAGGCGTGCTGTGCCTTTCAGAGGCTTGTCTCCCTGGTTGATGATGCGAGAGGCGATGGAGGCCTTGTCGCCCTCACGTACAAAGCGTGGCAGGTTGGGCTGCACCATGAAATCCTTGCGGCTCACGGCAGTGGCGAGGATCTTACCGTAGTTGACGTCCTTGTCGTGGGCCAGGCCGAGGAACTTCCATTCGGTGAGGCTTTCGGGCAAGGTGAAACTGATGCTGACGTTGCCCTTGGCATCTGAAAGGAGGTGGGGATAGAAGAAGGCTGTCTCGGCAAAGTTGCTGCGAAGTTGCAGAGTAGGAGAGGTGCCTCCGGCTTCGCCTTGCTCTGTTATTATTTCTTCCTCCATGCCGGCTGCATCATTCGTGGAATCTGATTTCCTCATCATGACCATGTCATTAGCAGCGAATTCCATCGGCATTGCTTCTTCCGAGACCATCTCGTCATCCATTTCCATCGCAGACGATTGGGCCATCGCCATCATGGGTCTGCCCGCAGTTGCGCCAAAGACACCACGCACGAGGAAACGTCTTTGACGCCAGCGCTGGTGGATGTATTCGGTAAGTTGGTCATAACTGCGGCTGCGGATTGACTTTCCGGAATATGCGCGGGTTGCATGAATGGTAGTGCCATAGTTGCTGTTCGTCACGTTATTGTTGAACGAGCGAATCAGTCGCTGGAACGACAGTAAGAACGGCAGGGAGTGGCTAGCGAACTGTTCGAGAGAAGCATCGTACATTGTGGCCAGCAGTTCTGCACCACTGACGGGCTTGCCATCCTTACCTTGGATGGTGAGGGTCCACGTCTCGTCCTGTCCGGGATAGAGGCGGTCGCGGAACGTGCTCCACGAAAGTTTGAGTTGCTTGTCGGGCTTCACGTAGGTCAACGTAGCAGATTCGCTACATATCTGGCCATCGCGTGCGTACCAAATGAAAAGTCGGACACCATCGCCATAACTGCGGTCATAGGGAATGGTGAGTCGATAGAGATCACGACCCAATTCGATGGTTCCGCGCTCGACGATGCGTTCGTTGGCAAGAATCATGTAGCCCACATAGACATCCTTTCTGCCGGGACTGAAGAACACTTCGGCAGGCTTTTGCTCTGAGAACTCTTTGTCGGCAACGTGGAAGAAGTCGCCATCGAAGCGTGTGATGTCCTTTTGTACTTCGTCGCGGCTCATCTTGCCGGGTTTGAGCGGGATGGCAGCCTTCGAGTCGAAAAGCCTGAGTGATTCGGTACGGCGGTTTCCGACCTTGTTGCCGGCTTCATCGGTAGCATATGCTTCGATGTAGTATTGCCCTGGGGCCAAGGCGGGCAGTTCGATGGGCACACCGGTCTGGAAGGTGCCGGAATGGATGGACTCAGAACTGTAGCTCTTGGTCAGAATGTTGTAGATGCCTGAGACGTTGACTTCCTCGCCGCTGGCATTGCGGGCCTTGACGACGATTTGTTCTTTGCTGCTTACATCGAATGGATTGGGCAAACTGATGCTGATGCTGAACGGCTGACGCGAAACGGCAGTAGTGTAGGTGGCACTGTGTGTTTCGCCTGCCATGTCGGTGACGTCGAAAGTGACGCGATATCGCAGCATCTGGTCGTCATCGTAGTCATCGAGTTTCTTCGGGTCAAGATAGACGGGTACGGCAATGCGTCCCTTCTCGTCGGTCTTGCCTTCGCCTTCTGTGAGTTGTTCCCAACCGGAACCACCCCAGAACCAGAAACTGCACTTGGCGGTCTCGATGGTGTATTTGACCTGTGCATCCTGCACGGGGACATCAGCATAGGTCTTGGCTATGACTTCCACTTCGATGGTATCGCCGATGCTGATCTTGCGACCGTGGTTTTCAGCAGCCTTTGCCTTGACATCGAAAGTGGGGCGCTTGTATTCCTCGACACGGAAACTGGTGCTGCCGCTGTTGTTGTCCGAAATGGAGAATCGGCCCGGCAGTCGGTCAGTCGGAATCACGAAGTCGCAGTCGTAACTGCCGTATTGGTTGGTCACCACTTCGCGCTTGTCGATTTCCTTGCCATTGGCATCCTTGAATCTGAGCGTGATTGTGCGATCGGCTACCACTCGCGTGTTATCGCCATGCTGATGATAGACGATAGCCGAGACGTGGACGGTCTGACCGGGACGATAGATGGCACGATCGGTGAAGAGCGAGCTGTGCAAATCGCCGTCCTTCTCATGGACTTCACTGGAATAGAGATAGACTTTGCTTGTCTGGTCGTTAGTGCCCTTGATGCAGGCCCATGCGTAGTTGTTGCGGTCTCGGCGTGGGATAATGACCTCGCCTTTGACGTTGCATGCAAAGAACTGCTGGTCGTTGCCCGAATAGTCTTCCACAACGACAGTAGCATTGGGCACAGGACGTCCTGTCTCGATGTTGCCGACAAAAGCAAGTGATTCCTTCGAAGGAAGTTCGAAGAGGAAGAGGCGGAGCGAGGTGATCTCGATGTCATCGATGGCTACGCGCTGAGGAGTACGTGCAATGATGATGTAATGACCGGCGGGCAGTGAGAACTGGTCCTTGCGTTCGCCGCTAGTAGGTAAGTTTTCGGCTCGACGCGCCACGCTGAGACTGTCATCGCCTAAGGTGTAGTCGCGCTTTTCGATGAGCTTGCCGTCGGTCTTCAACAGGCGATTCTTGTCCTTGCCATTGTAAAGGCGTACTTCAACCGTGGCCTGGGTCTGATTCTTGTAGCGCAATTCAATATCGAAGGGACGGTTGGGGAGAATGCCTGATGGAACATCGAGGGTGCAAGTGGGGTTCATCAACTCTCCTTCGACGTTGGTGAAGAAGGGCGCGATGTGCGAGCCCTTGTATTGTTTTTGTGCCCAGCGGGCAAAGGTCAACCTTTCGTCATCGTTGTAGATTTGCTTGCAATAGGCTTGTGCGACATCGGCACCTGCTTCGATATCCTTGGTTTCCTCGACGAGTGTCTTGAGTGCCTCCACAAATGCCTCGGATGGCATACGCAGGTTGTAATCCTCGTGCTGGCGTTGCTTATATAGGTATTCAAGTTGGGTCAGCGCGTATGCATCGCGTGGACCGTTCTGCTTGTAGTAGGCTGCCACTTCGCCCAGAAGTTGTGCCTCTTCGCTTTCCTTCATCTGTGCATTTTGGAGCACAAAGCGGGTGAGCAGCGACAGCATATCATGCTGATAGAGACGACTGTCCTCGCCTTCCTGGATAAGAGGCTCGTAGCCCAAAGCCGAAGACTTGGCTAATGCAGCCTTATCCTTCAGCGACAGGGTAAAGAGTTCACGTGCCTTGGCACTGTATTCGCTCTGCGTCTCCTCGTCGAAATCGGAGATGTGGCTGTCGGCCATAGCCAGATATGCCGAACCCATGACGGCGTTATAGACGGCATCTTCGACAAGTCCCTTGTGCGGGAAAGGTGGGAAATTGGCGATGCGGAAACTATCGGGATCAAGATCGCATTTGGTTTCGACGATGGTGATCCACGCCTTGGCAAGATGAGGGAAGTTCTTCTCCTTCTGTGCCTTGTCGTAGATCTTCTGTGCCTCATCGATCACCTTGCGGGGCATATCCTTCTGCTTGAGGTCAGAGACGTTGTTCCAAAGTTCATTGTAACTTTGGCCGTCAGAACTGAAAATGTTCATAATGTTCATGATAATAGTCAGAGTGGCAATAAAAAAATTCCGTTTCATGATGCAAGGATTTTATAGGGATTAGATCGGGATGGAAGGTGTCTCCATCCCGATTATGTGGTAGACTGGCTTATTTCGACTCCTCTGCGATGTTCAGCGGGTCGGAGAGGGTGGCACCCACATGTTCGCTCACCACCTTCGGGACATCCTCGACGGGAATGACCTCGTAGCGATAGGGGAGGGTGACATTGCCAAGATCGTCGGGCTGCTTGAACTTCTCGGTATAGTGATTATCGACAAAGACGAAAGCCTTGGCATCCTTTTGCGAGAAGATTTTCTTGACGCCTTCGGCAAAATAGCAACCCTCGATGCGGAACTCGGCTTGGAAGCGCGGATTGGCGGCTGCCGAATTGCCGGCGCAGGTATAATAGTCGTTGAGCAGATGGATGGTGCCGAAACGTACCATCGGCATACGCTGGTCGCAGCCTTCGCCCCACTCACAGAAGGCGTAGGTGACGTTCAGGTTGTCCTCGCCATTCTGTTCGGCACGATCGCTGGAGCCCACAAGGTTGGTGTTGGCGTGGATGTAGGTGCGCTCGGTGTAATGGAAACGACACCACGATACGGTGATGAAGTCCGAGAAGCTGTTGATGTCGAAGTTGCCGTCCATGCCGTCGCAGAAATCCACGTGGTCCACCCAAATGTGCTTTGAACCACGACTGAAGGTGAGCAGGTCGTTGCCACCTACGTCAATAGCACCCGGCCCTTGCAGGGACAGGTTGCGGATGATGATATTCTGGCAGTTGGAAAAGCTGAAGAGACCGGCATTGCGGAACTTCTCTTCGGGATCCTGCATCTTGTCGATGAGAGTTTGACGTACAAGGTATTCGCGTGGCTCGCTCACGCTCTTGCCATTCGAAAGGGTAAGTTTCTCTTTGGCTTTCGATGTGTTCTGTTCGAGCACCTTCTTGTCGTTCATCAGTTGATGTAACTCAGGCGAAAGATAGAACTCAGTGCAGACGCGTGCATTGTTGATGCCTACGATGGTCTTGTTCTGCAGGTCCTTCAACTGCATCGAGCTGCTGACGATGAAGTCACCTTTGCTGCCATCGAGGATGATGATGTCGTTCTCGTTGATGGCCTTGATGATGGTTTTGCGCATGTCGCTGCCCGTGCTGGTGAGCGTGATGGTACTGGGGCTAGCTACGGCCTTGCCGCCTGTAACGCGGTAATCGTCACCCGAAGTGAGCGTCGTACAATTTGCCCAGCCGAAGGGTCGGTTGAGGTCTGGATGCTGTGCCGAGAGAGAGGGGGCGAGCATCGACAGTGAGAGGATGAGTGTTAGTGGGTGTTTCATAACTATAAGACGTGTTTCGCAAGGTAAGTTTAATATATATATATTTAAAAGGTATTAAAAGGGTATTAAAAAAGTGTAACAGGATAGTGACGATTGACACAAAACGTAGTGATTTGAATCGAAAAAAACACGAATTATCATTTGTTCACGAATTCCGAGGGATGGGGTTAAGGGATTTGGGGATTGGGAGTTCGATAATTCATGAACAGGAATGATAATTCGTGTATTCGAAAAGGTCTATGTTAACCTTTTATCACTTGCCGTGACAGTTCTTGTACTTCAGGCCCGAACCACAAGGACATGGATCGTTACGTCCTACGTGAGGCATTGTGCCCATGGGCTTGCGCTGCACGGTGTTCTGTCCGTTGGCACCGGCATGGATGGCCTGCATACGACTGAAATCGGGACGCTGGCGCTGGTCACCTGCTGTACGGAACTGTGGCGGGAATGGTGGCGGAGGAACGGGACGCGAAGGAGCATCTTCGCCCTTATTCTGTCCCATGGCTGCCATCTTGCGCTGAGCAGCGGCTTGCTGCATCTGCTGTCGCTGGGCAGCGGCGGCCTGCTGCTGTGCAATCTCTTCTGGAGTAGGCTCGGGCAGGTGAAGCTGTCCACGCATCAGCACCGAAACGGCCTTTGAGTTCATCTTGGTCACCATACGCTCGAAGATGTGATACGACTCCAATTTATAAATAAGGAGAGGATCCTTCTGCTCGTAGCTTGCATTCTGGGTATTCTGCTTCAAGTCGTCGAGGTCACGCAGGTTCTGCTTCCAAGCCTCGTCAATGTTGTGGAGCATGATGACCTTGAGGAAGGTCTTGCTGATCGACTTTCCATCAGTCTCGGCAGCCTCCTGGAGCGGAACGGGTATCTGATAGACGCGCTTGCCGTCGGAGATGGGGATGATGATGTTCTTGATCTGTCCACCCTCCTTGACCTGCTCCCAGATTTCCTTGAGGCGTGGAGTGACCTTATCGGTCAAATCCTTCATGTGGCGATTGAAGCTTTCCATACCGGCCTTGTAGATCTTCTCGACCATCTCTTCGGTCTTGAGGCGCTTGGCTTCGTCTTCGGTGAACGGAACATCAACGCCGAAGTGACGCAGCACGTCGAGTTGCAGAGCCTCGAAGTCGTTGTTCATACCGAACTGTTCGATGAGGTTGCCGGCTACACTATATGCCATGTTCATGAAGTCGATGAAGATTCGCTCGCCCATGAGGGCGTGGCGACGCTGGGCATAGACTACTTCACGCTGCTTGTTGAGCACGTCGTCGTATTCGAGCAAGCGCTTACGGATGCCGAAGTTGTTCTCCTCGACCTTCTTCTGTGCATTCTCGATTGACTTGTTGAGCAGCGAGTGCTCGATCACATCGTCTTCCGATATGCCGAACATCTTCGAATCCATGATCTTCGAAATCTTGTCCGAACCGAAGATGCGCATCAGGTTATCTTCGAGCGAAACGAAGAATACTGATGAACCTGGGTCACCCTGACGACCAGAACGTCCGCGCAACTGACGATCGACACGACGTGATTCGTGACGCTCGGTGCCGATGATGGCCAGACCACCTGCCGCCTTTACTTCGGGCGACAGCTTGATGTCGGTACCACGACCTGCCATATTGGTGGCGATGGTTACGGTCGAAGTCTGACCGGCCTGTGCTACGATGTCAGCCTCACGCTGGTGCAACTTGGCGTTGAGCACGTTGTGCTTGATACCACGTAGCTGCAGGGCTTTCGAAAGGGTTTCCGAGATTTCTACCGAAGTGGTGCCGACCAGTACTGGACGACCTGCCTTGACATATTCCTCGATCTGGGCGATGACAGCCTTGTACTTGGCACGCTTGGTCTTATATACGCGGTCGTTCATATCGATACGAGCCACGGGGCGGTTGGTGGGGATGGTCACCACGTCGAGTTTGTAGATGTCCCAGAATTCGCCTGCTTCGGTCTCGGCAGTACCGGTCATACCCGACAGTTTATGGTACATGCGGAAGTAGTTCTGCAACGTGATGGTGGCAAAGGTCTGTGTGGTTGCTTCAATCTTGACGCGCTCCTTGGCTTCGACAGCTTGGTGCAAGCCATCGCTCCAGCGACGACCCTCCATGATACGACCTGTCTGCTCATCGACGATCTTGACCTTGCCGTCTTCCGAGATGACGTAATCAACGTCCCTGTCGAACATGCAGAATGCCTTGAGCAACTGGTCCACGGCATGCACACGCTCGGCCTTGGTGGTGTATTCGGTCATGATCTTGTCCTTGCGCTCGAGTTTCTCTTCCTTCGAAAGGCTCTCGTCATGCTCGATTTCGGCAAGCTCCGAACCTACGTCGGGGAGCACGAAGAACTTGGGGTCTTCCGAACTGCCGGTCAGGGCATCGATGCCCTTGTCGGTCAGATCGACCTGCTTGTTCTTCTCCTCGATGGCGAAGTAGAGAGGCTCCAGGGCTACAGGCATCTCCTTCTGGTTGTCCTGCAGGTAGTAAGCCTCGGCACGCAGCATCTCCTGCTTGACACCTGGCTCCGACAGGAACTTGATGAGGGCGGAGTTCTTTGGCCACGCACGGAAGGCACGATAGAGTTGGGTAGCACCTTCGTCCTTGATGTGCTTGTCGGGGTTGTTCACCTTCTTCTTGGCCTCGTTGAGCAACTGGTTGGCCAAAGTCTTCTGCAGGCGAACCACGTTCTCCACGCGGTCACGGTAGGTTTGGTAAAGTTCCTCGTCGGAATATTCCGAAGTACGTGGCGTAGGACCGGAGATGATAAGAGGCGTACGGGCATCGTCAATCAACACGGAGTCAACCTCATCGACGATGGCAAAATTATGTTCGCGCTGTACGAGGTCCTCGGGATGAGTGGCCATATTGTCGCGCAGGTAGTCGAAGCCGAACTCGTTGTTGGTGCCGAAGGTGATGTCGCAGTTGTAGGCCTGGCGACGTTCGTCCGAATTGGGCTGATAGCGGTCGATGCAATCGACGGTCAAGCCATGGAACTGGTAGAGAGGTCCCATCCATTCGCAGTCACGCTTGGCGAGGTAATCGTTCACGGTTACAACGTGTACGCCATTATGAGTCAAGGCATTCAGGAAGACTGGTAGCGTAGCCACAAGTGTCTTACCTTCACCGGTCGCCATCTCGGCAATCTTGCCTTGGTGGAGCACGGTGCCGCCGAAGAGCTGAACGTCATAGTGAACCATATCCCAGCGTGTGGGGTTGCCGCCTGCAATCCACGTGGTCTTGTAGATGGCCTTGTCGCCGTCGATGGTGACAAAGTCACGAGTGGCAGCCAGGTCGCGGTCCATCTGTGTGGCTGTTACTTCCACAGTCTCGTTGTTGGCAAAACGGTAGGCCGTGTTCTTGACGATGGCATACACCTCGGGAAGGTATTCGGTGAGCTTTGCTTCTTGTGTCTCACGTACCTTCTTCTTGAGTTTGTCCACTTCGGCCCAAACGGCCTCACGCTTCTCCACCTCAAGGTCCTCGACGGTGTCGCGAAGGTGTTGTATCTCTTCTTTGTCGGCCTTCACGCAGGCCTCCAGGTCTTGCATGATCTGCTTGGTGCGGGCACGCAGCTCGTCATTGCTAAGTTTTTCGACGGCAGGGTAAGCAGTCTTGATCTTCTCCACCCATGGCTGGATGAGTTTCATATCGCGGCTCGACTTGTCGCCGAAGATTTTCTTTAAGAAATCGTTAAATCCCATGTATTCTGTTATTTTTGTTGTTTTTGTTTCAGTTGTTTTGTTCTAGTTTTTCTAGATTCTCTAGATTCTCTAGATAGTCTAGATATTCTAGATGTTCTAGAGAAAAAATTAGAAGAGCGGCAGTGCGCGGCAAGCGCTTGGAGCCCTGATTCTAATGATCTTGGCAACAGTTGGGGCGATGGTTGTAGCCTCAACAGGAGCGTGGATGCGCTCAGCCTTGACCAGTGAGGGGGCAAAAATGATGGCAGGGCCAGGATAAACGTCAAAACGTTTCTGTGGCTGGGGACGACTGTTGTCGTCAAGCCTGAGGTTCCATCCAGGTTGAAGGATGATGACCAGATCGCCACCGCCGTTCTTGCGGTAACTGTTGCGGATGCGTTCGATGCGCTGGCTGTAGTCTTCGTGAAGAAGTTGCTGGGCTGTGAAGACCTCATCGACACCACTGAAAAGTGCCACGAATTTTGCAGCCTCACGGGCAACGTCGTCCAGTTGCAGTTGCTTCTGTTCGATGAGCTTGTGGTTGAGGTAAATCTGGTTGTCTTCGAAACCTTCAATCCACTGTCCCTGTCCATAGAGCGAATTGAGTTGGATGTTGAGCAGGGCTGTGCATCGGTTGGCGTTGAATTCGCCCAGCGAAAGGCCCAGTATTTCATCCGTATCTTTTCGTGTGTCGCCTGTCCCCATCACGTAGATGAGGGTGTTCTTGAGGCCTACTTGCTTGTCGATGAAGTTGAGCAGTTCCTCCAGTGTCTGGTCGAGGCGCAGATAGGTCTCCTCAAGTTCACAGGGATAGACCTCCTTGGCAACGTGCTGATAGGTGCCGGCATAGAACGTAAGCTGCAGCATGTCGGTGCGCTTCTCGGCAGTGCCAACACGTCCGTTGTTGATGAAGAGTTGCGCCATCTTGGACACCGCCTCGTTGATGACGGGAGAGGTCTTTATCCAGCTGTACATCACCTGCTTGCTTTCCTGGAACTTATGGGAGAAGTAGGGGTTGCAGGGCTGATAGGGCGAAAGGGCGCATACGCCGTTCTGTGTCAGCAGCTGCGAATCCCATCCCTTGCTCTCGGGGTCGCAGAAGAGCGGGCGATTGTTGTTCAGGTTGGTGACATACGAAGGGAAATCCGTATAATATGTGGTCGAACACCAGTTGCCTCGCTTGTCATCGACCCAGAATGCACCATCCGACGAATGTCCGGCAGTGATGAGTGCCTCGTGTGCATTGGGAGCGATGCTGTAGATCTTGCTGTTCTGCATCGAGGCGAGTTTCAGTTCGTCGGCTATCGTGCTGCTCAGAAGAGCGCGTGGCGACCAGTATCCATCGGTGGAATTGCCGATATACTTGACATCGAAGAAAATAGGACGGCGGCGCAGTGTCTCTTTGTCGAAGGAAAACTCCCCGCTGATGCCATTCTGAAAAGGATAACTTCCTGTGGCTAGTACGGCAATGGCAGCTGTGGCATCGGGATGATCAAGTTCGAAGGTCACCTGGTCATAGACTCTGCCTTCTTGCATCAGGCGGCGAAAACCTCCTTGCCCGAAGCGGTTTTGCAGGATGTCGAGGTAGTCGGTGCGCAGTTGGTCGATGGTGATGCCGATGATGAGTCGCGGCATCGTCTGGTTTTCACTACTGCTCACACTGGCAGCAGGGTAGCGCTGGTCAGCAGCAACTACATAGGCTGGCAGCGCTTGGAGCGCCGTCAGCAGCAGGGCCAGTTGGGCAAGTGTCTGTATCTCTGTCTTATGGGAATTCATTTACCTTTCGAACCTTTCGAACCTTTCAAACTTCTCGAACCTCTCAGAACCTTGAGCGAAGCGAACTGTCAAACCTCATGTAGCTGCGGAGCAACAGGGTCGCCAACAGCAGAAGGAAGGCGGGAGGACAATATTGTCCGATGATCCAATCGAGGATCACATATGCGATAATCAGTGCAAATGTTATGCCAAAATAGATGCTGCACCATTTCTTCAAGCCATTGAACCAGATGAGAACTGCCATAATGATATGCGTCGGCAGGAGCCAGAAGCAGTTCAGGTTGCTGTCAACGGCTGGATGTAGCGAGAAGAAATTCAGGAACCACACGATGCATCCTGCCAAGCCGGCAGCCAGGAGCAGCAAGGTGTCAAAGGTGTTTGCCAGCACGGGCACTTTGAAGGGTCGTCTCTTCTGCTCGGCATCTTTCTTCTTGTGCCATTCCCATGCCGAAATGACGAGGGCGACGAGGAGCACTATGCCAAAGACGGTGTTCGGAGCAATGCGGTCGGGAGCTGCAATCTTGGCTGCAATGTCGGGCCGCATGGTAAGCAGCGTATCGCTTTCGGTCACAAAAGGCACATGCCAACGGTTTGAGGCTGTGGACTTCTCGACCTTGGCATTGCTCACGGCCAGACTCAGGTAATCGGGCAGGAACATCTGCTCCTCGAACCAGGCTCGCTGGTCGGAACGAGCGGCTACGGCCAAAGCGATGCCGAAGTCGAGCCAGTTGTTGCGGTGAGTCTTTTCCTGCACCATCTGGCGCAAAGTGATGTCCTTCACCCACGCTGTGTCGTAACGTAGTGTATTGCCCACCGAAGCGTTGATGAGGTGATAGGGTCGGGTGGCGCAGTTGTCGAAGAAATAGGAATAGCGATAGGTGCGGTTCTCGGGCAGGTAGTTGATGAGGAGTCTTTGCAGCATGTCCTTTGCCTGTGCCGAGTCGAGGCGCAGCCATTGCTCGGTCATACCCAGTCCGCGCTGTCGGTATTCCTCGATGAAGCTTTGTGTATAGACAGCCCCCAGCTGGTAGTCGGTCTCGCCTTTGACGAAGCGATAGATGAAGTGGGGGGTATTAAACGAAAAAACTCCGTAGTGGAAGGTGACGTCCATCTGCGGATTGCGCTGATCCTGGACACGCAAACCAGTATGCCCGAAGCGTTCGTACGCATCGGGTCCGGGGGAACAGGTCAGCAAACTGATGCGCAGCGAGTCGGAGAAATCTTTTTGCGCACGCGCGGGTAAAAAATAAGTCAGCGCCAGTAACGCTGCTACGAGAAGTTGCTTCATAGACCACATAACAAGACATCCACGTGCGTAGGTGTGCCCATGGATGCCTCATTTCAAATGGGGAATGGTGATTAAAAGGTAAAAGGGGTTACTCCTTGGCCTTCTCCACCGATGCTTTACGGAACTCCTTCAGGAGATTGATGAGTTCGAGGGCGTTCTTGCGGGCACGGAGGCCGGCAGCCTTGTTGCCCTTTACAGCCTGTGCAGAAGCGTCAGCAGCGAAAGCGGCTGAAAGTTCATTGATTTTCTGAACCAATTCTTCCATAGTGTTAATTAAAAATTATTAGTGTTTATGTTGCGTCTTATTTTGGGAAAAACCCGGTCTTTGACGTTGCAAATTTAATAAGAATATTCGATAACTCACAAACTTTTCGCGAAAAAATTGTACTTTTGTTGCATTTTTTTATAGTTTTAGGCTTTTTTTATACTTTTTAAGGTTCAAAAAGGTCCAATTTAACAAAAAAAAGACTACCTTTGCCGCGGAATTCTTTAAAAAGACAATAGGATGCATTACGCTATCATAGCGGCCGGAGAGGGCTCGCGCCTTCGCGATGAAGGAATCCTCTTACCTAAACCATTGGTCCCTCTAGCAGGGAAGGCTATGGTGGATAGGCTGATGGATGTCATGCTGCATTGCGGCGCCGAAAGCATCTCGGTGATCTGCAATTCTCAGATGCCTGAGGTGCATCAGCACCTGCTGGCCTACCGTGACAGTCATCCCGACCTTGCGATGAATCTCATTGTCGAAACTACACCGAGTTCCATGCACAGCCTTGCACGTCTGTCTGCTGTCATTCCTGAGGGCAAGGTCTGTGTGACTACCGTCGATACCATCTTCCACGAGCGGGAGTTTGCCGCCTATATTCAGGCTTTCGAACAGTGCCAGGGTGGCCTCTTCGCCGTCACTCCCTTTGTCGATGACGAGCGGCCCCTTTGGGTGGCTTGCTCCAAGGAGGCAGGGACAACATTTGGCGGACGCGTCTGTCCCTTGATTCATGGATTCTTCGACGACGAGGCCCAGATGGCCGACGATGTGTGGCACTTCGTCAGCGGTGGCATCTATGGCCTCGAAACTTCTACGGCCTGGCCTGTGTTGCACCAATGCCTGGCCGAGGGTCAGAGCAGGATGCGCAATTTCCAGCGTGCGCTGGTTCGTGCCAACGTTCCTCTGTCGGCCTACGTCTTTGGCAAGGTGATGGATATCGACCACGCCTCCGACCTCAGGAAGGCTGAGGCCTGGCTCGACGAGTCGCTCAAGACTCGCTCGATCCTTGCCGTCCACCGTGCACCTGAATTCTCACCCAATCTGGCAGTGAGCGATGCCGCCATCCTCCAACTTGTGGCAGCTAAGCTCGAGGAGGAAGGTTGCCGTGTCGATGAAGTGGATGAAGATACGTTCGATCGCATGAGTGACGACGAGCTGCGTTCCTACGAACTTGTTGTCCACATGATGCGCCGTATGTCATCGCTCCTCAAACTGCAGCGTCTTGGCTTGGCAGCTGTCAATGCACCACAGGCTGTGCTCACGGTGGCCAAAAGTCGTGAGATGACGCTCGAACTGCTACAGCAGGCGGGCATCGCCGTGCCTCAATGGTGGGCCTACGAGGCGTCTGAAGACCAGATGTTCCAATGTGAACCTGAGCTCCAGCAGCTTTTGCCCGGATGGGTGAAGGTGATGCGTGAAGGAGGCACACGCCACGACGATGTGACGTGGGTCGAGACGCCTCTCGAGGCCGATACGCGAGTGATGGAGCTTGTCGCACAGCGTGTGCCCGATATCGTGGTGACTCGTCACATCGAGGGCGACCTGCTCAAGGTCTATGCTGTGATGCCCGACTTTGTGTATGCGTTCTATCCACAGGAGATGAACTACACCAAGTTCGGCACAGCCGAGCAGCACAACACAGCCTTGGCGCATATCAAATATCGTGAAGAGGACCTGCGTGCCATTGCCTGGGGCATTGCCCGGACCTTTGGTATCGAGATCTTTGGTTTTGATGTCATCGTCGAGCCCGATGGACATATCGTGGTGATCGACGTCAACGATTGGCCCAGTTTCTCGGCCTATCGTCAGAAAGGGGCTTCTGCCATCGCTGCGCTGATTATCGATTCATTGGACAAAATAGAGTAAGATGACCGAAGCGGACAAGATACAGTATCGGGCAAGCCTCAAGCATCCCGATGTCGAAGAACCCATCGACCTGTGGTTCTATCGTCCCGTGGGCTTCCGCGTGGCGCTTCTCGGCCGCCGTTTCGGCTGGACACCCAACCAGATTACCATCGCAAGTATCTTCCTTGGCGTTGGTTGTGGCATCCTTTGCTACCCGCAGGACCTTTGGCTCAACCTTCTGGCCATTGTTCTGCTCATCCTCGCCGACATCGGCGACTCGGCCGACGGACAACTGGCACGTCTCACCCATCAGTACAGCCAGTTGGGACGCATCCTCGATGGTGCAGCGGGCGACTTCTGGTTCGCGGCCATCTATATCGCAATTGCCCTTCGGCTCACACCCGAATGGGGAATCTGGTGCTGGGTGATGGCCATCGTTACCGGCATTTGCCACGCTCAGCAGGCTGCCATGGCCGACTATTACCGACAGTTCCACCTGTTTTGCGTCAATGGCAAGCAGGGCTCCGAACTCGACGATGCAGGCGACGTGGCACGACAGTATGCAGAGACGAAGTTCTCTGCCGACCCCGTCCTCAAGGTTTTCCTCTGGTTCTATCGCAACTACACGAAAGGGCAGGAGAGGCTGACTCCTCAGTTCCAGAAGCTGAGGAGGAGGTTGAGAGAGGAGGCTTTGAAAGGTTCGAAGGGTTCGAAAGGTTCGAAAGGTTCGAAGGGTTCGAAAGGTGAAGAGAGGGGTGAAGAAGGGTTTTGGCAAAGCCTGAGGCAGCAATCCCTGCCGCTGATGCCCATTGCCAATGCGCTGACATTCAACTGCCGCGCCATCACCCTGTTCATCGCGCTGATGTTCGGTATGCCTTGGCTCTATTGGGCTGCCGAACTGACCATCTTCAATGTCCTCTGCATCTACATGGTATGCAGGCACGAGGCAATGTGCCGCAAGGCCTTACTTCGACTTAATTGACGACACGGGAGATGAAGGCTCGCACTAAACCTCTGCTCAAGGCAGCCATCTTCGTCATCTGCTGTCTCCTGCTGGGCTATATGGTATGGAAGGCAGGTCCTATGCAGCTTTGGCATACGCTCTGTTCCATGCCGGGCACCATTGCTATCTGTATCCTTGTCTGGGCAGTGGGATATCTGCTCAATGCGGCGGCATTCCGCCATGTCTTGATCGGCACAGGCACCCGTCTCGGTTATCTTGAGACGCTCGGTGTCACCATTTCGGGCTATGCGCTCAACTACATCACACCCTTCGGACTCCTTGGAGGAGAACCTTATCGGGTGTGGGTGCTCAAGCGAACGATGGGTATCGAACGGGCCACACAAGGTGTCGTGCTCTATTCGATGATGCACATCGCCTCGCATTTCCTCTTCTGGATCCTGGCTGCCTTCGTGGCGCTGGCCACAGCCACCATCTCGCGTGGACAGGATCGTATCGGATGGGACGAGACGCTTTGGGTCGCAGGTTTGATGTTCGTATGTGCCATGTTGCTGTTCCTGTTCTGGCGGCTTTACCGCCGGGGCATTGCGCTGAAGTTCATGCGCCGTTGGGTCAACTGGTCATTGCTCGACCCATCGCTCCTTCCCTCGGGCCGATTCATTCGTGCCCTGTTGCTCGAACTGTCGAGCCGTCTTGTCAACGTCATTGAATATTGGCTTGTGATGCAGGCCCTTGGTTATTCGTCATTCGGATATGCCGATGCCCTGCTCGTTGTAGCCTTCTGTTCACTGTTCGCTAATATCCTGTTCTTTTCGCCCATGCAGATCGGAACACGCGAAGGCGGTATTCTCCTCGCACTCCAATATCTGCTCACCGGCCAACTGCTGCCTGTGGCGCTCACCATCAGTTTCGCCACGCGCATCCGCGAGTTCTTCTGGATAGCGGTCGGGTTGGCCATCATGAAACGCAAGTAATAAAAATATAATATAATATATGAAGGGTTTAATCTTTGATTACGGTGCCACCATTGATAGCGGAGGGCGGCACTGGTCTGAGGTCATCTGGGAGGGCTATTGTCAGGTGTCTCTTCCTGTCACCAAGGATCATTTCCGCGAGGCTTACATCTATGCCGAGCGATATGTACAGTTCACACCCGTCATCCAGTCCAGTTATAACTTCTTCGAACTGATGCAGGCGCGTATCGGCATTCAGATTGATTACCTGATTAACCTGGGTCTGCTCAACGAGGACATCCTCCAGGCTGCGCTAAAGATCTTCAGCGAAGGCGAGGTGCCCATCATCGACAACATGCACGACCTTGCCCAGCACTTTGTCGACATCATCGCAGGCTATTGCTACGACTATGCGCGGCGCTGCACGCTCGACAACATCCCCTTGCTCGAAAAACTTTCCGACTGTTACGAGATTGCACTGGTGTCCAACTTCTATGGCAACCTGGCGTCGGTCATCCAGGATTTTGGTCTGAGCCGTTGTTTCCGTGTCGTCATCGATTCGGCGGTGGTAGGTGTTCGCAAGCCCGATCCCGAAATCTTCCAGCTTGCCATCGACAAGCTTCACCTCGACCCGAAGGACATCACCGTCATCGGTGACAGTTACAAGAAGGACATCGAGCCTGCACGCGAATTGGGCTGCAATGCCATCTGGCTCCGTGGCTCCAGTTGGGACAATTCCGACAGTGCCATCGAATATGAACCCACTGTCACCTCCCTGCTCCAACTCTTCGACATGCTTCAGAAGAATGCCTGATAATGATCAGTCAACGAGAGAATATGTCCGCGCTATTTAGCACGGACATATTCGTCTTTATCTCCGACCACCCCTATCCCTCCGAATACCCAAAAGTAGGTATTTTTCCGAAAAATAGCACCAAGTTATTGAAAAATAACTTATCTTTGCAGCGTTAATTTATAAAAGCACATACGAAATAATTAACAGTTAATTGTTAATTATTAATTGTTAACTGTTAATTGTTAATTATTAATTGTTAATTGATTATATGACATTAAAGGACCTCAAGATAGGACATCGGGCCATCGTCACCGTTGTGGGCGGTGAGGGTGCATTGCGTCAGCATTTCCTCGATATGGGCATCGTCCCAGGCATCGAGGTCACGCTTATGAAGTATGCGCCAATGGGCGACCCGATGCAGATCTTGCTTCGCGGCTATCTGCTCACACTTCGCCTTGCCGATGCCGCACAAATCGAAATCACTACCGACATTCCCGTCGCTCCTCCCAAACCCCAGCCGCGTGGCGACGAGATTCCACACCCTGGTCTCGGCGAGCCCGGTCGTTATCACGAGGAAGACCAGCGTCGTCGTGAGGAGATTCGCGACAAGGAGGCAGCCAAGCATCGGAGTTCCTCTCGCCAGAACAAGGAAGGAGGGAAAGTCGCCCAGCAGGCCAATCTGCTCACCTTCGCCCTTGCCGGCAATCAGAACTGCGGCAAGACAACGCTCTTCAACCAGCTCACCGGCTCCAACCAGCACGTGGGCAACTTCCCCGGTGTTACCGTCGACAGGAAGACGGGCGTCATCCGTGGCTATTCCAATACCGAGATTACCGACCTTCCCGGCATCTATTCCCTTTCTCCCTATACTGCCGAGGAGATCGTCTCACGTCGGTTCATCCTCGACGAGAACCCCTCTGCCATCTTCAACATCGTCGATGCCACCAACATCGAACGCAACCTCTACCTCACGATGCAGCTCCTGGAACTCAACAAGCCCATGGTGCTTGCCATCAATATGATGGACGAGATGCGAGGCAATGGTGGTTCCATTCGTGTCAATGAGATGGAGGCGGCCCTGGGCATCCCTGTCATCCCGATTTCTGCATCCAAGAACGAAGGTATCGAAGAACTTATCTCGCATGCCGTCCATGTGGCACAGCATCACGAGACGCCCTATCGCCAGGACTTCTGTACGCCCGAAGACCACGATGGTGCCGTGCATCGCTGTCTCCACGCCGTGATGCACCTCATCGAACAGCATGCCGAGCAAGCCGGCATCCCCGTGCGCTTTGCTGCCACCAAACTCATCGAGGGCGACCCTATGACCATCGAGGCCCTGCGGCTCTCCGAAGGCGAAAGCCAGGCCATCGAGCACCTCATCCGTGAGATGGAGCAGGCACGTGGCCTCGACCGTGCAGCTGCCATTGCCGACATGCGATTTGCGTTCATCAAGGAACTTTGCGACAAGACGGTCGTCAAGCCGCATCGTAGTCGCGAACAGGTGCGCACCAATGCCATCGACCGTGTTCTCACGGGTCGTTGGACGGCTTTGCCCGCCTTCTTCCTCATCATCGGCTTTATCTTCTACTTCACGTTCTTCTCGCTGGGCGGATGGATACAGGAGGAGTTCGGCACGCTGCTCGACTGGTGTGGCGAGGAACTCTCCGAACTGCTCACGCGGCTCGAAGTGAACCACATCGTTCGGTCGATGGTTGTCGATGGTGTCTATGCCGGTGTCTCCACGGTGCTCAGTTTCATGCCCGTCATCGTCATCCTCTTCTTCTGGCTCTCCATGCTCGAAGATTCGGGTTATCTTGCCCGTGTGGCCTTCGTGTCCGACAAGCTGCTGCGTAAGGTGGGCCTCTCGGGTCGAAGCATCGTCCCGATGCTCGTAGGCTTCGGCTGTTCGGTGCCTGCCATCATGTCCACGCGCACCCTTCCTTCGGCACGCGACCGCAAGCTCACCATCATGCTTACGCCCTTCATGTCGTGTACGGCCAAATATGCCATCTACGGATGGTTCTGCATGAAGTTCTTCCCTTCCAATGGCAGCTGGATTGTCATCTCGCTCTATATTCTGGGCATCCTTACGGGCATTCTCGTGGCTGCCATCCTGGGACATTTCATCTTCAAGGGCGAACCTGTGCCTTTCGTGATGGAATTGCCCAACTACCGTCTGCCCGGGGCACGCAATACGCTGCGTCTGATGTGGGAGAAGGCCAAGGACTTCATCCAGCGAGCCTTCACTGTCATCTTCCTCGCTGCGCTCGTCATCTGGTTCCTCCGCAACTTCAACTGGCATATGTCGATGGTCGATGAGACCGAAAGCATGTTGGCCGACATTGCTGGTGCCATAGCCCCGCTCTTTGCACCTCTCGGTTTGGGCGACTGGCGATGGGTGACTGCACTCGTCTCCGGCTTCATGGCCAAGGAAAGTGTTGTGGGCACCATCGGAGTCCTCTTCCCCGGCGATGCGGGACTCTATGAGATCATGACGCCCTCTCTTGCCTTCGTCTTCCTCGTCTTCAGCCTGCTCTACACGCCCTGTGTCGCAGCCATCGCTGCCGTGCGTCGCGAACTGGGAGGCAAATGGGCGCTGAATGTTGTTATTCTGCAGTGTGTCGTCGCTTGGCTTGTCGCTTTCCTCGCACACCTCCTGCTTTCTGCTTTTTAATCTTCGAAAAATGAATCTGGCCACCATCATAGTTCTCCTCATCGTAGGCGCTGGCGCCTATTGGTCCATCGCAACCTTGCACCGCACGGGAGGTCGTCGGTGCGACGGCTGCTGCGGTGGCTGTTCCGATAGCCACTGCACGGTGCATCACGATCACTCCAAGTCAACGGCCTGCAAGGACTCGTGTCCCCATTGTCACAGCGAGAAGCAATCCTCCTGAATAGAAGAGCAGTCGTATGTTTCAAGTCATACGACTGCTCCTGTCATTAGATCAAAGTGCTTGAAGAGAGGAGGAGTGGGAGAGAGGTCAAAGTAATCCATTTCTGCTATCGGCAGACGAAAGTATTCCATAGCGTCATAACTGGGGTAGAGGCGTGGTAGTACCGGATTGTGTTCGAAAATCCAGCGCTTCGTTTCATCATCGACGTCAAAGTTTACCATTCCCGCACAGCGCACCGATATATTGTCTGCATAAGCCAGTATCTCCACATTCGGATTTTCTTTCAGTTCCCTGTAAACCGCTTTCTTGGCCGAAGTGGCGAAGTATAGCACGTGTCCTTCCTGCCGCATTATTTGGAATATGCGCAATTTAGGAAGGTGGCCATCGCTTGTAGCGAAAGCCACCTCATTGTGGTCGCGCAGAAATTCAAGTGCTTTCTGCATTATGGCCAATTACCACTTAAGCGGTTCCTGAAGGATGTTGCCATCTGTCATGGGGCTGTCTGCTTCTGTGAAGGCATTGGCCTTGTACTGGATGCAGAGCATTGTCAGATTCTCGCTGCCGGTGTTCTTCAGTGCACGCTTGCCATCGGGTGACACACGGATGATCGTGCCTTCGCTGACGGGGAAAATCTCACCATCTACCTGGTACTGACCTTCGCCCTTCAGGATGAAGTAAAGTTCCTCGTGAGTCTTGTGGGTGTGCAGGAATCCGCTGTCCTGACCGGGAACGAGTGTCTGGAATGAGAACTCGCTACCTGTTGCACCTACTGCCTGACCTCCAAATACCTTGCCCTGAATGGTCACATTTGGTCCCATTGGAAGTACGTGTTCGATAATCTCACTCATCTTGCCTACGCTTACTGCACTGTAATTCTTGCCAGTCTTGATTGTCTCAATTTGTTTCATAATTTTATTTGTTTAAAGGGTTATTTGTTCGTTTTGACGGTGCAAAGATAGGGCAAAAAAATGGTTCCCGCAAGAAGGCACTTTTTCGTTCCATAGTTACCAAAAAGTTAGAATTGCTGATTCACAGCAATCTACACGTAGTAACTTTAATATACTTTAACACTCACTATTCGAAACCATAATACTCGCTATTCGAAACCATAATACTCACTTTTAGTAACCTTTTTGTCACATCGACTCTACAGAAGACAGTTTTTCACTCATCATCGTGAATAAATCATCATCAAAATAGCATCAGATACCGAAAATTTCCGTATTTTTGCACACGGTAATTCATATATTATCGAACCCTCAAACTTTCAAACTTTCGAACTTTCAAACTTTTAAACATTTATAACACGCTATGGCAGACTTCAAGGCAGAGTATTTGGCATGTCCCATCCGGCAGGTGATTAGCCGTTTCGGCGACAAGTGGTCCATGCTGGTGCTGTTCATGCTCCATAAGAGCGATACGGGCACGTTGCGATTCAACGAGATTCACAAACTGATGTCCGACTGCTCGCAGAAGATGTTGTCGCAGACACTCAAGAACCTCGAGCATTACAACCTCGTCCATCGCGAGGTTTTTCCACAGGTGCCGCCCAAGGTGGAGTATTCGCTCACCGAAACGGGCAAGTCACTTATGCCCTCACTCCTCTCTCTGGTCGATTGGGCACTTCAGCATTTCGACGACGTTGTCGTCAAGGATATTGTGCGTGACTGATATTCGTCAAAGCAGGAAGCAGTTGAGGCATCCGATCAGGAAGCCCAGCAGGGCGCCAAACCAGACGATGGCCTTCAGTTCCTTCTTGGCAATGTCGTGGATGAGTTGTTCGGCTTCCATCATGTCCATCTCGTTGATGCGTCGCTCGATGATCTGGCTGATGTCGAGCGCCTCGAGCATCTTCGGCAGCTGTTCCTCGATTACCGACTGGTAGAGCTGGATGATGGCGCGGCGTGTCGAAGCCACCTGTTCGGGGCGGTCCTTGATGAGGTCCTGCACGGGCATTTCCATTACCTGCGCCACGCCTTCGGCCACCAGTTTCACCGTCATTTCGGGCGCCTTCTGTTCCAGCATCTCGTCGATGTTCTTCGCCAGGTGGCTCTCCGTCGGTCCCTGCACGAGGCTCAGCACCTTGTCCACACGGAATAGCCCCGCCACGCCATGCTGCATCTTGTCCAGTGCGTGCTCCACAGCGATGTGGGCTATTTGTTTGCCCAGACCCGAATTCACCAGTTTGTCGGCCACCATGATCGACAGTTCCTGCGTGGCACTTTTCTCCAGCGTCACCAGTTCCTCTTCGGCCATGTAGTGGCTCAGGTATTCGCGCAGGGGTTCGCGGTCGTCGGTCAGTTTGGCCACCAGTTCGTCGAAGGCAATGCCCACCTTCTGGAGCATCTCGTCCGATAGCAGCGTCTCCTTCATCACGTCGTGGTTCATCAGGTTGGCACTGATGGCTTCGCCTATCGACGCCGCAATCCTTCCCTTCTCCTTCGGGATCACTCCTGGCGTGAACCAAACCCTTCGCCCGAAGATATGTTTTGCTTTATGTGGCCTGAACAGCATCCGTATTGCAATGTCGTTGGTCACATATCCGATGCCTGCTGCAATCAGTGGCGTGAAGATGTAGTTTAGTGGGATCATATTCTAATGTTATTTATTTTAGGAATTGTGAAACAAGACTTCGAAGATACTCATCCGATAAGCCAGAAGGACCATGTCGGCTTATCTCGTCGTGTTCGGTTGTCTTCTTTCGTATGACGTATTTTCGCTCTTTCCCGTCGATGTTTGCCAGAAGGTGATATTTCCCTTTGAACTGCTGTTCGATGCGGATGTTCTCGACTTTTCGGCCGGACTCGTCAATATAACAGGTTGGGGCACTCGATTGGGTCAAATGCCATGCTTCTATATGGGCTTTAAGCGTGGTATCTACGGCAGCAATCCATTGTTCTTCGACGCCGTACTTTTCGGCAAGTGCGCGGAATCCCTGAATGGCTTCAGCTACTTCGCGAATGATGCTTTCTGGCCTGCGTATGCCATTATCAACAGCCAGTTGCACGACATCCTCAATCGTGATGTCTGTGAACTTGCCTCGTATCATCAGGCAATGGTGCGTCTCGGGCAGGTAGCCGCCGCTATTGAAGATATACGTTATGTCGTAGGCTGGGGACAGACGCCAGTTCCCATATTCGTCCATAAGGAAAGAGAAGTTCTTGTTATGGTCATCAGTATTGTTGGCCAAAACATTGAATACCAGACGCCGGAACACCTCTTCGCTGTCTCGTTCGGTGAGGCGCATCTTTCGGCATACCCACAGGAGTTTCTCATAACTGTCCGCTTCGGGGTAGAGAGCTGCCAGGGTCTGCATATGGAGTTTCTTTCCCTGTTCGCGGTCGAAGCGCTTGGTGACAAAGTGCTTTTTGCCTTCAACGTCAATCAGCCAGCACGGCATCATCTGGATTCCTGCTCTGCAGGCCATCTCGTAATACGTCATCTCCAATTCGGCAGTCGAACGTTCGTGAATGCCAAACTTCAATATGCAGTATTCGTAACCCGCAAGGTCACTGACCTGGCCACTGCGAATCTCTCCAGTTTCTCGGTTGAAGGCAATAATGGCCTTTGGCTGACGGCCACCAGCCGAAGTGCCGACAGCCAGCAGAGCCTGCATCGTTAGCGACTGCTCGGGATCGATGTGTGCCTTCTCACGATTTGCATAAATCTGATTGGCGAGGTCAATCAAGGCTTTCAGGTTCAGGCTGTCCTTCGACAGGAAATTTGTCGTTTCAGGCTGGAACTCGAAGGCCCCCATCGCCCTCTTGCCAATGAAGGCCAGTTTGTCGAGGGGAGTAATCTCGCCCAGCCGGATGCCCTGTTGCTGTCGCCATTGCTCAAACAGTTCGTTGCCCCATGCATCGGGCAGGGAGTCAGCCAGAAATGGCGGCAGTTTCTGATAGATCTTCTCCGAGGCACCATATATCGGGCGAAGGCTTTGAGGCAGTCTGATGGAAGCATTGAGCGGTGAGATGTCAAGCCCATTGTCCACCCAATTACGACTGAATTCGAAGTAAGGCAAGCCTCGACGCAGGTCCATACTCAACCTCCCCACTTCACGCCCCCAAAGCATAACTTTCAGTATTCTGGTTGTCATGGCGAGTAGTTATTTGTTGTTGGTCTTGTGGGTCGTATGTCTGATGCGTTGCGCCTTTCTCCCATCGTCCTTGACGAGATAGGCGGATTCGGGCAATTCGGGCATCAGTAGGTCGATGTCGTTGATGCAGCCGATGGCTTTCAACAGCAGCAGGAAGGTGCTCAGCGACATGTTGGGCACCAGGCCATTCTCGAACTTGTGAATGGTATTGATCGTGAGTCCCGACTGTTCGGCCACGTCACGTTGGGTCATATGGGAACGCATGCGGTAATCCTTGAATCGCGTGCCCAGCAAACGTACCAGTTCCGGTATCGAAAATTCATAATAATCTGTCATATCTGCTCCGCTTTATAAATTAATCAATCGGATGATTTAAGCCCTGTTTTCGTGCTTAACTTATACGATTGTTGTATTTAACGCTGCAAATATACGCATTATTTTTGAATTCCAAAATAAAAGGGGAAAAAAACACAAGTTTCACGTGTTTTTTCCCCCTTTTTAATTGTTGTTGGCTGAAAAGCTTTGTATTTTTTGCTGAAACATTACTCCATTTTCTTCGCATTAACAAGGCGAAGCGAGAAGTACATAGCCACACCCAGGATGACGAAGAGTCCGAGCGTTCCGACGAGGAGCGACAGGCTGGAGATGCAGAGCAGTACGTAGATGAAGATGTAGACCAGCGCCATGAACGAGCAGGCGGCCATTGCCACGTTCCGCTTCTTGATGATTGCATTCAGGTAAACGAATACCATACCCAGTATCATCAGCGCCGACACGAGGTAGGCCTTCTGGAAGCCTATCCATTCGCTGAACGAAAGCAGCATCAGATAGAAGAGCACCAGCGCCACACCGATAAGTATGTAGTTGAGCATATTGATCTCGCTGTTGACGCACATCTCCGCTACGAAGACGGCCACTAGCGACAGCAGGATGACCAGGAAGGCATATTTCAGCGCACGGTTGATTCGCTTGTATTGCCCGCCTGTGATCAGCAGTTTGGTGCCAATGTGCAGAAGTTCGTACGATTGGTCGCGGGAATAGAACACCTGGTCCACGTCATTGCGGTTCAGGCTCGAAATCTTCCAGGTCGCCTTGAAGCCATCGTCGGTCACTTCGCGATTCGAAGGCAGCATGAATCCGATGAAGCTGGGGTCCTTGCAGTTGCCCTGCATCGTGAGGACGGAAACATTGCCGATAGGGGAGAGGTTGAGTTCGTCCGAGCCCTTCAGCTCTGTGGCGATATCGAAGGCGATGGCCTCGTTGCCCACCTGGTCACTCAAATCTATAATCTTGCAGACGAGCTCCTTGTCTGTGTTGAAGATATGTTTCAGATTGGAATTGCCATAGTTGTGGAACGACTGGTTCAGTTCGATAGCCTTGCCCCCGATCTTCACCTTCACGGCGTCCTCGATGCCACGTTTGTCGTTGATGGCGATGATGACCTGGGTATTGCTCCAGTCGAAGCGCACGGGTTTCGAACTGCCCGCCATGGTGCCTGTTGTCTTCATTTCCTTCAGATTGAACATACCGCCGCCCGACAGCTTGGTCCGATAGACCAAGGCATCAAAGATGCCGCGATGCAGTACTTCGCTCTCCACATCCGTCGTCAGCTCGATGCGATCGGGAAGCACATACATGCAGGTGTAAGGCATAACGACGTTTTGAGAGTCTCTGACCACGGGCACGCAGAGGATGGGCCCGACGAAATCCTGTTTCCTGCTCCAGGTTTCAGCAACTTCGGTTTGTGTCTCATCCGACAACTTGATTCGTTCGCCGACGAGACCCATGATGCTGAAACTGATCACCCAGAATATCATTGACATAAGAGCGATAAGCAGGCATTTTTTGATGGTCTTTTCCATAATGATAAAGATTTTAGAAGTTTTGACGCTGCAAATATAGGACAATATTTTATGAAATCCAAGGGCAAAACGTCTCGCGCGTGCAAAATATATATAAAAAACAATAAATAAAGATAAAGTGTATATTTTGAGGCGCAGATTCGACGTCAGGTTTCTTGTTCAAATGACGGTTTGATGCCTGTTTCTCGCCTTCTGGGTGGCTATTTGAATTATTTTTATTCTATTTATTTGGCCATGTCAGCAAAATTACGTATCTTTGCGGGCAAAAAAAAAGTCAGAAACCAAACGCTTATCAAATAACATGGACTATCAAGACGATTATGACAATCTAGACGATTATGATTTTTTCTTATTAGAAAACGATTATCCGGACCGATTGTTATATGAAACAAGACGTTTGTTAACCAATTTTTTATGTGATTATGATTGTGAGAGATCCAACAATATTTATAATCTCAGAGTATTCTCAGATTATATCAGAATCTGTCGGAGCCTCGAAGAAGAAACCAAGGGTGTTGATATCTCAAAACTTGATATTGAGTATTATTTTCTTTTAAAAAGAGCCTTTGATGACTTCTCTACAGCAACCATATACATTTCAAATATTCTTAGGAATTTAAGGAATCATTATAAACACTGGGATTTCGATATTGTTAACGAAAATCTCGACTACTTGCAGTCGTATAGTGGTGACGAGACGGTCTTTGTTAAGCAAAAGGCCATTTTGGAATCGACAGAAGTTATGAAGTCGAGTATCAATAATTTAATTGATGCCACCATCGATTTGTATAAATCCATGCGTGCGATTGTTGACAATAATCTATCCCATATTCGAGAAGGGTTCAAGACTGAAGATGAGCTAAAGGTGTTTATCCTCGAGAATTTTCGCCGTTATGCTGCCAATTCGTGTAATGGTTTGAAGCGTTCGCTTGAAAAATATGCTAAGAAACTCAAGGCTAATCGACTAGAACCGCTTTCTCGAATTCAATGGGCAAGATTGGCAGACCTTGACGATGAGATAGATAAAAAGATTGCCGATGGAGAAGAAGTCGACTACAATGCCTACAAGGATTATTATGAAAGTAGCGAACTGAGACAGTTCAAATGGAGCAAAGAACTACTATCTTTGTTGAGAAAATACTCTAATCCAGAGGAACTTTTCGATTGGAATGTGTTGTTTCGTAATCATTATGAGATGAGCCGTGTTTTAAACGAAAACAATGTCTATTTCTTCTTCAGTCGAGTCCATAGGGAGAATCTGATCAAGTGCGAATTGTATGATGGCTTGGCTGAGCAATATCATCAGTTCCTATATGGATCGGATGAAAAAGATGAGGCAACAAAAACTGCTCCTCAGATACCTGCCCAAGCAAATACAGAGTCGTCAAAGGTGTCCGATTGCATCATCAACAAGAGGATTGTCGAAGCAAAGCTGATTGACCTCATCAAGAATTATGTCGATGGTCCTTACAAGTCAAATTGCTTTTGCAAGAAGAGTTATTGGCTGTCGATTTACATCGTTTTACGTCAGAATCTGGAACAGTTGGATGGTTCATCAATTTTCCTGCCAGCATCAAGACCCAAGTTCGTCGAATGGGTGAATGCCAGCATCCAACCAGAAAGCGTGCCATGTGAAAAAGGATCTTTGGATACTCCGCCCCCCTATTTCCGCAACGAGAAGAACTATCCCTGGGACATCCAAGGTTTCTACAAGGCTGGTGGTACCCAGGATAAGACCTTTTATGGTTACTGGACGGTCGCAGACTACTTTCAAAATAACCTGATAGAATGCCTCGCCGATTTCCTAATTCCGGCTGCTCATTGATAGCCGGTTCTCATCTTCTTTAGGCGAAAGTTACGTCCCTAAATATCCTTTAATATCCCCAATAATCCCTTAATATCCCAAGAATTTCCCTAAACAACTCTTTTAGTTCCTTAGTTTCGGCTCGTTTAGTTCTTTAGTTTTGCATTTAGTTATGCCTTTTTTGACCTAAAACTTGCAATTATCCGAAATTTATTGTATATATTTGCATCGCAGTCCAGAACAATCCGGGCTGCGATTTATTTTGCAATCAATCATTAACAAATTAACAACAAAAAACTATGGATTTTTTTATTCACACTACGAAAGCAAGTGATTCTGCAAAGCTGAAGAAATTGCAGGACGATTACAAGTTGGCTGGACTCGGCTTCTACTGGAAGGTAGTCGAGCTGCTTATGTTATGCCCCACCAAGGTGCATTTCAATACCATCTTGACATTGAGAGAAGGGCCTATCAGCTTCAACAAAGTCAAAGCAATCCTTAACGACTATGATCTTTTTGTCGTCGATGAAAACAACTATGTCACCTTGAAGGTCGACAAAGAGAACGGCATCGGAGAAAAATCGCTCGAAAGTTACCTCTCTTTTTTTTCTTCTTCCTCGCGCGCCTCAGATGCGTCACACGAGTCACGCGCGTCATCACATGCGTCATCAGGCGCGTCATCAGATGCGTGTACAGACGCGTCATCAGGTGCGTGTACACTCAGGCGTTCCTTTATTGAAGAAATAAAATTCATAAAAACAGAAAGTGAGAGTGAAGAAAAGCGCACACAGCAAATAATTAATAATTTTTTGATGAAAAAATGTCCACATCTGTATAAAATGGAGCAACATATTACAGCAAAGGAATATAAGCGCCTATTATTAAGATACTCTGAAGAACAAATTGAGGATGTACTTCTTTCTATGGAAAATGACAAGAAAGTATATCTTGAAAAAAGAAGTGTATTTCAGACGACACTCTCTTGGCTAAAAAAGAGACATGGTGAGGGTATCGATAGAAAAAGATATTACGATACTATGGCAAATACTTTTTGCTATTAAAGGTTATGAAAATAAGAGCACAACACCTCCAATGTTCTGAACCTGTTTAGTTTTTGGGGACGATTTTTTATCTATATTCAAATAATCAATGAAACACATTGTAGAAAGCGTGGAGGAGATGTACCACGCAAAAGAGCCTTATGGCGAAGTGATTGTCGATGAAGTGCTGAACATCCTTCGGCATTACAAGTTGATTTATCCCGAGGATGTCGCACTGCTGATGGATGTGAAGGTGCGAGATCTTCGTTCTGCATGGTTTATGCTGACCGGAACACGTCTCATCGACGTTATCACCGAATGGCGACTGATGCAGGCGCAGGATGCAATCCGCAAGAAGATGGACCGCCATCTTCCCGATAAACCAGGTAAGCCTGCCATCAGGAAAATCCTTTCCGAAGTGGCAAACCGTTGTGGATGGCGCACCGAAAGGGTTATGTCCAATGTCTTCGAACGCTATTGCGGTTGCACAGTCATCGAATGGGTGGATAAAACATTCTAACGGCCGTCATAATGCTTTCTCCCATCAGCAATAACACTCTCTCGGCCGTCAGAGTGCTTCCTCCTCTCGGCAATAGCACTCCGACGGCCGCTAGAGTACTTCCTCCTCTCGGAAATAACACTCCGACGGCCGTCAGAGTACTTCCTCCCTTCGGCAATAACACTCCAACGGCCGTCAGAGTACTTCCTCCCTTCGGCAATAACACTCTCCCGGCCGACAGAGTGCTTCCTCCTCTCGCCAATAAAACTCCGACGGCCGCCAGAGTACTTTCTCCCTTCGGCAATAGCACTCTCCCGGCCAACAGAGTGCTTTCTTCTCTCGGCAATAGCACTCCAACGGCCGACAGAGTATTTCTTCCACTCGGCAATAACATTCTCACGGCCGACAGAGTATCGTCTCCTGTAGAATAAAGTAAATCCTCTATGTTGAAAATAATTTTCTTCATTCAGGTCATCTTCCATCCAATTGTTTTTGTAACGAAATCGTCAACGTGTGATACATTGAAGACAACGGGGAGAGAAATGTGGGGGAGATATTTTGTGGTTTCGCGGATTATTTGTATCTTTGCGACCGAAATTCCATTATATTTTTATAAACAATAAAACTAATGATGAAAAAGAGTCTATTGATTAGTGCAGTGGTGTTGCTGCTTGGGTTGACAGCATGTTGTGACAAACAGGCGGCGCCTATCGTTTCGGACAGCCCGAACTTCGACGAGGTGCTGATGACACGCAGAAGTATCCGCAGTTATGATGCCACCAAGACCATCAGCAAGGAGGAGGTGCGCGAACTTCTTGCAGCCGTGCAGGAGGCTCCCTCCTGGGCCAACCAGCAGCCTACGAAGTATTATGTAGCCATCAGTCCTGAGAAGCTGGAGGCTGCTCAGAATGCAATCTATGGGAACAAGGAACGTGTGGCTGGTGCGCCTGTGCTCATCGTCTCGACCTTCGAGCGCGGCAAGTCGGGCTTCTTCCGTGGAGAGGCCACCAACGAGATCGGCGACGGTTGGGGCGCCTACGACAATGGACTGAGCAACTGCTACCTTATCCTCAAGGCTCGTGCCATGGGCTTCGACACCCTCATCATGGGTATGCGCGACAGCGAGGCGCTGCGCACAATCTTTGGCATCCCTGCCGAAGAGACGGTGATGGCTGTGATCTCGCTCGGCTATCGTGACCAGGAGCCGAGGCAGCCGGAGCATAGGGCGCTCGACGAGGTGGTCAAGTTCTTCTAAAAAGACCCTCTAAATCCCCTGAAGACCCTCTAAATCCCCCTGAAGACTAAATCCCCCTGCTTAGGGGGACTTTTTTTGTTCGTCCGATTTGGTTCTTGGCCACGTTGGGGAGGGAGAAAAGAAAAAATGAGCGGGAAAATGAAAAAAGTGGGACGGATTCTTGGAGATTGGGAAGATTTGTGTTAACTTTGCACCGAAAAACTATGTCTATGGAGGAACAGGAAAACAAATATACCAAATGGGTGGCTTGCTGGGGCAATGCCACGTCGATATCGGACCGCAAGATGTCGGTGTACGCACGTGACATCACGCTGAGATATCCCATCAGAATGTGTTTCAGCGGCAGCAAGCTGCGTTTCCGCTTTTCGAACCTCACGGGCACCGAGGAGGTGACACTCACCAAGGTGCGTGTGGCGAAGGTGGTGGAGCACTATCGACCGATGGCCGTCACTTTCGATGGCGCCCGACGTGTGCACATTGCTCCGGGCAGGGAAGTGGAGAGCGATGAGATAGCGTTGGCTATCAATGCAGGCGACGTCATCGAGGTAAGCATTTATCTGGGCAGTTATACGCAGATGAATGCGGGCACACTGGTGACAGGGCCACTGTCGAAGGGCAAGTTCTCGTATGGCGACTACACCGATGCCAAGGTGCTACCGCTCGACCTGACCCGAAACACCAACTGGTTCTACTTCCTCAACACCATCGACATCCTGACCGAGGAGAAGAACCATGCACTGGTGTGCTATGGCGACTCCATCACGGCACAGAGCTGGCCCGACTACCTCGCCAATCGCGCCTGGAACAACGGCTGGCATGACGTGTCGATCATCCGACGTGCGGTGAGCGGCACACGCATCCTGCGCCAGTACAACTGCATCACCTACCAGGCCTACGGCTTGAAGGGCGAGACGCGTTTCCCCATCGAGATGAATGTGGCAGGGGCGCGTGACGTGATCATCCAGCACGGCATCAACGACATCATCCATCCTGTGGGCGTGGATGTCAACCCGTTCCGCCCCATGAGCGACATGCCGACGACCGAGGACCTCATCGAAGGCATGCGCAAGTTCTACATCGAACATGCGCGGCAGCTGGGACTCCGCGTGTGGAGCGGTACGCTGCTTCCCATCTGGAACTGGAGAACCTATGCCGAGTTCCGCGACAAGATACGAATGGAGTTCAACGAATGGCTGCGCACTGCACCCGACTTCGACGGCTGCATCGATTTCGAGAAGGCCGTGAGGGATCCGGAGCGACCCGTGGCTTTTGCTCCCGGCTTCGATTCGGGCGACCATCTGCACCCAAGCGAGAAGGCTTACGAGGCAATGGCGGGGTGCGTGCCGGAGGAACTTTTATAATAAAGATAATAAACAAAAACTATGAACAAATTGATTAGAAGAGCTTTTTTGCTGGGCCTTTGTGGAGGAATGATGGCCGGCTGTAATTCGAAGAAGGCAGAGCCGAACGGGAGTGATCCTGCGAGCAATACCGATGGCCGCAAGTATGTGAACTATGATGAGCGTACGGGCGATGAAGCCGTAGTCTATTTCACCCGCAACCTCAGTGCTGAAGGACTGATTGCGGCTTACGAGAAAGTGAACCAGAACATCGAGGGCAAGGTGGCCGTGAAACTGCATACCGGCGAGAAGAACGGTCCCAACATCCTGCCTCGCGAATGGGTGAAGGCGCTGATGGAGAAGGACCTGAAGGATGCCACCATCGTGGAGACCAACACCTACTACGAGGGCGACCGCTACACCACCGACCAGCACCGCGAGACGCTGAAGGTGAACGGATGGACGTTCTGCCCCGTCGATATCATGGATGCCGAGGGCACCACAATGCTGCCTGTCAAGGGCGGAAAGTGGTTCAAGGAGATGTCGGTGGGCAAGACCTTGACTGACTACAATTCGCTGGTAGCCCTGACCCACTTCAAGGGCCATACGCAGGGCGGCTTCGGAGGTTCGAACAAGAACATCGGCATCGGTTGTGCCGACGGCCGCATCGGCAAGGCCATGATCCACACCACGCCGGGGCAACCCGACCAGTGGGACATCAAGGAGGAGGAGTTCATGGAGCGCATGACCGAATCGACGAAGGCGACCATCGACTTCTTCGCCGGACACGTGACCTACGTCAACGTGATGCGCAACATGAGTGTGTCGTGCGACTGCGAGGGCGTGGCTGCCGCTCCTGTAGTAACACCGAATGTCGGCATCCTTTCTTCGACCGACATCCTGGCTGTCGATCAGGCCTGCATCGACATCATTTTCGCGATGACCGAGGAAGAGCATCACGACATGCTGGAGCGTATCATCAGCCGTCACGGCCTTCGCCAGCTTTCCTATATGAAGGAACTTGGCATGGGTCACGACCGATATAAGCTCATCGACCTCGACAATGACGGCAAGGTGATCACAGCCGCCGAAGCAGCAGAGGGCCTGAAGCCTTTCGTTGCAGAAAAATAAAAGATTTTGATGGGTGGAATAGCGTAACATCGGCTTTTTTGAGCCGATGTTACATTTTTAGAGAGATTTGTTTCATGGTTTGTAACATAATATGATAAATTATTGTTATCTTTGCCCCAGATAAAACCTTCGATTATGTTACATATTTCCAATAGACGTGCAGTGTTGTCAATGGCCCTGGGGCTGATGTTCGGTGAGGCTGATGCCAATCTGAATCTGCTCTATACGATCGAGAATAATCTTCCAAGCAGCCTCGTGCGTCAGGTGGAGGAGAGCGCAGACGAGATGATCTGGATAGCGACCGAAGATGGCTTGTGCCGCTTTGATGGCTCTCAGTTCGTAACCTATACCTATGAGCCGAACAACCCGCATTCGCTGCAGAATAATATTGTGCTCACTCTTTGTACGGACGAAAAGGGCCATGTGCTGGTCGGTACGAGAGTAGGTCTGCAGATGTATAGACCAGCAACAGATGATTTTACTGAGGTCATCTGCGACTCACTACTAGGCATACCGGCAGGCAACGTTTCCGATATAACGAATCTGGCGAATGGAGATTTCTTCGTTTGTGGAAATACTATCTTTACGTGCCATATTGATGAGAACGGGATTCCACACGCCATAGCCAATCCTTTGACCAAAAAAGACCTGACGAGTTCGTATTGCTGCCAGGATTATAGTGGCAATATCTGGACCACTTCCACGGTGCATGGAGTGCAAAGGGTGGACAAAGAAGGTAACCTGGAGAAAATCCCTTTACCCGAAGGCATAAAGGGAATCAATATGCTGGAAATAGGACCTGATGGAATCGTGTATATGGGAGGCGTGGGCCGAGGCCTCTATAAATATAATAATGTAACACATCGAATCGAAGAGATTACCGGACCAGACGATCATTTTATAGTCCGTGAATTGCGCACTGTGCCTGGCAAGCAACGGATGTATGTCTGTACGGATGGCGAAGGTGTCAAGGTGCTGAACTGTCGAACGGGAAGTCTTTCGGACCTCAACTTCGATGATGCACAATTGGAAGCAGGAACACTGAAGGTACATTCGCTGACAAAATCGAGAAACGGTGACATCTGGATGGCCATCTATCAGAAGGGTATGCTTGTGATTTCGCGTAATCCATTTGACTTCCACTATTACGGTTCGCATTCCTTGCGTTACAATAACATCGGCGACCGTTGTGTGACGTCGTTGTTCCGTACGCACGATGGCATGCTATGTGTAGGCACAGACAATGGTGGCGTCTATTGCCTGGATGACAAAGGTGAGACCATATCGCATTTCCCTTGCAATAAAGGCCCCCAATCGGTCCCTTCTGTGCTCATCACAATGTTTGAGGACTCGCGTCATCGCGTATGGTTCGGCTCGTATGGACAGGGAGGAGGCATATTGGATCTCAAGACGGGTGTTTGTCAATATATCCCCATTGAAAACCAGCGAAGCAACACCAGCAATATCTATGACTATGTAGAGGATGTGCAGGGCAATGTGTGGGTGGGATCGATGGGCAATGGCATCCTGAAATATGATGAACAGAGGAAGGCTTTCGTGCGTCAGAATCTGCACCCCGCTTGCGATTGGACGATTTCCTTGAGCTACGATCGCGGTACTCGCCAATTGTATGTGGGATCGTACAACGGACTGGTGATCGTCAGTCAGCAGGGTGACGAAATGAAGTGTGAACAGTATTACCCCGAACGAGTGATCTACAGCATTTCGCGCATTTCGGCCACGAAGATCAGCCTTTGTTCCAATGCCGGCCTTATTGTATTCGACACGCAGAAGAGGAGCGGAAGAATCTATACCGTGGAGGATGGCTTCCCGACCGATAACTTCCTGGCATCGCAGGCCGATGGAGAGGGCAACCTCTGGGTGAGCAGCAGTAAAGGAATTTCGAAGCTCAACCTTGATCAGCATATCGTCACCAACTATACATCGAGGGAAGGCCTTCAGTTCAACGAGTTCTACAAGAATACATCGATGCGCGATGAGAACGGCACGCTTTGGTTTGGCGGTACGGAGGGTATCAATTGGTTCAACCCCAGCGAAATACGCAAGTCGGAAACGAAGGTAGATGCCCGTGTGGTGAGATTCAGTACCGACCTGAACAACATCCTGCCCGACAAGGATGGCGTCTATCGACTGGATGAGCAAGACCGCTCTTTCTCGATTGAACTGGCCACACGACCTATCATGCAGACTTTCAGTGTCACTTATCGATATGCGATGGACAATGATGCCTGGCGTACGCTGCCGCCTACGGACAATCGTGTGATGTTCAGTCACCTCAGTTCGGGTTCGCATACCTTCCGGTTCCAGATTGATGACGATGGAACGTTGTCGCCAGAAGAAAGTGTTCAGATCTTCATCGCCCGCCCGTGGTACCTTCGATGGTGGGCTCTACTGCTGGGTGTAATTGCCCTGGGCAGCATCATTGGGCTCGTCATCCTGCAGATACGGCGTCGTTATCATGATAGGAAGATGCGACTCAAGCAAGCCCGACAAGCTGCCGATAACGAAGAAAAACTGGCATTCTTCATCAACCTCGCCCATGAGATACGCACCCCAATGACGCTTGTCGTCAGTCCGCTGCAGAAACTGATGTTGCAGGACAAGGACCCGGAGCGTTTGCGCAGCTATCGGCTCATTGACCGCAATGCCAACCGTGTGCTTGGCCTTATCAATGAAATCATGGCCCTTCGGAAACTGGACAAGGCGCAGATGCGCCTGCAATGCCAGCAACTGTCTCCCGCCAAACTGATTGAGGACCTTTGTGAGACGGTTTCAGACCTGACGCAGGAACGTCAGATCAATCTGCAGTACAACAATTTCCTGCCCGAGGGCTTTGTGACGTGGATTGACAAGGGATGTTTCGACAAGATAGTCATCAACCTGCTTTCGAATGCAATCAAATATACTCCACGCGGAGGCTACATTAACGTGGAGAGCTCGTTGACACCAGATAAGAAGTTGGGCGTCAGCATCACTGATAATGGTATCGGCATTGATCCTGAGGACAAGAAGCACGTCTTCGAGCTGTTCTATCGTTCGAACGTGAATAATCCGCACGCCATGGGTACAGGTATCGGACTGAACCTCGTGAAGGCATTGGTTACGCTGCATCATGGCAATGTTGTGGCAGAGGACAATCCTGAGGGACAGGGTACGAAATTGTCATTCACATTGCCGACACGAGATGATGCCTATGACGACAAGGAGAAGATTTCAAAGCAGGTACAGAATCCTGAGCTGGAAGACGATCTGGATGAAGTCACCATTGTGAAGAAGTCGATAGGGCAGACGACGGAAGAGCCCTCGGTGGGTTCCAATCGAAGTGCGCGTCGCATCCTTGTGGTCGAGGACGAAGATGAGATACTCAGTTATCTGACATCGGAACTCAAGCCTATTTATCGCGTGAGAACGTGCACCAATGGCCGAGAGGCGCTCGAAAAACTGCTCGAAAATGCAGATGGGTATGACCTGGTGCTCAGCGATGTGATGATGCCCGATATGGATGGCGTGGAACTATGCCGCTTCATTCGAAGCAATGTGCTGCTCAATCACCTGCCTGTAGTGTTGCTCACAGCCAAGACGAGTGACGAGGATCGAGTCAAGAGTCTGGAAGTGGGGGCCAATGCCTTCATCACGAAACCCTTTAATATGGAGATTCTGCTCAAGACCATCAAGAACCTCATCGACGAACACGACCGACTGCGCAGTTCGTTCAGTGGCTCGCAGTTGCCTACCGACAAGGTCGATACACCCGAACTGCAGTCACCCGATCAGCGCCTGCTGCAACGTATCCTCAAGGTGGTGAACGACAACCTGAGCAATACCGAACTGACCAGCGAGGATATTGCCGACAAGGTAGGACTGAGCCGTGTGCATCTCTATCGCAAACTAAGGGAACTGACCAACCAGACGCCGCGCAGTTTTATACGCAATATCCGATTGGCCAAGGCTGCCGAACTGCTCTCGCAACGCAAGATGTCGATAGCCGAAGTTGCCTATGAGGTCGGTTTCTCCAATCCCAACAATTTCGCTACAGCCTTCAAGGAGATGTATGGCATGCCCCCAACCGCCTACAACGAAAAGCATTGCAGTGGGTCGGGGGCACAGCCGTGATGCGGATCTATTATTTTCGAACAATCACACTTCCGCTGGCCTGATGGGTGGCCAGTATCAGCACTTCGGCAATCTGCACGTGTGCCGGGGCGTTGGCTGCATAGACCGCAACGTCGGCAATGTCGTCGCCAGTCAGCGGCTTGATGCCCTTATAGACATTGGCTGCACGCTCGTCATCGCCATGGAAACGCGTGTTGCTGAAGTTGGTCTCTACCAATCCGGGTTTCAGATTTGTCACTCTGATGGCGGTGTTGGCCACATCGATGCGCAGGCCGTCGGAAAGAGCCTTGACGGCGGCTTTGGTTGCACAATATACGTTGCCACCAGCGTATGCGGCATCACCGGCTACAGATCCTATGTTGATGATGTGGCCGCGGTCGCGTTCCACCATACCTGGCACAATGAGGCGTGTCATCGTCAGCAGACCCTTGATGTTGGTGTCGATCATCGTTTCCCAATCCTCGAAACTACCTGCATATTCGGGCTCCAGTCCGAGCGCCAGTCCTGCATTGTTGACCAGCACATCAATCTCCTGCCATTCCTTAGGTAGTTCGCTCAAGCACTTTTCGGCTTTTTCGCGGTCTCTTACATCGAAAACCAGCGTCTTCACTTCCGTCCCTTTTGCTGACAGCTCCTCCTGGATGTCGTTCAGACGATCCACCTTTCTTCCTGTGAGAATCAGCCTGTCGCCGTTCTCTGCAAACTTCCTGGCACAAGCCAAGCCAATGCCACTTGTCGCTCCTGTTATCAATACGATTTTATTCATTGCGTAATTTATTTTAATAACTTCTCTGTCCAAAGCATATTAAAGAAGTCTTTTATGTATATGCATTCGATTCCATCTACTTTTCGGTTGATTGGATCAAGAGATACTATCAATAATCTACACTGAGGATACTCTTCGGCAAAAGCTTTCAATCCTTTCAGATGACGAGGTTGTACTTCTTCTACTGATTTGATTTCAATAGCAATTCGGGCATCGCCTAACACCACATCGACTTCTATGTCAGTATAGGTGCGCCAATAGGATAAGCATTCATCAGAGTGTGTGTAGTGCAGCCATGCGTATAACTCCTGAATAACAAGGTGTTCGAATGCATGGCCGTATGCAGCGGTCCCTCTGATTAGTTCTTTGCGATGAAGCAAATGATTTACTATTCCAACGTCAAAATAGTAAAAACGAGGTGCTTGCATTATTCGCCTTTTCATCACACGTCGAAAGGCAGGTATGCGATAGCCGATGAGCGTGTCTTCGAGAATGTCGAAATATGAATTGACAGTTGTGGCACTTACTCCACATTCTTGGGCAATATTGTTGTTGTTGACCATTTCGCCATCAGTCAGGGCTGCTACTTCAAGAAACCTTTGAAAAGCGCTTAAATTTCTTACTAAGGCCTCTTCTTTAATTTCCTCTTTTAAATAGATGTCAATATAAGCAGCCAACCGACGGGTAGGGTTCTTCGCAAGATAATGAGCGGGCAGCATCCCGTAATTTACAGCATGGTCGATGTCAAAGTCGGGTATCTCTGCGCTGACGAGAGGGAACATATAGACGGGAAAGGCTCTTCCACCGAGAGTGTTTCTTCCGTTTCGCTTTAGTTTTCTTGCACTTGATCCGCAAAGGATGAAGATTAGGTTTCGCTCAGAGATGAGGCGATGTACTTCGTTGAGTAGTTCTGGCACTTCCGGGATCTCGTCAATGATCACCAACGTATGCTCCGGCTTATCTATCAGCATTTCATAAAGCAAACCAGGCTTTCGCCCAAAGCGGCTTTTCAAGGTTGTGTCCAACAAGTCAATATAGATGGAATTAGGCAATTGTTGCCGCAAAGCAGTCGATTTCCCTGTCTGTCGTGCGCCAAATAAGAAGATACTTCCATCTAACTCATTGTTTAATTGTAATATACGATTCAGCATAAGCGATATTATTGAGCCTCTATACGTTATATTTTTAATGAAAATCACAAGTGCTACTTTGGATTTTTAATTAAAATCACAAGTATTACTTTGGATTTTCAATCTTTTTTATGGCGCAAAGATAAGTCTTTTTTTTTAATAGGACAAGAAAAAGTATGTTTTTTATTCAAAAGGACTGAATAATTTTAATGTAATCTTGTTTTTTAGCTAGATTTCGCAAAATTAGCCCGCAGAAATGAATTCTGCGGGCCATAGGGGATTGTCGTAAAAGAATGTTTAGCAGGCAACTCTTTCGAGCCACTTGACCATGCCGAACATTACGCCCATGGAGATGAGGCAGACGATGAGGAAGACTGCCCAGCACCACTGGATGGGCCATGCGTTGTACATCACAGGGCCAAGCCAGATCATCAGGTTACCGATGGCGGTGGCACCGAGCCAAAGACCCTGGCAGAGACCTACCATATGACGTGGAGCAACCTTCGATACGAAACTCAATCCGAGCGGGGAAATGAAAAGCTCAGCTACGGTGAGGAAGAAATAGGTCACGATGAGCACCCAAGGAGAAGCCTTGGCCAGACCGGCTGCAGCCATGCTGGCAGCATCGAGAGCGCGGAACTCATCACCCGAAGGATAGTTGCTGAACATCGAGAAAAGCATCAGGAAGAGGTAGGCACAGCCTGCGATACCCATACCGATGGCAATCTTGCGCGGGGTAGAGATGGCCTTGCCTCTGGCAGCGAGGCTGCCGAAGATCCACATGATGATGGGGGTGAGGACAATCACGAAGAACGGATTGAGGGCCTGCCAGATTTCTGGAGCGATGGAATCGGTCTGGACGAAGTCGCGAGCGAAAACACTCAATGACTGGCCGTTCTGATGGAACGAGAACCAGAAGAAGATGGCGATGCCGAGCACGGCACAGAGTGCGTAGAGACGCTGCTTGATTTCGGTAGCCATGGTGCGCTTCTCTTCCTCGGTATATTCAACGACAGCAGCTGCGACCTTCTTGGCAGGCTGTGGGAAGATACGCTTATAGGCAAGGAAGATGACGAGCGAGATGAGCATAGCAATCACCGAGGCAATGAACGAATAGTGGATGCCCTGGTTGAAGACGGTGATGTAGTCGTGGCTGAATGCGGCGTTGTCAACAAAGTTGTAACCGGGAAGCATCACCTTTTCGAGTGTCTCGCTGAACTTGGTGGTCTCCTGACCGTCAGCAAGGAACTGGTGGCAGAGTGCCGGCATGTCGGCATTGTAGATCAATGAATGCTTGGTGAGCCACCATTGGCGAAGCAATGGAGCGATGAAAGGAGCAAACAGACCACCGATGTTGATGAACACGTAGAAGATCTGGAAACCAGAGTCGCGCTTGTCCTTTGCTATCTGGAGGGCTTCGGGACCCTCCTTGGCAGCCTCAGCCTCATATTCGTCGTACATCTTGCCGACGATGGCCTGCAGATTGCCCTTGAAGAGACCATTGCCAAAAGCGATGGCAAGCAGGGCTACACAAGTAAAGATGAGAATGCCCCACCAACTGCCGCTGAAATCCGTCTCACTGAAGACCGGGACGGCAAGAGCAATGTAGCCCAATGCCATAATGACGAGACCCCATTGGATGGTGCTGTTGTAGTTCTGTGTGCGGTCGGCGATGATACCGCCTACAAGGCTCAGCACGTAGATGCCGAAGTAAAACACTGAATAGATGATGCCGGCTGTGCCGTCGGAGAGGCCGAACTTCGACACCAGGAACAGCAGGAGCACTGCATTCATGATGTAGTAGCCGAAACGCTCGCCCATGTTGGCCAGCGCAGCAGGGATAAGACCCTTTGGATGACTTTTGAACATATCTTTGCTTAAATAACAATTAATAATTAACAATTAACAATTAATTGGTGAAAAAATCGGTGCAAAGATAATAATTTTTTTTTAATTCGCCAATAACTTGGCAATAATCTTCAAAAAATAATCAATATTTATCAGTTTCGAATCATCTTTGTTGCAGCATATGGGCAGCCATTTCGGGTTTGAATGTTTGAGTGAGTTTTTTTGGCTGTTTTTTTCAACCAAATGGAATAAAATTTGGAGATATGGAAAAATGTATGTATCTTTGCGGCAAATTTACAATTGTTTAATCAATAGAGATATGTTTGAAGGACAACCCAAGGGCCTGTATGCTTTGGCATTGGCCAACACCGGTGAGCGTTTCGGCTATTATACCATGCTTGCCATCTTTGCACTGTTCATGCAGGCCAAGTTCGGATGGGATGAGGCTCAGGCCGGACAGGTTTATGCCATTTTCCTGGCAGTAGTTTATTTTGCACCCCTTGTAGGCGGCTGGGTGGCTGACAAGATCGGTTATGGCAAGTGTGTAGTCGTCGGTATGATTGTGATGTTCCTGGGTTATCTGGTACTTGCAGTGCCGACGCCAGCCAATACGGCGGGAGAATGGGCTATGTATGCAGGCCTGGCAGGAGTGTCACTAGGCACGGGCCTTTTCAAGGGTAACCTGCAGGTGCTTATCGGCAATCTCTATGACGATCCGCGCTATCAGAGTCGTCGTGACTCGGCATTCAGCCTGTTCTATATGGCCATCAATATCGGTGCGATGTTTGCGCCTTCGATGGCCAAATGGATTACCAACCAGCATTTGGCAGGCAAAGGCTTTGTCTATGATGCAGCCAATCAGGATCCTGCCTATCTGGAAGCACTTTACAGCGGATACGGATTGTGCTTTGGCGTGGCTTGCATCTCGTTGGTACTTTCGGCCATCATCTATTTCTCATGTCGCAACTGGTTCAAGCATGCCGATGTGACAGCCAAGCAGGCAAAGGTCGCCAACACCGAGATGGTGGAACTGACACCCAAGCAGACCCGCGACCGTATCCTTGCCCTGCTGCTTGTCTTTGCTGTGGTCATCTTCTTCTGGATGGCCTTCCACCAGAACGGATCGGCGCTGACCTTCTTTGCCAAGCGCTATACCGACCTATCGGTCACCGGACCTATGCGCATAGGTTTCAATATCTTCAGTTTGGCGCTTATTGCCTTGTCAGTTTATACGGGCTTTGGTGCAGTAGGGGCAAAGACTTCGAAGAATCGTTCACTGCTTTGGTGCGTCACACTGGTGTTGCTCGGTTGCGCCTATGCCCTCTATCGCGGTATGTCGGATCCTACCAACGCACAGCCCTCTGACTTCCAGCAGTTCAATCCCTTCTTTGTCGTGGCACTGACACCGTTCAGTATGCTCTTCTTCGACACTTTGGCAAAGAAGGGTAAGGAAGTGAGCGCTCCGGCTCGTATCGCTTGGGGTATGCTGGTGGCAGGTCTTGGTTTCGCTGTCATCTCGCTTGCATCCGTTTCGCTGACTTCACCGATGGATCTTGGCGAAGGCACGCAGAGCATTCTTTCACCAGGATGGTTGATATCTACCTATTTCACACTGACTTTGGCCGAACTGCTCCTTTCGCCTATGGGCATCTCGTTTGTGACCAAGGTGGCACCACCCAAGTACAAGGGTCTGATGATGGGCGGCTGGTTTGTGGCCACTGCCATCGGCAATTACCTGAGTTCCATCCCCTCACAACTTTGGAACAAGATTCCACTGATGCAGAACTGGGGTATTCTGATAGCTCTCTGTCTGTTCAGTGCTGTTGCGATGTTTGCGCTGCTCAAGAAACTGAAAGTAATGACTGCGTAAACGATCAACAAATAACAATTAACAATTAATAATTAACAATTTACGATTAACAAATAACTATCTTATTTTGTTAGAACCAATAAATCGTCATGGAAATTATAAAAGTATCTGACAGGACGTTCCGGTCTTATCTTGGCAGGGATAGGATACAGGAAGAGGTGGCACGTGTGGCACGTGAGATATCTAAGGATATGGCAAATGTAGAACGTCCGCTGTTTGTCTGTGTGCTTAATGGTGCCTTTGTCTTTGCTTCGGACCTTTTTCGTCAACTCACGTTGCCGGATGCAGAGATAACGTTCATTCGCATGAAGTCGTATGAAGGCACACGTACGACCGGCAAGGTGAAGGCCATCGTTGGACTGATTGAGAGTGTAGTGGACCGCGATGTCGTGATTGTGGAAGACATTGTGGACAGTGGATATACCATGAAGCGTCTCATCTCGCAGCTGGGAGATCTGGGAGCCAGAAGCATCAAGGTGTGTTGCCTGCTTAAGAAACCCAAGGCCATCAAGGTTCCCGATCTGCAACTTGATTATGTGGCACTCGAAATACCCAATGACTTTATCGTAGGGTACGGATTGGACTACAATGAGCAGGGGCGCAACTTGCCTGACATCTGGGTGGTCAATGACTGAGTTGGTTGGATGTTCCCGAGCCTTTCAGTGAACATATTGCTGCAGGAATTGATTACATAATGTGGCAAAATAGAGTATTATTGCTCAAAAAAACAAGATTTCTGTTGAAAAATTTTTATAATCGATAAATTATTCTTACCTTTGTAAAGAATTTTTTCGTTTTAATAGAAAAGAGTTATTTGTTTTTAAGGTAATTGGATATGTTGAATATCGTAATATTTGGAGCCCCAGGTTCCGGCAAGGGTACTCAGAGTGAAAAGATCATCGAGGAGTATGGCGTTGAGCACATTTCGACGGGCGATGTACTTCGCGAAGAAATCAAGAAAAGGACCGAACTCGGAAAACTCGCAGCATCATACATCGATGAGGGTGATTTCATTCCGGATTCCCTTATGATCAAGATTCTTGCTTCCGTGCTTGATGCGAAGGGCAAGGACATCAAGGGTGTTATCTTCGATGGATTCCCGCGCACTATTCCTCAGGCTGAGGCTCTTGATGAGATGCTTGCAGAACGTGGCGAGACGGTATCGGTCGTTATCGGCCTTGAAGTCGATGGTGAAGAACTCATCAATCGCATTGTGCTGCGTGGCAAGACCTCAGGTCGTGCCGATGACAATGAGCATACTGCACGTCATCGTCTTGAGAATTATCACAACATGACCCAGCCTTTGAAGAAATATTATATTGAAGAGGGGAAATATGTGTCGGTGCCAGGAAAGGGCGATATCGACGAAATCTTCTCTCATATCAAGGAGGTTATTGATGCTGTCAAGTAAGCAGAGTTCATTTGCCTCAAACGTCATAGCCCCTGTCACAGCCATCTGCGACAGGGGTATGTTTTGTCAGCGAAAGGGAAAAAGAAGATTATTTGGAAAATAATAGGGTAAATATTTGCAGAATTCGAGAAAAAACGCTATCTTTGCACGCGATTGAAAACAGACCATTATGGGACGAATCCTCAGCATAGATTATGGACGCAAGCGCACAGGTTTGGCTGTCACCGATCCGTTGCAGATCATTGCCAACGGACTTTCGACCATACCCACACATGAGTTGGAGAAATGGCTGATGAGCTATATCCCCAAGGAAGGTGTAGAACGTGTCTTGGTTGGCTTGCCACGCCGTATGAGCGGCGAGATGAGCGAGTCGTGGCAATATATCGAGCCATTTCTCAATCGTCTGCATAAGTTGCTGCCCGACCTTCCCATCGAACTGGTGGATGAGCGCTTCACTTCGAAACTTGCTTCACAGGCTATACTGCAGAGCGGCGTGGGCAAGCAACGACGCAGGGAAGACAAGGGTATGATAGACGAGGTGTCGGCAACGATTATTCTTCAGCAATGGATGGACAATCGGTCTATGCCTGGCTACAAGGCGGTGATGTTTCCACAGAAGGTGGAGTGAATCTAGGAAATCCAGGTGCTCTAGTTGTTCTAGAAACTCTAGATGATCTAGATGCTCTAGAACTTCTAGATAATCAAGAAAAGAAAAATAGAAAACAATAATTAAGAAAAATATGATACTACCAATTTATTTATACGGTGAACCAGTACTCCGCAAGGAGGCTGAGGAAGTGCCTGAGGACTACCCAAACCTCAAGGAGTTGGCCGAGAATATGTTCCAGACGATGGAGAAGGCCAATGGCGTAGGCTTGGCAGCTCCGCAGGTGGGCCTGGCATTGAGAATGTTTGTAGTGGATGGCAACGGCTTGGCTGAGGATTATCCCGAATGCCTGGGCGTGCGTCGCTGTATGATCAATCCTGAGGTTGTGGAAGAGAGCAAGGAAACCAATGTCAAGGACGAAGGTTGCCTTTCAATTCCTGGTGTCTATGAAGGCGTGAAGCGTCCCGACTGGATTGTAATCAACTACCTTGACGAGAATCTTGTTGAGCACGAGGAACGTCTCGAAGGCTTTGCAGCTCGCATGGTACTGCACGAGTATGATCACCTCGATGGAAAGATGTTCATCGACCGTGTATCGCCTTTGCGCAAACCATTCATCAAGAACAAGCTCCAGGCTATTCTCAAGGGCAAGAATCACCCCGATTACAAGCATTGCGCTTTGCGCTGAGCGAGGATGTGACTCCTATTATTGAATCATTAACATTAAAGATACTAAATAATGGCAAAAGTACAGAAAGAAACAGCCCCAATGAGCGACAAGATGAAGGCGCTGCAGATGGCGATGGAGAAGATCGACAAGACCTTCGGCAAGGGCTCCATCATGCGTATGGGCGAAGAGAAGGTAGAGGAAGTGGAAGTTATTCCTACGGGTTCTATCGGTTTGAATGCAGCCCTTGGTGTGGGTGGCTATCCCAAGGGACGCATCATTGAGATTTATGGCCCTGAGTCGTCAGGTAAGACCACTTTGGCCATCCATGCTATTGCAGAGGCTCAGAAGAGGGGAGGTATAGCTGCTTTCATCGATGCAGAGCACGCTTTTGACCGCTTCTATGCCGAGAAGTTGGGTGTAGATACCGACAACCTTCTTATCTCCCAGCCTGACAATGGCGAGCAAGCTCTTGAGATTGCAGATAACCTGATTCGTTCGGCTGCTATCGACATCATCGTCATTGACTCGGTAGCTGCTCTGACTCCAAAGGCCGAGATTGAGGGGGATATGGGTGACAACAAAGTGGGACTCCAGGCCCGACTGATGAGCCAGGCTTTGCGCAAGCTCACCGCTGCTATCAATCAGACCAAGACCGTCTGCATCTTCATCAATCAGCTTCGCGAAAAGATTGGTATCATGTTTGGCAATCCTGAGACAACGACAGGCGGCAATGCCTTGAAGTTCTATGCATCGGTGCGCCTCGATATCCGCCGAGTGACCAGCATCAAGTCCGGTGATCAGATACTGGGTAACCAGGTGCGCGTGAAGGTAGTAAAGAACAAGGTGGCACCTCCATTCCGCAAGGCAGAGTTTGACATCATGTTTGGCGAAGGCATCAGCCGTTCCGGCGAGCTTGTCGATCTTGGCGTTGAATATGGTATCATCAAGAAGAGCGGATCGTTCTTCAGCTACAATGGAACCAAGTTGGCTCAGGGACGTGATGCCACGAAGCAACTTATGCTCGACAATCCCGAACTGGCTGATGAAATCGAAGCTGGTATCATGAGCAAGTTGAAGGGCGCCGAACTACCCGAGGAACCCCTTACGAAGGAAGAGACTGAAGCCAGCGAGTATTAATCGATACTAATACGAGTATTAATCGATTCCGATAAAAGAAACCAGAGGCAACGTGATAACTGATTCACGTTGCCTCTGAACTATTATAATATGTGTGTGTATGTTTTTTACTTGATTACCACCTTGCGCGAAGTGCCGTTCTGCTTGATGATGTAGATGCCCTTGGTTAGGCCCATGGTGCTTTCAGCAATCTTCTTGCCGCAAAGGTTATAGACTTCCATCTTATTATTGTCGTTTGTCACCTTGTTAATGCCTTGGGCATCGGTGTCGAATACTACAGTGATGGAGGTGCAGTCATCTGGATCAAGGGTGCAATAGGCTTTGAGCTCGACAGAGCCTTTGAAGGACTTGGAGTCGAAAACCATTGCATGCAGCCAATTCTTGCCCTGCTCGACGGTACCACCAGCCAATATGGCATCTTTGTAATTTGTGGTAATTTCATTGCCATCGGATGGCCATGCCATACAATTGCCATTTGGGCAGAATTCGATAATGTCCTTATAGTTCTCCTTGCCGACGCATGTGAGCGAAAGCTTGGAAGCATCCTCACTGACATTCTTTATATATACAGGAGCCTGCATCTCAATCATGAAGTCAAAATCGGAATATTCCGAGATGGTCACTGTACCACCATTGGGAATAACCTCATCGCCCAACATAAAGGCAAATGTGGTCTCCTCCTGAGCCATCAAGGCAGAGGAGCAGAAAAGGATAGCAAGTATTGTGGAGTAGAATTTCTTCATTATGATCATTGTTAGATTTATTCCTATATCGGGTGCAAATTTACTTATTTTTGATAAAAAAAGCAAATAATTCAATAAAAAACTGCTATCTTGCACAATAAATCCCCTAAATTGCAGACAATGGGTGCCAAAAAGCGGGAATTATCCCTTGATGCGGCGTTCCTCTTCCTTTTTGCTCGACAGCATTCCGCATGCTGCATAGATGTCTTCTCCACGCGAAGCGCGGATGGTGGTCATCAGGCCATGCTGGCACAGATAGTCGCGGAAAGACTCCATTGCTTTTACGTCGGAGGTTTGGAGATCCACATCGGGGATGGCATGGAAACGTATGAGGTTGACCTTGCAGGGCAATCCCTTAAGCAGACGTAACAACTCCTGGGCATGACGAATGTCGTCGTTAACGCCTCGGAAGACGATGTATTCGAAAGTGAGTTCGCGCTGATGCGTCCAGTCGTAGGTCTTAAGCAGTGCGATGACATCACTGATGGGGTAAGCACCCTGAACAGGCATCAGTTTTAGTCGCTCGTCGGCAAAGGGTGAGTGGATGGAGACAGCGAGGTTGCAAAGGCTTTCGCGAAGGAAATCGGAAAGGTGCTGCATCTGTCCTATGGTCGATACTGTCACGCGTTTGGGACTCCAAGCCATTCCCCAGGGAGCTGTGATGATGTCAAGCGCCTTGCGGAGTTCTTCCCAATTGTCGAGTGGCTCACCCATGCCCATGAAGACGAGATTAGTGAGGGTCAGCGACTCGGGGATGGCGAATATCTGGTTGATGATCTGGTGGGAAGTGAGTTGCCCATTGAAGCCCTGCTTGCCGGTCATGCAGAAATAACAATGCATCTTGCACCCGATCTGACTGGAAATGCAGAGCGTGGCGCGCTCGTGTTCGGGCAGATAAACCGTTTCGATGTGCTTGCCAACAGGTGTAGCAAAGAGATATCGAATGGTACCGTCCTTGGAATGGGCGGCATCAACAGGATCTTCATATCCTATGGTATAACCATCGGCTTCGAGACGGGCGCGATTCTCCTTCGAAAGATTAGTCATTTCGTCGATGGAATGCACTCGTTTCACGTAAAGCCATTGTGCAATCTGCTTGGCTGCGAATTTTGGCATGCCGAGAGCAGTAGTGATGTCCTGCAATTCGGCTAATGTTTTGCCTAAAAGTGGGGTCATGGTTGTCGGTTGGGAATGGAAAAGGACGGGCACTGGATGTCCGTCCTTCTTATAGGAGATAAAGAGAAAAAACTGATCAATAGAAGTTGATGCGGTTATCCTCAATCTTGGCGTTGTCCTGAAGCACCTGAAGAGCAGCATTGGCAGCCTGAGCGTATTCGCGAGTGCGACCTACGGTCTCCAGACGAGCTTTCTCATCGTAGGTGAGGCCCTTGTCGTTCTTGCTGAGCAACTGGAGAGCAACAACCACGTTGCGACCAGCTACGGTAAGAACGTCACCAGGATTAGCCTTGAGAGCAGCCTCGAAGATCTTTGGCTCGGAACCGAGACCTACAACGTTGCTGAGGTTGAAGTTTACGAACTTGGCGGTGTCGATGCTAGCGCCATTGAAGGCAGCAGCATAGCCAGCGAGAGTCTTGTCGGCAACTGCATCGAAGTCAGCAGTAAGTTTCTCGACCTTCTTGAGAGGAAGAACGTTGAACTGTGAGAGCTGCTTGTAGAATACAGTATCGTTGATGTCGAGATAACCCTTCTCGATGTCGCCAGTGATGGCAACCACGAGGAGGTTGTCGCCAGTCTCGATGATGTCGCTGACGTCACCCTTCTTGTTCTGGAAGGCGAACTGCACGGCCCTGCGAGCGTCCTGAACGCCACCTACATTATAAGAGGTAGAGTAGAGGGTGGTAGGCATCATCATGAAGCCTTCAGCGCGTGCGCTGTCCATCATAGAGCGAATGTCCTTGTAGGTGGTAAGGAAGCGGTTGAGCTTGCCATATTCCTCGCCACGAGTACGGGTCGAAGGATAAACTTCGTTGGCATAGATGGCAACTTTTGCAAGAGCCACAGGAGCGGTCTTCTTGGTAACCTTGCATACGAAGTGAGCGTTGTCGTTCATATCGTGAATGAAGGTGGTGCCTACAGCACTCTGACGGATCTTGTTGCGAAGCTCGTCGCCGAAGTTCTGAAGGAGCGAAGGATCTTCCATCCAGCCTACAAACTTCTGCTGCTGGTCGTACGAAGCGAGAGCGGTGTTGGCATTGGTGGCAGCTGCAAGCACAGCCTTGATGCTGTCGGCTTCAGATGAAGTGGGGACAACAACCATAGCCAGTTCGATGGAGTCAGGAGCGACAGTCTTGTCGATGATACGAGCCATCATATAGTAGTCGCCATTCTCGCGATGTGGCTCAAGGATGGCACCAACGCCATTGTTCTGTACGAACTCCCTGGTGTCGCCTTCAAAACCACTTACAGGTACCCAAGCATCCATATAGGATACAGAAGAGTTGCCGTTCACGAGTTCAGCTACCTCATCAGTTGTGGCAAACTCATCGCGAAGGGCCTTGATGTCGGCCTCAGCCTGGGCATAATCCTCGTCGCTGGGACGGAGAGCTACGTTGATGTAGCTTACGTTGCGGCGCTCGGCATTGAGCTTGTAGTTGCGCTTGGTGCTGTTGTAGTACTTCTCTACGTCGGTCTTGCTGACGCTGACAACCGAGTCGGGAACGCTGCTTGCATATTGCTTTACGTAAGCGAAGGTGCACTCGGTGTTGTCACCGTTGAAGTTGTCCTTTGCCTCCAGTTTGTTGGGGGTAACAGCTGCAGCAACGAGGCCGGTGTATTTCTCGACCAGTCGGTTCAGAGCCACCTGATTCTCGATTTCCATCCAGTTCTCCTCCGAGAAGAAGGGATTCTGCTGGGCAGCCTGCTCAAAACCATCGTTGGTGATGAGGTTTACGAAATAAGAAACGACCTGAGAAGCCTGCTGACCGAACATCTGTGAAAGAACGGGCGACATGTTCTGTCCCTGTACGAGTTCGTTGATCTCGTCCTTGGTGACTACAAGACCGAACTTCTTGCAAGCCTTCTCGATGAGGTTCTTGGTGACGATCTCCTGATAAACCTGATTGTTGAGCTGCTGGGTGCTCTGGTTGTCAAGCTCCTGACCCTGCATGGCCTTAACAAAGTCCTGACGACGCTGACGAGCAGCCTCGTATTCTTCGTAGGTCACTTTCTGTCCGTCGACGGTCACGACCTTGTCGCGACGACTCTGAACGATGGAGCTGGAGCTTGTGATCAAGTCTCCGACAATGAATGCTACCATTGCCAAACCCACAATAACCAAGAGGAGAATGGAATGGTTTCTGATGCGTTGTAATACTGCCATTTGTTTTAATGTATTTTGTTATAATTATTTTTCGAATTCAGACCACTTCTTTATAAAAGTGGGCAAAATCGGACGCGAATATACATAATTTATTTTATTCTTCGAACAAATTTGCGGATTTTTTTGCGAAAATCGTGTAATTTTATTTCATTTCCATCAATTCTCACTCTTCACTTGACAAATTTGACAACCTAACGAGCTCGATTTTGGTAGCACTGGTCTTTGTGACGGTCAGACGGATTTGTTCATCGTCGAGCAAGATGGAGTCGCCCGTCTTGGGCATGGTCTGCAGATGGTGGAGGATGAGACCTGCCAGGGTTTGGTATTCGTCACTCTCGGGGAGGTTGAGTTCGAGGTCCTCATTGATGTGACTTATCTCAAGACGTCCGCTGAGTTCCCACTCGTGTTCGCCTACCTTGTTTTCGATTAGTTGCACCTGGTCGTGCTCGTCTTCGATATCGCCGATGATCTCTTCGAAGAGGTCTTCCATGGTGATGACTCCTGCTGTGCCTCCAAATTCATCGACCACAGCAGCAATCGACTTCTTGTGCTCCATCAGCATACGCAAGAGTTTGGGCGCAGCCATCGACTCGGGGACAAAGAGGATAGGGATGATCTTCTGCTGCCACTGGTGGGGTCGACGGAACATCTCACTGGAATGAATGTAACCGATAAGGTTGTCGATGTCCTCCTTATAGACTGGAATCTTTGAGTAGCCGGTTTCGACAAAGAGTTGATTGAGTTCCTTGAAGGGTGTATCGACAGAGACTGCCGTAAGTTCAGAACGCGGAATCATGCAGTCGCGGACCTTGACTTCCGAGAAGTCGAGGACATTCTTGAAGAGCTGCAACTCCTGCAGATTGTCGTCGTCGTCGGCCTTGCCTGGTGTGCTGTGAGCCTTTGTTTCGTCCTTCTCGTCATCGTCATCGTCGGCATTCTCAATTCCTTTTTGCACAAAGAAGTCAAGATCGACGCGAGTCAGCGCACCCTGCTTCTCCTTGATGATGGGCATACCGAAGAGGCGTAGAATGCCATGGCTCAGCATGGTGCTGAAGAGAGAAATGGGGGAGAGAATCCAGTAGATCAGCCAAAGCGGAACGGCAAAGATGCGAAGCATCATGTTGGGGTTCAGCTTGAAGAGCGTCTTGGGTAGATACTCAGCTGTAAAGAGGATGATGATGGTCGAAAGGATGGTTTGCGTGAGCACCACTATGAAGTCATTCTCCGAGAAATATTCGCGAATGGGGGGCTCCATAAGTTGTGCCATCAGAATACCATAGATGATGAGCGCAATATTATTGCCCACCAGCATGGTGCTGATGAAGCGCTCGGAGTGGTTGTAGAAATACTGCAGAATGCGCGCGGTCCAACCGCCCTCTTGCTTGTCGAGCTCCAGACGGATACGGTCGGCAGAAATGAATGCCATCTCCATACCGCTGAAGAACGCACTGAACAAGAGTGTCAACGCAATGCAGAACAGTAGGGTATAACTCATCTTTTGTTATCGAAAGGTATATTCTTGGGCGAACCCGTGCGGTTGCGACGCTGACGTGCCAGAGCAGCCTTTTCTTGCGGTGTCAACGGCTCGGATTGGATAGTGTCAGTCGGGGCGATGGTGCCTGGTTCGTCGTTTTCGACAAGATGCTCGCCGTCATCGGAAGTTTCTTCCTCAATGTCGGTCCTTGAGCCATCCTGTTGGCGCATCTCGAAGATGCCGGTAGTTTGACGTATCTCGTATTCGGTGAAGGATTCGTTGCTGTTGAACCCGTATCCTTCCAAAATGTCGCGGTTGCGTTCGATGTGGATGAAGGAGTCGCTGTAGACGGTGTGCTTCCTCATATCCCAATAGAGTTCCTCAGTGTTGAACTTTTCGCCTTTGGTGTTCGAAACGCGCACGTTGCCTATCAGGTGCCATTGCTGCTCCTTCTCGAAGTGATAGGCTGTGTCGGCCTGTAGTCGGCCGGCTGGCTGCATTTCCTCGTCGAGTTGCTGCAACTCGATGCCCTCGGGAAAATACCAGTAGGATTTCTTCGCATCGAGGTTATAGGTGTACCAGATAGGCGTATTGGCGTGGTAGCGTATCACACCCGAGTCGGAGACCAGCATAGAGACGTCGGTGGTCACCATCCCAGGTATCTTCGAGTAGTCCTCCTCTTCAGTGGTTCCCTCATCCTTATTCCCGTCCTGCTGGCAACCGGCAACGATCGAGCAGGCTAGAAGGAAGAACAGGAACGATAATAATTTATGCATTTTTATGCTATGTTAGTGCCAAAATCCTTGAAATCGGAGAATTTTCACGTTTTTTTGGATGATTTTCAACTTTTGCGGTGCAAAGATACATATTTTTTCGTATCTTTGCGCACGAAAGGCCAAAAAAATTATTTTTGTTCTGCCTTTATTTATAAAAATCAGTGCAATTGTACTACGCATGAAACAGTATTTAGACCTTATACAACGTGTTCTCGATGAGGGAGTCCGTAAGGAAGACCGCACCGGAACCGGCACTATCAGCATCTTCGGGCATCAGATGCGGTTCGACCTCAGCGAGGGCTTTCCCCTCGTTACGACCAAGAAGATGTTCACACGCGGCATCATCGAAGAATTGCTGTGGTTCATCAGCGGTTCGACCAACAAGAAGGTGCTTCAGGAAAAGAATGTTCACATCTGGGATTCCTGGGGAGATGACGAAACAGGAGAACTCGGACCTGTCTATGGCAAGCAGTGGCGCGACTGGGAAGGCAATAATGGCAAGCATTACGACCAGCTGATGATGGCTGTCGATGCCATCAGGCACAACCCCGACTCACGTCGCATCATCGTCAATTCCTGGCATGTCGAGGAGATTGACCGTATGGGCCTGCCTCCCTGCCATTGCTTCTTCCAGTTCTATGTGGCAGGTGGCAAATTGTCTCTGCAGCTCTATCAGCGTTCGGCCGACATCTTCCTGGGTGTGCCATTCAATATTGCCAGTTATGCCCTGCTGCTTCTGATGACCGCTCAGGTTACCGGTTTGCAGCCTGGAACTTTTGTACATACCTTTGGCGATGCCCATATCTACACCAATCATCTCGATCAGGTGTGTCTGCAGCTCACTCGCACACCTTATGCGCTGCCCACTATGCAGCTCAATCCCGAGATAAAGGATTTGCGCGATTTCCGAATCACCGATTTCACGCTGACCAACTACCAATGTCATCCAGCCATTAAGGGAGCCGTTTCAGTATGACGAAAGAAAGAACAATGTATCAGTTGCCGGATTTCCTGAAGTTTGGCATGATCATCAGTGAGATTCTAATCATCAATCTGATATTCTATTATTTTTACAAGGGCATCCTTTGCCCAGGCAGTGAGCACCCGTTTGATATCTCGTTCCAGTTCGGGTTTATGGCCACGTTGCTCACAATCTCCTATGTGATTGGTATCAAGCTGCGTCCTATCTCCTTTTTCTACCGTTCCGATCGTCGAGGCTCTATTCTGAGCAATGTCTTCGCCACGGTGATTATGATGAGCGTGATCTTCTGGATCTTTGCACTGGTCTTCGGGTTCAATAACAAATTCCAGTCCATTCGCATCATCTATGTATTGGTCAGCATCTATGTGAGCTTGGCCTTGTGGCGCTATATGTGTCGTTGGATTATCCGATGGTTCCGTACACGCGGTCGCAATCTGCATCATGTGATCTTTGTCGGCAATAACGAACCCATACGTGAACTTGGAGAGGAGATGCGCCACCCGTTCTATGGTTATCGCGTCGAGGGGTACTTCGCCGATGAACCTATGGATCCTGCTCCACAGGAACTGAACTATCTTGGTAAGGTTTCTGATGCTGTCAAATATGTGAAGGAGCATGACTACCTCCAACATCTGTACTGCTCACTACCCGCTGTACGAGCAAACGAAATACTTGAGATTATAGATACTTGCGAAAAGCATTGTGTGCGGTTTTATGCTATTCCACAACTCCGTACTTATCTGAAGCGAAAGATGCAGCTTGAGATTCTGGGTTCTATCCCTGTGCTCAGCATTCGCGACAATCCGCTTGATATGCTGACCAACCGAATCATCAAGCGTACGTTCGATATCGTCGTTTCGGCCATCTTTATGATTCCTTTCTGGCTTCTCATCTATCCTGTCATAGCTATCCTTACCCATTACCTGCAGCCAGGGCCCGTGTTCTTTAAGCAGAAACGTAACGGATTGAACGGAAAGGAATTTGTATGCTATAAGTTCCGTTCGATGAAGGTCAACGCCGAAGCCGATGTCCTGCAGGCCACCGAGAATGACCCGCGCAAGACCAAGTTCGGTGACTTTATGCGACGTATGTCAATCGACGAACTTCCGCAGTTCATCAACGTGCTCAAGGGAGATATGTCGATTGTCGGTCCACGTCCTCACATGGTGAAGCATACTGAGGAGTATTCCAAACTCATCGACAAGTACATGGTGCGTCATTGGGTGCTCCCTGGCATTACCGGGTGGGCCCAGGTCAATGGAGCTCGCGGAGAGACCAAGGAACTCTGGCAGATGGAAGACCGCATCAAGAAGGACGTGTGGTATGTCGAGAACTGGTCGTTCTCGCTCGACTTGAAGATCATCTTCAAGACCGTGTGGAACGTCATCAAGAAAGACAAGCAGGCATTCTAAGTCGCTTGTGACAAAAGGTGCACCACGCCTTCGTCTGTCACCTTGAAATGAAAGTCGATGCCGGCGAATGTGAGTCCGTATACGCGTTGCTCATCATGATGATAATGTGGACGAGGGTCTTGGCCAAGCACCTTGCGCAAGGCTGTCCATTGTTCTTCCTTTAAATTATATAATGTATAGAACTCCTCGGGTATAACTACCTCGAGGGGTTTTTGCGTATATGTCTGGTCGGTGAAGCCTCCACGAGCGTCTGGACGACTATCGGTGAACGGGAGATAGGGCTTGATGTCGAGGATTGGAGTGCCATTCATCAGGTCGGCACCCTTCACAAGGATGACGGGGCCATCGGGAGTGTTGAAGTCAATTCCGGCTATTTCGACACATGACAGTCCGATGGGATTTGGTCGGAACGGCGAACGCGTGGCGAAGACACCCATGCGCTTGTTCCCCCCCAGACGAGGAGGTCTGACTGTTGGCGACCAGGCATCTGTTCCCATCGAAGACTTTTGCATTTCCACTTCCGAAAAGACCCAAATCAGCCAAAGGTGAGAATAGCCTTCGAGCCCACGTAAGGCTTCGGCGACACGATATTCGGGTTCGAAGACGATACGTCCTTCGAGTTCGGGGATGAGCCCGGCTTGGCGGGGAACACCGAATTTGCTGTCAAAGTCGGTCTCAATATGTGCGATGATCTTGCATTCCATTGTCGGTAATTCATGTTTTCGTGCGCAAATATACTCATTTTTCCTGACATTTTTGACGAAAATGGAGCAAAAACATGGAAAATTTGCAAAAAAAATAAAAAAATCTGTCTTTTTTGTACGACTTATCGAAAATAGGCCTATATTTGCAGCGTCAAATTAAAAAATATTTCGAATGACAATGAATCGTGCATATTGGTGGTGGCGCAAACTCATGACATGACGTTGTGGGGCGCACCCTTATGCTCGTACATAAAGTATATCATAGGGCTTGCAGGACACAACGTCTTGCAAGCCCTCTTTTTATCTTCTCCTATTCATTAATCACAAAGACAATCTTCAGGAAAATGAAATCTTTCCAAGTTGATGCTTCTGGCTTTTATGGCCGCTTTGGTGGGGCTTACGTCCCGGAAATCCTCTATAAGACTGTTGAGGATCTCAAGAATGCTTATCTCCCTATCATTGAAAGCAAGGAATTCCAGGACGAGTATCGTCAATTGTTGCGCGACTATGTAGGTCGTCCTTCTCCACTTTATTTCGCCAAGCGTATGAGTGAGAGGTATGGTTGCCAACTTTATTTGAAGCGCGAGGACCTCAACCATACCGGTGCCCACAAGATCAACAATGCCATCGGGCAGATCTTGATAGCCAAGCGTATGGGCAAGACACGCATCGTGGCCGAAACGGGTGCAGGCCAACATGGTGTTGCTACGGCTACTGTCTGTGCGCTGATGAATATGCCATGCCGTGTCTATATGGGTGCCCTCGATGTTCAGCGCCAGCATGTCAACGTGGAGCGAATGAAGATGCTTGGTGCCGAAGTATATCCCGTCGAGAGTGGCAATCGTACGCTCAAGGATGCCACCAACGAGGCCATACGCGACTGGTGCTGCCATCCTTCCGACACATTCTACATTATTGGCTCCACAGTCGGTCCGCATCCTTACCCCGACATGGTGGCCCGCCTGCAGTCGATTATCTCCGAAGAACTCAAGTGGCAACTCCGCGAGAAAGTGGGACGCGACTATCCCGACTATCTCATGGCTTGTGTAGGTGGCGGTTCCAATGCAGCAGGCACTATCTACCATTATATCGACGACGAGCGTGTACGCCTTGTGCTTGCTGAGGCTGGTGGCCATGGTATCGATTCGGGAGAAACGGCTGCATCCATGCAGATTGGTACACTCGGTATTCTCCATGGATCACGCATCAAGCTGATGCAGACCGACGATGGCCAGATTGTCGAGCCTTATAGCATCTCGGCAGGTCTTGATTATCCGGGCACCGGACCCATTCATTGTAATCTCTACGAACAGAAGCGTGCCACTGTACTGCCCGCCAATGATGACGAGGCACTTCGAGCAGCCTTCGAGCTGACTCGTATTGAAGGCATCATTCCTGCTCTTGAGAGTGCACATGCTTTGGCCTTGCTTCCCAAATTGAAGCATCTGTTCCGTCCCGAAGATGTCGTCGTGCTTACCGTCTCAGGCCGTGGTGACAAGGACCTCGACACTTATCTCAAATACAAGGATGACCCTAATATGCAGGCTTTCTGAAAGTTCTTATAAATCCGAAAAAAACAATCCCTCCGAGTACTATGTATACCTACCAGATTAACAGCAAGACCATGTTGGGCGATCTGCTGACCCCCGTGAGTGCATATCTGCGACTTCGCGATTTATCGACCCAATCCATTCTGATGGAGTCAAGCGATTATCATTCGGGCAAGAATGCCCGCTCGTTTATCGCTTTACAACCCATTGCACACGTAGCTATTGGTCATGGCATGGGCAACTGCCTTTATCCCGATGGCAAGACCTTCCAGCACCCTATCGACCGTGCCTATCGCAGCGATGCCATTATCGGCGAGTTCATGCGTTCGTTCAAATTCGAGGGCGACGCTCATCAATTGAGTTGTTGCCAGCTGTGGGGATTCACTTCGTTCAATGCAGTTCGCTATTTCGAGGATATTGCAGTCAAGGACGAGACGCAGGCAAAGAACGATGCCCCCGATATGCTCTATATATTATTTAAATATGTGTTGGAGTTCGACCATTTCAACAATCGTCTGACTATCTACGAACTCCTTCAATCTGGCGAGCCATCGGGCATCGATGAGATAGAACTTATGATGAACCGACCTGCCGTAGGACGTTTCTCGTTCCGCGCAGTGGGGGAGGTGAGCAGCACGCTGACTGATGAACAACACAAGGCCAACATTCGCCGAGGCATCGCTCATTGCAAGCGCGGCGATGTCTTCCAGATCGTTCTGTCACGTCGTTTCATCCAGCACTACGAAGGCGATGACTTCAATCTCTATCGCGCCCTTCGTTCCATCAATCCTTCTCCCTACCTTTTCTATATGGATTTCGGAGGCTTCCGCATCTTTGGTTCGTCGCCTGAGACTCATTGTCGCATCGAACGCAACGACGACCGCTTCATCGCCTATATCGATCCCATTGCAGGCACTACTCGCCGAACGGGCGATGATGTGCAGGATGTAAAAAACGCCAACTATCTGCGCAACGATCCGAAGGAGAATGCCGAACACGTGATGCTGGTCGATCTGGCACGCAATGACCTTTCGCGTAACTGTCATCATGTCAAGGTCGAATTCTACAAGGAACTGCAGTACTACAGCCATGTCATCCATCTGGTAAGTCGCGTGTCGGGTATCCTTAATCGCGATGCTGATCCTATTAAGACATTCATCGATACCTTCCCTGCTGGAACACTTTCGGGTGCACCAAAGGTGAGAGCTATGCAACTCATCTCCGAATATGAGCCCCATAATCGTGGCGCCTACGGAGGTTGTGTGGGCAGCATCTCGTTCGATGGCTCTCTCAATCAAGCCATCACGATCCGCACCTTCGTCAGTCGAAACAATGAACTATGGTTCCAGGCTGGTGGAGGCATTGTAGCCAAAAGTAACGAGGAATATGAACTTCAGGAAGTCAACAACAAACTCGGAGCCCTTCGTCGCGCCATTCTATTGGCTCAAGACTTGTGATTTCTTAATAAATTTCAAATAATTATAGTAACTATATTATTTATAGTAACTATAGTGACTATAGTAACTATAGTAACTGTTACAATTCCTTCCCTATGAAAATTGCAATGATTGATAACTATGATTCCTTTACCTACAATCTTGTACATCTTGTAAAGGAACTTGGCGCCGATGTAACTGTTTTTCGTAATGATCAGTTTGAGCTGTCCGACCTCGAACCCTTCGATAAGATCATGCTCTCGCCTGGTCCCGGCATACCGAGTGAGGCAGGTCTGCTCCTCGATGTCATTCGCACTTATGCTGGCGAGAAACCGATACTTGGTATCTGCTTGGGCGAACAGGCCATTGGAGAGGCTTTTGGCGCTAATCTTGTCAACCTCGATGAAGTTTTCCACGGAGTACAGACTCCTGCCCACATTGTCGATTTCGTCGAATATGGAGAGCATAAAGTCGATTACCTCTTCCGTGGCCTCCATCGCGACATCCTCGTCGGTCGTTATCATTCTTGGGTAGTTGATGCTGAGACGATGCCCGACTGCCTCGAGGTCACATGCACTTCCAACGAAGGTCAGGTGATGGCACTTCGCCACCGCGAATATGACGTTCGTGGCATCCAGTTCCATCCCGAGTCTGTCCTTACTCCTGATGGGAAAAAGATCATCAATAATTGGCTTTTGCATCTGTAGGAGGCATGGAGGGCTCGGAGTACTCGGAGTACTCAGAATACTCGGAGCACTCTGAGAACTCGGAAGACTCTAATCTTCGAAAAATATAATCTATAAATCATACAACAATGAAATCTTATCTCACCAAAATCATCGAGGGTCAGATCCTTACACGCGAGGAGACCCACATTATTATGCTGGGCATCACTCAGCAGAAGTATAACGAATGCCAGATTGCTTCCTTGCTCATGGCTTTGCAGGTTCGAGGCATCACTGTCGACGAACTGCTTGGCTTCCGCGACGGACTGCTCGAGACAGGTCGCCAAATCAACCTCGACGGCTACGAAACCCTCGATATCGTTGGTACAGGCGGCGATGGCAAGAACACCTTCAACATCTCAACCTGCTCATCGTTCGTTGTTGCAGGTGCAGGCTACAAGGTCTCGAAGCATGGCAACGGCAGTTCCACCTCTGTATCAGGTGCATCCAATGTGCTTCAGGGTCATGGCGTGAAGTTCACGGCTGATGCCGACATCATTCGTCGTTCGCTTGACGAGGCCAATATCTGCTACTTCCATGCTCCACTCTTCGCTTACGGCATGAAGTTCGTCGGTCCAACACGTAAGGCTATGAACGTTCCAACGTGCTTCAATCTATTGGGTCCATTGGTCAACCCCTGTCATCCCAAGTATTCGCTCCACGGTACAGCCAACCAGGCGCAGATGCGACTCTATGTCAATGCCCATCAGAAGATTGGCGATACCTATGGCGTCATCTCGTCCTACGATGGTTACGACGAAATCTCGCTTACCTCGGGCTTCAAACTTGTGACCAACAACTTCGAGAAAGTCTTTACGCCCAAGGATCTTGGTCTGAATTATGTCAATGCCGATGATATCTTTGGAGGCAATACGCCAGCCGATGCGAAAAAGATTTTCGACAATGTGCTCGAAGGCAAGGCCACCGAAGCCCAGAAGTCGGTCATTATCGCCAATGCGGCTTGTGGCATCTCGATCATCGATCGCAACATCAGCATCGAGGATAGTGTTAGCATGGCACGCGAATCGCTTGACTCTGGTCGAGCCCTCGCATCATTCAAGAAGTTCCTGAAGATTTACAGCTGATGGCAGATATCCTACAAGAAATCGTTGCTCACAAACGTTGTGATCTCGATCGGTTGTTGTGCAAACGTGTGTCGATGGCCGAAGCCCTGCGTCAATCTCCAAGCGGCATCATCGCCGAATTCAAGCGCAAGAGTCCATCGAAGGGATGGATACATGCCGACGTCGAGCCTGAAAATGTCATTCCCCGTTATGTCGAGGGAGGTGCCGCAGCGTTATCGATCCTTACCAACGAAGAATATTTCGGAGGCAAGCCGGAATATATCACCCGTGTACGTGGGCTCGTCGGCTCCTGTCCGATACTCCGCAAGGAGTTCATCGTCGATCCCTATCAGGTCTATGAAGCCAAGATGCTGGGGGCAGATGCCATCCTGCTCATTGCCGCAGCTCTTGCGCCGCAGGAATATGCCCAATTGCTCGAACTCGCCCATCAACTCCATCTGGAAGTCCTGCTCGAAGTGCACGACCCCGCGGAGTTGGAATACCTCAAGGCAGGAGTCCCCGATATGCTCGGAGTCAACAATCGTTCGCTCGGAACATTCCATACCGATGTGCAGCATTCGTTCGATATTGCTGAGGCGATGTTGGATGCCATCTCTCATCTCGGCACCCGGCGTCCGGTACTCGTCTCCGAATCGGGCATCTCGAATCCAGAAGTAATCAAACAACTTCGCAAGGTTGGCTTCAGCGGTTTCCTCATTGGCGAATGCTTTATGCGTGAACCCGATCCAGGACAGGCCTTGACCACCTTCGTCCAGGCAATTGCAAATTCTTAATTGTAATTGTAAATTGTTAATTGTTAATTATTAATTATTAATTGTTAATTCTTTATCCTATGTATATCAAAGTTTGCGGCATGCGCGATGCCCAGAATATTCGCGATGTGGAAGCCCTCGAAGTTGATATCATTGGCTTCATATTTTGGCCTGAATCCAAGCGCTATGTCAGTACAAAACCCGACTATCTGCCTATCGAGGCCGAGCGTGCAGGCGTGTTTGTGAATGCTTCGCCCGACGAAATTGTGCATAAGGTCAAGGAGTATGGCCTTCAATACGTGCAGCTTCATGGTGACGAGGATATCGCTTACGTTACAAACCTACAGAAACTCCTGGAGGCATCCGTCCCCAGAATGCCACGCATCGTTCGTGCAATCCAGGTGGCATCGCGCAGCAAAGTGCTCAAGGCGATGATGTGGGATGGTTTTGTCGATGGACTCCTCTTCGAAGCACCCACTACGGGCTATGGTGGTTCGGGAGTGTCGTTCGATTGGAGTCTGCTTTCCAGTTATCGTGGCAACACGCCATTCTTCATCTCCGGAGGTATTGGACCTCAGTCGCTTGAAGCCTTGCTTGAGTTCGAACATCCCCAGTGGATAGGTGTCGATCTGAATAGTCGTTTCGAATCGTCTCCAGGGTTCAAGGATGTCGCTTTGCTCCGTCCTTTTGTCGAAGCATTGAAAAAAATGAAAAATTGAAAAAAATAAAAAAATAAAAAAACTATGAATAGAATCAATCAGCTGTTTGCAAGCAGGCCCGAGAAACTGCTGAGCCTCTATTTCTGTGCGGGTGCCCCTACACTTGAAGGTACTGCTGAGGTCCTGCACGCCATGCAGCAGCACGGCATCGCCATGGTCGAGGTCGGTATTCCTTTCAGCGACCCTATGGCCGATGGGCCTGTTATCCAGAATGCAGCCACCAAGGCGTTGCGCAATGGTATGACCCTTCGCAAGCTCTTCTCTCAACTCGAAGGTATTCGCCGAAGTCCTTCTGAAGGTGGGGTGGGAGACAATCTTCCTCTCATCCTCATGGGCTATCTCAATCCCATCATGCAGTTTGGGTTCGAGCGGTTCTGCCAGGAATGTGTTCGTGTGGGTGTCGATGGTGTCATCATTCCCGACCTTCCCTTCAAGGACTATATGGAGGACTTCAAGCCCATCGCCGACCATTACGACCTGCGCATCATCATGCTCATTACGCCCGAAACGTCCGAAGAGCGTATCCGTTTCATCGACGACAACACTTCGGGATTCATCTATATGGTTTCGTCGGCAGCCATCACTGGCGCACAGAAGGAGTTCAACGAGGCCAAGCAGGCCTACTTCAACAAGGTTCATGCGATGCATCTTAAGAACCCCACCATGATAGGATTCGGCATCAGCAATCGCCAGACCTTGGAGTCTGCACAGGCAAACGCCAATGGTGCCATCATCGGTTCGAAGTTCGTCCAGTTGCTCGACGAGGAGAACGGAAATGCCCCGAAGGCCCTGGACAGGCTCTTCGAGGCATTGAAGCAGTAGTCGATTTTTATAAGGGATTTCTCTCTGTCATTATAAATTTCTTCAAAGGCGCAGACCGTAGAACATACGGATGCGCCATTTTATGTTGTGCAGGGCAAGATCTTCTTCATTGCCGATATTGGTGAAGTTGAACACCATCGACATTCCGAAGAACTTGTTGCCCAACTGGCGCACCACGGCTCCTCGTCCTGTGATTATGGCCTCGGGAAAATGGTAGTGCAGAGGCACACGCGCATCGCCGAAAGTCATCGACGTGTTGCTATAGACGATGAAGGTTGGTGTGGCAGATATGTGCAGCAGCCAATCTCGCGACGGCACATAGTTGTAGCCGTAGCCGCCACCGATGCCGATGTTGGTCATCTTGATTTGCGTCTCCTGTTCCCATTTGAGCGTAGTATGCTGCCCCATACCTGAAACTGCAACGAGGAAACTGCCTGCCGAACGGCGCTGGAAGTAACTTTGCGTGAATGCTGCAGGAAAGGAGAACCGACGGCCGTTGAAGATGTAGAATCCGTTCAGGTTCAGCGTCCTTACCGACAGCATGTCCGCAGGAAGATAGATGCGTTCCATCCCATCCATGTCGTGCCAACCCGTGAAGTTGTGCGCATCCTGGAAGATGATGTCGTAGCCAAAGCGCCTGCCGTAGGAATTGAAGTTCAGCTCGAAGTCGCGGTACCTGCCCATCAGTTTGGCAGGATTGATGGCTGCACTGAGCGAGAATCCAAGATAACTCACGCCCACGCTGAGCGTCGATTTGTAGTCGGCTGTTATCTCCGAGTTGAATTTCTGTCCGCTCGTCACACCCATGGTCTCCAGCTTCGCACCCGAAATGTTGAGTCGCGCTGCGAGGGTCCACTTGGTCTTCGGTCTTGTGACGTACGCCGTGTCGATGTTGCCCTTGAAGTAGCCTATGGTCAGCACACTATCCACCCAATGGTTCAGCCTATGTGTCTTTTCCTGCGCAATGGCCTGCTGGAAAGTCAACGCAGCTAACAGACAAAGGATGGATAGTCTCATGTTCATTTTCACTTCGAGCCTCCGCCAAGTGCGATATAGAGTGCGATGACGGCCTGGGCACCCTTGTACATGTTCATGGCCTCGTTGAGCTGCGAGTTGAGCAGACTCTCCTGGGCAGTGAGCACTTCGATGTAGTTGGCCTTGCCGTTGTCCATCAGCTCATGTGTGCCGTAGTAGGCATCGGTAAGCGCTTCCACCTGGCGATGGTAGTACTGGTGCTTGGCGCGTGCAGCCTGGCAGTCGGCCATAGCCTCGTTCACCTGGTTGCCTGCGTCGATGATGGTCTGCACATACTTCTTCTGCAGATCCTCCTTGGTCAGATTCTGTATCTTCAGGTTAGCACGGAGCTGTCCGCGTGCGAAGATGGGCTGTGTGAGTTGGCCGACGGCGGTAAGCAGAAGTTTGCCGGGATTGACTACCATGCTTCCAGCCGAGTTGGTCCATCCTGCAGTTCCCGACAGGGTGATGCTGGGGAAGAAGGCTGAGCGAGCGGCCTGAGTATTGTAGAAGGCTTCCTCTAGTGCGTGGTTGGCCATGCGAATGTCGGGGCGCTGCTCAAGCATCGTGGCGGGTACGCCGGTCTTCAGGAACTCAATATCGAACATGCGCTGGCCGGTCTCGCCCTTTGCCTGGGGATGATGCAGCTCCGAAGAGCCCCAGAAGTTGCGCTCGATGCGCTGGGGCGTGCTTCCCATCAGGCGGCAGATGGCATTCTCCACACTGCGTATGTTGCGGCGCGTATCGACAATCTGTGCCTTCACGTTCAGGTAGGACGACTCCATCTGATTGACTGCGGTAGAGTATGACTTGCCGTTTTCCCAAAGTGTCTTCTGTGTCTCAAGCGAGATGTTCCAGAGGCTGTCGGTCTTCGTCAGGATATCCAGCTGTCGGTCGAGCAGCTGCAGCATGTAGTACTGCTGGGCTGTGGTCGAGATGAGGTTGGCACGCACCATCTCTTCGCGCATCTGCGCTTGCTTGAGCATGGCCTTTGCGGCACGTTTCTTATTGGTGATGGAGCCAAATACATCAAGGTCCATCGACATCTGCAGTGGCAGGTTGTAGGTCTGGCTGGCCTTCCCCTGGTCAAAGCTGGCTATGGTGCCCTGTGGTCCAAGTGAAATGGCTGGAAGGTAGGCCAAGCGGGCTGCCATCAGCGAAGCCTCGCTCTTTTCTACCGCGAGTCGGGCCGAATTCAGGTCGGTGTTGTTGTCCAGCACCTGTTCGATGAGTTGCTGCAGAAGCGGGTCGACGAAGAACTCGCGCCACGACATCATAGCTATCGACGTGCCATCGGTGGCCGTTGTGATGTCCTGGGTTCGGCCAAAGACATCGGCGGGAATCTCGGTCTTCTGCTCGTACGTATTGTATATGCCGCATCCTGAGAACAGGAGGCTCACGGCTGCAGCGGTGAAGATATAGCTTAATCTTTTCATGACTTATTCCTCAGTTAAATTAAGATCCTTTCCCTGGAATCTTTCATGCAGTTTCTGGAACACGATGAAGAAGACGGGGACGACAAACAGCAGGGCGATGGTGCCCACCGACATGCCACCTACCACGCCGAGTGCCAGTGCACGGTTGCCATTGGCACCTGCACCACCCTCGATGATGAGTGGAATCATACCTGCAATCATCGTGAATACCGTCATCAGGATGGGGCGCAGACGTTCCTTGCAGGCTTCGAAGGCTGCTCCGCTGATGCTCATGCCCTGGGCACGGCGCTCGGAGGCAAACTCGGTGATGAGGATGGCCGTCTTCGACAGAAGGCCGATGAGCATAATTACACCTGTCTGCAGGTAGATGTTGTTGTCCATACCCGGCAGATGGAGCAATGAGCCCAGATAAGCGAATACGAAGGCACCCATCAGGCCAAAGGGAACAGAAAGCAGCACAGCCCAAGGTGTGAACCACGAGTTGTAGAGCGAGGCGAGGATGAGATAGATGAGGATGACACAAATGACATAAATCAGAGCGGTGGCATTCGAGCCGGCAGCCTCCTCAAGTTCTCGCGACATGCCGCTGTATTCGTAGGCGTAGCCATTGGGCATAGTCTCCTTGAACACTTCGGCAATCACCTTATGGGCATCGCCCTCGGTATATCCGTTGGCAGCCTGAACGAAGCAGGTGATGCTCTGGAACAGGTTGAAGTGTTCGACGCTCGAAGTGCCGACAACCTCCTTTAATGTGACGAATTCCGCAATGGGGGCCATCTTGCCGCCGCGTACACGCACGAAGATGTTGTTCAGCGACGATGGGTCGAGGCGGTATTCAGGTGAGGCGCTGGCCATGATGCGATAGACCTTGCCGAACTGATTGTAGTTGCCCACATAGCTTCCACCGCAGTAGGCACCGAGGTTCCTCAGCACCGAAGCGGGAGAGATGCCTGCACGGTCACATTGGGTAGCATCGACCTCTACCTGGTACTTGGGGAAACGCTCCGAGTAGCTGGTCATGGCCATGCTGATCTCCGGACGTTCACCCAACTTGGCCAGGAAGTTGTTGGTGAGACTGGCAAATTCCGAAAGGTCGCCATCGTTCAGGTCCTGAAGCACAAGGTTCACGCTGTTGTTCGAACCGTAGCCAGGCACCTGTGGCAACTGGAATGGCATTACCTGCGCGTTCTTGATCTCCTTGCTGGCAAAGTAGAGACGACCGATGACGAGGTCTACGTAATGGTTGAATCCTTCACGTTCCTCCCATGGCTTCAGGCGGATGATCATCGTGGCGTAGTTCGAGCCCGAACCCGACATCATACCATAGCCGCAGGCCGTGGCGAAGCTCTCCATCTCGGGAATCTCCTTCACCTTTTCCTCCACCTTCTTCACGATTTCGCGCGTCTCGTGGAGTGTCGTTCCCTCAGGGGCACGGATTTCGGCAAGGATTACGCCCTGGTCCTCCTGAGGCACAAGTCCTGAAGGCAGATTTCTCATGAAGAAGATGAGCAGGGAGGCTGCTACAGCCAGCAGACCCCATGCCAGGACGGGACGCTTGATGAACTTCTGTACGCTTTTCGAGTACTTGTTGAAGATGGCATTATAGCTCGCGGTATAGGCTTTCTTGGTGTAGTAGGTGATGCCCTTGCCCTCCTTCTTGCCTTCGGTGACTCTCAGCATGATGGCGCAAAGGGCAGGACAGAGCGTCAGGGCGGATACGCACGAGAGGCCTACTGACGAGGCAATCGTCACACCAAACTGGGTGAAGAATGCTCCCGATGTGCCAGGCATGAAGGCTACTGGGATGAACACAGCCATGAATACCAGGGTACACGAGATTACGGCAACCGACACTTCCGACATTGCCTCGCGGGTGGCTTGGCGGGCATCGCTGACGCCACTTTCCATCTTGGCCATCACGGCCTCCACAACTACGATGGCATCGTCGACCACAGTACCGATGGCGAGCACAAGCGCAAACAGCGTAAGGATGTTGAGCGAGAAGCCTGCCAAAGAAACGATGGCAAAGGTGCCCAACAGCGAAACGATGATGGAGATGGAGGGGATGATGGTGGCCTTGAAGTTCTGCAGGAAGAAGAACACCACAAGGATGACGAGGAAGATGGCTATGATGAGCGTCTCGACCACATTGCCGATGGCAGCATAGAGGAAGTCATCGCTTGTCTCGAGTTTCACAAACTCCAGGCCTGCAGGCATCATCGGCTTCATGTCCTCGTAAAGCTGGTCGATGCGGGCATTTACCTCAGTGGCATTGGCTCCCGGTGCCTGGAACACCATGAAGATGGTGCCTGGCTTGCCGTTGATGTTCGAAAGGAAGTTGTAGCTCATGGCACCGATCTCCACATCAGCTACATCGCTCAGATGCAGCAGGTGGCCGCCCTCGCTGGTGCGCAATACGATCTCGTTGAACTCTTCGATGGTCTTCAGCGTACCCTTGTATTCCATGGTGTACTGGTAGCTGTTCTCCGACTGTGCGCCCAGGCTACCCGTGGCGGCAACGAAGCTCTGGCCACTGATGGCTGCGAACACGTCGTTGGGTTCCAGACCATATTGTGCCATTACGTCGGGCTTCATCCAGATGCGCAGCGCATAGGTGTTGCCTAATGCCATCACATCGCCCACGCCGGTGATACGCATCAGACGAGGCTTCAGGTTGATGTCGATGTAGTTGGCCACGAAGTCGTCGTCATACTTGCCATCGACACTCCTCAGGGCGCCTATCTGCAGGATGTTGCTCTGCATCTTGAAGACCTGAACGCCCACTTTCGTAACGTCGGCAGGCAGCATGGCTGTGGCTCGGGTCACGCGGTTCTGGACGTTCACCGCAGCAAGGTCAGGATCTGTGCCGGCCTCGAAATAGACCACGATGCTCACGTCGCCCGACGAAGAGGCCGACGAGGTCATGTAGGTCATATCGGGCACACCGTTGATTGCTTCTTCCAAGGGCTGCACCACCGACTTCATGATGGTGTTGGCGTCAGCACCTGTATAGGTGGTTGACACACGGACGGTAGGCGGTGCGATGTTCGGGTACTGCTCGATGGGCAGTGTGGACATGCAGATGTAGCCCACCAAAGCTATGACGATACTGATGGCACATGCCATCACATATCGGTTGATGAATATATTATTTTTCATTTTCAAAACAGCACTTTTTGTCCTTCCTGTACATTGTTGGCACCGATGGTGACGATCTTGTCACCGACGGCAAGGCCGGAATTGATGATGACATCCTTGCCATTGCCCGTGTTTGTCGTAGTCACGGTGACGGCAGTTGCAGTGCTGTCGGGCTGCACCTTATATACCAGCGAGCGGTCCTGGATGCGCACAACTGAGGTCAAGGGGACTACCATCACGTCTTTCTGGGAGAATGGTAGAACCACAGTACCTTGCACGCCCGAATAGAGGTGACCCTCGGGATTGGGGAACGTGGCTTTGCAGGAAAGTGAACCAGTAGCGGCATCTACTACACCTGTCAGACTCGAAATGCGTCCCTTGTGCTGGTACTCTGTACCATTCTTCATTACGAATGTCACATCAGGCATGTTGGCCATGTGCGTCTCCTTGTCGCTTTGCGTCAGTCCCGCCTGGACTTGTCTTTCGATGATTGCTTCCGATACCGAGAACTCGGCTTCCATCGTCGTATTGCCACTGAGGATGGTCAGCTTAGTCATTGGTGACACTTGGTCGCCGCCGCGCACAGGTATCTCACCAATGATACCCGTCACGGGCGCTGTGATGGTACAGAAGCCAAGGTTCACCTTCGCACGGTTCACCGATGCACGGGCCTGGCTCACGGCAGCCTGCGCCTGAAGGTAACTGTTCTGCGAGTTGTCGAGCATGTAGCGGCTCACGATGTTCTTCTCGAACAGGTTCTTGTTCGACTCATATTCCAGTTTCGCACTGTTCTCCCTGGCCACTGCTGCCTGCAGGTTGGCTTCGGCAGCCTCCAGCTCCAGGTGCGCGTTGCGCGAGTCGATGACGAAGAGAGTCTGTCCCTTCTTTACCTGCTCACCCTCGGTGACGCTGATTTTCATCAGCTGACCACTTACCTGAGGCATGATGGTCACGTCGGTTTGTCCCTTCAGTTTTGCACTGAACTTCATAGGAACCTCGATGTCGGTTTTTTCGATGGTCATTGTCTCATACGATGTCGGCACTTCCTTGGGGATGTCCAGTCCGCACGATGTCAGAACGCCAAGCATTGAGCTAAGCATCAAGGTCCATGTTAATACATTTTTCTTTTTCATGTTGTTTATTATTGATTGATGTTCATTGTTTCTTGTTCGATCACTCCAAATAATGGTGCAAATATAAGGGAATTTTTTATTACTGCAAAATAAAATGGGCGAAAAACTACTAAACCAATGCGACATAACATCCAAATAGCGACAAAATCAGGATGTTCGCTTCATTTTTTGTCGCCTCCGACATCATTAGGCATCGTGTCGACCGTCAGAGTGTTATCTCCAATCGCGGAAGCATTCTGTCGGCCGAGAGAGTACTTCATCCGATCGGAGCAAGCATCCTGTCGGCCGTGAGAGTACTCCAGCCGATTGCGGAAGCATTCTGTCGGCCGTCGGAGTACTTCATCCGATTGCGGAAGCATCCTATCGGCCGTGAGAGTACTCCATCCGATCGAAGCAAGCATCGTGTCGGCCGTTGGAGTATTTCCGCAGTTGTAGCAGGTACTCTGTCGGCCATTAGAGTACACCATCCCGCCGCATCGGGTACTCTGTCGGCCGTGAGAGTTCTTTTTCTTTTCGCGGAAGTATTCTGTCGGCCGTTGGAGTGTTTTCTCTGTGTAGTTGAGCCAAGAGATCGGAAAAGAGTTCATTGTATTCATAGTTTCTTTGGATTTAATCAAAACGAAAGGAGTTCTTGTGTCTCGAAGATATGCGCATTATCTTTTCGACAATGCAAAGTTACGAATATTTCGTGGGATATTCGCCAAAATGGGCCTTCCGAGCATACGAATTAACGGAAATTAAGACAATTTTTTATCTTTTACTCCTCCATTTTTGCCAAAATTAGATAATCGGCATGCTGTCTTTTCCTGAATTTGTAGACAAAATGCCACTCATAAAAAATCACAAAAATCACAAAAATCAAAATCACATTTATCAAATCACCGTTTGCTCACGCGCGATATATTTATATAAATAATTAATATATATTTATATATAAAATTTATTGCAATAAAACGCACCCCCCTTAATTCAATTGACCCCCAAACTCAAACAAAATTGATTTTTGTGATTTTGATTTTTGTGATAAATGTGATTTTTTGAAGACTACCGATTGTTTGTAAAGCGCTGAAATACAAGGCTTTGAACAAAACGTTAAAAGCCTATTCGAATGATCTGATAGTTTTCAGAAAAAGACACCTCAAAGATACTGTCAATGCTGATCAGGGCTTATACCGATGTATCCATTGTAATCGGCAAACAAATATGGGATATAAAGAAGGTGAAAATGCAAGGTTAAGAGGAGGCTTGTTCCAAAACGGAATAAGCCTTGGGAATCAACTGATTGCGAACTCAATTCAGATGAATACAAGTACAGTGCAATCCTCGAAATATTTTTTTATTTTTTTTTTTTTTTCAATTTTTTGTTTGGGGGACAAATAAGTTTAGGGGGGTGTTGTTATCTTATATTATATATAAATATATATACATATATAATACATATATATAAATATATATACGCGCGCAGAATTTTTGATAAAAAAAGAAAAAAGAAAAAAATTTTTAGATGACGTCAATGCTAAAGACTGCCAAAAGTCTAATTCGTAATTCATCGAAAATCAGGGCTTTCCTCAAAACGATGAAAGCCTATTGCATAATCTTCATTCAAGCTTTGAGATGCCATATGTTTTCAATATTGATGTAATGCTGGGTTTTCAATATGTTTCCATTTTAAGCCAAAAACATATATAATTAAGAATAATCCCGTCAAAATGACGGATATGTCTGATTTATCTCTTATATTTGTGACGTCATCTGGTCGAAAGGTAATGACTTGTGGACAGATGCCAATGGGATCATAAGTTTGAAAATCAACGATTAGGAAACAACTTCAAAACCTTCGAAATATGAAACACTTCACATCCATCATAAGCCTTTTCCTTCTGAGCTCAGCATTGGCCTTCTCGGGCAACAAGATTTATTATGTCACTACGGACAATCAGCCCATCACGCCGATTGCCGGTGAAATGGGAGTGCATATAATAAGTAACACCTACTCCGAAACCTCCGACATCTACCCAGAGGGGTGTTGGACGCTGGAGTTCGATTCCGACATAACCACTGTCGGTGGTTTCACGAGAATTAATACACTCAAAGGCATAACCCTTCCTAATGGTGTTATTACGATTGCACCTAAAGCTTTTAGTTTCTGTACAAATCTACAAGAGATCCAAATTCCATACGGAGTTACGAGTATCGAATTATCCGCATTTTATATGTGTAATATAAGTAAAATTACTATTCCTGCGAGTGTAAAAAGAATAGGACCTTTAGCTTTTGCTGCTAATGCCGATTTGACTGACGTTGAATTTCCAGAAACCCCTATAGAGGAAATTGGGGATCGTGCATTCGAAGACACCAAGTGGTGGACCAACTATTGTGCAGATGAGAAAAACATCTATGGCAACATCATCTACATACAAGATATCGCTTATAAGGCAGTGTCACTTGACATAACAGAATGCTCCTTTAAGGAGGGCACTAGGATAATTGCTGATTTAGCCTTCGTGGGATGCCAAAATCTCACAAAAGTTGAAATTCCTTACGGAGTTACGAGTATTGGATATAGTGCCTTCGAGGATTGTGACTTAAGGAAGGTCGTAATTCCGTCGAGTGTGAGAAGCATAGGTGAATCTGCTTTTCAGTATAACACTTGGATAGATGTTGAATTGCCCGAAACAACCATAGAGGAAATTGGGAGATACGCCTTTGCTGGCTCTTTATGGTGGCAAAACTATATGAAAGACGAGAATAATATCTATGGCAACATCGTTTATATATATGATATAGCATATAAGGCTGCGTCATACGATATAACAGAATACACTTTCCGAGAGGACACAAGGAGAATTGGGGATGGAGCCTTCTCTGGATGCAAGAAACTAACGAAAATCGAAATACCCGAGGGTATGACCAAGATTAGCAATTACTTGTTTGCTGGATGTAAAAGCCTGCAGGAAATCAACATCCCCGAAAGTGTGACCGAAATAGGATGTGGTGCTTTCGTGGGGTGTACCTTCGAAACTATTGATCTACCTCAGAGCATTACAGAAATAGGAGCCGAAGCTTTCACAGAATGCACCTTCGAAACGATTGAACTTCCCCAAAGCATCACGCATATTGGAGAAAGGGCTTTCGAATCTTGCTATAATTTGAAGCAAATAGCTCTTCCTCAAAAAATCACCCGTATTGAATCATCCACCTTCGAGAATTGCACATCTTTGACTGAAATCGAAATTCCAGATGCTGTCAATTACATTGATGGACGTGCATTCGCATCATGTCGGGCGCTCGAAGAAATTAGGTTGCCGGCAAGCTTGGAGTATATCGGTATTTGTGCTTTTTTTTCTTTATTTTATACAGCCCCGTATCGTTTCTATTGTAATGCCCCTGCTGTCCCCACAACAGCATCCGACGCTTTCAATGTCGAGTACCTTAAATATTATACTCTCTTCGTCCCCGGATCCTTAAAAGCTGATTACAAGGCGACCTACCCGTGGAGCGAATTCGGAGGAATCTACAATATTGATGGCAGTGACGACATCCAAGAAGTGTCTGTTGATGCGGCCCATGATCCTCTTCAGAAGTGGGATCTCAATGGCAGGGAACTCGTCCAGCCTGCGAAGGGGCAGATTTATCTGCATCAGGGTCGAAAGAAAATCGTCAGATAACATCCTCGTTTGTCATTGTCGCTTAACGTGTCTACTTTTTCAACTTTTTCAATTCTCAATTTTATCAATTTGTCTATATCGTTCTTCCCGTGATTGATGTAATATGTATGTCCTTTATAATCAAGGCTTGCCGTAAAACGCGACAAGCCTTGATTATATTATCTGATTGATTAGATGTAATATACCTTGTAGGAATATGGATCCGTATAGTGCTGAAAATCACTTGCTCAAATAGCGCTCGGCATCGATGGCGGCATGGCAACCGCTGCCTGCAGCTGAAATGGCCTGACGATAGATGGGGTCGGCCACGTCACCTGCTGCGAAGACGCCAGGGATGTTGGTCGAGGTGTAGGGATGATTGACCTTGATGTAGCCCTGTGCATCGACTTCCACGCCGGGATGCTGGGTGCCATCGGCATCGGTGCGGGGGAGGAAGGCATCGGTGTTGGGGTGATGACCGATGGCGAGGAAGAAGCCATCGATAGGCAGGTCGTAGAACTCCTCATGGTCGGTACCCTTGCCCTTGACGAGGTGAGCGCCTTCCACGCCATCTTCACCATAGAGACCCACGGTCTGTGTCTCCCAAAGGATCTCAATGTTGTCGCGCTCCTTCACCTTCTGCTGCATAGCCTCGCTGGCACGCAGCACGTTACGACGCACGATGAGATAGACTTTCCGAGCGAGATTCGACAGGTACTGTGCCTCTTCGCAAGCCGTATCGCCTCCACCTACAACGGCAACGACCTTCTTGCGATAGAAGAAGCCGTCGCACGTGGCACAAGCCGAAACCCCCATACCTGCATACTTCTCTTCGTCGGCCAGTCCAAGATACTTGGCCGAAGCACCTGTTGCGATGATGATGGTCTCAGCTTCGAGTTCGGTGCCATCGTCGATATGAACGAGGTGGGGACGGCTGCCATCGGTGCAGAAATCGACACGATCGACAATGCCGTATCGGATGTCGGCACCCAGACGCTCGGCCTGGCGACGCAAGTCTTCCATCATCTCGGGGCCTGTAGTCCCATCGGGATAGCCGGGGAAGTTATCGACTTCGGTGGTCTGTGTCAATTGTCCACCACTGATAGGGCCTTCGTAAACCACTGGCTCCAGGCCAGAACGTGAGGCGTAAATGGCGGCCGTATATCCTGCGGGGCCGCTACCGATGATTAGGCATTTCATAGGGGAGAGGTTTGAGTAGACCCCCTCATTCCCCCTGCTTAGGGGGATGACTTGCTTGACGGGCATTATTCCTCCCCCTATGCAGGGGGATTAGAGGGGGTCTGGGATTTATTTATGAGGGTTTATGTGTCATTATGTCAAGAACCATTTCGTCGGTCTCGTTCATACCATATGCGCCGATGCGGGTGAGGTTGTGGATGCAACGATCGACATCGTCCTCGATGATGCCTTCGACGTTGGTGACGTATCGGTTCTGAATGGCAAGCATAGCGCTGAGTACGGCAGTGGAAACGCCCGACGAAACCTTCAGCGCACACGAAGGTTTGGCACCATCGCAAACCATACCGGCGAGGTTGGCTATCATGTTCTTGACCGAATAGGCAACCTGGTCGTAGGAGCCGCCCATCAGATAGGTAATGCCGCAGCTGGAGCCTGTCGCAGCCACGACGCAGCCGCAGAGGGCCGACAGTTTGCCAAGGCTCTGTTTGATATAGATGGCGGTGAGGTGGCTCAGGATGAGGGCGCGGGTGATCTCCTCTTCGGTATTGTGGTTCTCCTTGCCAAAGACAACCACGGGCAAGGTGGCAGCGATGCCCTGGTTGCCACTGCCCGAATTGCTCATCACGGGAATCATGGCTCCGGCCATACGTGCATCGCAGGCCGAAGAGGTTTCCGACAGGATGTGGCTGAAGATGGACTCGCCCATGATGCCGCGGCCCAATGGTCGGCTCAGCGTCTTGCCGAGTTCGTGACCATAATTGCCTCGGAGCGAAATCCTGGCTGCATTCTCGTTGAGGCGACGTGCCTCGTTGATGAACTCAAGCTCTTCAAGAGGGGAGGTGGTGGCGAATTCATAGACCTTGCGAAGGGACAACTCGTGATCATCGGTTTCTTCGTCAAGGACGTGCGATTGTGGCGTGTTGAGCAGGATCGTCTCTCGGCCATCGGTGGTCCTCGATACATAGACGAAGTGATTGTGGTCGTGCTCGATGATGGCTCTTGATGAATCACCATTCTCGGCGAAGCAAAGCGCCTCGATATACAGTTTGTCGGGACAGTTGTCCTTCTTCAATCCGATGCTGATGCGTTTCTCGCTCATGTACTGGCGTCCCTGCTCCACGGCATCGGGAGTAACATCGCGCAGCACCTCGAGTTCATATTCGCTTCGTCCGATCAAGGCCCCAAGGGCGATGGCGATGGGCAGTCCCACCATTCCCGTGCCGGGTATGCCGACACCCATGGCATTCTTCAGGATGTTGCTGCTCAGCAGGACATCGATACGAGCAGGGCGCACGCCGAGAGCCTCGGCGGCTTTGGCAACACATAGCGACACGGCCATCGGTTCGGTACAGCCGATGGCTGGCACTACTTCGCGATTGATTAAGGCAATGATTTGCTCGCGTTCTTGTTTTTCAAGCATATCTTCTTATTTATAATTATTCAGTCCAGTCTTGAGGAAGTTGACGTAGGCATCGATATCCTCGTCGTAGCTGTAACTGCCGTTGAGCGGGTTGCCCTTGCCGTCGAGCAGCACGTAGAAGGGCTGGGCATTGGCACCGAACTTATAGCGCTGCAGGTAGCTCCATTTGTCGCCAATGGTGCGCAGTTTCACGTCCTTGCCGTTTTCCTGGACAACCTCAATTTCGGGCAATGCCGTCTTGTCGTCCACCATCAGTTCGATGAGGATGTAGTCGTTGTCGATGATGTTCTTCACCTGAGGATCGGTCCAGACGGCAGCCTCCATCTTGCGGCAGTTGACGCAGCCGAAGCCACTGAAGTCGACGAGCACGGGCTTGCCGGCACGTTGTGCTGCCTCCATACCTTCCTCATAACTGTGGTAGGTGACGATAGCGTCCTCGCCAAGCTTGAAGTCCTGGGTGGACATAGGTGGCGCGAAAGCCGAAATAGCTTTGCAGGGAGCACCCCAAAGACCGGGAACCATGTACATCGAGAAAGAGAAGCAGACGAGTGCGAGCATCAACTGGGTGACAGAGACGCGCTCCGATGGGTCGGGATCGTCGTCGTGAGGCAGACGAATCCAGCCAAGCAGATACATACCGCACAGGGCAAAGATGACAATCCAGAGGCAGAGGAAGGTCTCACGATCGAGGATGCGCCAACCATAGGCAAGGTCGGCCACCGAGAGGAACTTGAATGCCAAAGCCAATTCGCAGAAACCGAGGACAACCTTCACCATGTTGAGCCAACCGCCCGACGAAGGCATCGACTGGAGCATGGAGGGGAACATGGCAAACAGCGTGAACGGCAGACTCAAGGCGAGTGCAAAGCCGAACATACCGATGGCAGGATAGAGCATCGAGCCGGAGGTGGCAGCTTCGACGAGCAGCGTGCCGATGATGGGACCGGTGCAGCTGAACGAAACGAGGCAGAGGGTGAATGCCATGAAGAAGATGGAGAGCAGACCAGTGGTGGCATCGGCTTTCGCATCGAGCTTGGTGGTCCACGACTCGGGGAGGGTGAGCTCGAAAGCACCGAAGAAGGAGAGCGCGAAGACTACCAGGAGGAGGAAGAAGATGATGTTGAACACCGCATTGGTGGCCAAACTATTGAGCGCAGATGCTCCGAAGATGACGGTGATGAGCAGTCCGAGACCCACATAGATGACGATGATGGAGATGCCGTAGGTCACAGCATCCTTGATCGACTTGTTGCGATCCTTGGTGCGCTTGAGGAAGAAGCTCACGGTCATCGGAATCATTGGCCATACACAAGGAGTGATGAGGGCTACGAGGCCGGCAATGAAACCTGCGATGAGGATGTACCACCACGAGTGGGCACGTCCGGAATCATCACCCTTGGTGGCTCCGTTGGAGAAGGCTTCGAGCTTGTCGATGACGGGTGTCCAAAGTCCTTCGGCGCTGACTGGTGCAGGAGCAGCAGCTGCCAGGGAGTCAACGGTAGCAGCAGGGTCGGCAGGAGTTTCGCTGTCGGCTGTCGCAGCAGGAGCAGCGGGCGTCGTTGCAGCATCGGCAGGAGTATCTTCCTTGGCGGCAATGTCGGCCTCGCCTGTGATGGTGAACTCGTAACGGGTAGGAGGCGTACACATGCCGTCGTTGCACGACATGAAGAAGACGAAGCCTTCGAGCTTATAAGGTGAGCCGGTGATCTTGAACCGCTGTTCGAAGGTGACGGTGTTCTCGTAGAACGACAGATCCATATCGAAAGCCTGGTCGTGTGTCTTGATCAGTTTGCCGTTGGAAACCTTGGTGGGACCCTTGACTTTCAGGCCATCGAGTGTCTCGAACGTGAACTCTGTCTTCTGCGGACCACCTTCGGGGATGTCCATTGCATACAAATGGAATGTCGGGTCGATGTTGGCCGTAAAAGACACGGTAAGTTCCTGCCCTCTGACTTGGCTCTTGTGGGTCCATTTCACAGGATCGACAATCTGTGCCGAAAGCATCGTGCTGATGGTCAGCAGCAGAAATGTGAGCGAAAAGATTCTTTTCATATTTATTCTAAGTATGTAACCAAAATTAAAGATAATTATATTTGTTTTTTCTTAACACGAATTATCATGAATTTTACATGAATTATTTTTGTAAGATGTGTCCTTTACAGACATACATACTGAAAAATTAACGTTAATTCGCGATAATTCGTGTTTAAAGAAAAATTTGTATAGTTAATCCTGAATAGTTACTTAATATAATTGTTTATCTAAGAGTTCACGTATTTATCCCAAGAGTTCACGCACTTGTTTGATTAGCGAAAGAGAGTCATCGTTGATTATCGTATGGTCGGCACGTCGGTCCTTTTCGTCCTGAGGCATCTGGGAGGCGATGCGGCTCAGGATCTTCTCGCGGGAGGCATTGTCGCGCTGCATGGCTCGATGAATGCGTAGTTCAAGGGGTGCGCTGACAGCCCACACTTCGTCGGGGGAGGACAGTCGGTCGAATCCTGATTCATAAAGGATGGCCGACTCGAAGAAGAAAAGTTCTTTCGTTTCGGCCATAAGCTGGGTCTGTATGTCGCGCCATACCGCAGGATGGACACAGGAATTCATCCTGTTCAGGGCATCGGAGCTAGAAAAGATGATGTCCGACAGATAAGGCCTGTTGAGTTGCCAGGTTCCATCGGTGGAGTGAAGATAGGTGTCGGGGCCGAAGAGCTGGCAAAGTTCGCTGCGCAGTTGCTCATCGTGCGTCATCACCCACTTGGCACGCTCGTCACAGTCATAGACCGTGTAGCCCATGATGCGCAGCAGCTGTGAAACCACCGACTTACCCGAGCCTATCCCGCCCGTTATGGCAATGAGTTTAGCGCTCATCTTTTCTCAATGACGTATTCGGCGATTTGAGGGGAAATCTGCACATTGGTCACAACTTCGGGCGGACCTACGTAACGCACGGCAATGGGCAGTTTGCCCTGACGCTCCTGACTCTGCAGACTGTCGTAATTGACTGAGACGAGGAAGTTATCGGGTGTGATGTCGCGATAATGCTCGAAGTCAACGAGGCATGTCAGGCCAACAGAGTAGGGGAAGATGACGAGATGCCGGTTGCTCGGTTCGTTGATTACCTGGACCTCCACTTGCCTGAACATCTTCTCGACATATTGGGCTACAGGAATTGTCACCTTCACCTTCGAAGGGGTTGCCTTCACGCCAAGGGGCAGTTCGAGGGAAAGCGTCTCTTCGAGGGTGTCGGTCAGGTTCTGCCTTCCTTCGATCACGGCATAGACCCACTGCATCGTGTCGAGCACGGCAGCCGGGGCATTGATGACAATCGAATCGGGCTTGACCTGTGGAGGACGCATTCGATGGTTATCGGCCACAGTATATGAGCCGCTTAGCTTGACTGGAAACTTGCGACCCTCGGTCTGTGCAAAACGTGCATCGATGAGCGAAGGTGTGACGGCTACGATGCGGGTGCTGCTTTCGAGGCCTGCCATCAGCAATGACTGCAATTCGGCTGCCGAAATGCGGAAGTTGCCCAACACGTCGGCATATCGCTCGAAGTTGACGCTGAGCGAATCCAGACGGTTGTTCAAGCCGTAGTTCGAGAGTCGGGAATTGGTGTCGGAAATGGTCACCTTGAGTTCCTGGGGCACGTGGGTGGTGAACACCATGTCCTGAGGCTGGTCCTCGACAATAAACTTCACGGTAAAGTCGGAGGCCGATACTTCACGCGCAGTCTGGACGGTCCAGAAGAAGAAGGCTATAGCAACAAAGACCAGGAAGGTCCCCACCTCACCACGTCGCATTCGACGGATGAAGATGTTGGCTTTCCTGATGAACTTCGACTGACGGGATTCGTTGTCGCTATCGTGCCTTGAAGGAGCCATATTATTTTGGCTGAGCAGCAGTTACGTCGTTGAGGTCCTTGAAGACGCACTCCTTGCTGACCTGGACTGTGACGGCATTGTCGGGCTTGAGGCTGATGATGAAGCTCTCGACCTCGGCTATGCCTTTCTTGTTCTGTGGACCCATCTTAATACCCACGATCTTGCCATAGAGGCCGCCGCTGGTGATTACAGAGTCGCCCTTCTGCATGTTGTTGCGCTCCTCACGCAACTTCTTCTGCTGTTGCTGCTGGGGACGGATCATGAAGAAATAGAACACGGCGATGATCAGTACGATGAAAATCAACGAGCTGTAGGGGCTGCCGCCTGCTGCGGCTTGAAGTAAAATGGTGTTAAGCATATTGTTTGTTTTTTATTGGTTATTTCATTTCTTGAAGATCACATGGTCGGCGCGCCACTGGGTGGCAATCTTGTCGATGACGCCATTGGCGAAACTTGCCGACTTGGCCGAACAGTAGTGCTTGGCCAGTTCGATGTATTCGTTCATCGAGACGGCGATGGCAATGTCGGGGAAATGACGAATCTCCGAAAGGGCACACGAGATGATCACCTTGTCCATCATGGCGATGCGCTCGGCCTCCCAGTTGGGAGTGATGGCATCGATGAGCTTCACGTTGTCGTAATATTCGTCAAGGGAATAGTGGAAGAGGTCGAGGGCAAACTGCTCGTCTTCTTGTTTCTGGAAGAGCTTGCCGGCAGGAATCATCTCTTTTGCGGGCTTGAGGTTCTTGATCATCTGCGTCAATGCCTTGAGCACGGTGGTCAGGTCGTCGTTCCAGTAGATGTCGCGCTCCTCGAGCACCTCGTCGAGCTTCTCGCACTGTGGGAAGATGGTGGTGAGGATTTCCAGCCACAGCTCCTTGTCCTGTTCGAAGGTTGGAGCCTCGCGCTGGGACATATACTGAGCGAAAACCTCGCTTTGCTCGATGGCATCGAGGATGGTGCGGTAGAGTTCGGTGTCGAAGTCGCTGGTGAGCCCTTCGCGCTCGCAGTATTCCACGGCCTCGCTCTTTTCGGCAATCATCAGCGCCAGCTTGTTGTCAACGAAGCGGGTGTTGGGGTTGAGTTCCTCGCGTGTGGGCATATATTTGCTCTTGGCAGCAAGGATCTGCTGGCGGCGATAGTCGGTAACCTTGACGATGAGGGCAAGCAGGTAATTGTAGAGTTTCTGTGATGCCTCGAGCGACTCGCGGAGCTTTCCATCGGCAAAGATGCGTGGCTCCTCGCTCTGCAGGCATGCATAGACGAGTTGTACGGTCTTGATACGTATAAGTAGTCTGTTGATCATTTTATTTTTACTTTAAAAATCGCGGCAAAGATACAAAATATTTTTCATGTTGCCAAATTTTGACACAAAAAATGATGCTGAACGTCCAGAAAATGGCTATTGACTGGACAATCAGCATTTAAAGTTGTCTATTGCCAAATTGTTGAACGTCGCCTTTGATGAAGGCTCGGACTGTCGCTTCGGTCATCTGCATCACTTTGGGAATCTTGGCGAAGAGCGTTTCGCAGACCAGCATCACGCGGTCGGGAAGGTCGAAGGCACGTGCCTTGTCGTGCTCCACATAGGTGGGATCGATCTGGAAATATTCGCCCGATACCTTGTTGCCGTTGCAGCTTGAGACGTGGAAGAGGGTGGTCACCTCGTCGTAATAGGCCACGATGTAGTCGTCGGGCTGCGGGGTGGCTTCCCATTGGCCAAAGCCATCGAACGAGGGCAGAAGTGGAGAGGTCTCTGCTTCGCGAACCAACCTGACGCAAAGTCGCAGACTTTCGCTTATCTGCCGCTTGATGCGCTCGTAGGTCTCGGGTCGTATCTGCGGATCCTTCAATCGATAGGCCATCGACGACGAGAAGCCGCTCACTTCCATGCCATCGGGACGGCAGAAGCACTGTTCGGCATGAAACTTCGTCCCATCGATAGCCATCACCTTGTAGGCCTTCGAGGGGTCAAACCGATTTACGTAGCATTCGCCAACCTGCATGATCTGTTTATTTATTGGGATTTAGTATTAATGAGGGCGCAAAGATAAGGATTTTTTGATTTGATTGTGCATTTTTGCCCTAATATTTTGCTGAAGAATGGGTAAATTCATCGTGTGACACGACAAAAAACAAGCCTGCTCTCCATTATTGTCGCTTATTCGTTGGCCTGTCGCTACTATATGACATAATTGAAGCCGAAAAACTTGTGTGCCCCGGACAATCCCCCTATCTTTGCACCAGAAAAACAAAATAAAAACTTAAAAATAGTATAAAGATATGAAAAAGATGTTCTTGATGGCAGTAGCCGCCATAATGGTTACAATGAGTGCACAGGCAGGAAAGGCTGTTACAGGTATGCGTATGGAAATCGGTGATTCGGAGCGAGACCATGCTGAGTATTCCCTCTTCACCTATATGGACGATGACGAGACCTTCGGCTATTATCTCAGCCTCGGACGGGTGACACATATCCTTGGCCTCATTCGCGATGACATCACCGATGCCTCATTCGATGACATCAAGGAGACCTGCATCTGTCTGGGTGGCACCTATGATGAAGCCTACGCCACGCTCAGCAGTATGCTTGACCTTTACGATAAGGATGTAGAGACCACGGTAGAGTATAAGAGCCGTGAAGCTGGAAGGGGCGATCGTCTCGGCGATGCAACCACTTCCACCTGCATCGTGAAGAAGAAGACATTGGGTGGTAAGCAGTTGATGTTCCTTTATGCCGGTGGTAAGCACGAAACCCACACCTGGCTGCCCAAGCAGGTCGTCAAGGATTTGCGCCAGGATCTCAAGATCGACAAGAAGCTGCATCCCAAGCATCATCGTTAAAGAAATTGATTGAATTAAGCCATGTCCTCCAGGGTTTCTTGGGGGACATGATTCATTTTTGGCAGAAGTGGTTGTTTTTTTTCGAAAAACACACAAAAAAACAGGAAGAAATTTGGAGATGTGGAAAAAAAGAAGTATCTTTGCGGCCACATTTACACATAAATTAAAGTTCAAACGAATAGGAGACATCATGAAACGTATTAGAAAAAGCAAGTCACGCATCACCATCGACGACTTCGTGAAGGCTATGAAGAAGGCCAATCGCGAAGCCGAGCAGCAGATGCTGGGCCCTGGTTTCCATGCGAAGGACAAGGCCCATCGCTCGAAGAAAATCTACACGAGAAAGAACAAACACAAGGGAGAGGAGAACTGACAATTAACAATTAACAGTTAACAATTAACAATTAAATTAACAGTTAACAATTAACAATTAGTTGTCGGCTCGAACGAAATACTTCCAGGTGAAGGTATCGTCCGTTAACTCCTGATATCTCCCATTAACTTCCAGTAACTTCCAAATTATAGTCCTATGGAAACGAAGAATCTAACCATATTACCAAAGCAGATGATGCGCTACGAGGGTATGACTCCAGCGCAGTTGCTCTCGTTGATCCTGCTTTGCAACGAAGAGAGCTCGGTGGCATTGTGGTACATGCTTTCGGTGCGCTTTACCGAGAAACTGCAGCTGTGCTATCTGCAGATTAGCCAGGACGTGACATATGACATCAAGACGTTCGACGACTACTTGCACGACTTCTACATCTACCTCTACAAGGGTCATCCCGACTATGTGACTGGACCCACGCAGTTCCATTATCTGCAAACTATTTCCGACAACACGAAGGTCGATTCATGGATGCAAAAAAGCTTCCGTCAGTTCATCAGCAACGAACGCCGAGCCTTGAAACAGCTGGCCGAGGCTTTACCGGCCTATGTCCAGGAGCAGAAGTACCAGCACCTCAAAGATCCGCAGATTGAGCTGACGCGCATCGCCTTCAGCTTGGCGTGGTTCAACCAGTTTGAGCCTGTGCTGAATCGCTATATCTTCTTCCGAAGCATGAAGAAGAAGGTGACCAAGTCGTTCAATCATCGTGAGGAGCTCAGCGATGAGGAGACAGCCCAGGCGCTGGGTATGAATTATGCGACTTATCGTTCGGCGTCGAGTCGATGCTGCAAGGAGGTGCAGCGACTGATGACAGAGATGAAGAAGGAGGATTTCGCCAAGCTCGATGCGAACAGCCTCCTGCTCGTCGATCGTATCTGCAACATCGATGAAAGGACTCTCGATTCGATTGTCGATAGTCTAATGACGGGGGCTGAGCGCCAGTTGCCGCAGTATGCTGATCTGATGGAGGCAAGATTGAGGAAGGAAGAAGAGCACATCAGCTACTCTATTGCACCATCGGAATCGAGCCTGGATATGGATTTCGATATGTCGGAAGATCTCAAGGCAAGCATTTTTTCCGAAACGGAATCGTTTGGGAACTCGAGAGGTCCTTCTGCAGGTCCTTCTCTGGGAAGAATTTTCGAAAAGCTCAAGCCAAGCAAAAAGTCTTCTTATACTTCGGAGAAACGACCCCAGCTGCGCAAGAAGACCTTCGTCGAGACATTTGTCGACAACTTCATGTCGTTCCTTTCAGTTTGACAAAAATAACGGGAGTCGCCTAATTGGGTGCTCCCGTTATCATTTCTCCATTCCTGTTCTTCAACCAAGTCCTTTACGCCTTGTCGTCATCATCGGCGAAGTAATTGTCCATGTCGGCGAGTTTCTTGCGCATTTTCTGTGACGCTTCGGATGATGGAGCCCAGAAACTGCAGCAGTGAACAGCTCCCATGAAGCGGTCACGCGAACGTCTTTCCTTTGCGAACATCTCACGGGTGCCTGCTTCGTCCTGAACAAAGTTCATCGCATTCTTGATGTTCATGGTCTTGGCCACTTCGATGGCATCCTGATTGGCTCCGATGTAGGTGAAGAGCCAGCCTTTGGATTTCATCTCTTCAACGATGCGGCTGATGTCGCGGCTTGTGAACTCGTGCGAGTCGTTCTCGTAGCCGTCGGTGATGATGGTGACGAGCACGGAGTCGGTTTCGGCGACATTCTTCTTCAGATGATTGACCGAGAGACCGATGGCATCGTAGAGTGGGGTGCAGGTGCCGGGATTGTAATCCTTGGGCTCCAGGTCCTTGACGTTGGCGATGGGTTCGCAGTCGCGGACAAACTTGATGGAACCCGTCTGGAAGGGCACAAAGGTGACATACTGCTCCTGTTCGGGATACTTCTCCTGTGCACGACGGATGGTCTGGAGGGTTTCGTTGACACCGGTGAGGGCCTGACGTTCGATGCAGCTCATTGAACCGCTCTCGTCGAGGATGATGAGGTTGAATACGCGAGTTTTCATTTTACTTGAGTTTTTTAATTGTTGGATAATTGTTATTTGTTGATTTGTCGTTAGTCGATTTCTTTCGCTTTTCAACTATATGTAGCAGAAAAAAGTGAGATGTTGCAAGAAAAAGCGAAAAAATTTTGGAAAAAGTTGTTCGAATGATAAAAATGGGTTATCTTTGCGCCATTGACAATGTTTTTACCCCGATAAACCTTTGGGGAATAGAAAGGTCAAAATGCAGAGAAAGGAAAAACTTTTTTATCCAATAGCATGGCAAATATCCCGAATACAAGTCTGGAGCTGCTCGAAAAGACAGCGGCAAGGGTGAGCGACCGACTGAAAACGATTGCCCACGATACCGATATTGCATGGAATGCCGAACTTGATGCACAGATGCATCTTCTGCTGAATCGTGCAGAGGAAGTGCACAGCAAGGCGTTTGTGGTGATTGTGGTAGGACCCGTGAAGTCGGGCAAATCCACTTTCGTCAATGCCCTGGCCCATGCGCATGTCAGCCCTACCCACTTCCTCGAATGTACGGTGCGTCCTTCAGTCATCTCACAATGCAAGGCGGGGGAGGAGTGTAGTATCACCACTTTTCGTCAGACTGAACTCGACCCCGAAGCTTCGAAAGCAGACCATGTAGAGGCCATCATCGACTACATCAAGGGCTTGAGTTACGCCGACCTCTCGGGTCTTGAGGTGCGCCACTATCCGCTCAACGAGGAGAACCTCACTGAACACGTCGAGCAGCCGATTGATAACAAAGTAGTTCGCGTCACGACCGATAACGTGCTGACCAGCATCACAGCTCCCGGTGGCGACTTCCTAGGTCAAGATATATTTCTGGTAGATATGCCGGGCTTCGACGGCTTGAATGCCAACCTCGAGGACAAGGCTTATCCCATCATCACCCATCGTGCCGACCTGGTCATCTTCATCCAGAGCTCCAATTCGGCCATCTCGAAGATCTCGAGTGACTTCTTCGACATCCTGCGTGAGGGTAATGGTTCTGCACCAGTATGCCTGATTCATAATTACTTTGAGTCGGCCTATTGGCGCACACAGGAGGAACAGCAGCGTGCCATCCGAGGCCAGATGGAGAAGGCCAAGGAGATTATTCGCCAACGCGGCTTCAACCTTCCCGATGCCAACTGCTTCTCAATCAACCTGGGCAAGGTGGCTGACAATCGCGAGGAGGCCTACGGAAAGGAGGTCCTTCCAGAATATCGTACAGAACTTGAGGCTGCCACAGCATCTTTTGGCACGATTGAGAAGGAACTCTATCAGCACGTCATCAGCAGCCAGCATACCACACGTCTGAACAACTGTCTGGGTCGTATCCGATACGAAAAGGAACTGCTCTGCAAGATGATCGACGAGCAATTGGCGAAGTTCGAAACCGCGCGAGGACGTTACCACAGCGCCGAACAGGAACTCGATGCCATTCGTGAAGACCATCAACTCGTTTATTCGCGAGCAGCCTTCCCCCTGCATTTTACGGCCGACGATCTGGCCAGCAGCCTCGATGGCATTGCCAACGTGACCATGAGCCAGCAACTGACCATGGGCACCAAATACAATGGCGCAACGGCTCGAGGCATTGTCACTTCTATGTTGGGTATGTTTGCGCAGACGGTCAAGAACTATGTCGATAACCACGTTTCGATGTCCGACTATCTGGCCAAGATCAATGCTATGACCGAGAGCCGATATCTGGAGATTCGCAATGCATTGGATCGTGTGGGCGGCATCCAGATCAAACCATTGACAGGTTTCAAGGACGAGGAACTGAAGCCCATCGATATGAGTGTGGTTTCGAAGGCCTATGACGTGGAGCAGAAGATTGGTGACACTTACCTCATCGATCGCTATAACTATGAACGTATGCGCAGCATGATGAACGATGCCAAGATGACAGTCATTGGTGTGACGCAGCCTTCAGAGCCTGGCATCTATCGCGGCGGCTGCCTGCAGACGACGATCTTGCCTCGCGTTCAAGAGGAGGTGGAGCAATGCCTCCAGGACATCATTCGCAAGCGCAGCGAGGCCTATTCGAAGCTGCTGGAAGAGAAACGAAGCGAAGTGCTCGCCAGCATCATTCCCGATTTTGATCAGGTGGATGCCCGCATCACGGCGCTCAAAACGCTCAAGACAAAGTTAGAAGGAATACAATTTACGTAATATTAAGGGATAATTAGGGATACTTGGGGATATTAAGGGAAATTTAGGGACGATACATTCGCCTTGTCGGAAATGGGACCCAAGAAAACATACGTCCCTTCATATCCTTTAAAATCCCTTAGAATCCCTTAGAATCTTTATTGTAATTTATTATGAAGCGAAACATCATCATTACTCTGGCTATCATCCTGGGCATCATCGTGCTGATGTTCATCGGTGACGTGATTACCATCGGCGAGAAGTTGTCGAGAGTCACGCACTTGTGGTGGATGGAATATGCGTTCTATGCGCTCATCCTTATGGCATTCTGCTGGCTCGTGATACGTCCTATCGTCAAGTTGCATCGCACTCCCGAATTGCCAAGTCTGAACCATGAGGGCGTGAACAATGTGGTGGAGTTGAAGAAGTTCGGCGCTCGCCTGGCTGAGAACTGCAACTACATCTCGGACGAAAAGATGCGTGTGGATCATCAACTGCAACTGCGCAACGACGTGCAGCAATGGCACGATGAGCAGAACCTGCGTGTGGTGATCGATCGTGAGGTGCAGCTGCGATTGCATGGCGACGCTGCCCTGGGAGTACGAGGCATCGACCCGCTGGTGAGGCAATGGGCGCAGACAGTGTTCATGGTAACGGCTGTTTCGCCGAGCAGCAAGGTGGATACTTTGTCGTGCCTTGTGCTCGACTATACGATGGTGAAGGAACTGATTCTGGCCACAGGTTATCGTCCCACCTATCCCCAGTTGATGCGACTCTATTGGCGCATCCTCATCACGGCCGTTCTTTCGTGGTGTGTGTCGGAGGCTTTGCATGGAGTGGGCGACATCAAACCCTTCTCACTCTTTGCAGGGGGTGTAGATGGCGCCGATGTGAACGTGGGAGAAGTGGCTGATGGTACAGAGGTCACGGTAGATGGTGCCGATGTGGCTGTCGATGGTTCTGATGTTGTGGTAGATGCCGGCGACATCGACCCTGAGGCCGAGTCGGGCTTCTCGTTGGGAGCTATCCTGCGTAACTTCAAGATCCCGGGCATCATTGCTGGTCCTGCCATCGACGGTGCGGTAAATGCATTGATGACGCTGCGTATCGGCTATGTGGCTCGTACTTACCTTATGGAGGGTGCAGCTGCTATGCACGACAGCACGGCCCGACGCAATGTGAAGCGCCAGGCCGTAGTGGATTCGATGAAGAATTTGCCCGAAGTGGTGATTCAAGGAAGCAAGGGTGTCGGAACAGGGTTGACCAAGTTCTTCGTCACCTTCTTCGGCTCACCGATTTGGGAGAAATATAAGGCTAAGAATCCCTTATAACTGATTCAGTTTCTCAATTACCTCGGCATCGGCATCGCACCATTCGAGACCCTTCATTTCCTCGGGGGTGAGCCAGCGATGGTCGCGATGTTCGCGACGCGTGAATTTCTCGCTCTTGCCGGAACAGAGGTAGCACGACAGGGTGAGTGAGAAGTCGGGGTAGTCGTGGTTGACGGTGATGAAATGACGGTCGATGGTGGCTTCGTAATCCAGTTCCTCCTTCAGTTCGCGAGCCAGTGCCTCCTGCTCGTTTTCGCCTTTCTCTACCTTGCCGCCCGGGAACTCCCAGTGGAAGCTGGTGTAATGGTGGCGTGTCTGATCCTTTTGCGTGCAGAGGAAACGCGTGTTCTTCGAAAGAATATTGGGCTCGCCAGGTTTAACCACGTGGATGATGGCAGCCACGACGTGATAGTGACGCCAGGTTTCCTTGTGCCATAGTTCGTAGACTTTCGACATGAGCTGGTAGTCCTGGCTTTCGGGGGTACAACCATTTTGTGTCATGCTGAAGATGACATCGAGGTTGGGGGCGATGATGTCAATGCGGAAACTGAACTGACCTTTGTCATCCTTGGCGGTCTCAAAGCGTTCGAACCACACGCGGCGGATGTCTTTCCAACGGTACATCTTGTTCTTCTTCTCTCCATGTCGTGAAAGCAGGTAGATGCCGTCTTCATGTACACGGAGTTCCTGGACATAGTAGCGGGCCAGACGATGCTGGGCCAGTCCGAGCCGGATGGCAATCTTGGTCATCAACGGGATGTTTTCGGTCATGTACGAACCGATGAGTTTACCTAATGTCTTTTCCATAGTATATTCAATTAATAGTTAATAATAAACAATTTACAAATAAGCCTTTAATGGTGCTGCAAATATAAGGTATTTTGATGAATAATGCAAGAATTTTGGCAAAAAATTTGGGAGAAATGCATTATTTGTGTATCTTTGTGCCCAGATAACCTAAAAATATATTTATTATGGAAGCACTGGAAGAAAGAATCTATCGTGATGGACATTTCCTGCCCGGAGGAATCCTTAAGGTTGATAGTTTCGTCAATCATCAGGTTGACACGCGGTTTATGATGGAGGTGGGACATGAAGTGGCCCGTCTCTTCAAGGACGATCCACGCATCAACAAGATTGTCACCGTGGAGGCCAGCGGCATAGCTCCTGCCTTGATGACTGGTTTCGTCATGGGTCTGCCAGTGGTTTATATCAAGAAAGGCAAGCCCAATACGATGGAGGATTGCTACAATATCCCTTGCCGCTCATTCACCAAATCGAAGAACTATGAGCTTGTGGTCAGCAAGGAATATCTGGGCAAGGATGATGTGGTACTCTTCATTGATGACTTCCTCTCGTCGGGCAGTTCGGCCATCGCTGCGATGAAACTCTGCCAGATGGCTGGAGCCGAGGTGGTTGGTGCAGCTTTTCTGATCGAGAAGGAATTTATGAACGGACGCAAGAACATCCATGCAGAATTCCACGATGTCAGGATTGAGAGCCTTGCCATCGTGCAGAGCCTTGAGATTACCGAGGAGGACAAGAAGTTCATGCGCATCGCCATCGATGCTTCGATCGAGAATGTCAAGAACGGTGGTGGCCCCTTTGGTGCTGCGATTGTAAAGGATGGAGAACTGGTAGCCACGGGCGTCAACCGCGTGACGGCCAACAACGATCCGACAGCACATGCTGAGGTGTCGGCCATTCGAAATGCTTGTCAGAAAGTGAAGTCTTTCAATCTGGATGGGTGCGTCATCTATACTTCGTGCGAACCCTGTCCGATGTGCCTGAGCGCCATCTATTGGAGTGGCATTAAGAAGATCTATTATGGCAACACGGCCATCGATGCCAAACTGATCAATTTCGGTGACCAGTTCATCTACGACGAGATTGAACGTGCAGCCAACGAGCGTTCGATACCATCGATCTGCATGCTGAGACATGAGGCTCAACAGGCTTTCCGCGATTGGCGACTGAAGGTCGATAAGATAGAATATTAGCAGATGAGTAGTCCTTTGGAACCTCATATTAAGTTCTGGCATCCTGCCGAGATTGAGAAGGCGGTGCTGGAAGTCGGGATGCTGCCTTTCTTCGAAAACGACATCTCGGGTTTCAGCGTCGCCGAACATACACCGGCGGAGTTGTGGTTCAGCGACGAACAGGAAGGCCCTTGGGAATGGAAGGGTCCCATCATCCAATTGGGACACACCGCCTACGGTAAGTTCTTCAATCGCAAGGCAGGATGGGTGGCTTTGGAATGGCTTCCCGATCTCGTCAACTTGCGACGGGCTTCCTATCCCTTGCCTCCCGAAGACTCGCAGACTCCCGAGCGACTTATCTACGAAGTATTGTGCCTGGATAGAGATGTGCTTTCGCGTGACTTGAAGCGCGAGGTAGGACTCTTCGGCATGAAGCTCAAATCGACCTTCGAACGCTATATTGCACAACTCCAGATGGGCCTTTGGGCTTGTATCTCCGACTTTGAATACAACATCGACCAGCACGGCAATCGCTATGGCTGGGGATTGGCGCGTTACTCCACGCCAGAGGTGATGTATGGCGAAGACTTTGTGCGTTCTGCCATCGGCCAGCGTTCGCCTGAGGAGTCACGCCAGCGGCTTGTCGAGCAACTTTTGAAGATGGTACCCACAGCAACTGAAAAACAGGTCTTGAAACTGCTGAAATAAAAGAGGTTGCGAGGAATCAAAAATTAAGGGTGTCAAGAATCGAATCAATCGGTTCAAGACACCCTTTTTATTTCAATCTATGATGTTTATTTCCTGACCTTCATACAGGCATTTGCGAGGAAGAGAATCAGCACGATGTACATGGCAAGGCTGAGGAGTTGACCGCCTGTGCTGACTGCCCAAGCGCCGCCATCGATCGTCCAGTTGGCACCAGCGAAAACGAGACCTGCGCTGACTACGCCCATGAGGGCACCACCTGCGATGAAGCCCGATGCGAGGAGCGTGCCACGTTCACCGCGCGCGGCATTGACCTGTGGATCCTTGCTGCGTGAGGTGACATACCAGTTGACTGCACCACCTACCATAAGGGGGAGGTTGAGCTGAAGCGGGATGAACATACCCAGGGCGAAAGCGAGGGCAGAGATGCCGCAGGCATTGACGATGAGGGCGATGACAGCACCGATGCCGTAGAGCAACCAAGGTGCGCCCTGTCCCATCATCAGTGGCTCGATGACGGCAGCCATGGCACGAGCCTGAGGAGCAGCCATCACATCGGAGTTGTCGGGCGTGAAGCCATAGGCCTGGTTGAGGATCATAATAACACCAGCCGCTGTGGCTGCACTGACGAGGATGCCGATGAACTTGAATCCCTCCTGCTTGGCAGGAGTGGTGCCGAGCCAATAGCCTATCTTGAGGTCGGTGACGAAGGCTCCTGCGCTGGCGAGAGCCGTACAAACCACGCCGCCCATGATGAGCGCAGCGACCATGCCTTCGGTGCCCTTCAAGCCTACAGCTGCCATAATGAGCGAAGCAAGGATGAGGGTCATCAGCGTCATACCCGAGACGGGGTTGGAACCCACGATGGCAATGGCATTTGCAGCCACGGTGGTGAAGAGGAACGCGATGACAAAGACGATGATGAGGGCCACGATGGTGAAGAGCAACGAGCCATGCATCACGTCGAGGTAAAAGAAGAGGGTGGTGGTGAGCAGGGCGATGATGAGTGCCAATACGATGGTCTTCATGCTGATATCGCGCTGGGTGCGAGGAACGGCTGCGCCTGCTGCTGAGGCTTCGGCACTCTTGCTGCCAAAGGCCTGCTTGATGAGCGAGAAACTACCCATGATGACACTGCGACTCTTCCAGACACCGATGATGCCGGCCATGGCAATACCGCCGATGCCGATACTCTTGGCATACTGGAAGATCTGCTGCGGCATGGCATCACCTGCAAGGATGCCTGCACCGACTTCGAGGTCAGGCCAGATGAAGGCAATGGCAGGAACCACAATCCACCAGATGAGTACCGAACCGGCACACATGATGGTAGCATATTTCAGTCCCACGATGTAGCCCATACCGAGCAGGGCTGCCGAGGTGTTGCAGCTCAGGAAGAACTTGCCTTTGGCTGCAATCGTGGTGCCAAGCGAGCAGAACGTGCTCGTAAAGTTCTCGGCCCATGTGCCGAAAGTGGCAACGAGGAAGTCGTAGATACCACCCAATACTGATGCGATGATGAGTGGTTTGGCTGACGAACTTTCACCTTCGCCCGAGATGAGCACTTGCGTCGATGCAGTGGCTTCGGGGAAAGGATACTTGCCGTGCATGTCGCTCACAAAGTATTTTCGGAAAGGAATGAGGAAGAGGATGCCGATGACACCACCCAAGAGCGATGCTAGGAAGACCTCGAGGAAGCTGACGCTGATTTGGGCGTCGGGGAACTTCGAGTCGAGGATGTAGAGGGCAGGAAGGGTGAAGATGGCACCAGCCACAATCATACCTGAGCAGGCACCGATGGACTGGATGATGACATTCTCGCCAAGAGGATCCTTGCGCTTGGTGGCCGAAGCAAGACCGACGGCGATGATGGTGATGGGGATGGCTGCCTCAAAGACCTGTCCGACCTTGAGGCCGAGATAGGCGGTGGCTGCACTGAAGATGACTGCCATGAGCAAGCCCCAGATGAGCGACCAGGTGGTCACTTCTCGTGGGTTGGCCTTGGCGGGCATCAATGGATGGTACTCTTCGCCTGGCTTCAAGGGGCGCATGGCGTTTTCGGGGAGACCTTGGGTGGGTTTGTTTTGTTCCATTTGGGTTGTTGTTGGTTGATATTTCTTGGGCAGCCAAAGATGGCTGCCGCATTAACACAAAATAGCTGCTGCACTGACGGCGGGGTCGAGGCTTTGACGCGGGGAGGGTAGCGATGACGCGGGGTCAGATCTTGCGGAGTTGCCAGAGGCAGGATTCGAAGTCGATGCCGGTGTTGGCGGGGCCGGGGGTGCGAAGGGTCTCGATGAGACATTGTCGCACGAAGTGGGAGGCTCGCTTGGCCGAAAGGGCGAAGGGAACACCATTGACGGCATCGGCACCGAGGACTGAGGCAAAGACGTCGCCTGTGCCTGAGCGGGTATCTTCGACAATCATCTGGCGCTGGAATTCCACGTCGCCGTTCTGTTCGCCCACAACGTTGCCGATGAAGTTTTCGCCCATCTTGATGCCGGTGATGACGAGGCGCTTGGCGCCCATTGCCATCAGTTCGCGCGCCATGACCACAAGCTCGATATGACGCCAACCATTGGGCTTATAGGGCGTGTCGGTGAGAAAACAGGCTTCGGTCAGATTGGGCGTGATGATGTCGGCATATTGGATGAGGCGTTTCATGTCGCGGCACATCTTACGGGTATAGGTGGGGTAGATGTGGCCATTGTCGCCCATCACCGGATCAACAAGGACGATGGTTGATGGACGACGGAAATCCTTGATGAACTGCTCAACGATGCCAATCTGGCGGGCCGAACCAAGGAAGCCGGTCATGATGCCGTCGAACTGCAGATCGAGTTTCTTCCATTCTTCAATATACGCAGGCATGCGACTGGTGAAATCCTGCCGATAGAACGATGGGAAGCCTGTATGATTGGAGAATATGGCAGTGGGCAGCGGACAACCCTGCACACCCAGATGACTGACTATCGGCTGGATGACAGAGATGCTGCAACGACCATAACCCGAGATGTCGTTGATGATGGCTATCTTTTTCAATGAACAATTAACAATTAATAATTAACAATTATTGCGGGTCTCAAACCATGAACCATGAATCATTAACCATGAACCATTTGGCTACATCGGATCCACATCGTAGTAGAAGACAATGCGCGAGAACTCCTGGATGTCCTGCGACAACTTGTTTTGGATGATGCCAAGCAGGCGGCGAATCTCGCTGGTCGATGCTTCGCGTTCCACTTTGAGCAGAACTTGTCGGATGAACATGTTCTTGACGCGACCGATGGGAGGAGCCTCCGGACCTAGGACACGTTCGCCAAAGGTGTAGCGCAGTTGCTGGACATACTTTGCCACCATGGCATCAAGACGATCCTCATAACGTCCTTTCATATATATAATAATAAGACGTGTAAAAGGAGGATATCCATACCGGCGGCGGTCTTCAAGTTGCGATTCAGCCATTGCGAGATAGTCGTGACTGACCACTTGCTGGAGAAGCAGGTTCTTTGGGTCACGGCATTGGATGATGACCTCGCCCTGTTGTCCCTCACGACGTCCTGCACGTCCTGCCACCTGTTCCATAAGTTGGAAAGCGCGTTCGTGGGCACGGAAATCGGGGAAGTTCATCAATCCGTCGGCGCTAAGGATGCCTACAGTCTGTACCGAACTGAAATCCAATCCCTTGGTGACCATTTGTGTGCCGATGAGCACGTTGCATTTCTTCTGTTCGAAGTCCTGGATGATGCGCTCGTAACTCTTTCGGGTGCCTGTCGAATCGGTGTCCATACGGATGGGACGAGCAATGGGGAGAAGGCGTTGCAGGCCTTCCTCAATGCGCTCGGTGCCATATCCCTGGGTCTCGAGTTGACGACCTTCGCATTGCGGACAGATTTGAGGCCAGGGCATGCGATAGCCGCAGTAATGGCATTCGAGGGCACGAGTGCGCTTGTGATAGGTGAGCGAGACGTCGCATCGAGGGCAGTGGGGTGTCCATCCACATTGAACGCATTCAATCTGCGACGAATAACCTCGGCGATTCTGGAAAAGAATGGCCTGCTGGCCTTGTTGCAGCGTATGGCCGATCTTCTTGATGAGTTCGGGCGAAAAGACATCCTTGGTAGGAACCAGTGTGATCTTGGGCAACGAAACTCCGGCATGACGTTCGGTGAGTCGCACCAATCCGTACTTTCCCTGCTTGGCAAGATAGAAACTTTCGAGACTTGGCGTGGCACTGCCCAGCAACACTTTGGCACCATGTCGCATAGCAAGGATGATGGCCATGTCGCGTCCATGATAACGCGGGGCAGGATCCTGCTGCTTGTAACTGGGCTCGTGTTCCTCATCGACGATGACGAGTCCAAGTTGTCGGAAGGGAAGGAAGATGCTCGAACGCACTCCGACGATGAGACGTGAACTTTGCACAGCACCTTTCGAGTTGTCGAGCATGGCTTTCCAAATCTCCACACGTTCGGTGTCGGAAAGTTTGGAATGATAGACGAGCATCTGTTTGCCGAAGACACGACGCAGACGTTGGCAAAGTTGCGTGGTGAGTGCAATTTCGGGCACCATGAGCAGGGCTTGCCGTCCTTGTTCGATCACCTCCTGGATGAGATGCATGTAGATCTCGGTCTTTCCGCTCGAAGTGACGCCCTGCAACAGGCAAACCTGATGATCGCGAAGAGAAAGGCAGATCTGCCGATAGGCTACAGTCTGCATCTCGGTGAGCGGATGCATCGGCTCGCACTTCTGTTCGAGATAGGGATCGTCACGTGTGTCAAGTCGCGAGACGGGTTCTTCGAAGGTCGTCAGCAGGCCTTTCTTATGCACTTCGTTGAAGATGGCGGTGCTGACTCCAGCCGATTTGAGGAGCACATCCTTGGGCACGGGGTCGGCCTTGGCCTTTTGAAGTGCGTGACTCATGTCGAGCAACTTCATGAAGAGCGCCTGCTGCTGTGGGGAACGCTGCAGGGCTTTGAAAGCGGATTCGAGGCTCGAAGAGGGCTGAATTTTCGGAGTAGTCGGAGTAGTCGGAGTGGTCGAAGTGGTCGGAGTACTCTGAGTATTCGGAGAACTCGGAGTAATCGGAGATGAAGTGTCTTCGATGCCAGGCAAGGCGATTTGCACCATCGTGCGCATCTTGGGCTGGAAGTCCTCGCGGACGGTTCCCTCTTTACCTTCTTCGGGTTTGAGTTCGCTGGGCAAAGCCGCCTTCATCACATCGCCGATAGGGCACATGTAATAGTTGGCGATCCATTGCCAAAGGGGATACTGCGGATGTCGGATGATGGGACCCTCATCGAGAACCTGTTGGATGGGCTTCAACTCGTAGCCGGTCTCAGGGCGGTGAGGCGTAAGACCCACGATGATGCCGGTGTAGGTGTGATTGCGGCCAAAAGGTGCCAATACACGCTGACCTATCTGCACCATCTTTTCCAACTCGTCGGGGATGATGTAGGTGAATGTCTGGTTCAATGGAACCGGTAGTATTATGTCTGCGTATAGCATTCTCTTATCCTCTCTGTACCTTACTTAACCCTTTGAACTTTTCAGAACCCTTCGAACCTCTCAGAACTTTTCAGAACCCTTCTTAACTCCTCTTAACCTCTTCTCACGCTTTCGGCGTGAGAAGAACTAACGGGATGAGCATCTCTTCGAGCGAGATGCCGCCATGCTGGAAGGTGTCCTTGTAGTACTGAACGTAGTAGTTGTAGTTGTTCGGGTAGGCAAAGAAATCGTGCCCTCCACAGAACGCATACTGTGTGCTGACGTTCAAGATGGGCAGGCCGAAATCCTGCGGACGCTCAATCCAGAAGATGTTCTTCGACTGTGAATTGAGGTTCTTGCCGAGTTTGTAGCGAAGGTTGGTGTTGACGTTCTTGTCGCCGATGATCTTGATGGCATTGTCGCAACGAATTGATCCGTGGTCGGTGGTCAGAATCACCTTGTAGCCCATTTCGGCAATCGAACGGAAGAGGTCGAGCGTCGAGGAATGTTCCATCCAGGTGCGAGTCAAGGCGCGGTAGGCGGCTTCATCGTGAGCCAGTTCGCGCACAGTCTTGATTTCGGTGCGGGCATGGCTCAGCATGTCGATGAAGTTGATGACGATGACGTTGAGCGGATAGCGTTTGAGACCTTTCAATCCTGCCACGAGTTTCTCGCCATAACTGTTCTCGTTGATCTTGTGATACGAGAATTCGTAATGTTTGCGGAAACGGTCGAGTTGCGTCTGGATGAGTGGAGCCTCGTTGAGGTTCTTGCCTTCCTCTTCGTCTTCATCCACCCAAAGGTCGGGGAACATACGCGCAATCTGGTCGGGCATTAGACCGCTGAAAATGGCATTGCGTGCATATTGCGTGGCTGTGGGCAGCATGGCGCAATAGACATCCTCCTGTATAGTAAAATAAGGAGAGAGGAGGGGCTGCACGGCCTTCCATTGGTCGAGTCGGAAGTTGTCGATGACGATGAGGAAAAGTTTCTCACCGGCATCGAGCAGTGGGAAGATGCGTTCCTTGAAGAGGGATGGCGACATCAGGGGAGCATCGTCCTTGGTTTCGTTCTTCGTGTAGGCCAAAGGTCCCGTGTTGGAAGGAGAGGCCTTCTTGATGAGTCCCTTCACCCAGTCCTGGTAATTGCGCTTCACAAACTTGTAGAAGGCGGCATTGGCCTCTTCCTTCTGCATCTGCAGCATGGAGTTGAGTTGCGGGTCGGAATTGGCGCTGAATTCGTTTTCCCAAAAGACAAGGCGCTTATAGACATCCACCCATTCGTTGAACGTATGGGCATCGCTGATGGCCATCGAAAGTTTGCCGAACTCCTGCTGATAGCCCGACGTCTGCTGTTGCTGAGTGATTTCTCGGGCATGGAGGTTCTTCTTGATGCTCATCAGCATCTGGTTGGGCAGCACGGGCTTGATGAGGTAATCGGCAATCTTCGAACCGATGGCCTGGTCCATGATGTCCTCTTCCTCGCTCTTGGTAATCATGATGATGGGGAGCGAAGGATGGCTCTCCTTGAGTTGGCTAAGTGTCTCAAGGCCAGAGATGCCGGGCATGTTCTCATCGAGAAAGACGAGGTCCACGGGATGTTCGCGTGCATAGTCGAGTGCATCCTGTCCGTTGGTGACTGTGATGACGTCGTAGCCCTTCTTTTGAAGGAACATGATGTGGGGCTTGAGGAGATCTATCTCATCGTCGGCCCAGAGTATCTGTGGGTTATTCATTTTCTTTCTCTGAGGGTTCGGGGGATTCGGGGTTTTCGGAAGGCTCGGAGGACTCGGATTTTTCGGATTTCTCGGGAGATTCGGAATTGCCGGGGTCTATGGCGGGCACTTCGACGGTGGTTTCGCCATTTTCGGAAGGCTCGTTTTCGGTGCCCTCTTCACTTTCTGTGCCTTCTTCGCCCTCTACGCCTTCTTCACTTTCTGCGCCTTCCTCGCCTCCATAGGTGGCCTGTACCCAGTCAAAGTATTCCTCGAAGGTCTTGCCACGGAGCAGCAGGCGGAAGTTCGGGTCGCTGATGTCGATTTGCGTAATGCCGTCGGGGAGTTCGAAGGTGTCGCTGGCGTCCATACGGTCGTGGTAGTCGAGCAGTTCGTCAAGGTTGTCAAAGCCGCTGATGACGAGCACCGAAAGGCCATTGCCTGTGTCGATAATCTCGAGGTCGAAGTCCTTGACGAGATAGTTCTCGAAGTTGAATTTGGCTATCTCAAACAGCAGGTCGTTCTGGATGTTCGAAAGGCTGTCGGTCTTGAAGGCAAGGAGCAGAACGTGCGGAACGTTGTCGTCGTCGAGGAACTGCATCGAAGCATCAGCAGTCTCTTCGGAACCATCGCCACGTTTGAGGGAAGTGCCCCACATCATACTGCGCACCTTCGAGCCGAGTTGAAGTTCACGCCCTTCGCGATAGCCCTTGATCATCAGGCTGGCGAGTGGCGAAACGTCGCTCTCAGGATAGGTCGCAGTTAGTTGTTCGAGTGCCTCCTTAAAACTCTTGCTGTCGCCATCTTGCACATAACTGAGTGCGTGGAGGAAGAGGAACTTCGGCATAAGTTTCGAGAGTGGCCACTTCTCGTGAACGAAGTTGTAGTTGTCGTGCACGAGTTTGGTGTTGCCTGCCAGATATTCCTCGTAGGTGTGGATATAGAGCGAATCCTGACCCTTGGCCATTTCCCGAAGAGTTTCGATGTAATTTGGGTCGCTGACTGCCACGCCGTAAGAGCTCTCGGGATAGGAATCCATCAGTTTGCGGCGCCAGAGTTCGGCTTCGGCAAGCATCTTGTTCTGACGGTTCGTCTCGCCCTTTCGTTGTGCCATATCGGCCATACGCATATACATCAGATAGATGGCATAGAACATATCTGGACGATGCTGGCTCTCGGGATAACGTGTCTCGAGTTGTCGGAAGGTCTTGATGGCAAGCGGGAAGTTCTCGAGCTTCTCGTTGATGATGACGCCCTCATTGTAAAGACCTTCCTCGATGAGTTCGTTGGCTGTCTGTTTCTGGTCGTCGGTGAACGGAATCTGTGCGAGGTAATACTCCGGCTTGTGCGGATCGTTGGCATCCTCGTTCTCTGCGGCGGTTTCTTCTCCGGTCGAAGGAGCTTCTCCGGGAGTCTCGGTGGCAAGGCTGTCGGCTGGCATTCCTTCGGCAAGTTGGTCGGTGGCATCAGTTTCGTTTGCGTCCTGCTCAGAGTCAAAGAATGCCGTCTCGGTCTTGTTCTTTCGACGCCAGTCGTCCTCGGGTTTGCGGGCGCCCCAGGTGCGTTGGAACGAGGTCTTTCCCTTGGCAACTTGTGCGGGGTTGTAGAAGTACCACGACTTGTCCTGTTTGCCCACTGTGGGCTGTTCGTCATTGGCTGCCAAAGGGTCGGCATTTGACGACTTGTTGGCCTCATATTCTGCCAGGCGTTCCTGGTCCTCGGCTTCCTTTTCGGCCTTGATGAGGTCCTTGATGATTTTTGCGATGACTTTGTCGAGCTGGTCCTTGGGCAATTCGGCAAGTTTGAGCAAACTGTCCTGCAACTGGACGGTCTCGGCATGGGTTTGCAGTTCGTCGAGCACGGCGCTCAGACGCTGTATCTCCTTGTAGCCCTTGAACTCCTTGTCGATGATGCCCATTGCCGTGCTGTAGGCTTTCTGTGCCTTGACGTAGTCTTCCTGAATGAAGGTGATTTCGCCCAGTCGAAGGGCGGCAATGGCCTTGTCGATGCCGTTGCGCGTGCTCTTTTCCACGGCAGTTTCAAACTGCGTGATGGCCTTTGCTGTATCCTGTTGGAGCAAGGCCACGTTGCCAAGTCCGTAGTAGATTTGGTCGAGGTACTCTTCGTTGCGGAACTGATGGCGCATGCGGTTGAACTTCTTTTCAATTTTGGCGAGGTTCTTTGCCGAAGTGCCGCCCATCTTCGAAAGGACGTTGGTCTGTGCCAGCTTGGCGTTGAACTGTGTTTTGTAGTTGTCGCCGCTGTGGCCAAGTCGTCCGAAGATCTTATATGCCTCGGCATAGTCGCCGCGTTCTTCGAGCAGTTGGGCAAGGAGGTAGTCGCAACGTAGTTTCTGGGCTTTCGAATGGGAGGCAGCGCGTCCTACACGAAGGTAGTCGATGGCTTCGAGCGAAGTCTCGGGTTTGCAAAGCAGGATCTCGGCTTGTGCCAGGGAGAAAGCCTTCTGAAGCGAACGAGGAAGGTCCTTATAGACGGGCAGGGCGCTCAGTTCCTTTTGGTTGGAGTATTGTTTCGGAGGAATGACCAGGCCAAGTTCGGCTTCGGCATCGAAGTTGAAGCCCTGCACGGCATAGACGCGTGCTGCCCAAATGTGACATTCGGCAACGGTATATTTGCGCCACCAGAAGCGACGCGCGGTGTACGAAAATGTAGCTGCGGCGGCATTGAAGTCGCCCTTGTAGAACTGCGCCTTGCCCGACAGTATCCAGGCATTGTGCAGGAACGGGTTGAATTCGCCGTGGGTGAGCCAAAGTTTGTATTCGGGAGTATTCTTGCCGCGACGTTTGGGCTTGTTGGGCATACTCTTTCGCTGCACGGCGATCTTACATTTCTCGATGGCGCGGTCAAACTGGGCATTTGCCGGAGGCTCCTTGGCATCGGTCAATTCATAGACGGGGTGCAACTTGATGCGTTGTCCAAATTCCTCATCGTGCTTGTTCTCCATCGCATCCAGCCCATCCTTGAACGCCTCGTTGCCGTTGAAGTAGGTATTGTATTTCGTCGTCATCGCCTTCATCCCACGGTTCAGCTTGGTGTTGCTCTTGCAGGCGCTGAGGCACACGACGAGCAGCACCGCGATGCACGCCGTGACAAACAAGTGTAGTGGATGATGACGTCGGGTATTCAATGTCTTGTTTATCCTTTTTTGGGGGGCGGTTTTTCGAAATTTCGTTTTTTCGAAATTTCGGAATAACGGTATTACGTGATTACGATATTCCGGTATATCGGGATTTCGTTATAACGAAAACCAACGGAACCTTTCTTAACCCCTCTTAACCCTTTCTCACCCCTTCTTAACCTTCTCATTACTATGGTCAACCCCATCGGCAGAGACCGATTGGAAGCGGCGTTCGCGTACCACCAGCAGGACTTCGTCCATAAGTTGAAGGGGGAGGGCAATCTGTCGGAGCTGGAGGGAACGCACCCAACCGGCCACTTCGATCTCCTTGAGTTCGTAGAAGACGTTGGCAAACTCCTCGGCTTCCTCGTCGGTGTAGTTTTCGGCTTCGCGGCCCTTGTATTGGTCGAGTTCCTCGTCGTCGTAGTAGATGATTTCGTTCGAAACAGCAGCAAGCAGCGAATCGCGCTCACAGGTGGCGTGCTGGCCGCAACATTCCTGGGGTACGTCCTTGGTGACTTCGAGGGGGGATGTCTCGTCGGGTTTTGCTGTGCCTTCGGCAACGCGCTTCTTGAAGCGTTTGTCGCCAATGAATGCGGGGATGGCTACGATGAGCACGAGGATGACGAGAGCGGAAATTAGGTAGAGCATTTGTTTATGGGTAGGGAAGGGGAGTAAAGGGGTTATTGGGGCAGCCAAATATGGCTGCGACTGAAACGTGGGAGGAAGGAGGGACTATGCAGGGGTGGTTAAAATGACAACTCCTTGATGCTGAATCCTGCCTTTCGAAGGTCTTCCCAATAGTTGGGGTAGGACTTCGAAACCACGCCGGGGTCATCGATGAGGATGCTGCGTGAGGGCAGAACAAGCGACATCGGGGCAAAAGCCATAGCCATGCGATGATCCTTGTAGGTGGCGATGACGGGGTCGGCTTCGGCTTCGCAACGGGTGCCATCCCATTGCATTTCCACCGAACCGTCAAGTTCTTGGTCTGTGACGATATAACCAAGTTTTTTCAACTCGGTTTCGAGGGCTGCCACGCGGTCGGTCTCCTTGATGCGAAGGGTATGCAGTCCCGTGATGCGGAAGGGAACATTCAGGGCGCAGCAGGTCACGATCAAGGTCTGTGCAAGGTCGGGCTGTGCGCTCAAATCGAGTTCGACGAAGGACGAGCCCTCAGCCGATGCTTGGACATTCAACGTCACCATTTCGCCCTGAAAGTCAGTCTTTACGCCGATGGTCTCAAAGTGGGTGGCGATAGCAGCATCGCCTTGAAGGCTCTGGGCGTGCAGTCCTTCCAGCGCAATTGCTTCGGGCTTGCCGACTCGGGCAGCCAATGCCGCAATCTCGTACCAGTAGCTGGCTGCACTCCAGTCGCTTTCGACGTGGTATTGGAGCGCCTTGTAGGGTTGTGGGGCAATGCTGATCACCTGAGTCGAATGGTCCCACGTCGAAGCGATGCCAAACTGCCTGAGCATCCCGAGGGTCATCTCGATATAGGGCGTCGAAGTGACGTTGCCCTCCAGTTTCAGTCGAAGGCCATCGCTCAGCGTGGGGGCTATCATCAGCAGGGCCGAAATGTATTGGCTCGAAATGCTGCCGTCGATGCTCAGCGCACCTCCCTTCAGCTTTCGGCCATGGATGCGCAGAGGCGGGAACCCCTCGGCCTCTACATAATCAATCTGTGCACCCAGCGTGCGCAAGGCATCGACAAGCAAGGCAATGGGGCGCTGCTTCATGCGTTCCGACCCGGTCATTACGACCTCCTTGCCTTCCTGGCTTGCAAAGAAAGCAGTAAGGAAGCGCATCGAAGTGCCGGCTGCGCCGATATCGACGATGCGGGCCCCGTCATCAGCAAAACTGTACTTCGTGGCATCGTTGTCGAAAGCCTTCAGCATCACCCGTGTATCGTCGCAGTCGCTGATGTTCGTGAGCCGGCAATGGTCACGGCACAACCCCTGCATGATGAGCGCCCTGTTGCTGAGGCTCTTCGATGCAGGAAGCTCGACACATAAACGCTGTGTGAGCAAATCCGGTGCCGTAACATTATATTGCATACCTTTCGAACCCTTCGAACCTTTCGAACTCTTCAGAACCCTTCGAACCCTTCGAACCTTTCTTAACCCTTCGAACTTTTCAGAACCTTCCCTACGCTTCCGCCACAATTCGGCAGATATTCACCACCGTCATCATCGCCTTCTCCATCGACTGGATGGGCACATACTCAAACTTGCCGTGCATGTTCATGCCGCCGGCGAAGATGTTGGGGCAGGGCAGACCCTTGAACGAAAGTTGGGCGCCGTCTGTGCCGCCACGGATGGGCTGTACCACGGGTGCAACACCAGCATCGAGGATGGCCTGCTTGGCAATCTCGGTGATGCTGTAGGGCTGGCCGTTGGGCAAGGTGCGTCCGCCTGCCGAAAGCACAGCATCGGCCTCCTGCACCTTCTCGAGCATGTTGTAGTACTGGTCCTTCACCACAGCTGTGCAGGTGCCGGGGTACTGTGCGTTGATGTTGTCGACGATGCGCTGGATGTTCTCCTTGCGTGCCTCAAAGAGTTCGCGGTTGTGGTCGCGGATGATGAACGAAAGGTAGGCCTCCTCCACGGTGCCTGCCATCGAGGTGAGGTGGTAGAATCCCTCATAGCCCTCGGTGTGCTCAGGACGCTCGTCTTCGGGCAACTGCTCCAGGAACTCCATGGCAAGCAGCGAGGCGTTGATCATCTTGTCCTTGGCGGTGCCGGGGTGTACATTCGAACCCTTGAAGGTGATTTTTGCCGAAGCGGCGTTGAAGTTCTCAAACTCCAGTTCGCCCACTTCGCCACCATCCATCGTGTAGGCAAAGTCGCAGCCGAAGAGGGCCACGTCGAACTTGTGTGCGCCCAGGCCAATCTCCTCGTCGGGGTTGAAGGCGATGCGCACCTTGCCGTGCTTGATTTCGGGATGCTGGCGCAGGTACATCATCGCTGTGATGATTTCGGCAATGCCTGCCTTGTCGTCAGCGCCGAGCAGGGTGGTACCGTCGGTGACGATCAGGTCCTCGCCCACGTGGTTGAGCAGTTCGGGGAAGACGCTGGTCTTCATCACGATGCCCGCAGCCTCGTTGAGGACGATGTCCTTGCCGTCGTATTTCTCGATGATGCGTGGCTTCACGTTCTCGCCGCTGGCATCGGGAGCCGTGTCCATGTGGGCGATGAAGCCGATGGTGGGCACACTTTTGCCATCGAGGTTGGAGGGAAGGGTGGCGTAGAGATAACCGTTGGCGTCAAGCACCACATCCTCGAAGCCCAGTTCCACGAGCTCGTCGCGCAACTGCTTGGCGAAAACCATCTGTCCGGGTGTGCTTGGGGTCACACCGCTCGCTTCGTTACTCGTCGTGAATACCTTCACGTATTTGATGAATCGTTCAACAAGTTTTTCCATGCTATAACAAGAATTTTCGATGATTATATGTTTTTTACACGAATTATCATCAATTTACCATAATTCGCGTTAGATAAATAAACGTGCGAAACGTCAAATTATTGTATTTCTTTGTCGAAAAATGCCGTCAACTGCCCGTCACGATCAGATAATGCGTCTTTTCGCCCTTTATCTTGAGGCCTTTCACTTTGGCCAGGGCAGCCTCTGCCTTTTCGCGGCGAATGGCGACGTACGAGCAATGGTCCATGATGTCGATGCGTCCCAGGTCGGCACCCGTCAGGCCGCCGTTCTTGGTGAAGAATCCCACCACGTCGCCTCTCGAGATCTTTTCCTTCTTGCCGCGTCCGATATAGACGGTCACCATCGGTGCAGGCCCTATCTTTTCGGGGTGTTTCCTGATCGAATAGAAGGGCAGCTTCGTGGGAAAGAACTCGGGCAGGGTCTCTTCGGGACCTACGATGACGTAAGCCGTGCCCGAAGCGCCTGCTCGTGCCGTACGGCCGTTGCGGTGGGTGTAGGCTTCCTGGCTTTGCGGGAAGTGATAGTGGATGATGTGCGCCACGTCGGGCAGGTCGAGGCCGCGACTGGCAAGGTCGGTGCTCACGAGCACGCTGATCGAACCACCGCGCAGACGGATGATCGACTTGTCGCGCATCTCCTGGTCGAGGCCGCCGTGATAGAGCGCGTTCTCGATGCCCTGGGCGCTCAAATAATGCGCAATGCGCTCAGCTGCTTCACGATAGTTGGCAAACACGATGGCCTGTTCCATCGCTCCCTCCTTCGATTGTCCGAGCAGGCAGAGCAGCAGTTCGTCGAGGGTTTCGAGCTTGTCGGGAACGGGCGATTTCACCTGGTACATCTTCAACCTTTCGGGCTCCTTCTGGTCGCTGCCGAAGTCGAGTTGCTGATAGTCGTGGAAGCCAGTCCAGGGCGCGATGGGGACGGCGTGGGTGGCCGAAGTGAAGATGCGCTGGCGTATGCCGGTGAGGGTGTTGATGATGGCGTGCATCTCTTCCTCGAAGCCCAGTTCGAGCGATTTGTCAAATTCGTCGATCACAAGGTACGTGAAGGTCGCGGGCTTGATGTTGCCGCGTTCGATGTGGTCCTTCAGTCGTCCGGGTGTGCCCACCACGAGGACATTTTCGCCGGCTGTCTGTGGGTCGAAGAGCCCTTCCAGTTGCTGCTGTTCCACGCGTGTGTCGTGACCGCCGTAGCAGGCCACGCATCGGATGTCGGTATGCAGACGTTGCCACACGTCAGCAATCTGCTGCACGAGTTCGCGGCTCGGGGCGATGATGAGCGTCCGTCCGCCCTTCTGCCAGAGGGGCAGGAGGTAGGCAAGCGTCTTGCCGCTGCCCGTCGGAGCCAGCAGCAGGATGTCGCGCCCCTCGGGGAAGACGCGCAGCATGTCGTCCTGCATCGCGTTGAGCGAAGCAAAACCAAGGGCCTCTAGGGCGAGTTCGCGTATGTCTCTTTTTTCTGTCATTGCACTCTTTTTAGCATTTAAAAGTGATGATTCGGCTGCAAAGATAGCGATATTTCGACAAAATTCAAAATTTTTGTATCAAAATAATGCTTTGAAACGAAAAATGCCCTATCTTTGCAGCATGTATTATAAGATATTGTGCATGGCTCTTGCCTTTGCCATTTCGTTGTCGGTTGCCGCCGAGGACCTGCAGTCTGTAATGAAGTTCTATAAGCCCGACATGAGCAAAGGTTTTATTTTCGTCAGCAAGGTGGATATGACCTTGACCTTGGTCAACAGTCAGGGCAAGGTTGTTGTCACTTATCCTATAGCTTGTGGAATGAATCTCGGGCAGAAGAACGGGAAGGGCGACCACCGCACCCCCGAAGGCTACTTCCTGCTCGAGAAGATTCACGATTCCTCCAACTGGGGTCACGATTTCCACGATGGCAAGGGTTTCATCAAGCATGCCTATGGCCATTATTTCCTGCGTCTGCAGACCGGTTTCTCGGGCATCGGCATCCATGGCACCCACGCGCCCAGCAGCATCGGCACACGTGCCACCGAAGGTTGCATCCGTCTTTATAACGACGACATCGAGGCTTTGGGCCAGAAGGCGCTGGTAGGTATGCCCGTCATCATCGGTCCCGAGGAAGGTGTCGCTCATCTCATCGCCAGCAATGCCAAGCGTCCCGATCTTCCCTATTGGACCACAGGCAAGGCACGTCCTGCCAAACCTGCTCCGACGCCAGTAGCGCAGAAGCGTAAGCCGAAGGTTGTGGATGGCGAGTTGGACATCGATCCCGAAAAGGATTTGATTGATGTGGCCGAAACACCTGTCCAAACGGCGGCTCCGAAACCGGCTGAAAAAGTGGCTGACAAACCCGTTGAAAAGGTAGAAGACACCCCCGTTCCAACTATGGCTAAGAAGCCTGCCAAGGGCCCCGTTTTCGTGAAACACGACGAGAAGCCCGCTGAAGCTGAAACCCCAGTAGTTGAAACTCCCAAGGTTGAAACCACAGTCGTTGAAACTCCTGTCGTCGAAACGCCAAAGGTTGAAACCCCCGTTGTCGAAACACCCAAGGCCGAAACCCCAGTTGCCGTGACTCCTGTCGTCGAAACACCCAAGGTCGAAACCCCAGTCGTTGAAACTCCCGTTGCCGAATCGACCGACCAGGCTCCGCAATACGACGTTGTGGTCGATGAGGTCGTCCAGCCTGATGGCACGGTGAAATATGTCGTTCGTTACGTTAAGAAGTAACTATATCTCCCCTCCCGCAATTAATTGTTAATTATTAATTGTTAATTGTTAATTATATAATCTTATGAAAAGAGACAATGTGATCTTTGACCTGATTGCCGAGGAGCGTCAGCGTCAGATGAAGGGTATTGAACTGATTGCCTCCGAGAATATCGTCAGCGACGAGGTACTCGAGGCCATGGGTTCGGTGCTTACCAACAAGTATGCCGAGGGTCTGCCCGGCAAGCGTTATTATGGTGGTTGTGAGGTTGTCGATAAGGTCGAGCAACTCGCCATCGATCGTCTGAAGGAGATCTTCGGTGCATGCTGGGCAAATGTGCAGCCCCACTCGGGTGCACAGGCCAACCAGGCTGTGCTTGCCGCTGTGCTCAATCCTGGCGACACCTTCATGGGCCTCAATCTTGCCCATGGTGGTCACCTCTCTCACGGCTCGGCTGTCAACAGCTCGGGTCTGCTCTACAAGCCTGTTGCCTACAATGTGCGCGAAGATACCGGTCGCGTCGATTACGATGAGATGGAGCGCCTCGCCCTCGAGCACAAGCCCAAACTCATCATCGGTGGCGGTTCAGCATATAGCCGCGAATGGGACTATGCCCGTATGCGCAAGATTGCCGACGAGGTAGGTGCCATCCTGATGGTCGATATGGCTCACCCCGCTGGCCTCATTGCTGCTGGTCTGCTCGAAAATCCTGTGAAGTATGCCCACATCGTAACCACTACCACCCATAAGTCGCTCCGCGGTCCTCGTGGCGGCGTCATCATGATGGGTGAGGACTTCCCCAATCCAAAGGGTCTCACCACTCCCAAGGGCGTCGTGAAGATGATGTCGGCTTGCCTCGACAGCTCCGTATTCCCCGGCACCCAGGGCGGTCCATTGGAGCACGTCATCGCTGCCAAGGCCGTTGCCTTCGGCGAGATTCTCCGTCCCGAGTGGAAGGAGTATGCCCTCCAGGTCAAGAAGAATGCTGCCGTGCTTGCTGACGAACTCGTAAAGCGTGGCTTCAAGATCATCTCTGGCGGTACCGACAACCACTCGATGCTCGTCGATCTCCGCACCAAGTATCCCGAACTCACCGGCAAGGTGGCTGAGAAGGCGCTCGTTGCTGCCGACATCACTGCCAACAAGAACATGGTGCCCTACGATTCGCGTTCGGCATTCCAGACTTCCGGCATCCGTCTCGGCACTCCCGCCATCACCACCCGTGGTGCCAAGGAGGACCTTATGGTGAAGGTTGCCGCTTGGATTGAAGAGGTGCTCAACGATCCCGAGAACGAGGCAGTTATCGCCAAGGTACGCTCTGAGGTCAATGCCGAAATGGCAAACTATCCACTCTTCGCCTACTAAGGGATTATAAGGGATTCTTAGGGAAATGAAGGGATATTAAGGGACTAATGTTTTTGGGTTCCATTACCAACAAGGCGAATGTATCGTCCCTTAAAATCCCCTAAAATCCCCAAATATCCCTTAATATCCCCAAATAAACAAATCGGGCGTCCCACTTTCCGTGGGGCGCCCGATTGCATTAGTCTTTGCTCATTAGTTTCTGAACGTGATTGCGCCGTTGGCCACATCCACGATGATGGGCTGCTGGCGGTTGACCTTGCCGCCGATGAGCGTCTTCGACAGCTCGTTGAGCACCAGGTGCTGGATGGCACGCTTCACAGGACGGGCGCCGAACTCGGGGTCGTAGCCTTCCTTGGCAAGGAAGCGACGTGCATCGTCGGTCACGCGCAGCTCGATGTCGCTCTGCTTCAGCAGACGGTAGCAACGCTCCAGCTGGATGTCCACTACGCGGCGGATGTCGTCCTCGGTGAGGGCGCTGAAGTTCACGATCTCGTCGATACGGTTCAGGAACTCGCGACGGATGGGCTGCATCGGGCGGCCTTCAGCCGTGAGGATGGCTTGCTTGCCGTAGAGCTGGTCCTCGGTAAGGTTCGAGGTCATGATGATGATGGTGTTCTTGAAGTTGACGTTACGTCCCTTGCCATCGGTCATGTGACCTTCGTCAAGCACCTGCAGCAGCGTGTTGAACACGTCGGGGTGAGCCTTCTCAATCTCGTCGAAGAGCACCACCTGGTAGGGCTTGCGACGTACGGCCTCGGTGAGCTGTCCGCCCTCCTCGTAGCCTACGTATCCTGGAGGCGCACCGAACAGACGTGTTACGGCGAACTTCTCCTGGTACTCCGACATGTCGATACGTGTCATCATCCTTTCGTCGTCGAAGAGGAATTCGGCCAGGGCCTTGGCAAGTTCGGTCTTGCCCACGCCCGTCTGACCCAGGAAGAGGAACGAACCGATGGGTCGGTTGGGGTCGGAGAGGCCTGCACGGTTACGACGGATGGCGTTCGATACAGCTTCGATGGCCGCATCTTGGCCCACTACGCGCTTGTGCAGCTCGGTCTCGAGTTGGAGCAGCTTGTCGCGTTCCGAAGTCATCATCTTGTTCACGGGAATGCCCGTCCAGTGGCTTACCACTTCGGCGATGTCCTCGGCAGTGACCTCTTCGCGGATCAGCGCATTGCCCTCGCCCACCTGCTGGTGTAGGTCGTTCGAGATCTGCTCGTTCTGCTTCTCCAGGCTCGGGATGGTCTCGTACTGGATCTTGGCCACTTTGCCGTAGTCGCCCTGCTGCTTGGCCTTTTCGGCCTCGAAGCGCAGTTGCTCCATCTGTTCCTTGTTGCGCTGGATGACTTCAATCAGCTGCTTCTCCTTCTTCCACTGGTCGTTGAGTTTCTTCTCTTCGGCCTGCAGAGCCTTGATCTTCTCGTCGATGTCGTCGATCTTGGCCTTGTCCTTCTCCCATTTGATGGCCTCGCGCTCGATCTGGAGCTGCATGATCTGACGATGGATTTCGTCCAGGGCCTGAGGTTCGGAGTCACGCTCCATACGCAGTTTGGCCGAAGCCTCGTCAATCAGGTCGATGGCCTTGTCGGGGAGGTAGCGGTCGGTGATGTATCGCGTCGAGAGGCGCACGGCCTGGATAACTGCCTCGTCCTTGATACGGATGTGGTGGTGGTTCTCGTAGCGCTCCTTCAGGCCACGCAGGATGGCGATGGCAGCCGTCTCGTCGGGCTCATCCACCATTACCTTCTGGAATCGGCGCTCCAGGGCCTTGTCGGTCTCGAAGTACTTCTGGTATTCGTCGAGGGTGGTGGCGCCCACGCAACGCAGTTCGCCACGTGCCAGGGCAGGCTTCAGGATGTTGGCGGCATCCATTGAGCCTTGACCGCCGCCGGCGCCCACCAGGGTGTGGATCTCGTCGATGAAGAGGATGATGTCATTGCCGGTGGCATCGTCGCTGTTGGCTTCCTGCACCTCCTTGATGACGCTCTTCAGTCGGTCCTCGAATTCGCCCTTATACATCGCACCGGCTACCAGTGCGCCCATGTCTAGCGAGTAGATCTGCTTCTTCTTCAGGTTCTCGGGCACGTCACCGCGCACGATACGCTGTGCCAGGCCCTCCGCAATGGCGGTCTTGCCTGTACCAGGCTGGCCGATCAGTACGGGGTTGTTCTTGGTCCTTCGACTTAGGATCTGCAGCACACGTCGGATTTCCTCGTCACGACCAATCACGGGGTCGAGCTTTCCCTTTCGGGCGAGCTCACACAGGTTCTGGGCATACTTGTCCAGTGCCTTCTCACCCTGCTGCTGGGTGTTTGGATAATTCATGTTTGTTGCCATAGTAGTATATATATTAAATGATTATTATTTTCAACATTCCATTCACACCCATCTAAAAGCAATTCACGTGCCACCGTCCTCTCTCTGCCATTTTGTCAGTCCCGTATGACAGAATGGACTAAGTACTCTGTCGGCCGTCGCGATGTTTGCTCAAATTGCGGAAGTACTCTGTCGGCCGTAAGCGTATTTCCGCAGTTGTGGCAAGTACTCTGTCGCCCGTGAGAGTACTCCATCCAGTAGCATCGGGTACTCTGTCGGTCATCGGAGTATTTCCGCAATCGTAGCAAGCACTCTGTCGCCCGTGAGAGTACTCTGTCCTGTAGTATCGGGTACTCTGTCGGCCGTCGGAGTGTTTCCGCAATCGTAGCAAGCACTCTGTCGCCCGTGAGAGTACACCTTCCTGCAGCATCGTGTACTCTGTCGGCCGTTGGAGTTCTTTATCCTTTCGCGGAAGTACTCTCACGGCCGTCACGATGTTTCCGCAAAATGAAGAGGAATTATGTCGCCTGTGAGAGCGCTTTCCTCTGCGTAGATGAGTCAGGAGATCAGGAAAAGACAGGGAAAACTTTTTTTAATTTTTTTAATTTTTTAAATCTTTAATTCTTTAATCGATGAAAAAAAATCTTCGCGCGTAATATTTAATATAATAAATATATATATAATATTTAATATTTAAAAATTATACTTTAAAACTCACCAAAACTCACCCCCCTTGTAATTAATTGTCCCCCACGGAAAAAAAGTATTTAAAATTCAAAAAATTAAAAAAAATAAATAATTATAGTTTGAGAACGTTTGTAAAATGCTGAAAATCAATGCTTATTCCAAAATGGAAAAAGCCTATTGGGGCAATCAAATAATAAAAAAATAAAATATAAGACATAAAAAACAAGCCTATCTGATTGAAATAGGATGTGCTTTGCAGGCTGAGATTGGTGAGAAAAACAGCCCTTTTTTGACGTGAATCTTGCAGAAAATGGCTCAAATATTTGGATTTTCGCAGCAAAAAACCTATCTTTGCACACAAAATTACCACAAAAATGAAACAAAAACGCCCATTTCTGCTGCTTTTCGCGATGACATTCCTTATGCCGTGCCTCTTCTCGGAGGTGTGCGCGCAGTCGTTCGACCAATATTTCGAGGACAATACGCTGCGCCTCGACTATGTGTTTGCAGGCAATAGCAGCGAGCAGCACATCTACCTGGAGCAACTCTACATGCAGCCGCGCTGGGCAGGACGCAGGAGTCGCCTCGCGGAGAAGTACCTGAACGGAAACGGACAACTCACCGTGCGCGATCACGCGACGCAGGAGGTCATCTACGTGTGGACCTTCTCGACCCTCTTCCAGGAATGGTTGCTCGAGGACGAGGCAAAGACCTTGAGCCGTGCGTTCGAATCGAGCTACAACATCCCTTATCCGAAGGCGAAGGTCGATGTTTCGGTCACCCTGACCGACCATCACCAGCAGGTCATCGCCTCGCTCACGCACACGGTGGATCCTGCCGACATCCTCATCCGTCCCATCGGCGACAACGGCATCCCGTTCCACTACGTGTGGAAGGGTGGGGGCCAGGCGGGGAAGCCCGAGAAGTCGCGTGCCTCGCGCAGCTACGAGGCTACGGACTACGACCCCTTTGAGGATGTGAACGTGGCCGACTGCATCGACTTCGCCATCCTTGCCGAAGGCTACACCGAGCAGCAGATGGGCAAGTTCTTCGCCGACTGCCAGCGTGCCGTGGATGCACTCTTCGCCTGGGAGCCTTTCGCAAGCCTGAAAGACCGTTTCAACGTGGTGGCTGTGGCTGCCCCAAGCCCTGAGGCCGGGCCTTCGGTGCCTCATCGCGGCGTGTGGAAACAGACGGCTGTGCGCACCCACTACGACACCTTCTACAGCCAGCGATATCTGACTTCGCAGGATATGCACACCATCTACGACCTGTTGTCGGGCGTGCCCTTCGAACACATCATGGTGCTGGTGAACTCCGATACCTATGGGGGAGGAGGCATCTACAACCAGATCACCTTCGCTACGAGCGACCATCCGACGTTCCGCGAAGTCTTCGTCCACGAGTTCGGACATTCCTATGCCGGCCTTGCCGACGAATATGCCTACGACGACATGGACACCGAATGGTATCCTGCCGACGTGGAGCCCTGGGAACCCAACGTGACCACATTGAAGGACTTCGGCAGCAAGTGGGCCGACCTAATGCCCAAGGGGCAGCCCATCCCCACGCCTCTCGATCCCAATGTGCCCGATTATCGCAAGGCTCGCGAGAACCCCGATGCCCTGGCTAAACTGAATGCTGCCACGCAGGTGGTGGGTGTGTTCGAAGGTGCAGGCTACCAGAGCAAGGGCTGCTACCGCCCTGCCCAGGAGTGCCGAATGAAGATCAACGAGGTGCAGGACTTCTGTCCCGTCTGTGCCCGCGCCATCCGCCACATCACGGATTTCTACACGGGGAAATTCTGACGATAAAACTGATTGTATGACAGAAAAAGAAAAGATGCTGGCAGGTCTGGTATATGATGCCACTGACCAGGAGTTGTTGTCAGAACTGATGGCAACGAGAGAGGCCTTGTATGAATTCAACTTGCTCCGTCCCACCGAGACCCAGCGGATGAAGGAAATCCTGAAAGGCCTGTTCGGAAAGGTGGGAGATGACTGCTTCATCATCAACCAACCATTCCGTTGCGACTACGGAAAGCAAATCAATATCGGAAAGCGTTTCTTCGCCAATTTCAACTTTGTCGTTCTCGATGAAGCTCGTGTAACCATCGGCGACGATTGTTTCATTGGCCCGAATGTCAGCATCTACACAGCCTGCCACAGTACAGACCCCGTGAAGCGTAACAGCCGTCAGGAGTGGGCCAAGCCCGTCTCTATCGGCAGTAACGTCTGGATTGGTGGCAGCGTCACCATCCTGCCAGGTGTGACAATCGGTGACAATGTTACCATTGGTGCCGGTTCTGTGGTAGTGAGCGATATTCCGTCGAATACAGTTGCCGTGGGTAATCCTTGTAAAGTCATCAAAAAGATAGTGGTGTAATTAGATAAAGCGAGTTTTTACAAACGGATTGTTCATCATTCTACTATTGTTTTCAACGAGGCAAATATAGTCATAATTTCATCAGAAAAACGAATTTATCTCGTTTTTCTAGTCATTTCACAACTATTTTCGGATTTTGCCACCTCGATTATACAAAAAATCTGCTAAATACCAAATAAAACTTGATATTTAGCAGATTCAATAGGAGCGAAATACGGGACTCGAACCCGCGACCCTCGGCTTGGGAAGCCAATGCTCTACCAACTGAGCTAATTTCGCAGATATTAGCGGAAGCGACGTTCCGCTAAAGGTTTGTGTTCCATTGGACGGCTTACTGATTGACGAGCGAAGCCATCATATTCACCATCTTGAGTGCGGCGAGGGCGCTTTGTGCGCCAACACCTTCCTGTGTGAGGCGGCGGGCATCGTCGAGCGTGTCGGTGGTGACCACGCCGAAGATGAACGGGATATCACCATGGAGGTTGAGGTGGGTGATGCTACGGCTCAGTGTCTGACAGATGATGTCGTAGTGGGGATTGTTCTCGCGCACTACGCTGCCGATCATAATCACGGCACTCGGTTCCATCATATTGTTCATCTGTCGGGCGCCGAACGGGAGCTCCATAGCTCCGGGCACGTGACTGACGTAGATGTCTTCCCTCATTACTCCGCACTGCTCGAGTTTCTGCAAAGCCTGCTCGAGGAGTGCATTACTGATCTCAGGTTGCCATTCAGATACTACTATACCAATACTGGCGTCTGTACTGTTCGCGGTGTAGTCCGCCGCCACAGGGTCACTCATTTTAATTAACAATTAATAATTAACAATTAACAATTCAATTAACAATTAATAATTAACAATTAACAATGATAATTAACCGTTAGCAATTAACAATGATTGAATTGTAATTGAAAAGTTACTTAACTCGTTCGATGTATTTGTCGATAGATTGGGCGATGGAAGTTTCGGCCCAATTGTCCTTGATGTTCTGATAAACCTTGAGGGCATTCTTGAGGTCGCCTGCCTCCTCGTAGGCGAGACCTGCCTTGCGGAGGAAGAGGGGAGTGTACTGGGCGTTGCTTGCAGCCTTGGCAGCCTGCTCGAAAGTCTCAGCAGCCTTGGTGTAGTTGGGAGTCTCCTGATCGACGTAGCAGTCGCCGAGAGCGCTGAGGATGGCGGGAGCGATCACGTTGTCGTTGCCGTCGAAGTCCTGCAGATATTTGATAGCCTCCTCATAGTTGCCGAGGTTCTTTTGGCAGAGTCCGGCATATGCCTTTGCGGTGTTACCTGCGCGGGTCGAACCGAATTCCTCGATGACAGCCTCGAAGCCTTCGAGAGCCTGCTCATACTGTCCCTGGTCGAAAAGGAGTTCGGAACTCCAGATCTCGTTCTGTGCCTTCTCGTTGTTACGCTGCGACATCCAACGCCAGCCGAAGATGACGGCTACGATAAGGATGAGCGCAATGAAGCCATATACGATCTTCTTCTGGTTGTCCTTCTCCTGAAGGAACTGCTCGGTCTTGCTGAGCGGCTGGTCGATTGCTGTTTCCTCGACCTTTTTGATTTCTTTTTTTGCCATGTCTATATTTTGTTTATTATTATTTGCATATTTAGCGGCGCAAATTTAGCGATTTTACTTGAATAAACAATATTTTTTGCGAAAAAAATGTTTAAAATTCGTATTTTCCCCCAAATTTTCGTATCTTTGCCACGTCAATTTACAAGTTTTTCGGCATTAAGGACGAAAATTGCCTTTGAACGACATATGAAACTGGAGCATCTTAGCATCGTCAACTACAAGAATATCCGCGAGGCCGACCTCGACTTCTCATCGGGCGTGAACTGCCTGGTGGGGAAGAACGGCATGGGCAAGACCAACCTGCTGGATGCCATCTATTACCTGTCGTTCTGCAAGTCGTTCAACGGCGTGACCGACAGCCAGGTGATGACGCATGGCGAGGAGTTCTTCATGCTGAACGGGCAATACGAACTTAATGGCGAGGCAGAGGATATCCGCTGCGGCTACAAGCTGCACTCCCGAAAGTCGTTCAAGCGTGCGGGCAAGGAATACCAGCGACTGAGCGACCACATCGGGCTGCTGCCCATCGTGCTGCTCACGCCTTCGGACAGCGTGCTGCTGCAGGGTGGCAGCGAGGAACGTCGCAAGTTTATGGACATGGTGATCAGCCAGTTCAACAAGCCATATCTGAACGCGCTGATACGCTACAACCAGGCGCTTCTGCAGCGCAACAGCCTACTGAAGCAGGAGCCGCCTTGCACCGACCCCTTGCTCTATCAGACGTGCGAGGAACAGATGGACTTCTACGGGCGGATGATCTATGCTGCCCGACGCCAGTTTGTCGATGACTTCACTCCGGTCTTTCAGGAGTTCTACAGCCAGATTTCAATGGATCGTGAGCGCGTGTCGATAGGGTACACTTCGCACTTCGAAGGCGGGCAGAGCCTTATGCCGCTGCTCAATGCCGTACGCAGTCGCGACCTGGCACTGGGCTACACGACGCGAGGTGCCCACAAGGACGACCTCGTGTTCCAAATCGGTGACTACCAGATGAAGCAGCAGGGTTCGCAAGGGCAGAACAAGACGTTCCTGGTGGGACTGAAACTGGCGCAGTTCGACTTCCTCAGGCGCATGGGGCACACCACGCCCATCCTTCTGCTCGACGACATCTTCGACCGACTCGACAGCGACCGTGTGGAGCAGATTATTCGTCTGGTGGCAAGCGACAGGTTCGGGCAGATTTTCATCACCGACACCAACCGCGAATACCTCGACCGCATCATCGACCGATGCACGGAGAACTATAAGCTGTTTGAGGTGAGCAATGGAGGATATGAGGCTGTAGCTGAGAAATAATCTTCCAGAAGCTCTAGAAAATCTAGAAGATCTAGAAAATCTAGATGATTTAGAAAAAGAAAATAATGAAACGAAAAAACGAACAATCGATCGGTGAGATCATCCGAGAGTACCTGAAGGTGACGCAGCTCGAGAACCATGTGTTCGAGTCGCGCATTGCCGAGGTATGGCAGGAGGCGCTCGGAGACCGCATCACCCTGGAGACCGAACGCATACATCTGCAGTCGGGGACGTTGTTCGTGACCCTCAAATCGCCTTCGCTGAAGCACGACATCATGATGCAGCGCTCGGTGATACGTGTCGCCTTGAACGAAAAGTTGGGGAATGACATAATAAAAAGCGTCGTGGTACGTTAATATATTATGCGCGTACGTATATATATAATGTATCTGGTGATGCTTGCCACGATGGCGATGCCTGGGCTGAGGGCTCAGGTGCGAATCTATGGCACGGTGACCAACGAGCAGGGGCAGCCCATGGACGTCGTTCATGTGCGCCTCTTGCGCGGCAGCATCGGCACGCTCACCAACTTCAAGGGCGAATACGAGCTGCAGGTGGCCGATTCGGACACCTTGCGTGTCATCTTCACCTCGCTGGGCTACAAGCGCGTGGAAAGGGTAGTGAACACCCGTGCGGTACAGCCCAACGAACGGGGCGCGCGCCGACTGCAACTGAATGTGCAGATGCAGCCCAACCAGTCGGTGCTGCACGACGTGGAAGTGACCACCCGACGACAGACGGCTCCGGGCAATATGGAGCACATCAAGGTGGAGAACGTGCGCAACATGCGTTCGACCAGCGGCAACGCCATCGAGGACCTGATAGGCACACAGGCAGGTGTGAACATGAACAACGAACTCTCGTCGCAGTACAATGTGCGCGGCGGGTCGTTCGACGAAAACCTGGTCTATGTCAACGGCATCGAGGTCTATCGTCCCCAGCTCATCGCCAGCGGTCAGCAGGAAGGTCTTTCGTTCATCAACCCTGCCATGGTGGGTGCCGTCGATTTCTCGACGGGAGGCTTTTCGAGCGAATATGGCGACAAGATGAGTTCGGTGCTCGACATTACCTACCGACGCCCCGAAGCTCTGGATGCCGAGGCGATGATCAGCCTGACAGGCGGCAGCGCTGCATTGGGCCAGCGACTTGGGAACTTCACCCAACTGCACGGACTTCGCTACAAGCGCAACGCCACGATACTCAATTCGCTGGACACCCAGGGCGAATATGACCCAATCTTCTTCGACTACCAGACGTTTCTGACCTGGGCATTCGGCAAGGACGAGAAGTGGAACCTCAGTTTCCTGGGCAACATCGCCGTGAACGACTACCGATTCACACCCGAAAGCCGCGAGACGACCTTCGGCACCAACGAGGTGGCCCACAGCTTCAAGGTCTATTTCGACGGACACGAGAAGGACCAGTTCGACACGTTCTTCGGCGCCCTGACCTTGGGCTACAACGGACTGCGTAACACACGCCTGCAACTGATGGCTTCGGCCTTCATGACCGATGAGGAGGTGACCTACGACATCTCGGGCGAATACTGGATGGACCAGGCGGCTTCGGTGAGCCAGGCAGGCCTCGGCGTGGGGCGTTACATGGAGCATGCACGCAACTATCTGCAGGCACGTGTGATGGCACTTTCGCTCAAGGGCAACACACAGATAGCACGCAACAGGTTCACCTACGGCATGACGGTGCAGAGCGAGAAGATCGACGACAAGATTGCCGAATGGGAACGCCGCGACTCAGTGAGCTACAGCCTGCCGCGCGATGCGGGCAAACTCCGTGTGGTCGAGAACCTGCATTCGGCCTACAAGGGCACCACGACACGCCTTTCGGCCTTCGTGCAGGACACCTACGGATGGGATGCCTGGGACGGACGTTTCCTGCTGCAGGGTGGCGTTCGCCTGAGCTACTGGACTTTCAACGAGGAACTCCTCGTGTCGCCACGCGCCTCGCTTCGCTACACGTTCGGCAACGACCGCAACAAGCAGGCACGCATCGCAGCCGGCCTCTACTACCAGTCGCCCTTCTACAAGGAGTATCGCCTGAGCTACACCGACGAGGACGGCAACCAGATGGTGGAGATGAACAAGGACATACGTTCGCAGCGATCGTGGCAAGTCATCCTAGGCTGGGACCACACGTTCAAGGCCTACGAGCGCCCGTTCAAGTTCACCGTCGAGGGCTACTACAAGGGCATATCGAACTACATCCCCTACATGGTGGATAATGTGCAGATACGCTATGCCGGCGAGAACAAGGGGTCGGCCTATGTGGCAGGCATCGACGCGAAGATCTTCGGCGAGTTTGTCGATGGCACGGACTCGTGGCTCAGCCTTTCGCTGATGAACAGCAAGGAGACCTACGACGGCCTCAAGACCGCACGACCCACGGAGCAGCGCTACGGCATCGGCCTTTTCTTCAGCGACTACTATCCAGGGCACGACGCCTGGCGCGTCTTCTTGCGCGGCGTCTTCAACGACGGTTTGCCGTTCTTCAGCCCCCAGGGAGGGAGGAAGGCCGGCATCTTCCGAACACCTGCCTACAAGCGCGTCGATCTGGGTGCCAGCCACGTGTGGGACGCCAAGCACTACCAGTTTATGAACCGCGGCTTCTGGAGCCACGTGAAGGAAATAACGGTGGGCGTGGACATCTTCAACCTGATGGACATCGACAACACCAATTCGTACTACTGGGTGACCGTGATCGGCAACGATGGCTCGACACGAGGCAATCCGACCTATGCGGTGCCCAACTACCTGACCGGGCGTATGCTCAATGTGAGCCTGGGGGTAAGGTTTTAGAAATCAACAAATAAACAGAATAAACGTGATTACAGTTAACAATCTACAAGTACAGTTTGGAAAGAGAATCCTCTTCCAGGACGTCAATCTGAAGTTCACACCGGGCAATTGCTACGGAATCATCGGTGCCAATGGTGCCGGAAAATCAACCTTCCTGCGTGTCTTGAGCGGCGAACTCGACCCGACACGCGGTTCCTACGAGATGGGACCCGGCGAGCGCCTGAGCGTGCTGGAGCAGGATCACAACAAGTATGACCAGTACACGGTGCTCGACACCGTGCTACGCGGCAACACCGTGCTCTACGACATCATGGAGGAGAAGAATGCCATCTACGAGAAGCCTGAGATGACCGAGGAGGACGGCATGCGTGCCGCCGAACTCGAGGAGAAGTTTGCCGAGATGGACGGCTGGAATGCCGAGTCGGATGCCGCAGCCCTGCTTTCGGGCCTTGGCATCAAGGAGGAACTCCACTACATGATGATGAGCGACATTTCGGCAAAGCAGAAGGTGCGCGTGATGCTGGCAAAGGCGCTGTTCGGCAACCCCGACAACCTGCTGCTCGACGAGCCCACCAACGACCTTGACCTCGACACCGTGATGTGGCTCGAGAACTACCTGCAGGGCTTTGAGCACACAGTGCTTGTGGTGAGCCACGACCGTCACTTCCTCGACTCGGTGTGCACCCACACCGTGGATATCGACTTCAAGAAGTGTACGCTCTTCGCCGGCAACTACAGCTTCTGGTACGAATCGTCGCAGCTCGCCCTGAAGCAGCAGCAGATGGCCAACAAGAAGGCAGAAGAGAAGAAGAAGGAGCTCCTGGAGTTCATTCGCCGCTTCTCGGCCAACGTTGCCAAGTCGAAGCAGACCACCAGCCGCAAGAAGATGCTCGAGAAACTCAACATCGAGGAGATCCAGCCTTCGACACGCCGCTATCCTGGCATCATCTTCACCCCCGAACGCGAGGTGGGCAACAAGGTGCTCGAGGTACACGGCCTGGGCAAGACGGTGGAGGGCACCAAGCTCTTCGAGGACGTCAACTTCCAGATCGAGCCGGGCGACAAGGTGGCCTTCCTTTCGCACGACCCACGTGCAATGACCGCCCTGTTCGAGATCATCAATGGCCTCGACGAGGACCACGAGGGCACCTACAACTGGGGACAGACCATCACCACCGCCTATCTGCCGCTCGACAACAGTTCGTTCTTCAACACCGACCTCAACATGGTGGATTGGCTCAGCCAGTTCTCGAACGACACTTCGGAAATCTACATCAAGGGCTTCCTCGGACGTATGCTCTTCCGCGAAGAGGAGGTGCTGAAGAAGGCCAGCGTGCTTTCGGGTGGTGAGAAGATACGCTGCATGATTGCTCGCATGATGATGAAGAATGCCAACACGCTGATTCTCGACTCGCCGACCAACCACCTCGACCTCGAGTCAATCCAGGCATTCAACAACAACCTGCAGACCTTCCGCGGAGTGATCCTCATGTCGAGCCACGACCACGAGTTCATCCAGACAGTGTGCAACCGCGTGATTGAACTTGGCCCCAAGGGCATCATCGACAAGCGCACTGAGTTTGATGACTACATCACCGACGAGCGTGTGCAGGAATTGCGCCAGCGTATCTATTAATTGGGCTCTTATGGACGTACTCGTTCCAAAAATGCTTTCAATTTGCAACCTGCGCCCTACAATTTTGCGATGCAGAGAAAGTAATTTTTAGCAATTTGATTTTTTATTTGGAAAAGTTGATAAAGTTTCCTTATCTTTGCACCCGATTTTGACCACACAATACTTCAAAATATTACTAATATGAAAAAACTTACCCTTCTCTTGCTCGCTTTCGTGGCCTGCATCAATGCTTATGCCTTCAAGTTTGATGGCATCGATCTCAATGGTACCGTTGGTGATATCACCCGTGCTATCTCCAAGAAGAACTACGTAGCCACCGTAGAGAATCCCAATGTCCTCACTGGTCTTTGCCAGGGCACCAAGATCAATCTGTCGTTCAATCTTACCGATGTCACCGAAAAGAATCACGTAGCTCAGCTCTTCGTCGATGTCCCCAATGCAAGCGCTAACGCTTTCGTTGAGAATGCACAGCTCCTCAACATCATCTACCACCTGGTTTCGAACACCGAGGCTGGTTATCTCTACGAGGTTGACGACGACGGCACCACGCTGCTCCTTTCGCGCACCGAGAATGGCATCCGCTTGACCTATAATACTCCTTATTTCCAGGCTGTGAAGTAAGCAACACAGTTAGGTAAAAAAGAAAACGACCAGAGGGCAATCATTTGCTGCTCTGGTCGTTTTTTGTTTCGTATGGCTTTGGCTTCGGGTTATGACCCTGGCCTTTGTTATTTCCTAGGCCTTTGTTATGTCCTTGCCCTTCGGGGTTATGCTCCGAATCGGCGGGAGTATTCAGGCTCCTTTCGTGCATTTCGAACACGAAGAAGGATGCAGGCAAGCGTCATCAGGAGGAGCGCAGCATACCATAGCCAGTAGCCCGTGGATGTGGAGAAGGCCACATCGTGACCTGTCTCGAGGTCGGGAATCGTCTGATAGAATGGCAGAAGGACTCCAAGGATGGGCATCGGCAGGGAGAGCCAGAAGAGGCTTTTCGCCTTGCGGATGACGACGCATGCGCTGACGACATATAGGATGTTGGAAAGCCAACAGAGGAAAAGCCCATTCAGACCGAATGACATCCAGCCGAACAAGAGCAGGAAGAAGCCGTGGACCTCCTGGCTGTCGGCGCGGAGGCTGACGAAGCACAGCGACAGCGTATAACACAGCAGGCTGAAGAAGAATGCCGTGTTATAACTGTGGTTCAGGAAGAAGAGTTTCTGTCGGATGTGCATGGGAGGGGTTAAGAAGGGTTCGAAAGGTTCGAGGGGTTCGAAAGGTTGTTTAGAACATTCGGATGCCCATGATTTCGCGCATCTGAGAGGTGATCTCATGCACGATGGGACGTACCTTTTCGGCACCCATGCGGCGTACCTTGTTGAGGTAGTCGGTGTCGGCATAGAGTTCCTCGTAACGTTCGCGGATGGGACGAGTCACCTTGAGCACGTCCTCGGCAATCTGCATCTTGAGGTCACCATAGCGAATCGAGCAGTCGTTCCATGCAGCAAGGTACTGGTCGTAGATCTCCTGTGTGCTGGTGAGCTTGAGGAAATAGAAGAGGTTCTTGATGGGTTCGTTCATCTCCGAGTTGGGCTCGGTGGGAGTCATGTCGGTGACAGCCTTCTTGAACTTCTTGATGACGGTCTTGTCGTCGTCGTTGATGTAGATGCAGTTGCCTTCGCTCTTGCCCATCTTGCCGCTGCCGTCGAGGCCGGGGATCTTGATGGGTTCGCCCTTTGCCTCGTAGGGATGTGGCTCGACGAGGAAATCCACCTTGTAGTAATGGTTGAAGCGCACGGCGAAGTTGCGAGCCATCTCGAGGTGCTGCAACTGGTCCTTGCCTACAGGAACGTAGTGGGCCTTGTGCTGGAGGATGTCGGCTGCCATGAGCACGGGGTAGGTGAGGAGGCCGGCATTGACGTTGTTGGGGTTCTTGCGAGCCTTGTCCTTGAAGGCAACGGTCTTCTCGAGTTCGCCCAGATAGGCATGCATATTGAGCAGGGTGTAGAATTCGCAGGTTTCGGGAACGTCACTCTGCACATAGACCATGCACTTCTCGGGATCCATACCAGCAGCGAGGTATTCGGCCAGGATGCTGCGGATGTTGGCGTTGAGGGCCGTCGGGTCGGGAGCGGTGGTCAGCGAGTGATAATCGGCTATGAAATAACGGCAATCGTAGTCGTTCTGCATTTCGACAAAGTTGCGAAGGGCACCATAGTAGTTTCCGAGGTGCAGGTGCCCGGTGGCGCGGATGCCACTCAAGACGATGGGTTTCTTTTCCATATATTATATATAATGTATAACTGAATTTTTTACTTAACGTTCTGCAAAATCAGGCCGACGAGCGCTTCGTTGCCTGCTGCAATCGAGACATTGCGGTCCTCGCGGATGCTTCGAACCACACCGCCTGCCTCTTCGATGATGAGTTGCCCGGCGCAGCAATCCCACGGCTTGATGTTGAGTTCCCAATAGCCGTCGAGCATACCGGCAGCCACGCAGCAGAGGTCGTAGGCAGCAGCGCCCATTCGGCGCAGGCCACGCAACTGGGGCAACATGCGGCAGAGGTTGTCGAGATTGTTCTTGTCGCTGCCCACAGTACCCTTGTCGTAGGGGAATCCGGTGGCGAGGATGCACTGGTCGAGTTCGGTCTTGCGGCTCACGTGGATGCGGCGTCCGTTCCATTGGGCACCTTCGCCACGAACGGCAGTGAAGAGGTCGTCCATTTTTGGCGCATAGACCACACCCACAATGGTTTCGCCCTTGTACTTCACGCCGATGCTGACGCAGAAGATGGGCAGGCCTTGCGAATAGTTGTTGGTGCCGTCGAGCGGATCGACCACCCATTCCCATTCGCTGTTGGGTTTCTGATGCAGGCCAGTCTCCTCGCCCAAGATGCTATGATTGGGGTAGGTGGAGGTGATGCGTTCGATAAGCAGCTTCTCGCATGCCTTATCGACATCGGTTACCACATCGTGCATCGAACTCTTCGTCTCGATGCCAAGATGGCGGCTGCGGAACTTCTCCATCTGCAACTTGCCGGCTTGCATGGCCCAGTCGATGGCATATTCGAGTATGGTGTTGGCGTCCTCGGTGTTGCCTCGGCGGGCAAACGGGTTCGGAAGAATCATACGTATTTCTAATAAAGATGGTTGAAATATTTGGGTGCAAAGATACGTACTTTTCATCGATTATCCAAATTTTCGCGGCAAAAATACTGAATAAATTTTTTTTCTGAAAAATTGATGCACAAAATTTGGAATGTTCAACGAAAGTCACTATCTTTGCGCCATTATTTTTGATACGTCATTTATAAACACATTATGGTTGACTTACATTATCCTGACAAGAAAGACAAAATTGAGATGTTTCCGCTGATTGACGATGAAGGAAACGTCATGGGACGTGCCAGCCGCGCCTATTTTCACGGCGGGTCGATGGCGCTGCATCCCGTTGTGCATCTGCATATTACCGATCTGCAGGGACGCATATACCTGCAAAAACGTTCGATGACCAAGGACATTGCCCCAGGCCGCTGGGACACGGCTGTGGGAGGCCACGTCAGCTTTGGCGAAGGCCTTGAGGAAGCCGTGCGTCGCGAGGCTCACGAGGAACTTGGGCTGCGTTTCCGCACCGAGCCGCGTTTCCTTTTCCAGTACATCTGGGAGTCGGACCAGGAACGCGAACTGGTTACATCGTTCCACATTGTCTACAACGGACGTATCGTGCCCAACAGTGAGGAGGTCGATGAGGGGCGTTTCTGGACCTACGAGGAACTTCGCCACGAACTGGGTCGTGATGTCTTCACCCAGCAATTCGAGCAGCAGGAATATCGTCACCTGATCCGTTCGCTTTGCCTGTGAAAAAGGTTGCCTATTACACGCTTGGCTGTCGCCTGAACTTCGCCGAGACTTCGACGCTGGCCTATCGCCTGCAGCAACTGGGCTTCGAGAAAATCAGTCCCAGAAGCGGTGAGCAGGCCGACCTCGTGGTGGTCAACACCTGCGCCGTGACCGAACAGGCTACTGCCAAGAGTCGCCAGCAGATCAACAAACTTGTGAGCGAACATCCTTCGGCCTACGTGGTCGTGACCGGCTGCTATGCGCAGATCGAGCCCCAGCAATTGGCCGAGCGTGTGAAAGGCATCGACGTCATCGTTGGCACCGAATACAAGAGTGACAATATCCTCGCGCTGCTGGGCGACCTCACAAAACGTGACGAACCGTTGGTCTATCGCACACAATACAAGGACATTCAGACCTTCCATGGAGGATGTTCGGCCGACGACCGCACACGTCATTTCCTTAAGGTACAGGATGGTTGCGACTATTTCTGCACCTATTGCACGATACCCTTGGCACGCGGACGCAGCCGCAATGGAACCATTGCCGAACTGGTCGGAATGGCACGTGACGTGGTGGCCAAAGGAGGCAAGGAGATTGTGCTCACGGGTGTCAATATCGGTGACTTCGGACGTTCGACAGGGGAGAGTTTCTTCGACCTCTGCCGCGCTCTTGATGAGGTGGAGGGTGTGGAACGCTACCGCATAGGCAGCATCGAGCCTAACCTCATCACCGACGAGATGATTGGGTGGATAGCAAACGAGAGCCGTCGTTTCGCACCACATTTCCACATCCCGCTGCAGGCAGGAACCGATGAAGTCCTGCGCCTGATGCGCCGTCGATACGACACCAAACTTTTTGCCCACAAGGTCGAACTCATCAGAACAGCCTTGCCCGATGCGTTCATCGGAGTAGATGTGATGGCAGGTATGCGTGGCGAGACAAGCGACCTTTTCGAACAAGGTTATTCCTTTATCCAGTCGCTTCCCGTCAGCCAACTTCATCCATTTACCTACAGCGAGCGTTCGAGTACCCAGGCATTGAATATCCGTCCTATTGTTCCTATGCCCGAACGGCATGAACGAACAGCCCGACTTGTGGCGCTCAGTGACCAGAAGTTGCGCGACTTCTATCGACTGCAGATGGGAAAGACGTTGCATGTGCTTTGGGAGCAGCCGCCTCGGCAGAAAGATGGCACGTTTGCACCGATGCATGGTTTCACCGGCAACTATATTCGTTTGCAGCGCTCTTATGACCCTTCGCTTGTCAATGTCTGCCAGGAGGTTGTTTTGAGCCACGAACTGATTGAGACTAACCAGGGGCCTGCGATTCTTGTTGGGGAGTGAGTATAGTTCCTATATTATTGATAGTTCCTATAATAATGATAGTGACTATATTATAAATAGTTTCTATAGTTTTTTTGCTTCGACTTTTTAATCCTTTTTCTCGATAATGAAAACTCTAACCAGGCTTATATCCATGCTCTTTTTGCTCGCTTTCGCAAGTGATATGCGAGCACAACTGTACGATGTGGTAGTTGCCAAGGATGGTACGGGAGATTATCTTACCATCCAGGATGCCATTCTCTCCATCCGCGATTACAAACCTGAGGGGCGTCAGCGTATCCTTGTCAGGAAGGGAACCTACGAAGAGAAGGTCATCGTGCCCACCTACAAGACCAACATCTCGATCATCGGTGAAGACCGCGACTCGTGCATCCTCGTATGGCACGACCATGCCAACCTGCAGAACACGGGCCGCTTCGAGGGAGTGGTGCTCGGATCGGTGGCCGATGCCATGGGACATGACAACCAGCTCATCAATGGCAGCGACCGAGGACATCGTGCTGGCACCTTCGAGAGTTACACCTTGCTCGTGCTGGGTGAAGGATTCGAGTGCGAGAACATGACCATCGTCAACGATGCCATGACACATTACAACCCTGATTGGTGGCAGACACATTCCAATGCTGCCAAGGTCGGACAGGCTGTCACCGTGCATTGTGAGGCCGATCGTTCGGTGTTCCGCAACTGTCATATACATGGCTTCCAGGACACGGTATTCACCGGCAATGCGCGTTCGCGTCAGATATTCTATGGTTGCTATATCGATGGTACGGTCGATTTCATTTTTGGTCCTGCCACTGCGTGGTTTGAGGATTGCGAGATTCGTTCCATCGGCAACGGCTATCTGACTGCTGCATCCACACCTGCCGAGAATCCTTATGGCTACGTCTTCAAGCATTGCAAGGTCACAGCCGAGTCCGGGGCCAAGGCTTATTTGGGCCGTCCGTGGCGCAACTGGGCCAGCGTCATCTTTATGGAATGCGAACTTCCGGCTACCATCCACGAGGCAGGCTGGCACAATTGGAATGATCCGGCTCGAGAACTTACGGCACGTTATGCCGAATACCATAATACGGGTGAAGGTTCGGGCATCTCGAAGCGTGTGGCTTGGGCACGTCAACTCACCGATGCCGAGGCTGCCAAGGTGACGCTCGAGAATGTGATGCATATGCAGGCCAACCAATGGACCTCGAATGTGCGTGCAGCCACGTTCGACCAGGTCGTGCAGTCGTTCTACGATTACAATGCAAGCCGTGGACGTGAAGCGCGCTATGTGGGTCGGACTCTTGAACCCAATCCGCTGCCTGCCGATCTCGAGAAGTTTGTCGAGCCGCTCGTCATCAACCTCGATTCGGTCGATTGCACCACCTTCGTGGAATACGTCAGCGCTGCCGTCCTGGGTCGCACCACGATCACTTATGAGGGCGATTCCATCCTTCGACGTTTTGTGCAGGCCCTTCGTTATCGCGATGGAAAACGCGGCAACTATGCTTCGCGCAACCATTATTTCACCGACTGGATCCTCAACGGAGAGGAGCAGGGCCTTATGACCGAGGTTACACCTTCGCTCACAGGAGCTGTCCAGCAGAAGAAGGCCATCAATTACATGAGTGCCAACAAACGTTACTATCCCCAGTTGCGAGAGAGCACAAAGTTGGTGATGGATGTGCGCGAGATTGAGAATTTCCTCAGCACGCGCTTCACCTATTACGTCCCATCGGCACAGATCTTCAAGTGCTATGAACAACTTCAGCATGGCGACATCGTGGCTTTCGTCTCCGGTGCCATGGGACTTGACATCCAGCACGTTGGCTTTGTCTGGAAGCCCGAGGGCTCCAAGATGCCACGACTGCTTCATGCAAGTTCGGTCAAGGGCAAAGTTGTGGTGAGCGATTTGTCGCTGCAGGATTATGCCGTCGAGGCAAACAATTGCCGAGGAATACGTATTGTCAGGCTTAATGTGGAGTAGTTTCCCTGCAAGAAATATCCTCGCAAGAAAATAAAAAGCCAGCAGGTCAATCGACTTGCTGGCATATTTTTTATATATGTGAATTAAAAAGGCTACAGATCCCCGTTGTCGCGGAACGAATAGTATTGGCTGTCGGCAATGATGATGTGGTCGAGCAGACGTACTCCGAAGAGGGCGAGTGCCTGCTGGGCGGCTGCCGTCATCTGACGGTCGGCACGACTAGGGCGACAGGCGCTGTGGGGATGATTGTGACAAAGTGCCACGTTCGAAGCCATGTATTGCAGTGCAGGACGTACAATCTTCTTGATGTCGGCACTGGCACTGTCGGTGCCTCCTACGCCGATCTCTTCACGTGCAAGAATCTTGCCGTTCTTCGACATATAGAGTGCCCAAAGTTCCTCGTGGTCGAGCAGCGACATCTGTTTGTCGAACTGGGCAAAGATGGTGTCGCTCCCGCTGATGATCTGTGCATTCAGAAGATTGACCTGTCGCTGGTGTTCCATGCGTCGTCCCAATTCGAGGGCTGCACGTATGGTGCATGCCTTGGCGGGGCCGATGCCTTTGAGCACTTCGTGGTTGCTCCCGTCGTCGCTGGGTATGAGGGCAAAATGCAGTTTCTCGAGGTCGCCGCGGCATTGTGCCAAAACGTCGCGGGCAATGTCCAGAACAGTTCGTCCTTTCTGTCCGGTATTAATGAGGATGGCCAACAGCTCAGCATCCGTAAGGGACTCCTCGCCATTGGCCATCATCTTTTCGCGCGGACGGTCCTCGAGGGCCCAATCCTTGACTGTCATAGTGTTCAGAAATGTGTCATTATTCCTTGGCGCGCTCTACATACGAGCCGTCGCGGGTGTCAACCACGATCTTGTCGCCTTCCTTGCAGAAGAGAGGAACGAGCACGGTGCCACCGGTCTCAACGGTAGCCTTGGTGAGGGTGTTGGTAGCGGTGTTGCCCTTTGCACCTGGCTCCATGTAAGTGATCTGGAGGACGGTCTTGACAGGCATTTCAGCGGTGAGGATGGTCTCGGTGGAGGCGTCGCTTACTACCTCAACGATGTCACCTTCCTTCATATACTCCTCGCCGATGATCATCTTCTTGTCGATGGTTACCTGGTCGAAGGTCTCCTGGTTCATGAAGACAGCGTCGTCGCCGTCCATGTAGAGGAACTGATAGGGACGATGCTCTACGCGAACGTCCTCAAGCACTTCACCGATGTTGAAGCGACGCTCGGTGACATAACCCGAAACGACGTCCTTCAGCTTGGTGCGCATGAAGGTGTTGCCTTTGCCGGGCTTAACATGAAGGAACGAAACTACTACCTGAAGCTTGCCATCGATACGGATGACGGTGCCATTCTTGATGTCCTGTGACTTGATTGCCATAGTTGTATTCTGGTTTATTAAGTTATTATTTGGATTGTCAAATGAGTGCAAGTTGGAAGCAGGTGGTGCACGTAAATCACACTATTTTGCCATCTTGCGGGTGCAAAGATAGAGAAAAACATTGAGAAAAACAAAAATATTTGAAGAAAATCATTAAATAATTTGGTAAATTGAATATTTTTACCTACTTTTGCACCCGCTATTTGGCAATACAGTCCCGAAAACAGGCAAACAATTAAAAACAATATAAAAGAGTTACAACTATGAAGATGACATTCCAGCCACACAACCATCGCCGTCTCCACAAGCATGGTTTCCGTGCCCGTATGGCCACCAAGAACGGTCGTCGCGTTCTCGCTGCCCGTCGTGCTAAGGGTCGCAAGAACCTCACTGTAGGTGACACAATGCACTAATTCGTCTGGCTAACGATTCACCAAGATCCCTTTTTTGAGGATAAACAATGACTGTCAATGAGGTTTCTCCTCTGCGACGGTCATCGTGTTTTTAAACACATCCACGTATGCTATGAAAACCCGCATCCAATCCATTCTTCGACAGATAGGGGAGGGCGTCTATGAGAAGGATGCCGAACTCGCCCTTTCGCTGTTGGCCGCCCTTGCCGGTGAAAGTGTCATCCTGCTCGGCCCTCCAGGTGTGGCCAAGAGCATGGTGTCGCGTCGCCTCAAACTGGCCTTCGCGCGTGCGCGTTCCTTTGAATATTTAATGTCACGCTTCTCCACGCCCGACGAGATCTTCGGTCCCGTCAGCATCCAGCGTCTCAAGATGGACGATGTCTATCAGCGTTGTGTTGATGGCTATTTGCCCACGGCCGATGTGGTCTTTCTCGACGAGATCTGGAAGGCGGGTCCTGCCATCCAGAACACGCTGCTTACTGTCATCAACGAGAAGGTCTATCTCAATGGCAACCAACTCTTGCACCTGCCTCTCAAACTGCTTATCGGAGCTTCGAACGAACTGCCTGTGCAGGGCGAAGGGCTTGAGGCCTTGTGGGACCGTTTCCTGATACGTCTCGTCTGTCAGCCTATTCAAAACGAGGAGGCTTTCTATCAGATGGTCAATCCTGCCGGCAATGTCGAGCAGGAATTGAAGCCCGTCAGCGATGCAATCAGCGAAGAGGAATATGCCGACTGGCTCAAGCAGGTTGCCAGCATCAAGGTTCCGCGCGAAGTTCTTTTGGCCATCACCAATATTCGTCAGGGACTCAAGGATGTCGCCATCGAAGGACAGGATGTGCATCGCAGCATCTATGTCAGTGATCGTCGCTGGAAGAAGATCGTTCACCTGATGTGCGCTTCGGCTTTTGTGCATGATCGTGACGAAGTGAATGCCTCCGACCTGCAGCTTGCCATCCATTGCCTTTGGAACGAACCCGACGAACTCCCGTCGATTGGCAAACTTGTTGCCGATGCCATCTTCCAGCCCTATTTTACACGGCTTGATACGTTGCAGCGACAGGTGTCGCGTGCCTTGCGAGGCCGTGCTGTTCGACAGGTACGTGAGAAGGCTCGTTTGCGTGGTGATCATCGTGACGACGACCTCATCATCTTCGATGGCCTTTATTACCAACTGGTCGAGAGCCAGGGTTTGCAGAATACCTTCATCTTTGTGCCTGACTATTGTGCTTTGCCTACACGCAGTGCCGACGAGCCGGCTGTGCGTGGTGTGATGTTCAAGGATCCCATACAGCCGCGTCGCACCATCATTCGTGCCTATACCAATCCCGACAATGTGGGCGAATATGAGGCCGAACTCCAGCGCGTCAATCTCTATCGTGACTCGATGAACCTTTATGTCAACGGTACGCGCTATCCATTGCGCCGTGCTTCGCGTGGTATGCAATTGGAGCAGACCTCAGGCCTTGAGCCACCTATCAAGGGGGCTTGTGCAAGCCTTGAGGAATGCGAATCGGCTGTCGATGCCTTGTTCCAGCAGGCGGTGATGCTGTCGGCACAGATACGCAACCACCTGTTCTCCAGTCCCCAGGTACAGCAGATCATTGCTAGCCAACTTGACATTTTCAAGCGTCAGATTGCCCAGTTGCGTGCTGATGTACGCAAACTGCTGTATGACGAGTAAGCCCGTGCTTGTCCGTTTGTTTCGTTGACAACCAAGCTTGGTTGTCGCCCTTGACATTTGACCATGACCACCTATCTGACCCTTCCGCATAAAGTGCTCGATGAACTCGAGGAACTGATTTGCTCGGACTTGGAGCAGGCATTCAGTGATGCTGTCGAGGCCCGCCTTCGCTTTATGCAGATGCGAGGGGTCAGCGATCCTTACGAACTGTCGCAGTTACAGGCCGACTACGTTCGCGAACATTTGCCGCAGCAACAGAAACTGCTCGACAAGTACTTGAGTGTCATTCCTACTTATGTCAGCCAACACAAGGTGCCTTTTGATGAATTCGTCCAATGTTGGGCATTGATGGGCACCATCTGGAACACGGTCAGTTTCGAGCGTATCCGTCCCATTGTGGCTTTGCAGAAACAATATCCGATTCTGCTCGATGTAGCAAGGCGTGTGGGACGTATTGCTGATAACGAAGGACCCGAGCGTGTTCCTGTGGGCAGCGGCAGCACATACAGGATGGAGCATTCTTCGCCCTCCGACATCGAAGGCATTTCGGTGGGTAACGACCTTAGCGCCCTGCTTCCTATCGAAATGGCGACGATGGCAGATGAGGAACTGTCGGGGCTCTTTGCCTATCGCTATGCAACACGTCGTTTGCAGACCTTCCTCTTCAAGTCGAACCTGATGAAGAAGGCGCAGAAGGTGCAGGTGGCTCGAGCGCGACAGAAAGGACCTATGATAGTGTGCATGGATACGAGCGGTTCGATGCAGGGTCCTCCCGAACGCATCGCACACAGCCTGGTCATCAAACTGCTGCAGATTGCTTTGGCACAGAAGCGTGACTTGCTGCTCATCACCTTTTCCGACAAGGCCAAGACCTTCGACGTTCGTGCCAACCGCACATCCCTTCTCGACTATATGCGTCAGCAGTGCGGAGGTTCGACTTCCGACTCATTGGCAGCAATCCACGTTATGGTAGTGCCGACCTTTTGCTCATCTCTGACTTCAAGTTCCCGCTGGTCGAAAGGCCCTTGCTGGTACAGTTGAACCAGCTACAGGACGAAGGGACACGTCTTTACGCCCTACAGATTGGCCAATCGGTTCTCATCAAGGACTGGCTTCCTTACTTCGACAGTTATTGGCACCTCGACTACAAGGTCCAGCGAATTCCCTGGTTCATCCAGAAATAGCGCTTTGGGCGATTCTTCCGATTACTCGGAATACTTTGATTACTCCGAATATTCTGAATACTCCGAGTACTCCGATTATTTTGATTTACTTTGTTTATTTCGAAACCCTCAAAATACCCACAAACATGACACGTTCCCAACTTTTCGAACAAATCAAGCTGAAGAAGACCTTTCTTTGCGTAGGTCTCGACACCGACATCAAGAAGATTCCCGAGCATTTGCAGTCGCTGCCTGCACAGGACGCTATCTTCGAGTTCAACAAGGCCATCATCGATGCCACCGAACCCTATTGCATCGCCTACAAACCCAATCTCGCTTTCTACGAGTGCTTTGGCGTGGAAGGATGGATTGCCTTCGAGAAGACTGTCCGTTACATTCGCGAGAAGTATCCCAATCAGTTCATCATCGCCGATGCCAAGCGTGGCGACATTGGCAACACCTCATCGCTCTATGCGCGTTCGTTCTTCGAGCACCTCGACCTTGATGCTGTCACCGTGGCTCCCTACATGGGCGAGGACTCGTTGAAGCCATTCCTTGGCTATGAGGGCAAGTGGGTCATTTGCCTTGCCTTGACCTCCAACAAGGGTTCGCACGACTTCCAACTATCGACCGTTGATGGCACTTCGACACGCCTCTTCGAGAAGGTGCTCGGCACCGTCAAGACTTGGGGCACTGAGGATCAGATTATGTTTGTCGTAGGCGCAACCCAGGGCAAGATGTTCGAGGACATTCGCCGCATCGCCCCCGACTCGTTCCTCCTTGTTCCTGGTATCGGTGCACAGGGTGGCTCGCTGCAGGAGGTTGTCAGATACGGCATGAACAAGCAGTGCGGACTCATCGTCAATTCCAGCCGCGCCATCATCTATGCCGACCATACCGAGCGTTTCGCAGAGGTTGCTGCCCAGAAAGCCAAGGAGGTCGCCGACGAAATGGCTGAGTGCCTGAAGCCCCTGCTTTAATTCCAAGGAACGCAATATCACGGAGTGGAAAACACAGCCATAAAGAGATTTTTGCCATCTAATTCGTATATAGCACGTCTGCGAACATAGACGTGCTATTTCTTTTCGGAAATGGAGTGTGTACGGACATAGTTGCACCACATTCTATCGGAAATGGAGCGAGAATGAACGTAAACGCACCACATTCAGTCGGAAGTGGAGCGTGTGTGAACGTAGACGCACCACATTTAATCGGAAGTGGAGTGAGAATGAACGTAGACGCACCACATTCAATCGGAAGTGGAGCGAGAATGAACGTAGACGCACCACATTCAATCGGAAATGGAGCGAGAATGAACGTAGACGCACCACATTCAATCGGAAGTGGAGTGAGAATGAACGTAGATGCACCATATTCTATCGGAAATGGAGCGAGTATGAACGTAGACGCACCACATTCTATCGGAAATGGAGCGAGTATGAACGTAGATGCACCACATTCTATCGGAAATGGAGCATGTATGAACAAAGACGCTCTATTTCTAGTGGCAAATAGTATTTATATGTAAAACTATTCTATTGTCAAAGGTTCAAATGTCGAACCCAAAGATAAATCGGCTTCTATAATAGGATGATGAAAAAAGAAAGTAGGACATCCATGCAGATCATAAACGGGGAAATCATAGTTTGGAGCGTGAAGTCCTTGCTTTCGATTCAGCATTATTGGAAAGATGAAGAATAGAGTTGCCAAATATGTTGGAAAAGGATAAAATGTGTTTATTACAGGACGGAATAGTGTTTTTTTTGTTTTTCTTTTTATAATATGGAATAATTGTTGTATCTTTGCACCATCAAAAATTAAAAATCTAGTTGATTATAGTTATGAAGAAAATCGCTTTTGTCAAATCGTTCGTTTTATTGACATTGGCTTGGCTGATGTTGTGTTCATTCAAGAGTGTTACAGATGAGGATATGCTGTCGTCTGGATATACGGCTGAGGAGCTAGAGGCGCTGAAGGAGGATACCATCGCGGGACAAACGGGGGTAGTGGAGTTCACTTCGTGCCACGCTCGGATCATGGTGCCCACAGATCTCATCTATCTGGATCGGCCTCAGGCCATGAAACTGCTGACCGAATACTGGGATAATTCGGAAAGCAATCTCGAAAATATGCTGGGTGTACTCGTGCCGAGTGAGAACAGGTGTTTCTATCAGGTCAGCACGGCGTATGTGATCTCGTACAACGATTGCGGATACATCAAGGATGATGATGCAGAGAAGGTGGATTACGATGAACTGCTGGAGCAACTGCAAGAGGACGAAAAGGAGGAGAACGAATCGCTGCCCGTAGAACAGAGGAGCGTGACGAAGGGATGGACGGTGACTCCTCATTATGACCGCTCGAACCATGCCCTGGTGTGGGCCAAGACGCTGTCGTTCGCATATGGTGATGTGGTGAACTATGACATGAGGGTGCTGGGCAAGGATGGGCTCGTGTCGGTCAATGCCGTGGCCGATCTGGAGGCGGTCGATGAGGTGGTTTCGAAAGAATCGGCCATGATTGGTAGTGTACGCTTCGATGAGGGATACGCTTACGCTGACTTTGACCCTATCCGTGATAGAGTGTCTGACTGGACTATCGGCGGTCTAGTCGCTGGCAGCATCCTTGCCAAGTCCGGCTTCTTCGCCAAGCTCGGTGTCCTGCTGCTGAAGTTCTGGAAAATTATCGCTGTCGGTGTCGTAGCCATAGCAGCAGGAATAAAGAAGATATTCGGTTCGAAGAAAGCGTGATGCGCCACATAAGATAGGATGTACGGAATCATCGACTGCGATAACTGCTACGTCTCGTGTGAGCGTGTCTTTCGGCCTGATCTGAAGGACACGCCTATCGTTGTGCTTTCCAACAACGATGGGTGTGTCGTTGCGCGTAGCAATGAGGCGAAAAAGTTAGGAATTAAGGCGGGTGTGCCCTATTATCAGTTGGAAGAGCTGTTTCCCGATAAGAAGATTGCCGTCTTCTCCAGCAACTACGAACTTTATGGCGAACTGACGGGCCGTGTGGTCGGCATTGTTCGTCAGGAGGCACCTGCTTATTTTCGCTACAGCATCGACGAATGTTTCGTCTATTTCGACGACGTGAAGGAGGTGAACCTCAAGCAATGGGGTGAAAACATGTACAAGCGTATCAGGGGAAGCGTGGGCATGCCCGTCAGTATCGGCATTGCGCCCAACAAGACCTTGGCCAAGATGGCTTCACATTTCGCCAAGCGTCACATAGGCTATCGTCACTGTTGTCTCATCGACAGCGACAAAAAGCGCATCAAGGCACTCAAGCTTTTCCCTATCGAAGATGTATGGGGCATAGGACGACGGTATGCTGCCCGATTGAGATCCATGGGCATAGAGACAGCATTCGACTTCGCCAACCACAGCCGGACGTGGGTCAAAGCCACTTTCCGCAACATCGTCATCGAACGCACGTGGCGCGAACTGAATGGTGAGGACATTGTGCCCAACGAGGAACTTGCCCGCAAGCAAAGCATCTGCACCAGTCGTTCGTTCAATGGCATGATAACCGACCTCGAAAGCCTTCGAACACACGTTGCAAACTACGCAGCACGTTGTGCCGAGAAACTGCGTCGGCAAGGGTCATCAGCCTCCATCGTCAGCGTCTTCCTCTATACCAATCCTTTCCGCGAAGATCTGCCGCAATACAACAGTTTCATGGAAACGAGCCTTTCCATGCCTACCAACAGCACTGTCGAGATTGTGAAGGCGGCTTTCGAAGTGCTCCAGAAAATGTATCGTGAGGGCTATCATTACAAGAAAGCAGGTGTCATCGTTATGGACATTGTGCCGAGGATACCCATCCAACTGGACTTGTTTGACTACAATGCCGAACAGTTCCAGAAGATGAAGCGCCTTGACGCTGTCGTCGACCGCATCAACAAGTTGAATGGCACCGAGACCATCGTCCTCGGCTCACAACAATACACCAGTCGCGACGGCAAGGGCAAGGCCAACGTTTTTGCCAATGCCATCAAGCACGACTATCGCAGCCAGAATCCTACCACCCGCTGGTGCGATATCATCAGGTTGAAATGAGAAGGGAAGAGTAGTAAATAAAGAGGAGGCAAACACCTGTTGCAAGTGTTTGCCTCCTGATTTTATTGGGAGATAATCGGAATTTAATCCGATGTTTTACCAGATATTTACGCGGTTCTCGGGAGCGACATAGAGTTTGTCGCCTTCCTTGATGTTGAACGCCTTGTACCACTCTTCGCACTGGGCAACACCACCGTTGACGCGGAGGAAGTTAGCTGAGTGAACGTCAACAAGAGCAAGACGACGGAGGATCTCCTCGGTGCTTACACCTGCCCAAACGTTGGCGTAGGAGAGGAAGAAACGCTGCTCGGGAGTAAAGCCGTTCTCGTCGCCCATGTAGGTCTTCGAACCCTGCTGCTTGGCAAGCTGGAGGGCCTGGAAAGCGATGTTGAGTCCACCATGGTCGGCAAGGTTCTCGCCAAGGCACTGGTGGCCGTTGCTGTGGAGCTCACCTGGGATAACCCAGAGAGAATCGAAATAGACTGCCATCTGCTCAGCAGGTATCTTGAATGCCTCAACGTCGGCATCAGCCCACCACTGGCGCAGGTTGCCTTCCTTGTCGTACTGACGTCCCTGGTCATCGAAGCCGTGGGTCATCTCATGACCAATGACAACGCCGATGGCACCATAGTTGACAGCATCATCAAAGTCCTTCGAGAAGAATGGGGGCTGGAGGATACCGGCAGGGAAGCAGATCTCGTTGGTGGTTGGGTTGTAGTAGGCATTGACAGTCTGTGGAGTCATATACCATTCGTCCTTATCGACAGGCTTGTTGTAGTGCTTCTCCTTGTCGAGGTTCCAGTAGAACTTGCTGATGGCATAAACGTTATCGACGAGGGTCTTTTCTGGATCGACGGTGAGGCCGGAGATGTCCTCCCACTTGTCGGGATAACCGATCTTGATGTAGAAGGTGCTGAGCTTCTCAAGAGCAGCCTGCTTGGTCTCTTCGCTCATCCAGGTCTGAGCCTTGATGCGCTCGCCGAGGATGGTCTGCAGGTTGTGAACGAGGTCGAGCATCATCTGCTTCGACTCAGCAGGGAAGTACTTCTCGACGTACATTTGACCTACAGCTTCGCCCATAAGACCATCGACACGGTTCACAGCACGACGCCAGCGTGGCTGCTGCTCCTTGGCGCCGGTGAGTTTCTGGTTGTAGCGGAAGTTCTCATCAACGAATTCGTCACTGGTGAGGCCGCAGAGGGCACTGATGGTCTGCCACTCGTAGATGGACTTGAGATCCTCGAGAGGGGCTTTCATCAGGATTTCGCAAGCCTTGGCAATAGGAGCAGGCTGGCCGAGGTCGATTTCGGTGGTCTGGTCGTAACCATAGTTCTTGAAATAGGTATCCCAGTCGAACTTGCAGAGCTTGCTGGCTTCATCCACGCTCATCTTGTGGTAGTTGCCTTCTGGGTCGCGGAGCTCTTCCATCGAGAAGCTAACCTTGGCAATCTGTGTCTCGTACTTCAAGAGGTTCTCCATCTTGGCTTTGGCAACCTTCTCGGTAGCACCAGTGAGCTTGTAGATGTTAACCACATGCTCCTTGAAGGCCTCACGCACCTTGACGATAGCGGGGTCGTCGGAGAGGTAGTAGTCACGATTGCCGAGGCTGAGGCCTCCCTGGCCTACGCCAACGATGTTTATCTTGGCGTTCTTCTGGTCTGCACCAATGCCGATACCGAAGAGAAGGTCGTCATGTTCGGTAGCCATCATCTTGAGAAGTTCCTCGCGGGTCTTGATGGCATTGACCTTATCGACGTAAGGCTTGATGGCAGCGAAACCTTCGTTGTTGAGGCGAACGGAGTCCATGGAGAGGTTGTAGAGGTCACCGATCTTTTGGGCAATAGTGCCTTTCTCGTTCTCTTGTGCGGCAATGCCCTGAATGAGTTCGGCAAGTTGCTTGGTGTTGTCGTCACCGAGCTTGGTGAATGAACCCCAACGTGGGAACATGGCAGGCTGTGGGTTGTTGTCGATCCAGTGGCCGGTGGCATACTGGAAGAAGTCATCGCCAGGATTGGCGGTGGTGTCCATGTTGCTGTAATTGAGACCTGTGGTCTTGTCTACAGAATTCTGGCAGCCGGTGAGGGCTGCTGCGCAGATAGCGCTCATAAGGATAAATTTTTTCATTTTAGGTTTATAATTGTGATCTGAGTGATCGGAATAATCGGAGTTCATATGCCTTTGGCCTTGGCCTCGTCCCAAAGGGCATCCATTTCGGCGAGGGTCATGTCGTTGAGGAGGCGACCCTGCTTCTTGGCCTCAGTTTCGACGTAGGTGAAACGTCGGAGGAACTTCTGGTTTGTCTTTTCGAGTGCGTTGTCGGGCTTGATCTTGTAGAGACGTGCAGCATTGATGAGGCTGAAGAGCAGGTCACCGAACTCTCGTTCGGCACGTTCGCGGTCCATTTTTCCGACTTCGGCTTCGAATTCGCTGATTTCTTCCTTGACTTTTTGCCATACGTCTTCGCGCTGTTGCCAGTCAAAGCCGGCGTTGCGCGCCTTGTCCTGCATGCGGTATGCCTTGATGAGGGAGGGCAATCCTGCGGGAATACCCGAGAGTATGGTCTTGTTGCCGCCTTTCTCCTTTTGCTTGACGACTTCCCAAAGTTTCGAGACATCGTCGGCATTGTTGACGTCCTCACCACCACGCACACCTACCTGCGAGATGAGCGAACCATCGGGATTGAAGACGTGGGGATGACGGAAGACGAGTTTGTCGCACATCGCATTACAGATGTCTGCAAAGTCAAACTGTCCTTTTTCTTCGCCGAACATGGCATAGAAGAAGATCTGTTCGAGGACGTCACCGCACTCCTTCTTGATTTCATTGGGGTCACCCTTGATGAGGGCTTCGCCGAGTTCATATACCTCTTCGATAGAGTTTTGACGGATGGATTCGTTGGTCTGCTTGGCGTCCCACGGACAATCCTTGCGAAGCGTCTGCATTACACCGAGGGCGCGGGCGAAGGCTGCAAGTTTCTGGTCGAGGTTGGGGACGGGGTGATGTTGTTCCATTTATTCTAATATTTGGCGCGCAAAAATAACAAAAATTATTTGAACCACCAAAATATATTTGTTATTTTACCTTATAAACGTTTGTTTTTGAGTAGAGATCGGCCTTTTTGTGTGGTCAAATGACCAAAGAAATTGCTACAATGACTGCATATCATTCAGTTTCTTGTAGATACCGCCAAGAGCAATGAGTTCTTCGTGAGTGCCACGTTCTACGATTTGTCCTTCGTGGAGAACGCATATCTCATCGGCATTCTTGATGGTCGATAGGCGGTGGGCGATGGCAATGGTAGTACGGCTCTTCATCAGTCGTTCGAGAGCCTCCTGTACCAAGCGTTCCGACTCGGTGTCGAGAGCCGAAGTGGCTTCATCGAGGATGAGGATGGGCGGGTTCTTGAGGATGGCACGGGCAATGCTGAGACGCTGACGTTGTCCACCAGAGAGTCGTCCGCCTCGGTCGCCAATCATTGTCTGATAACCTTGTTCGGTTTCCATGATGAAGTCATGGGCATTGGCAATCTTTGCAGCAGCCTCGACTTCGGCTTGGGTGGCATTCTCGACGCCGAAGGTGATGTTGTTGAAGATGGTGTCGTTGAAAAGGATTGCCTCCTGATTGACGTTGCCGATAAGGGTGCGCAGGTCGTTGATACGTACATCACGCACGTCCTTGCCATCGATGAGAATTTGTCCTTCAAGTACATCGTGATAGCGTGGCACAAGATCAACCAAAGTGGATTTGCCTGAACCAGACTGCCCAACAAGTGCGATGGTCTTGCCTTTGGGTACGCGAAGGTTGATGTCGCGCAGCACCATTATTTCGGAGTTCTTGTATTTGAACGACACATCCTTGAACTCGATGCCTTCGTTGAAACCCTTCAGCTCTTTGGGATTGGCTGGATCGGTGATGTTGTTCTCGGCCTTGAGGATCATGTCGATACGATCCATCGAGGCAAGACCCTGTGGAACGTTGTAGAATGCCTTCGAGAAGTCCTTGAGAGGATTGATGACGCTGTAGAGGATGACTAGATAATAGATGAACATGGCTGCATCCATCGATGAGTTGCCGCCCAATATCAGCCAACCGCCGAACCAAAGGACGATGACGATCAGGACGGTGCCCATGAATTCGGAGGTGGGATGAGCTGACGACTGGCGGATGGCCATGCTGTTGAGCGCTCCTCGATAAATGTCGTTGGTGCGCGTGAAGCGCTGCATCATCTTGCTCTCGGCAATAAAGGCCTTGATGACGCGCAGTCCGCCCAAAGTCTCGTCGAGTTCGGTCATAATCTCACCCCACTGGTCCTGTACAAACTGTGACTTGCGTTTCAGTTTGCGGCTCACCGAACCCATGATCCAGCCTGCGATGGGAATGAAGAGCAGGACAAAGATCGTAAGTTTCCAACTCAAAATGAACATCGTGAAGAAGCACACCAGGATGGCGATGGGCGACTTGATGAGCATATCGACCGATGAAGTAAGAGCCGTTTCGACAACCTGGACATCGGCGCTCATCCTAGCCACGATGTCACCCTTGCGCTCTTCGCTGAAGAACGAGAGGGGCAGACGCAGCACCTTGTTGTAGAGTTCCAGACGGATGTCCTTGGTGATACCGGTGCGGAAAGGTATCATCACGGCCGACGAGGCGAAGTAGGATGCAGTCTTGATGGCAGTCATCACGATGAGCACTATGCCCATAGCGATGAGTGTCCATAAGGCACCATGGTTGGCGATGAGTTGGCTCACGTACCAGTAGGCATCGTTGATGAGAACATCCTTGTCGAGGTTCGACCAGTCGATGGCCTGATAGACATATTCCTGCCGATCAACTTGGAAGAGGATCTGCAGGATGGGAACAAGTGCGGCAAACGAGAAGATGTTGAGCCATTGGCTCAAGAAATTCAGGATGATGGACCACACGAGGTTGGCCTTGTAGGGACGAATATATCGCCTTATGACTTGGAAAAACTGTTTTACCATATTATTATAAGGTAATTTTGAACTTGAGCATACGTTCCTTGAGCATCTCCTTGGGCACAACGTGTTTCACGGCATCAGCCACAATGTTGAGCATTCGCTCTCGCATATAGTCTTGTCGGATAACGAGCGAAATGGTTCGGAAGAATTTCGGGCCTTGAATTGAGCGCAGATTGCGTTGCATCTCGGCAGGCAATGCCGTCTTGAAGAGTTCGGGAATAAGTGTATAACCTCCGTTGGTGTTGACCAGGTTAATGAGGGTATGCAGACCTCCCTGCACTAGGGTCGTGTTATGGAAAGTCTCTTTGTGCGTGATGTTGGAGAGTTGCGGATAGTGGTCGTGGAAAGCGCGCATCGCCCAGATTCCACCATCTAGCAGGTCTTCGGCGCGCAGTGAATCGCGTTGCCAGAGCGGTGACGTGGGTGACACATATAAAAGAAAACGTTCGGTATAGAGTTCTATCTCGAGGAGATTGGTGTCTTGAATTTCTGTTCCCGAGACGATGGCCATGTCAAGTTCGGCTCGCTGAAGACGATCGATGAGTTGTTCGGCAAACGACTCGTGGACAGTGGTGTGAACATTAGGATAATCCTGCCGCATCACTTTGGCCATGGCAGGATAGAGGTAGGGGGCGACCGACGGGATTATGCCGATGAAGAGATTTCCTTTGTCGGAAGCCTTCTCGTTGAGGACAAGGTCGCGGAGTTGTTGCGAGTTGTGGAGGATGACACGGGCCTGGCTGATGATTTGTTTGCCCAGTGCCGTGGGTTCGATGGGATGTTTCGAGCGGTCGAAAATCACCACGTCGATTTCCTGCTCCAGCTTGGCTATCGTGGTACTGAGTGTGGATTGGGTCACACCACAGGCAGTCGCCGCATTCACAAAGTGACGATGCGTATCGACGGCTACAATATATTCCAACTGCTGGAATGTCATCCTAGAATGTTAAAAAAAATAATTATTGCGGAAAAGAACTTTTTTGCCCTGCTAATTGTTGTCTCTAAGCAACGGGAAAGGACATTATTGATTTTTATCGATGCAAAGATAGAAAAAATCTGTTTGCATAGGTCAAAACTTTTCCATAATTTTGCACCCGCAAATGAAAAAACTGTGCTTTTTCACGTTTTGCAACCCGCGATTTGTATTTTTCTAACTATTCACATTTTAAATACTCATGATTCAAAAAGTTATTAAACGCGACGGTCGTACTGTCGATTTTAATTTTAACAAGATCGAAGACGCCATCCGTAAGGCCATGGCGCAGACCGAGAAGGGCGTGGACGCGATCCTCGCCGCTACAGTAGCAGACAAGATTGCCAAGAACGGTGACGCCCTGATGTCAGTGGAAGCCATTCAGGACCGTGTGGAGGAGGAGTTGATGGATTCCGAGCGCAAGGAAGTGGCTCGTGTCTATATCTCTTATCGTAATTCCCGTACCATCGCTCGTCGTGCCAAGACACGCGAGGTGTTTGAGGAGATCATTGGTGCCAAGAAGAACGACATTACCCGCGAGAACGCCAACATGAATGCCGATACTCCGGCAGGCATGATGATGAAGTTCGCCAGCGAGACCACCAAGCCTTTCGTCGATGACTATCTGCTCGATGAGGACGTACGTGCCGCTGCCAAGAACGGTTATATCCACATTCACGACAAGGATTACTATCCCACCAAGTCGCTCACCTGCGTACAGCACCCATTGAACACCATCCTGCAGCATGGTTTGAAGGCAGCTCACGCAGAGTCGCGTCCAGCAAAGCGCATTGAGACTGCTTCCGTCCAGGCTTGCATCTCACTCGAAACAGCACAGAACGAAATGCACGGTGGACAGGCCATCCCCGCTCTCGATTTCTATTTTGCTCCCTACGTACGCCTCACCTATCAGGAGGAGATCCGCAACCTGGAGAGCTACGAGGGCAAGGACCTGAGCCATTTGATGAATGTCGAATTCACCGATTACTTGAAGAAGGACCTGGGCGACCTCACAGGTGATGAGCGCATCAAGCAGCAGGCCGTGAACCGCACTGTAGGCCGTGTACATCAGGCTATGGAGGCATTCATCCACAACATGAACACCATCCACTCACGTGGTGGCAACCAGGTGGTATTCTCGTCGGTCAACTATGGTACCGATACTTCGGCAGAAGGACGCTGCGTGATGCGTGAGCTCCTCCATTCGACCTACGAAGGTGTCGGCAACCATGCCACTGCTATCTTCCCCATCCAGATCTGGAAGAAGAAGCGTGGAGTGAACTACCTGCCCACTGATCCCAACTACGACCTTTACCAGCTCGCCTGCAAGGTGTCGGCACGTCGTTTCTTCCCCAACTTCCTGAACCTCGATGCCTCCTACAACTATCACGAGTTGTGGCGTCCCGATGATCCCGAGCGTTACCTCTATGAGGTGGCTACGATGGGTTGCCGCACACGTGTGTTCGATAACCGCTTCGGTAAGAAGACCTCCATCGGTCGTGGTAACATCTCTTTCACCACCATCAACATCGTGGCTTTGGCCATCGAGTGCATGAGCGAGCCTAACCTTGATCGTCGTGTCGAGGTATTTATGCTCCGTCTGAACGAGATGCTCGAACTTGTCGCCAAGCAGCTGCACCAGCGCTTCGAGTTCCAGAAGACAGCTCTTGCCAAGCAGTTCCCGCTTGTGATGTCTTGCCTCTGGGTAGGTGCTGAGAAGCTGAAGCCCACTGACACCATCGCTTCCGTTATCAACCAGGGCACCCTTGGTATTGGATTCATCGGTTTGGCCGAATGCCTGATTGCCCTTTGTGGTCATCATCATGGTGAGAGCGATGAGGCTCAGAAACTCGGTCTTAAGATCATCTCCTTCATGAAGAAGAAGGTCGGCGAGTTCTCCGATCGCTACCAGCACAACTACTCGGTGCTTGCTACTCCTGCCGAAGGTCTGTCTGGACGTTTCACCCGCATCGACAAGAAGCGCTATGGCATCATCCCGGGTGTGACCGATAAGGATTACTACACCAACTCGAACCATGTGCCCGTTTACTACAAGTGCTCTATCCGTCATAAGGCTGAGGTAGAGGCTCCTTATCACGATCTGACAGGTGGCGGCCACATCTTCTATGTCGAGATAGATGGCGATGCTACCCACAATCCTGAGACTATCAGCAAGGTAGTCGATCTGATGGACGAACTCAACATGGGCTATGGATCGGTCAACCACAATCGCAACCGCTGCATGGACTGCGGCCATGAGGATGCCATCGAGAACGAGCAGGTTTGCCCAGAGTGCGGTGGTCATAACATCGACCGTCTGCAGCGTATCACCGGTTATCTCGTAGGTACTACCGATCGTTGGAACAGCGGCAAACTTGCCGAACTCAAGGATCGTGTCACCCACTCATAAGGCCGTTGTATGTTGAAAGACATATTTTGTGCCCTTATTTGTTAAATTAATAAAAAATGTACCGTAGGAATTTGGTTTTGTCAAAACTTCTAAATATCTTTGCGGTACATTTATATTCTATTATCAACCCACATTTCATTATTCACCAACTTAAAATTAAACTATTATGCAGAAAAAATGGATTTGCACCGTTTGTGGTTATATTCATGAGGGTCCAACACCACCCGAGCGTTGCCCACAGTGCCGCGTACCCGCTTCGAAGTTCAAGGAGCTTGTTGAAGAGGAAGGCGGAATTCAGTTCGTACAGGAGCACGTCATCGGCATCGCCAAGGAGTATGGCGTTGATGAGGAGATGATTAAGGATCTGAATGCCCATTTTATGGGCGAGTGCACAGAAGTAGGCATGTATCTGGCTATGAGCCGTCAGGCCGATCGCGAGGGTTATCCCGAGGTAGCTGATGCCTTTAAGCGCTATGCTTGGGAAGAGGCTGAGCATGCTGCCAAGTTTGCAGAACTTCTCGGCGACGTTGTTTGGGACACCAAGACCAACCTTGAGAAGCGCATGAATGCCGAAGCTGGTGCTTGCGAGGATAAGTTCCGCATCGCCAAGAATGCCAAGGCTAAGAACTGGGATGCTATCCACGACACCGTTCACGAGATGGCCAAGGACGAGGCACGTCACGGCAAGGGCTTCGAAGGCCTCTTCAACCGTTATTTCAAGAAATAACTCATTCAACTATTGAGACAAAGGGTGTGCCATTCCGACACACCCTTCTTTTTGGACAATGAATATCTCCCTTTATCAACAGGACATCTGTTGGCTTGACCCGGAGGCCAATTACAAGAAGATTGAGACGGTCCTTAGCCAACTGTCCGATACCGATCTCCTTGTGCTGCCCGAGATGTGCAGCACGGGATTCGTGACTTCTCCAGAAGCAGGTCAGACGGAATATTTCGCTGACGTCGAGCAGCGCCTGCTCGATCTCTCGCGTCGTTATCAGACCGCCCTCTGTGGATCGTTTGCCGTCACTCTTTCTCCACAACGGGAAGCCGCCGAGAACCGTCAGAACAACCGCAATCGTTGTTACTTCGTTACCCCTGAGGGAGAGTTGCATCATTACGACAAACACCATCTGTTCCACATTGGTGGCGAAAGCCGTGGCTATGAGCCTGGGCAAGAGCAGTGTATCGTCACTTGGCGAGGCATTCGTTTCTTTCTGGTAGTCTGCTTCGACTTGCGTTTCCCTGTTTGGTCGAGGTTTGCGCCCAACAATTCTTATGACATTCTGATCTGCGTGGCTAATTGGCCGCAGAAGCGTCGTCTTGCTTGGGAAACGTTGCTGCCCGCTCGTGCCATCGAGAACCAGGTGTTCGTCGTCGGCGTTAACAGGGTGGGAGAGGATGACATCTGCGTTTACGATGGTGGTTCGCGCGCCATCCATCCCTATGGCCATATCCTTGCCCGATGTGTCGATGGCGAGGAGGGTGTATGTACCTTCACGCCCGATATGCAAAAACTCGAGGACTTTCGCCGAAAGTTCCCGAGTCAAGCCGATTCCGACAGATTCTCCATCATTAAACGGTGAGGATTCTGCGGCATAGTCAAAAAAAGTGCGCTGTGGTTCAGAAGAGGTTTTTCTTCTTCATGTAGAGATAGCCCATCAGCGAGAGGATTGCCGTACCTACAAGTATTGCGCCAAAGGCGAAAACGTTGGTTTCAAGCCCATTCGGCACATTCATGCCAAAGAATCCACCGATGCCTGTGGGTATCATCAGGATGATGGTGATGGTGGTCAGGCGTTTCATGATGGCATTCAGGTTGTTCGAGATAATCGATGCATACGATTCACGCTGGCGCTCGAGCACCTCGCTGTAGATGTTGGCCGTGGCGTAGGCCTGCTGGAGTTCGATCTCGACATCGTCGAGCAGATCCTCGTCGTAGGGCAGGTGGCGCAGATGTTTCTTCAGACGCACCATAACGACTTCATTGCCACGCATCGAAGTAACGAAATACACGAGGAACTTCTCGATGCCCATCATCTTTTGCAGTTGTTCGTTCTGCAACGATTCTTCAAGGGCTTCTTCGGCCTGTTTCATCATCACGTTCATCTGCTTCAGGTACTTCAGGTACCACACCGAACTGCTGAGGAAGATCGAGAGCATCAAGTCGTAACGTTGCCTGTCTTCGAATTGTTTGCGAATCGTGTAGCGGATGAAGTCATCGATCATCTCGGTCTTGTAGTAACAGATGGTGATGAAGATCTCACTATGAATCAGAATAGCCAAAGGCACGGTCGAGAAGATGGGGTCACCATCTTCGTCAAGTTCCTTGTTGGGCACGCGGATAAGGGTCATTAGCCAACCGGATTCGCTCTCGGTACGCGGGCGTTCTTCCGTATCCTCAACGTCCTGGATGAAGTCCATAGGCGCACCAAAACGGCTCTCCAAGTCGCTCAGTTCATCTTGTGATGGCTGCGTAACCTGGACCCAGCAGTCCGATTCCCATTCGGGGAGTTGCCTGAAGCCTCCTTTGCACTTCCAGTATTCTGTCATGTCGTTGCTTCTGTTTCTGCGTTCAAAAATTACCTTTTGGCAACAAATTTACCCAATTCACATTGTTTCGCGTGGCGAAAATAATCTTTTTTTCGATAGAATGGTCTAAATATTCGAAAAAATTGCTATTTTTGCAACGATTTTTCGCGTAAGTCAGCAATTTTGCCCACTTATTAAAGCAATTTTAGGCATGGAATGGAACTCCGAAATACGGCAATTCATCACCGATCATCTATCCGACGATACGGTGCGGTTGCTGCTTTCGGCCCATCGCTATCCGACCATCGACATTCCCTTTGCAGTTGACCAGATTGAGGCACGTCGTCGCCTTCGAAACAAGTTGCCAGAATGGTATGCCGAGCCGGATCTCATTATGGGAGGTCGTGTTCCTGCCGAACAGTGCTCGTCGGAATCGACGGCACGCTACAAGCGGTCGATCATACTTCCCGATGCGCGCAGCCTGTGTGATATGACGGGTGGAATGGGTGTGGATCTCTGGTATATGTCGCGCAATCTGGATCTTGCCGTCTATACTGAATGTCAGCCCCACCTTTGCGCAGCTGCCCGACACAATTTTGCAGTCTTATCCGCAAAGTTTGAAGGACGAAATCCCCGAATCGAGGTGCGAGAAGGCATTTCCACCGAACTTCCGATACCCGATGTTGATGTGATCTACCTCGACCCCGCACGTCGTTCGAATGATGGTGGTCGTATCTTCGAGATAAGCGATTGCCAACCCGACGTCGTTGCATGGCAGGACGACTTATTGGCGCATTGTCGCCAACTTATTACCAAGGTTTCGCCCATGGCCGACATTTCGCGCACCGTCGCTCGTCTCCGTCGCGTCAGCGATGTCTATGTTCTTTCGGTCAAGGGAGAATGCAAGGAATTGCTTGTCTCGCAGTGTCCCGATGACTCTTCTTCGGTGCAAGAAGGTCGTTATTCGATCCACTGTCTCGACTTCTATCCAGAACGAACCATTGAGTTCCATTTCGAACATCGAAGCGACGATGCTGCTTCAGGAAGGCATCGTTCCGACCGTATAGCCGAAGGGTTGGGAACTTGGTTTTACGAGCCCGATGTCAGCATCATGAAGGCACAGGGCTTCGATGCGCTGCTCGGAGCCTATGATGTGCAGATGCTCGACCGTGATTGCCATTATTTCACATCTTCGACGCTGATTGCAGACTTCCCCGGTCGAATCTTCGCCATCGACGAGCAGTTGGCATTTGCATCACACAATTTGAAGATGCTTCGTGCACGCATCCCCCAGGCCAACATTGCCGTCCGCAACTTCCCGCTCACAGCCGATGCTTTGCGTCGTCGCACAGGCATTCGCGATGGGGGAGAGGTCTATCTGTTTGGCGCCACGTTGGTTGCTGTTGGTCCCGTTCTCATCCGTTGTCATAAGATTAATTCCGTTTGATATGAAAACTATTCGTTATGGCGTGTTTCTCGTCTTGCTTCTCCTGCCTTCGCTTTTGACCGCAAGGACCAGGAAGACTAATGACGGTGAGCCTCAAACGTTGGCCGAACTTCTTGATGGCCTTTCGCTTGCGTCTCCATCGCAATGGTATCAGGGCATGCCGTTTGTCTTCCTCAACGAGCGTGTTGGGCTGAGCCTTACAGCCGAGGTGCCTGCCGAGGCCACTGATACGGCGAACATGCGTGGTACAAGGTGGTTCTACGACTCGATGGTCTCTGAAGAGGATTGGATGGGACAACAACTTTTGCAGTTGCGTTTCATTTCGCCTCAGGGTCATGCTTATCGTTATAGCACAGGCCGTCCGATGACGGCAATGACCGACACGACCTATCATCCTGCTTTGGCTATCATGTATCCCGAGGAATTGATTCGCCAAACCGATTCACTTTTACGTGCGCGTACATTTTATATATTGTACAACGACGACCGTATCTTCTATCCTGCCGACTCCCTACCAGGGATGGTAGCTCATCAGAAGTTTGTGCCTGTCCGCATCGATTCGGTCACCTATGGGACGGAGACGGCTCCTCTTCGTGTGGCATTCACCAAGGGTGACGAACAGGGTTACTTTCTAGCATCGCTACCCGGCTCCCGTCAGAATGCTACCTCGACACCTTTGACACGCTATCTGTCGATGACCGACCCTTACGACCTGCATCCTGATATTACTTCCGAGATTTGGTCAAAGATTCAGTACAGCCAGGTGCAACCCGACATGACTTCCGAAGAGGTGCGTCTCTCTTGGGGCCGTCCTTCGCGTGTGGAGCGTGGTCCATCTCGCAATGGCGTTGTCGAGTTTTGGTATTATAGCAATAACCGCATCCTCCAGTTTTGGGATGGTCGGCTCAGCAAGATAGGAATCCTGTAGATTAATCATAAATGTCAAGTTGCTTATGACAAAGAAACAACGTTACGAGGGCATCATCCGCTATTTCCTCGATCATAATCCCAATGCGCAGACCGAACTTATCTATCACACCCCCTTCGAATTGCTCGTGGCTGTGATTCTTTCGGCTCAATGTACCGACAAACGTGTCAACATGGTAGCGCCCGATCTGCTTCATGCTTTCCCCACGCCAGAGCGGATGGCGCAGACCACCGAGGCTGAGATCTACGAGTACATCAAATCGGTCTCCTATCCCAATAACAAGGCACATCATCTGTTGGCCGCCTCCCAGCGCATCGTCAGCGAGTATGGAGGCGAGGTGCCATCCGACTACGATGCCTTGCTCTCGCTCCCAGGTGTGGGACGCAAGACGGCCAATGTCATGGTCTCGGTGCTTTGGAACGAACCTCGTATGGCGGTCGATACCCATGTGTTCCGCGTTTCTAATCGCATCGGATTGACCTTGAACAGCAAGACGCCCTATGAGACAGAGATGGAATTGACGCGCAATATCCCCGAAAAGTACATTCCTCAGGCCCATCATTGGCTCATTTTGCATGGTCGATACGTTTGCACTGCTCGAAATCCCAAGTGCAAGGACTGTGGAATATCCGATTTTTGCAAGTATTACGCGGCTAAAATGAAAGACTCGGATGGCAAATGAGCGTTATTCAATGCCGAAAAGTAGCTAAAATGACGATTTTTTGAAAAAAGTCTGCAAATAATTTGGAGGCATACGAAAAATCCCCTATCTTTGCACCCGCTTAAACGATGAGACGCTAAGTCGAGCGGTTAAGCGACGATCTTTGAAAGAGTGAAATCTTGACAAAGCGTTACTGATAAGTCAGTAACCTGCAAGCAAACAACCTAGTCAATTCA
>ONNR01000016.1 GCA_900319235.1 uncultured Prevotellaceae bacterium
CAGAAAAAGCATAAATGCCTATGGACTTAGGTTTAACATACTATATTTCGAAGTTATAACCCCGCCCCAGCTGCTTCTGGGGATGTGGGAAACTTCAGTAATTAACAATTGGCTATTCGGTCAGATGATCAAGAATATAATATTTGACTTTGGCGGCGTTTTGCTCGACCTGCGTCCCGATCGTTGCATCGCGGAATTCAAGAAACTCGGCATTCCCGAGATTGATCAGATGCTGAGCCTTGCGCATCAGCAGGGTGTGCTTGGCGATATGGAGCGAGGAATGTACACGATTGATGCATTTTGTGATGCCATGCGTGCTGCCCATACCGGAGCCTTTGAGCGTACCGGTAAGTTTCGCAGTTTGATGCCTTTCATTAAGGACGGCTATCCCATACCGGCTCCTACCAATCGACAGATTGCACTGGCGTTCAGTTCGATGTGCGACGGCATTCCTGCCTATCGTCTCGATTTCATCAATCAACTGAAGAAGGAGGGCTTCCATGTGAGTGCCCTCTCCAACACCAATACGATACATTGGGATTACTGTCTGCGTTACTTCATCGAGGCAGGTTACGACCCGCGTGAACTCTTCGAAAACACCTGGCTCTCGTACGAGATGCATCTTGTCAAGCCTGATCCTGCAATCTTCAAGGCCATCCTCGAAGAGTCGGGCTATGTGCCCGAAGAGACGCTCTTTGTCGATGACAACCAGCATATCTGCGATGTGGCTGCCTCGTTTGGCATCCACACCTTCTGCCCGCCCATTCGCAGAGACTGGACCATCCAGATACGTCAACATTTACATTAAGGAACAGAATAAATACACACTATGAATGCTAATTTGCCGAAGCCACTCTGTGGCATCATCCCTCCGCTCGTTACTCCGCTCAAGGACAACGAGACACTCGACATCGCGTCGCTCGAACGCTTGATCAACCATCTCATCGAAGGTGGTGTCCATGGACTGTTTGTCCTTGGAACGACAGGCGAAGCCCAGTCGCTCTCCTACAAGATGCGTCACCAGATGATCAGCGAAAGTTGCCGCATCAATGCGGGACGTCTTCCCTTGTTGGCCTGCATCACCGACACCTCCATCGTCGAATCCATCAAGTTGGCCAACCTTGCTGCCGATTGTGGTGCAGCCGGACTGGTTTCGGCACCACCTTACTATTTCGCCACAGGACAACCAGAGTTGGCACAGTTCTACGAGGAACTGGTTCCACAACTGCCTTTGCCGCTCTTCCTTTATAATATGCCTTCGCACGTAAAGGTGAATTTTGCACCTGCTACCGTAGCACGTTTGGCCCAAATGCCTCAGGTTGTTGGCCTCAAGGACTCGTCGGCCAATGCGGTCTATTTCCAGAGCGTGGCATACGCTGTCCGTCAGTCTGGCCGTGAGGATTTCGCCATGCTTTGCGGACCCGAGGAGATCACGGGCGAATGTGTCCTGATGGGTGGCAATGGCGGCGTGAATGGTGGAGCCAACATGTTCCCCGAACTATATGTGGGTATGTACAACGCTGCCAAGAGCGGTGACCTGGTAGAGTTGCGTCGTCTGCAGCAGTACATCATGCAGATCTCTTCGTCGATCTACAGCATCGGACATCATAGTTCCAGTTACCTCAAGGGACTCAAATGCGCTTGTTCGCTGCTTGGCGTGATCGACGACGACTTTGTGGCTTCGCCTTACTACAAGTTCTTCCAACCCGAACGCGACAAGGTGCAGGCCGCCCTCGATCGTCTCCCGATTCGAAACGGCAAGTTGGACATATTCTAAGTGAATAAGGTAGAATATTCTTCTAACTTCCTATTGCAACAATATGAACATCATCGATTTCATCGTCTTCCTCGTCTTCACCGGTGGCATTGTCCTCTACGGTTGTAGTTTCTTCGACAAGAAGGCTTCGTCGAAGGACTTCACCACGGCAGGTAAGAGCATCCCTGGTTGGGTGGTTGGCATGAGTATCTTCTCAACCTACGTCAGCTCCATCAGTTATCTGGGCAATCCCGGCAAGTCGTACGCAGGCGATTGGAATCCCTTCGTCTTCGGTCTTTCCATACCCATTGCCTCTTACTTTGCGGCCAAGTACTTTGTGCCGTTCTACCGCACGGGAGGTTCGGTGAGTGCCTATTCCTTCCTCGAAGACCGTTTCGGAGCGTGGGCGCGCTTCTATGCTTCGGCCTGCTATCTGCTTACCCAGATAGCCCGTATGGGCTCTATCCTGTTTCTGCTGGCCATGCCGATGAATATCCTGATGGGATGGGACTTGCGCACGGTGATCATCATCACGTCGATAGCCATCATCGTCTATTCGATGCTTGGTGGCATGAAGGCGGTAATCTGGACCGAAGCTATCCAGGGATTTATCCTTATTGCTGGTGCACTGATCTGCCTTGGCGTGTTGCTCTTCTCAATGCCCGAAGGACCCATGCAGACGTTCCGCATCGGTTTCAATACGTTGGATGAATTCGGACGCTCGAAGTTCTCTTTCGGTTCGTTCTCGCTATTCGACCTGCGTCATTCAACGTTCTGGGTTTGCCTGATCTATGGAATCTTCATCAACCTGCAGAACTACGGCATCGACCAGAACTATGTGCAGCGCTATCATACTGCCAAGACCGAACGTGAGGCGAAGCATGCCGCCCTCTTCGGAGGTTGGCTCTTCATTCCGGTCAGTGCTGTCTTCTTCCTCATCGGTACGGCACTCTATGCCTACTATCAGGTGATGCCCGACCCGCAGGTGGACGCTTTCAATGCAGCCAATAAGCCCGATTATGTCTTCCCATATTTTATGGTAAACGTGCTGCCTACTGGTCTGACAGGCCTGTTGATTGCCTCGGTGTTTGCAGCAGGAATGTCCACTGTGGCCACTTCGGTGACTTCGTGTTCGACCATCATTCTTACCGACTATTGGACTCGATTGCGCCGCAAGGTTCATCGTCCTGGCCATACCCATGACGATGGGGTAGGCGATCGTGAACATCTCATTGTGCTCAAGGTTAGTTCGGTGGTCATTGGTACGCTTGGCATCATCGTTGCCTTGGCACTTGTTAATGTCGATTCGATACTCGATGCATGGTGGAAACTTTCGTCCATCTTCTCGGGCGGTATGCTCGGCCTGTTCCTTTTGGGCTACATGGCCAAGCGTGTCAAGAACATCCATGCCCTGCTGGGCGTCATCTGCGGCTTCGCTGTCATCGCATGGATCTCGGCTTGGAAGTGGCTTGGCCTGCCCGATCCGGGTCTTCACGAATATCTTGCCATTGTCCTTGGAACAATGACCATCTTCCTGGTCGGCTTCTTTTTGGCATTGGTTTTCCATAAAAAAAGTTGATAAATTCTCTATATTTCCTATAGTTACTATATTCACTATAGTTACTATAAAAAGAAAAGCAAAAATTATTACAGAAATAAATGTACTACGTCGAAAAAACTATGGAGATCTCAGGCTCCCATTACCTGAGACTGTCGCATCAGAGCAAATGTGAGAACCTGCACGGCCACAACTGGATCGTGAAGGTCTATTGCAAGTCACGCGAACTGAATGAAGACGGTATGGTGGTTGATTTCACCGAAGTGAAGCGCATCGTTCACGGTACGCTCGACCATCAGGACCTTAACGCTATCCTTCCTTTCAATCCCACCGCCGAAAATATTGCCCACTGGATTGTCGAGAAGGTACCTAATTGCTATAAGGCATCTGTGCAGGAGAGCACCGGAAATGTCGCTATCTACGAGCGTGACGAATAATTGTTAATCGTTAATTATTGATTGTTAATTGAAAGTCAACGAGATTTTCTATTCGCTGCAAGGCGAAGGCCATTACACCGGAACGCCTGCCGTCTTCGTGCGTTTCGCAGGGTGTAACCTGCGTTGCTGGTTCTGCGACACCGATTTTGAAAAAGGTGATGAGATGAGCGAAGACGAGATTGTTGAGGCTGTGCTCCAATATCCTACGCGATATGTGGTCATCACAGGTGGCGAACCCACCTTGCAAATCACAGCATCGTTGTGCGACAAGCTGCATGCCCATGGGCTGTATCTGATGATGGAGACCAACGGCACACGTCCTCTACCCGAAGGCTGTAAAGTCGACTGGATTACCTGTTCACCCAAGTTGATTGATGTCGAAGAGGGGAAACGCAAGATTGCCACCATTCGCCTTCGTCATATCGATGAACTCAAGGTCGTCTTCGAGGATAGTCCGACGCAGGACATGGCGCTTTATGAGCAAATCCCTGCCACCGAGTACCGATTGCAGCCTTGCGACACCCAGGATCCCCTCAGCAATCAAGCCATATTGAACAAGACAATAAAATATATACTTCAACATCCGAAATGGAAACTTTCACTCCAAACCCACAAGATTCTGCACGTCCGCTGATTCAGCAAGCGTCGCCTGTGACTGACGAACAGTTGCAGGATGCCATCCGTACCGTGCTCCGAGCCATTGGCGAAGATCCGGAGCGTGAAGGTCTGGTCGATACGCCCGACCGTGTCGTCCGTATGTGGCGAGAACTCTTTCGTGGCTATGATCCTACACAGAAACCCAAGATAACCACTTTTGATAACGATGCACACAACACCGAGATGGTCTTCGACACCGGCGACTTCTACTCGATGTGCGAACATCATATGATGCCGTTCTTCGGCCAATACTATTTCGCCTACATCCCACAGGATGATGGGCGCATCCTCGGCATTTCGAAGATTGCCCGCGTTGTTGGCTACTGCTCGGCACGTCTGCAACTTCAGGAACGTCTTGCCCACGACATCATCGAAATGCTCAGCGAAGCCCTCGACAACCAGGTGCAGGGCTTTGCCATCGTCCTCAAGGGTATGCACACTTGCAAAACCATGCGTGGCGTGAAGAACAAGGGCAACATGAATGTCAGCTACTTCACAGGTGTGTTCCGCACCAATCCTTCTTTGCGCGAAGAGTTCTACCACCTGATTGCTATGCAATAGATTATTGCCGTACATACATTTGCTTGTAGTTTTTCAAACTTGTCAACGATGTGTCGCCTGCCAATGCTTAGGTCTTTACAGCTAATGCTTCTGCTTATTGCTGGTGTAGCCATATCTTATGCCCAATCGCAACAGCAGCTCGATTCCATACTGTATGTTCTTGATAGGACGATACTCGAAAAGCCTATCTACGACCGACAGAAACGAAACAACATACAAGACCTACAGCTAAAGTTGCTCCGTACGGAAGATGTGTCCGAAAGGCGACGTCTTATGCATGAACTCTTCAGCATATACCGTAGTTTCCGTTTGGATAGTGCGCTTTACTTTGCTCGGTTAGGTTCCTCGCTTATAGCGTCCGATGACGAGGCATCGAAGGTGAACAATGGCCTCGATATCGCTGAGGCTCTCAAGGGTTTGGGTTACTATTCTCAGGCAAGAGAATTGCTTGATGCCAGCCGCGGAAAAGTAGGAGAGGAGGATATGGTGTATTATTACCACCTATATTATTCCATCTATCATTCGATGCATCAAAACTCGGAACTTGAGGAAGATCGCCTGCGGTTCAGGGACTCCCTGTTGTTCTATCGTAAGCAGCTGCAGTCTGTTCTTCCTCCCGATGATATAGGCCACGACATTGGTGAGGCGCATCTTTTATTGTTTGAAGGCAAGCCACAGGATGCCCTCCAGCTCTTAAAAGGAAGACTAGCTCGTGATGCTGATGGTTTGGGCGAAACACTTCTCGCCGTCACCTTCGCCGAGATTTACGAGGCTTTGGGGATGAATAGAGAAGCTGAGTATTACTACGCAGTCAGTGCTGTGGATGACCTTCAGCGTGCTACCAAAAAATACACCGCTCTACAGCAATTAGCTATCCTTTTGTTCCGCGATGGCGATGTGGATCGTGCCTACCGTTATCTTACCTGTGCACTCGAAGACGTCACCTTCAGCCGCATTCATTGCCGCATCACGCAGATTGCCCAGTTCCTGCCGATTATCACTAGTGCATATGAACGCAAAAGTGAGACCGCATCTCTTCGAAAGCTTTGGCTTTCCATTGCCTTGGGTTTGCTACTGCTCATCGCTGTGTTCGGTGTATGGATCCTGCATCGAAGAAGTTCTCAGTTGCGACGTCTCAACGTTAAGTTGCATGGCCTTTATCAGGAGATTGCCGACGCCAACCGGCAGTTGATACAGATTAATGCGCAGGTGGAGGCTGCAAACGGACAGCTTGCCGATGCCAATCGTATAAAGGAAGAGTATATCGGACAGGTTTTCAACCTGTGTTCTGCCTATATGGACAAACAGGAGTTTCTGCGTCGTACCATACATAATAAGGTAAAGGGGAACCAGCTTTCCGAAGTTATCAAGTTGGTGGGCGACAAGAGTCAGCAACAGGAGGATCTGCGTGATTTCTTCCGTAACTTTGATGCCATTTTCCTGTCTCTCTTTCCCGATTTCGTTAAGGAGTTCAATGAATTGTTGCGTCCTAACGAGCACGTGAGCGTCAAGGAAGGTGAGTTGCTTAGCCCTGAACTCCGAATCTATGCCTTGGTTCGTTTAGGGATCAACGATAGCACAAGGATTGCCTCTTTCCTGCATTTCTCGCCACAGACCGTTTATAACTATCGACTCAAGATGAGGGCCCGCACTGATTTGTCGCGTGAAGAGTTCGTTGAAGCAATCCAAAGCCTCAAATAAACACTTACTCAAAAAGAAGGGGTAATTTCGTGCAAGTTATTGAAAGCCAATTGGGATATATCCTAATTGGCTTACTTTTTTACCTACTTTGTCCCGACGATTCAGCTTTGTTTAAAAAAAACTCAATAACTTTGCAGCGCGAACCGCAAAAGTTGCGAAAAACCTTTAATAACCGAATACTTACTAATACTATTTCACATATAAATATTACTAATCTATGAACAAGACAGCTTACACCGTATTGCGCAGAATGCTTCCTCTCGTAGGAATGCTGCTGTGTTATGTTGCCGTTGGTCAGAATGTCACCGTACAAGGACGAGTCGTTGACCAGACTGGCGAAGCAATTCCTGGAGCCAACGTCTTGGTCAAGGGAACTACTAATGGAACCCTTACCGATGCTGATGGCAATTATTCTCTCACTGTTCCCAACAGGAACTCCACTCTCGTCTTCAGTTTTCTGGGTTATCAGACACAGGAACTCAGTGCCGATGGCCGATCGATGACTGTGACCATGCACGAAGACAGCCAATTGCTCGACGACGTTGTCGTCATCGGCTATGGTCAGGTCAAGAAGCGTGACGCTACAGGCTCCGTGCTTAGTGTCAAGGCCGAAGAACTCAACAAGGGTAGCATCGTTAGCGCTCAAGATGCCTTGATGGGCAAGGTGGCCGGTGTCAATGTTACGCCATCTTCGGGTGCCCCAGGTTCAGGCGCTACGATACGTGTGCGTGCTGGTTCTTCGCTCTCAGCTTCCAACGATCCGCTCATCGTTATCGATGGCGTGCCGGTCGATAATAGTTCGATCAACGGCTCAAGCAATATCATCGGTTCTATTAACCCCGCCGATATCGAGTCGTTCACTGTCCTTAAGGATGCCTCGTCAACGGCCATTTATGGTTCTCGAGCATCGAATGGCGTTATCATTATTACGACGAAGAAGGGTAAGATCGGCAGTCGCAAACCTGCTGTCAGCTATACCAACAACTTTACTATCAGCCAAGTCACCCGCACGCTTGATGTACTGAATGCCACCGACTACAAGGCTGCATTTGCCAAGTACGCCAACGCACCCGCTGACTTCGCTCTTGGCGATGACGATGTTGATTATCAGAAGGAGATTTATCACAATGCCTTTGGTCAGGAGCACAACGTATCGGTTAGTGGTGCTGTCGGCAATATGCCCTATCGTGCTAGCGTGGGTTACACTAATCAAGACGGTATCATCAAGACCAATAATTACCAGCGCACCAGCGCTTCTGTGGGGCTTTCACCCCGATTCCTCCAGGATCATCTCACTTTCGACATCAACGTCAAGGGATCTTATGAGGACAACAAGCCCGTGACCAGTAGTGTCGTAGGTGCAGCAATCGCAGCCGACCCTACTCGTCCTATCCATGCAACTTACCCCGGTGGCATTGGCTGTGGTTACTATACTTGGATGAATGGTGATGCACCTATGGCCATAGCTCCCGACAATGCGTTGGCACTCCTCGAGCTTGATAATCGAGAGAACAAGGTGACCCGCTCAATCGGTAATATGGCAATCGACTACAAGATTCATGGTTTCGAGGATCTTCGATTTAACCTTAATCTTGGCTACGATGTGCTCAAATCAACCTACGACCGCTCTGTTCCACAATTTGCTCCTCAGATGTACACCAGTAACCAGAAGGACGGTACCGGCCTCGAATATACCTCGAAGCAGAACAAGCGCAACACGTTGCTCGACTTCTATACCAACTATACCCACACATTTGCTTATGAGCAGCATCTCGACATAATGGTTGGCTACGGTTGGCAGCGTTTCTGGAAGAAATTCAACGATGAGAATCTCGACCCGAAGGGCGTGGAGTTGTCTTCACCTACCCATTCCGAGAGCGAATACTACCTTCTTTCTTGGTATGGCCGTCTGAACTATAGCTTCGCCGACCGTTACTTGCTCACTGCTACCTTCCGTGCCGATGCCTCTTCGCGTTTCCGCAAGGAGAACCGTTGGGGTTACTTCCCCTCTGTCGCTTTGGCTTGGAAACTCAAGAATGAGGCCTTCCTCCGCGACGTCGAGGTAATCGACGACCTGAAGATCCGTCTGTCGTACGGCCAGACCGGCCAGCAGGATATCGGCTCCGACTATCCCGCTCTATCCACCTATACCGCCTCCTACGATGAGTCGCGCTACCGCTTCGGTAACACATGGTACACCACTTATCGTCCTGATGGCTACGATCCGAACATCAAGTGGGAGACCACTTCCACCTATAATATCGGTTTCGATTGGGCCGTCCTTGATAGCCGCCTCGGAGGTTCAGTCGATTACTACTTCCGTGAGACTAAGGATCTTTTGAACAACATCGCAGTGCCTGCAGGTGCCAACTTCACCAACGTAATCTACACCAACATCGGTTCGATGGAGAACAAGGGCCTTGAGATTGCACTCAACGCCGTACCTGTCAAGACGCGTGATTTCGAGTGGCGAATGGGTGTCAACTTCACTTGGAACGACAGCAAGATCACCAAGCTCAATACCATCGATACTGAGGACAATTACGTGAAGACCGGTAATGCCGGTGGAACAGGCAAGTATCTGCAGGTACAGATGGTCGATGAGACTCCTTATACCTTCTTCCTCCTGCGTCAGGCCTACAATGAGGATGGTTCGCCAAAGGACGGTATTTATCTCACCGAAAGTGGCGAAGAGACCACCTCCGAGGAGGATGCCTTCAAATATGTCACAGGTCATAGCTCTCAGGCTCCTTGCTTTGCTGGTCTTAATATGAAGTTCCTCTATAAGGACTGGGATCTTGGCTTCAACGGACATGGCTCGTTCGGCAACTACGTCTTCAACTACGTCAAGGCCAGCGAATCGCTCGACGACCTCTACAGCTCTCAGGGCACATCGTCCAACATCCAGCACGAGACGCTCGAGACTGCATTTACCCAACAGCGTCTCTACACCGACTACTTCCTCGAGGATGCCTCGTTCTTCCGTCTCGACAACATTACGCTCGGCTATTCCTTCCGTCATCTTTGGAACAAGACCAGCTCGCTGCGTCTCTCTCTCGCCGTACAAAACGTATTTACCATCACTGGTTACAGTGGTATGGATCCCGAAATCTATAATGGCATTGACAAGAATGTCTATCAACGTCCACGCGTATATATGTTCGGCATGTCACTCAATTTCTGACCTTGGAATGTAAACATTGATAAATTTGAAACAATATGAAACGCTATATCAAACTCTTCTGTGTCGCCGTTTCGCTTCTCGTGACCACCTCCTGCACCAGCGATCTCGACACCCTTCCGCTCGATGACAACCAGCTCACGAGCAACGATGTATATGGTACTGTCAATGGTTATCGTGGTATGTTGGCCAAGTGCTATGCTTCGCTTATCCAGACAGGTCAGAAAGGTGGGGATGGAGGCGATGGTGATGTCAATGGCATCGACGAAGGCTATTCCGGCTACACCCGCTGCCTCTTCTACCTGCAGGTTGCCTCTACCGATGAAGTGCTCTTCCACGCAGGTGGCGGTCATGGTACCTTGTCCATGTATCAGATGAACTGGAACTCTTCGGTCAAGGTCATCAGCTATCCATACTATCGTCTCTATATGGCCATCAACTACTGCAACGAGTTCTTGCGTAACAGTACTGAAGCAAAACTAGAGGAGAATGGCGTCTATGACCAGCTTAAGAACGACTATCTTACCTATCGTGCCGAGGCTCGTCTCATCCGCGCCTATTGCTACAGCATGATTTGCGACCTCTACGGTTCAGCACCTTTCGTCGATGACAGTCAGGACCTCGGCGTCATTCCCGAGCAAAAGACGCGTCGCGAGCTTTTCGACTATGTCGTAAATGAGGTCAACGATCTGATGGGTGATCTTCCAGCAGCAGGTCAGAAGGAATATGGACGTGTAGATCAGGCTGCTGCATGGTTCCTTCTCGCTCGTCATTATCTTAATGCCGAAGTCTGGACAGGCACCGCGCAGTACGACAAGGCTTATCAATATGCCAAGATGATCATCGACTCGGGAGCTTATCCTTTGGCCAGCGACTGGCGTCACATTTTCCTAGCCGACAATGACACTTGTTCTGAAATAATCTGGGGCCTCGTTCAGGATGCCGACAATGCACAGGGTTCAGCAGGTACCAACTTCCTCATCAAGGCGCTTGCTAATGGTGCTATGAATAATTGGTATGCTACTGGCATCGGCACACGAGGTTGGGGCAATGGTCGCGCCAAGGTATCGCTTGTCGATAAGTTCGACCTGCACGACCAAACCTTCGACCCCGACGATCCATGGGGTGATAACAAGTATGACAAGCGAGCACAATTCTTTGACAAGCTTGACGGACAGCAGAAGGAGACCTGGACAGAAGGCAAGGGCTTTGAAAAGACCTTTACCAAGGGTTACAGCATTATCAAATGGCGTAGCGTGAAGAAGGATCGTTCACAGGGTGCTGGCGACCCGGGAACCGTCTATTCCAGCATTGATTATCCGCTCTTCCGCACGGCCGATGCCTATTTGATGGCAGCCGAGGCCATCCTTCGTAATGGCGGTGGTTCGAAGGATGAGGCACTCCGTTACGTCAATGAGGTGCGTGAACGTGCCTATATGTCGGGCAAGTACGGTACAAGTGCCGTGAGTGGCGACATCACGTCCGATCAGCTCACTCTCGACTTTATTTGCGACGAGCGTGCCCGAGAGCTCTATACTGAAAATGTGCGTCGAACCGACCTCATCCGCTTCGGCAAATACACCAAGGGTTACAACTGGGACTGGAAGGGCTCTGACGGCCAGGCGGGTAACTACAAAGGGCAGGATGTGGACGACAAGTACAAGCTCTTTCCGATTCCTCAAGATGAGTTCACTGTCAATCCCAACCTGACGCAGAATCCTGATTTCGCCAACTAATAAATAGCAACTATTGTGAGAACACTCATAATAACCCTCATATCCCTTCTCGTTGTTGGAGCTTCGGCACAAACCACTTTCGAGGAGGTAGCTGCCACACCTGAAAAAAGCGGTGGCGTCTATTATGCCTATCCGCTCGACTTCGCCCCACAGACACCCGCGCCCAAGGGTTACAAGCCTGTCTATATCAGTCATTATGGCCGTCATGGCTCACGTTATTTATTGAATGACCGTGATTACAAGTGGGTGATCGAACTTCTGCAGCAGGCCGCCGATGTGCAGGTACTCAGTTCTCTGGGTCACAGCGCTCTAGAACGCTTGCAGGAAGTGTGGAAGGAGGCTGAATTCCATGGTGATGAGCTGGCACCATTGGGCGAACGGCAACATCGTGGCATTGCCGAACGTATGTTTGCCTCTTTCCCCGAAGTCTTCAAAGGCGATGCCCGCGTCTTTGCTCGCAGTACCACGTCAATGCGTTGTCGCAACTCGATGGATGCTTTCGTCGATCGTCTGCGTGAACTCAATCCCCGCTTGCAGATTCGCCATGAGACCAAGCGAGTTTATATGAGTTATCTGAACTATCATTCTCCTGAACATATGTCGTTCAACGACGGACCATGGAAGGAACTCTACCGCAAGTTCCAAGCTGAGCACACCCATCCCGAACGGATGATGGAAGCGCTCTTTACCGACCCTACTTGGGTGCGTTGGAACGTCAATCCCGATGAATTGATGTGGGGCTTCTATTGGATCGCTAGTGATATGCAGGACATGGAGTGCGACATTTCGTTCTACGACATCTTTACGCCTCAGGAACTGTTTGACTTATGGCAGTGCTTCAACTTCCGCTTTTATGCAGCTGATGCCGACTGGACCGACAATCATGGCCTGGCGCTCAGAAGTTGTCATCCCTTGCTTCGCAACATTTTGGAGTGTGCCGATGCGGCGCTTGATCCCAATAATGTCGATAGGGTAGTGGCTGATCTGCGTTTCGGACATGATGGCAATGTCATTCCGCTTTGTGCCCTACTGGGGCTGGATGGTTGCACAGCCTCGACGTCCGACCCTAATGACTTTTATAAAGTGTGGAGCGACTTCAAGGTGTCACCGATGGGTGCCAACATACAGTTGATTTTCTATCGCCGCAAGGGATCGGACGATGTGTTGGTGAAGTTCCTTCATAACGAACTCGAAACCTCGATTCCTGTTGTTACCGATTGTTTACCTTATTATCACTGGAATGACGTGCGTGCCTATTGGCTTTCGCTCCTTCAATAGTACAGCCTATAGGCTATCAGTTTCTCATTTGTTTCGGTTTTTTCGGGCCTCGGACTGCAAATCCGGGGCCTTTTTTGAGAAAAATTGTAATTATATTTGGACGATTCGAAAAATCTTGTTATATTTGCCGCGATATAATAAGGGATTCCTTTGACTCCCAATACCCATAACTTATAAACCACACTATCACTATCATGAGCAACTATCCGAAAATCGGTATTCGTCCGACCATCGACGGACGACAGGGAGGCATCCGCGAAAGCCTCGAAGAGAAGACTATGGCCCTGGCACACGCTGTGGCAGATTTGATTAGTTCAAACCTCCGCAACGGCGACGGCAGCCCCGTGGAGTGCGTCATCAGCGACACCACCATCGGCCGTGTTGGCGAAAGTGCAGCTTGCGCAGAGAAGTTCGAGCGTGAAGGCGTCGGAGCAACCATCACCGTCACCAGCTGCTGGTGCTATGGCTCCGAAACAATGGATATGGATCCCACACATCCAAAGGCCGTCTGGGGCTTCAATGGCACCGAGCGTCCGGGTGCAGTCTATCTGGCTGCGGTCCTTGCAGCACACGCTCAGAAGGGTCTGCCTGCCTATGGCATCTATGGACACGACGTACAGGACCTTCCCGACAACACCATCCCTGCCGACGTGGCTGAGAAGATTCTTCGCTTTGCCCGTGCAGCACAGGCAGTAGCCACCATGCGCGGCAAGTCTTATCTGAGCCTTGGCAACACCTGCATGGGCATTGCCGGTTCGATTGTCAATGCCGATTTCCTGCAGCAATATCTCGGAATGCGCACCGAGTATGTCTCGCTCGTCGAGATTCTGCGTCGTGTCGATTTCGGCATCTACGATCCCGAGGAGTTCGAGCGTGCCATGGCTTGGGTCGAGAAGTATTGCAAGCCCAACGAGGGACACGACTACAACGAGGATCGTCCTCTCTTCCCAGGTGTGCCCATGACCACCTACAACGGCAAGGGTAAGGGCAAGAATCGTGAAGAGAAGGATCAGGACTGGGAGTTCACGGTGAAGTGCATGATGATTATCCGCGACCTGATGGAGGGCTCCAGGAAATTGCTCGAGATGGGCTACAAGGAGGAGGCCATCGGTCACAACGCTATTGCTGCCGGTGTGCAGGGCCAGCGCCAGTGGACCGACTACAAGCCCAACTTCGACTTCCCTGAGTCGCTGATGTGCACCAGTTTCGACTGGAACGGCATCCGCGAGGCCAAGGTGCTTGCCACCGAGAATGACTTCCTCAACGGTATGTCGATGCTCTTCGGCCATCTGCTCACCAACCGTGGCGTGATGTTCTCCGACATCCGCACCTACTGGAGTCCCGAGGCTGTGGAGCGCGTCAGCGGAAAGCGTCCCGAAGGCGGTGCAGCAGGAGGCTTCATCCACCTCATCAATTCGGGTGCTACGACACTCGATGCCACGGGTGCCATGAGCGATGCAGAAGGCAAGCCCACCATGAAGGAGCCTTGGAACATGACTTGTGAAGATGCCGAGGCTTGCCTCAAGGCTACCAGCTGGATGCCCGCCGATCGCGACTATTTCCGTGGTGGTGGCTATTCTTCGCATTTCCTTACCCGTGGTGGTATGCCAATGACCATGCTTCGCATCAATCTTGTTGCAGGTCTTGGTCCTGTGCTCCAGCTCGCCGAAGGATGGACCGTCGAGCTGGATCCCGAAGTCAACGATATCCTCGACAAGCGTACCGACCCAACTTGGCCAACCACTTGGTTCGCTCCACGTCTTGACCCGACGAAGGATGCCTTCAAGGATGTATATAGCGTGATGAACAACTGGGGCGCCAACCATGGAGCCATCTGCTACGGTCACGTCGGAGCCGACCTCATCACCCTTTGCGCAATGCTCCGTATCCCCGTCTGCATGCACAACGTTGCTGACAAGGACATCTTCCGTCCCGCCTGCTGGAATGCCTTCGGTATGGACAAGGAAGGCGCCGACTACCGCGCTTGCGCCAACTTCGGACCTCTCTACAAAGTGAGCAAGAATTAACTAAAAAAGAAAAGAAAATGAAGCAAGAAAAGTCTGGAGGAATCCTCCACTACGCTGGGAAGAACTTCTTGTTCCCCTTTATTCTCGTGACCAGTTGTTTTGCCCTCTGGGGCTTTGCCAACGATATCACCAACCCGATGGTGAAGGCCTTCTCGAAGATCTTCCGCATGTCGGTGACCGATGGAACGTTGGTACAGGTGGCCTTCTATGGAGGCTATTTCTGCATGGCTTTTCCTGCTGCTGCCTTTATCCGCAAATACTCCTACAAGGCAGGAATCATGCTTGGCTTGGCTCTCTATGCTACGGGAGCCTTGCTGTTCTTCCCTGCTCGTCAGATAGGTTTGTTTGCTCCATTCCTCATCGCTTACTTTATTCTCACCTGCGGCTTGTCGTTCCTTGAGACGTCGTGCAATCCGTACATCCTTACCATGGGTTCGCCCGAGACGGCCACGCGTCGTCTCAACATGGCGCAGGCGTTCAATCCCATCGGTTCGTTGTGCGGAATGTTTGTGGCGATGAATTTCATCCAGAATCGTCTCAACCCTATGACCACGCAGGAACGTGCCACGCTGAATGATGCCGAGTTTGCGGCTTTGCGTGACTCCGACCTTGGTGTGCTCATCAAGCCCTATCTCATCATTGGTATCGTCATCCTCGTGATGCTTGTCATCTTTGCCATTTCGAAACTTCCCAAGAACGGCGAGACAGGCGAGAAGATGCATCCCCTTGTATCCATTCGTCGACTGCTTCATATCAAGCACTATCGCGAGGGTGTCATTGCACAGTTCTTCTATGTGGGTGTGCAGATCATGTGCTGGACGTTCATCATCCAGTATGGCACCCGCATCTTGTTGCAGGAAGGCAACTACACGGGCTTGGAACGTTTCATCGGAGGTCTGTTGGGTGCCGATATGAGTGGTGGTATGACCGAGCGCAATGCCGAAGTATTGAGCCAGGGTTACAACATCATGGCAATGATTGGCTTCTGCACCTCTCGATTCATCTGCACCTATCTGATGAAGTTCATCAATCCCGGTCAGCTGCTGAAGATCCTTGCCATTGTCGGCTTCATCTTTGTGCTGGGTGTCATCGGCTTTGATTCGCGTATGGGCCTCTATTGCCTCATTGGCGTTTCGCTCTGCATGAGCCTGATGTTCCCCACCATCTACGGCATTGCGCTCGAAGGTTTGGGCGACGATGCCAAGTTCGGTGCTGCCGGTCTCATCATGGCCATCCTGGGTGGTTCGGTACTTCCTCCTCTCCAGGCAAACATCATCGATATGGGCACCATTGGTGGCTACCCGGCTGTCAATCTCTCCTTCATCCTTCCTGCCTTCTGCTTCATCGTTGTGATGATCTATGGCCAGAGAAGCTATAACAGGACGAAATAGGTCTTTCGCTACTCCCTGAAGTCAGATGGTGGAGCACCCAGATACTTTTGCACATAGCGGCTGAAGTAGCTGGGGGAGGAGAAACCATATAGATCGGTCAGTTCGGTGAACGAAAGTTTCTTGTCTCGCAGCTGGCGACTGATGTCAAGTATCGTAAATCTGTTGATCCAGTAGTTGGCAGGGAACCCCGTCACTTTCTTGCACACCTCCGACAGATATTTCGATGTGACGCAGAGTTTGTCGGCATAATAGCCAATCTCGCGGTTCTGTCTGAAGTCGCCACGTTCGAGTAAAGCCATGAAGCGATCCATTAGGTCTGCATATTGCAATGTAATCTTCTCATTTCCATACAGCGAAGCATGGAAGTCAAAGAAATCGATGATCATACATTGGATAGCATTGATCATGGCATCACGATGGAAGTTATGGGTCGAAAGGGCTAATCGCCGTTTGATATAATCAAAATCAAGTGCGCACACTTTCTGTTGATCCGGGGTGAGGTGCATGATCGGGTCATTGAACAAAGCTATCGACCCTTTCATCCCGTAATTGGTTTGGGGTGTTGACACTTCGATGAACTCGGGCGTAACATATACTACATCCACTAGGAAGTCATTGCTCTCTTTGACTTCCTCCACAAGATCCCCTCGTCGGATGATAAGACATTCTCCGGCCGTCAGCCTATACACATTATTGTTATAGGTGAATTCACAGGAGCCCCTATGGCAATAGGCATGGCACAGATACTCGGCAAATTCTCCTTTGCCTATGTCGGCCAACGTGTTGGCAATTAGTATGTCTTTACGCTCGTTCATAATGCAAATTAATTATTCAGCAACATCTCTATCACTATAAATCCTTGATGAGACGTTGCAAATATACAAAATAATCTGAAAAGATCTCTCCGTTTTGAGGATTTTTTCAGATTATTTTGTATTTTAGGCCCAATTAAAGGCAAAATATTTGCATTGTGACGTCGTTACTTGCACTTTTCATTTTTTAGATAGAAGCGACATAAACCACTTGGTGATCTCCGGGCTGTGGTGGCTTGGCATGATGAGCGGCTGTGCCGTGTCGAGCTGCAGGATGGCATTCATGTCATCCTCCGACAGCGTAAAGTCAAACAGGTCAAGGTTCTGTGCCATACGCTCCTTCTTGCTCGATTTCGGAATGATGATCACGCCACGCTGCAACAGATAGCGCAAGGCCACTTGCGGACCCGTCTTCCCATACTTTTCGCCAATGGATTTCAGCGTCTCGTTCTGGAAGAAACCGTTCTTACCCTCGGCCAGCGGTCCCCATGACATGTGGGCGATGCCCAGTTCGTCCATATACTTGCGGCTCTCCACCTGCTGACAGAACACATGCGTCTCTATCTGGTTCACCTGAGGCACCACATCGAAGTGGGCGCATAGGTCAATGTAATGATCTGGATAGAAATTCGACACACCGATGGCCCGTAGCTTGCCCTCCTTGTAAGCCTCTTCCAAGGCGCGATAGGCCCCATAGCGGTCGCCGTAGGGCTGGTGCAGCAGTATGAGGTCGAGATACTCGGTCTGCATCTTGCGCAGGCTCTCGTCAATCGAAGCCTTGGCCTTTTCGTAACCGTAGTTCGTAAACCATATCTTCGAGACGAGGAACAGGTCTTCGCGCCGCAGGCCGCTCTTCTTCCAGGCATTGCCCACACCCTCCTCGTTCTGGTAAGCCTGTGCTGTGTCTATCATTCGATAGCCCACGCTCAGCGCATCGCTTACGCAACGTTCACACTCTTCGGGCGACACCTGAAACACTCCGTAACCCACTTGTGGCATTTCAACGCCATTGTTCAATTTGATAGTCTTCATATTTTGTAATTGCTTTTTGTTGTTCTACCTTAATCTTCGATTTTCCAATTGATCATGAATTGCTCGGCCTGCTTGTAGTCCATGTTGAAGAAGCGCTGTTCCTTGTTCAGCGAACGGATGGCCTGCATATCGGCATCCGAGAGGGCGAAATCGAAGATCTGGGCATTCTCCATGATGTGCTGCGGATTGCGGGAGCCTGGAATCACCGAGAGGCCTTCCTGCAGGTGCCAGCGGAGGATGACCTGTACGGGCGACTTGTGATGGCGCTCAGCAATCTTCATGATGACGGGGTCTTTCAGGATGGCACCCTGCGACATGGCTCCACCCAGTGGGAACCAGCACTCAACCTGCAGGCCGTATTCGGCAGCCTTCTTGCGGATGTCGAGACGCTGGGCATAGGGATGACATTCTATCTGAAGGGCAACGGGCTTGATCTCGGCATTCGCCATGAGGAGGTTGAACACCGAATCGTTGGCATCGAAGTTGGAGATGCCCAATGCGCGAACCTTTCCCGCACGGACAGCCTTCTCCATATCCTTCCATGCTCCCACGAAATCACCCATCGGCTGATGCACGTAGAGCAGGTCCACGTAGTCGGTCTGCAGGCGCTCCAGCATCTTGTCGATGGCCTCGCTTGTCTTGCCTTCACCATACTCCGACGGCCAGAGCTTGCTCGTAATCCAGAGGTCCTGGCGGGGAATACCACTCTCCTTGACGGCCTCGCCCACGCCGCGCTCATCCTGATAGGCATGTGCTGTGTCGATGTGGCGATAGCCCATGCGCAGGGCAGCGAGTACGCTCGCCTTTGCCTGCTCGTTGGTCATCTGGTAGGTGCCGATGCCGAATTGCGGCATCCGTAGGTTTTCGCCCAAGGTCAGTGCCGGTTCGAAACATGGGTCGGGTTCAGCCAGTTTGGTGAAGATGAGCGATGACAGTCCCCAGCCCTTCGGCTGACGAATATACACCTCGCTCACCATGAACGGGAAGCGCACCTGATGTCCGCCCACCTCCGAGGTCAGATGGATGTTGCTGTACACCGTGCCCACATTCTTGTCGGTAAACTTCACCTCCTGCGAATGGATGTCGGCATGCTTGTACCAGATCATACCGCCACGGATGATATCCACTTCCTGCTGCTTGCCCCAGCCGCCTCCCATGTGGACGAACTGGGCATTTTCGAGGAACAGCTCGTCCAGACGGTCGGCATTCTTCTCCGCCATCCAGGCCCACTTCTGATTCGAGAGGTCGATCAGCTCTTGCTCCTCTTTTGTAAACTGCTGTTGTGCAACTGCTGCCATACTGCCGATGGCAAGCATAACGATTGACATTACCTTTTTCATACTTCGCTTATGTTTAATTATTACGGTGCAAAGGTATGCATTAATTTTCAAATAATATTGATAAATAATTCGGGTCTTCGTTCACTTTTTTCCGAAAATGCCAATTGCCCTAATAAAATACTACCTTTTTATATTTTATAACCCCCATCATATTAGGAGGAATGACCATTTTTGGCCAAGATTGGTCATGCCGTTATCGTTTAGAGCACTCTGACGGCCGAGATAATGCTTTCTCCTATCGTCGCATACCCTTTCTTGGCCAAGATTGGTCATTCTTCTGTCGGAAATAGCACTCTGACGGCCGAGATAGTGCTTTCTCCTATCGCCGCATACCCTTTCTTGGCTAAGATTAGTCATTCTTCGGTTGGAAATAGCACTCTGACGGCCGAGACAATGCTTTCTCCTGTCGCCGCATACCCTTTCTTGGCCAAGAATGGTCATTCTTCTGCCGGAAATAGCACTCTGACGGCCGAGATAGTGCTTTCTCCTATCGCCGCATACCCTTTCTTGGCTAAGATTGGTCATTCTTCGGTTGGAAATAGCACTCTGACGGCCGTCAGAGTGCTTGCTTCGAAAAAAAATAGGCAATTCGCAAAAAAAATCAATTTTTTTTGTTAACCTTTCGGTTTCCCTTGTCACATAAAGATGAAACGAACAGTTTTATTAGATCAAGACAAGACAAAAATTTTGAATCAGACCAGTAGGGGAGGGCACGGCAGTGATGCTGGGCCCTCTTTTGATGAAAAAAGTTCGAACAATCAGTTAACTTCTCGTCCAAAACCTGCACATAATAATGAACGGGCAAGAAAAAGGCGATTATCCTTGCATAGTTTGGGAAATAATTGTATCTTTGCACCCGAAATTCATTAATCATGGCAAAGAACATCATTTTACCGAACGCAACCATTGCAGTACTGAACGCCTTCGCCAACGAGCAGCGCGAAGGTTCAGTCGGATGGCTCAAGGCCAAGGGTATGTCGCAAGACGATGCGGAGGACCTCTTCCAGGAGGCGTTCATCACCCTCTACGACCAACTCCGCACCGGCTACCTCGAAGAGATGCCTCATTCGTTGGCAGCCTACTTCCACGGCATTGTGCAGAACAAGCTCAAGGAGCACTATCGCCGTGTGCAGAAGGTGCTCGACAACGAAGAGGAGCAGGATGTAGCCGAATTCAACGAGGATTTCCTCAACGAAGTGCTTGCCCAGGAAGACCCGCATCTGGTGGAGCGCAAGGAGGCAGCCGTTCGCGAAGTGGTTCGCAACCTGCCAGAGCCTTGCAACAAGTTGCTTTGGGGCTTCTATTTCGACGAACTCTCCATGCAGGATCTGGCCGATCGTTTCGGCTATAGTTCGGCCAACAGCGTGAAGGTGATGAAGAGCCGCTGCATGGACAAGTTCGAAGCAGCGATGAAATTGATTTACAATGAAATGTTCAATGATTAATTCTACACGAAAATGAAGAATAATGGCAAAATGAAAGAAACCAGCCCGCATACCGAGATGGACGAGCGCATCGCCCTGTTCCTTCGAGGCGGGATGTCGGAGAGCGAGGCCGAAGCTTTTCGTGCAGATATGAAGGAGAATCCGAAGTTACGCGAACGTGCCGTCCTGATGGCACGACTCATCAAGCAGATGCGCAAGGTGGGCAAGGAGCGTGAGCAGCACTTGGTTGATGCGCTGCAGACTGTGGATAGGAAGACCATTGAGATGATTGCAAAAGGCAAGGGCATGGAGACGATGAAGGAGCGCAAGCCCCTGATGCGTCGCCTGATGCCCTGGGCTGCAGCGGCTGCCATCATCTGTTGTGTGGCACTTGTGGGACGGTACGTATGGATCACCGAGTCGGCACAGATCAGCAATTTCGCCTACGAACTCTTTGCCCCCAAGCCTGCACCAGCACCTGTCCAGGTGAAGCAACTGCCCAAGGAGGTGACACGTGGCCAGCATAATAAACTTGAGGAACTCGCCCTCTTGCGTGGCAAAGTGGAGATGGGCCTTGACCTCGAAGCAACTACCCAAAGGCTGCAAGCTCTCTACGATGAGGCCAAACGGACGAACGACACACTCTACGAATCGTTACTTGGTGATATCGCCCTCTCGTTGGCACAAGGTTACAACAAATTGGGCGACAAGGATGCCGAAGCTTTGATTCTCGACGACCTGTTGCAGATTCAGGATGGCTCATTGATGACATCCCAATGAAAATAAATGCCTCCAGCCATTGAAAGGGCAGGAGGCATTTTTCTATTTGAGCCTAGTTTCAGCAAATTCGTTATAAGTGATGAATTCGTAACCGCGTGACTTGCAGTCGAGGATGACTGACTTCAGGCGGTCGTACATGTCGTCGCCTGCATGGTGACGAATGATCCACGGCATCTTCCATTCGGGATGTTCGCCAAGCGGAAAGAACTCCCAGGGATGGAAATAGGTGTTGAAGTAGCCGTCATGTCCGACGATGCGATGAAGCAGCGCCTTGTAGAGCCACAGCGGGAAGTTGTGAAGGGCGAGCCAGAACATGGGGATGCGAAACCAGGGCGACACCGAAGCAGGAATCTGCAGCAAACCCTCTTCCATGAAAATGGTGCGTGGGGTGGTGAGGTGCATATAGCGTCCTGGGATGAAGGCCGGATTGAGAGAAGCGTTATAGACGTAGCCCTGTTGCTTCAACACCTGCAGATTGACGGGGAACATGCGGGGCTGGCGATAGCCCTTGATCTGGATGCCGAAGTCGGCTTCGAGTTTCTGTTTCGAAAGGATGACATGCTCGGGCTTGGGTTCAAAGTGGTCGCAACCATGCGAGGCCACCTCGTGACCTTCGTCGATGATGCGTCGGATGATGTCGGGTGCGTTGGTAGCGAAGTTGGTGGTGCAGAAGAAAGTGGCCCTTACGCCGCACTCCTTCAGACAGTCGAGGATGCGTGTGGTGCCGAAGCGCGACACCTTCATCGATTCGTCCATTGTAATCTCGACACCATGTTCGCGAGGTACGTCGTACTCCTCGGTGTCGAAGCTCAGCATGATATTTTTGCTCATGATTCTGTCAAGTCCATTGATTATTGTGCGTGCAAAGATAGCCTTTGTTGGCGAATAATCCAAATTTTCGGAGAAATAATTTGGCAATATCGTTTTTTTTCGCTAAATTTGCGCCGCAAAATTTGAAAATTAACCAGTTAAATGAATAAATTTATGAAATGGTCAGGCTGGTTGTTCCCTTTGGTCACGTCCGAGAGAAAGCGCATCCTGACCCTCTTTTTTGTGATATCGATGATGTTTGGATCATTGTCGGCACAACGCATGATAGCGCATCGCGGGACAGTGAAAGATGCCTATAACTTCTGGTTCTACGTTCCTCCGGTCATCGCACCGGCCGATAGCGCTGTGGTGCCACCCGTCGTTATCGATAGCATCAAGGGCGAGGAAGGTGACTTGATGGAAGCCATGGTTCGCAAGCCTTTGGTAATTTTCCTCCATGGTGCCAGCCTCAGAGGTCGCAACCTGTCGATGGTGCGCCGTTATGGTACCCTCGATGCCTTGTCGAAAGGTCTGAATCTCGATGCTTATGTTCTTGCACCGCAGCATCCTACAGGTGGTTGGCAGCCCGACCGTATCAATCGTTTGGTCGATTGGGCGTTGGAACGCTATGCCATCGACTCGACCCGTATCTATGTGCTTGGTATGAGCATGGGAGGTTATGGAACCATCGACTATGCTGCTGCTTCGCCCAATCGCGTAGCTGCGGCCTTGGCTTTGTGCGGTGGTGATACTCCCAAGACGAACCATAAGAATCTCTTGAAGGTGCCGCTTTGCATCCTGCATGGTACCGCCGACCATTCGGTGCCGTGGGAAGCCTCGCAGCGTGTCGTTGATAGTATGCGTGCCGTGGGTGATACCACACGACTCATCTATCGTCTGCTGCCGGGTCAGAATCACAGCATTTTGTCGCACTATTTTTACTTCAAGAGCGTATATGATTGGCTGTTCCTGCATTCGACGACCGACAAGTGGCGTCCTGTTCGTCGCCGTTATAGCTTCATCGGGCAACTTGCCCAGAAGCATCCCAGTCCGTTTGAGAATAAGGATAAGCAGATTACGATTAAACAAGATTAAAAGACCCCCTTGTTCCCCCTGCTTAGGGGGATAACCTGCTGGTCCGAGTTGGCTCCTTCCCCCAACATAGAGGATTACTTGCCTGTTTTGGCAAACATTTTCCCCCCGGCATAGAAGGATAATCTGCTCGTCTGGGCTAGCTTCTTCCCCCTAAGCAGGGGGATTAGAGGGGGTCTTTTCCCAACTTACTATGCACTACTTCAAGCATTATCCCTTCACGTGGTTCATCTTCGCCATTGTGATGATCCTGTCGTTCATGCCCGTTCCCGAGACGCCGCTGAGCGACGTGGCCTTTATCGACAAATGGACCCACATCGTGATGTACTTTGGCCAAGCTGGTGCCATCTGGCTCGATCATCTTCGTGTGCACGGGCTTCGTTTTTCGCCCATTCCTCATGGCTTGCGTGTCAGCGAACTTCGTCCGCGCAGATTGCGCATCGGAGCACTTTATCTCCCTTCGCTTTTAGGTGGCCTGGTGGAACTGGGACAAAGGTATTGTACCAACGGATTGCGCTCGGGCGACTGGATTGACTGGGTGGCCGACATCGTGGGCGTGCTGATAGCCTGGGTGTTTTGTTTGGGTTATGTTCGACTTTTGGCAAACAAGAGGAGCTGAGATTCAAATAACAATTAATAATTAACAATTAACAATTGGGTTTTCAGTTAACAATTAACAAATAACAAAGCCTTCTCCAAATAGGGAAGGCTTTGTCGTAAGTTTAGTATAGTGAATGAGTAGTTTGGGACAAATTAGAACTCGAAGTTGACGCCAATGCCGAATACGCGGTTGGTGCGGCTGTAGGTGTCAGTCTTGGTGAGGCCTGGAGCAAGATAGTTCTGGGTCTCGACGGTGCGATCCTCGTAGAAGGTCTTCATGTAGGCGAGGTCGAGGTTGAGTTTGCTGGTGAGGCGAACGCGTGCACCGAAGCCCATGCTGTTCGAGCTGGTGACGAACGAGAGGTCGTTCATGTAAGCATCGCTCAGACCATACTGAGTGCGGCAATAGCCACCACTGACGGTCACCCACTTGTTGATTTCCCACTCTGCACCTGCGGTGATCTCCCATGTGTCATTGTCGATGAGGTCCTGCTTGTTGCCATAGACGGTGGCCTGCTTGTCGCCATACCAGTGGTAGCCGGCACGCAGACGAACTGCATCGATGGGGCGGTATTCAACACCAGCAGTGAGGAGCGAAGGAACATCGGAAGCAATCTTGGTGCCATCGGCGAACTGGCCGAGAGTAGCATTCGAAGCAGCGGTCTGAGAGGTGAATTCGTTCATTTCCGACTTGTTCTCAACGCGCAGACGGGTCTTGAACTCATACTTGGCAGCCACGTTCCAATGCTCGTTGATGCGCCAATCGATGCCCAGGACGGGAGTGAATCCGATGCCGGTCTGGTCGGCATTGAGTGAAAGTTCGCTGCCTGCCACCTGCTGGTCAACGGGCTGCTGGGTCAAGGGGTTGTTGTAGTAAGCGTGGATGTCCTCTACCCAGCCATTGTAGTTGTTGCTGGCATAGACGGCACGTGCACCAAGGAAGAGGGCGAGGTCCTCCATAGGCTTATAGGTGGCACCCACAGTGAAGCAGAAGTGATACTGGCGACCCTTGAGGTAGGAGTTCACGCTGTAACCCTGGTAGGCTTTTTGTGCCATAGCCTGAGCCTGGGTCATGGCCGTGGCCTGATCCATACCCTGGCCAATCAAGGCAGGAGCGATGGCTTTGGTGAGGCTGGTGAGCACCTCGCTGTAGATCTTGGCAGCATACATGCTCTCGAAAGTACCCAGACCATTGTCAAACTCGCACTTGCCGCCGCCACCGCCGATGGCGAAGTTGGCATTGACGCTCCACTTCTCCCAGTTATACGAGAACTGGAAACTTGGAATGATGGGTGCGTTGGCCTCGCCGTGGAACAGGCGGGTTGCATTTGGGTCCTTGTGGCTGTATTGCATCAGCGGGAAGGTGGTCTCGATGTCACGATCCTGCTTTGCGCTCTGGATGTTGAGGCTGAAATGGTAGCCAGGGGCAAGGAATGCAGTACCTGCGGGATTCATATAAAGGCCAGTGATGTCGATGATGGCCTCTTGGCTCAGCTGGCGAAGGTAGGCAGCATTCTGGTTGGTGTTGGTGGTAAGGCCACCTGCTAAAAGTGTGGCGCTTGGAATCAAGGCGATCAGCGCCGAAAGAATTCTCTTTTTCATATTTAAATATAGTAGTTTTGGGTTTCGTTTTCGGGTTTTGCGTCCAAATTATGAACAAAATGACCTGAAAACCGCTGCAAAGGTATAGCATTTGGGGGAATTGACCAACAAAAAACGGGAGTTTTTGCACAAAATGGCATAGTTTGGGCATTCTTTTTGCCTAAAACTGCACATTTGAGCAGATTGTGTGCATCGTTTTTTACAAAAATTTGGAAAAATAGATAATAATCGTTAACTTTGCGCCCAAAAACTTTAAGATATGAAAAATATTCTCCTTTTGTTGGCGTTCATCACGCTTGCTACAGTGGGTATGGCTCAAAAGAATCAGGATGCTAAGTCGCGTGCGGAAGTGACCATTCAGACTACGCAGGGCAAGATTGTCGTGGCGCTTTCGAACGAGACGCCCTTGCATCGCGACAACTTCCTGGCTCAGGTGCGTCGCGGTTATTACGATGGCCTGCTCTTCCATCGCATCATCGCTTCGTTCATGATACAGTGCGGCGATTCGACAAGCCGCGACGTCAAGGCACAGGAGTTCACCAACGCACGTGGCGACGACCCTTACAGGATACCAGCTGAGATACGTTTCCCGCAGTTGTTCCATCGTCGCGGTGCTTTGGCAGCAGCCCGTCAGGGCGACCATATCAACCCTGAACGCAAGAGTTCGCCCTATGAATTCTACATCGTTTGGGGCAAATACTTCGGACCACGTGAGATGCAGGCCGAACAGGAAAAGGTGTTGGAACGCGAAGATTCGACACGCCATTTCACCTATCCACAGGAGGTGATCGATGCCTACGAGATCGATGGAGGCACGCCGCATCTCGACAACGAATATACGGTGTTTGGCGAGGTCATCAAGGGGCTCGATGTGGTAGGACAAATACAGGCGGCCAAGACTGATAGTCTCGACCGCCCGTTGAAGGAAATTCGCATCAAGAAGGCCTGGGTCTCCAAAGAGAGGTTATGAGGGGGATCTGAGGGGTTCTGAAGGGTTCTGAAGGGTTCTGATGGGTTCTGATTGGTTGCTTCCTTTGGGGCGCGCGAGCAGAGCTCGGAGCAAGGGGTAATACCTTTCGATCTTTTCAGAACATTTCAGAACTATTCAGAACCAACAACCTTTTCCGTCACATCCTTCATCGATGTAGAGAACATCAGGACCTTTTCGCCGAACTGCTGGTGGAAATTCGATTCGAGGGTACGCCCCGTTTCGAGTTTCCACTTTTTCAGTATCTTCACATCTTCCACTTCGCACATCAGGGCATAGCCGAAGAGGTTGTCGCCCACTTCGGTGAGTAGTCTGACGAAACGCGGGTTTTGAAGCAGCCCGTCGCGGATGGCAGCGGGGACATAAACGTCGCGCATGTAGGTCAGGAACGGACTGAGGTTGTTCTCGCCCTCCACGTGGAAGGTTGTGTTGTAGATCAGCATCTTATTCCCAGGTTATGGTTCGGCTGCCATCTTCGCCCACGGTGATATTCACATGGACGGTGTCGCCGGGGAGGAGGTCCTCGACGATGTCTGGCCATTCGATGAAGCAAAGGGCCGACGACTCCATATAGTCCTCAAAACCAAGGTCCATGGCCTCCTCGACCTTCTTCAAACGGTAGCAGTCGAAGTGATAGATGAGCTCGGCAGTAGTGGCCGAACGATACTCATTGACGATGGCAAAAGTGGGCGAATTCACTTCGTCCTCCACTCCAAGCACCAGGCAAAGTGCCTTGATGAATGTGGTCTTGCCGGCTCCCATCTCGCCATGGAAGGCAAACACGGTGCGGTCGTCCATTGCAGCCACGAAGTCGTGGGCAGCCTGAGGCAGTGCCTCAAGATTTGGTACGTTTAATGTCATATTTTACGGATATAATTAAGGGATATTTGGGGATATTAAAGGATATTAAGGGATATTTGGGGACGATAGTGTCACCTGTCGAAAATGGGACTCAAAAAACATACGTCCCTTAGCATCCCTTAGCATCCCTTAGAATCTCTAGGAATCCCTTAGTGTCAATATTCCCGATGTCCGAAGATCGAGGTCCCGATGCGGACCATGTTCGAGCCTTCCTCGATGGCAACCTTATAGTCGTCGCTCATGCCGAACGAGAGGATGTTGAACTGTTCGGACGAGATGCCCTGCTTGTTCAAAGGTCCATCGAGCAGAGCTTGATGACAAGCCTTGATCTGACGAAACTCCCTGCGCCATTGGTCGGCATCATCGACAAACGAGGCCATACCCATCACGCCGCGCAAACGCACGTGGGGCCAACGCTCGCTGACGTTGACGCTTTCGAGCAGCGACAGGACTTCGTCGGGAGTGAAGCCCGACTTCGTCTCTTCCTGTGCTACATGCAGTTGCAGCAGCACGTCGATGCACGTATTGCCGAACCTTGCCATGCGCTCACTTTCGAAACGCACAGCCTGGCGCTCCACCTCATCGAGCAGACGCTCTGAGTCGATCGATTGGATAAGGCTCACGTAGGGGGCGATGTACTTCACCTTGTTGGTCTGCAAATGTCCGATGAAGTGCCACTCGATGTCGTTGGGCAAAGCAGCAACCTTGACCTTGAACTCGTTCTCACGACTTTCGCCGAAGATGCGCTGTCCGGCATCGTATGCCTCCTGCAAAGCTTCGACAGGGTGGAACTTGCTCACGGCCACCAGCGTCACGCCCTCAGGGATGGTGGCGCGTACATTTGTCAGATTCTCCTTGACCATGGATTATTGTATAGAGGGGGTCTTTTGTTTATTGTTGTTCTTTCACCTCCTTCACCTCGAGGCCATAGACGTCCATGAGGGTGGTCTCGGCGATGGTGTTGATCTCCCAGTCGCTCATCGTGCCCTTCATGCCGTCGTTGAGGTTCTTCACAGCCTCTTGGAACGAACGAGCCTGCACGAGCATGGTGCTGGCCGACTTCTTCTCGAGGCCCGACTTCTCGTCGAGGGTGATGAACATCACCTTGCAGCGATACCACTTGTCGCCATCGGGATCCTGGAAGAGTTCAGAGATGCGTGCCTTCTTCACGGCAGTCACCTCAAACTCGCCACTGATGAATGGGGTCATTTCCTCGATGATGCGGGCTTCGGCGTCGGTGAAGGTCATTGCATCGACGAGGTATGCCTCGGTTACTTTCTTCTGTGTTCCGGTTTCGAGTGTCTTCTCATATTTTACCTTGCACTCAAACCAATTGTTCATTGCCATATCTTAAAAGAATTAATTGTTAATTGTTAACTGTTAATTTTTAATTGTTTATTAACACTCTCAATATAGTCGAGCAGTTCGTCGCGGCCCGTTCCCTTTTCGGCGCTAGTGGCAAAGATGGGGGGCAGTTCCTCCCAATCCTGCATCAGACGTTCCTTGTAAGCCTTGAGGTTCATGGCCCACTGTCGCTGGCTCAGTTTGTCAAGTTTGGTGAAGACGATGGCGAAGGGGATGCCGTTTTCGGCAAGCATCGCCATGAATTCCAGGTCGATCTTCTGCGGCTCGTGTCGGCTGTCGATGAGGAGCATGAGGCAGGTGAGCTGCTGTCGGCCCATGATGTAGCCGTTGATGAGGCGGTTGAGTTTCTCCAGTCCCGTCTTTCCGATGCGGGCATAGCCATAGCCCGGCAGATCCACGATGTACCACTCGTCGTTGATGTTGAAGTGGTTGATGAGCAGCGTCTTGCCCGGCTTCGACGAAGTTTTTGCCAAACCCTTGCGCTGGGTCAGCATGTTGATGAGGCTTGACTTGCCCACATTCGAGCGGCCTATGAAGGCATACTCCGGCAATTTCGTGTCGGGACACTTGCGCCAATCGGTGTTGCTGATGACGTATTCAGCCTTCTTGATGTCCATAAATATACTATTAAAATGTAATTTCGCGGGCGCAAAGATAAGACAAATTTTCCGAATACCCAAATTTTTCCCCCTTTTTTTGCGTTTTGTTTGGCAGGTACAAAAATTTTTTCTATCTTTGCCCGCGTTTTTTATAAGATCGCGAATATTTAAAAATAAGTATGAATAAAAACACCGTAATTGGAACTCTTCTGATGTGTGCCCTGTTGTTCGGGTACATGTATGTCAGTCAACCCACGCCCGAGCAGATTGAGGCAGCACGTCGCTACAACGACTCCATCGCCCGTGCCAATGCCGAAGCAGCCGTCAAGGAGGTTGCCGAAGCAGCCGTTGCCGACACGATCCTCGGCGAAGAGGCTACTGTGCAGGACAGTGCGCAAATCGCTTTGCTCGACAGCCTTAACAATGTGAAACTCCTTCAGACCTACGGAACCCTTGCCGAACGCACCCAGGGTACCGAGCAGAAGGTCGTCCTTCAGAACAATGTCCTTCGTCTGACCATCTCTACCAAGGGCGGACAGATCGAGGAGGCCGTGCTCAAGCAGTACGACGACTATCAGGGCGACACCCTCGTGGTTTTCACCGAAAAGAACAACGATCTCTATTATACACTCAACACCCCCAAGGGTTCGTTCAACACCGACAAGTTCTATTTCGAACCCGTCAACGTCACCGACACCACGGCTACTCTTCGCCTTCGTGCCTCCGATGGTGCTGAGTTTAACTTCGTCTATGCCCTCACTGGACCCGACAGCTATCTGGTCAACTACAGCATCGAGACCAAGAACATCGAGGACATGATCAACGACCGCACCGTGCTGATGAACTGGCGCCAGTCGCTGCCCCGCACCGAGCTTGGTCGTGACTTCGAAGGTCGCTATTCGCAGATGTACTACAAGTATTCGGGCCATTCCACCGAGGACCTTTCGAGCAGTTCACGCGACGATGAGACCCTCGATGGCCGTATGAGCTGGGTATCTTTCCAGAACCAGTTCTTCTCCACCATGTTCATCACCAACGACCTCTTCACTGCAGGTCGTCTCACCAGCGAACCCGTCAAGGAGGAGGAAGACCCCAACGTCATCAAGCGCTATGCTGCCGAGAACCTTGAGTTCGAACTCGACACCAAGGCTGCCTCGCAGACCATCCCGATGTGCTTCTACATCGGCCCGAAGGACTACTGGATGCTCGACGACATGAACGACCTGGCTGCCAGCTTCATCGGCAAGCAGAACGAGGACCTCGACCTCGAGGATTCGTTCTACCTCGGCTGGCGTTTCATCGTCCATTACATCAACTCGTGGGTCATCATCCCGTTGTTCCACTTCATGGACAAGTTCATCTCGTCCTACGGCATCATCATCCTTTTGATGACCCTCTTCATCAAGCTCATCACCTTGCCGATGACCTACAAGTCGTACAAATCGACGGCTCGTATGCGTATCGCCAACCAGATGCCCGAAGTGCAGGCCCTCAACGAGAAGTACCCCGACCAGGCCGATGCCATGCAGAAGCAGCAGGAGATGATGGCACTCTACAGCAAGATGGGAGTGAGCCCCACGGGCGGCTGTCTGCCTATGCTCATCCAGTGGCCTGTGCTTATCGCACTCTTCTACTTCTTCCCGACGTCCATCGAGCTGCGTCACCAGCCCTTCCTTTGGGCCGACGACCTTTCGACCTACGATGCCTTCCTCACTTGGGACACCAACATCCCGATCTTCGGCAACCACCTGTCGCTCTTCTGCCTCCTTATGACCGCTGTCAACATCGTTTACACCTGGATCATGCAGAAGCAGACTCCTTCGAGCCAGGCCATGCCCGGAATGAAGTGGATGATGTACCTCATGCCGCTGATGTTCCTCTTCTTCCTCAACAACTATTCGGCAGGCCTTTCCTACTACTACTTCCTTTCGACCCTCTTCGGCATCATCATCACCTACGGCATCCGTTGGTCGATGAACGAGGACAAGATCCTTGCCGAGATGAAGGAGAACCTCAAGAACCCCAAGAAGGCAAAGCCCGGTAAGAAGGCCTCCGGTTGGGTGGCTCGTCTGCAGGAGATTCAGCGCGAACAGGAGCGTCAGATGAAGAAGCAGCGCGAAGAGCAGCAGCGTAAGCTCCGTCGCTGATCGGAACTGTTCCGAAATAGCAATTTCCTCATTAGATTTCCTTATTGGACCGTTTCAGACGCTCAACGTCAGGAGCGGTCCAGTATTTGGTTTCAAACCCCTCTTAACCCTTCTTAACCCCTCTTAACCCCTCTTAACCCCTCGAACCCCTTCCCATGCATCTTTCACTCGCCCTTCAGGAAGCCTACACCCGTGAGCACCTCTCTGCACGCCAGGCACAACGCCAGGCGCAGTTCATCGCGTGGGGCCCTATGGTGTTCCAGGTTAGTCGTCTGATGATCAAGTTCGGCATCCTCGACTTGCTGCGCGACAACATCGACGGCCTGACGCAAGCCGAAATCGTGAAAGCCACGGGCCTTTCCGACTATGCCGTGAAGGTGCTTCTCGAGGCATCGCTCTCCATCGGCACCGTGCTTGTCGATTCCGACACCGACCGCTTCACCATTTCCAAGACGGGCTATTTCCTGCTCACCGACGCCTCCACGCGTGCCAACCTCGACTTCAATCACGATGTCAACTACGAGGGTTTGTTCCGGCTCGAAGAGTCGTTGCGCGAAGGTCGTCCTGCGGGTTTGGAGCATTTCGGCCCTTGGCCCACGGTCTATGAAGGGTTGTCCGAGCTGCCTCCTCAGGTGCAGCGCAGTTGGTTCGGCTTCGACCATTTCTATAGCGACGGCTCGTTCCCGCAGGCGCTTCGCATCGTCCTCGACGAGATGCAGCCCCGCACCTTGCTCGACGTGGGCGGTAACACCGGACGTTGGGCGTTGCAGTGTGTGGCTCATTCGCCCTCGATCGAAGTCACCATCGTCGATCTGCCCCAGCAGTTGGCGATGATGCGCACGCAGACCCAGGGCCTCCCGGGAGCCGATCGCATCCATGGCTATGGCATGAACCTGCTCGACCCCAAGGCCGACTTCCCCACCGATCGCCACTACGACGTCATCTGGATGTCGCAGTTCCTCGACTGTTTCAGCCCCGAGCAGATCGTCTCCATCCTCAGTCGTGCCGCACGCATCATGGATGCCGACAGCCGCCTTTGCATCATGGAGACGCTGTGGGACCGTCAGAAGTACGAGACCGCGGCCCTCTGTCTCACCATGACGAGTGTCTATTTCGCCGACATCGCCAATGGCAACAGCAAGATGTATCACACCGACGACCTCCGCGCTTGTGTCGAGCAGGCTGGCTTGCAGGTCGAGACCATCCACGACAATCTTGGCCTCGGACATTCCATCATGGTTTGCCGGGTTTTATCTCATCACGAATTATAGAATTAAAGAACGCTACGGATTCATCAGATTAACCAGATTATCCGCATGTCCCAACTAAATAAAAATCCGCTAAATCCGTTAAATCCGTAGAGCAATAAAAAATTCTCAAATTCTCTAATTCTTGATAAATAAAAAAAACAATAATTCTTGACGATGAAGGAACAGCCCCACAACGCGACCCAATGGCAAGGCACTACCGATGGACTGCCCTGGATGCACCGCGCGCTCATTTGCGTGCTGGGCATGGTGCCTGTTGGTGTCGTCTATGCCATCGCCGCTGTGTTTGTGGTCCCCTTCTACATCCTCGGCCGTCGGCAGGGTTACCTTGTGCAGTATCGTTTCTTCCGCCAGGCGTTCGGCTTCGGGGCGTTCAAGGCCTTCCGCTATGCCTGTCTCAACCACCTGCGCTTTGCCCAGGTCATCATCGACCGGTTTGCGGTCTATGGAGGGCGTAAGTTCACTTTCGACGTCGAGGGTCGTGCCGATTACGACGAGCTGGCACATGGCGAGTCGGGCTTTGTGCAGGTGTTCAGCCATGCCGGCAACTACGAACTGGCAGGCTACGAACTGCGTCAGCCCCGCAAGCGGCTCTATGCGCTGCTTTTCCGCGACGGGTCGCAGACCATCATGGACAATCGTGCCAGCGTCTTTGCGCCCAATGGGGTAGAAATGGTGTTTGTGCAGCCCGACATGAGCCACATCTTCCTGCTCAGCAACGTCGTGCGCGACGGCAACATCGCTTCCATCCCTGGCGACCGCATCTTCGGCTCGCGCAAGTTTGTCGAGTGTCAGTTCATGGGCAGCCCCGCCCGTTTCCCCTTGGGTCCGTTCCGGCTTGCTGCCGTGCGTCAAGCGCCCATTGTCGCCATCTTTGTGATGAAGGAGAGTTGGACATCCTATCGCATCTTTGTGCGTCGTCTGGACTCTTCCGACCAAGGCCAGAAGCCGACTGCCCTCGGCCTGGCGCAGCAGTTTGCCGACAATCTCGAGGATGTGGTGCGCCGCTATCCCGAGCAGTGGTTCAATTATTTCGACTTTTGGCAAAACGAGAATAACGGTATTTGAAGCATGGCATTGAGCGACATCGACATACAGGACATCATCCCGCAGCGCCCGCCATTTCTGATGGTGGACCATCTGCTTTCCTACGAAGCGTCGGTGTCCCGCTCGTCCTTTCTCATTCAGCCCGACAACCTCTTCGTCGAAGGCTCGTTCACGACGGCGGGCATTGTCGAACACATTGCGCAGACCTGTGCCGCTCGTATCGGCTACTACAACAAGTATATCCTCCATCGCCCGGTCGTCATCGGCTACATTGCTGCCATCCGTCATCTCGATGTCCATCGTCAGCCCGGGGTGGGTGAGGAACTGCTTACGCAAATCGAGGAACTGGGCTCTGCCTTCGGTATGACGCTCGTTCGTGCCGAAGTCCGTACTTCCCTGGGCGAACTCATCGCCGATGGTGAACTCAAGATTGCTCTCAGCGAATCATAGACCTATGGTAAAGATCATCGCCGACAACATACTCTCCCCGCTCGGAGAAACCACCCGCGACAACCTGCTGGCTGTGCGCGATGGTCGTTCGCGACTCCAGACTCACCGGTTGTGGCAGATCCCCGATCCTTTTGTGGCTTCGCTCTTCGACCAGGGGCAGGAGCGTCCCACCTACGAGATGCTCGTCCTTTCGTCCATCCTCCGCTGTCTTGATGGCTGCACGCTTTCGGGCCGCGTGGCGCTGGTGCTCAGTTCCACCAAGGGGCATACCATCGGTCCCGACGCCCATCCCTTTGGCGAGTCGGCGCGCCGCATCGAACGTCTCATCCGCCCGTTCCTGCCCAAGGTCGAAAGCCTCACGTCGCTTACCGTAAGCAATGCCTGCGTCAGCGGACTTTCGGCACTCATCGTGGCACGTCGTCTGCTCGAGATGGGTGCCTACGATTATGCCATCGTCGCGGGTTGCGATGTGCAGTCGCGTTTCATCGTGGCAGGGTTCCAGTCCTTCATGGCGATGTCGCCCGAGCCGTGCCGTCCCTTCGACGAGGACCGCTGTGGCCTCAATCTGGGCGAAGCTTCCGCTACTATTATATTTAAAAGGTGTAGCGACGACGAGGACTTTTCCCGTCAGTGGGTGGCATTGCCCGGATATATGCGCAACGATGCCTATCACATCTCCACACCTTCGCGCACGGCCGAAGGCAGTTACCTTGCCCTCACGGCAGCCTTGGGTCACGTTGCGTCGCCCCTCTGTATTTCTGCCCACGGCACTGCCACGCTTTATAACGACGAGATGGAGGCGTCGGCCATCCACCGCGCCTCAATGGGCGAAGTTCCCGTCACGGCGCTCAAGGGTTACTTCGGTCACACCATGGGTGCAGCAGGCATCCTCGAAAGCATCCTCACGATGCACGCCCTCCAGGAGGGATGGATTCCCGCAACGCTCGGCTTCAACGCCTTGGGCACCAGTCGTCCCCTCCATGTCGTCAATCGGCTTCAGCCTTTGAGCACCCAGCAGAAGCAGCATCCTTCGTTCATCAAGATGATGAGCGGATTCGGGGGATGCAATACGGCGATGGGGTTCGAATATCTTGGGGATACTAAGGGATGTGAAGAGATTCTTGGGGATATTAAGGGACGAATGTGTAGTGGGGGAGAGGCAAAACTAATGGAGCCTGCGCTTTCGGTGCGCATCACTCCCGAAGGCGTGACGCTGTGCGGCGAGGCATTGCCTGTCGATGGGGCAAAGGGCAAGTCGATGCTTACGGCCCTCTATCGCAAATATGTAGGCGACTATCCGAAGTTCTACAAGATGGACCTGCTCAGTCGTCTTGGCTTCATTGCTGCCGAACTCCTCTTCAAAAAGGAGGGTGCACATGCTGCTTTCGACCAAAGTCGTGCCGTTCTGCTCTTCGGGCAATCGGCATCGTGTGTGGCCGACCGCAGTTTCGAAGCCACCATCCAGCCGGGCGACAACTATTTCCCCAGCCCTGCCGACTTCGTCTATACGTTGCCCAACATCGTCCTGGGCGAAATAGCCATTCGTCACCAGCTGCATGGCGAGACCTGCTACTTCGCCCTCTCCGAGCGCGACGATGCCCTCATCCGTCAACTCGTCTCCCAGGCCTTCCTCGACCCCGCCACCACCTCCGCCCTCTATGGCTGGATCGATGCCCCCGACGACGACCATTTCGTCGCCGAGCTCTACATCTTAAATATTCTTTAATTATCACGAATTAGCGAATTAAAGAAGAAAATTAAAGAAATCATGGCTTATATTTTTCTGGCGAAGCCCAGCCTTCAAAGAAAGTTTTTTTTCTTTTGTAAATAAATTCATCTTTTAAGAAAAAACAATGACAGAACTACTTGAAACCCTAAAACAACAAGTGATAGACGCCCTGAACCTCGAGGACCTCACCCCCGAGGATATCGATGTCGATGCCCCTCTCTTCGGCGAAGGTCTCGGCCTTGACTCCATCGATGCCCTCGAGCTCATCATGATCCTCGAAAAGGAATACGGCATCAAGCACCAGTCGCCCGCCCAAGGCAAGGAGATCTTCAAGTCCATCCGCACCATGGCCGAGTTCATCCAGGCCAATCGTACCAAATAAATGATTGTCATCACCGGCTACGGCATCGTGAGCGCCATTGGTGTCGGCAAAGCTGAGACCCTCGACGCGCTTCGTCATCACCGTTCAGGTATCGCCCCCGTGCAGTACCTCGACACGGTGCATCGCGACATGCTCGTCGGTGAAGTCAAGCTCTCGTTCGACGAGCTTATGGCCCGCGTCGGCGTGCCCTCCGATGCCGAAGCTCCCCAGAGCCGCACCGCCCTCATCGGCCGTCTTGCCCTGCGCGAAGCCTTGCAGCAGGCAGGGCTCACCAGTCCCGACGACTACGCCACGATGGCATTGCTTTCGGGAACCACCGTCGGCGGCATGGACCGCACCGAGATCGAAGCCTCGGTCAGCGCCGATGGCACGATTGAGCACTACAACTACGACTGCGGCACCTCCACGCTCGACATCGCGCACGGCTTCGGCCAATTCGCCTTCGTCGATACCATCTCCACCGCCTGTTCGTCGGCAGCCAATGCCATCGCTATGGGTATTGAGATGGTGCGTCAGGGACTTTTCGAACGCGTTGTGGCAGGAGGCAGCGAGGGCCTTTCGCGTCTGCACCTCAATGGGTTCAACACGCTTATGATCCTCGACTCCGAGCCATGCCGTCCGTTCGACGCGCATCGCAATGGCATCAACCTGGGTGAAGGCGCAGCCTATCTGGTCATCGAGAGCGAGGCGTCGGCACTTCGTCGCGGCGTCCGGCCTCTTGCCGTGCTCAGCGGCTACGGCAATGCGTGCGACGCCTATCATCAGACCGCCTCTTCGCCCGAAGGCGAAGGTGCAGTCCTCGCCATGCAGCAGGCATTAGCCGATGCAGGTCTCCAACCTTCCGACATCGCCTACATCAATTGTCACGGCACAGGCACGCCCAACAACGACGTCAGCGAACTCTGTGCCCTCCATCGTGTCTTCGGTCCTCAGCTCCCGCCGTTCAGCAGCACCAAGGGCTTCACGGGGCACACCACCTCAGCCAGCGGCAGCATCGAGGCCGCCTTCTGCCTCCTCGCCCTCGAGCACCACTTCCTCCCCGTCAACCTCAACTTCCGCGACCCCATCACTCCCGACTCATCGTCCACCCCCGACATCCCCGTCCTCCCAAGTGCGGGCGATCAAGTCCTTCCCCCTTTAAGGGGGAACGAGGGGGTCATCTGCAACGCCTTCGCCTTCGGCGGCAACGACACCTCCCTCATCCTCGCCCCCTATCATCCGGCCCCATCCTCCGCTCAAGCAGAGCCATCGTCCCCAAATATCCCTAAAAATCCCTTAATATCCCTTAATATCCCTAAGCGAAAGATTTTTCTTCTCGCCAGCACCGAGCTCTCTCCCGACATCGACCCCAACTTCCGCGACTACCTTTCCCCCCTCGAGTCACGCCGTCTCGACAAGCTGCTCAAACGCACCGTCGCCTGTTCATTGCAGACCTTGCGCCAATGTCCCGAAGTTGTCCCCGATGCCATCATCACCGCCACTGTCTGGGGCAGCGCCATCTCAGCCATCACGTTCTTCCACGACATGATGCGTCAGGGCGAAGCGTTTCTCAAGCCCACGCTCTTCATGCAATCGACCCACAACACGATGAGTTCGCTCATTGCCATCCAGACGCACAATCACGGCTACAACGTCACCCATTCGCAACTCGACGACTCGCTCCCGCACGCCTTCCTCGACGCATGGCTGCAGATGCAGTCGGGTCGCATCCGCAGCGCCCTCGTCGGCATCCACGACAGCATCCCCGCTTTCGACAACCGCAGTTACCTCCTCTGCACCGCCGATGCGCTCCCTCCCGATTGCCATCCCCTCGCCGAGCTCGTCTTCAATCCCTCATCACGAATTTTCGAATGCCACTCTTGATCCTATCGATAATTCAAGCCGCCCTGCTCGCCGCAGGCCAAGTCTTGCTCAAGCTCGCCCTGCGTGCAGCAGGCGCGTTCGAGATGAGCACGACCTTCTTCGTGAGCCAGCTCACCAACTGGTGGTGGCTTGCCTGTGGCATCAGCTTCGGAGGCGCGGGCATCCTTTGGATGTACATCCTGCGCCACTATCCATTCAGCCAGGCATATCCACTCACGTCGTTGGCCTACGTCTTCGGCATGCTCGCAGCCCTATGGGTCTTCGGCGAACGCATTTCGCCCACCGCTTGGATAGGCGTACTCCTCATCATGGCAGGTTGTTATCTCGTCACACGTTGACATTTCTCCCCTTCATTATGGCACTCCTGGATAATCTCTATCACATCACAGCGCAGACCACCCTGCCCGAAGGCGAGAGTGGAGGAGCGGTCTATCGCATCGCGCTCCATCCCGACAGTGCCATCTATCAGGCGCACTTTCCCGGACGTCCCATCACCCCCGGTGCGTGCATGATCCAGATTGTCGAGGAGTTGGTGCGTCAGTATTTCGCCGATGCCACCCTTCACGTCCGTAGCATCACCAACCTCAAGTTCCTCGCGCTGCTCGAACCCCAGCATCACCCCTCGGTCGAAGTTGTCCTCAGCGGCACCCCCTCCCAGCTTCGCGCCACCTTCCGCGATGGTTCCCTCCTTTTCGCCCGCCTCACACTTTCTTTCGTTGTTTCTTAAGGACCTCCTTGTATATACTTTTTAAAAAAATAGGAAATATATTTGGCCATGTCGGCAAAATACCATATCTTTGCGCATGAAAATCAACGAAAAGTTTTATTTCCTATTATATAAGTGAAATAGATGCATATTGTCGTAGTCGTCCCCACCTACAACAACGCACAGACGCTACAGACGGTTCTCGACCGCCTGTGGGACAATACGCACGACATCATGGTGGTGAACGATGGCTCGACCGACGAGACGCTCCAGCTCCTGCATCACTATCCTCATCCCATCAACATCGTCACCTATCCCGAGAATCGGGGCAAGGGATATGCGCTGGTTCGGGGTTTCCGCGAGGCGAAGATGCTGGGTTACGACCATGTCATCACCATCGACAGCGATGGGCAGCACTATCCCGAGGACCTGCCCGTATTCCTGCGCAAGGCAAGTGAACTCAATTGCCCCACAATCATCGTGGGAAGTCGCGAACTCGAGCATGAGAACAAGTCACGTGGAGCTATTTTCGCCACTCGGCTTGCCAACTTCTGGTTTGCGTTTCAGACGTGGCAGTATCTTCCTGACACACAGAGCGGCTATCGTCTCTATCCTCTGCATCATCTGCATGGACTTAATTTGATTACTTCGCGCTATGAGGCCGAACTCGAGCTATTGGTCTTTGCTGCGTGGCACGGGGTAGCCATCGACACCGTTCCCATCCGCGTCTATTATCCCCCCAAGGAGGAGCGTGTTACGCATTTTCGTCCTGGTTTGGACTTCGCACGCATCTTCGTCCTAAATACCATTCTCTTCTTCGTTTCCATCTTCTTCGGCTGGTGGATGATGGGGTGGAAACGTCTGAAAAGCCATTAATATTAGATAAAACTATAATTACTGAGCGTAATTTGTGATATATACATTACAAATTGCGCCTTTTTGTATTTAAAAAGCAGTTAAATTTGAAAAAATACTGATAATTTTTGAAATATCTAAAATTAGCGCGTATATTTGCAGTGAAAATAAGAAATAACCAATATTAAATCCCTTTTATATATTACTATTATGGAAAAGACTGAAACACGAAACACTTTGTTCACTTACTTCGGTGAACAGGCTCTCCTGAAGGAGAAGAAGACCGTATTCTTTTGCCCTTATGACGTGCCGGAGTCTATCTTCAAATCGATTCACCAATGGATCAAGACGCTCGACCCTGCAAGGGATTGTATCGTTTGTGGCAATACGACAGGCATTGAACGCTACACACTTCGTCTCCTGCTTCGCAAGAAGTTTTCAGTGATTCTACCATTGGCTACAGTCATCCCTCAATGTCTTGAGGAACTGAATCTGGGCTGGAGAATGACCGAACAGGAGACCATGGAACTGCTTGACGAGGCTCTTACAGAACATCGCCTTCTGATGGTGGCTTCGACTGAGAATGTGTCGGTATCAACACCGACCAAGCATACTATTCTGATTCGCAACTATTGGATGCGATGGATTGGTAATCACTTTGTCTTGGGTTGTAACGGGAAGGGCGGATACTTCGAGCATCTGCTTTGGAAACGCGAGGTAGAGGTGCTTGATACAAATGAGGTGCAGGTGAAGGAGAGTTTGCCTGAAATGTCTTTGGTATGTGATGACGATTATGATTATCTTTTAGCAGTATAAGTTTTATGAACACGAACGATATGACCGAGATTGAGATTCTGCAGAAAATAGGTGCAAGGATGAGAGAGATCCGCCTTGAGCAGAATATGAAGCAAAAGGAACTGGCTGAGAAGAGCGGGCTCTCTATGTTTTCCATCAGTCAGATGGAGACGGGGCACAACACTTCAGTACAGAGTTTGGTTCAGGTGCTTAAAGCACTCAATCGTCTGGATATGATTGAGCCATTCCTCAAAGAGAAAGAAATTGACCCTGCAACGTTGGCACGTTTCATCCAATCGCAACAGTCACAACGCAAGCGCGTGTCGAGAAGCATTTCCGACAACGATTCTTCATCCGATGTCGATAGTCCTTTTGTTGATGGATTTCAGCGTTCCATTATAAAACCCTATTTCTCGGACGAGGACGAAGATTCCTCCTATTCGATGGTCGCAGATGATTCCAATGAGGACTAGGTTGCCATCCTTCTTGTATAGTAAATTGTCAAATAATTAATTCACAATCATATTATGAATACCATTACCATTAAAAACCAAACATTGAGTTATCTGGGTGATGCATCTATGTTGCTTTGTCCCATGACGTCATTCCTTTGCTCTCATCGTGTGCCAGAAGGTGTCGCTGATGCGATTCGTCAGTGGGTCAATGGACTCGACTCTGCTAATACCTGTGTCGTTTGTGGTAACCTCACAGGGGAGGAACGATTGGTTCGACGTTTACTTGTCGAACGGGGCATTCCTGTCGTGCTTGCTTTGGCCAATGCCATACCTGACGATATTTCAACATTGAGGCTTTCATCCCAAGAAATAACTGCTATGCAGTCGGGTCATATGGTTATTGTTTCGCCTGTCACCGATGCTGATGTTAAGGATCCATCGGGAAAGACGTCTGCTGCCCGAAATCTTTTGATGATTGCTATTGCGACACATATTGTTGTCGGGTTTATGACCGAGAATGGTAATTTGGCTCGTCAACTGTTGGGCGTAAGGAATGTGACTGTGCTTCAAAGTGAAGGACAGAATGAAGTGCGAGAAACAGATGTGCAAAGAGTAAAGAGCAATGCCAATAGAATGGGATGGACCATTTATAAAAGATTGAAAGAGGGAAGACTGCTCTTGGCTTCGGATTCGTCGGAAGAAGATATTTCTGAATCATCTGCCGAAGAACTTATGCCATGGGAGTCGGCATCAAAGGCCAATCCGGTCTCTTCGGTTGAAATGCGCCAGTTGCTGGCTCAATATCTCAAGCTGGCTGATATCGAGAAGCCGTCATTGCTACATTCATTGGTTTTGTTCCAAGTGGTTAAATACTATTCTAACTTTGCAGACTTCAACTTCACGGCTTTCTTCCGTTTATGGGGCCCTGAGAATTTGCGTCAGGAAGACTGGAAGGCGACTAAGATCAATGAGATTTGGCTTCCATCGCTTGCCGATAGGGTGATGTCTCGTCTTTTCAAGGCAATGCCGAGTAGGTTCCATGAGCCGATAAATAAAGACGAGCTATTTGACCCACAGATTGCCCACACCCTCCTTGATGAAGCTTTGCAGCGGGCAAAGAAACCCAACAAGCGTATTTTACAACGAGCCTTGAACCTTGCTTATTTCGAGCGAAACAGTGAGGCTATTGCCAAATATCGAGAACTCTTAGGTAAGGATGCACCTCAACAATAAATTAGCAATCGGCTCCGCGTTTTTTCGCGGAGCCGATTGCTTAATCCTATGAACAAATAGAGTATAATCCTATCCCAATCTCTCCAACAGACTATCACGATAACTGCCACCGATGGGAATCTTTTGCCCGGCTACGGTGACGGTTACCTGCTCGATCTCAGAGATATGATCGATGGAGACGATGTAACTCTTGTGGACGCGGACGAACTTCTCGCGGGGCAACTGGTCCTCGAGTGCCTTGAGACTGTAGAGCGCGGTGATACGCTTGTCCTTGGTGTAGAATGACACATATTCGTGCTGCCCCTCGACATAGTAGAGGTCGTCGAAGTTGATCTTGTAGAGCTTGTAGTCGGCCTTGACCATCAGGTAGGAGAGTGAGGGGGTTGAGAGGTTTGAAGGGTTGCTTCCTTCGGTAACTTGGAGCGAATGAGTGGCGGGAGCAGGAGATGTTGAGACTTCGGTGGCTTCGGAGGGAGCAAGACCCTTGAGGCGCGCAATGGCCTTCTCGATGGCCAGCATGAAGCGGGGGAGGGCGATGGGCTTGAGTAGGTAATCGACGGCAGAGACCTCGTAACTATCGAGGGCGTATTCGCTGTAAGCGGTGGTGAAGATAATGGAGGGGACGTTCTTGAGAGTGCGCGCGAGCTCGATGCCGTTGAGGTCGGGCATATGGATGTCGAGGAGAACGATATCGACATGATGCTCCTTGCAGAAGCTGAAAGCCTCGAAGGCGTTCTGGGCGGTGCCTGCGAGCTGGAGCTCGGGAATTTTACTGACGTAGTCCTGCAGGAGTTTGCGGGCAAGGAATTCGTCATCAACTATGAGAACTTGATACATATTTTAAATGTGTAGTACGGTTTTGTAGTGGGAGTTGTCTTCGATGACCTTGAGGGAGCACTTGTCGCCGAAGAGGACGGCGAGGCGCTGCTGGACGTTCATAAGGCCTATGCCGGTGCGTTCTTCGTCCTGACGGCCGATGATGGCAGACTGGCGGGAGAAGTTGGTGGCAGAGGGCTTGGAGTTGTCGCTGATGAAGAGCAGGCCAGAATCGTTCTGGCGAATGGAGATACGGACCCATGCCTTGGGATCGTCGATGAGACGGCTGTGCTTGAAGCAGTTCTCGATGATGGGTTGTAGAAGCATGGGGGGAATGGTGTAGGCAGGGTCTGAGATCTGGACGTCGAGGGTGAGATCAGGCTCACGTTCCATACGGATGCGTTGGAAGTCGATGTAGTTTTGTATGTACTTGACTTCCTTGGTGAGGGGCACGGCGTCAGCGCGGCAGTCGTCGATGACATAGCGCAGCATCTCGGAGAGCTTGAGCACGGAGGAGGGTGCCTGCTCGTCCTTCATCATGGTGAGGGCGTAGATGCAGTTGAGGGCATTGAAGAGGAAATGGGGGTTGATCTGCGCACGGAGGTACTTGAGCTGCTCTTGCATCTGCTGTTCGCGGAACATGGCAGCCTGCCGCTTGCGTTCGTCGATGAGGAAGTTGATGGCGGTGGCTGCGGTGGTGAGGATGAGCAGGATGGAGTACTTGATGTGGAGCAGATAGTAGGGGATGCGCTCGGCTTCGGGCAGTGGAACATCGTTGGGGCCGGAGAAATGCTGGTGGATATAGACGTCGAAACGCGAGCCGAGGGGCATAAGCACGAGCAGCATAAGGAGGGTGAGCAGGAAGAAGCCTACCTTGCTGCGATGGAGCATGCGGGGGAGGAGCAGGTAGTTGAGGATTGCCCAGCAGACGAGCATGGGGAGGATGGTGGCGGTGGCGTTGCGGAAGGCTTCGGCCCATCCGAAGGTTCGGACGAGGAGAAGCACCATGGTGAGGTAGATGAGCAGCCAGAGAACAATCTTGTTGTACTGTCCGACGAACGCCAGGATGCCGTTGCGGGCGGAGGTCTTTTCGGTTTGCATAGAGTGGGTTTTGATGCGTGCAAAGATAGGCGTTCGGGATGAGATTTGCAAGAGAAAAGTGGGAAAAAAATGTTATAATAAGTTAAAATCGGGAGATGAGCGAAATTTCGGTGAGTCGTTTAGGGGCTTTGGTGAATAGGTTTTGCCTTATTTAAATATATAATGTATCTTTGCAGCACTTTTTGTAAGACAAAACAAATTTTAAATGAACTATAGTATGAAGAAATTGTTTATTGTACTCGGAGCCCTGCTTGTAGTTGGCCTGATGATGCCACGACAGACGATGGCACAGGCTCAGCAGGACTCTGTGGCGCTCGACTTGGACAAGATCCTTGAGATCGCTCTTTCGGACAATCCGGACATCCAGGTTGCCGACAGGACGATTGAGATTCAGAAGTATGCCAAGAAGGAGACAATCACGGGCCTGTTCCCGAAGGTTGACCTCTCCGCCCAGGGCGTGAAGAACCTGAAGGTGGCCACGATGGTGATGAACATGGGAGGCCAGACCATCACCGTGCGCATGGGCCAGCCCTACAACTACTCGGCTACGGCTCAGGCCGCGCTGCCACTGTTTGCCCCACAGCTCTGGAAGAGCATTTCGCTGAGCGAAGAGCAGGTGAAGCTTGCCGTGGAGCAGGCGCGCGAAAGCAAGATCAATACGATCGCTTCGGTGAAGAATGCCTACTACAGCCTGCTGCTTGCCCGCGAGAGCTACGAAGCGCTGATGGCGGGCTACAAGACTGCTGAGCGCAACGTGGAGGACACGAAGAAGAGCTTCGAGCAGGGCTTGGTGAGCGAATATGACAAACTGACCGCTGACGTTCAGTTGGCCGGCATCAAGCCCAACCTGCTTGCTGCCCAGAACGGCATCAAGCTGGCTGAGATGCAGCTTAAGGTGCTGATGGGCGTGGACGTGAACGAGCCTCTGCGTTTCACGGGCAGATTGGAGGACTTCGAGGAAGGACTCTTCGCCGACCTGATGAACCTGAAGGCTGATACCGACCTGAGCGACAACTCAGCTATCCGTCAGCTCGACTACAATGCACGCATCCTCCGACTGAGCGAGAAGATCAACAAACTGGGCTACCTGCCTACGCTCGCCCTCGCCATTTCAGGCGGCTACACCGCTATGCCTCAGGAATTCAACCCCTTCAAGGCGACGTACTTCGGTAGTTCGACCCTGGCACTTAGCTTCTCGTGGACCATCTTCGACAGCTTGCAGAAGTACATGAAGACGAAGCAGAACCGTCTGACCCTCGAGAACCTGGAGCAGCAACGCGAGAATGCCTTGCGACAATTGGAGCTGAGCGTGGCTGCCAGCCTGAACAGCATCGAGACAGCTGCCGAGCAGGTGGTGAGCAACAAGGAGAACGTCTATGCCGCAGAGCGTGCCTTTATGATTTCGGAGAAGCGCTATGAGGTGGGTTCGGGCACGCAACTGGAACGCAACAGCAGCGAATCGAACCTGCTGCAGGCACGTCTGCAGTATGTGCAGTCTATCTACGACTTCCTGAGCAACAGGGCTACGCTTGAAAAGACGCTAGGCAAGGTGGTTATGGACTGATCTGTTCATGGTTCAAGATTTTTATCAAGAATTAGAGAATTATTATTGGGTAAAGACAATAAGTAATAATAGAAATATGAAGAAAATTGCAATGATGGCTTCGATTGCCGTGCTGGTGCTGGGCACCACCTCGTGCGTGAAGCAGAAAGAGACACAGACTACCTTCAGGACAAATGAGGCGCTTGAAGCAGTGAACGTGAAAGTGCAGACCGTGCAGACGCGCGACGTCGATCAGATTCAGGAATTCACGGCAACCGTCGAGGCTGACGTGGTGAATAACATTGCCCCACAGGCACCCGTGCGCATCCGTCGCATCAACGTGGAGGTGGGCAATCGCGTGGTGAAGGGTCAGACCCTCGTGGTGCTTGACGACAACAGCCTGGCTCAGGCCAAGATCCAACTTGACAATGCCGAGCTGGAGTTCAACCGCTACGATGAGCTCTACAAGGTGGGAGGCATCTCAAAGAGCGCCTGGGATGCTCAGAAGGCCCGTGTGGACCAGCAGCGCCGCGCCTACGAGAACCTGGCAGAGAATGCACGCCTGGTGAGCCCCATCAACGGCGTGGTGACTGCCCGCAACTATGACAACGGCGACCTCTACAATGGACAGCAGCCTGTGCTCGTGGTGCAGAAGATCAACCCCGTGAAGCTGATGCTGAACGTGAGCGAGAGCTTCGTGCGCAACGTGAAGGTGGGTATGCCCATCAGCGACATTTCGCTCGATGCCTATCCCGGAGAGACTTTCTCGGGCAAGGTTTCGATTGTGTATCCTACCGTGGATTCGAACACCCGCACATTCCCCGTGGAGGTGACCATCAACAACCCCAACCAGCGTGTTCGCCCCGGCATGTTTGCCCGCGTGACGCTGAACTTCGGCACCACGAACAGCGTGATGGTGCCCGACCAGGCCATCTGCAAGCAGACGGGTTCGGGTGAGCGTTTCGTCTATGTGGTGAATGCTGACAGCACCGTGACACACAAGACCATCGACCTGGGTCGCCGCGAGGGCGCCGAGTATGTGGTGAATTCGGGTGTGGAACCGGGTGCAACAGTGGTCGTCTTCGGACAGACGCTGCTCACCGACGGAAGAAAGATACATGTTTTGAATTAACAATTAACAATTAATAATTAACAATTGTAATTAACAATTAATTGTTATGACACTATACGAAGGAGCGGTCAGAAGACCGATTATGACCACGCTGGTGTTCATCGCCATTGCGATCTTTGGTCTCTTCTCCCTGAGCAAATTGCCTATCGACCTGATGCCAGATATCGATACCAATATGATCATGGTGATGGAGACCTATCCGGGCGCCAGTGCTGAGGATATTGAGAACAACGTCACCCGACCTCTTGAGAATACGCTCAACTCGGTGAACTACCTGAAGCATATCACCTCGCAATCGCAGGAGAACTATGCAATGATCACCCTGGAGTTTGAGTATGGCTACGATATCGACGCGTTGACCAACGATGTGCGCGATAAGCTCGATATGGTGAGCTCGGCGCTACCCGATGGAGCAGGTACGCCCATCATCTTCAAGTTCTCGACCGACATGATCCCGATCCTGGTGCTGAGTGCCCAGGCTAAGGAGAGTACCCCTGCGCTCTACAAGATTCTCGACGACCAGGTAGCCAACCCGCTGGCACGTATTGCCGGTGTAGGTTCGGTGTCGGTGTCGGGTGCTGCCGAGCGTACTATCTACATCTATTGCGATCCCAACAAGCTGGAGGCCTACGGACTGACCATCAACGGCATTGCTGGAGTGATCAGCGCCGAGAACGTGAATGTGCCGGGCGGTTCGTTCGACACGGGCAACAATGCCTACACGCTGCGTGTGGAGGGCGAGTTTGACGACCCGCAGGAGATGCTCGACCTCGTGGTCGGCCACAAGGGCGACCAGCTCGTCTATCTGCGCGACGTGGCTGAGGTGAAAGACGGCCTGCAGGAGCGTGCCCAGAAGGTAACCACCTTCTTCACCAACGAAAGCGACCCACGCGGCTATTCTGGCGAACAGGGAGCTATGATCATCGTGCAGAAGCAGTCTGGTGCCAACTCGGTGGCTATCTCGGAGAAGGTGCTCGCCATGCTGCCGCAGATCCAGAAGACATTGCCTTCGGACGTCACGCTGGGTGTGATTGTGAACACTTCGGAGAATATCTACGCTACCATCGGTTCGCTGGAGGAGATCATCGTCTACGCTATGCTCTTCGTGGCACTGGTGTGCTTCCTCTTCCTTGGACGCTGGCGTGCAGTAGTCGTGATCGTGCTCACCATCCCGCTTTCGCTGGTGGCTTCGTTCATCTATCTGGCTGTGGTGGGATCGTCAATCAATATGATTTCGCTGTCGTGTCTTTCAATAGCCATCGGCAACGTGGTGGATGATGCCATTGTGGTGCTCGAGAACGTGACCAACCACATCGAACGCGGTTCGGAGCCCAAGCAGGCAGCCATCCATGGTACGAACGAGGTGGCCATCTCGGTTATCGCATCGACCCTGACTATGATTGGCGTATTCTTCCCATTGACTATGGTGTCGGGCATGACGGGTGTGCTCTTCAAGGAGCTGGGCTGGATGATGTGTATCATCATGATCGTTTCGACCACTTCGGCCCTGACCTTCACCCCAATGATGTGCTCGCAGATGCTTCGCCTGAAGAAGCGCGAGAGCTGGTTCAGCCGTTGGTATGACCACTTCATCGTGCGTGGCTTACTCGACAAGCTCGACCACTGGTATGCAAAACGAATCAACTGGGCCGTACGTCACCGCAAGACGATGGTGGCTGCCATCGCAGTCTTCTTCGTGGTGTCGATGCTTCCTGCCGTCTTCGGACTGATCGGTACGGGCTTCTTCCCGCAGCAGGACTCGGGTCGTATTTCGGTGAAACTCGAGTTGCCTATCGGTACACGCCAGGCACGCGCCGAGGAGATTGCCAATGAGCTTGCCAACACATGGATGAGCCGTTGGGGCACCCCCGACAAGAAGGTGCTCAAGGCCTGCAACTTCACCACAGGCCAGGCTGATACCGACAACACGTTTGCCTCGATGCAGTCGAATGGTACGCACATCATCTCGTTCAACATCGCGATGTACAAGGTAGCACAGCGTGGTATGAAGATCTCGATGTACGAGGTGGGCAACCAGATGCGCCAGGACCTCAAGAAGTACCCCGAGCTCGCCAAGATTCAGGTGACTGAGGGCGGACAGCGAGGTATGGGCGGACAGACCACTGCCGACTTTGAGATTTACGGCTACGACCTTGCCTACACCGACTCGCTGACCAACCTGATGAAGACCTATATGGAATCATTGCCAGGCGTAAGCCAGATCAACATCTCGCGTCCCGACCGCCAGCCTGAGGTGCAGGTTGACTTCGACCGCAAGAAACTCGCTCGCTACGGACTGAACACTCAGACCGCTGGTATGTACCTGCGTTCAGCCTTCAACGGTACCACTGCCTCCTACTTCCGTGAGGACGGTGAGGAGTACGACATCATCGTGCGCTACACCCCTGAGGTTCGCGAGGACGTGAAGACCATCGAGAACATCTGGATGCCTTCGGCTGCAGGTGCAGTACGTGTTCGTGACGTCGGACAAGTGGTGGAGCGCGAGACGCTGCCTACCATCGAACGCAAGGATCGCCAGCGCGTCAACACCATGTCGTGCGTAGTGAATGCCGATGTTTCGGACCTTGGTTCGGTCGTTAAGGCCGGCCAGGCATACATCGAGCAGCTGCGCAACGAGGGTTACCTCTCGGGCGACACCGACATCCAGGTGAGCGGTTCGTACGAGGACCAGCAGGATTCGTTCAAGGACCTCACCGTACTTGGAATCCTTATCCTCCTGATCGTGTTCATCGTGATGGCCGCACAGTTCGAATCGTGGTCCGACCCGTTCATCATTATGCTCGTCTCTATCCCATTCACCTTCACCGGTATCGTGCTGGCCTTGTGGATCACGGGCATTGACCTGAACATCATGTCGATGCTGGGTGGTGTGATGCTGATAGGTATCGTCGTGAAGAATGGTATCGTGCTCATCGACTACATCCACCTGCTTCGCGAACGTGGCGAGAGCGTCATCTCGGCCGTGGTACATGCCGGTCGCAGCCGTCTGCGTCCTGTGCTTATGACCACGTTGACCACCCTGCTTGGTATGTTGCCAATGGCAATCGGTACTGGCCAGGGTTCGGAGATGTGGCAACCTATGGGTGTCTCGATTATTGGTGGTCTGCTCGTTTCGACGGTGATGACCCTTGTGGTTGTTCCTTCGATCTACTGCATCGTCCAGGGCGTCAAGATCAAGACCGAGCGCAAGCTTTGGGCCAACAAACTTGGTGTCGAGGCTGAATGGAACAAGAAACGCCATAAGATCAAGACTCTCCGCAAGAAGTGATCACGTTCTTATTATCAAGACCATAATAGACTATTATTATGAAAGGAATATTTATAGCATTCGACCAGGCACATCGCGATGAGGTGGTAGCAGGTCTTGCCAGCTGTATGCAGCATGGATATACGATGTTTCCCGATACATGGGGACGAGGAACCAACGGCGGCATACCCCACTATGGCAGTCATGCATGGCCAGGACAGAACAGTGCCATCTTCGCAGTGTGTGAAGACGATCGCGTGGAGAGGATTCTCGAACGCTTGAGGAAGATTGACAAGGAGCGCCCACAACTCGGACTACGTGCCTTCGTGGTGCCGGTTGAGCAGGCAATCTGATTCGGATTATTTATCTCAATGGAGCGAAAACCCGCGTTACTTCGGGCTTTCGCTCTTTTTTCAGCCAATTTTCATTCTTTTTCCACTGAAGATTTGCTTTTTTCTCAAATTCTTTTTATATTTGCGGCGTGAATAAAATAACCTCAAAATAACTCCCATGTACACTTCCGACAAACAACTTTACGTAGCCCATTCGACTAATGGCCCTATCCACCTGGTAGGGAAGATGTGTAACCGCCATGGCCTTATCGCCGGTGCCACAGGTACGGGCAAGACCGTTTCGCTGCAGGTGCTGGCAGAGACATTCAGCCAGGCCGGTGTGCCGTGCTTTATGGCCGATATGAAAGGTGACTTGAGCGGCATCAGCCAGACCGGTACTATGTCGAGCTTCATACAGAAGCGTTGCGCCGAGTTCGGCATCGAGAATCCGCAGTTCCAACCCTGCCCCGTGCGATTCTGGGACGTCTTTGGCGAACAGGGCTATCCCATGCGCACCACCGTTTCGGCCATGGGTCCGCAGCTCCTTGCTCGACTGCTCGGACTCAACGACACGCAGGCGGGCGTGCTCAACATCGTCTTCCGCATAGCCGACGACAATAACCTGCTGCTCATTGACATCAAGGACCTGCGCCTGATGCTTGACTTCTGTGGCAAGAACGCCTCGAAGCTCACCACTGAGTACGGTATGATTTCGACAGCCAGCGTCGGTGCCATCCAGCGTGCCATCATGACGCTCGAATCGGAGGGCGCCGAGCAGTTCTTTGGCGAACCGGCGTTCAACATCCAGGACCTCATCGAAACGGAGAACGGACGCGGCATTATGAACGTGCTTTGTGCCGACAAGCTGATGCTCAAGCCGAAGCTCTATTCGACCTTCCTGCTTTGGCTCATCACCGAACTTTATGCCAACCTGCCTGAAGTGGGTGACCAGGAACTGCCCAAGCTGGTGTTCTTCTTCGACGAGGCACACATGCTATTTGAAGACACTTCGAAGGCGCTTGTCGATAAGATTGAGCAGGTTATCCGTCTGGTACGTTCGAAGGGCGTGGGCATCTACTTTGTCACACAGTCGCCTACCGACATCCCGCAGGATATCCTTGGACAGCTCGGCAACCGCATCCAGCATGCCCTGCGTGCCTATACTCCCAAGGACCAGAAGGCCGTGCGCACAGCCGCCGAGACCTTCCGCTCAAATCCGGAGTTCAACACCGCCGATGTCATCATGGAATTGGGAACGGGCGAGGCTCTTGTGTCGTTCCTTGATGCCAAGGGAGCCCCGACGATGGTGGAGCGTGCACGCATCCTCTTCCCCCTCAGCCAGATTGGTGCCATCACCGCAGGTCAGCGACTTGACATTATGAATGCAGCTCCCGACTATATCAAGGAATACAAGAACTACTTCGACCGCGAGAGCGCCTATGAGGTTCTGAGCGAGGTTCGCAAGGTTGCCGACGAACAGAAGGCTGCCGAGGAGCAGGCTAAGGCCGACGAAAAAGCTCGCATCGAAGCCGAGAAGCAGGCCGAGAAGGAACGCAAGGAGGCCGAACGTGCCGCCAAAGCAGAGGAGAAGGAGCGTAAGGCTGCCGAGAAGAAGTCGTCGTCGGGCCTTTCGCGCACAATCTTCGGCACACTTATTGGTGCGGTGACTGCTAGTGTGGCACGCAGCGTGGGCAACAGTATCGGCAAGTCAATTACCGGTGGCTCTTCCAAGAAATCCAGCTCATCTTCGAAGAGTTCTTCGTCGAAGAGCAAGAAGAGCAGCGGTGGAGTTGGCGACATCGTCGGCAAAGCTGCCAAGAGCGCCACAACAACTGCTACCCGCAAGATTACGCAGGAAATCCTGAAGGGACTCTTCAAGTAAGGATTAAGAGAGGTTCGGTATTTCGGTTTTTCGTAATTTCGGTATTACGGAATATCGGAATACCGAAATTATGATAACAAGATAATAATTTCCTCTTATTATATATTAAACAAAAATCTTATGGAAAACATTCCCGTTGTCTTTTGGATCGTACCCATCGCATCCATCGTCGCACTGGTGATGGCGTGGGTATTCTTTAGCAGTATGATGAAGGCTGACGAGGGTACACCTCGTATGCGCGAGATTGCCGAGTATGTCCGCAAGGGCGCTATGGCTTATCTGAAGCAACAGTACAAGGTCGTGCTCATCGTATTCATCGTCCTTGCTGTCATCTTTGCCATCATGGCTTATGGCTTCAATGCCCAGAATCCTTGGGTACCGTTCGCCTTCCTCACTGGTGGCTTCTTCAGCGGTTTGGCAGGTTTCTTCGGCATGAAGACCGCTACTTATGCTTCGGGCCGTACCGCCAATGCAGCACGCAAGGGTCTCGATAGTGGCCTCAAGATTGCCTTCCGTTCGGGTGCCGTGATGGGTCTCACCGTGGTGGGTCTTGGCTTGCTCGACATTGCCATCTGGTTTCTCGTGCTCAACCACTTCTATCATGGCGACTCCACTTCGCTCATCACCATCACCACTACGATGCTGACCTTCGGCATGGGTGCTTCGACACAGGCCCTGTTTGCCCGTGTAGGTGGTGGCATCTACACCAAGGCTGCCGACGTGGGCGCCGACATCGTGGGTAAGGTCGAAGCCGACATTCCCGAAGATGATCCACGCAACCCCGCCACCATCGCCGACAATGTGGGCGACAACGTAGGTGACGTAGCCGGTATGGGTGCTGACCTTTACGAAAGCTATTGCGGCTCGATTCTCAGTACCGCAGCTCTGGGCGCTACGGCTTATGCCTATTCGGCAGGCGATATGCAGCTCCGTGCCGTCATCGCTCCTATGCTGATTGCTGCTGTGGGCGTATTCCTCAGCCTTCTTGGCGTGTTCCTTGTTCGCACCAAGGAAGGTGCCACAATGAAGGACCTGCTCCATTCGCTTGGAGTTGGTACCAACACCGCAGCTATCCTCATCGCCGTCTGCACCTTCGGCATACTTTGGGCTTTGGGCTTCGAAAACTGGTGGCAACTCAGTCTTTCTGTAATCAGTGGTTTGGCAGCCGGTGTCATCATCGGACAGGCTACCGAGTACTACACCTCGCAGTCCTATACACCAACGAAGGAGATTTCGGCAGCTTCGAAGACCGGTTCGGCCACGGTGATCATCAAGGGTATCGGCACGGGTATGATTTCGACCTGTATCCCCATGCTCACCATCTCGATTGCCATCTGCCTTAGTTACCTTTGCGCCAATGGCTTTGACTTCAGCATGAGTGCAGGCAGCATCCAGCTGGGCCTCTACGGCATCGGCATCGCAGCTGTCGGTATGCTTTCGACGCTTGGCATCACCCTTGCAACTGACGCTTACGGTCCTATTGCCGACAATGCCGGTGGTAATGCCGAGATGAGCGAACTGGGTGAGGAGGTACGTCATCGCACCGATGCTCTCGACGCACTGGGCAACACTACAGCTGCTACGGGCAAGGGCTTCGCCATCGGTTCGGCAGCTCTTACTGCACTTGCACTTCTGGCTTCGTATATCGAGGAGGTGAAGATTGCCATGGACCGTGTGGGCAAGACCATGACCGACGTTGCCGGCAACACCATCGAGGCAGGCAAGGCCAATATCCCCGACTTCATGAACTACTTCCAGGTGAACCTGATGAACCCGAAGGTGCTCGTCGGCATCTTCATCGGTGCCATGGCAGCGTTCCTGTTCTGTGGTCTTACCATGGGCGCTGTAGGACGTGCAGCCGGCAAGATGGTCGAGGAGGTTCGTCGCCAGTTCCGTGAGATCAAGGGCATCCTCGAAGGCAAGGGCACACCCGACTATGGTCGTTGCGTCGAGATTTCGACCCTGGCAGCACAGCACGAGATGATCGTTCCCGCCCTGCTCGCCATCATCATCCCCATCCTCGTAGGTCTGTTCCTCGGTGTGGCTGGTGTGCTTGGCCTGCTTGTCGGAGGTCTTTCGTCGGGCTTCACGCTTGCAGTGTTCATGTCGAATGCAGGTGGTGCATGGGACAATGCCAAGAAGTATGTCGAGGAAGGCAACTTCGGCGGCAAGGGTTCTGCATGCCACAAGGCTACCATCGTGGGTGACACCGTAGGCGATCCGTTCAAGGATACTTCCGGTCCTTCGCTCAACATCCTCATCAAGCTGATGTCGATGGTCAGCATCGTGATGGCAGGTCTTACCATCGCATTCCTCTAAGGATTTACATACAAAAAGGTGGCTAACCTCACGGTCGGCCACCTTTTTAACAGCGTTTTACTTTTGTCTTGATTTCTTATCTGGTGCAAAGATAGGGGATTTTGACGAGATAAGGAATCGGGAGACAATGTTGTTGCGGAAAAATGTATTTCTTTGCTTTGAAAGACGACAACGTTGGAATCTGTGATTTTGATATGGACAAAAAAACATCCTGTCGAGCGAAAGCTGGGCAGGATGCTTTTTGTGTGGATGGGATTGATTTGTTATTTCATTATGACCCCTTGGCTGCAGATTACGATACCCTGGTAATTGGATGTCACTTTTTGGCCGAAGAGATTATAGAGGGCCGAGGAACGAAAGGAAGGCGTGTCGGCATGAATCGTTTGGATGCCAGTGACGGCATTGGAGGGATTGCCGAGGCCGCCCATCTCGTTGGCTACGCGTACAGAGTAAGTGCCGGCAGCGTCACCTTCAGGCAGCGTGTAGGAGAGACCCGTGGTGAAGGCTACGGGATGGCCGTCTTTGCAAACGACGAAACCGATGGCGGGTTCTGGACAAGCCCAGGTGAGCGTGCGGTCGGTGAGCACTACTTCGACGTTGAGTTGCTGGGTGTAGTCTTGAGGATTCCAATTGGGGAATACCTTGTCGAGCGTATATTCGGCAGCCTGCTCCTCGGTGATGACGCATGGGTCGGAGTTGGCAGCGGCATTGCATGCACTGATGGAGCGTGAACTGAGGTCGAGCGGATTGCCATCGGCATCGCGCGAGTCGAACTCATGGAAACGAACGACGAGGCCAGATGACATCGAGCCCCAACCTACGGCATTGGGCAAGGAGCGCATCGTGGTGTGAAGGTAGGTGCTGGATGGAGAGTCACCCCAGGGACGTCCCAGACGATAGCCTTCGGCACCTTCGATGGTACATTTGTTGAAGACGATGCCCTTGTAGCCAGTCTGCGTATTGGGTGCAGTGATGACAGCTCCCGAACTGATGGGACGCAAGGTGCAATGCTCGAAGAACATCGTGCCATCGCCATAGATGAAATCTACCTCGCCGGCGATGTCGCAGTCCTCGAAGTAAGCTGTGGCATCGGCCTTGTTGAGATAATAGGTATCCTGCACGCCTTGCAGACGCACATTCTTGTAGATGGCCTGTTTGGCACGTTGGCGAAGGGCCAATGCCTGGCCTTTGGACTTGCCGGAGTCCCAGTCACGTGCTTGACGAATGGTCAGATCCTGCATATAGACGCCGTTCTGGTTCTGGTCGATGAAGAGCACGGGCGTCTCGTCCTGATACTTAGTTACCATGCCAGGATTGTTCATGAGGAGCACACCCTCCATACTTTCGCCGATGAGAGAGGTGTTCTTCACAACTTTGGTGAGTGCTTTGGTGCCGAAGTCGTAGGTGCCATCGAAGAGGAAGATACGATATCGCTCGTCGAGGTTCGGACGCTTGGCTGCTGCATCGAGGGCGACGAGAAGTTCGTCGATGGAGTGGACAGCGGCATCGTAAGGTGCACAATTATCGAAGATTTCATCATAAGCGCTGTATGCCTTGAAATTGGCAAAGAAATAGGCATCGGAGGTTACGGTGTATTCGAAGGAAGGATCCTTGCTGACGAGAATTTCGTCTTCATCGGTCCAGCCCACGAAGTTGTAGCCAGCGTTTGCTTTGGCTGTGAGCGTGACGACAGTTCCTTCGCGATAAACGCCACCTGCCGGATTGAGGGTCACTGTGCCACCTTCGGCGGGAAGGGCTTCGGCTCCTACACTATATTGTTCGGCGGAGGAACTTCCGCTCCAATCGCCACTGATCGTGACTTGATTGAAGCCCACTTGCTTGGAGTTGCCGAGGCTGTAGATGTAGATGCGGAGGGCAAAGGGAAGACCCCCTTCAGGGTTGTTAAGAGAGGTTATGATGGGTTCTGAAAGGTTCAAAAGGCTCAAATCGTGGGAGATGGAGGTTACGGCAGTGTTGTCGCGTTCGGGGACGAGTCCTTCGTCGAGGAGCACTTCCTCGTCACCATAGACGGCATAGATGTCGAGTTTGCCGCCATCGGTGCCGAAGCGCATGGCATTGAGGCTAATTGTCGTAGGGGTGAAGCTGACACCGGAAGCGGGGACGACGCGGAATTCAACCACATAGTTTGGATCGGGAGCAGAGATCTGTTCAGCGGGCTGGAAGGCTACCCAACTTGCTTTGATCACCTTGTCGGTCTTGGACATATAACTGAGGTAATCCTCGTTGTAGGAGGCTGTGGCTGAGGCGAAAGCGAGGGCAGAGTCTTCGTCGCTGAAGTTGCCGGCTGCCACGTAGGCTCCCGTGTTCCAAGGCCATTTGATTGTGACGCTACCCGATTGGGCATGGGTTGGTTCTTCGTAGGGGAATAGGACAGCGATGGAGCGAAGTGCAACATCGGCGGGCACAGTAATGAAGGCGAGGGTGGAGTCGGGGCTCACGTTGTTTTCGACCTCGGTGTCGTTAACAAAGGTTTTTGCCCCTGAACGAAAGGGCAGGGTGATGTGAAGTCCGGAATATTCTACATAGGTGTCGATGCTGATGCCTTCGACTTCGTTCTGATTGACATAGATGCCTTCGTCCTCGGCATTGAGCACGGGGGCAACAGGCAGAGTGAAATCCCAAGTCCAGCGGGTGTCGTGACGGCGGTCGTCAATCGAGATGTTATTCTTCTGGAAGACTGGCGTGAACGTCATATTTTCGACGAGAGTGACAACATCCCCGATGTTGTAGATTTTGCCCTGGCAGGTCCAACCGATTAGCGTGTACCCATCGAGGTAGAGAGACGTGTTCTGAGGGATGGTGTACTGCGAGGCAAAGGGCAAGGTTCCGCCTTGGGGCGCTTCGCCATCAGCGCTGCCTGTGGTGAAGGAGTAGGTAACCTCATCGGCCATGTCGTGCCCTGGTGTGATGGGATAATCGGAGGTTTCGTAGCGCGACTTTTGCAGTGTGCCGTCAGCAATGCCGTTGAGGTAGTTCTCTACGTTGGTGTAACCATTGGCTGCGAGGGCTGCACCATCAGCGGGGTCGTTCTTGTCGAAGCCCATCTCGTCTTCATAAGCATTAGGCATACCATCGCAGTCGGCATCGACGATGTAGCGATCGCCTTCTCGCATGCCGAGGAAGGGAAAATTGGTATAGGTAACGCCATCGACAACGTAGGTGTCGTGTTCGGACAGCTGGATGTCATCGGGAGCATCGATGATACCTTTCTCGTTGGGAATGGAAGCGCCAGCATATTGCGGGTCGATGCGTCCTGCTGCCTCGTCGAGGAGGCGCTGATCGACCTCATCGTATCTTGGCAAAGAGGCACCAGCCTGGTTGACTACCTTCTGGTAAGCCTCGTCGGCACTTTCATATTCGAGTCCGCTCAAGGCATAGGGTATTTCGGAGAGGGTATAGGTGGTGAAGTTGGAACCCGTGAGGTTGATGCCTCGGCTGGCACTACCAGCTTGTGCACCATAGTAGTTGTCGGCATTGACCTTGTTGAGTTCGGTTTCGCTCCAAACGGTGCTGTTCTGGGGAGCCCAACGACTGTTCACTTCAAACTTGTTGCCGCTGAGGTACCACTGTCCGTAAGGTGTGGAGGGAGCGCACCAGTAGCGACTGCCCGAAGTGTTGCGCTGCGTGGCAGGACCTGGGCGATAGTAGTTGCTGATGAGATAGACGCGGTCGTAACCAGGGTCATCCTTTGTCCAGGCTGCTGCTTCGACAGTGTTTTTGTCATATTCGCCACCATATTGGTTGCCAGCACCGCTCCAGTTGAAGACGACGTTGTTGGCAAACTCGGAATCTACCTGATAGTCATGTTCGCCTTTTGTCTTCGATGGTGATCGCACGCCGTTGAAGCGAGGTGCACGCGAATGACTATTGGTGATGAGCGTGTGGTGCATGGTGCTGTGTTCTCCGCCCCACTGGGTGGCATAGGCACGAGCGCCCTTGGAGTTCTTGGAGTTGTAAAGACCTTCGCCGATGATGCACCATTGTACGGTGGTGGAGTCGCTATCGTAGGCGGTGAGGCATTCCTCCATACTCCACGTCATCGAGCAATGATCAAGGATGACACCCTCGCAGTTCTCCATATCGAGGCCAGTCATCGACTTGTTGGGGATGTCGCCGGCACGGAAACGCACATAACGAATGATGATGTTGTCGTTGTTGATGTACATGTTGTAGCCGGTGAGGCAGATGCCACCACCTGGTGCCGATTGTCCGAGGATAGAGACGTTGGGGAAGCGGAAACGCAACTTCGACTGGAGGTAGATGGTGCCCGAAGTGTTGAAGAGGATGATGCGGGGACGGCCGCCATTCTCGTGGTTGAGCGCCCAACGGAGCGTGCCTTCGACGAGATTGTTGTCGGAGCAGTCGTCGTTGCGGGTGACGTAGCATACTTCGCCTCCACGACCACCGGTGACAAAGCGTCCATAGCCCTCAGCGCCAGGAAAGGCGAGTTGGCGTTCGGCGTGAGCCTGTGGGGTTGTAATGCCCAGCATGGTGCAAAGTGCGAGCAAGGTTAGTAGAATCTTTTTCATAGGGATGTGTGTTGATTATGAGTTGCCTGTGTGGTTTATTTGGCGCAAAGATAAGGATTATTTTGATAGGATGCAAATTTTTGAGGAAAATAATTTATTGCAGCCATAAATGACTGCTACATAGACACAAAAACGAGGGACAGGGTGACAAGGAAGGTGACACAAAAAAACGAGCCGGATTGTGCCGGCTCGTGATGTAATAGGGGATGGAGAATGCTTACTTGATGTACTGGAGCTTGCCACCACGGATGATGAGGCCCTGTGCGTTGTTGGTGCGCTGGCCGTAGATGTTGAAGGCGCGGGTGTCAGCCTTTTCGGTAGCAATCTGTTCGATGCCAACGAGTGGAGTATTGTCGGTGATCTTGGTGATGACAACCTTCTCGATGAACATGCCATTGTAAACCTGGAAGACGATGTAGCCATTGCCTTCGAGAGCATTACCCTCGCCATCGGTGCCAGCAGCTTCCTTCACGTTGATGATTTCGCCAGAAGGAATGGCAGTGGTGTTGCCCTGAAGAGCTTCGGTGCTTTCGCCAAGGTAAGCCACGGTAGCAGCTTCGGCGCCAGTAGCATACTTGATCTGCTGCTTCTCTGCAGCTTCGATAGCCTCGGCATTGTAGAAGATTTGTACCTGGTCGTCGTTGTCAAGACCATCGATAGCCCACTGGGTATCGCGCTTAACCTGAATGCCCTTCTGGCTCCAGTTCTGGACGATGCGATCCTGACGGCCAAAGACATGACACTCGTCGGGAAGACCTACGAGCTGTGACTTCTCATCAGCGGTGTAGCCCTTGAAGTCGTTGCGGTTCTTGTTGGGATTCTCTTCCGACTCATAGACATAGATATATCCGGAATTGCCCTGATTGCGGTTGAGGTTAGAGAACTCGAGGGTTGAACCAGCCTTCTTGAGGTCATAAACGAAAGTAGTCTCATCGGGGTTGGTGATGGTAACCTTCGAAATAGAGGTCTCCTTGAAAACGAAGAACGAAACATAGCCATCGAGACCAGTCTTGCCATTGTCGTAGGCAGTGGTGTCAACAGTGATGGTTGCGCCAGAAGCATAGGTAGAAACGCCGCCTTCGAGCACGGTGCCATCGATAGAGCACTGGGTCTTGGAACCTTCAGAGTTGTCATAACGGAGAGCCTGCTCACCTTCGACTTCTGAAGTGGTGGAGTATTCTACAACGACCTTGCTGCCTACAACGAGACCGTCAACGACGAAGTTGCGAGCCTGACCGAAGTAGAGACCATTGGCGGTGAGATTCTGTACGAGACGTGGGTTGCGTACCCAAACGTGGCATTCATCGGGGAGACCTACAGCCTTCGAATTGGCATCAGCTTCATAACCCTTGTAGTCTTGACGTCTGCTGTCAAGCTTCTCGGCGTTCTCATAGGAATAGAATGCCCAGCTGCAGTTGAGGTTGGCAAGAGGGAGTGGAGCGCCTGCTGTTACGAAATCATAGGTGAGGACGGTATCAACAACGATGTACTCGTTTTCACCTTCCTGTGCAAATGCTGCAGCGCCGAAGAGGCAAGCAGCGGCAAGAGTAAAGAACTTCTTCATTTTGTTTGATTTAGTGATGGTTTATAATGTTTGTTATTCTCGTGTGCGGTGTGAGTGCTGTTAGGCGGTGCAAAGATAGGGATAATTTTGGTAGGATGCAAATTTTTTGGGAATTTTTTTTGGTGGCAGCCAAAGATGGCTGCGACAATGACACGAAACGGGGCGATTTGGCTGCGATAAAGACGAAGTGACGTGACGACAAGGACGGGGAATATGGCGACACGGACGGGGGACATGGCGATAAAGTCGAGGGGACTTAAAAAAACGAGCCGGACTGTGCCGGCTCGTAAATATTAAAGAGGGAGGGATGTTACTTGATGTACTGAACCCTGCCGTTGCGTATGATGAGGCCTTGTGCCTTCTCGATGCGCTGACCATTGAGGTTGTAAGCACGGTTGGTGCCGATGGTTTCGGCGTCAATCTGCTCGATGCCTACTGGTGGCGTCGGAGGAGTTGGTTCAACATACTCTACAGCCCAGCGAGGATCGCCAGCCTGAACTTTTGCTGCATAGCTGCTCTCGAATGGAGCGAAGTACTCCTTCAGGGCCTCAGGATTGGTGAGGTCGAGTGCAGGAAGCTCTGCTGTCTGGATGTCCATCGAATCGAGCACGGCGAACTTGGTGGCGTCGGTGCCATCCACCTCGTTGATACCGCCCCAGATGCAGTTGGTGCTGTCGGTGACATAAGTGCAGCTGCCACCAATAGCCTTCTGGAGGCGATAGGTGTCGACGAAGACGTTCTTGGTCCACTCAGCGGTGACGCACTTGTTGTTCACGTAGTTGTTGGCGAAGTTCTGGTTGGATGGGCTATTGACGAAGGTGTTGTTCGTCATATTCCAGGTCATGGCTGCATCTTCAGTTCCCCAAACCTTGTTTCCAGTAGCGTTGGAAGCATTCGAGAAGCGGAGGAAGTAGTAGCTCGTGGTCTCATTGGTGTTGTAGAAGGTCGAGTTGTAGATATTGATGTCCTTGATGCTGTTGGCACCATTGTCCCAGCGGATGATGGCCTTGCCTTCGGCATTGTTGTTCTGAATGATGGACTCGGAGATGTTGAGCGTGCGGAGAGCCCAGGGCTTGGTGCCGCCGTCGATGAGCGATACGGGCAGGTTGGCGAAGTTGGTCTTTAGGATACTGATGGCAGTGCCTTCGTAAACCTTCTGGTTAGCACCCTCGTACTTGAATGTACCAACTACAGTCTCGGTGCCGTCTTCAGCAGTCTCGGTCGTCTCGCTGTAGGTGTAGAGTGACTCGTCGGGTTCTTCTGACATGGCGATAGGAGCAACTGTTGAAGCTGCGCAATCGAAGTTGGCATCGGTGATGACAAGAGCAACCTGAGCAGTGATCTGTCCGGTAGCATCGGTTACAACGGTAGCCTTGTTACCGAAGATGACTACAGGCTTTGTGCCCAAAGGAGCCTCACCATTCAGGGTGTAGGTCTTGCCTTCAACGAGATCAACGCTGTAGAAGCCGGTGCCTTCTACTTCCTTGGCATTTGCGATGGCGATGTTGAGAGTACCCTTGCCTGCATCCTGTGCGTCGGCTGTAGCCTCGTCCTGGAGAGTGACAGCGGAGATCATGATGTCCTTGTTGACCTCAGGAGCACCTTCAACCCAGATTTCGTACTTCTCGGTTGGGTCGAGTTCAACGGTAACGCAGTCAGATGCAGTGCCCTTGCCGTAGATGGTGCCAGGCTCGGTCTGTGCAACGATATTTTTGGTACTGTTGAACGGTTTGGCAGTTACAAGCACGTAGTTGCCATCCTCAGCGCTGCCGCTAGCAGAACCAACAGCATAGACAGTGAACTTCTTGGTATCCTTTACAAAGAACTTCAGGTACTTGCCCCACTGAGCAGAAACTACAGGAGAGATAACCGAACCTTCAGCGCCAGTTACCTGGATCCATTCGCCGCGTTCGCCGGTCTCAGGATTGAGGTCAGTCCAGCGGTTGGAGGTCTGAACTTCAGCAGAGCCGTCGTCAAGAGTCGATGTTGGATTGACATATTCGATCCAGTCGAGAGCGATGGCAGCCTTCTCGGAAGCGGTGCCATCGTCGGCAGTCTTTGTCTTGGTGGTCAGCATATCAGGACCTTTGACGGTCTCCCAGAATGCGTAGTTGGGAACTTCGGGGGCCTTAGGAGCAATACCAGGAGCCTCGGATGCACCGAAGATCTGGATACCTGCAAGCATAATGTCCTTGTTGGCTGTCTCGTCACCCTTCACAGTGATCTGATAAACTTTCTCGGGGTCGAGTGCGATGTTTACGGTGTCGGAAGCAGTGCCCTTGCCGTAGATGCCACCAGGAGTAGAGTTGGCTTCGATGATGTCGCCATCCTCAGATAGGGCAACGACACGGAGGCAGTTGCCGTCTTCGGCCGAACCACTGGCCGAACCAACGCCGAGGAATGACATCTTGGCGGTCTCCTTTACGATGAAGATCATATACTTGCCCCAAGCAGCAGAAAGAACGGGCGAGTTGACAGAGCCGTTGTTGCCATAAACCTGGATCCAGTTGCTGCCTTCTCCATAGTTGTAATCCTCATAGTTGGGGTCGAAGTTGGTCCAGCGGTTGGAGGTTTGAACCTCAGCCTTGCCATTGTCAAGGGTAGATGTTGGGTTGATGTATTCTACCCAATCGTACTTCTCGGAGATGCCGTTCTTGGTGCTAACATTGCCTTCAGCATCGGTCTTTGGGAAGCCGCCCTGTACGAGGTCGGGACCAAGCACTACTTCGAAAGCCTTGCCCTCGGTGTAACGTGGAGCATGGGCAACGGAAGCGTCGAACGAAGCTGCCTCGTAGTTAATGGTGACACTCTTGACATAGCTGCGTCCCTTTTCGGTGCCGCTGAAGAAGAGGGTGTCGATGAATTGTGGTTCATCAAATTTGATCTCGTATTCCTTCAAGGCAGTCTCGGAGGCATCGATTTCGTAAGCGAAGCCATTGAGGGTGGCGTGTGGAGTATCGATCTTCTCAGTATCGGTGTTCCACCAGGGAGCAGCCTTAACAACGATGGAAGTGGCAGTCACCTGACCCTTGGCAGAGAGGTGGATGAGGAGATTGCCGGGGTTGGACGAGTTGCCGAACTTGAGGCCGTAGCCTGTGCGTCCGAAATAAGCACGTGTCGTGGTAGAAGCAGTGCCGATGGCAACGTCGGCAATGAACTCAGCTCCTTCGGCAGCAATGGAGTCAGCAGTAACATCTGGCTTGATGACTGCGGTTCCATCCTCACCTGTCGGATTATCGTTGAACACGATAGTGTAGGAGTCTGCAAACGCTGTGGTGCTCATGAGCAAAGCCGCAGCAAGTAGAATAAACTTTTTCATGCAGTTTGTTTTAATTTAAAGGTTAATTATAAGGGAGGTTTGTTTCAGGAAAGAGGTGGGCAGCCAAGCTTGGCTGCCACGAAACAAGGGGATAAAGGGGCTTACTTGACGAAGATGATCTTGCCATCCTGGATGCAGATGCCGCTGGCAGCGTTGAGCTGCTGGCCATTGAGGCTGTAGATGCGGTGGCTCTTGGGTGCATCGTTGTCAATGGTTTCGATGCCTTCTTCACCATGGGTGCCGTAAGCAACAGCAGCATCCGACCAAGTAGCCTTTGCACCATCGGCAGCATTCATATACTGAACACCAGCGCCATCGGTAGCCGACATTACTGCAACGCCAACGAGGTACATGCGATACTTTACCTTGAGGGCGATTGGAGTCTCGGCAGTCCATGGTGTCTTGGTGCACCACTTGTGGTCGTAGCAGCTGTAACCGGTGGCTGTGGACTGGATCTTGTCGTTGTCGTAGTAGGCACGGCATTCGTCAAGACGTCCGAAGTAATACTCGATTTCGGCTTCAGTCTCTTCGGAAGAGATAACGTAATTGACGAATTCACCCTGCTTGGTCTCGGGATCGGCAAAGAGAGCCTCGTACTCCGAAGCGTCTTTCTTGTTCTGGAGATTGACGGTCCACTTGAAAGGCTGGGTGACGGCGATCTTGGTGGGGTCGTTTTCGTCACGCTCGAAACCTACGAGATCAACACCCTTGATGACGCGCGTATCGCTTTCAAGCGGATCGGCTGTCATGGTGATGTGGGCCTCACGGTAGGCAAGGTTGGAGAGTTCGCCCAGCGTATCACTGTCGTTGAGATACTGAGCCTCGATACGTCCGGTGGGGAAGTCCTGAAGAGAGATGCCGCCACTAACCCATGTGGTGGGAACGGGGATGAAGTAGAGAACCATCGACTTGACATTGGTGAAAGCCCTGAAGGTGCTGCCATCGTTGAGTGGGCCACTCAAGTCGAGACGAGCGCGGTTGAGGGTAACGCCACGATATACACCTGCCGGAATGGTGAAGCCGTTCTCGGGGTCGGAGTAACGTTCCTTGATGGTGATGTTGAGTCCGAAATCATCGGTGCCAGACTGCAGGCCGATGCCGCAAGCGTTGAATGCAGATACGCAGGAAGCACCATTCCATGGACGTGGAACAAGACCTTCGACTTCTTCGCCGGTGTCAGGATCCTCATAGATGCCCATCTGTGTGGAGACGGTGTCGTTGGTGAGGTAGAAGACGAGCGACTTGTCGAGATTCTTGACTGTGTACTGCGCAGAGGCAGTGAAGACGAGCAATGAAGCTGCAAGAGTAAAGAATTTCTTCATAGGTTTTTTTATTAATGGTTAGTATTTGATGGATAAATAGGCGGGGGAAAGAGTGGGGCAGCCTAGCTTGGCTGCGACAGGGATAGAGGGGGCGAGGACAGTGTGGTGTTGGTAGCCATCGATGGATGCGACGGAAACACTGGAGCAATATGCGGGACGAGGGGAACGGATGGGGCAGATTAGGCCCCATCCGTCTTAGTCTTAGTATCCGTTGTTGCCGTATTCGTCGGGGTTGGCGATTTGGTCGAGCATCTGCTGGGGGATAGGACGCACGCGCCATTTGGTCTGATAGGGCTGACCATAGACGTTGCGACGAGGACCATTGAGATATTCGGCAGTGAGCAGGCCCATACGCTTGAGATCGTACCAGCGCCAGTTCTCGCCGCAGAGTTCGCGGGCACGCTCCTTGGCGAGGTAATCGATGGTAAGCTCAACGCCTTCGAGGATCTTGGCCTCGTTGGATGATTTGGCAGCATGACGACGCACCGTCTTGAGATATTCAAGACCTTCACCCTTGTGATTGCCGGAGAGGATGGAAGCCTCGGCAGCAAGCAGGTAAATGTCGGTGAGACGAATGATGGGGAAGTCGTTCAGCGACTGCTGATTGGTCATGATGTACTTCAGAGGTGAAAGCTTCTTAAGCGAAGGCGCGAGCGAACGATAGTTGGCTTCTTCGGCAACGGCACCATTCTCCTGCAGGTAGGCGAAGATGCCAGTGTTGATTGAGCCATTGATGTTGGGCAAACCTGCCACAAGATATTTCTTGCGAGCACACCATACCGAATCGACGGCGAAGTTAGGCGTGTAGCATCCAAGGGCAGCGGGACGATTCTCTAGTTCGATGACCTCGGTGCTTGCCATTGAGCCATTGTCGGCGTAATAGTTGTAGCCAGCGTAATTGGCCTTGAGTTGTTCGGGTGAGGCGATGTTGCCCGTGATGGTGTAGCGCGACTCGTAGCCCGTTGTCTGATAAGCATCCCAGAAGTAGGTGGTGTCCTTGCCGCAAGCCTTGAGGATGGAGAATGGTACGGGGAAAGAACCAGAGGAGATGAAGTACTTGTAGTAGAAGCTGTCGTCGAAGCGGGTGTCGGCAGTCCATTCGCGTGTCTTGTCATCGCAATAGACGGTGCTGGCTACGTCGGTTTCGCTGGGTTTGGGGTCGAAACAATCGTGTAGCAGATAGAGCGTGGGGCGGACACGGGTGGTGTTGGCACGGCCATATCGGATGCCATCACTCTGCACGCCGAAGTTGGCGGCCATGGAGCCAATGTTCATCATGTAGTACTGACGTGTACGTCCACGGTTCCAGCCTTCGGGGTTGTAGCCGTTCTCGTGATCGATGGCTTCGAGGAAGATGAATTCGCTGTTGTTCTTGTTGTTTTCACCGAGCCACTCCTTGGTGCTGCCCGAAGAGGTCTCGTCGGAAGGATAAAGCTGATACTTGCCGCTGTTGATGACAATCTGTGCATATTTGAATGCAGAGTCGGCACACTGTGCAGCCGTATATTTTACACTGCCTTCATTGGTAATGACACTTGCCCATTTGGTATGTCCATCGGGATTTTCGGCAAAGTCGCGCTCCAGACGTGAACGCTGGATCCACGCTTTGCAGAGCATTGCTGCGGCAGCGTACTTGGTAGCACGTCCACGCTCCTGTCCTTGTGTCTCAGGAAGGTTCTGATAAGCCATCATAAGGTCCGACATTACTTGGTCGTAGATCTCCTCTTCGGTAGAGCGATAGGCGTGTTCGCGTGCTCCCGCTTCGGCCATTGATGTAGTGGTAAGGGTTACACCGCCCCATTGCTCAACGACGTGGAAGTAGGAGAATCCGCGCATGAAGTATGCTTCGGCCACCTTGGCCTTCATTGCTGTCGGGTCGTAGGCTGGACATTCGTTCTGGTAGTAGATGGCGGTGTTGCAATATGCGATGGTGGCGTAAAGCGCATTCCAGATGACACGATTGACACCGGTTTCGGTGTTCCATTCGAGGTTGTTGACACACTCCTTCCAGTTTCCGCTGGTGGCGCTACCGTTCTGCCAGAGGTCGCCCATCTCCATCATCGGGATGCCATCCTCCTTGCCGTACATGTAGTACATGTTCTCGTAGCAGGCATTGATCAGTCCGTCGAAACCGGCTACGGTAGTATAGACAACGTTTTGGTCGAGCTGAGACTTGTATTCCTCGTCGATGTCACAGGCAGACATTGAGGCGAGCAGGGCTGCAAAAGCAATATATGTTATCTTTTTCATGATTGTCTGACGAATTAGTTCGATTTAGCCGGTTTAGAACGAAGCGTTGATACCAAAGACGAAGGTCTTGTAGAGCGGGAAGTCGGAGGACGTGTTCTCGGGGTCAAGACCCTTCAGCATTTCGTCCTTGCAGAAGATGAACGGATTCTGGACGGTGCCGTAGATGCGGAGCTGGCTCATGTGTGCCTTACGCAGGAGTTTGACGGGCACGGAATAGCCTAGGGTGATGTTCTTGATCTTGATGAACGAGCCATCGACATAGAGGAGGGCAGCCTTAGCCTCGTTGCTGACGCTGAGCTTGGCCAAAGGGAAGGCATTGGTGGGGTTGCTGGGTGTCCAGTAGTCGAAATCAGCGGGCAGGTTCTTCTCTCCGACATAACCGAGGAGGTCGCCGTTGACCATCTGTCCCCAACGCATGACAGTCATTACCGAAAGGTCGAAGCCACGGTAGGTGAAGTTGTTGGTCCAGCCGATGGTGAAGTCTGGAGTCTTGTGGCCGAGTATCATCTTGTCGTTGGCACCGAGCGTATAGATGTTTTCATCGACGATGGTGACGCTTCCGTCAGCAGCGGTCTCGGGAGTACCTTGGCGATAGTAGGTGCGGTTGCCATTGGCATCTTCGGTATAGTAGGCACCATGTCGCTCTACAGGAGAGTATTCGTTGGTGATGCGGTCGCGTGTGTAGCCGGTGTAATGATAAGACGGATCCCACTTGAGACCGGAACCATCGGCCAGATGGACCTGGCCAGGCACGAGGCCGAAGCAAGCAGCCTGGTCCTCCTGTCCCAGTTGCCAGATGCCGTTCTTCTTATAATTATAATAGGTATTGACGGGATTGTCAATGAAGAGGCCGAGCGAGATGAGTTCATCGACGGTGGTATTGTTTCCAAGGTCAATGCTCTTGAGGCGTTCGTTGTTCTTCGCAAAGGTAACGGTTGATGTCCAAGTAAAGTCGCGGGTGACGATGTTGCGCGAATTGAGCGAGATTTCGATACCGTCGTTCTTTATTCGGGCTACGTTCGACATCATCGTGTAGGGATTCTTGGCATTGTAAAGACCGTAGGCCGTAGGCAACTGTCGCTTGTAGAGCACGTCCTTGGTGTCGGTGCTATAGTAGTCGATGCTGGCATCGAGACGTCCCTTGAAGATTGAGAAGTCAAGACCGATGTTAAAGTTGTAGGACTTCTCCCAGCCGAGGTCATAGTTGGCCACGGCTTGTGTGAGGATATAGCTCTGCACCTGGCCGCCACCGAGGTTGAGGTAGTTTGACGATGACTCGACCAAAGTCTTCGATGAATATGGGTCGATGTTGGAGTTTCCTGTCACACCGTAGCCTGCACGAAGCTTCAGATTGTCGAGCCAGCCGGCTGTAGATTCCATCCATGGTTCGTCGCTGATGCGCCAGCCGATGGAAGCAGAGGGGAATGAGTCCCACTGGTTGTAGAGCTGCGAGGCACCGTCCCAGCGCATAGTTGCACTAAAGAGATAGCGGCCCAGTAGGCTATAGTTGATACGAGCTGCATAAGAGAGCATCTTCTTCAGTGAGTAGTTCGAATCGACCGAAGGCTGAAGTCCGCTGCTGAGGCTGTAGAACGTATAGCTGTCGTAGTCGAAGCCACGGTTGTAGGCATAGGCATATTCGCTGTGCGAACGGCTGTATTCGATGATGCCGGTGGCCGTGATGTCGTGGGCCTTTCCAATCTTGAAGTTGTAGTTGAGGATGTTCTGCCACTGCAGTCCCCAGCCGTCATTATGTGAGATGCTTGCCGTACGAGTTCCCTTGTCGGCACTCGAACCGGTGAGTTTGTAGTAGGTATTGAGACCGTCAAAGTTGCCGGCACGCGAAGTGGAGACACTTGTATTGAAGAGCGACTTGAACGAGAGACCCTTCAATGGGCGGATTTCGACGAAAGGAGCGATGTTGATGCGGGTGGCTCGGGAAGTGTTGACGAACTGTCCGGGGATATCGTCGGCCATGATGTTGGTGTAATCATCGCTCGAACCGGTAGGATACTGCTTGAGCGAGCCATCAGCCTCATAGACCTCGCCAATCGGCATCTCGTTCAGGATCTTCGACAGACGGGAGTTGCGCCTGTTGCGGTCGGAGTAGGAGAGCGACGACTGGAAGCCGATGGTGATATAGCGGTTGGCCTCGAAGGTGGTGCCGGCGCGGAAGGTGAGCTGCTTGAAGTTGTCGTTGCGGTACATGCCCTCCTCGTTCTGCCAGCCGAAGCTGGCGTACGACTGCGTCTTGTCGTTGCCGCCGCGCACCGAGAGGGAATAGTTCTGCTGCACACCCGTCTTGAGGACTTCATCCTTCCAGTTGATGAACTTGCCCTGCCTGTAGCAATCCAAGCCCTGCTGAGAGATACGATACTCGTCGAAGAGGCGTGCAATAGCGTCGTCACGATTGGGGTATTCGTTCCAAACCGACTTTCCGTAATAGACGTCGTAGCCGGTGGCCATGTAGTTGATCCAATCCTCGCCCGTATAGGTCTCGGGATAGGCTGGCAGACAGTTGAGACCCATATAGGCATTGAAATCGACACTCACCTTGCCCTTGGTGCCCTGCTTGGTGGTGACGATGATGACACCATTGGCACCTGCCGATCCGTAGATGGCGGTGGAGGAGGCATCCTTGAGCACCTCGATGCTCTCGATGTCGTTGGGGTTGAGGTTGGCGATGGATCCGCCGCTCACGCCGTCGATGACGAAGAGGGGCGCATTCGATCCGTCGAGCGAACGGTTACCACGCAGCAGAAGGGTGGGCGACTGTCCTGCCTGGCCAGACTCGCGGGTGATGTCGAGACCTGCTATCTTGCCCTGTAGGCCTTCCATGGCGTTCATCACAGGAGCCACCTTGATTTCGTCGGCCTTGACACTCGAAATGGCACCGGTGAGGTCGCGTTTCTTCTGCACACCATAACCGACCACAACCACTTCCTCAAGCAGGTCGTTGTCTTCGCGTATGACGATATTCAGTTTGGTATTGCCCTTGACAGGAACGTCCTCTGCCGTGTATCCGACGAAACTGACGTGGAGCACCGACTTGTCGGTCACACCTGAGATCGAGAAGTTGCCGTCGAGGTCGGTGATGGTGCCTGTTGTTGTGCCTTTGACGAGGACGTTGGCACCAATGACAGGTTCACCGGTGGCCTGGTCAATCACTTGGCCGGTCACAGTTCGGGTTTGTCCAAACAGCATGCTTCCGCTCCACATTATCGTGAACAGAATGGCAAGAATTCGAACAAAAGGCATACAAATGCGCTGGTTGTTGAACATGTTAGAGTGTTTTTTATAGGTTAAGAATTGGGTGCTTAAGTATCTCGCTTTTCAATGTGCTGGATGAAGTAATCGTATACTTTTATCCGCTGCAAAGATAAGGAATTGGAAAGTCAAAACCAAATTTTCGGTGAAAAAAAAGCAAAAAAAGGAAAAATTTTGATTTTTATAGCGAAAATAAACGAAAATTGCATAAAAAAACTTATATTTGCACCATCATTGTGGATGAATTGATATTTGTAAACTTCAGAAACAAGAAATTTATGATCGAATATAAGGACGAAAGACAGCGGCAACTGGCGACCAACCCTGTTGGCAGACTGCTGATACAGTTTGCTACACCCAGCATCATTGCCATGTCGGCAAGTTCGATTTATCACCTCTGCGACTCCATCTTCATCGGTCGCGGAGCGGGTCCTCTTGCCATTGCAGGTCTTGCCATCACGTTCCCGCTGATGAACATCTCGGCTGCTTTTGGTGCTATGTTGGGCGTGGGTTCGGCGGCACAGACTTCGGTGAAGATGGGAGAGGGCAATCAGCAGCGTGCGTTGATGATCTTCGGCAACATGCTACGCCTCGACATCACTATCGGTTTGATAATAACGGTGCTTGGCCTGTTGTTCCTCGACCCAATCCTCAGGCTCTTTGGCGCCAGTGATGCCACCTTGCCCTATGCGCACGACTATATGCAGATTATCCTGGCCGGCAACATCATCACCCACACCTTCCTCGGTATGAACGACCAGTTGCGAGCCACGGGTAATCCCCGTAAGGCGATGGCAGCCCAACTTATTGCCGTGGTGGTGAACATCATCCTCGATGCCCTGTTCATCTTCGGTTTCGGTTGGGGTATGCGCGGAGCAGCTTTGGCTACGGTATTGGGACAGGTATGTGCCTGGATCTTTGAGTTCCGTTTCTTCCTCGACAAGACCAACTTCGTGCATTTCGCACGTATCGGTCTGAAGGTGCGTGTCGATATCATCCGTGAGATACTTGCAATTGGCCTTTCTCCCTTCTGTGTCAATCTTTGCAATTGTCTGATTGTCATCATCATCAACCGTTCACTGATATCCTATGGCGGTGCCGATGGTGATATGTATGTGGGTGTTTATGGTATCGTGAATCGTGTGGCGATGCTCATCGTCATGATGGTGATGGGCTTTGGCCAGGGCCTGCAACCGATTGTGGGCTTCAATATTGGAGCCCGTCTTTATGGACGTGTGCGGGGTGTTATGAAGTTTGCCTTGGCTTGTGCCACGACGGTGATGACCGTAGGTTATTTGCTTGTCTTCCTGTTCCCCGGTCAGATGGCTTCGCTTTTCACCACCGATGCCGATATGGTGGCCAAGTGTATTCCTGCCCTGCGAATTATCATGTGCGTCTTCCCGTTGGTGGGCCCGCAGATGATGACCATGTCGTTCTTCCAGTCGAGCCAAAGGGCGGGCATTGCCATCCTGCTGAGCACTTCGCGTCAACTGTTGTTCCTGCTGCCTATGTTGCTCGTCCTTCCTCGTATTATGGGTGTCTATGGCGTTTGGTGGTCGTTCCCCATCAGCGATGCCATCTCGTTTATGCTGGCTGCAATCTTCTTGGTGCGCGAGTTGAGAAGACTAGACAAGAAGATAGACCAGACCCCCTCTTGTCCCCCTGCTTAGGGGGAAGACCCGGCGCCGAACAAAAAAGTCCCCCTATGCAGGGGGATTTAGAGGGTCTTTACAATTCCTTAAACGCTATTCCCAGCCACTTCGTGATGTCGGAGGGGAGGAGCGATTCCTCGCTTTCGTTGCCCCTCTCGATGGCCAGGTCGGCGGCCATGGCGTGCAGCGATACACCCAGGATAGAGGCATCTTGTGCAGTGTAGCCTTGTGCGCGCAGTCCTAGCAGAATGCCTGTCAATGTGTCTCCCGAACCTCCGACAGCCATTCCGGCATTGCCGAAGTTCTCATTGCGAAAAATGTTGCCATCGGGCAGATGGATGTTGGTGTAGTGGTCCTTGAGGATAACCACTACACCATATTTCATGGCCATAACCAGGCAGTTGCCGCATCCAGTGGCATTCAGCAGGCGTTTGGCTTCGCCAGGATGAGGCGTAAGGATGGTGTCCTTGGGCAATTTGTCCAAAAGGTGAGGATGCAGGGAAAGGATGTTGAGCGCATCAGCATCGAGGATGAGGGCAGGATCAGGCATTCCTGGCGATGACAATCCGCGATTCAGCAGTTCGATAAGTGCATCCTGCGTCTCTTCATGCAGTCCCAAACCGGGGCCTATGGCTACGGCATCGATGCCGCTGTGCCACTCGATGTGGGTGTGGTAGTCGGTGCGGTTGTCGGTCTCGCACTTCGCTTCTGGCAAGCCCAACTGCATGATTTCATATCCGCAACGGGGCACGCGCACGGTAAGTAACCCTACGCCACTGCGCATACAAGCCCTGGCAGCAAGCAGCGAAGCGCCCATCATGCCGCGACTGCCGGCAACGAGCAGGGCATTGCCGAAATCGTTCTTGTGGCTGAAAGGCTCGCGTTGGTGAAGCAGTTGACTCAGGTATTCTTCGGTGATAACTCTTGTCATATAGTTCGTTTTGTATGATTGGTGCAAAGGTATTGTCTTTTGGCGAAAAGACCAAAAAAATGCACAAAAATATGAAGACGAAAATGCAAATTGAGTATAAATTGAATAAGATTTGAGGCAAAATTGCAGAAATTTTCACAAAAATTTGGCAAATTTTGTTTGAATCTCTATCTTTGCGCGTTCTTTAATAATAAAGGAATCAGTTGAAGGTACAGTCTTGCACCCCTGTTGTTGCGTTAGTTGTGCTTTTTCGATCTTCTGATTTAGTTTTTTATTATCAATCAAAAATATCTTGTATGAACTACCGTTCTCTAACTTCATCTGAAATCAAGGCCTTGCAGGACCAGGGATGTTCTGCAAAGGATTGGGCCGACATTCAGGTCGCCGATCCGTTCGTTCTCTCGCAGGTCAGCAATGTCCGTTTTACAGGAAAGGTTTACTTGGGGTCAAATGTGACCCTCGACAATATACGCAATTTAGGCACAAGCGGCAATACCACGTTTGGCAATGGCATCGAGGTCAGCGTGCTGAAGGAAGATGGTGGCCTTGAAGTGGTTCTCTACGATGGCTTGACCTCGATGGAGGCAGCCTTTGAGGTGATTGAGGCCCGCAAGGAACCCGAACTTGTGGCTATGCTCCATCAGAAAGCACGCAACTATGCTGAGAGCATTCGTTGTGATGGCACCATTATCGAAGATGGTTGCTTCGTGAGCGATGTACGTGAAATCAAGGATGTCCATCTTGGTCCCAATACGAAGGTGGAGGGTGCAGTGCGCTTGGTCGATGTCAGTGTCGTCAGCCTTCCCGATGCTCCCAGCTTCATTGGCGATGGCGTGATCCTCGAGCATGTCATCATCCTCTCGGATAGCAAGGTGGAGGATGCCGTGCAGATGGACAACAGTTTTGTGGGACAGGGCTGTCACATCGGTCGTCTCTATTCGTCGGCCAACTCGTTGTTCTTTGCCAACTGCTTCTTCGAGAACGGTGAGGCCTGCGCCTATTTCGCAGGTCCATATAGTGTGAGCCACCACAAGGCCACCCTGATGATTGGTTGCATCACGTCGTTCTTCAACGCCGGTTCGGTCAGCAATCAGAGCAACCACTCCTATAAGACCGGACCCAACAAGTACGGTCAGTTGCAGCGTGGCTGCAAACTGGGCAGTTCTAGCTACGTTTATTGGCCCATGCAGGTGGGTGTGTTCAGTACCGTCATCGGTCATCATACGGGACACGAGGATTTCCGCGATCTTCCCTTCTCGCTCATCACCGAGGATGGAAATGGCAAGACCATCGTCGTGCCTGGTCAGAATCTCGGCAGTGTAGGTACACGTCGTGACGCCAACAAGTGGCCTAAACGCGACAAGCGTTCCAACATTCCGGGTGCTCGTCGCGACCTGCTTAACTTCACGCTTTTTAACCCCTATAGCATCGGATATATCCTTCGTGGCATGAAGATTCTCAAGAAACTCAAGAACACTGGAGAAACCGATTTCCAGGGCTGCGCCATCAATCCTCGTCACATCAAGCGTGGCTTGGATCGCTATCAGCAGGCTGTCGACTTGTACATCGGTCAGCAGTTGCAGCAGTTCGAGGCTCTCGGCATCATCGATCAGGAGCCAGGCGAGGAGGGTGCCGGCGAATGGATTGACTACGGAGGAATGCTCGTTCCTCGCAAGGAGATGCTCGATACTTTGCGTGAGGGCAAGAGTTTTGAGGACTTGAAGCCGCAGCTCCACACTTTCGAATACAACTGGTTGGCTGCTCACTTCGATATTTCCGAGAAGGAGAGTCTCATCGAAGGTGGCAAGTCGGCTGCCGAAACTTGGAATGCAGCCCTCGATGCCGATGGAGAAATGGACATTGCTGCTTGCAATATTGATTTGTAAAACTGCACTCGTCCTTGTCTTCGTTCTCTTCGTTTATCAACTCATATTGCTCCCTGTCTTTTTAAGTTCAAGGGAGCTTTTTTGTAAATCATTCAAGATAGTAGAGGCATGAAATTCTTCTACAGTGCAATTTTCTCCGTCCTATTGTTAGGGTCGTGTATTCGTCCAACGACAGAGGAACCGGTTTTGTCCGGTCCTCCTGCCGATAGTGTCTATACCATCAATGTGGCAGAAGCAGGTGCAGTAGGAGATGGTCAGACACTGAATACCGAAGTCCTGCAGAAGTGCATCGACGAGGTGCATGCCCATGAGGGTGGAGGACGTGTCTATTTCGGCAGCGGAAAGTGGCTGTCGGGACTGTTACGGCTGAAAAGCAATGTGGAAATCTACCTTGATGCAGAAGCCACTTTGCTTGGTAGTACCAATCCGTACGATTATGATGGAGGCAGCGATGCCGTAGGTCGTCGAGGCGATGAGGATGTCCATTCGGGTCTCATAGTCAGCGATTCGGCGCAGCACATCCGTATTGTCGGTCGTGGCACGGTGGATGCTCAAGGTTTGGATCTTGCCTTGGCCATCGACAGTCTGCACCATATCGGTGAACGTGTCGATCCGAACTACAATTATCGGCGAATGCGACCTTCGACTCGTCCAAAGCTCTTCTTCCTGGCTGAAAGTGACAGCATCTACATTCATGGCATCACCTTGAAGAACAGTGCAGGTTGGGGATTGTCGCTCCATGCTTCCACCAATGTCGTCGTCGATAGTGTGACGGTCGTGAATCGTGGCTATTGGAATAATGATGGTATCGACATGAACGACTGCAAGCATGTCGTGGTGCGAAAGTGTGACGTGAATGCAGCCGACGATGGCATCTGCATCAAGAGCGATAATCCCGAGAGTTGCTGCGAGGATATTCTGATTGAGGATTGTCGGATAGCTTCTTCGGCATCTGCCGTGAAATTCGGAACGGCTTCGTATGGTGGCTTCCGGAATGTGACCATCCGGAACATCAAGGTCTATGACACCTTCCGTTCGGCCATTGCCTTGGAGACTGTCGATGGAGGAGCGCTTGAAAATATCCTCGTTGAAAACATCGAAGCGAAGAACACAGGCAATCCCATCTTCATCTGCCTGGGTGCGCGTCATCCTTACGAGGGAAAGGAACCTGGGAGAACGGGCGGCATCTGCCGGAATATCATCATCCGCCACTTGAAGGCTGAAGTGCCTTTCGGTCGTCCCGACGAAGCTTACGATTTGCGTGGCCCCGAAGTCAATTATTTCCACAATCCATGGCCTTCCAGCATCGCAGGTCTTCCGGGACAGTATATCGAGAATGTCACGATTGAAGATGTCGATATCCTTTATCCCGGACGAGCCACCAAGGGAATGGCCTACGTGGGCCTCTATCGTGTCACCGAAGTGAATGAGGCAGCCAATCAGTATCCCGAATTCTCGATGTATGGCGAACTGCCATCCTGGGCATTCTATGTGCGTCATGTGAAGGATATTACCTTCAAGGACATTTTGGTGAGGTTGGCGGATAAGGATTTTCGTCCAGCTTTCGTCTTCGACGATGTGAAGGGGTTAAAGATGGAGCGGGTCAACCAACCGGAGAATCAAATTTTCAGAAATAACGTAACAGAATAGATAGCATATGAACACACGCAATTTGAAGAATCAAGCCCTTCTGCTATTGGGCATGACAGCCTTGATGGCTTGTACCAAGCAACCTGAGGCAAAGGATTACATGCAGTATGTCGATACCATGATAGGCACGGGAGCACACTACAGCGAGGATGCTGCCGGCCTTTGGGGTACGGAACGCAAACAAAAGCCCATCCCTACGAGCAAGAAAGGAACGATGGCAGGCTACGACCAGGCGCACGACCCGGGACAATGTATCCCGTCGGTCTTTGTGCCCCATGGCATGAACTTCTGGGTGGCTCAGACCGAAGACACCGAGCAGAAGGAGATTTCGCCCTACTATTACCAGGATGAAGAGATACAAGGTTTCCGCAACAGTCATTGGATTGTGGGCGGTATGACGCAGGACTACGGCTCGTTCACCCTGATGCCTTTGGGCGGCGAACTGATTACCAATCCGTTGGCACGTGGCTCGAAGTTCAGTCACGACAAGGAGGTTTCCACTCCCGCCTATTACAGTGTCGAACTGCCCGACTACGGCATTCAGGCAGAGATGACTGCGGCATCGCGCTCGGCCATCTTCCGCTTCACCTACAAGGAGGCAGGCGATGTCTATCTGGTGATGAATCCCAATAGCGACGAAGGCTTGGGCCGCGTTGCTTTTGACCCTGAGACGGGAGAGATGACGGGCTCGAATCCCGTGCATCGCATCTACCAGGGTTGGGGCGAATATGCCGGATTCGACGGACATTTCGTCGTCAAGGTGAACAAGGAGATTCTGGAGGGTGGTGTCTATAACTGTAACGGCAAGTTGGAGGGGACGACCCGTATCGACACGCCCAACGAAGGCCGCGTCTATGAGCGCAAGTTCGTGCCCGAACCCGAAGTGCACGAAGTGGGTGCCTATGTGAAGTTCCATGTGGAGGCTGGAGAAACGGTGCTGGTGAAGGCAGCTTCTTCGTTCACCGACGTTGCCCATGCCAAGGCCAATCTTGCCAAGGAGATTCCCGCCTGGGATTTCGACACATTGCAGAAGTCGTTGACCGACACGTGGCAGCAGACGTTGAGCCGCATCGAGGCAAAGAGCAGTGATCGTGCTTTGCTGACCAGTTTCTATACGTCGCTCTACCACGCTTTGTTCCTGCCTCGCGAATTCAACGACTGCGATGGCTCTTATCCCAGTTATGCAGGTGGTTCGGAGATTCGTCACACCGACGGTACCTATTACGAGGATTATTCGATGTGGGACACCTATCGTGCCCAGCATCCATTGATGTGCATCATCGAGCCAGAGAAAGCTGGACAGATGGTGCAGTCGCTGCTCGACAAGTATGACGATGGTGGCTGGCTCCCCATCTTCCCGTGCTGGAACAGTTACACCTCCGAGATGATAGGCGACCATGTGGCTTCTTTGGCCGTGGATGCCTACTTCAAGGGCGTTCGCAACTTCGACGTGCAAAAGGCGTACGAGGCACTTCGCAAGAATGCCTACGAGCAGCCTGACTCGTTTGCCGACTACGAGCAGGGCAAGGGACGACGCGCCCTGACGAGTTATCTCAAGTATGGCTACATCCCCGTGCAGGATGAGGTGCTGGAGGCTTACCACAAGCGCGAGCAGACCAGTCGTACCATGGAGTATGCCTATGACGACTATGTGCTCTCACTCTTCGCTCGTGAATTGGGGCACGACAGCGTGGCTGACGATTTGGTCCGTCGTGCTGCCTATTATAAGAATGTGTATAATCCCACCTTGGGTTGGGTTGATGGCCGCAACGAGGACGGCACTTGGGTTAATGGCGATCCGTTCAGTTTCCAGAAGTACATCTGCGAAGGCAAGCCTTGTCACTACACGTGGTATGTACCTCACGACATCGCAGGTCTTGCCGAACTGATGGGTGGACCCGAAGCCTTTGCCGCCAAACTCGACACTATCTTCGAAGGTGGGCGCTACTGGCACGGAAATGAGCCCTGTCATCAGATCAGCTATCTCTACGATTATGTGGGCCAACCTTGGAAGACGCAGCAGCGCGTTCGTCAAATCATGAACGACGAATATGGTCTGGCTGCCGATGGTCTGGCTGGCAATGACGATGCAGGTCAGATGTCGGCTTGGTATGTATTTTCGGCGATGGGCTTCTATCCCGTTTGTCCCGGCATCCCGTATTATGCGTTGGGTTCTCCTTGCTTTGACCAACTCACAATCCATGGTTCCAATGGCAAGGATTTCAAGATGACGGTCCTAAATGCTTCGCCCGAGAACGTCTATATCCAAAGCGTCACCCTCAACGGCAAGCCCTACGACCTCAACTACATCCGTCACGAAGACATCGTCCTCGGTGGTGTGCTTGAAGTTGTGATGGGTCCCGAGCCAAACGTGCAGCGAGGCACGTCTGCTGAGGCTGCTCCTCCTTCGATGGGTGCTCAGTGATGAAGGTCTATGCAAAGATCACATTGCCATTCGGCAAACAAAAATAGGATATAAAAGTAGGTGAAAATGGCAGACAACCTCGGCCCAATGGCCTGGTTGTTTCTGCAAGAAAATGTGCAGGTCTAATACCTGCAAAAAATTGCGCAAATGCGCAAAAAATCCATCCGGCCTCAGATATTTAATGATACGGTCGAGGCGTATTTTCTGCACGAAGTGCAATTTTCTGCTGCCATTGAGGCAGCACATTTTCCGGCAGCAGAGACAGGGCATTTGGCCCGCAGTCTCCTGCCATTTTCACCTCTTGTCTACTTTTTATATAGAAGTCATGCAAGGTTTCTGTAGTTGATGCATTTATTGTTTTGAAAGAAATATAAGTTTCAACATTATATCATAAGCAAATGAGAAAGATTAATATCATCATCTTGTTCTTGATAACCGTACTCAGCGCAAGTGCGCAAGAGAAACGGTGGGAAAACAACTTCTATTTAGGCCAGGGCTTGATACTGGATTACAAGAACGGCGATGGAGAAGGAGGAATGTCGTTCGTGGCGGGTTATGGCTTGTCATATCGATTTTCTCCCCATTGGTCGGTAATGCCTGGCGTGGCTCTTCGCGCAGTGGCTGAAGGAGCTCCGGCAGAACACTTCGATGATGGTCACGACTATGATACCTTCGCTTTCCTCGATATCCCGCTTCTCGTTCGATACCATACCGGTGTTAGTAAGCGGTACTTTACTTTTGGTTTCGGTCCAGTGTTCTCGTTCTGTACAGGAAATGATACCTATTACGTAGATGCTGATCCTCGTTCACCTCTGAACAATCTGAAAAAGTGCAAAACCTTCTCCCTCGGACTTCAGCCTACCATCAGCTATCAGTTCGCCCGTCACTTTAGTGTTGGCCTTGATGGTTACATTTGTCTCACCAACCTCAAGCAGCATCACGGCCTTACTTCCGGCGGAATCTACATCCATTCCCTCACATGTCGCATGGCGTTTAATTTCTAAGGCATTCTTGTTTTTTCTTGTTTATAAACTACTGAAGGCGCAGCAACACACGATGCCGCGCCTTTGGTTTCTGCGCATAGAGCGAGAAAGGAATGATGCCTTTGATTCTTTTCCGAGGGAATGGTCGGGTTATTTTAGGGCAAGACACAAGTGCCAAAATCAAATAGTTGTTGACCGAGGAATCCACAGAGGATGCAAAGGTGTAACAAAATAGGAAAGGAATAAATGTTCGATTCCATTGGTGCAATATTAGCAATTATTGAAAAGATACTCTATCAGCCAGTTGGAGGAAATAGTCATTCGACCAGATCTCCAATTCTCTGGGATTGATTACGAAGGGTTCCACATCAGCTTTTACGGCATTGATATCTGTCGATGCCAATCGCTCGCGCAGGAGGTTCAGGAATTCTTCTTTTGAGAGATCAAGGCCATTGAACTCAGAGGCACGTATTTTTAGATGCTCAAAGTCAAGTGTTACATTATTACGCACATACCACTCGAAGTCATACCAGTCACGCCCCTTGACACGATTCTTCCACTGACGGAAAACCAGGGCATGCATCTTGCCGGCATAAAGATCGGGCAACGTGAAACAACGCGTCATGAACGAGAACGGACGCATTAATAACTTTTGTTCTGTCTCGAATTGCAGGGGAGGTTCTATGTCCACCTCTATCTTGATCTTCAATGTCTTTTCGGTTTGGAACGAAATGTTATATACATCCGTGTTATCCTTCAGGAATGCGGATTCCACCTTGCCAAAAGTCTTCTTATCCTTCTTGGTGATGACCACTTCACGTCCCACTGCCTTGGCCTCTTCGATAATTGCAGTGAAATAATCTTCGAGTTTGAATGCATGATTCTTCTCTAAAAGCGAGAAGTCCATATCTTCCGAAAATCTTTGAAGCCCATGGAAGATACGCAGGCAAGTGCCTCCATAGAAGGCCGCCTCCTTGAAGAATCCTCCTCGATTCAGTCCTCCAAGCACAACCTGCTGCATTGCCTCATAGACGGCATTGCGCCTACCCGTCTCCCCAATTCGGGATACTACCTCATCAACCATCTGGTCAAATATACTTTTCATGCTTTAGGAACTTGATTAGGGTATTAATACTCTGTTGCTTTCGGCTCTCTTTGGCAATCTCCTCGAGCAGGGTACTGTCGAACTTCGATAATACATCCATATCAAAACGTATATCCTCCTCCAACCACAGACGGACATCAGACATGAACCGCAGAGAGAGTTTGGGAGTATATGCTATCAGATCGCACAAGGCCTTTTCGGGCGTCGCCATCAGGAAACTTACCTTGTCGGACACTTGTTCAATCCTAATCCCTAACGGGAAATAGGACGCGCTACAATGCTGAAAATCATATACGCCCGTAGGATTCGTGAACCTTCGGCTTTGCTTTGTGGTCACCGACTGGATCAGATATACATACTCAGGAATCAGTCCATAGTAGCGCAAGGCCGTATGTCGGCTCACATATGAAGGGCCATACAGATGATTGGCAATCAATTCCAGACATAAGGGTTGGCCCGACTCTTCGGCATTGACTACATACAGACCATTCTTCAGCCGTATGATCCTGCCGGCAGACTCCAGACTGCGAGCCTTGTCGGTGATATGCTTGTTGTCGGGAAACACGGATTGCAGCACAGACAGGTCGAAAGGCACATTCCCAATGTTTGCAAACGGATTGTTCATCATTCTATTATTGTTTTCAGCGAGGCAAATATAGTCATAATTTCATCAGAAAAACGAATTTCTCTCGTTTTTCTAATCATTTCATAACTATTTTGTGTTTTTTGCCACCTCGATTATGCAAACTTGGTGCCTTCCGATGACGCGCCTTCAGTTTCAGCGGATAGAGTGAGAAAGGACTTATCCTTCTATGTTCCAAATGTGAAATTGGTCAAGTTGTTTTAGGGCAAGACACTTAACTCCCTCTCCAAGAATATCTGCGCCTTTGGTTTCTATTAAGCGAGAAAGGACTGATTTCTGTGCATTGCAGCGGAAATGGTCATATTTTATTTTGGCAAGACAATTCAGAGAACGCTAATTAGAAATAAGGATAAAATTTCTTATTCCTATATACATATATCATAGGCTCTTCTTCTGAGCCTGAAAGCCTGGCACTTATAAGTAGGTGACTCATATTAGTGGGACTAAAAAAGTCGGCTGCAATAGATCCTTTAACTAATACTACATAATCATCATACATGGTATAGCCGAGAACTTCACTCACCTTATCTCCAATAGATACCCTAGGAATCAAACCAATGATAGAAATAATACATAATGTATCTTTTTTGTACATTTTAAAAGTCATTTCTAAACATGCTTTATTTTGATCCGAATAATCAAATGGGATTTGAGGTGTCTCTTGTTGATCCTGATATGAATATATAGCCTTAGAAATCAGCTCGTTTATAGCTTGAGTTGTAGGTTTTAAATAAGGTATTCTATAAAGAGAATCACCACTGAAGTAATCATCTTTGCTTGAAACAATGATTGAATCATTAACATCACTTTGTCCTTGTTTGGGCGATGTGCCACAAGATGATAGTAACACAAATATAAAAAAGAACAAACAAATTTTTTTAATACGCATATTGTGCACCTTTAACTATTTTATTGATTGGATAACAATAACCCCGTAGTCCTGGATGAACTAGTGCCATCCATATTTTTCTACCATTGGAATTAAATGAAATGTAACTGTCATCAATCATATAATTTTGAATATGACGTGCAATTATAACAAAAATCTCCCACATATCCAAATCCTTTCCCATCCAAATTCAAAAATCGGCCATTTTTCATCCTCGAATCCTATAACAACCGATTACGCAAAGTCAAAATGGAGTGGGTTAGGAGCTAATGTCAATGTAGAAATTCTAGGAAATGTTCAAGTTGTTTCAGGGCAAGACAAAGAACGGGTTTGTGTGCTTTATTTACTATGCCGATGTAATAGCTTTTGCATCTTGAAGCATTTTCTCAAAGAATCTGATTGTAGCTTCGCGGTTTGAACGAGAGGCATCCTCTGCAGCTTCATGCATAAGCTGTGCCAATATTTCATCGGACGGCTCTTCTAGGCTTGTAAGCCTATATGTGTCTATTGTTTGAGTTGCCATAATTGCAAATAAAAGATTGTTCTATTGTCTTAAAATATGTCAATGAATATCATACGAATCTGATTGCCCTCTATATTCAAGATGCCACATGGACAAGATTCAGATCTATTGTATTTCAGCAATACTCTATCATCAAATTGGTTGACTACAATATTGTACTTATACCCATTACGAAAATCATAAAGCTGGCCAAAGCCAAAGACATACTCAAGATTCTTACCATTCAGGCGGGCTATATAGGTTTCTTCTTGATTATTAGCTACAACATAGAGCTCATTCGAAAAGATAAATGCAGAAACAAAACAGGGAGCGATGTTAGGATATGCATATTCATCCTCTGACAGTATTAGTTCTGCATTATTCTGAGCAGGATCATGTATCTTAAATATACTATCAAGACAAATGAGATAGTAGTCATTTTGATATTTTATTACCCTTTCGCAATTTATTGCATAAAAGTACTCTTGTTCGGTCTTTTTGTCAAAGAAGATAAGCCTTCCTCCAAATTCGCCCTTGTCGCTGAAAAGAATCTTGTAGTTATCATCTTCACGAATAGATTCAACTCGCGTATGGGAGCTGTCAGGTAATGTATATACACGATTCCATGTGTTGTGCTGTGGATTATAAGTCTCTACATAATGGTGTTCACCATCCGTGCATGTCACCATTAACGAGTCGTTCCTTACAAATAATTCTGCTTCAGAATACGGAGGGTCTCCTTTTGGAGGTTCAATCTGATGTATCTCCTTTATGTTTTCCGATACAGAAATAAAAGTGCAATAAAGCTTTATGAAATATGTGCCATGCCATTTACAAGCAATATCTAAATTGTCATCTTTGTTTAGCTCATACTTCTCATCATCCAAATAAAGTGTATCACTTTGTACAGAGAATAAATGGCCATGATCATCCTTCGAAGTGCAGGAAAGTATGCACATTGATATAACTAATGGAAATATATAGTACTTCATAATTTCATTAACTTTTGCTACTGCAAAGATAAACCAAATACTTAACAATTCCAAATTCCAGGGTAAAAAACAAGCCATTATAGTACTGAAACCCTATAATAACCGATTACGCAAAGTCAAAATAGAGTGGGTTAGGAGCTAATGTCAATGTAGAATAGCACAAATACTAAACAATTTAAGGGGAAGGTGGAATTGCTCAAAAATTTAATGGACAAAATTGGACAAATTTGGACATTGCCAAATTTCGATTTCGTAACTTTGCAACGTAAATGAAGAGGCTTGCTATGTCGTAGCTGGACATAAATGGACATAGCTGGACAAAGCTGGACAGTGACAATTTTCTTTTGCGTAACTTTGCAGCGAAAAAGAGGTGCGCCTTCTCGTAAGGTGACATTAAGGTGACACTAAGGTGACATCGCTATGCGTAGGGTGACACTAAGGTGACAATGCCAAAATACTTTTTCGTAACTTTGAAACGACAATACGAGACATTGCTATGTCGAAAACGGACAAATGCGGACATTTCCGGACATATGCGGACAAATGCGGACAAATGCGGACAGTGCCAAATTTCTTTTTTGTAACTTTGCATCGTGAAAAAGCAATTTGCTGAAAGGTGACAAAAGGTGACAAATAGAGACAAAAGGTGACAGTGCCAAATTTCCTTTTTGTAACTTTGCATCGAGAAAGAGGCAATAGATCGGAAAGTGACATAAAGTGACATAGACTGACACAAACTGACATAGACTGACAGTGCCAATTTTCTTTTTCGTAACTTTGCAGCGAGAAAAAGCATTGTTCCGAAAACCGACAAAAACTGACAAAAACCGACAAATTCGGACAATGCCAAATTTGCTTTTCGTAACTTTGCAACGTGAAATAAACGAATAATCCAATGAGACCAAGAGTACTGACAATGGACTACATCAACGTGCCGATGGCACTGCTGCAGGAGGTCAAGGAAGACCCCTTGCAGTGGAGTCTCGTCGCCCTC
>ONNR01000014.1 GCA_900319235.1 uncultured Prevotellaceae bacterium
AGAGATCGCTAGTAAACCCAAGTCAGGGTTAGGTCATAAAATGGTCAACTTTTACTAGGGTTATATCAAAAACCAGTCAACTTTTTTTAGGGGAGTACATTCAAAGCCTATTATATGATTGAAAAATTTTTTTTCTTTTTTGTTTTTTCATTTCTTCATCGCCTTCACCGTTCCATTGAGAGTAACCAGATAATGAGTATCCGTTTCGTGGAGATTCACTTTCGTGCGGTAGTCGATGCCATCAGGACTGCCGATGCAGGTGATCTGGTTGGAGCCATCGAGCAGCGACGACATTGGCATCTTATAGTGGTACACGAAATAATCATTGGAATAAAAATCATAGGACTGATATTCGAAAAAGAAGGTGTCGTTCCGGATGGCGAAAGGCTTGGTGAGCGGTAGGTTGGGCTTGCCGACGTAAGAGACGTCCACGGGATCCCCCACAGGATAGCGATAGACCTTGCCCGATAGTCCGAAATAGACATAGCCCTTGTAGGTGCCGCACATCTGGCAATCACTGGTCAGCCTCAAGCCCTCGCTGTTGCCGCTCGGTGAGATGTACGTTGTGTTGCCCCAGGAGCCGGTGTCAAGATGGTAGGTGTAGAGCTTGTCCATCAAGAACATACGGAACGTATTCTCGTCCTCGAACCACGCCTTCGGCTCAGGATAGGTCAGCGTGGGGTCCTTCTCCCACTTCAGCGAGGTGATGTCCTCCCACTTGCGTTCCTGGGTGTCGTAACGACGGAGGTAGCCTTTGACGGAGGACCAGGACCAGTACCAGATGTAGGCGTACCTGTTGTCAACAGACAGCATTCTGTAGCCGGTGATGCCGATAGCGGGGTTGATCCTTGGCTGGAAGTCAACCCAGAGGGTTTCGAGATTGTATCCGTAAATCCTCTCTCCATCGGTCGAACAGATGTACTTGCCGACACGACAGTTGGAATTCCCGTAACAGGAGCCCCATTTTTCCCAGGGTTTACGCTCAATGGTCAAATCACATTCCGATGGAATCTTGATGCCGCGGTTGCCGTCGTAGCCTTCGATACGGAAGGTCTTACTGGTGATTCGCTCCGGATCACTGGGGACAGGAAGCATCACGGCACTGTCCTTGTCCTGGTAAATCGTTTGCGTGTAGGTGGAGAATACCCATTTTTCGGAGCAGAACGAATATTTCCCATCGGGGTCGGCGTTGGAATAGTAGATGGTGAACGTCTCGCCGAGATTGATGTGCTGCGATGAGATGCCGTCGATCTGCAAGCCCTTGACATTAACCTCAATGGGGTAGTAAGCAGCATATTGCCTGAGTTTCAGGTTGTGGGTGCCATAGACGTTGCACTTCACGCCACTTGCCACAATGCTGTCGTGATAGCATTTCAACCTTGCTCCGCTGGTGTCGAGGCCCTCGGTGCCGCTGATGGAGATGGCGCCGCCCGATGTGGAGAAGTTACTGCCGAAGACGCGTAGCGTACCCTTGTTGCCCGTCGGCTCGTCGAAGTCGAAACGTGCCGACTCGATCTGGATGACATTGGTGCCGGGGACGACCAAGGTCTGCTCATCGCTGCGGAAAGTGCCGAGTTCGGTGCGGATGAAGGCGCAGGCGGTGATGACGTCGTTGGCGTAGACATTCAGGCCCGTGTCGGTGTAGGTGTAGGGCTCGAAGGCATGGATCGTGAAGATGTCGATGCGCGATGCGCTATTGTATTCATGATTAGTATTTTTGTCCTGATATCTCTGGACGATGCCCACTTCCTGGATGCTGATGCCCGAAGCGTTTTCGACGATCACCTCATAATGCGGATTGTCACCGTCGAGCGACATCTTCAGGGCGATATGGAGCTGCGGGAAACTGGTCAGTTCGGCATCGGCACATCCCGTCAGGAGCGCTGCTGAAAGAACGAGGAGTGAGAGAAACCAATTAGTTTTCATAGTGATGTTCCTTGTCAAAATGGTTTATTCTTCTTCGAGGGTTGGCTGATCAGAGGTTATAGGCGACCTGCAGCATGCCACCGATGCGGCCGACGCTGCCCAGTTCCCAGATGAACCGGCCCGAGAAATAGAGGGAATGATAGCGCGAATACTGCCATTCGACGCCAAAGCCTGCCAGAACAGCGAACGAGATGGCGGGAACGGACTCCTCGCCAACTTCTTCCTTCAGGAAATTGATGTTCCGGCGATAGTCCAGATAGCTCAGGAGGTCGCGATGGAAGTACCTGTAGTCCATCGAACGCCTGAGGTTGAAGGAAGCCTGTGCTCCCAATTCGTAATAGGGCAGCAGTCGCGAGGGGCGGGTGATGGATGTGTAGCGAAGCATCTGGGGCAACGAGAGCGACGTGACGTTGTAGGCGACGTCGCTATAGAGCGCCGTTTCGGACGAGAGGGAGCCGTTGGCGGCGTATTTCTCGAATGTGAGTTCGGGGTGATAGGATAGCCCGAACAGGAGCGGAATGTCGGCAAAGACGCCTGGCGCGACGCTCACGGCGAAGTCCATCGTGTAGCCCTCGGCGAGCACCTTGGTCAAAGGCAGGGCGAGGTGCACGCCCCACTTGAAGCGCGGCACGTGGGAGGCATAGCCCGACAGGGCAAGGCGATGGGCATCCTGGAATGCTTCGGGCGTGGGAGGAAGGTGGTCGAAATAGGCTCGTGCCTCGGGATCCTGGGCGATGGGATAGGAGAGCAGCAGGGTGTGAAGGGGCGAGACATAGCCCGTGGCGGGATCGTCGGCGAGCGGGTAGAGCTGCTTTTCGCCGTTCTTCTGCACGTAATAGATGGGATGGCGCGCGGCCTCATCGTCGTAATAGACAAAGAAGAAGAGACTGTCCTGATAGGTGCCGACGCGATGCAGGAAGAGGTGCTTGGTTTCGCCGGCATATTCGAAGGTGTGGCTGACATACATGCCGCGTGAAGAAAGCTGGTAGCCGATGGCATTGTCGGGGGTGAGCACCAGGGGCTTGTTGTCGAGCTTGCTTGTGCAGGAGAGAGAGAACTGCCGCTGGTAGGGATCGGTCTCCACAATTGCCCTGATGGGAACGGGGCTGATGTTTCCTACCGAGTCGGGAAACAGGGCTCGCTGTGCCGAGAGTGAGGAGCACAGAAGGAAGAACAAGAGAGAGAGTCGTATTTTCATGACAGGTCAGATAATTGTATGGATACTCGCTGCAAAGATACGAACAAATGCATTTCGTTCCAAATTTTTCGGCAATATTTTATGCCAAATTCAAAGTTCAAGTGTCATTTCGGCAAATAACGATGCAATAATTGTGAAAAATAATGATTATCCCTTTTGTTTGATTTCACGATTAGACTTTTGTCATTATCTTTGCCGAGTTAATTTACCTTATTTTTTTTCTTTCAGAGTACAATGAAGCATTTCCTTTTGATTCTGCTTTCTCTCATCCTGCCATTGGAAGTTGTGGCCCTGGATGTGAACAAGAAGTTCGGTGCTCCTACCGCAGAGGAGATGTCGATGACCGTGTATGAGGATGACCCCGAAGCTGCGGCCGTGATTCTCTATAGCCATACGGAGGCAAAGTTTGAACAGGTGGGTGAATCTAATTTCGGAATCGTCTATAAGGTAAAAGAGCGCATCAAAATCCTTAAGCCGGAAGGCATCGAGCAGGGCGATGTGAAGGTAGTCTTCTACGACCCCGCGAAGGAGACGCGCGATGAACGCGTGTCGCGCATCAAGGCCACATCGTACAACCTGGAAGGCGGGAAGGTGGTGAGTTCGAAGATGACCAATGACCTGAAGAGCAAGGAACGCATCAACGACAAGTATTGCCAAGTGAAATTCTCGATCCCCAATGTCAAGGTGGGGTCGGTGATCGAATATGAATACGAACGCCACAGCGACTATTATTTCACCATCAGCGACTGGTATGCCCAGAGCCAGGAGATGCCCGTCTTCTACACCGAATATACCCTGGTGATTCCTGCATGGTTCAATTTCCATGTCGAAAACAGCGGCATCATCCTGCTCGACCAGGATGTTGACATCACGTCATTCACATTCGCGACATCGAAGGGTTCGGCTACGGTACAGGCTGGCGTGAACAAGTTCTTCGGCTCCCGTCTGCCCGTGGTCAAGGATGATGACTGGGTATATTGCGTGGAGGACTTCCTGACAAAGGTGGTGCATGACCTCAACTGGATAGAATTCCCCAACAGCGGGCGCAGAAGCTTCACGACGACATGGGAGAAGGTCGATAGCGTGCTGATGCAGGATGAGGACTTCGGCAAGTTCTACAAGATGAACAATCCATTGGCAAAGGAACAGGCCGCCCTCAATCTGCCCGACACCCTCCCGGTGAAGGAGCGCACTGCCCGGCTTCGGGAACTGCTGAAGAGCAACTTCGCGTGGAACGGCAACTTCGGAATCTATGCCGTCGGGGAACGAAAACTGCAAAAGGAACGCACGGCCAACAGTGCCACGCTGAACTTTGCCCTGAGGAGCATGCTGCGCGATGCCAACATACAGGCTTATCCCGTCGTGATGAGCCGTCGTACGCGCGGACGTCTGCCCCAGCTGCATCCCAGTGGAGAGTCGCTCAACACGATGTGCCTGCAGGTGATCGGCGAAGATGGCGAGCCCTTCTATATCGATGCTGCTGCCCCAGGTTGTCCCGTGGGTGTGCTGCCCGACAATCTGCTCGTGGAGCGAGCCCGCGTGATTCGAGGTGAGAACTCGGCCGAATGGGTTGACCTGACTCATGTCAGCTCCGGCCAGATTTCCTCGTTCTCGAGGGGAATGCTATCGGCTGATGGCCGGTTGGAGGGGACACGTGATGTGGATTATCACGACAATTCCTCGGTCGTGTTCCGTCGCAACTTCTTTACGACAAAGGACAGCACGGATTTTGTCCAGAAGATTGCCAATCGCAATAAGGTGGAGATTGAAGAATATCATGTCAGCGATGTCAAAGGGTACGGCCCGGTGGTAAGGGAGAACATCAGATTCTCACGTTCCTGCGAGAACGATGGAGAACACATCTATCTGAATCCATTCCTGTTCGCCGATATGGAGTCACCGTTCAAGGCCGAGGAGCGTGTCCTGCCCGTCGAATTCCCCTATGCCGTGCGTGAACGCCACGTCATCCAGATTGATCTGCCGGAAGGCTATGAGGTGGAGGAATTGCCACAATCAATCCAGGTGAAGATGACCGATGGCGGCATGAACTGCCGCATAATGACGAGTCTGGCAGGCCGGAAACTCAATATCCAAATCAGTTATAACCGCCAATCCATGTTGTATCCCAATGAGTATTATCCCTCGTTGCGCGACTTCTGGTCGAAGCTTGAGTCGAAGTGCAACGAAATGATTGTGCTCAAGAAAATTCAACAATAGTTTCTTTTTTAAATAACACGAATTATCACGAATTAGACACGAATTTATCATGAATTATTATTGTTCTGACCGTCATACTTCAAAAATAAAATTTATGACCAATTCGTGATCAATTTATGAACATTCGTGTAAAAATAGAATTCAACAACGAATTAACGTAAATTTTTCAGTAGTATGTCAGTAAATGTCTCATCTTTCAAAATTCCCTTGATTCTGCTTGCTCTCATCCCTTCAATGGAGGTTGTTGCCCTGGATGTAAACAAGAAGTTCGGCAAGCCTACCGACGAAGAGATGTCGATGACCGTCTATGCCCCCGATCCCGACGCGGATGCGGTGAAGCTATATAGCAATACCGACGTGCAGTTCGATTTCATGGTCGATGACTTTTGGGTGGTCTATCGCGTGAAGGAGCGCGTGAAGGTCCTCAAGCCCGAGGGCGCTTCGGCTGCCGATGTGACGATAGTGTTCTACGATCCGCAGGGTTCGTCGAACGGCGACCGCATCTCGGGCGTCAAGGGTTCGGCCTACAACCTGGAGGACGGCAAGGTGGTGCGCTCGAAACTCACCGGAGACCTCAAGAGCAAGGAGCGCGTGGACAAGTACTATAGCCAGGTGAAGTTCTCGATCCCGAATGTCAAGGTCGGCACGGTGATCGAATACGAGTTCCAGCGACAGAGCCCCTACATCTATACCATCTCCGACTGGGATGCCCAGTGCGAGATGCCCGTGTTCTTCACCGAATACACCATCACCATCCCCGAATGGTTCAACTTCAGCACCGAGATGCGCGGCCGCGCCACTGTCGTGGCTTCGCGCAAGGACGACACCTACAAGGTGGTTCTGCCCGATGGACTGCTGACCTGTACGTCCACCGTCCATCACTTCGAAGGCAGAGAGCTGCCTGCGGTCAAGGACGACGACTACGTGTGGTGCGTCGAGGACTTCATGACCAAGGTGGAGCACGACCTGCGTTCGATCAGCATCAGCGGCGGCTACTACAAGAACTTCCAAAGCACGTGGGAGGACGTCGACAAGATGCTGATGGGCGATGAGGACTTCGGAAAGTACTTCAACATGGACAACCCGCTGGCAAAGGAACAGGCCGACCTCAAGCTGGATGGACTTACTGCCAGGGAGAAGACCGAGAAGCTCCGCGACCTGCTGCTGGCCTATTATACCTGGGACCAGAGCTATGGTCTCTACAGCATTTCGCCCAGGAAACTGCAGAAGGAGGGCACAGCCAACAGCTGCACGCTCAACTTCGCCCTGATGAGCATGCTGCGTGATGCAGGAATCACAGCCTGCCCCGTAGTGCTGAGCCGCAGGACCAAGGGACGTCTGCCCTATGCCCATGCGAGTGTAGCTGCGCTGAATACGATGGTGCTGGCTGTGGCCGACGCTGCCGACAGCACGGTGTTCTATGTCGATGCTGCCGCCAAGGGTTATCCTGTGGGCACCCTGACTGCCAATGAACTGGTGGACCGCGGACGAATGCTCAACAAGGCAGGCAACGCCAGCTGGGTGGATCTGCGCAACTGCTGCGACGGCAAGTTCATCACCTCGGCCAAGGCAACCATCACTCCCGACGGAATGCTGCAGGGCAGCTACAATGCCGTCTATCACGGCGTAGCTGCAGGTCATTATCGAGACATCTATCGTGACGTGACCGACAGCGTGGCCTATGTCGAGCATTTCGCCACTTCGAACAATGTCGAGATCGACTCGTTTGAACTGACGGGAATTGATTCGAACAGCGACGAGGTGAAGGAGGACCTCACGTTCAGCCGCAGTCTCAACACCGACGACGAGCACATCTACCTCAACCCGTTCCTCTTCATCGATGCGACCAACCCCTTCAAGGCCGAAACGCGTGACCTGCCCGTCGAATTCATGTACAATGCGATGAATCGTCACACCATCCAGCTCACCCTGCCCGAGGGCTATGTGGTAGAGGAGCTGCCTTCGTCGTTCACGCTGGTGATGCCCAACGAGGATATGAATGCACGTTTGCGTGTGCGCCAATCGGGCAATACGCTTGTGATCAACTACAATTTCAGTCGCAAGACCCTGCTCTACGACACCGATAATTATTCCTATCTGCGTGACTTCTGGGCCACGGCTGAGCTGAAGCTCGGCGAGATGATAGTTTTGAAGAAGCAGCCATGAGAAGACTTCTGTTCTCTTTGCTTGTGGGCGGATGCCTGATTTCGCAAAATGCTGATGCGCAGGTGGCTACAATCGTGGAGTCGAACACCGAATTCGAATGTACCGGTGCCAAGACTGCTACCCTGCGTGAGCGTCGTGTGATCGTGATTCACAATGCACATGGCGACGACCTCGCCATCTTCCACTGCTGGTGCGGCCCTGGTGATGACCTGAGCCGCTTCAGCGGAGAGGTCGCGGATGCACAGGGCAAGGTCATCAAGAAGATCAAGAAAAGCGAACTGACGCGAAGCGAATATTCCACCGAGTTCAAGTCGGACGACTTCTTCTACTATTATCAGTACAGTCCCATTTCCTATCCCGTCACCGTGACCTACGAATGGGAGGAGAAGTTCACGGGCGGGCTTCGTGCCTATCCTCCGTTCGCTCCCCAGGCAAGGTATGAGGTGGATGTGCGCGAGGCGAGCTATCGCTTCATCGCGACACCCGAAAATACCATGCGATGGCATGCACGCAACTTCGAACCCGAAGTCGTGACACGTGAGGAAGGAGGCAAGAAGATCACGGAATTCAAGCTGGAGAATCTGCCTGCCGTGAAGCGCTACACCTATGCCCAGGATCTGGACGAGCAGGTGCCTGCCGTTGTCTTTTCGCCACTTTCGTTCACGATGGAAGGCTATCCCTGCGACATGACCAACTGGGAAACCTTCGGCAAATGGGTCTATAACCTCCAGCAGGGGCGTGACATCCTGCCCGAAGCCATCCGACAGAAGGTGCAAGCTCTGACCGACACCTGCACTTCCGACCGAAGCAAGGTGGGCGTGCTGCGACAGTTCATGGGCGAAAATACGCGATATATCAGCATCCAACTGGGCATCGGCGGCTATCAGACAATGACCGTGGATGACGTGGTGAAGAAGGGGATGGGCGACTGCAAGGCGCTGACCAACTACTTCTGCGCCTTGCTTGGCGAAGTGGGTATTCCCGCACATTATGCCCTGATCTCGACCGAATACAAGGATTTGTTCCCCGACTTCCCGAATTTCAGCCAACTCAATCACGTGGTTGCGCACGTGCCATTGCCGGGCGATACGCTTTGGGTGGAATGCACCAATCCGCGTGTCCCCTTCGACTTCCGACCCTCCAACTGGGCAGGCCACGAGGCGCTGCTCATCACTGCCGATGGCGGCAAGCTGACGCGCGTGCCGGTCATTCCCGATGAGGAAAACACCGAGCAGAATAAGATTCGAATTGCCCTCGAGGCAAATGGAAATGCAGTCGTTAGCTGGCAGGGTGTGGAACAGAACCGTTGCTTCGAACACGACCTGCCATTGGCGCTGATGAGTGCAAGCGAACAGCGCAAGACCATCCTCGAATCGTTCAGAATGCCCAAGGCGTCAATCTCCGATCTGAACATCAAGTCGGAAGGTAAGCAGCTGTTCTTCAACATGGAGGCCACAAGCGTGGGCTTTGGACGTGTGAGCGGATCGCGCATCTTTATCCCGTTCTCCATTCATCCGTATTCGGCACTTCGCAATCCGAAGGAACAGGCACACGTGATAGACCTGGAGAATGTGGGATACACTTCGACCGACAGCATCACCATGGTGCTGCCCGAAGGCTATGCCATCGAGTCGGTTCCGAAAACCCAGGTTGTGATGTCGGAGTTCGGCAGTTATACGTTGGAAAGCCAAGTGGAAGGCAACGAAGTGAAACTTGTCACCACGTTCAAGATCAAGAGTGGAGTCTATTCCGCCGAACTTTTCGAGCAATGGGTTGCATTCCGCAAGGCGGTGTCGTCGGCCTGCAATGGTACGGTGATTATCAAGAAGGAGTGACTCTTATTTTAATGATTCTTTTCGTCGCAGGGGAGACCTTGTGACGATTGCTCATGTGCAGCCCGATTGCCCAAACGATGTCGCCCGTGGCATCGCAGAGCAGCCAGGTTGTGGCCTTCTGCATCGGGCTGTAGTGGGCATCGGAGAACAGGTCGGAAATGAGGCGCGTCCGTCCCTTCATCCCTAATGGGGCAATGCGGTCGCCTTCCTTCCAACGGCGCAACGTGAGGGGATGGGTGAGGGTGTCGGCATCGAAGGTATTCTCGAAAGGTGACGAAGGACGAGGCACCAGTCGCATCGGGGCGTCGAGCGTCTTCTCCTCGAATGTGAGTTGGGGGCGATGGCTATCCAGTTCCTGCTCGTCGAAAGGCATCGTATAGAGCAGTTTGGGTGTGCGAACGACCTGGGTGCGCGAAGCGATGGTGTGTTCTGCCGTCCATTCGTGCAGATAGTCTTCGAGATGCTCGGGAAACTGTCGTGCCGCCTTGGCGATGTTCAGTTCGTCCCATTCGATGCCCCATTGGCAATGATGTTCGGTCAGCGCTTCGAAGAGCCCGAGGTAGCGATCGGCAAACCATTCGGTGCCCTGCAGGTGCTCCATCGTGCGAGCGATGCCTTGTCGAACCTGTGGAACCATCTGCTCCATCAGGGGGAGGAGCTGGTTGCGAATCTGGTTGCGCAACGTTTCGTTTTCGGCATTGGTGCTGTCGGTGACGTAAGTGAGGCCATTGTCGCTCAAATAATCGACGATGTCCTGCCGGCTGAGGCAAAGGAGGGGACGGATGATGTGTCTTGCTTCATTTCGGGCCACGATGCCTGTCATCCCATGGATGCCCGTGCCTCGCATCAGGTTCATAAGCATCGTCTCGATGCTGTCGTCCTGGTGATGACCGAGGGCCACAAGGGTGGGGGATGAAGGGTTCGAAAGGTTCGAGAGGTTCGAGGGGTTCGAAAGGTCGCTCCACCAATTGTACCGAAGTTCTCGTGCTGCCATTTCGACAGAGAGATGGTGTTGCTCCATATAGGCAAAGGTGTCGAAGTGACGAACCTCCAGGGGAATGCCGAGTGAGGCACAGAGCGTTTCGCAGAACTGCTGATCGCGGTCCGATTCGGCTCCACGCAGGTGGAAGTTGCAATGCAAGGCCTTGCATTTGTAGCCCAATGTGTGCAGGATGTGCAGCAGGGCTACTGAGTCGGGGCCGCCGCTGAGGCCCACGTAGGTGGGGGTTAAGAGGGGTTTGAAAGGTTCGAGAGGTTCGAAGGGTTCGAGGGGTTGCTCACTTCGTTGCACGCGAGCAGAACTCGGGGCGAGGGGCTCCAACCGGGGAGGAAGAAGCTCGTTTCGGGCGATGAATTCGGCGACGCGTTGTAATATATGTTGGCTCTTTTGGCTCATGATGTTGGCGATTCGTTGATTTTTCGCTGCAAAAATACAAAAAATATCGTGAAAATTTCACTATTTGGAAAAAATTAACTATCTTTGCCGCGCATTTTTCAAGAAAAAATATAAAAACTGCATATATGATAGAGAAGATTAACGCCATGATGGCCGAGATTGAGGCCCTGAAGGCAAACAACGCAGAAGACATTGAGGCGCTGCGTATCAAGTATCTTAGCAAGAAGGGCGAGATCACTGGCCTGATGGCAGAGTTCCGCAATGTGGCTGCTGACCAGAAGCGCGAACTTGGCCAGAAGCTGAATGCATTGAAGGCTGCTGCTACCGAGAAGATCGAGGCCCTCAAGGCAGAATATCAGTCGGAAGACCACATCGATACGAATATTGACCTGACTCGTCCTGCCTATCCCGATGAGGTTGGCACACGTCACCCCCTGAGCCTTGTTCGTCAGGAGATCGTTGACATCTTCGCCCGCATGGGCTTCTCGATTGCCGAGGGTCCCGAGGTGGAGGATGACTGGCACGTCTATGGCGCGCTCAACTTTGCCGACGATCATCCGGCACGCGACATGCAGGATACGTTCTTCGTACAGCAGGACCCAATCGTCGTACTGCGCAGCCACACCTCTTCGGTGCAGGTTCGTGTGATGAACCAGCAGAAGCCACCTATCCGTGTGGTTTGTCCAGGTCGCGTCTATCGCAACGAGGCCATCTCGGCACGTGCACACTGCTTCTTCCATCAGGTCGAAGGCCTTTACATCGACAAGGATGTTTCGTTTGCCGACCTCAAGCAGGTGCTCCATCAGTTTGCTGTCGAGATGTTCGGTCCAAACACCCAGATTCGTCTTCGTCCAAGCTACTTCCCATTCACCGAACCATCGGCTGAGATGGACGTAAGTTGTACGTTGTGCGGTGGCAAGGGCTGCTCGATGTGCAAGGGTGCCGGTTGGCTCGAGATCATGGGCTGCGGCATGGTCGATCCCAATGTCCTCGAGGCTAGCGGCATCGATTCGAAGGTTTACACCGGCTATGCTTTCGGCATGGGCGTTGAGCGTATCGCCAACCTCAAGTACCGCGTGAAGGACCTTCGCCTCTTCTCCGAGAATGACAAGCGTTTCCTCAACGAGTTTGCAGCCGCCCATTAATTGTTAATTGTTAATTGATTAATGGACCTCATCCCCAGTTTCGCCGTCGATCATACCAACCTGCAGCCTGGCATCTACGTGAGCCGTCAGGACGAGGCGGGAGGTGTCGTCATCACCACCTACGACATCCGTATGACTGCGCCCAACCATGAGCCGTGCCTCAATCCTGCGGCCATCCATACCATCGAGCATCTCGTGGCAACCTATCTGCGCAACCTCGATGGCTGGAAGGAGAATATCATCTATTGGGGCCCGATGGGTTGTCTGACCGGCAACTACCTCATCATGAAGGGATATTATTCCTGTGAGGAAGTTCGGCAACTGATGATCGGCGCGTTCGAGTATGTGCGTGACTACGACGACGAGGTTCCCGGCACCACACCGGCCACCTGCGGCAATTACCTGATGCACGATCTGCCCATGGCCAAATATGAGGCAAAGCGTTACCTCGAAAGGCTGAGGAATCACTTCTGTTCGGAATATCCGGGTGTCGAACGACCCGAGGATGCCAGCGGAAAGGTGTTTTTTGATGCGTAATGCAAACGAACGAATGAACACGCTGTGAAACGATATCCATTTTATATAATATGTAGTCTGCTCTTTCTGCTGCCGGTGGTAGCCTTGGGGCAGACTACTGCATTTTCGGAGTCGCATGCCCCCCGCTATCCACGTGTCAAGCTGAAGGAGGGCGTCAAGTGGTGGAAGATGCTCTACGATGGAGGAATGACACGCACAACCAGCGGCCAATGGTATATGGAGATCCCCGACGGCATCAACGACCTTTCGGTGATGAATTTCGTCGATGGCTATAGTTTCGGCCCCCATGCCATTTTCGGCTATATGTCGCCCTCGCGTCAGCGTTTTGAGGTGGAGGAGACTGTGCGTTGGGCAGTGAGCCGTGAAGCCCTGCTCGCCAAAGGCGCCCTGCGCTGGTATTCCCCCGTCGAACGTGCCGTGATGGTCGAACTGCATGGTGGACGTCATACAGAGGACTACGACCACGACCCGACGATGCCGATGTCGCAGTCCTTGCTCGCAACAGGTATCTTCGGATGGAACCATTACAAGTTGCTCGAACGCACTGATGCAGGTTTGCGCTTGGCTTTCCCCGTCGGCAACGACCTAGACGTAAGGATGCACCTTGCCTGGGAACGTCGTCGCGAGATGGAGAATCATAAGTTGACCACCATCTTCGGTACGCATGGACAGGACAATGTGCCACGATTGAGGGTAGGCAAGACAGCCAGCGAACTGATGCTCTACGATGGGGAGACCGACGGCGACATGGCGCTTCTCAACCTGGAGTTCAATTACCAGTTCGGCCAGCAGCATGTGGTCTTTGACGATATGACCTGCCTGAGCCGTTCGTCCTATCCGCGCTTCTCGCTGCTCACCGACCTGGGCATGGGCAAATGGCACTTCGCATCGTTCGACCTGCGCATCAGCGGCGACAACAACCTTTCGCGCGGCGAGGATGAACTTAGTTATCTCGTCAGTGGAGGTGCCATCTACAAGCACGGCGACCTCAGCCTCACCGATTGGCATCACCTCGACGCCTCGCGATTCTGGTGGCAGAAGGACAATGCGCTGTCGCGTTTCGTGTTGCTCGACAATTACGAACTATCCACCGACCGCTCCTGGATGGAAGGCCATGTCCAATGGGCATCCGACCGTATGCTGCTCACCTGGCTCACCCGAAACGGCATGTTCCTCAAGGAGTATGTGCAGGCTCATGTCGTGAAAGTTCCCGATCATCGTGCGCACTGGGAACTGCAGTATGGCATCGACCTCTTCCGGTTGTGGAAATTCGGTGTTGCTGTCGGCTTCGACGACATGACCTGCCGTGGTGCCGCCTTCATCATGTCGCTGGATATCAATAAGGCAAAGAACTTTAAGAAGGATTCTAAGGGATTCTAAGGGACTTTAAGGGATGCTAAGGGACAAATGTTCCTTGGGTCCTGTTCTTGTCAAGGCGATGCTATTGTCCCCAAATATCCCTAAATATCCCTTAATTTCCCTAAAAATCCCCAAATTTATCATTATGACCCCTTTAGCAGAAAGAATGAGGCCAAAGAGCCTCGATGGATATATCGGACAGAAGCACCTGGTGGGACAGGGCGCTGTGCTGCGTCGGATGATTGAATCCGGACGCATCGCTTCGTTCATCCTCTGGGGTCCTCCAGGTGTCGGCAAGACCACGTTGGCACGAATCATCGCCCAGACCCTCGATCTGCCTTTCTATACGCTCTCAGCTGTAAGCAGCGGCGTCAAGGAGGTGCGCGAAGTGATCGAGCGTGCCAAGAAGGATCGTTTCTTCCTGCCCAATGCTTCGCCCATCCTCTTCATCGACGAAATCCATCGCTTCTCGAAATCGCAGCAGGATTCGCTGCTCGATGCCGTCGAGCGTGGTGTCGTCACGCTCATCGGTGCCACCACCGAGAACCCTTCGTTCGAGGTGATTCGCCCCTTGCTGAGCCGTTGCCAGGTCTATACCCTCCAGCCCCTCAGCAACGACGACCTGTTGGGCCTCATGGAACGTGTCTTGAAGGAAGACCCCATCATTTCGAAGCGTAAAGTCGAGGTGAAGGAGACCGGTGCTCTGCTACGCTATGCAGGAGGCGACTGCCGCAAGTTCCTGAATATCCTCGACCTCGTCTGCGGTGAGTATGCCGACGATGATTTCGACTATGCCGATGATGATGACGACGACGAACCAACTGATAATGAAGACGTCGAGTCGGCAGACACTTCGAAAGAAGAACCCACCATTGTCATCACCGATGCCCTTGTCGCCGAAAAGCTCCAGGCCAATCCGATGGCATACGACAAGGATGGCGAGATGCACTACGACCTGGTGTCGGCTATGATCAAGTCCATCCGCGGTTCCGATCCCGATGCTGCCATCTACTATATGGCCCGCATGATCGAAGGAGGGGAGGATCCCGTCTTCATCGCCCGCCGTCTGGTCATTTCGGCCAGCGAAGACATCGGTCTGGCCAATCCCAATGCCCTTCTGCTAGCCAATGCAGCTTTCGATGCCGTGCAGAAGATCGGTTGGCCCGAAGGACGCATCCCTTTGGCTGAGGCCTGCGTCTATCTTGCCTCTTCGCCCAAGAGCAACGCCTCCTATCTCGCCATCGATTCTGCTTTGCAGAAGGTGCGCGAGACGGGCAATCTTCCTGTGCCCCTCCATCTGCGCAATGCACCCACCAAACTGATGGCGCAGGAGGGTTATGGCAAGGGTTATATGTATGCCCACGACTTCCCCGGCCATTTCGCCTATCAGCAGTATCTGCCCGATGCCCTTGTCGCTGAAGGAGGAATGCAGCAGTCGTTATTCTATCATCCTCAGCCTAATGCGCAAGAGGACAGGCTGAAGGCGCAACTTTCGGCATTTTGGGGTGACAGATTCAAATAAATAGTGGCTAAAAATATTCATTTTTCCCCCATTTTCTTATTATTATTCGAAAAAACTTGACAATCTCGAATTTGTTTCGTATTTTTGCGCGTCAATACAAACCCACTAAAACTACTTTTTATATTGACAATATCAAACATACAATAAACTTAAAAGTATGAAAAAGTACAACTTCTATGCCGGACCATCCATCCTGAGTCCGTTTGCAATCAATGAGACCGCTAAGGCAGTACAGAACTTCGCAGGCACAGGCCTATCTATCCTTGAGGTCTCACACCGATCCAAGGAATTCCAGGCTGTTGTCGACGAGGCTAATGCGCTCGTTAAGGAGCTCCTCGACGTTCCTGAGGGTTACGAGGTCCTCTTCCTCGGCGGTGGCGCCAGCCTCCAGTTCTATATGATGCCTCTCAATCTGTTGAAGACCAAGGCTGCTTATCTCGAGACAGGTACATGGGCTTCCAATGCCATCAAGCAGGCCAAGTTCGTCGGCGAGGTGGAGGTTGTAGCTAGTTCGAAGGACAAGAACTTCACCTATATCCCCAAGGGCTTCACCGTACCAACTGATGTCGATTATTTCCACTATTGCTCCAACAATACCATCTACGGTACCGAGATGATTGAGACTCCCGACGTTGCTGTGCCCCTTTGCGCCGATATGTCGTCCGACTTCCTCTCTCACCCCGTTGATGTAAGCAAGTACGATTGCATCTATGCAGGTGCCCAGAAGAATGCAGGTCCTGCAGGTGTCACCATCGTCATCATCAAGAAGGACAAGGTCACCAAGGAGGGTCTTCCTACCATGCTTGACTATCAGACCCACATCAAGAAGGGTTCGATGTTCAATACACCTCCATGTCTCCCCATCTTCACCGTCCTTCAGACCCTCAAGTGGTACAAGGAACTCGGTGGCTTGAAGGTGCTCGAGCAGCGAGCCATTGAGAAGTCAACCATGCTTTATGACGAGATTGATCGCAACAAACTCTTCCGTGGCACCGTCGTTGCTGAGGACCGCAGCCGCATGAACGTCTGCTTCGTGATGAACGATGAGTACCAGGAGCTCAACGATGCCTTCTTCAAGTTCGCATCCGAGCGTGGTATGGTAGGCATCAAGGGCCATCGTTCTGTGGGCGGTTTCCGCGCATCGCTCTACAATGCTATGCCAAAGGAGGGCGTAGAGGCTCTCGTCGCTTGCATGAAGGAGTTTGAGGCAACCATCTAATAGTTTAGGTTATGGGTATCGTTCAGAAGATTGATATCCCCAACATCTTGGGGACTCCCGGACGTGAAACCAAGTCTATTCCGTTGTTTGAATACAATTATCCAAAGTCAATGAAGATTCTTATTGCAACCGAAAAGCCCTTTGCTGCTGCAGCAGTAAAGGCGATGGAAGAGATTATCACCGGTGCTGGCATCGAAGTGGTAAAACTCGAGAAATATACCGAGAAGCAGCAACTTCTCAATGCTGTGGCTGATGTCGAGGGTATGATCATCCGTTCCGACAAAGTTGATGCCGAAGTACTCAACGCTGCCAAGAACCTCCGCGTAGTGGTTCGTGCCGGTGCAGGATACGACAACATCGACCTGGCTGCTGCCACAGCTCACAACGTTGTGGCTATGAACACTCCCGGCCAGAATGCCAATGCTGTGGCCGAACTCGTCTTCGGTATGCTCCTTTTCCAGTGCCGCAACCAGTTCAGCGGTGCTGCCGGCACCGAGCTCAAGGGCAAGACCCTGGGTCTGCATGCTTTCGGCAACGTGGCTCGCAATGTGGCTCGCGTCGCAAAGGGCTTCGGCATGGATGTCTATGCCTACGATCCATTCCTTACCCGTGAACAGATTGAGGCTGGTGGCGTCAAGGCTGTTGATTCGCTCGCCGAACTCTATAGCACCTGCCAGTATGTCAGCCTCCATTGCCCCGCAACCAAGGAGACCATCGGCAGCATCAACTACGACCTGCTCAAGGATATGCCAAAGAACGCTTGCCTGATCAACACAGCCCGCAAGGAGGTGGTCGATGAGGCTGGCTTGATGAAGCTCATGGACGAGCGTCCTGACTTCCGCTATATCGCTGACGTGAAGCCAGGTACTGCCGATGAGTTTGTGGCCAAGTACGGCACCCGTGTGTTCTTCACTCCCAAGAAGAGCGGCGCACAGACGGCTGAGGCCAACAGCAACGCAGGCATTGCCGCAGCCAAGCAGGCTTGTGGTTATCTGAAGGAAGGCATCGACCGCTTCCGCGTAAATTGATGGCCAAGCAGTTCAACGAATTCGAGCCATTCCTCATAGACTGTGAAACATACGTTTGGGAATGGTATATCCCGGAGCACAAGGTACGCTTCGGGATACCTTCGTTGAATAGACCATGGCTTGACGACCAGGACAAGAACATCAAGCTCGACACTATGCTCGAGCGAGTTCATCCCGACGATATCCAGAAGGTCCTTGTGCGCCACACTTCGCCTCTCTACAAGAGTGACAAGATGTTCGAGGTGGACATCCGCATCAATGTGGCTGCCGAACTGAAACCCGACGGACAGAGTTCGGGAGAATACGAGTGGTATGGCTTTCGCGGCAAGACCGTCAAGCGTGACCGCATGGGCCGTCCCACCTACGTTCACGGCATCGCCATCAATCTCGACCAGCGCTATCGCGCCCAACTGAAACTCATCAACCAGAAGGAGCATCAGTTGCAGCATGCGCGTCAGCAACTCGACTATTCCACGGGTATCATTCAGGAGGTGGGCGTCTTCTTCCGCAATCTTGCCGAGAATGCCAATCTCTTCATTTCGTCCGACGGCATTTCGAAGTCCGAGGATATGCTGATGCATCTTTCCTCGCTCAAGGACAAGGTCAGTCATCTGCTCGAACTCACCGACAAGTTCAAGTTCAACGTCGGAGGTAATGAACACTCTGACAGTTATGATGTGCGCCCCCTTGTGCTATGGGAACATCTTGCCGAACTCCAGCAGGTCTATTCTCTGAGAGCAGGCAATCGTGTGAAGTTCTATTTCGCCAACCTCTACGACAATCAGGTCATCTACGTCGATGTGAAACTCCTCGACCTGCTGCTCGACAATCTCATCAATCCGCAGTTCCAGTCGCAGGTTGCAGGCACGACCACCATGAGTTATGTCGTCGATCAGACGAGGGAGGAACTGGCCATTTCGGTCACGTGTGTGGGCACCAGCACCACCGAGGCCGAGACGCACACCACCTACACCGAGTCGGGGCTTGTGCTGAGTGTCTGCAGGCTTATGGCCAAGCGATTGTTTGGCGATGTGCAGGTCATCCAGCAGGATACGGGCAAACTGAAATACGTCATCACTCTGCCCCTCGATGCTCGAAAGGTTGCCAATCAGTTGTCGTTCAAGCATATTGAAGACCACGATGGAGAAAAGCCAGAAGATGTGCTCGACGAACTGAACCGCGAACACGATGCAGAGGCTGAAGAGCTGCTCCAAAGCCGTGCATCTTTGCCCCATGTCCTCATCGGCATGCGCGAAAATGCCAGCTTGTATAGCAACCAGCACCTCTTCGATGTCACCGTGACTGCTACCACCGACGAGTTCCGTGAGGAGTTCGACAAACTTGATCCCGACATCGTTTTCCTCGATTCAAGTCTGCCTGGTCAACTGATGCTTTTCGACCTGATCACCTATATGCATGCCAAGGCACCCGAGACTCCCATCATCATCACCGATGATTATGGACAACGTGCGCTTCACAAGCGAGTTCAGCAACTCGGAGCACGTTATCTCCTCAACAATCCCTTGTCCCTCCGCAAAGTGAATCTGATGATCAAGAAATATCTGAAGTAAGATATATCAAAGGTAAAGTCCCTAAATATCCCTTAGTATCCCTAAGAATCCCTAAATATCCCTTAGATAATATGGCTAAAGTTCGTCCCTTCAAAGGTTTTCGTCCATCCCCCGAGCTCGCACCTATCGTTTCTTCACGTCCCTACGATGTTCTGTCGTCGCAGGAGGCCTACGATGAGTGCAAGGGCAATGAGAAGTCACTCTATCACATCATCAAACCCGAGATAAATTTCGACCCAATAGCCGACGAGCACGACCCCAAGGTCTATGACGTCGCTGTCGAACAGTTCAAGAAATTCAAGCAGAACGGTTGGCTCATACAGGATCCTGCACCTTATTATTATCTCTACAGCCAGACCATGGAGGGCCGTACCCAATATGGCCTTGTCGTTGCTGCCAATGTCGATGATTACCTCAATGGTGTCATCAAAAAGCATGAGCTCACCCGTGCCGATAAGGAGGAGGACCGCATGAAGCATGTACGCTGTCTTTCTGCCAACATGGAACCCGTGTTCTTTGCATTTCCCGACAACGAAGTGCTCGATCGCGTAATTCGTGAGACAGCCGCTCGTCCCAGCGTCGAGCGATTCACTTCTGCCGAGGGATTCATCCATGAGTTCTGGGTAATCGACAACCCCGAAACCATCAAGACCATCACCGAGGCTTTTGCTGCCATCCCATATCTTTATGTAGCCGATGGACATCATCGCACGGCTGCTGCAGCCCGAGTAGGGCAGGAGCGTGCCTTGCAGAACCCCAACCATACGGGCGACGAGGAGTACAACTTCTTCCTGGCCGTGTGCTTCCCTGCAGGTCAACTCAAGATCATGGATTACAACCGCGTGGTGAAGGACCTCAACGGTCTCTCCAGCGAGGAGTTCCTGGCCAAGGTGGCCGAGAACTTTGTGGTCGAAAAGATGGGTGCCGAGATCTATCATCCTGTCCGTCTTCACAACTTCAGCCTCTATCTCGATGGCTATTGGTACAGCTTGACGGCCAAGCCGGGCACCTACAATGACAACGATCCCATCGGAGTGCTCGACGTCAGCGTCTCTTCCGACCTCATCCTTGACCGTATTCTCGGCATCAAGGACCTTCGTCGCGACAAGCGCATCGACTTCGTAGGCGGTTTGCGTGGTCTTGGTGAACTCAAGCGTCGTGTCGATAGCGGCGAGATGCGAGTGGCTCTTGCCCTCTATCCCGTTTCGATGGATCAACTTATGAACATCGCCGATTCGGGCAACATCATGCCACCTAAGACCACTTGGTTCGAGCCTAAGCTCCGCTCTGGTCTCGTGGTTCATTCGCTCGACTAAGGGATTTTATAGGATTTTAAGGGACTTGAAGGGATATTAGGGGACAATTGTTCCTTGGTTCCAGTTCTTATCTAGGCGATACTAACGTCCCTAAGAATCCCCAAATATCCCTTAATATCCCCAAATATCCCAAAAATAAATCCTCCCTTGAACCAATTCAAATACATAGTCAAGTTCTTGATTGCTTTGATTACTCAGTCCGACCAGGCATGGAGCTACCTTGCCAACGCCGAGACTAAGGAATCAAAGCCTGCCTACATGCTGCGGAACTACTTCTATCCGTTGTTGGGTATCATGTCGTTTGTCATCTTCCTCTTTGCAGGATGGCGCAGCCCCAACCCTGAGGTGAGTTTCGACTTCCAGTACGGCATGACGAAGATGGTGCCCGTGCTCGTGGCTTACTTTGTCGGACCCTATCTGGCCATGATGCTCATCAAGACGATGCTTGTCAACATCTTCGATTTGCCCCATCCCGACAAGGACCGACTCACCAACTTCGTGTTCTACAGCACCAGTTTCCTTATGGCTATCGAGATGCTGATGGCGGTCTTCCCGGCTTTTCGGTTCTTCGAGTTCATCGCGTTGTATCTTGTCTATATCACCTGGAACGGTTCGCACACCTATATTCGTGTGGCCGAGAAGAGGCGTTGGTTGTTCGGCTTTATGTCGTTCCTCGTCATCTTCTTCTCGCCCAGTCTCATCCAGCACCTCTTGCAGTTCCTGCAGGGATGAGCCGATTCATACGTTTTTGATTGAACAATGGCAAACAACAATAAGAAGAAAGGGGCAGGCAACACGGCCGTCAATATCCGCAACAAGCGTGCTACCTTCGACTATGAGATTCTCGATACCTACACCGCCGGCATGGTGCTCACAGGTACCGAGATCAAGTCGTTGCGAGCAGGCAAGGCCGGTCTGACCGATTCCTACTGCCTTTTCGACCATGGTGAATTGTGGGCAAAGAATGTATATATAGCCGAATATTTCTACGGCACCTATAATAACCACAACGCCCATCGCGACCGCAAGCTGCTCCTCACTCGACGCGAATTGCGTGGCCTGCAGAACAGTTCGAAGGAGCCAGGTTTGACCATCGTCCCCCTTCGGCTTTTCATCAACGAAAAGGGACTTGCCAAACTCGATATCGCCCTTTGCAAAGGCAAGAAGCAGTACGACAAGCGCGACACAATGAAGGATAAGGAAGACCAGCGTGCGATGGATCGTGCGCGCAAAGATTACGGTAAATATTGATGGAACAGTATCCCTCACAATTGCTGACCAGCGCCATCGACGAGTTTGCCAAACTGCCTGGCATCGGTCGTAAGACGGCGCTTCGCCTCACGCTCCATCTTCTTCGTCAGGAGCCTGAGCGTGCCATTCATCTTGGCGAATCGCTCATCCGCCTGCGCAAGGAGGTGCGTTACTGCAAGTGTTGTCACAACCTCAGCGATTCTGACCTTTGCCAGATTTGTGCCAATCCCAAGCGTGATGCTGCCACCGTCTGTGTGGTCGAAAATGTCAAGGAAGTGATGGCCATCGAGGCCACACGTCAGTTCCAGGGCCTCTATCACGTCCTCGGTGGTCTCATCTCCCCGATGGATGGTGTTAGCCCCCAGCAACTCGAGATTGATAGCCTCGTCGAGCGAATCCGCCAAAGCCAGGCCGAAGGACAAACGCCCATCAATGAGGTGATTCTCGCCCTCTCCACCACTATGGAAGGCGATCTCACCAACGGATACATCTTCCGCCAACTCCAGCGGTTCCCACACCTTAAGGTCACCACCCTGGCCCTCGGAGTAAGCGTAGGCGACGAGATTGAATATGCCGATGCCGTCACCCTCGGCCGTAGCATCCTCAACCGCACTCCCTTCTCCCTCCAGAGCCCAGCGTCCTCTTATTAGCCCCGACGTCCTCTGGTCGCCCTTTGGTTGTCCTCCGTGTCTCTCCTGGTCGCCCTCGTTGTCCCCGTCAGCAGCCGTGTTTAGCTGCTATGTGTCCCAAGCGTCCCGTCGCAGCCATCTATAGCTGCCCTCATTATAAAGATTCCAATGAAAATATTCCCCCTCGCGGTCCTCACCGCATTCATCTCCACCACCACCTTTGCACAATCCGTGCAGCAAGTCACCATCGGCGACAACTTCGATTATGGTCTCACCTATAGCCTGCCCATCACCAAGATTCAGATCCAGGTCTCTGCCCACTGCACCAAGGTCGTGGCCGGAGAGTTCGCTATGTATGCCGAGAAGTATCTCGGCCTGAAGGATGTGGCCCAGCAGGACCAGGTCTCCTGGGAAATCACCCAGATTCAACTCCGTGGAGTCGCTAAGGCCGACAGTGCCCGCACATATCATATCTATTTCAGCGACAAGGCCGCCCTTCCCACCTTCTATCTCACCGACGACCGCTGCCTTTGTGCCATCAATCAGAAGCCGGAACAGCCCGCTCCGACTGTTGAGATGCCTTCTCAATCCCAAAAGACTACTTCCCTGAAGTTCAAACCCACCGACGTGATGACGAGCGACCTGCTCAAGGCCGGCAGCAAGGCGAAACAGGCTGAACTGGTTGCCGAAGAGATTTTCAGCATTCGTGAGAGTCGTTCCGACCTCATCCGAGGCGAAGCCGACAATGTGCCCAATGATGGCGCACAGTTGCAACTTATGCTCGACCATCTAACCGCCCAGGAGGAGGCCCTGCTCTCCCTTTTCGTCGGCACCACCACCGAGACTGACGTTGTACGCACTTTTGACTACATTCCCACCGACGAGGTGGAGCGTGAACTCGTCTTCCGTCTCTCGCGCGAACTCGGCTTCGTCTCTAATGATGACTATGCTGGTGCTCCTTTCTACGTCGGCGTCTCCATCCTCGAGGACAACCGTATGTCCGAGATGGATGTCAACGCCCGCAAGAAACTCGAGAAGGGTATCGCCTATTGCGTCCCTGGTAAGGCCCGCATCACCCTCTACAACGCCAAGTCTGTCCTTGCTGAAGGAGACATCCCTATGGCCCAGTTTGGCCATGTCGAGATGCTCCCCCAAGGCCAGTTCACCAACAAGAAGCGCCCCTGTTCCGCCCTCTTCATCCCTTCTACCGGCGCCATTAAACTCTTCGAACAAACTGACGCCCAGTAAGGCCCCGTGTCCTGTATGGCGCGATGTCATTGTGCCTCTCAGTGTTCCTTGGTCACCCTTTGTGTTTCCGACAGCAGCCCATCTCGGCTGCCTCATTCCCCTTTTAATAGTCCCTAATGAAAAAATATTGGATCCCCCTTCTTACCAGCCTCCTCGTAGCTGCCGTCCTCTTCGTGGGCATCAAGATCGGCGAAGTTCGTATGGCCAACGAGATACATGTCTATCAATCTGAACGTAACGACTTAAACAAGATGAGCCGTGGAGGTCTCACCAGCAGCGAGGCCTCTGCCAAGCTCGTCTATCTCTTTGACCTCCTGCGTGACCGCTACGTCGATACACTCGACCTCCAGAACCTCGTCGAGGATGCCATCCCCACAATCGTCGAGGAGCTCGACCCGCATTCTTCCTACATCTCGCGCGAAGATATGTCCGCTGTCACCGAACAACTCGAAGGCTCGTTCAGTGGTGTGGGCATCCAATTCAATATTCAGCAGGACACCGTTATGGTCATCCAGGTCATCTCCGGTGGTCCCTCTGAGAAGGTGGGCATACTGCCCGGCGACCGCATCGTCACCGTCGATGACTCCCTCTTCGTTGGCAAGAAGATTAACAACGACGTGGTACTCAAGACCCTGCGTGGTGAAACTGGTTCTGTAGTCAAACTCGGCATCCGTCGCAACACCGCAAGCGATCTGCTCCATTTCGAAGTTGAGCGTGGCGAGATTCCCGTCAACAGCGTCGTTGCTCAATATATGGAGGGCAATATCGGCTACATCAAGATTGACAACTTCGGACGAAATACTTACAACGAGTTCTTCACCGCCCTCGTCAACCTTCGCGCCCATGGAGCCAAGGGCTATCTGCTCGACTTCCGTGGCAATGGTGGTGGCTATCTTGAGATTTGCATCGCAATGGTCAACGAGTTCCTTGGCGACAATCAACTCATCGTCTATACTGAAGGTCGTTCTCAACCACGTCAGGATCACAATGCCGATGGACGCGGCAACTTCCAGAATGATCCCGTTGTCGTCCTCATCGATGAATGGTCCGCTTCGGCCTCTGAAATCTTTGCTGGTGCTATGCAGGACAACGATCGTGCCCAGATTGTCGGTCGTCGCTCATTTGGCAAAGGACTCGTCCAGCAGCAGTTCGACCTTTACGATGGTTCCGCTCTGCGCCTCACCATTGCACGCTATCACACTCCTTCGGGCCGCTGCATCCAGAAGCCTTATTCGATGGGGGAGGGAGAGGATTATCAGATGGACCTCATCAATCGCTACGAGCGTGGCGAGTTCTATAACCAGGACTCCATCCACTTCGCCGATTCGCTCGTTTATACCACTTTGAACGGACGTACGGTGTATGGCGGAGGTGGCATTATGCCCGACTACTTTGTGCCCAGTGACACCACCTACGTTTCGGCATACTACAACAAGTCCATCAGCTTGATGTATTCCTTCGCATTCCAGTACAGCGACAATCATCGCTCGACCGTTACCGCCTACAAGGATTTCAAGTCTTTGCAGCATTATCTCGAAAGCCAGGGCCTCCTCAATTCCTTCATCAACTTCGCATCACCAAAGATTGGCCGTCCCACATCTCACGAATTGCAGCGGAGCGGTGCCGAGATGGAGCGTCTTATCATCGCCTACATTATGCGCCAATGCAAGGACGAGAACTACTTCTATCAGGAGTTCAACAGTAGCGACAAGACTTACCTCAAAGGCCTCTCTCTCTTCAACGAATAGTCAGCGGTCTCCATTTGTCCCCGTTGCAGTCATCTTTGTCTGCCCTCATCCCTCGTGTTAACGTCAGCAGCCAAGTTCAGCTGCTCCTAAAAATACTCCTCCTATGCCCACCAAACAAGAACTTCTCGATCACCGCTATCTGCGTATGGCCGCCATTTGGGCCGAAAACTCCTATTGCAAGCGCCGTCAGGTAGGTTGTCTCATCGTAAAGGAAAAGATGATCATCAGCGACGGCTATAACGGCACGCCCACAGGCTTCGAGAACGATTGCGAGACCGAAGACAATCGCTCCAAGCCCTACGTTCTCCATGCCGAAGCCAACGCCATTACTAAGGTCGCCAAGAGCCACAATTCGAGCGATGGCGCCACACTCTACGTCACCGACAGTCCTTGCATCGAGTGTTCCAAACTCATTATCCAGTGCGGCATCAAGCGCGTCATCTACGCCCGTGAGTACCGTCTCACCGACGGCGTTGACCTCCTTCGTCGCGCCGGCATTGAAGTCATCTTCAAGCCCATCCCCGAAATCCCTCAGGATGGTCCAGCCACTAAATAATCGTAATATAATACAAAGGCACAAACAAATAACAAGGGCGATTCCTGATGGGGAAGCGCCCTTTGTAGTTATGTGATCAATAAATATATTTAATTTGTTGCGAATGAGGTGACGAGACCCTTTTCCATCAGAATGGGGAGTACGTTGGCTGAGGACTGGCGGCTGCGCTTGTTGTGGATGGCCATGTATTGTTCAAGTAATGGGGCATCGTCGTTGAGGAGATTTTCCATGTATTGGTCATTCATTCGTGTTACAGGGATTTTGCCCTTCACATCGGCATCGTTGTCGACGAGGTAGCAGACAGTCTTGCTCAAGAACTCATTGCCTATCATGGTACCAATAGCGGCTGCACCAAGACCTACTTTTGCGGCTTTGTTGTCAACGCATACGCTGGCTATTTCAAGACCTAAGCCTAACAGGAAGGATGCGTCGTCGATCTTGTATGCCATCACACAAACCTTGTCCTGATCGTAGCGAACTGCCTGGGTGTAACCAGAGACGTCGAGGCATACGCCGTTGTTGCGCAGATTGCGGCAGTTGACGAACAGTTGGTCGCCGTACATCACGGCAAAGGCTTGCTTCTTCAACACCTTGTCGGCAGCTTTGTCGCCTGTCCTGAAATAGTAGTGGTTATCTAAGCTCTTAAGTTGGCACGCTTGTATGGTGCGTCCTTGTGTTAATTCTTCAACAGGCTTCCAGTTTCCATTGACGAAATCTGAATAACTCATGCAATACTTTGCTACTCCGGCTTGTGCCATCACTGCGAGGCAGCAGAACCATGCCAATACCAATAAAATCTTTTTCATAATGTTTTTGTTTTTTAATTGTTTATAATATCTTGAATTTTGTTTTGTGTGAATCATTTTCACGGTGCAAAGGTAGGAGGTTTTTCGGTGGGTTCCAAATATTATTCGGGATTTTTGGTTTTTGGTAGCGACAAGAGAGGGAATGTGCGACAGGCTTAAATGGGAGCGCGGGAATCTGTCGTGCCGAGGGGTATATTTTACACGAATTATCACGAATTTACATGAGTTTTTTGAGAGAAAAGGTGAAAATTGGCTTAAAGATTCATTGGTGGACTTAAGATAAGCTGCGGATTAAACAGATTGAATAGATTAATTGCTATTCAGGCTAAATAAATACTGGAAAATTAGGTTCCGTTGAGAAAAACAATAGAGGAGGAGCTGGATTGAACAGATTATAAATTTATTTAGATGTTAATGACCGTAAATTGAGTTGGCGAGGGTTAGACGAACATAAGTTCGCGGATGACTTCGTCGGCGAGAGAGAGGCCGGAGGGGGTGAGGGAGAGGCGGTCCTGGTGAAGTTGGAGAAGATTGCGATGGATGAGAGAGTCGATGATGGCGCGGAGGGAGGAGAAGGATGATGATTCGGAAAGGATGGATTCGAGGTCGTGGAGGTCTATGCCGCGAGCGGTGCGGAGGCCGAGCATGACGCGTTCGTTGTAAAGGTCGAGGTCGGTGAGGATCTCGAACTCCTCGTGACGAATGCCTTTCAGATAGGAAGATACGTCGGGAGCGTTCCAGCTGCGACGGTTGTGGCCGTCGTAGCTGTGGGCGCCTGGTCCTAAGCCGAGGTAGGGGGTGGGTTCCCAATAGGAGGAGTTGTGACGGGAATGGAAGCCAGGGAGGGAGAAGTTGGAGATCTCATATTGTTCGAAGCCTGCGGCATTAAGCTTGGTGCGGAGGAGAGCTGCCATCTGGAGGCAGGTCTCGTCGTCGCATGGGGTGAGCTCGCCTTTCTGGACGAGGGTGTGGAGGCGGGTGTCGGGTTCGACGCTGAGGTTGTAGGCGGAGATGTGCTCGGGACGGAGCTTCAGGACTTCGTCGATGCTATATTCCCAGGACGCGAGGGTCTGGGTGGGGAGGCCGTACATTAGGTCGAGGCTGAGGTTGGTGATGCCGGCGTTGCGGATGAGGTGGACGGCCTCGCGGACGTGGGCGGCGTTGTGGCGACGGTGGAGGAGGCGGAGCTCGCTATCGACGAGGGTCTGAACGCCGAGGGAGAGGCGGGTGATGGAGGGGGAGGAAGGGGCAGCCAAAGATGGCTGCGACGGGGACGCTTGGCAGCCAAACTTGGCTGCGACGGAGACGGGAGGGGCGAAGAGGGGGGAGGAGGCAGCCATGGATGGCTGCGACGGGGACGCTTGGCAGCCAAACTTGGCTGCGACTGGGACGGGAGGGGCGAAGAGGGGGGAAGGGGCAGCCAAAGATGGCTGCGACGGGGACGGGAGGGGCCAGGTGCCGTCGATGAAGTCTTCGGGGTTGGCTTCGAGGGTGATTTCTTCGCAATGGGAGAGGTCGAAACGGGAGGAGAGGGCGCGGAGGAGGGTTGCGATGTGGGAGGGGCCTAATTGGGAGGGGGTGCCGCCTCCGAAGTAGATGGTGCGGACGGGGGTACGGAGGAAGGCCTTCCGCTCGTCCATCTCGCGGATCAAGGCCTCGACGTACTGGGGGGCCTTGTTGCGCAGAGTGGTGGAGTAGAAGTCGCAATAGATGCAGCGGGAGGCGCAGAAGGGGATGTGGATGTAGATGCCGGACACGGGGGGACGGGGGAAGAGTGCGGCCATGCACGGCCGCGACGGGGACAGGGCGGCCAAAGACGGCCGCGACGAGATACGGGGGGACGAGCGGCCAAGGGACGGGCGCGATGGGAACAATGGGGAGGCGCGATAGCATCGCGCCATACGGGACAAAGGGGCGAGGTTACTTGATCACGGTTTTGCGGCCGTTGATGATGTATAGGCCGGGGGAGAGGGATCCGGAGGCGGGGAGGGAGATGGGCTTGCCGAGGATGTTGAAGATCTGGGCGGAGCGGAGGTCGGGAGTGGGGTCATCGATGGTGATGGCTTCGATGCCGGCGGAGGGATCGTCCTGACCGTAGATGTTCACCTTGGCGTAGATGTCGGGGTCGAGAATCTGCCAGTCGGTGCCGTTGAAATAATAGGGACGGGCATAGTAGGAGACGTTCTTGTTGAGGTCGTTGAAGTCGAGACGGAAGTCGAGGGTGATGGTGTGCGTCACGCCGTCGCCGGGTACTGCAGCGGGACATTCGTACTTGGCCAATGGGGTCAATGTGGTGGGATTGGATGTCTTGGAGTAGAACCAGATGGCGAAGGTGCCTTCGTAGTCGGAGCCGTGGTTGGAGGGCTTGAGGGTGGCGGTGACGGCACTGTTACGATAGATTCGACCATCGTTGTCGCTTGAGGTGATGTAGAGTGCATCGTGGAGAATGAACGTGGCACCACCCTGCATATCTGCTTCGACGTCGAAGGTGCGCTTTTCGTCGATAGCCTGCTCGGTGGTTACGTTGACATTCCAAGGCCTGAAATAGAGGGTGGAGTTCCACTGACCAGCCTCGAGGAAGCGATAAGTGAAGATGATTTCGGCAGATTCACCTGGGGCGATGGTGTGACACCCGTTGCTTTCGGAAATCCTTTTGCTGACCTTGGTGGGCGAAGTGAGCTGCAACAAGAACTCACCGTTAATGGTCTCGTTGCTGCGGTTGGTGACGCGTGCGGTGATCTTTTCGGTGCGTGTGGCTACTGTTTGCGTGTCGAAGCTCCACTGGGAGGCCTCGATGTCGCGATTGACCTTGGGACGGGAGATGGAGACGTTGTTGCCGCTTACGTCGAGCTGAAGGTAGCTCTCGTAGGTGGTACGCGACATTTGGATAAAGTCCCAATCGTCGGAGTTCTTTGGCTCGAAGTATAGATATGCCTGGTAGGAACCATCGGAGAGGCTGGAGGGAATGGTGTAGGAGGCAGAGAGGTTGATGCCGGAAATGGAGCCATCTTCCTTGACGCCCTGGAGGCTGATCGACTTGATATTCTTGCGCTCGATGACGTTGCCCTGCTGCATCAAGACGATGCCACAGTCGCCCTCGGTCTTCCTGCTGGAGTAGTTATAGATGGAACGCACGGTGATGTTCACCGAGCTGCCCTTGGTGGCTGAAGACTTGCTGGATGAGAAGGTGCCAGAGGCCGGGAAGTAAAGGGTCGTACGATAGGTGCCGACGCCTTCGTTGGGACTGATGTTGACCACGGCATTCTGATCCTCGCAGAAGCCATCGTCCATCCTCATTGCACCCACACCCACACCATCGGGATTGAGCACGGCGATGTCGTAGTAGGCGTTGTAATTGCTGTTCCAGCCCCAGTTGACATAGTAGCGTCCGTCGGAATCGAAGCCTTCGAGGACGAAGGCGTGGCCGGAGTTTTCCTCGATGTAGGATCGGCCAGTGTAGAGCACGGGACGGCCTTCGCGCAATTCACCCTGCATAATGGCGATCCACTGATCGTAGGAGTAGGCTTCGCGCATAATGCAGATGGTGCGGCTGTTGAAGCCGAAGTACTCAACGAAGGCGCGGTCGAGGAATGGGCTGGTGGCGCCACTGCCTTCAGCATCGTAGTCCATATTGACGGCTACACCACAATGGTAGAGGAGCTTCGAAACCTCGTTCTGCTCGGCACTGGTGCCCTGGTAGTTGCGGTCGAAGGTGAGGGGCATGAGCGAATAGTCGTAGGTCTGCTCTGCGAAGTTGACCGAAAGTTCCTTCGAGTAGCTGGTGCCGCTGGCCCGATACTTCCAGGTGTAGCTATGCTCTCCCTGGCCAACGGTGGGCTGGCGATAGTAGCGGAATATCTGTCCCATGGCGGTGGCTACGCATCCCGTGGGGCAATGCTGGTTGCCGATGGTCGGGGTCTGGAGCGCGTAGGCACCCGTCTGATTCCAGGCTATGCCACCGAGGAGGGGTGCGACGGCCTCGGTTGTGGCCTTGATCTGCGCTTCGGTTTCGGCAGCCTCGGGATGCTGCTCGAGGTAAGCGGTGCGACGGCCGATGGCATCGAGCCACCAGCGGAGGCCTTCGGGCAGGGAATCGTCGATGTCGGTGGGCAACTGGCCTGCACCATAGGCAAGGACGGGACGTGTGAGGGTGGTGCCGGAAACGACGACAAAGGCGTCGTTGGCGACGTCGTTGAAGGCGTAGAAGGACTGAGTGGACGCATCGACCTGAGTGCCGTTGCGGGCGGCACGACGCATGGAATGGAATTCGACAGGCTGACCGGCCTTCTGGCCAAGGAACTCACGAGCGATGGACTGAGCCTCGTCGAACGAACGGTTTTCGGCATGGAGCAATCCTGCCGAGAGCGCCAGGATGCCGAGTATGGTTTTTCGGTTCATTGCAAATGGAATTTTTCGATTAAGTGGGGACAAATTTAATGTTTTTATTTGACAAATGCGTACATTGGCATCGAAAAAGTGCTTTTTCAAGCTTTTTTTCCTCTACTTTCTTGAAATTGTCAAGGAAATTGTCTAATTTTGCGCCACTTGTTTGTATAATATGGCTGTCAGCTACCTCCAAATTGATAATCTTACCAAGTCGTTTGGCGACCTGGTGCTTTTCGAGAACCTTTCGCTGGGCATCAGTGAGGGTGACCGCATCGGCCTCATAGCCCGCAACGGCAGCGGCAAGACGACGCTGCTGAACATCATCATGGGCATCGAGGGGAAGGACGAAGGCACCATCGTGTGGCGCAACGACCTGAGGGTGGAATACCTCAGCCAGGACCCGCAGTTCCCGTCGGACATTACGGTGGGGGAGGTTTGCCGCTGTGTGCGCCGTGGCAACGAATGGGTGGTGGATGAGACAAAGGACCGACAGGAGGTGCTGACCAACAGTTCGGAGCTGACACGCATCCTGAGCCGCCTGGACATCACTGACCTCGAACAGAAGGTGGGACAGCTGAGCGGTGGGCAGCAGAAACGCCTGGCACTGGCACACGTGCTGATCGACAATCCGCAGCTGCTGATACTCGACGAGCCGACCAACCACCTCGATCTGGAGATGGTGGAGTGGCTGGAGGACTACCTGAACCGCAGCCGGTCGATGACCCTGCTGATGGTGACGCACGACCGCTACTTCCTCGACCGCGTCTGCAACCGCATCGTGGAGCTTGCCGACAAGCAGCTCTATACCTACCGAGGCAACTACAACTACTATCTGGAAAAACGTGCCGAGCGCATTTCGGCACAGCAGGCACAGGTGGACCATGCACAGAACCTGCTACGCAAGGAACTGGACTGGATGCGCCGTCAGCCCCAGGCACGCGGACACAAGAGCCGTTCGCGCATCGAGGCCTTCTACGAGCTGGAACAACGCGCCAAGGCACGCTATGAGGAGCAACGTATGCGATTGCAGACACGCAGCACCTACATCGGCTCGAAGATCTTCGTGGCAAAGCACGTGAGCAAGGCATTTCGCGACCACGAGCCTGCCAAGGTGATCCTGAAGGACTACAACTATACATTCGCACGTTACGAGAAGATGGGCATCATCGGTGCCAACGGAACGGGCAAATCGACCTACCTGAAACTCCTCTTGGGCAAACTGCAGCCCGACGAAGGCAGTTTCGAAGTGGGCGAGACGGTGCGCTTCGGCTACTACAGCCAGGACGGCATCGCCTACGACGAGCAGAAGAAGGTGATCGACGTGGTGCGCGACATAGCCGAATACGTGCTGATGAGCGACGGTTCGAAGATGTCGGCCTCGGAGTTTCTGAAGCAGTTCCTCTTCACGCCCGACAAGCAATATTCGTACGTCTATAAGCTCAGTGGCGGGGAGAAGCGAAGGCTCTACCTTTGCACCATCCTGATGCGTTCGCCCAACTTCCTGATCCTCGACGAGCCGACCAACGACCTTGACATCGTCACCCTGCAGGTGCTGGAGGAGTATCTGCAACACTTTGGTGGCTGCGTGATTGTGGTAAGCCACGACCGCTACTTCATGGACAAGGTGGTGGATCACCTGCTGGTGATGAAGGGCAATGGCGAACTGCAGGACTATCCGGGCAACTATACCGACTATCGCGAATGGAAGACGCTGAAGGAACAGGAGGCTGCCGAGCTTGCCCAAGGGGGTGGAGCAACAAAGTCGAATACGGCACCCGTGTCGTCGTCGGTGAAACCCAAGACGCAGAAGGCACCCAAGCTCACCTTCCAGGAGAAGCAGGAGTTCCAAAGGCTTGAACAGGAACTGCCGCAGCTTGAGGCCGAGAAGGCGGAGATTGAGCAAATGATGAGCAGCGGGACACTGGGTGCTGAGGAGCTGATGGCGAAAGGCAAGCGCATCCAGGAACTGATTGAGATCATTGACGAGAAGGAGCTGAGGTGGCTGGAGCTGTCGGAGAAAGTCACGAATTAGAGATTTTTTTGTCACGAATTAGAGAATTATAGAATTATTTATAAGAAAAAGCTCCTTTTGAGGAAGAATAAGGCTGACGCAAAAATCCTTGAACTTTCGAACTTTTGAACCCTTGAACTTTTGAACTTTCGAACTTTTGAACCCTTGAACTTTTGAACACATTTAAAAGATATATATGAAGAAGATTTTCTTAGTCCTTTCCGTTTTGGCACTAATGGTGTCAGCAACATCGTGTAAGACCTCGTCGAAGGTGGCAGACAAGGCTGTGGAGCAGCGTGATGCGAAGCATGAGTTTCGCGGAGCGTGGATACAGACAGCCTGGCAGGACCGCTACCAGAACAAGTCGCCCGAAGCGTGCCGCAAGTACCTGTCGCAGCTCGTCGAGACCCTTTATCAGACGGGCTTCAATGCCATCATCTTCCAGGTGCGTCCCGAAGGTGATGCGTTCTATCGCAGCAGCTACGAGCCCTGGAGCCGTTTCCTGACAGGCCAGCAGGGCAAGGCACCACAGCCGGAATGGGATCCGATGGAATATCTGATCAACCTATGCCACGAGCGCGGCATTGAGTTCCACGCCTGGATCAATCCATACCGCATGTATATGTCGAAGAACTTCAACCTTTCGAGCAATCACCTCTACAGGCAGCATCCCGAGTATTTCGTCGTCTTTGACGAAAGGCTCTACCTCAATCCCGGACTGCCCGAGAGCCGTGCGTGGATTCGCTCGGTGGTGATCGACATCGTGAAGCGCTATGACGTGGATGCCATCCACATGGACGACTATTTCTATCCTTATCCGGTGGCAGGCAAGGAATTCAACGACATTGCCACCTTCCAGGCCTATGCTCCGCAGATGGGCTTCAATGCGAACAGTCGTGCCGATCTTGGCAACTTCCGTCGCCGCAGCGTGAACATCCTCATCAAGTCGGTGCACGACGACATCCGTGCCCTCAAGCCGTGGGTGCGCTTCGGCATCAGTCCTTTTGGCATCTACCGCAACGAGAAGAGCTGGGAGGGAGGTTCGAAGACCAACGGCACACAGTGCTACGACGACCTCTATGCCGACGTGCTGCTGTGGGCGCAGTCGGGATGGATTGACTACGTGATACCGCAGCTCTATTGGGAGATTGGACATAAGGCAGCCGACTACACCACTCTTTGCTCCTGGTGGGCAAAGAACATCCCTTCGCCCTGCCAGCTATACATCGGCCAAAGCATCGAGCGTAGCCTCGACGGTGCAGCCAACAGCGCTTCGACGCCCAAACTTACCGTCAGCAGCAAGAACTTCCTCGAGAAGGTCAACCAGGCACGTAGCGAGAAGAACATCAAGGGCAACTGCTTCTGGTATGCCTACCAGGTGGAGGACAACCAGTTCGGTGTGCGCGATTTCCTGAAACAATCGGTGTATACCACTCATTCGATGCCACCGACCTTCTCCAATCTCGATGACGATGCTCCCAGCAAGGTGAAGGACCTTGATGGTTCGTTGGTGCGAAAGGGCGAGAAGGTTGGCCTTCATCTCAAATGGGCCGAACCGAAGGCCGACAAGAAGGATCAGAACGACCCTATATTATATTATAATGTCTATCGATTCGTAAAAGGCGAGATGGTGAACACCCGCGATATGGACCACCTCTACATGCAGGTGGCTTCGCCCGAACTGATTGACTACGACATCGCCAATTCGTCGAAATACACCTATGTGGTGACCGCTGTCGACCATTACAACAACGAGGGCAAGACGGCGAAGAAGACGTTTAAGATTAAATTAAAATGAAAACTTTACTCGCTGATAGCGGGAGCACAAAGACCCATTGGGCCCTTGTGGAAGAAGTGCCGGGGTTGCCCAAGATGATACGCACGGCACAGACGCAGGGGCTCAATCCGCTGTATGTCACACCCGAGCAGATCACCTCGGCATGCCGACAGGTGCTTGCCGACGTGGGAGAGGGGCCGATGGGCGTCGATGAACTCCGTTTTTACGGGTCGGGATGCAGCGGCGAAAGGCTTGCCATGGTGGAGCGCGCACTGCGTGCAGCTTTTACTCCGATGACGAAGGTAATTGTCGATTCTGACCTGATGGGCGCTGCACATGCCTTGGAGACCAAGGGTGAGAAGAAGCCTACAGAACCGTTTATCGCATGCATCATGGGCACGGGCTCGATTGCAGCTTTGTTTGACCCAGCGACTCGTGCGTTGCTGCCTATGCCAGCGCTTGGATATGTGCTTGGTGATGAGGGAAGTGGGGCTTGGTTTGGACGACATCTACTTAGCGATTATCTCAAGCAGCAGATGCCTGAGAAGGCACGTGAGGCATTTGAGGGCGATTTTGGTGCGATTAGCGCAGAGAGCGCCATCCGCCATGTCTATCAGATGCCTACGCCCAACCGCTACTTGGCGACGTTTGCCGCCTTCGTGGGACGAAATCTGGAGTTGCCCTATGTGGAACGCTTGGCCTATCGTGGCGTTGAAGCCTTCTGGCAGCGTAATGTGCTGCCTATCGACCGGCTTGACGACGGAATGGAAGTGCGTGATGTGCGCCTTGTCGGAAGTCTTGCTTGGAGTCTGCGCCCCGTGATCGAAAAGGTTGCCGAAGTGCATGGTTATGTTGTAAGTCAAGTGATTAAGGATCCGATAGAAGGCCTTATATAGTGTGATTTTTGTATCATACGGGTAGCAAATCGACTTCATAATTAAATTTTTTTAGCAAAAACAAGGTAGAAATGTTTTTTATTTGAAAAATAATTCATATCTTTGCAGCCGATTTTCGAGATTCCACTTTATGATTTTTGCAAAAAATGGACTCGACGAAAGGTTATTAATCATCAAAAACTAAAATCAAATTATTAACTATCCATTTAGTTAATGGCATTTACACCTCACAGCGGCGGTCCTAACAGACCCAAACCAAGCGGCGCACGCCCCAAGGGCCCGCGCCCCACCATGCAGAACAACACTACCAACAAGGACGAGCATCGCATCAACGAGCGTATTCGTGGCGTGAAGGAAGTCCGTCTGGTAGGCGACAACGTTACGATGGGCATCTATCCCATAGAGGAGGCCATGCGTATCGCCGAAGAACTGGAACTCGATCTTGTGGAGATCAGTGCCACGGCCGTCCCACCTGTATGCAAGGTGATGGACTATCAGAAGTTCTGCTACCAGCAGAAGAAGAAAGCCAAGGAGGCCAAGGCAAACGCTGCCAAGGTTGTCGTGAAGGAAATCCGTTTCGGTCCACAGACCGACGACCATGACTATGAGTTCAAGCTCCGTCATGCGAAGGAGTTCCTTCAGGAGGGTTCGAAAGTGAAGGCCTACGTCTTCTTCAAGGGCCGTTCGATTTTGTTCAAGGAGCAAGGTGAGGTCCTGCTCGCCCGCTTCACGCAGGATCTGCAGGATTACGGCAAGCCCGACAATTATCCACCTACGCTTGAGGGTAAACGCATGATCCTCATCTTCTCGCCCAAGAGCGGCAGTCAGAAGAAGAAGGAACAGGCCCCAAAGCCTGAAAAGAAGCAACCGACCGTTGAGATCAAGGGCGGCAAGCCCGAGGCTCAGCGCGACGTTACTGAAACCAATCCGCTTGCAGCCGCCCTCAAGGAGGCCGGCCTCAAGGGGGAGGAGTAAGAGTGCAAGACCGTCCGACAGGACACGTCATTATATTCAACTTTATTTAACAATCAAACAAAATGCCAAAAGTTAAGACTAACTCCGGTGCCAAGAAGCGTTTCCCGCTCACCGGATCAGGAAAGATCAAGAGAAAGCACGCTTACAAGAGCCACATCTTGACCAAGAAGACCAAGAAGCAGAAGCGTAACCTTACTGGTTTCTCCATTCTGGACAATGCCAATAAGACCAACGTTCGCGAGCTCCTTTGCCTCAAGTAATCAAGGGTTCTTCCGAGTCTTTTCTCAAATCTATTAACCAAACAGCTGTACTAAGTGGGCAATAGAGCCCCGCGGCGTTTAAAAAAACTTTTACACTATGCCACGTTCGGTAAATCACGTAGCGTCACGTGAAAGACGCAAGAAGATTCTCCACCTCACCAGAGGTTACATTGGTGCCCGCAAGAATGTGTGGACCGTTGCTAAGAATACCTGGGAGAAAGGTTTGACTTATGCATTCCGCGATCGTCGCGCCAAGAAGCGCAACTTCCGCGCACTTTGGATTCAGCGTATCAATGCTGCTGCCCGTCTTGAGGGTCTCAGCTACTCGAAGCTCATGGGTCTGCTCCATGCCAATGGCATCGACATCAACCGCAAGGTCCTCGCTGACCTCGGTATGAATCACCCAGAGGCTTTCAAGGCTATCGTTGACAAAGTCAAGTAAGTATCGCCAGATTGAAGGCAATCGCCAAAAAATACCGCCTATTCTCTTAGGAGAACGGGCGGTTTTGTTGTGTATATACTATAAGTATATCCTTGCTCGATGGAAAGCGGAGAGAAATCCTTAAATTTAACATTTACTTTAACAAAAGTGTTAAAATTTTGCATACGTTAGAAAAAAGCTATAAGAATGTCGCGGAAATTACTTATCTTTGCACCGATAATAAGGCAGAGCGAGGGGCTTGTCTTCATTCGCCCTCCGATGTTGAGTTAATTAAGGTAGAAAGAACGTTATTAGCACACAATAACTATTATTAATACAAACAACTTAAACAACAACAAAATGAAGAAATCATTACTGACCTTAGTAATGGCGCTCTTTGCGAGCGTGATGCTTATGGCACAGGTGACCACATCGGCGTTGTCGGGTATCGTTACTGACGACCTCGGTCCGGTAATTGGTGTGACTGTGCAAGCTATCCATGTTCCTTCAGGTACCCGTTACGGTACGATTACCAACGAGAAGGGTGCATACGCCATCCGCGGTATGCGTGTAGGCGGCCCTTACGAGGTAATCATCTCCTATGTGGGTGCGAAGACGCAGAAGTTCGAGAACGTCACTCTCGAACTTGGTGAGACCTTCAACCTTAACACCAAGCTCTCGGAGGATACCGACCTCCTCGAGGAAGTTGTCGTTGTAGGTACTGGTTCGAAGTTCAACTCGGTGAAGACGGGTGCTACGACCAACATCAATCTGAGCCAGATTGAGAACATGCCTACTGTGAACCGTAGCCTTACCGACTTCACCCGTCTGTCACCTTATGGCGGCAACGGCATGAGCTTTGCCGGTACCGACGGTCGTACAGCTAACTTCACTGTCGATGGTGCCAGCTTCAACAACGACTTCGGTCTGAGCTCGAACCTTCCCGGTGGCGGCAACCCCATCTCAATCGATGCCATCCAGGAGCTCCAGGTAGTCGTTTCGCCTTACGACGTTCGTCAGACCGACTTCGTAGGCGGTGGTATCAATGCCATCACCAAGTCCGGTACGAACACCTTCAAGGGCACGGCCTACGTCTATCACAAGAACGAGAACATGCAGGGCGATGCCGTGCGTGGACAGCAGTTCAGTGGCGCTCGCGACAAGAACCGTGAGACAACCTATGGCTTCACCTTGGGCGGCCCTATCATCAAGGACAGGCTGTTCTTCTTTGCCAACTTCGAGCAGATCAAAAAGCCAACCGTAGTAAACCGTTGGCGTGCTTCGACCGATGGCCAGATGGATGCCACCAACTACATTTCGCGTACTACTGAGGCTGACATGAAGACCGTTTCGGATTTCGTGAAGAGCAAGTATGGTTATGACACTGGTTCGTACACTAATTATCCTGCTGATGAGGAGAACACCAAATTCCTGATTCGCTTGGACTGGAACATCACCAGCAATCACCACGTTGCCGTTCGTTACAACTATACGAAGAACAACATCTGGAACAACCCGAATGCTTCGTCGATGGACGGCGGTACCCGTATGTCGGGCGCTCGTATGGGCCAGTATTCGATGGCCTTTGCCAACACTCTCTATTCGATGGAGAACCTCGTGCACTCTTGGTCGTTCGATGTGAACAGTCGCTTCACCGACAACCTCAGCAACCAGTTCATTGCCACCTATTCGAAGAAGGACGATATCCGTGGTTCCAACTCTTCGGAGTTCCCACACATCGACATCAAGAAGCCTTATAATGGCAATGACCAGATCTACATGGCCCTTGGTTACGAGCTCTTCACCTGGAACAACGGTGTGCATGACAAGGTGTTCAACGTGAAGGATGATGTCACCTACTTCCTTGGTGCTCACAAGCTCACCGCTGGTGTGAAGTACGAGTACAAGATGGCTGACAATGCCTATATGCGTAATGGCACGGGTTACTATCGTTACAACACTTTGGAGGACTTCCTCAATGGTGCTACTCCCGATGTTGTTGCCCTTACCTACGGTTACGATGGCGAGACCAATCCAGCTGCCCGTGTACAGCAGCACACTGTAGGTTTCTACCTCCAGGATGAATGGAACGTGAACGAGAAGTTCAACCTCACCGCTGGTGTTCGTTTCGACGGCCTCTTCTTCGACGAGAACGACCTGATGACCAACAAGGCCATCTATGACCTTACCTATTACACAAATGATGGTAAGGAGCGCCATGTCGATACCGGCCGCTGGCCCGATATGCACGTGACCATTTCTCCACGTGTCGGCTTTACCTACGACGTATTTGGCGACCGCAGTCTCAAGCTGCGTGGCGGTACAGGTCTCTTCCAGGGTAACCTGCCACTGGTATTCTTCACCAATATGCCTACCAACTCGGGTATGGTACAGTATCAGGCTGCCATCACTGCTTCTGAAGCAGCCAAGCGTGGTTTCTCGATGGATGCCTTCTCTGGTGGTCTCGTGACCGATTCGGAAGGCAAGCCCACCATCAACGCCCTTCGCGACAAGCTCATCAGCCTTGGCTATCCTGCAACCATCAAGCCTGAGGACGGCACCAAGCCATCATCAATCTGCGGTGTAGATACCAAGTTCAAGCTCCCGCAGGTATGGAAGACCTCTTTGGCCGTTGACTACCAGTTCCCCGTTGACTTCCCATTGTCGTTGACCGTTGAAGGCATCTACCACAAGGCCATCAACCTCGTGTCGATCTCCGACTGGGCTATCCCCAGTGTAGGTGGTTTCGCCCGCTTCAATGGCGTTGACAACCGTCCTATCTATCCTGCCGGCTTCCGCACCAACACCAAGGCATTCATCCTGGAGAACACCAGCCGTGGCTACGGATGGTCGTTCAGCTCCACCCTCAATGCATCGCCTGCTGAATGGATTGACCTGATGGTTGCCTATACCCACACCGCCAACAAGGAAGTGACCGGTATGCCTGGTTCGGCTGCTGAGTCGGCCTTCACCTATGTGCCCACCTACGAGGGACCCAACAACATCCCCGTTCACAACTCGCAGTATGTTACTCCTGACCGTGTTGTAGCTTCTGCTACCATCAACGACAAGAGCGGCAACCACTATAGCTTCATCTACGAGGCATCGCGTGGCGGTTACAACTATTCGTACATGATGCTCAACGATATGAATGGTGACGGCTACAACTACGATGCCATCTATATCCCAACCGACGAGGAGGCTAAGAACGGCCAGATGCGTTTCGTCACCGACGATGACCGCGACCGCTTCATGGCTTACGTTCATGAGGACAGCTACCTCAAGAGCCATCAGGGCCAGTATTCTGAGGCTTACAGCATCTATACTCCCTGGCTCCATCGTGTAGACTTCAGCTACAAGCATGACTTCAAGTTCAAGGTAGCCGGTCAGAAGAACATGATTACCCTCAGCGCCGACATCAAGAACGTGATGAACCTCTTCAACAACAAGTGGGGCGTTGCCAAGTGGCTGAATCCTGAGATTGGCACCGAGGCACGTATCCTCAAGTACGAGGGTGTGGATGCCGACGGCTATGCTACCTTCTCTACACCGGATATCATCAATGGTGAAACGGAGACCTTTACTCCCAACTACAGCCTTGGTCAGTGCTGGTATATGTCAATCGGTATCAAATATACATTTAATTAAGGTTATACATCTATGAAACTCCACAAATATCTTCTGATTGCCCTTGCAGCAATCACTACCGTTGGCACATGCGTAAGTTGCGATGAAGACGACAAGGTTACGCTGCTTGACGAAGTACAGGTTTCATCGTCGTACGTAACTTTTGCAGCAGGCGGCAGCACCAGCACCATTACGCTGAAAGCCACCGACAGCTGGTCGTTCGACCAGAGCACCGTTCCTGCATGGGTTACCATCAATCCAATGTCGGGTGGCGCAGGTGAGACAAACGTATCGTTCACTGCTGGCCCTGCAACCGACACCCAGTCAGCCACCGTTTTGCTTAATTGCGGCGGCAAGACCCAGCGCATCAACCTCCTGCAGCAGACCGAGAAGAGCGAATTGCCCATCTCGACTTGCGCCGAAGTTATTGCCGGTGCTGATGGTGTCACCTTCCGCGTGCGCGGCATCTGCACAGCTATCGCCAATACGAACTACGGTAACTTCTACATCAACGACGGCACTGGTACCGTATATATCTATGGTACTGTTGATGCCAAGGGTGCCTACAACTGGGCAAGCTTCAACATTGAAGTGGGTGACGAAGTGACCGTCGAGGGTCCAAAGACCACCTACAATGGTACTGTCGAGCTCGTGGATGCATCCTTCATCAGCGTCAACAAGTCGCTCATCAAGTGTGACTCGACCTATGTGGCTGGCGTGAAGAGCAGCGAACTGCCTATCGAAGGCGGCGAGATCAAGGCTTATCTCACCAACAAGGCCAATGGCGTGACAGTGAATATCCCCGAGGAGGCCAAGTCGTGGCTTTCGGTTACCGGTATCGACATCAAGGGCACCAAGAATGTGGTTACACTCCTCGCTGCTCCTAATGCCGGTGGCGACCGCAGCACTACCATTTCGTTTGTGACCAGCGATGGCAAGAAGACCTACACCGCTGAGCAGGCTATCTCGCAGAAGGGCGCTATCCTTGAAGTTCCTGTATCGGAATTCCTTGCAGCTGCCGAAAACGATACTCAGTATCGTATCACCGGTATCATCACCAGCCTTTACGCCAGCGACAAGCAGGGCAAGAGCTTCACGCTGCGTGACTACTCAGGCGAAGTGCTGATCTATCGTGCAGAGGGCTTCATCGAGTCGGGTGCCAAGGTAGGTGACATCGTTACCGTAGTGGGCAAGCGTACTTCCTACAAGGATACTCCACAGATGGGTACTGTTACCTTCGAGGAGCTGAAGTATGCCGTAACCGAGGTTTCGATTGCCGACTTCATCGCCAAGGAGGACAGCAAGGAAGTCTATTACATGATTTCCGGTACTGTTGGCCCATCGGTAGGTGATGGCACGAAGTATGACCTCGAGCAGTATGGTAACTTCAACCTGACCGACGAGACCGGTTCGGTATACATCTATGGTGTTACCGATGGTTGGGGTGGTGCAAAGGGCACCTTCAAGAACCTCGGCATTGTCGAAGGCGACAAGATCACCATCGTTGCCTACAAGACTTCTTATAAGGGTCTTGTTGAGGGCGTAGGCATGTTCTTCTCGAAAGAAGTTGCTGAAGCTGGCGAGTAAATCGATAGAGTCTCAGACTCAATAATAGTTAGCCATCCGGGAAAATTCTCGGATGGCTTTCTTTTTTCGTCCAATAATTTGGACATATCGGTAAAATGCCTTATCTTTGCACCAGAAAAACCATTTAACATTGCTTCTATGAAAAAGACAATCTTCCTCGTTCTTTCATTTGTGCTGCTAGTGTGTGGTACGGTTTTTGGACAAGGCACGACACCATTGCCTAAGGGTGACCGCTATCTGGTGGTGGTCAGTATGGACGGATTCCGCTGGGATTATAACCTGATGTACGAGACACCGTTCCTCGACAGCCTTGCCCGTGCTGGTGTGGATGCACGTATGCGTCCGTCGTATCCGAGCAAGACATTTCCCAATCACTATACCATCGCTACGGGCCTTGTCCCCGATCATCATGGCATCATTGCCAACAACTTCACCGAGCGCAAGACCGGACGACGTTTCAGCCTGAGCAATCCCGAGACTAAGTTCGACGGGGCTTTCTACGGAGGTGAACCTATCTGGATTACGGCGCAAAAGAACGGCATCAATGCAGGCATCGTCTATTGGCCAGGATCGGAGGTAGAGCTTCAGGGTATCCGTCCCTACGTCTATCACAAATATGACGACAACCTGATGCCTTTCGACAAGCGCATCGACGAAGTGAAACGTCTGCTGACATTGCCTGAGGCAGTGCGTCCACACCTCGTGATGGTTTATTTCAGCGAACCTGATGCCACGGGGCATGACAAGGGTCCTTACGCTCCACAGACTCGCAAGGCGGTGAAGACGATGGACAAGATGATGCGTGAACTTTATGGCGTGCTTCAGGCATTGCCGATTTTCGAAAAGATTGACTTCATCGTTACCAGCGACCATGGTATGACACGCACTTCGCCCGAACGTGTGATTCGCTTGTCGGACTACGTGAAGTCAGAGTGGATTCATCATGTCGATTATTCAGTTCCCAGCTGGCTCGATGCCAACAAGGTCGAGGCCAATGGTGTCATTCTGGATTATACCGATAGCATCATCGATGCACTCAAGGACGTGCCTCATCTGCACGCGTGGCGTCGTTCGGACGTGCCTGCCTATCTGCAATTCGGCACCAACGAGAACATCGGTGACGTCATCCTCAACACCGATCTGGGCTGGGTAGTCGGTGAGAAATATGACGAGACGACGGGTACGCATGGCTTCGATCCCTTCTTCCCCGATATGCACGTCAACTTCCGTGCCATCGGTCCCGATTTCAAGACAGGTTATGTGAAGGAGAACATTTTCCAGAACATCAACGTCTATTCCCTGATGTGCCATCTGCTTGGGCTTACGCCTGCACCGAATGATGGCTGTCTGGAGGTGGTTAGCGATATGCTCAAATAGGATCCTGTATTTTGATTATTCATAGGCATGGAACAATAAACCTGCTGACTTTATAAATTATGAAACGTGTCGTCTTTTTATTATTTGTAATCCTATTTGCTGCATCATCAAGCATCGAGGCTCAGCATTCGCCAGAGCGAGATTTTCCTCATAGCGATGAGTATCTTAAGGAGCATTATACAAAGCGTGAGGTGGACATCAGGATGCGTGATGGAGTGAGGCTTCATACAATCATCTATGAGCCGGTCAACAACACCGAGAAGCATCCTATCTTGATGACACGCACCTGCTATAATGCAGGTCCTACGGGCGAAACCTTCAATTGGGTGCTTCGTAGCCTTGGTTGCGCGCCTTATATTGATGCAGAGTATATTCTGGTCTATCAGGACGTGAGAGGAAAATGGCATTCGGAGGGAGACTTCGAGGATATCCGTCCGTTCAAGGAAGGGAAGAAGCTCTATAAGAAGGAGAAGAAGAACATCGGTCAGACCGATGAAGCCAGTGATACTTATGACACTGTGGAATGGCTGATCAAGAATACCAACAACAATGGTAATGTCGGTGTTCAGGGACTCTCTTATCCCGGATTCTATGCCACGATGGCTGCTCTGTCGGGTCATCCTGCCATCAAGGCGGTGTCTCCGCAGGCACCAGTGACCGACTGGTATCATGGAGATGACGTACACCATAACGGTGCCTTCATGCAGGGAGAAATGCTGAGTTTCCTGCCATTTTTCGAATATGTCTGCGACAACAAACGTGTGAGGCAGAATCTGGATCCCGAAACGCTGAAGTTCCCGGAACTCTTCCACAAGGATCTTTACGGCGACTACTTGGACATTGCAACCTTTCGCAATATGTGCGAAGCCTTTGGTGACAGTCTGACGTATCTGCGCATCGTACGCGAACATCCCAATTGGGATCAGTATTGGATTGATCATACTGTTACCGAAGGCCATCTGCATGACGTGAAGCCTGCTGTAATGGTCGTAGGCGGACTCTTTGACAAGGAGGATTGCTTTGGCGCATTCGCTACCTACAAGGGCATCAAGGAGCAGAGTCCGGAGACGGAGTTGTATCTCGTCGAAGGTCCCTGGCAGCATGGCGGATGGAGCAGTGCAGAGGAATTCTGGAATGCCTATTATGTCGGACCGAAGGCTACAGGAGAGTATTATGTCTATAACATCGAGTATCCGTTCTTTCGCTATTATCTTGAAGGCAAGGGTGAGAAACCGGCTCCAGGAGCACGTATTTACGACAGTGGGACCCACACATGGACACAGTATGAAGGCGGTTGGCCATGCAAGGAGAACGTCAAGGCTACACCGTTCTATCTTACAGCAGAGGGTGGTATTTCGATGTCTATCTCATCTGCTACGTCTGCCAAGGCAACTTATGTGAGTGATCCGAAACATCCTGTTCCATATCGTAGCGTTCCGGAATTCAGTATCTCTCCGGATTATATGATCGATGATCAGCGCTTTGCTTCACAGCGTCCTGATGTACTCACTTTCCAGACCGAGGTTTTGACCGATACGCTGCAGTTGGCAGGCGAAGTGAGTGTGGATCTTGCAGTCGATATCAGTACCACTGATGCGGACTTCATCGTCAAGATTATTGATGTATATCCTGATGATTTCTCCTATTCTGATATTTTGGGCGATAGCGTCGTGCAGATGTTGCCAAGCTATGTGATGGCAGGCTATCAGCTGCTTGTCCGTGGCGAGGTGATGCGCGGCAAGTTCCGTGATAGTTTTGCCGACCCCAAACCCTTTGAACCAGGCAAGATGACACGCGTTGCCTATACAATGCCAGATGTGGCCCATAGTTTCCTTCCAGGTCATCGTCTGATGATTCAGGTTCAGTCCAGTTGGTTCCCGCTTGTCGACCGCAATCCGCAGACGTACTGTGACATCTATACTTGTGATGAGAGTGTATTTCAGAAGTCCACAATCAATATTCATTGCGAACGTGATGCGGCTTCGTATGTCACTCTGCCCGTCGTAAAATGATGGGATGCAAATAATAAAGAAAGGTTAATTGGCCCAAAGCCCGTTTTCCCAAGGCCAGGCCATGACGAAGACGGCGGTCCAATGACAAAGGGTGCCCAAGATGACAAAGATGTGCCAGATGCCGTGATAATAGCGGTGTGTGCGGTCGTTGACAAAAAAGTAGATGCCGAAGGTGTAGATTATGCCTTCGGCTATTATTAATAACAAGGAGAGTGTGGTGAGTGAATGTCGGACGGGTTCGATGAAGAAGAGGATGGACCAACCGAGAATGAGATAGAGGATGATGGAGAGACGGGGATACTGCAACCACCAGAAGATTTTGTAGAAGATGCCGAGTATGGCCAGGAACCAGATGATGCCGAAGCTGACCCATCCTTCGAGCAGCATATTGTCCTCGACAAGCTGCATACAGATGGGCGTGTAACTCGATGCAATCAGAATATATATCGAGATATGGTCGAGTTTGCGCAGGATGAGTTTGCCTTTCGTTCCCGGTTTCCAGAAATGATAGGTGACCGATGCCAGGTACATCAGCAGCATACCAACGGTGAAGAAGGTTACGCCGAAGGCATTCTCCCAGTTCTTGGTATAGCCGAACCATATCAACACCCACGATATGGCGAGCATCATGAGGAGACCCACCAGATGTGTGCAGGCATTGAAAAGTTCGGCTGTTGCTGACGATTTTCTGGCACCGTTCATTATAGGTTCTTCAAAAGGAAGGCCTTGAAGTCGTCGAACTTGCCCGACATCGGCAGGGATTTCTTTGTGCCTGCCATGAACTTCTGCAAGGTGACAGGAATCTTCACCTCTTGGCCGATGATGGCTTCGACGGTGTCCTTGAACTTGGTAGGATGTGCTGTCTCAAGGAATATGCCCACCTCGCCTGGCTTGAGGCCGTCGACCAATGCCTGATAGCCGCATGCACCATGGGGATCGCAGACGTAGCCATCGTCGTGGAGCGCCTTGAGCATGGCAGCCTTGATCTGCTCGTCGTTGTAGGTGGCACCGCTAATTTCGCGAGTGATGGCATCGTAGGCCTCTTCGGGAGTGATCTTCACTGCTTTTTGCTGACCACCGCCATAGAGGTTGATGATGCGTGCGAAGTTCGAGGGATCGCCCACATCCATCGCATTGGCGAGTGTGGCTTGTGTGGCACGTGGGTTGTAGTGACCCGTCTGGAGATACTGGAAGAAGATGTCGTTGGCGTTGTTAGAAGCAATGAAGCGCTTGACGGGCAGCCCCATCTTTGCACCGAAGATGCCAGCGCAGATGTTGCCGAAGTTACCCGAAGGAACGCAGATGACCATATTCCTGGCTGCTTCGGGATTGAGCTTCTTTAGTTGGGCGTAGGCATGGAAATAATAGAATGCCTGCGGCAGGAAACGTGCCACGTTGATGGAGTTGGCCGATGTCAGGAAGTATTTGTCGTTGAGTTCCTGGTCCATGAAGGCTTCCTTGACGAGACGCTGACAGTCGTCGAACACACCTTCCACCTCCAGGGCGGTGATGTTCTGACCGAGAGTGGTGAACTGTTTCTCCTGGATGAGGCTTACCTTGTCCTTTGGATAGAGAACGGTTACATCGATGCCGGGCACGCCCAGGAATCCGTTGGCTACAGCTGATCCTGTATCGCCCGAAGTGGCTACAAGCACGTGTACGTTGCCCTTGTTCGAAGGATGACGTTTCACGAAATAGGAGAGGAGGCGTGCCATGAATCGGGCACCCACATCCTTGAAGGCACAGGTCGGACCATGATAAAGTTCCAGGCTATAGATGCTGTCGTTCACCTTAACAAGGGGGATCTCAAACTGCAACGTGTCGTATACGATGGCCTTGAGGTCGTCGGCAGGGATGTCTTCGCCAAAGCAGGCTTGTGCCACCTGGAAGGCTATCTCCTGCAAAGAGAGGTCCTCGATGTGATCAAAAAACGATGGCGGCAGGGGAGAGATGCGTTCGGGCATATAGAGACCCTTGTCGGGAGCCAGACCTTTGATGACAGCCTCGCTGAGGGTTGCCTCGGGGGCTTGACGGTTCGTGCTGTAGTATTTCATATTTTTATTTTACTATACGTTTTGAGGATGGGACGGGAAGGGTTTCACCCAGGAAGAAACGGATGAATTCATCGTCCTTCATGAGACCGAGGGCGCCCTTGGCGGCAGCGTCCTCGTCGTAGCTTTGCACATCGTCGGCGAAGATGGCCACGGGGTCGCCGGGCTGGCTTGGCTTTGACTGCCAGATGACGAAAGGAACGGGGGACGTGGTGTGTGTCCTGTATTTGATGGGAGTGGGATGATCGGGGAGCACGGCAATGCGAACGGGTTCGTCCCACTTTTCTACCTCCTTCAGGATACGAGCAACGACGCGGCTGTCGATATCTTCCACGCAGGTCTTCTTTAGAACTGCATCACCATCGTGACCAGCTTCATCGGTGGCTTCGATGTGGAGGAAGACGAAGTCCTTCTGCTTAAGCTGCTCGATGGCAGCATCGGCCTTGCCTTCGTAGTTGGTGTCCCACAGTCCAGTCGTTCCGGGTACGGTCACCTTGTCGAGGCCGCAATAGACACCAATGCCGAAAATGAGATCGACGGCAGAAATGACTGCTCCAGTACGGACACGTTCGGGGAAGAGGCTCATAAGCGTCTGCATCTGCGGGCGATATCCTAGGCTCCATGGCCAGATGCTGTTGGCGGGATCTTTGCCTTCGGCGATACGCTTTATGTTAACGGGATGATTAGCCAGAATACCTTGACTCCATAGGATGAGTTTGCGGAGCAGGTCGGCAGTCTCTTTGGGTGAGAGTCTCGTGATGGGTTCGTTGAGACGGAAGACGTCGTATTCGTTCTTAGGCAGTTCAGGTTTCCAGGGTTTGCCAATACGGTCGTGCGGAGGTGTGCAGCTCACGTGCTTGTTGCCTCCCTTGATCTTCAAGAGATGACGGTAGGAAACACCTGTGAAGAAACGGATGTCGCTGGGTTCCACCACACGTCCACTGTCGAGCGTGAACGATGGAAGCTGCTCGTTGAGCGTCTTGATCAGTTCGTCAGCTTCCTGGGTAGAGATATTTCCGGCTGAGTGGTTTTTGATGATGTCACCATCGAGGCAGATGACATTGCAACGCATGGCCACCTCATCCCTTTCGATGGGCACCTGCATAGAGGCTGCTTCGAGTGAACCGCGACCTTCGAAGACTTTCGAGATGTCGTAGCCCAGGAGCCCCAGGTGAGCAATTTCCGAACCAGGGTGATAACCCTCGGGGACGGTGATGAGCCGACCATTGACCCCTTCGCGAGCCAATCGATCGATATAGGGTTTGCGAGCCGCCTGCAGTGGCGTCTTGTCACCAAGCAGTTCGACGGGCTCGTCAGCAGCTCCGTCAGCTAAAATAATGAGATACTTCATAACAATATACCTTAAATAATGTTTGAGAAATTAGATCGGACAATCTCGGAGTGCTCGGAGTACTCGGAATACTCGGATTATTCTGAGCACTCAGAGTATTCGGATTAATCCGATTTATCGGATATTGGCAATGCTGATGATGTCGGCAAAGACACCTGCGGCAGTGACAGCTGCGCCAGCGCCATAGCCCTTGATCTCCATCGGCTGCTCGTGATAGCGGGCAGTGGTGAGGAGGATGACATTGTTGGAGCCTTCGAGACGATAGAAGGGGCTGTTGGTGCCCACCTTGCGAAGAGCTACCGAACACTTGCCACGGTCGAGGGTTGCCACGAAACGGAAGACCTGGCCATGGCTGGCAGCCTCCTTGCGCATCTCCTCGAAATAGTCGTCCAACTCAGGAATGCGCTGCCAGAACTCCTCGAGCGAACCCTTGAAGTAGTCGTCGGGGATGAAGAGATGTTTCTCGACATCTTCCTGCGACACGCGGTAGCCCGACTCTCGGGCAAGGATGGTAATCTTGCGGATAACGTCGCTCGCGTTGAGGTCCTGACGAGGATCAGGCTCGGCAAACCCTGCCTCACGTGCCATCTTGATGGCCTGCGACATGGGCACTTCTTCGCTCAGCACGTTGAAGATGTAGTTGAGCGTGCCACTTACCACGGCTTCGATACGGAGCACTTCGTCGCCCGAGTTGATCAGGTTGTTGATGGTGTTGATGATAGGAAGACCGGCACCCACGTTGGTCTCGAAGAGGTATTTGACGCCACGCACACGGGCTGTACGCTTGAGCTGAGCGTAGTTGTTGTAATCGCCCGAAGCGGCAACCTTGTTGGCACAAACGACGCTGACGTTGTGGGCAAGCAGATCCTGATAGAGGCCTGAGATGGCTGGTGAAGCCGTGCAATCGACAAAGACTGCGTTGAAGATGTTCATACCCAGGATGGCTTCGCGCAGAATGGCAGGAGAACTCTTGTTGGTCGAAGCCTTGAGTTCGGCCTCCCAGTTGTCGAGGTCGATGCCCTCACGATTGAAGATGCATTGACGTGAGTTGGCCAGACCTACGATGCGGAGCTGCAAGTTCTTATGCTGCTGCAAGTAGGCCTGTTGGTTGCGAATCTGGTAAATCAGATTGCGACCTACGACACCTACGCCCGTGAGGAAGATATTGAGGATTGAAACCTCAGAGAGGAAGAAGGAGTCGTGGATAACATTGAGGGCCTTACGCAGCGAGCTCTTCTTGATGACAAACGAAATGTTGGTCTCCGATGCACCTTGGGCACAGGCGATGATATTGATGCCATTGAGGCCCATGATGCGGAAGAGCTTGCCGGCGATACCGGTGGTCGATTTCATCTTTTCGCCTACTACGGCTACCGTAGCAAGATCGTGTTCGGCTGTGATGTCGCTGATTTCACCAGCCTGTATCTCGTACTTGAACTCCTCCTTGAGCACAGCAATCGTCTTGTCGGCCTCGTCGTTCTTCACACCGATGGTGGTGGTGCTCTCAGACGATGCCTGCGAAACGATGAAGACCGAGATGCCGTGGTCAGCCAAAGCCGAGAAGATGCGCTTGTTCACACCAATCACACCTACCATACCGAGACCGGATATGGTGACCAGACAAGTGTCGTTGATTGACGAGATGCCCTTGATGATCTTCAGGTCATCGTGGCTTGGATTCTTGTGGATGAGTGTTCCCTTTGCCGTGGGGTTGAAGGTATTCTTGATGACGATGGGGATGTTCTTGTGGAACACCGGGAAGATTGTCGGAGGATAGATGACCTTCGCACCGAAGTTGCAAAGCTCCATGGCCTCGATGAACGAGAGTTCGTTGATTACGTAAGCTGAATTGATGACACGTGGATCGGCGGTCATGAAGCCATCGACATCGGTCCAAATCTCAAGCATATCGGCATCCAAGGCAGCAGCAATAATCGCAGCAGTATAGTCCGAACCGCCACGTCCCAGATTGGTCACTTCACCGGTTTCGGCATCGCGACTGATGAATCCGCCGAGCACAATGACAGGGTTGGGACGCGAGAGACGCTCACGAACAAGTGGATTGGTGAGGTTGAAGTCGCAGACGTTTTTGGCGAAGACCTTCTTTGTCTTGATGATTTCACGACTATCGACATGCTCGGCATCCTTGATGACGGTGGCAATGATGCGGCTCGATATACGCTCGCCATAGCTGACAACCGTACAAAGTGTGCGGGGCGAAAGTTCGCGGATCAGGAAGACACCTTCGTAGATGTCCTTCAGTTCGCTGAGCGTCTTATTGAGAAACAGCTTGATGCTTTCGAGTTGCTCGCCTTCAAGCAGGCCGGAAACGACGTCGAAATGACGTTCGAGTATGAACTGGAATTCGTCACGGAAGGTTTCGTCGCCAACCGACGCTTTCTGAGCGGTAGCAATGAGACGGTCGGTAATTCCACCAAGGGCACTGACAACGACGATGACAGGTTCGGTGCGACTTTCGACGATTTGTTTTACATTCTTGATGCTTGCAATGGAGCCCACTGAGGAGCCGCCAAATTTGAGTACGTGCATATATATTTACGAAAATACGATGGAAAATATACTTACCTTAAAGACGGGTGCGAAGATACACATTTTTTATGAATAATGAAACATTTTCCTCGAAAATCGTGTTTTTCTTCTCAAAAATCACGTTTTCCGAAGGAAAATGCTATTTTCGTGTAATAACTATCGACCCTCAATCAGGTTGACTTCAGGCTCGATGCGTATTCCAAACTTCTTCTCCACATCGTCGATGATGGTCTGGCATAGACGGACAATCTCTTCTGGCTTGGCTCCGCCGCGATTGACGAGCACGAGGCTCTGCTTCTCGTAAACGCCTGCTCGACCCAGGTCCTTTCCTTTCCAACCACATTGTTCGATCATCCAGCCAGCTGGGATTTTAGTATGGTCCGCATCGATAACATAATGTGGCATATCGGGATATTGCGCAAGAATAGGGTAGAAGACCGAATTGTCGACCACGGGATTCTTGAAGAAAGACCCGGCGTTGCCGATTACCTTGGGGTCTGGTAGTTTGCCCTCACGGATCCTGATCACGGCATCGCGTACCTCTTGAAGGGTTGGGCTGTTGGAGGCTGCGAGGTCGGCTTCGCTGACATTTTCGATGCCTAAGGCACGCTTGATGCCCGCATATTCAAGATGCAGTTTTCGGGCTCTTTGCACCCTCAGGATTACGCTCGTTACGATGAAACGAGCCTTGTCGGCAGCATGCTTCAGACGTGATTCACGATAGCCGTATCCCATCTCGTCGCAGCGGAATCGATGCTCCTTGTCGGCCTTTACATCCCAGCAGATAACTTCTTCAATCAATTTGCTGATTTCCACGCCATAGGCACCAATATTCTGCACGGCAGCGGCACCCATTTCGCCAGGTATCAGCGAGAGGTTTTCGGGCCCGTATAAACCATTTTCGGAACAGTAGGCACACACGTCATCCCAAAGGGTTCCTGCTTCAACTTTGAGTAGGCAAACTCCATCGGTGTTGTCTGCGGATACATCGTCGTTTGTAATCCTGCTGATGCCCTTTGCCAGGCTATGAAGCACGACACCCGGGTAGTCGCCCGTAAACAACAGGTTCGATCCGCTTCCGATGTGCCAGAAGGGGAGGTGTCCCTTGTCCTTTTCGGCTAGCATCAGGTCGGCGATTATCGGATCAGCCAGTATCTCTCGGAGTTCGCTCACAGTTTCATATTCGGCAAGTACTGCTGCCTTGACATTCATACCAAAGGTATTGTGTGATAAGAGCGGTGCGTCAAAAGTAATTTTTTTCATTCCAAAAGGTGTTATTTTGGCTGCAAAGTTATTTAAACTTTCCGACAAATGCAAATTTCTCCGACTTTTTTTGCATTTTATTACAAAAAGCAGTATATTTGCAGCCTCAATCGAGTGTGAACTCGTAATTAAGACACCTCTGCATGCAGCGTTTCTACATAATCCTCTTCGTCCTTTTTTTGAGCATGACGGTTACGAGCTGTCGTGTGGCCAAACATGTGGCCGATGGAGATGCTGTGGTCAGCCGTGTCGTTATACGAGTCGATGGAGTGCCTTCTCAGGACAATCAACTGCGAATGGCAATCTTGCAACGTCCTTATCGGCGCACCTTTGGCTTCCTGCCTATTTCTGCCTGGGTTTGGCATCCCGACACGCTTACCTCCTGGCATCGCATGCGACAGCGTCTTGGCACAGCACCAGCCATCTTTGATGAAGAGACAACCGACCGCACTGATCGCGCCTTGCAGCGTGTCATGCAGCAACAGGGCTATCTTGATGCAGTAGCAAGTCATCGTGTCAGGATTCGCAATGGAAAGGCATTGGTGACGTATGACATCAAGTCGGGACGTCCACGCCGGCTTGCATCCCTCACATATGTGTCGGAGGATACGACGCTCCAGCGGCTCATCGACGAGATGCCATCGGCCCGCTTACTGCAGACTGGCCAGTTGCTTGACCGTTCACGACTTGAGAGCGAACGTGAACGCATTACAGCATTGTTTCGTGAACGAGGGTATTGGGATTTCGACAAGGAGGATGTTTCGTTCCTTGCCGACACTCTTGCCGGCAGTGAGGATGTCGATCTGACCTGTGTACTGCAGGATGGACATAAGCCTTGGCGAATACGTCAGGTGCATTTCATTGCCAACTACAATGTGCTTTCGACGCAGAGGGATAGTGCGACATTGCAGTCGCAAACACGGCCTTTGGAGCAACCGGGCTACGACGTGACGTGGTCGGGAGAGCATTGCTATTTGCGCGATCGCGTTTTGATTCGAAATAGCCACGTCCTTCCTGGAATGCTTTATTCTGAACGAGCTGTTCGAAACACCTATGCTTCGCTCAGTCGTCTGCACATCCTGCGATATGTCAATGTGCGTGTGGAGCCGGTACCGGGTAATGGTCAGGAACTCGATTGCTTCATCCAGTTGACGCCTTTGTCGAACCATGCTGTACAGTTCGAAATCGACGGTACCAATACTGCTGGAGATCTGGGCTTTGCCTTGGGAGCCACCTATCAGCATCGCAACATCTTTCATGGGTCTGAGGCGTTCACGACCCATTTGAAAGGCAGTTACGAGGCATTGAGCGGAAATGTTGAGAAACTCGTCAACGACAATTACCAGGAATATGCTGCCGAGTTTAGTGTCGATTTTCCACAGTTTCTCTTCCCCTTCATCAAGGACGAAACGCGTCGCAAAAGCCTTGCTACAACCCTTGTCAAAGCCAGTCTGTCGCGTCAGAGTCGTCCTGAATACAACCGCAATGTGGCTTCGGCTGTCATCGGGTACAAGTGGAGCACAGCCAACTCCACTATCCGCCACGTGTGGGACGTACTCAACATCAGCTACGTCTATCTGCCTGAACAGAGCGAGACGTTCAAGTCGCTGGTACAGAACCTTGGCCCAATCATCTACAGTTCCTATACCGACCACTTCATCTTCGGTATGGACTATACGATTTATATGGGAAACAATACCCTTACTACTGGACGAACCCAGCAGACCACGCGCGACTTATGGTACCTTCGACTCAATCCTGAGATATCGGGTAACCTCCTCTCGGCCGTTTGCAATTCGGTTAGGGCAGGACAGACTTCTGAAGGCAGATACGAGATATTCGGCCAACCATTCGAGCAATATGCGCGATTCGATGCCGACTGGAGTTACAGTCACTATATGACTGACCGTTCGCGCCTTGCCCTCCATATGGCAGGAGGTGTGGCTGTGCCTTATGGCAACAGCGACGTTATGCCGTTTGAGAAACGCTATTATTCGGGTGGCGCCAACTCGGTGCGTGGCTGGTCGGTACGAGAACTGGGGCCAGGTAAATACGCCTCGGCTGGTTCGGCCTACAACTATTTCAATCAGTGCGGTGACGTTCGTTTGGATGCTTCACTAGAATTGCGTACCCGTCTGTTCTGGAAGTTCGAATCGGCATTCTTCGTTGATGCTGGCAACGTCTGGACCATCAAGGAGTACGAAAACCAGGAAGGCGGACAATTCACGTCGAACTTCTATAAGGAGATAGCGGCATCGTGGGGCCTTGGCCTGCGTGTTGTCACCGATTTTGTGATTCTTCGTCTCGACTGGGGCTTCAAGGCTTTCGACCCATCGTCTGATGCCGACGAGTCGTGGGCACTGCCCCATCCTTTCCGCAGCAGTCACAATACGCTGCACTTTGCCGTTGGATATCCTTTCTAAGCAATTGTTATTTAATTTCGATAATATGAAAAAGACACTTAACGAAGTCCTTCAGGACTCCATTTCCAATCATTGGGATCTTTTGTCCCTCTCCAATTACGAGGGCGAAAACTACTATTACCGTGATGTTGCCGACCGCATTGCACGTTATCATCTTGCCTGGAAGTCAGCAGGCTTGGAACCAGGCTTCCGCGTAGCTCTTTGTGGCCGAAACTGTGCCGAATGGTGCATCGGACTGCTTGCAGCCTTTTCTTATGGCGCAGTGGCTGTACCTTTGCTCAACGATTTCACTCCTGAGATGGTGCTTCGACTCATTGAACATAGCGAAGCACAGGTGCTCCTTGTAGGCCCTCATGTGGCCAAGAGCCTTGAGCCTTTGCATTTCGAAGAGAAACTTCCTGACGTGAAGATTTGTCTGCTCGACAATCAGGACATGGTCGAAGACCTTTTCAAATCGGCTTATCCCGATGGTCTGAAGCCCACTGACATCCATTATCATCGCCAGACGGCCGACGAACTGCTCATGATCAACTATACCTCGGGCACCACCAGTGAGCCCAAGGGTGTGATGATTCCACAACGCGCTATGTGGAGCAATATGGCATTTGCCGAAGAGGTGCTTCCCAATCTGCGACCCCGTATGGAAGTCCTTTCGCTGCTTCCTACGGCTCACCTTTACGGTATGGCTTTCGAATTGATGTACGAGTTCATTGTGGGCATCCATGTTACCCTTCTTAATCGTGCACTAAGTCCAGCTCTTATCCTCAAGGCATTCAGTGACATCCGACCACACCTCATTGTCGTTGTTCCAATGCTTATCGAGAAGATTGTTCGCAAGGGCATTATGCCTGAATACAATTCGACCAAGATACGTGCCGTGCGTCGCATTCCAGGCATGCGCAAGGCAGTCAATGCCAAGTTCCGCGATGGTCTGATGAAAGCTCTGGGAGGACGCCTCTATGAGGTCATCATCGGTGGTGCGGGTCTCAATAGCGAGGTCGAGCAGCTTCTCAAGGAGATCGACTTCCCGTTCACTGTCGGTTATGGTATGACGGAGTGTTCTCCCATCATCGGCTACTCCGACTGGAAGGAATTTATCCCCAACTCTTGTGGCAAACCCGCTCCTCGTATGGAGGTGCGCATCGATAGCCGCCATCCCCGTGTGCCAGGCGAGATTCTTACGCGTGGCATGAATGTGATGCTTGGTTATTACAAGAACGAAGAGGCTACTCGTAAGGCCATTGATGCCGATGGTTGGCTCCATACAGGCGATATGGGCATCATGGACTCAGTGGGCAACATCTTCATCCGTGGACGCATCAAGAATATGCTGCTCTCACCATCGGGCCAGAATGTCTATCCAGAGGAAATCGAGGCCGTGGTTTGCTCGATGCCCTACGTGGCCGAGTGCGTCGTCGTGCAGCGTGACCATCGCCTTGTAGCGCTCGTCTATCCTGATCGTCAGGTGGCAGACTCGGCAGGCCTGCACAATGATGCTGATATCCTTCAATTCTTCAATTCGCGTCGCAACCAGGTAAACTCTGTCTTCCCACCTTACGCCCAGGTGAATGCTTTCGAGCTTGTAGAGCACGAATTCGAGAAGACACCTAAGAAGAGCATCAAGCGCTTCCTTTATACTTGATTCCATGTTGTATTTCACTTCCGACTATACTACAGGTGCACATCCCGAAGTGATGGAGCGCCTTGTCCAGACCAATCTTGAACACACCGTGGGCTATGGTGCCGACCACTATTGTGCCGAGGCTAGGAAACTCATCCGTGAGGCTTGCCAGGCACCAGATGCCCTGGTGCAGTTTCTTGTGGGCGGGACGCAGACCAATGCTACGGTCATCGATGCCCTTTTGCGACGTCACGAGGGAGTGATGGCTGCCCAGACGGCACACATCAACGTGCACGAAAGTGGAGCCATCGAGCACAGCGGCCATAAGGTCCTCGTCCTTCCCAGCCATGACGGCAAGGTCCGAGCCGAGGAAGTGGAAAAGTATGTCAGCGACTTCTATCGAGACGACACCTACGAGCACATGGTTGCTCCCGGCCTGCTCTATATCACACAGGCAACCGAATATGGTACCATCTATTCGCTTGCTGAACTTGAAGAGATTAGCGCCGTCTGCCATCGTCACAATATTCCGCTTTTTCTTGACGGTGCACGTTTGGGCTATGCCCTGTCTTCCGAAGCTGCTGACTTCACTTTGGCCGACATAGCCCGACTGTGCGACGTTTTCTATATTGGTGGTACCAAGCAGGGATTGCTATTCGGCGAAGCTGTGGTGGCAGCCAATCCTTCCCGATTGCCACATTTCTTCCCATTGGTCAAGCAACATGGAGCCTTGCTTGCCAAGGGACGCCTGTTGGGAGTGCAGTTCGGTGCATTGTTCACAGATGATCTTTATGATCGTATCGCTAGTCATGCTGATGCCATGGCGATGCGCATTCGCCAGATTTTCGAGCAAGAAGGATACAAGGCGGCTATCGATTCGCCCACCAATCAGCAGTTCTTCGTTCTTCCCAATGATGTGATGGATCGATTGCTTCAGCACGTTTCGTTCGAGTTGTGGGGACCGCGTGGCGAATACGAGACCACTGTCCGTTTCGTTACCAGCTGGGCAACTTCTCAGGCAGATATTGATGCTCTCGGCGAACTTCTTCGAGGAATATTAACCTAAGATTTATAAATTATGATTTACAAGAAACGTATCCTGCTCATTGACGACACTGACAAGATGGTCTCTCTTTTAAGTAATGCATTTGCCAATGACCAGAGAATTGAATTGGTGTGTTCGACGTCGGCACGCAACGACCTCCGAAACAAATTGAGCTACGACTATTACATCATCTATATTCACCATGATGGATTGATGGCCGATTTGCGCAATTTGGTAGGCTATTTGTATTCGTTCCTCAATTACATGAAGCCAGTGATTCTGGCTTTCACGTCCGACCGAGAAACGATTAAGTCTATCGTTGTTCCTGGAGTGGGATTCATTCCTTTGCCCATCAACATCGATGTGATACATCAACAGGCGCTAAACGCCATCGATATTCTATCGGCCAACCGAAGCATCAACGACGTGTCACACCTTTCGGGCAACTATGCCATCGATGTCACTTTGCGTGACAAGATTGAGAAGGGGGATAAGTTTGTACTTGTTTATATCGACATCGACAAGTTTAAACCCTATACCGACTACTACGGTCTATTCATGGCAGGCCAGCTTATTGGCTTTCTGACCGAGTTGCTTAGCAAAGCTGTAGCTCAATATGGATCGAAGGACGATTTCATCGGGCATATCGGAGGTGATGATTTCGTTCTTATTCTTAATGACTATGCTTATGCCGAAGCTGTCGGAAACGAGATTATCAGTCAATTTGATGCCAATGTCTCAAATTACTATGAGCCCGAAGATCTTGAAAGAGGATATATCGAGGTGCTCAATAGAAAGGGGGAAAAGGATCGTTTTGGTCTGATTAGTCTTTCGATAGCCATGGTGAGCAACGAATTCCGGACTTACAATTCCACCGATGAAGTGTACAAGCGGATGATGTTGGCGAAGGACGAAGCCAAACAGATCAGTGGTTCGGTTATGTTGTGTGACACGTCAAAACAATAGAAGTATATGCCGAATCGAAGTGCCGAGAATGTCGCGTTGCTGAATGCAGATCCGCGCAAGTCAATACCCCGACTGGCTTTGCCTGTGATGGTGACGATGATCATCACCTCACTCTACAACGTGGTCGATGGTATCTGGATTGCGGGTTTGGGCGAATCTGCCATTTCGGGTATCGGCTTGATTACACCATTGTGGATGATTATCACGGCAGTCTCCAATGGTCTTGCACATGGAGCTACCAGTTCGGTGAGTCGTCACGGAAACCAGGACAAGCCCTTGGCTGAGCGAACTGCCGAGCATGCACTTGTCATCTTTCTGGTGGGAGCCATCATTCTCACTGTCGTCCTGCTTCTCGTTCTGTATCCCTACTTGAATTATTTCAAGGTGACAGGGGATACTCGTCAGGCTGCTAATGAATATGCTGTTCCCCTCTTCCTCGGTTTGATGGGTGTTACCCTGATGAATGGATGCGCTGGCTTGATGCGTGCGGAAGGTGACACGCAGCGGCCCATGTATGCTTGTTCGCTTGGTTTGATACTCAACGCCTGTCTTGACCCCGTTTTCATCTATTGGATGGGGATGGGTTCAGCAGGTGCCTCCATCTCCACGGTTGTCACTTCGTGGCTGAGTGCCGCCATTATGCTTTATTGGATGTTTGTCAAGAAGGACACTTACTATCGTGTCAAGCTTAGTGGCATCGTGCATCCCGAATGGGATAGGACGATAGTCCACGACATCCTCAATACCGGTATCCTGGCTTCGATTGAGCTGATTATGATGTCGGTGGCCAGTTTCCTTTTCTATTCTTTCATCCGTACACTGGGTGGCGATTATGGCGTGAGCGTTTATTCGTCGGGCTATCGCCTCTATTTGCTCAACTTGATGCCGGTCTCAGCCCTAAGTATGGCATCGGTAGCCATCGTAGGAACCTGGTATGGTAAGGGTGACATAGCCAATCTGCGACGAACGCATAATTATTGTTGCCTCTATGCTACGGCAATAGGTCTTACAGTCACGCTGCTTGTCTTTCTTTTCTCCGACCATCTTGCCCGGCTTTTTGCCCTCACCTCCGACGATGCCAACCTTATCAGTGGCATCAACGAATATATACGCATCACGGCATTCTGCATTCCATTCCTTGGCGTGGGGCTTCCTTCCACATTCATGTATCTTGGAATGGGCAAAGCCAAATACAGCCTCTTTTGGACCGTTATTAACGAATTGGTATGTGCCGTTTCGGCAACCTATCTATTGGGCTTCATTCTCAATTGGGGTCTTTATGGTATCTGGTGGGGCTTTGTTCTGGGGCGTGGCATTGCCTCGATATGCAATTTCATTTTCTCACGATTCACTATCAATAGATTAATATGGATAAGAAAAAGAACGTCGTTGTGATTGACGATCTGGGCGATCTGCTGCATCTTCTGACCCTGTCGTTCATCGATAATGCAACGGTACAGTTAATTCAGACGAGCTCTGACATTGAGGATGTGAATAAAACATTGGGTCTTGAAAATTATTTTATCATCGTCAACGAAGAGGGCCTGAAGAACGACATCACCCAATTGGTGAAGTATCTCCATGCACGCAACAAGTTCACCGTTGCTCCCATCATTGTCGCCACTGGCAAACGTTACGAATTGAGTGATGATGTACAGAAGCTGGTACCTGTCATCAGCGTCATCCCAAAGGATATCGAGCCCGCACGTCTTGGTCATCATCTGGGCAACATCATCGATTCCATCGAGTCAAACCGCAATCTGAATGCGTTGTCGGGCCTGCCGGGCAACAATGTCATCGGCCAGAAGATACGCGACTGCAAGGCCGATGAAAAGGATTTCGCAGTGATGTATATCGACCTCGACAACTTCAAGGAATACAACGAATACTATGGTTTCTACAAGGGAGACCAGGTTCTTCTGTTTCTTGCCAGAATGCTGCCAACTGTGATGCGTGAATGTGGTGCCGAAACCGACTTCGTGGGCCATGTGGGTGGTGACGATTTCATCATGATTCTCCAGCACCTGAATGTCGTGAAGGAGATAGGCAACCGTATTATCGCCCACTTCGATGCAGGTATTTCCAACTTCTATGAGGCAAAAGATTTGGAGAATGGATACATCGAGACCCGCAATCGTGCCGGACAACTCGAGCGTATCAATATCATGAGCATCTCCATCATCGTGATGTATTCCGACGAGATTCGTTCCACTCCCGTCAATGAGGTTTATAAGCGCATGATGCTCTATAAGAAGCGCGCAAAGATGGTACGCGGTAGTGTGCTTCTGAAAGATTTCAATTAGCTCTTATTGCGAAACGAGACCCCGTTACCTAAAATAGCGCCATAACCATTTTTGGCCAAGATTGGTTATTACTCGGCAGGAGTATGACCATTCTTGGCCAAAAATGGTTATAGTGCGGATGGAGCATGACCAAAGTTGGCCAAGAAAGGGTTTGCCGCGATCGAAGAATAACCAATCTTGGCCAAGAAAGGGTATTCCTCGATAGGAAATGACACTCTGTCGGCCGTCAGAGTGCTTTCGCCGATTGGAGCATGACCAACGTTAGCCAAGAAAGGGTATGCCGTGATCGAAGAATAACCAATTTCGGCCAAAATAGGGTATGCCTCGACAGGAAATAACACTCTTTCGGCCGTCAGAGTGCTTTCTCCAATTGGAGCATAACCAATCTTGGCCAAGAAAGGGTATGCCGCGACAGGAGAATAACCAGTCTTGGCCAAGATTGGTCATTCTAAAATTGGACATAGAGCATTCCTTTCCGCCAATAGAGTATCATCGCCGAGAACGAGAACCTAATATGTGAACGTGGGGAAAATGTGGGGATAAAATAGAAAACAGAAATTGCCTAACACCTAATTTGAAGATGTTAGGCAATTCCTGTATAATTGAAAAGGTACCCCAAGCGGGGGTCGAACCCGCACGGCCTTTTGGGCCAAGGGATTTTAAGTCCCTCGTGTCTACCGATTCCACCATCAGGGCAGACCTATTTGTCACGAAGCGTTGCCGCATTTCGTTTTTGACGGGCGCAAAGATACGTCATTTTTTCGAATTATCCAATTATTTCGACGGAAAAATGTAATTTCTGTGTTCAAAAAATAGCAAAATGCCCCTTTTTGATGGCTCTAAATTGGTTTTTCGTGGTTTTTTGCAAAAAGAAACATCCTAAAAATTTGTTTTTTCAAAAATATTCATTATCTTTGCACCCACTATAAATAAAAATATTGAAATTATACGCGAATTATTGTTAGTTTCAACGAAATACTGCAATAATTCCTCTCATAAAGATAACCCAAACCGATGAAGGAAAAGATTATCATCTACCAGGCTTTGGTTCGTCTGTTCGGCAATGGTAATACGACCCGCGAGCATAATGGCACGATTGAGCAGAACGGCTGTGGTAAGATGAGCGATTTTTCGGAGGTGGCGCTGCGATCCATTCGAAAACTTGGCTGCAACTATATCTGGTACACCGGATTGCTGCAGCAGGCTTCTGCTACCGACTATTCAAGATATGGTATTCCCCGTCAGAACCCACAGGTCCTGAAGGGTATTGCTGGTTCCCCCTATGCCATTTCTGATTATTATAGCGTGTCATGTGACTTGGCTGACGATCCAGATCGTCGTATGGAGGAGTTTGATGCCCTTGTCGAACGCACTCATAAGGTGGGCCTTAAGATGATTATCGATTTTGTGCCAAATCATGTTGCCCGTCATTACAAGAGCGTAACCAAGCCAAAGAACGTCAGCGACCTTGGTGAGTACGATCACGTGGACCGTCCCTTTGATCCCCATAACAACTTCTATTATTGTGAAGAGCCTCTTCATCTTGACAGGGTAGGAGTGGCACCTAGCGAAGAGATGGGACCATATGTCGAAAATCCTGCTTGTGCCACTGGCAATGATGTTTTCAACGCATGGCCCGACAAATATGATTGGTACGAGACCGTTAAGTTGAACTTCGGCATCGACTATATGGGAGGTGGGCGCGACTATTTTACGCCTCTACCCAATACTTGGCTCAAATTGCGCGACATTCTCGTCTATTGGACCGAAAAGGGCGTAGATGGTTTCCGTTGCGATATGGCTTTCATGGTTCCTGTTGATTTCTGGCATTGGATTATTCCCCAGATCAAGGAAATCAACCCCAATATCATCTTCATCGCTGAGATCTACGAGCCTGCGCTTTATTCAAGCTACATCAACTACGGAGGGTTCGACTACCTCTACGACAAAGTGGGTCTGTATGATACACTGCGTGGTATCGTCGAGTGTCGTGAGTCAGCAAGTGCCATTACACAGGTTTGGCAGGGGCTCAATGGTGTGCAGGAGCACATGCTCAACTTCCTCGAGAATCACGACGAACAGCGTCTGGCTTCTGACTTTTTTGCCGGCGATCCCATCAAAGGACGTCCCGCGCTCATAGTCAGCGTTCTAATGAACACTTGTCCCTTCCTTAATTATTTCGGACAGGAACTTGGCGAACGCGGTATGGATGAGGAAGGGTATTCCGGTCTCGACGGACGAACCACTATTTTCGATTATTGGACCGTTGATACCATCTATCAGTGGCGTGGCAAGAAGGGTCTTTGGCGCCGTCATATGCTTCCCAAGAGCATACGTGACCTGCGCGACTATTACAACAAGGTGTTCTCCATCGCCAATTCCTGCGATGCCCTGCGTGAAGGTGATTTTTACGACCTTACCTATTGCAATTACAACAATCCCGAATACAACATCCACCGTACGTTCAGCTTCATTCGCCATTCGCGCCATGACTTGGTGCTCGTGGTGGCCAATTTCCAGGGCGAAGACCAGCAGATTGCTGTCAACGTGCCGCAGGAGGCATGGGATTATGTTGGAATCGTCCCCGGACGCAGACGCCATGTGGAGAACCTGCTTACTGGTGAGTGGGACTTCGGTGTTTTCTCGACTACTGAACCCGTGCGCGTCAAAGTACCTGCCTACGATGCAGTAGTTTTGCGCATAAAAGGCAAGTAGCAATGAATTTTCAATCAAATTGGAGCAGAAATCGCAAATTATTTGCATTTTCTGCCCCTTTTTTTACCGACCTATTGTTTTAAAGTTTATATTTGCACCGTATTATGCACATATAATATAATATTATGAATAATAACTTCCTTGTTTTCTCGGGTCGAGCATCACGTTACCTCGCCGAAAAGATTTGTGCCAACTTGGGATGTCCCCTTGGTAATCTGCTGATTCAAACCTTTGCTGATGGAGAGTTCGGCGTATCGTTCGAAGAGTCCATTCGCGGCAAGTATGTATTCCTCGTTCAGAGCACCTTCCCAAGCGCTGACAACCTGATGGAGCTGCTCCTCATGATCGATGCAGCCAAGCGTGCTTCGGCTGCACAGATTGCTGCCGTTATTCCATATTTCGGATGGGCACGTCAGGATCGAAAGGACAAGCCACGTGTTGCCATTGGCGCCAAACTCGTTGCCGATATGTTGGCCACCGCCGGCATCAATCGTCTCATCACCATGGACCTACATGCTGACCAGATCCAGGGCTTCTTCGACTGCCCTGTTGATCATCTCTACGCTTCGAGTGTCCTCATGCCTTACATTGCCAACGAGGTCGGCCTCGACAATCTTGTCATGGCCTCTCCCGATGCCGGTGGTTCAAAGCGTGCATACACCTATTCCAAGTACTTCAATGTTCCTATGGTGATGTGCGACAAGCATCGCGACAAACCCAACTCGATTGGTGAGATGTTCCTCATTGGCGACGTTACAGGCAAGGATGTTGTCCTCGTCGACGATATGGTCGATACTGCAGGTACTATCACCAAGGCGGCCGACCTCATCATGAAGATGGGAGCACGCAGTGTTCGCGCATGTGCAAGCCACTGTGTCATGTCTGGACCTGCCAGCGAACGTGTCGATAACAGCATGCTGAAGGAGATTGTCTTCACCGACTCGATTCCTTATCGCGGCTCCAGCCCAAAGGTAAAGACCATTACCATCTCCAATCTCTTTGCTGAGACTATCCGTCGCGTCATGAACAACGAGCCCATCTCCAGCCAGTTCCTGATTTGATTTTGACATCCCTGATTTCGGTTTCTTGATATTCCGAATTTTCTATATTCAACATTCCCTTTTTTATAAACTATGAAGCATTTCTTCTCAACCTTAGTGATGGCTTTTGGACTCTGCAGTAGTGTCCTTGTGGCACAGCAGATGCCTCAGATGCCACCGCTGCCTATGGATCCACAGGTGCGCTACGGCCAGCTGCCCAACGGCCTCACTTACTACATTCGACACAATGATCTACCCGAGCATCATGCCGAGTTCTTCATTGCCCAGAAAGTTGGCTCGGTCCTCGAAGAAGAGAGCCAACGCGGTCTTGCTCACTTCCTTGAGCATATGGCGTTCAATGGTACCAAGAACTACCCTGGCAAAGGCTTGCTCGAGTATCTGCAGCGCCATGGCGTCAAGTTCGGCACCAATGTCAATGCCTATACCTCCATCGACGAGACTGTCTATAACATTTCCGACGTGCCCATCGACGAAACGCTTCATCCAGGCATCGTTGATAGCTGTCTGCTCATCCTCCACGATTGGAGCGGTTATCTAACGCTCGATGGAGATGAGATTGATAAGGAACGCGGTGTGATTCACGAGGAATGGCGTACCCGTACGAGTGCCACTCTCCGTATGTACGAAACCATTCTTCCGAAGCTCATTCCCGGCAATCGCTATGCCGAGCGTATGCCTATCGGTTTGATGTCAGTGGTTGATAATTTCGCCTACGACGAACTGCGCAACTACTATCACAAGTGGTATCGTCCTGACCTGCAAGGCATTTTCGTTGTTGGTGATGTTGATGTCGATGCTGTGGAGCAGAAGATTCAGACCCTTTGGTCGGATATCCACAACCCCGAGGATGAAGCAGAACGCGTATACTTCCCAGTTGAGGACAACCAGGAGCCATTGGTGGCTGTAGCCAGTGACCCCGAGCAGAACTACAACGTCCTTGCTGTCATGTACAAGACCGACCCGCTGCCCGATGCTGTCAAGCTTACGCAGATCGGCTATATGACCAACATCCTCGAGAACATCATCACCATGGCCCTCAACCAGCGTTTGGCCGAGCTTACTCAGAAAGCCGATGCGCCTTTTATGCAGGCTGGTGCCGAGTTCGGCAAGTACATTGTCTGTAAGACCAAGGAGTGCTTCGAGCTTGACATCGTTTTCCGCGAGAATGAGTGGCAGAAAGGCCTCAATGCAGCTCTTGGCGTAGTGCTTTCGGCAGCCAAATATGGCTTTACCGAGAGCGAAATTGAGCGCGTGAAGGCAGATATTCTCAGTGGTATGGAGAATGCCTACAACGAGCGCGACAAGCAGAAGAACCGCACCATCGTGCGCGAGATACAGCGTCACTTCCTCAGTTCCGAACCTATGCCTGGCATTGAGATGGAGTGGCAGATGGTACAGCAGATTTTCCCCATGCTCAGCGCGGCTATGATCAATCAGGTGGCACAGCAGATTGTCACACCCAACAATGTGGCTTTGCTTGTCATGGGGCAGCAGAAGGAGGGTAATGTTCTCCCCACTGAAGAGGAACTGCTTGCTGCCTATAATGCTGCGCTTCAGCAGGAGGTATCTGCCTACGAAGAGGCCCTTAGTGGCATCGAGTTGCTTCCCAATGCACCAGCACGTACCGGCAAGGTAGTCAGCGAAGAGGCTGGCGATTGGGGATCAACAGTTTGGACCCTCTCCAACGGCGTTACCGTGGTCTTTAAGCCCACCGACTTCAAGAAGGATCAGGTGCTTATGAGTGCATACTCGAAGGGCGGTACACGCCTTGACATGACTCAGCCTAACATCGTCCGTCAGACCATTGAGGATCTGGCTACTGTGGGTGGTCTTGGACAGTTCAGCGCCACCGATCTTCCCAAGGTTCTTGCCGGTAAGAATGCGTCAGTCAGTATGAGTGTCGATGCTCGCAGCGAGAGTCTTAGTGGTTCGGCAGCACCCAAGGATCTGCGCACACTCTTCGAACTCATCTACCTCAATATGACCGATTTGCGTTACGATGAGGAGGCTTATCAGGCCTGGTTCAAGCGTCAGCAGACACAGCTCCAGATGATTCAGGACAACCCGCAGAAGATCATGAGCGACTCTTTGCAGCTCACCCTCTATCCAGGTATGCCAGATATGGCACCTACGCAGCTCGCCGATCTCGACCTCATCGATTATCGTAAGGGCTTTGAGCTGGGCAAGAAGCGTTTTGCCAATGCAGCTGACTTCACCTTCTACTTTGTCGGAAACGTTGACGTCGATAGTCTTCGTCAGATGTCAGAGCAGTATCTTGCCAATCTTCCTGCTAGTGCTGACCGCGAGGTTCGTCCAGCCGCCGTTCTTCCCGTAGCAGGCAGTCGTGAGAATCGCTTCGACCTGCCTATGCAACAGGCAAAGACTTCGGTCTATGATATCTTCTATGTCTATGACACTCCTTATACGCTGAAGGACGGTCTCACTGCCAACATGCTTGGCCAGAGTGTCAGCATCATCTTTACAGAAACTATCCGCGAGGAGGAGGGCGCTGTCTATTCGCCACATGCCCAGGCTTCGATGGACGCAACCACCGGCTTGCTCACTATGCTTTACCTGTTTGATACGGGTGCCGACAAGCGTGAGAATGCTGAGGCTGTGGCTTATCGCGAGATTCAGAAGATTGCCGATGAGGGCGTGCGTGACGATGTCTTCCAGAAGGTTCACGACTATATGGTCAAGAGTCATCAGGAGCAGGTCAAGGAGAACAGCTATTGGCTCAGCAATCTGCAGCAGAAGCGCGAGTTCGGCATCAACAGTGTTGATGGCTGGGAGGAAATCTTCGACAGCATTACAGCCGACGATGTCAAGGCTATGCTTCAGCGCTTCCTTTCTACTGAAGCCACGCGCATCCAGTTCGTTGCCAATGGCGTAGAAGTGGAGAAATAATAATATTAGATTCATGTCCCCCAAGAACGAACCCTTGGGGGACATTATATTTATTTAGTAATGAAAAGAGCCTATTCCTTGTTAGTATTGTTATGGTTTACGAGCTCGTTTCTGTTTTCGCAAGATTATTTAGTCCTTTATAGGCTAAACGGTGGTCCTCCCATTTCAATTCCTCTATTGGATATCGAATGTATCTTGCATGATAATGATTCAGTTCAGACCATAGTTACAAAGACAGGGTACATAGAAACACCTATTCAGGAAATAGATAGTTTGGTTTTTGTTTCAATTCATGCTTGTCTTGACGAAAACCATCCTCACATCATAGATCTTGGTCTGCCTTCTGGTACAAAGTGGGCATGCTGCAATATTGGTGCTGATGTTCCTGAAGATTATGGTGGGTTCTATGCATGGGGAGAAACACTGGAGAAGAGTCATTATGCGTTGGATAATTACGCATATCTTGACGAATATGATCAATATTTTCTTCTTGGAGAGGATATTGCAGGTACTGCCTACGACGTGTCCTATGTGAATTGGGGTGATTCCTGGAGGATGCCTACGGATGAACAGATTAAGGAATTATTGGACAATTGCACCTGCAAGTGGTTTTTGCTAAACGAAGTGTGTGGTTTGCTTGTTACTGGTTCGAATGGTGCTACAATCTTCCTTCCTGCCGCTGGATACAGCAGGGACGGTATTATAGGAGGTGTAAGTTCTGGGGGCAACTACTGGTCGTCGACGGTTCGTCCACAGAATAACGATGCTTTTGGCCTCTATTTCGATTGTGAGGGATGGTATCGGGGCTTTAGCAGCCGATATGACGGTCGTTCCGTTCGTGCTGTTTGGCGGTAGCCTGTGCTTGAGGAAAGGAAGTCTTGTCGGAGTTATTGTTTTCGTCCCCGTCTACAGGATGCATTGAGTCCGCAAAGATTGCAGGTGTAGTCACGTCGGCGGACGTTGTGCCCGATGCCGATTACACCGCTTATGGATTTTATGGGAATCATCAGGCAGGAGTCGGTGAGATGAATGTCGCATGGAGTGGGAGAGACATCGCAATTTTGTGGGGAGACTTTAGGTTTGAATAATTCAAAGAGGATGGGTTGTTCCTTGACGTGCCATCCGCAATAGCCTGGGCTGTATCTGTTTGTGCGATACAGCCCTTTTGGTGTCAGTTGCTCCTGCAACAGATCTTCCATCCGGTCGGCGGTCTTTTCGGCAATGATAGAGCCGATTTCATTGGCTAGATAGACACGCACCATATCGCCTTCCTGCGTCAAACGATGCTGGAAGGCCTCAAATTCCTGTCCAGCTGTAGCAACAAACCAACAAAGAGCCTCGCTGCCTTTCAGTTGATGAGATATGATTTTACCTGGGTGAAAACTATGGAGGGGATGAATATCCGTGGTAACGAAAGCAAACCTCGCTTGGAGGAATCCTTGAATTTCGTCTATCAAGGACAAAACCTCCTGACGCATAGCAGCATCAGAAGGTATAGATGTAAGGATCTCTTCGGTCGAGAGACCCAGTTCACCGTATGTCAGCGTCCTTTCGATCATTGAAGTCATAAAGTGCCTCAAAGAAGGCATCGATGTTGGCCAATGGTGTGTTCGGCGGGGTGTCGCATCCGCTCGACAAGACGAAATTCGGAAATGTAGCACAGCGTTCCAGTAATTCTATGACAGCCTGCTTCATTTCTTCCACAGTTCCCTGCTTGAAGACTGTAACTGGATCAAGGTTGCCCATGGCTAGTTTATCTGCAGGAATGTTACGGAGAACTTCTGCCATATCGCATTTGTTGCCGAAATGGTAAGCATCGGCTCCGGTGGCGACCATCGCACGCGTGCAATGACCGGTGTTTCCGCAATTGTGAAGCACTACCATAAATTGTTCGTCCTGAACAGCATCAACAATTTGTTTGACATATTTTGAGCTGAATTCCATGCAGCCATCATTAGAAAGCAGACCAGCCGCTGGTTCGGCCATCAAGACTCCATTGACACCTGTCGCCTTAAGAGCTCGGCAATAGCAGAGGATGAAATCGGTGCATTTCTGCAGCAACTCATGAGCCAACAAAGGTTCGCTGTAGGCAAGGACCATAATCTCAGACATATCATATAGTCTTCCTGCTAGAGAGAATGGCCCGATACATCCTGCAAAGATGGGACGATCGGTAACTTCATGAGAGGCTATGATGTTAGCTTTCAGATATTCGCGAATGCGACCGCTGTCAAGCGAAGGGACTTTCAAATTGTGTATGTCGTCGGCGGTCTTTAGTAATCGGCCGCTGACTGTCGCAATTTCATTCTCGGGGAAGAGAATGGGCGCGCCAAAGGAGTCGGCTTCGACGGTTAGGTCCATAGCTGTGCAACTCGCTCCCGTAGGATAATGATCGGCGAGATAGCGGATGGCCTTGGCATGGATGGTGCCTGTGGTGATGGCTTCGCGCACGGAATGCCCCGTGGCGTCAATGCCTGGATGAGTCATAACGGGTATTGCTATGACTTTGGGATTGGCGATTACATCTTGTCGCCATTGGTGCATATTCATTGTCATTTAGCTCTTGCTGATTTCAAGTCCTTTCTGCGAAAGGGTCATTTCTACAAATCGTGCTTTGTTGTTGGGTGGAGTAGCCAGAAGGGTCTTGCGGATTCGAGCGGCAGCCTCGTCATCCTTGGCGACCATATAGAGGTAGCCGCCACCTCCTGCTCCCGGTAGTTTGTATCCGAGGCAGAGGTCATCAATCATTCGTGTGATGGACTGCACGGCTGGTGGATTGGTTCCACTATCGATGCGTTGGTTCTGGTTCCAGGTCTTGCGAATAAGGCGACCCATCGATTCGAAGGCTCCACGTTGGATGACATCGTAAAGGTCGAGGGCATGCTGCTTCATCTCAGCGAGGATGTCAAGACGTTCGGTCTCGTTGAGGAACATACCGCGGACTATCTCGGCGAGGATGCCTTTGGCTGTGCGGGTGATGCCTGTGTAATAAAGCAGATGGCACTTTGAATATTCGGGTGACGTGAAGAGTGTGTCAGGCAACCATCTGACCAAGGGTTGCTGCTGCCATCCTGGTTGTGTCTGCAGAAGCTTGACGCCATGCAGAACGCCTCCATACTGATCCTGCCAACCACCCCCAGTAGTGAGCAATTGCTCGAGGACAAGGGTTCGATTTGAAATCTCATATTTGTCCCATCCCAAGCCGCAAAAATCATTCACCGCACCGAGTACGGTGGCTGCTAGCATGGAACTTGTGCCCAGTCCAGAGCCTGCGGGAATAGCCGATAGGGTTGTCATTTCGATGCCGCTGCCGAAAGCGTCCAGTTGATCCTTCAATGAATTGAATTGATGTGCACTGAACCTAGGTGAAAAACCAGCCAGAACCAATGCTGCCTTAGGAATGGAGAAGGGCGAGCCTACTTTGTTGAATTGTTGTAGGTCGTCGTACGTCATGACCTCTTCGCTGGCACCAAGGTCGATGCTTCGAAGGATTATGCGCTTCTTCTTGCAGGGTTTCACATATACTTGCAGTGGAGGTTGGCCATTTAGTTCGATGGCGATGTTTACCACATTGCCGCCTTGCATCATGGAATAGGGAGGAGTGTCGGTCCAACCACCGGCAAGGTCAATGCGCACGGGGCTGCGGCTCCATACGATCTGGTCGGCATAAACACTGAGCGTAGGGCTTTGTTGCTGCATCAATGTTTCTGTCAGACCTTCACGCATTAGGCTGAAAGCGCGTTCTTCGTATTCCTCTCCCTCTTTACCGGCAAGTTGTGCGCGGAACATGGCATCGCTGATTTTGGTCATCCTCGAAGCTGTGTCAGGCAGTGGAGCTGGAGCAGGAATACCGTAGCGTAGGAATTGGTCAGCGGCATCCTTCAAGTTGAGTTGATAGAAGATCGACTTCTCCCAATTGCTTGCCAGTTGAGGCCAGTTACTCTTGCGGAATGCTTCACGTTGGGCTGTGAGTCGGCGCAGGTCGGCGTATGACGAAATCTCTTCGGCAGTTAGTTTCCGACTTTCGTCCCAAATGGTCTTGCCCTGAGGATTTTCGCCATTGATCATCCAAGCCAGCACATCTTCCATCTTCTTGACGTCATCGACGATGGGGTAGAGGCGGGCCTCTTGTTGTGGATTGCTGCAGTTCTTGCAACCAAGTCGCTCCAGAAGCCACGCAGGATGTGGATCTGAGAACTCGTAAGGGCGTACAACCCATTCGTCGTCACCGAAGGGGACGATGTCGATGCAGACACCTGTGGGCAGATTGAGTTTCCAATCATTTACGGGTACACCAGTGATGATGTTACAGCCATTCAAATGCCAATGGGGCCCAATGTATGAGTTCTCAATCCATGTGTTGGCATTCTGTTCGGTGAATTTGATGAAGCATTCGGCATTTTGGATGAAGATGCTGGGATGTGGCTTGAGTCCCTTGCGCAGGATCTCATGCTGATTGATGACTGAGTTCTGTACGGCAAGGGTCGATGAAATCATTTCGGGAGACGTGCCATAATGATGAAATTCACCGCCTGGTAATGGAAGAATCATCACTTTGAGTTCGTTCAACTCCTTATCCGTAATCTTCGGGTTGGCGCCGAGAGCCATACCGAATTCGGAATACATATCGTAGAAGCCCACATCCTCGGCCTTGAGTTCGGCATCAGTGTGTACAGCTTTCAATGAGCGTTTCATCAGCAGATTCATTGCCTTGTCGGAGAAGAGCCAGATGCCGATGTCCATAAGGAAGAAACTGTCGCGCATGAGTTGACTCAATGTCTCGACCGAAGGTTTCTGAAGCATATATTCAAGAACATCGGGCGTGGCACGCTTGGAGACGAAAACACCATGATTGCGTGCCAACGAAGAGTTGGCCCAAAGTCCGTAGCAAACAACATCGGTCTCGGGAATTGGCTGCAACGGCCTTGTGGCACGAATATAGACGTCGCCGCTCACCACCATCGTGGTCAACGACTGTGGTGCACGTTGCATGATGTCCTCGAAGAGTGGCAGCTGCAGATCGAGAAGCGTCTGCGAAAGTCGTTGTCCGCGCTTCCACCTGAACACAGGAATGGGAGTGAGAATCTTGCCAGAAGGAGCATAAGCCGGCAGACGTCGTGATTGACCGCCTGCGTGGAGGAGAATAACACGTTCGCCTGGAATCAGCCAATGCGCCTCGCGCGCCTTGCTGATGGCCCAAGTGGCGCCACCTCCGCTTCCGAGTTTGGCCCCTATGGGATCGTTGGTGCAGAACCATTCGTCGTGGTTCTTGCCTGTGATGTCATGGAAACAACCCACAAGATTGGGTGGAAGGGATAACAACTTTTTCATAAGTTCATGAGGAGGTTATGAGTTATGTGTTCATGTGGCTTCAATCTCACAAAAATCGCACAAAGATACCATAAAATCACGAAACGGCAAAGCATTTGTCGTATTATTTGCAAAAAATCGTTCTTTTTCTTGGAAAAGTCGATTCTTTTCCCTATTTTTGCAGCCTAATACATGAATAAAAATGAAGAAGATTATGTCTCAATCCGTGGCTATCATAGCCACGCTCTCAGTCATTACTTTCGAAGCCTATTCTCAGACGATAATCACGCCAGAGGTATTGCAACAGTTGCAGCAGACCGTGCAGCCTCAGGATAAGGTCGTGCGCAATGCTTTGGCCGGCACCAGTATCTCGGTACTTGCCACCGATGCGTCGACGCTCAGTGCTGTGGACGACCACTTTACTTATCGCGTGCCCAACAAGGGTATCACCGATCAGGCTTCGTCGGGTCGCTGCTGGCTCTTTACGACTATGAATGTGTTGCGCAGCAAGGCCATCAATAACTATAACCTGAAGGGACTGGAACTGTCGTGCAACTATTTGTTCTTCTACGACCAGCTTGAAAAGTCAAACCTCTTCCTTCAGGGCATCATCGACACGCGTCAGAAGGCCGACGATGACCGTATGGTCGATTGGCTCTTCCAGAATCCGCTTTCAGATGGAGGTACATTCTGTGGCGGTGCAGACCTCGTGCAGAAGTATGGCGTAGTGCCTTACGATGTAATGCCCGACAACTATCAGTCCAACAACACCCGTGACATCGATATGCTTCTGAAGTTGAAGCTTCGTGAGATGGGTCTTGAGCTTCGCGCAATGGCTAACCCAACTGAAAAGGGCAAGAAGGCAGCCACAACTGTGCAGTTGGAGAAGCGTAAGGTTGAGATGTTGGGCATAATCTACCATATCCTAACGTTAGCCTATGGCGTACCTCCTACAACGTTTAATTGGACGGAACGTAAGGCGAACGACAACGTGGTGAGCTGTGAGACATATACTCCCCAATCATTCTATGCCAAGTATTGGGACGATGACGCGTTGTATGACAATTACATCATGGTGATGAATGACCCGTTGCGTGAATACTACAAGACCTATCAGATTGATTACGATCGTCATACTTATGACGGACACGACTGGGTGTATCTGAACCTTCCGGTCGACGAGATCAAACCGATGGCTGTGGCGTCTCTGCGTGACTCGACGGCAATGTATTTCTCTTGTGACGTGGCCAAGTTCCTCAATCGCAAGAATGGTACGCTCGATCTCAATAATTTCGACTATGAATCACTTTTGGGTACTGACTTCAAGATGGATAAGCGCCAGCGAGTCTATACCCATGCTTCTGGTTCAAGCCATGCCATGACGATGGTTGCTGTAGATATTGATACTATCCAGAGCCCTTTGTGCTGCATTTCGCCCGATATGGATCCTGCCAGTCTTCACATCAAGAAATGGATGGTGGAGAACAGCTGGGGTGCTTCCAGTGGACATAAGGGACACTTGATTATGACTGACGAGTGGTTTGACAACTATATGTTCCGCCTCGTCATTCGCAAGGAATATGTGGCAAAGAAGTACATCGATATGCTTGACCAGAAACCTACATTGCTGCCGGCTTGGGATCCAATGTTCTTGGGTGAGGAATAAGTAGGATCAAATAGGTCACGATAGATAACGGGGCCAATAGGCCTGATATTTTTTATACTATGAGAGCATTCTATTTTTGCGCGATTATTGCGATGGGGTTGACGCTGGCATCGTGCGTCGGTTTGAATTCCGATTCGGAAGTGAAGGTGGATACTTGGTATTCACCCCAGGGAACGGTACAGTTGGATTATCTGCTCGGACATGATGTGGGCTGCAAGGCTGTAACTATTTGGCTTGACAGTATTAAGTCGTCGTATCGAGAAGAGGATCCGCAGACCTTGTGCAAAGCCTACCTGATTTATCAGGATCGTGATTACCTCACTTATTATATAAATGTACAGAACCTCCCAACGGAGGATTATGAAGGCGACACCAGTTATCGGGTGTTGACGTTTGTAAGGAAAGATGGCCATGTGCTGGGTGTCGCAGAACTGATCGACGATATGGATGAGCTTAGCCGAAAGATTTTGGCGCGTACTCGGATAGAGAATCCTTGGGCTATTGAAGCTCTAGGCGGCGAAGAGGAATTCCTGAAGCTGATTCCGAATTTCTCTGTTGGCGTCACGGCGAGAGGGCTTACTTTCTGTTTTCCTGTCATTGAATGGACTTGGCTTTCGTTGTGCAATATTCCATCGGCAGAAGTGAGGTTGAAATAGTGAAAATAGCGCCTAAAGATAGCATTTTATTGTTGTTTTTGTAAAAAATCAGAAACAAAAAATGTAAAATACATAGAATGTTGAACAGTTAACAATTTTTTTTCGTATCTTTGCCACGATTATGAGTACCATTGTGCGATTTAGTCGCTTCTTGACGATGCTGCTTTTGCTGGCTACTGTTTCCGTTTGTCGGGCACAGAAGTCGGATCGTACTTACTTGGGTCCTGGCAATTGGTTTGTTGGAATAGATGTAGGCACTGGTCTTTCTTTGGCTGAGAATGTAATACACGACAACTTTTACAAAACCAGACTTCCTAGTGGTAGCATTCAGATCGGACGTACTCTCACTCCGAAGTGGAACCTGCGACTTTCCGCAGGTGTTTCTTCCCAACTCGGCCATCCACCTGCAGCTGCAAGAAGATACCTCCCCGATATGTTCACACCATATCAGTTCGCACTTGGCGTAGGAACATTCGACATTATGCTTAATATCGCCAACTGCTTTCGTAAATACGATTCGCGTAATTGGTACGATTGTTACCTGGTCGTGGGTGGAGGCGAACTTTATCGCTTCTATGTCGATGATAAGGTCGATGAATGGTATGAGGACATTTATGTGGTCGATCGTTCGAAGGAATGGTACTGGACTGCTAAGATTGGCCATGAGTCGGCGTGGCACATTATGAGGGAGTGTGACTTGACGTTCGAACTGGACTTCCATGTCACCGATAATGCTTATAATGGCGTGAATGGAGGTGCGCAGAAAATTGATTTCTTTGTGACTGCTAAACTGGGCATAGTATACTATATTTCCAATGGGCAACATCGACAGCGTTTCGCCAATCCAAGGAAATACCACCGTTATTGGACGGAGTTGGATTGATTACGTTTCTATTCTGCATCAATTATACCTTTGAACACAATAATTCGTTTATAAAAACGTTATTATCAATATAACTTAAAAATTAAAGAAAATGAAATCCATCATCATTCACTCAGCTGCTTTCGCCATCCTGCTTGTGTCGAGTGGTTTCAATGCCAACGCTCAAGAGAATGGGACAAGTATCTGGGGAAATCGCGGCGGTCAATATGCTGGCGATGAGGGGATGAAAACTGAAGAGCAAGCTCTTCTTGAGTCTTTGTACACCGAAGAGGATGCCGAGCAAATTTCCAAATTGTTCCAGACTGAGGAATACATATTCCCGATGGACATCCGTGACAATTGGCACCTTGGTCTTCATCTTGGTGCTATGCATTCGTGGGGAAGTTATGACGATGAGGCAGGTTGGCTGAAACGCACCAATTTTGCCGCAGCCCTTTCTTTCGGTAAGTATCTAACTCCTGTAAATGACTTGCGTTTCCAGCTTTTCTATGGGCGTGGAACGGGAGTGCGAGGGGCAGACACCAAGTATGATGCACGTTTTTATCCCTACAACCTTGCTCACGAGAATGGCCTGGCTGATTTCCACACTTACCATTGGCATACTGCAGGTATCTCTGCCCAGTGGTTGCCCAATTTCACCAATCTTTTCCTGGGATATAATCCCGAACGTCGTTTCTCCATCAGTGGATTGGTTGGTATCGGTTTGGAACACACATGGTCCTACAATGAAAAGGAACTTTCAATCGTAAGTGTCTGGGCCGAAAAGGCTAAGTCTGCAGCTCCTCGCAACCTTGTTGACTTGGAGTTCGGCGTTGTTGCAGACTATAAGCTCAGTAACCGATTGTTCCTCAATCTGGAGGTTACCGACAGATTCCTTGATGATACCTTCGATGGTCTTGTTTCTGACCAGAAGTGGGATGGTCATCTGGATGTCTTGCTGGGTTTGACTTATTTCATTCCAGGCAAACCTCGCAAAGCTGAACCTGAAGGTATTTATTTGTTGCATCGTCCAAATATCGTGGTTCCTGATCCTGAAGATGTGTTTGTCGATGTTGACAAGGATGTGATCTACACGCTCATATCGTTCGACAAGAATGTTGTTGAGGTGCCTCGTCTGCAGCAGAACAATGTCTATCAGACAGCTCAAGCATACCAGTCTGCTCCTCAGAGCAATATCTTCATCACCAATAGCAACAAGTTGGATGACACTACGTTCCACAAGCGTGCCTGGGCTATTAGCAAATTGCTGCACCAGCGCTGGCAGATACCTTATGAGAACATTTGGGTGGATGCCGACGAGGATCATATCCAGAAGCTCCAGATGCCTAACGTGAAGACGTATATTATCTTTATCATTAATGAAGAATAAATGCCCGACAAAGATATGAAAAAGATTATCCTTACTTTCAGTTTCGCCGTTGTGGGCATGATGACAGGTGCATACGCCCAGCAAGATGGTGTACAGGTCGATACGATATATACCATAAGTAAGCATGATAGCCTCGTCTATCTGACCGAACATGTTTCCAACTGGTTCGTGGGTGCTTCGATAGGTGGCTCATACTCAATGGGTGAGAATACACGTTTCGGCAATTTCTTTGATATGACTCGTCCCAGTTTCCAGATTCAAGTCGGAAGAAGTTTCTACCCTCAGTTCGGTATGCGTCTGACCTTGAATTATCTATCGCAGAGAGGCCGTGCTGAATGGTCTACTTCTGAGTTCCTTGAGCAATGGGCAGAACGTGATGGCAACTATGACTTCTCGATGGCTGCTGGTTTCATCGATGGCGTATTCGATTTCCACAATGTTATTTGGGGCTACAAAGAAGACCGTCGTTTCAGCTTGAAGGGTTATTTGGGACTTGGCGCTTTCTACACCTTCGGCTTTGATGACAACAAGCTCGATTGGCTAGCCAATCCAACTTGGAGCGATTGCAACTATAATGGTGTTCATCATAACGCAGGCGATCGTTTGCCAAGTGGTTATGGATATAAGGTGGATCGAAAGAACAAATGGTACTATGCTGGACATATTGGTCTCATCGGCGAGTATCACATCTCACCTGCGTGGAGTGTCAATCTTGATGTGTCGTTCAATGGTACCGATGATGCTTACAACGGAATGCGTTTCCGCCGCGTCTACGATTCATATGTCGATGTTATGCTTGGTGCTCTCTATTATTTGAAGGATGCTTCGGGTTATCGTCATCGCAGACCAAGATACGTCTACATTGATTCTGACACTATTCCACTTCCTCCAACACCTGGGGTATTTGAGAGAGTTCATTACAAAGAAATGCTGAAGACTACGGTTTCGTTCTATATTGATAAGACTTTCGTGACCGATGCACAGCGTCGTAATGTTCGTTCAGTGGCTAAGTTTATGGAGAATCATCCAGACATCGATGTTGTTGTAACTGGTTATGCTGATGTCCAGACCGCTTATCCCAAGTACAATATGATGCTTTCGCAGAAGCGTGCACAGGCTGTTTATACAATGCTTGTCGAGGAATTCAACGTAGATCCCAAGCGTTTGAGTATGGACTACAAGGGCGACGAGGAACAACCATTCGAAATCGTAAACGAATGGAACCGTGCTGTTGTGTTCTACATCAAGCCGCATGATTCGAGCTTCACTCCAACGATTGAGGATAAGGCTGATGATATCAAGCTTAATTCTCACGAGTCGAAGCGTCTCAAGCAGACCGACAATAAGGAGACACGTTCTGCCTACTGATTACCACTTGAGTTCAGATGACCTAAAAAAAGAAAACTTGCATTATGAAAAATATTTCATCTATTCTAGTTGCCGTCCTCTGTATGGTGTTCCCGGCTAGTCAGGCGTGGGCGCAGATGACTTTTGCTAAAGACGGGCTGCGCTACCATGTGCTCGAGGGACAGAATGTCAGTGTCTGCTATGACGATGAAGACTCGCTCTTCCTTTCGGGGCGCGTGGTTATCCCCGAGCAGATTATCAACCCAGCCGACGAAGTGGTCTATAAGGTTGTTGCTGTAGCTGATACTGCCTTTAAGGGTTGCGATCTTATCGATGTGCTCGTACTTCCCGCTAGCCTTCAGTGTTTTGGCGCTCATGCCATCGACCATTGTTTCAATATGGTGGCTTATGAAGTTGCTTCCGGATCACAGTTCTTTAAAACTGTAGATGGTGTGCTCTTTTCTGCAGATGGCACAACACTCGTTAGTTGTCCTACTGGAAAAGGCGGCGAATATGTTTTCCCTGAAGGTGTGAAAAAGATAGCTCCTGCTGCATTTTCAACCTGCAAAAATTTTAGGAGTGTTGAGTTGTCAGAGGGAATCAAGGAAGTGCCTGACTATGCTTTCTATGAATGCTGGGGTTTGGCTGATGTCAAGTTCCCCAAGTCGCTCGAAACTATTGGCGCTTACGCTTTCGATGGCACTATTCTTCAATTCCTGGATTTCGGCTCTAAACTGAAGAGCATTGGCAGTCATGCTTTCGACCGCTCGTCTATGGTAGAGTGCATTTGCCGTGGCAGCAAGCCTGCTCAAATGGGCGATGATGTTTTCGGTAACGATATGAACTATACCCGTCTATATGTACCTTCAGGCGCAGTGACCAGGTATAAGAAATCTGCTTGGAGCATCTTCCCGACAATCTACCCGGGTACTAGGACGCGTCGTTGGATGGGTAGTTATCGTTGATTAGAGATCTTTTCATTCGATTAAGTGGCATTGAAGAGCTGTTTCTGTTCTTCAATGCCCTTTTTCTTTGTTTTTTGTGTCGAAAACTGAAATTTTTGTCTGAAAAATTATTGTTGTTTCGAAATAATTAGTATCTTTGCACCTAAATAATACATTATATATATATATTTAAATGATTTTACAAGCTACCGAGAATCCAGTCCTTATCCTTGAATCGGAGCATTGTGCTTTGGCTCTGCTGCCATCCATTTGTTCATCCGATGATGTCCGTGCCATGCGCCAGCGCTTGTTGGCCCTTGGAGTACAGTATGTCGTCCTGCAACTTGCTCCTGGTAAGCTTGAACTGACAACACAGGAGCTGATGCGAATGATTGTTGTTCTGAAAGATACAGGACGCCGTATGCTTTATGCTGATTTTCGACAGACTACAGAGCGATGTGAGTGCATCGACTATCAAGAAGGATCATTGCGCGATGACTTTGATTTCGGCCCTGTAGTTTTACTCAAGACCGATGTTTTCGACTGTGCCGATGACTCATCACAATACGAATTTGCCGCGTTCTACGACCTGCGTCTTCAAAGTTGTGGATGTGCGCCTTTTCTCCCGTTCCATCTGAACGAATATCTCTACACGTTTTATCCTGAGACCGATGGTAAAGGTTCGCAGTTCGATTACGTTAATCCGCGTAACCGTGCGGTTCAGCTCGAATATGAGGATGTACTGACACGTTGGCTAGCCATCAATGGTGGGCTGATTGCTTCCGAGAAGCTTAAGCCTGCCGAACCATTGTCCACAGACGAAGACCATCGTCCATTGGCAAGCGTAGTCATTCCAGTCTATAATCGTGTACGAACTATTGGTGATGCTGTACATTCTGCTCTTCGGCAGCAGACCACCTTCGACTACAACATCATTGTAGTAGATAATCATAGTACTGATGGAACGACAGAGGTCCTTGCTCAACTCGCCAAGAATGATCGTCGTGTCATTCACCTCATTCCCGAAGAGAAGACGCTCCTCATCGGAGGATGCTGGAACAAAGCCATCAGTTCGCCACATTGTGGCCAATACGTTGTGCAACTCGATAGCGATGACATCTATTCCAGCCCTACAACGTTGCAACGGATAGTCGATGCCTTCGTCCAGCAGAACTGTATGGCTGTGGTCGGCAGTTATCGCCTCACCGATTTCGAACTCAACGAACTTCCTCCGGGTATCATCAACCATCGCGAATGGACATCTGAAAACGGAATGAATAATGCACTCCGTATCAACGGCTTGGGTGCTCCTCGCGCTTTTCGTCGTGACCTGCTATTGCAGTATCCATTGCCCAACACAAGTTATGGTGAGGATTATGCTGCCATGCTGCGTATCACGCGTGAGTATCGTTTGGGACGTATCTACGACCCGTTGTATGACTGTAGGCGCTGGAGTGGCAATAGCGATGCTGCTCTGAGTCGTGAGAAGATCAATCGCAACAATCTTTACAAGGATCGCATTCGTACGATAGAACTTAATGCCCGTCGTCGCCTTTATCCCAAGACCATTTAACCTTACCTATATGCTTGACTTGAATTCTCTTTTTGAACAGCAGATGGCTCAATGGCCTGAATGCCGTGCTCGGTATGATCAGTTGTCGAATGCCGGACGTCGCAGTATTACCCTCGATGGCCGTGAATATGTTTTGGCCTACAATCCGGGACGTTCGACGAGTGCAAAGGCTATCATCGTGAACGGGAATCCAATGACATTGGGAGATGGTAAAACGGGCGAGGTGCGCTCGTGTTTCCTCTGTGAACATACCTTGCCTGAGCAACAACTACGTATAGCGGTCGATACTTTGCCTATGCATCATCAGTATCTGGTTGCAGTCAATCCATTTCCTATAGTCGATCATCATTTCACGATTATTTGCAAGGAGCATGTGCGTCAGGACTTCAAGGGCAGGATGTGGGATATGGCTTTTTTTGCCGATCTTTTTCCCGATTATCTCATCTTCTTCAATGGGGCCTGTTCGGGAGCCAGTGCCCCCGACCATATGCATTTTCAGGCTGTACCCAAGAGTTCTGTGCCGTTGATCGGGTGGAGCGAAGACGTAAGGACGCAGTTAGGTGTCACTCAACACATACCTCACATTGAAGATTCTGATCACAAGAATATCGTGACATGGACCGAGGGTAATGTAGCCTATTGGTTGGTGATTGATCGTAAAGCCCATCGTCCAACTCAGTATTTCCTTCCCGATGACGATCCGAACAAAGTGGTCTATAGTCCGGCTTGCCTGGAATTCTGTGGACTGATTCCGCTTTGCCGAGAAGAGGATTTTGCTAAACTTACTCCTGAGATTCTTCGTGATATGATGCACCAATGCTACAAGCTGGAACCTATGCTTCATGTAGGTGTAATGGAAGGTAAGGAGATTCGATTCTCGGCTGACGAACGTGTCCATGCAATGCATTACATCGGAGAGAATTGTATGAAGGATGTACTCGACTATAGTTCCAATCGGGCAGAGGTACAGGAAATGCAGGAGTATTGGACGCATAACGAGCCATTTACCCTCGAAGGCGTCACTATCGGCAAGCAGTTCCATTGGCAACAACACGAAGATCAGGTATTTCGAGGTTCGTTGCATATCATTGCACGCGAAGGGCAACTTCATGCCATTAATCTTATCCCCGTTGAGCAGTACCTCGCTAGCGTGATTTCCTCCGAGATGGCTGCCACAAATAGCCTTGAACTTCTCAAGGCTCATGCCGTCATCAGCCGTAGCTGGGTTTTGAGGCAAATATATTCCACTAAACAAAACCTAAAGAGCGACTCTTCTACTCTTCACAATATGAGCGAGGCAGGGGATGAGATCTTCGTAAAATATTGGGATCACACTGATCATCATCTATATGATGTCTGTGCCGACGATCATTGTCAGCGTTATCAAGGCATCACTCGACAGGCATCTCCGCTAGTCGAAGAGGCCATACAATCGACACGAGGCATTGTATTGACTGATGTAGATGGAAAGATTTGTGATGCTCGCTTCAGCAAATGTTGCGGTGGCCGAACTGAGTTATTCAGCACATGCTGGCAGGATGAGGATTTCGATTATTTGCGTGCTATCGATGATCCCTATTGCTCTTCCGACTTTATCGAGACTCTTCCTGGAGGAATGCAGGCAGTGCTTCAGCAGGTACTGAACAACTATGATCAGCAAACCGTCGATTTCCACGATTGGCAGGTAGATTATACGCAGGAAGAATTGTCTGCCTTGGTCGAGAAGAAGTTGTCCTTGGGATTGGGCATGATTCAGCATTTGGTACCCGTCGAAAAGGGCGCTTCAGGAAGGATCAAAATGCTGAAGATGGTGGGCGGCGAGAAGGCTGTTGTGATAGGGAAGGAGCTGCTTATCCGTAAGGCCCTCTCCCCAAGCCACCTCTACAGTTCGTGGTTCGATGTCGAAGAGACTCGTTCGCCTGAAGATGGTTCGTTGCATTTTCTTCTGAAGGGACACGGATGGGGACATGGTGTTGGCCTCTGCCAAATCGGTGCAGCTGCTATGGCTCTCAAGGGCTTCTCCGCTGAAGAGATTCTTTCCCATTACTATCCTGATGCCCACTTTACCATTCTATATTAGTTTTTAAAATATGACACTTTCTGACAAATGGTTCACTGCAATATCGCAGAACGAAGACAACACAATCACCTACATCTCGGGTCGTTCCGACATCGACGCTTGGATCCAACAAGGCAAGATGAAGGAGCGCATTGAGGTGACTTGGCATTACGAAAAAGATGAACAGGGACTTCCCGGCAATGACAAGGAGGCGCAAATTATGGAAGCTGTGCAGGATCGCCTGCAGGCTGCTATGGAGAAGGACAAGCTTGCGATTATGACGGGTGTTTATACGGGTCAGGGGAAACGCGATATGATCTTCATCTGCCGCAACAACAAGGCTTTTGGCGAACGTCTCAATGAGGCTTTGTCAGGACTCCCCGAACTCCCTATCTCCATTTATGCCGAACTCGATCCAGAGAATGAAGAATACAAGTCTCTCCTCGACATCAAAGGAGAAGAAGATTGATATAATCATTTTTGTTCATGAAGATAACCATCTTAGGAAGCGGCACGAGTATTGGAGTGCCTATGCCAACTTGCAAATGTGAGGTTTGTACGAGCAAAGATCCGCATGACAACCGCTTGCGTTGCAGTGCATTGGTTCATACTGATGATGACAAGGACATCCTCATCGACTGTGGTCCAGATTTTCGACTGCAAGCCTTACGTGCCGACATCAAGAAGCTCGATGCACTATTGCTCACGCATAATCATTTCGACCATTGTTATGGCCTTGATGATTTGCGCCCTTGGGCATATTGGACACCTCTTCCTACCTATGCCGACAAGGGAATGAGCCAGTCATTGATAACACGTTGGGATTATATCTTTGTGCACCAATATCCAGGTGTACCTAAACTTATTCTTCACACGGTACATCCAAGTCAAGGCGACGTCTTCAAAGTAGGAGAGACGGAAATAACTCCCATACGTTGCTATCATGGCGAACTGCCAATCTTAGGTTATCGTATAGGAGCTTTAGCATATATCACCGATTGTACAAAGATTCACGAACGCGACCTGCCGAAGCTCAAAGGGGTCGACACACTGATAATCGATGCTCTCCGTTGGACTGAACATCCGACACATTACAGTGTGGCACAAGCGATGGTAATCGTTGAGCATCTTAAGCCGCGTCAGTCATTCTTCACACATATGAGCCACGATATGGGCCTTCATGCTGATTTCGAACGCCGATTGAGCCGGGAACTATCGAAACTTTTCCCGCAGGAAATGCTCGACACTGTTCATCTGGCTTATGATCAGCAGGAAATCATTGTTAATTGTTAATTATTTTTTGTTAATTGCTCCATGATTACCATCGTAGGACCTACCGCCAGTGGCAAGACCCGATTGGCTGTCGATGTTGCCTTGGCATACAATACTGAGGTCATTTCTGCCGACTCACGTCAGGTCTATCGCGATATGACGTTAGGAACGGGCAAGGACTTGGAGGATTACCTTGTGCGCGACGATGCTGGTAACATCATCAAGCAGGTCAAGTGCCATCTAATCGATATTCGTGAGCCAGGCTACAAATATTCCATTTATGAGTTTCAGCGTGACTTCCATCGTGTCTATGAAGATATGCTCAACCGAGGTCTTTTGCCAGTGATGTGCGGCGGTTCTGGCCTTTATGTCGAATCGATATTGAGGGGATATGAGATGCACGAGGTGCCAGAAAACCCCGAGCTTCGGAAGCGGCTAGAAGACAAATCGTTGGAAGAACTTACCGAAATACTCAAGACTTATAAGACGCTTCATAATCAGACAGATACCGACACACGCAAGCGTGCCATTCGCGAAATCGAGATTCGCGACTATTATCGCTCTCATGCTGAACAACTCACTGGATATCCTGCTGTCAAGAGCCTGGTAGTGGGTACTGAAGTCGATCGTGACGTGCGTCGTGAGCGTATTTCTCGTCGTTTGCGCGAACGTCTTGATGCTGGTATGGTCGATGAGGTTCGACGCCTTTTGGACGAACGTCATATCCCGCCCCAAGATCTTATTTACTATGGTCTTGAATATAAATACCTCACCCTCTATCTCATCGGAGAACTCACATACGACGAGATGGTTCGACAGCTTGAAATTGCTATCCATCAGTTTGCCAAACGCCAGATGACATGGTTCAGAGGTATGGAACGTCGCGGCATCACCATCCACTGGATTCCTGCTGAACTTTCTCGAGAAGAGAAAGTGGCTCGTGTACGAGAATTGTATGAAGATTATGCACGGTAATCTATGCAAATATAAAAAAACTGCACAATAAAGTGTGCAGTTTTTTCTTTTACTATCTATTCATCTCAATCAGCTCCTCCAGATAGCTGCGTGAATTGCTAAGACGTGGTATTTTAAGTTGTCCTCCCAGCTTGCCTTTCTTTTGGGTGAGCCAATCGGTGAATAGGCCTTGTCGTGCAACTATCAGTTCCAGTCGGTCGAGGAAGATTCCTTTGTAACGCTTGGCTTCGTAGTCTGAGTTGACTTCCTGCAGATGTTTGTCGAGCCTTTCTGCGAAGTCCTCCACATCCTTGGGCGCCTGCGAAAACTCGATGATCCAAGTGTGACGGGCTTTAGACCCATGGGCAACATCGCCCTCGTCAAGTACTGCGAAAGTGGGTGCTGCCGTATAGTCCAGGATGCGTGCCCCAGTCTCTGCACAGGTCTTGGCCAGCGCTTCGTCTGCATTGCTTACCATTAGTTCCTCACCAAAGGCATTGATGAATGCCTTTGTTCGGCCAGTGATGAAGAACTTATAAGGATCTCGTTGCGTGAAGCGTATGGTGTCGCCGATGATGTAGCGCCACAGACCAGGTGTGGTGATAACCATAGCGTAGTTTTTGCCTAGTTCTATTTCGGTCAATGGGACGGCACGCATCGATTTGCTACCTTCTTCAAACTCATCCATCGGAATGAACTCGTAGAAGATCTTATTGTCGATGACGAGTTGCATATCGTTGCTGTCCCACGATGATTGCACACCAAAGAATCCTTCCGAAGCGTTGTAGGTCTCCAGATAGTGCATCTTGTCTGAAGGAATCAGCTGCTTGTATTGTTCGCGGTAGGGAGTGAAAGCAATGCCTCCGTGGAAAAAGCACTCTAGATTGGGCCACACTTCGGTAATGTCTTTCTTTCCCGTTTCGGCAAGGATGTTCTTCAGCACACCCATCATCCACGATGGAACGCCCGAGATATTAGTCACGTTGACGTCTTTGGTCGTCTTGCAGAGAGCTTTCAATTTGGCTTCCCATTCGCCCATCAAGGCCACCTCCTTGCTGGGTGTACGGATGAAATTTACAGCAGGTGTTACGTTCTGGATCAATGTGGCTGAAAGGTCACCTGCATGGATGCCTTTGGGTAATGGTTCGTTCGAAAACGAACCGCCTAGGATAAGTCCCTTGCCGCTGAAGATCCTCGATTCGGGATTAAGGGCAAGATAGACGACCATCGAGTCGGTGGCACCGCGATAATGACAGAGTTTCAATCCATCGTCGGTGACGGGGATGTATTTCGACTTGTCGGATGTAGTACCTGACGATTTGGCAAACCATCGACAAAGCCCTGGCCAAAGTACATTTTCTTCGCCTTTGACCATTCGCTCAATCCATTCCTTCTGCTGGTCATAGTTCGAGATGGGCACACGCTCAGCAAAAACTCTATAGTCAGCCTTCTCTCCATGTCGCTCATCCCTGAGCATCGACGCAAAGCCATACTGCTGTCCGAAGTCAGTGTCCTTGGCACGACCTACCAACCACGATAGTTGTTCTTGTTGAAGCTCGTGTGTATGTGTAGCATAACGTTCGAGCTGCTTGAATCGCCGCTCGAACGCTAGTTTGTATATGAGTCTTGTAAGATTTGCCATCTTTAACCCTTTTTATTCCTTCTGCCTTTTTTCTCTCTTCCTTCGGCCTCAGCCTCCTCGGCATCGTGTATGATTGCCAGGCAGTCCTCGTATGTGAGTTGCTCAGTGTTCTTGCTGCGTGGCAGTTTGTAGTTCTTGCCGGCTTTAGAGAGATAAGGACCATAACGTCCATTGAGAAGCTGGAGTTCGGGGTCTTCTTCGAAGGTGCGAAGCACACGACGACGGTCTTCGTCACGTTTTTCTTCGATGAGTTTGATTGCTTCATCAAGCGAGATGGCAAGAGGGTCGATACCCTTAGGTATAGAGATGTACTTGTTGTCGTGGCGTACATATGGACCAAACTTGCCGACACCTACACTGACGGTCTTCTCCTCGAATTCACCTAAATCCTTGGGGAGGTCAAAGAGTTTAAGAGCTTCGTCAAGGGTGATGGTGGCAATGCTCATCCCTTTCTGCAGTGCAGCAAACTGAGGTTTGTTCACTTCGTCGGCGGCACCAATTTGTACAACTGGACCAAAACGACTTATCTTAACTGAAACGGTATGTCCGCTCTTGGGGTCCTTGCCAAGAACACGCTCACCAGCCTTGTGGTCAGAACGTTCTTCGAGAGTTGTTGTGATAAGTGGATGGAAGAGCTTGTAGAATGAATCGATGCAGTCTGACCACTGTTCCTTGCCTTCGGCTATCTCGTCAAACTCGCCCTCAACCGTAGCGGTGAAGTTGTAGCTCATGATTTCAGGGAAATGCTGCGTGAGGAAGTCATTTACCACAACACCGATGTCGGTGGGGATGAGCTTGCCCTTGTCATTGCAATAGGTTTCTTCGCTGGTTTTGCTGCTGATCTTGCCAGACTTGACGTCGAGGTGCAAACGAGTAATATCCCGCTTCTCGGCAGGACGGTCGCTTTTGGCTACATAATCGCGTGCTTGGATGGTCGAGATGGTGGGAGCGTAGGTAGATGGACGCCCGATGCCAAGTTCCTCCATCTTCTTGACGAGCGAAGCTTCAGTGTAGCGCTGTGGATGCAAGGTGTAACGCTCCACAGCATCAGCCGCGTTAAGGTCAAGCTTTTGACCGTTAGCAAGTGCTGGAAGGCGGCTTTCGCCTTCGTTTTCACTCTCGCCCTCTTCGTCATAACTTTCAATATATACCTTCAAGAAACCATCGAACTTGATGACCTCACCATTGGCAATGAACTTCAATTCATCCTCTCCTGCTATCTTGATTTCAACTTGAGTCTTCTCGATGATGGCATCTGACATCTGGCTGGCGATGGTGCGTTTCCAGATGAGTTCGTAGAGTCTCTGTTCAGGCATTGAACCCTCGATGGACTGTTGATCCATATAGGTGGGACGGATGGCCTCATGTGCCTCTTGTGCTCCTTTGGTGTGGGTCACATAGTTGCGTGTCTCAAGATACTCTTTGCCCATCGTCTTGAGGATCTGCTCCTTCGATGCACCCAAGCAGAGTGTGGAGAGGTTCACCGAGTCAGTACGCATATAGGTGATTTGTCCGGCCTCGTAAAGTCGCTGGGCAATGCTCATGGTCTGGCTGACGGTGTAGTGAAGCTTACGAGCAGCTTCCTGCTGGAGAGTAGAGGTAGTGAACGGTGGGGCTGGCTGGCGTTTGATGGGTTTCTGCTGGATGTCGCTGACGGTGTAGGTTGCTTTAGCTGCCTTTTCGAGGAATGCTTGGGCTTCTTCTCTGGTTTTGAATCGCTGCGACAGTTCAGCATTGAAGAATACAGTCTGCTTGGTTTGCGGGTCAAGGGTGGCAAACGTGCCGGATACGCGATATGATGCCTCAGACTTGAAGTTCTCAATCTCGCGTTCACGTTCTACTATGAGACGTACGGCAACTGACTGTACGCGTCCGGCCGAAAGTGCCGGCTTCACTTTGCGCCAAAGGATAGGAGAGAGCTCAAAGCCTACTATGCGATCCAGCACACGACGTGCTTGCTGTGCGTTTACCAGATCCATATCGATCTTGCGGGGCGTCTCGATGGCTGACAGGATGGCAGGTTTGGTAATCTCGTGGAAGACTATACGACGGGTCCGCTCAGGTTCGAGCCCAAGCACCTCGTAAAGATGCCAGGAGATGGCTTCTCCCTCGCGGTCTTCATCGGAAGCCAGCCACACCATATCTGCTTTCTTTGCTTCCTTCTGAAGGTTGGCGACAAGTTCCTTCTTGTCGTCAGGTATTTCATATATGGGCTTGTACTGATGATCGACATCAATGCTGAAGTCTCGTTTCTTGAGGTCTCTGATATGACCGTAGCTTGAGGTAACCTTATAGTCGTTACCAAGGAATTTCTGGATAGTCTTTGCCTTGGCAGGCGACTCGACAATAACTAAGTTCATAGTTTATAAATTAATTTCTTTGGTTTCGGTTCATTGTATATAGGGGGGACGCCAGTTACGCCACTTTTCGATGGCCGCTTCGCGTTCCTCTTCTTCCTTCGACTTCTGCTGATCGACTTTCCTCAACGATTCCGTGATGGCTAATATCTCGCCGATGTTGGCGTCGATGGTCGCCATTTTGAGCGGCAGCTTGTAGCTTGAAGTGGAGCGTGCCTCCAATGCCTTGCATTCCTTCAGTCGATTCTCTGCATCGCGGTAAGAGGCAAGTTGTTTGAGAGGTTGGTTTTCGAGATAGCGTTCAAAGTTGATGCGCGAGTGACGCCATTTCTTCTCATGCATACGTGCATATCCCATTGTGTAATATGCAAGGGCATAGTATTGTAACTCTGTGCGTTCGTTCTTTACATCGTTGAACGAAATCAGGTCCTGGCAGCATGCCGCGTAATTACCCAATTGATATTCACATTGTCCACGCCAGAAGAAGGCTTCGATACGAACTTGTTCACGGGGACCGTCATCGAGATCGATAGCCTCGGTGAAAAAACCTTTGGCAGTTGCGTATTCGCCTTTCCTGTATGCTTGGATACCATGAATGAATGCGGCACTTTGGTCATCGATGTCTATGAGTTCTGACTCAGCAAGTGGAATCTCATGCGCGGGCATAGGATGTCCTGCCATCAGTTCGCACTTGGTGCGCAAACTATCCACCCATCCCAGTTGCTGTTCGTTTAAGCGACCACCGGGGATGTGGGTGAGTCCTTCAAGGGCTTCGTTGTATTTGCCACGTTCGGCACAGCCAACGGCGTAGTTGTAGGCAGTCACTGCCAGTTCGTGTTCTATCTGTGCGCGGTCCTGTGCCTGGGCCGACAAAAGTGTGCCTGATGAAAGGGCAATCAATATGAATAGTCGGGTTGTTTTCATCTTTCTTTCTCTATTTTGGGGTGCAAATATACATATTTAAATAGAAATGACAAAATTTTAGCAAAGATTTGGAGATTTTTTTTGTTTTTTTTGAAGAAAAACATTACCTTTGCGCCACATTTATTACCTCACTTTGCAAATATTATGATTCAAATACGTTGCAAAAACAATAATAAGACCTATTCCTTTCAAGAGGGAAGTACACTGCTGGAGATCTACCAGAAGCTTCAGCCTGAGCTCCAGATTCCTTATCAGGTCGTTTCGGCAAAGGTCAACAATGCGTCACAAGGTCTTCGTTTTCGCGTCTATCAAAGTCGCGATGTCGAGTATGTCGGCTTGAACAATACTTCGGGTATGCGCATATATGTGCGTTCATTATGTTTTGTCCTTTATAAGGCATGCTCTGAGATCTTCCCCGAAAGCCGTCTTTATATCGAGCACAGTATCTCCAACGGCTTCTATTGCAACTTCTACACACGTGCCGCTGATCATGCTACTGCTGCTGATGTTGAGCGTATTCGCGAACGTATGCAGCAGATCATCGACAGTGATATGGCCTTCCATCATCGTGAGGCTCCTACCGAGGATGCAGTGCGCATCTTCCGCGAACATGGCAATATCGACAAGGTGAAACTGCTCGAAACCAGCGATCGTGTCTATAGTGACTACTATTTGCTCGACGAAACTGTCGATTATTACTATGGCGCTTTATTGCCCAGTACTGGATACATTAAGTTATGGGGACTTGAAAAGTACCAGGATGGCCTTTTGCTGCGTGTACCCGATATGAGGAATCCTACGATGCTTGCACCCAAGGTCGATCAGCCACGCACCTTCGAGACTTTTGCCGAATATGTGCGTTGGAGCGTCATTATGGGTCTGTCGAATGTGGGTGATGTCAACCATGCGATCAAGGCGGGTCACGCAAGCGAACTCATCCAGGTCAGCGAAGCTTTGCAGGAAAAAAAGATTGTTCAGATTGCAGAAGAGATCAATCGTCGTTACCTTGATACTGAGCGCCCGTGTCGCGTTGTTCTGATTACAGGTCCTTCTTCGAGCGGTAAAACTACATTCTGCAAACGTTTGTCCATTCAGTTGAAAGCATGTGGCCTCAAGCCGATGAGCATCTCTACCGACGATTATTTTGTCAATCGTGTCGATACGCCTAAGTTCCCCGATGGTCGATATGACTTCGATAATATCTCGGCGGTCGACAGTGAGACTATGGTGCGCGACCTTAATGCCTTGCTGCGCGGTGAACGTGTCGAGGTGCCCGAATTTAACTTCAAGACAGGTTTGCGCGAATACAATGGAAAGAAGCTCAAGATGGGACGCAATTCGTTGCTCCTCATCGAGGGTATCCATGCGCTCAACCCGGCATTGACTTCCCAGATTGAGGAGTCGCTTAAATTCAGGATCTACATCTCGTGCCTAACTAGCATTTCGCTTGACGACCACAACTGGATCCCAACATCCGATTGTCGTCTGCTGCGTCGTATCATCCGCGATTACAATGTCGGTGCGTTCACTGCGCAACAGACCATTGCCCAATGGCCATCAGTCTGTGAGGGCGAGATGAAGTGGATTTTCCCATATCAGGAGACGGCTGACGTGATGTTCAACTCCGCTTTGCATATCGAATTCGCTGTGCTACGCAACCATGCCGAGCCCATCCTCGCTTCGGTGCCCAAGAACAGCCCCGAATACTGCGAAGCCCACCGTCTCTTGAAGTTCATCCATTACTTCGTCGCCGTCAGCGATAAGGAAATCCCACCTACCTCCATTATGCGCGAGTTCGTCGGTGGCTCCTCCTTCAAGTACTGATTTCTTATCTCCGTGTTCTAGAGGTGGCCAGATTTGGCCGCCTCTTTTTGTCGTACGCTCGGCATGAGCATTGTCTAACGGGTGCAAGTCCCGAGTGAGCCCTAATAGCGGGAATCACATAGCCTAAGGCAAGGGTGTCCATC
>ONNR01000003.1 GCA_900319235.1 uncultured Prevotellaceae bacterium
TTCGCGAAGACGATTTGCACCTTTGACGCGAAAATAATGAAAAAAACAGGCCAAATAGATTTAAGTAACAAAAATAATACATATATTTGCAGCGAAATAAAATATTCTATTATGAAAAAGTACATCCTTCCCCTTCTGACAGTTTTGCTGCCTATGGTAGCATTTGCCGATGCTGTTGAAATCGATGGCATCTATTATAATTTGATGGAAGATATCAAGGAAGCCGAAGTAACGTTCAACCCCAACATGTATTCCGGAAGTGTGGATATTCCAGCCACAGTGAATTATGATGGAGTTGACTACAGCGTAACATCCATAGCAGAGTGGGCTTTCAAGAGCAGTATCGAACTGACTTCGGTCACCATCCCCAATAGCGTGAGTTTAATTAGACAGGGTTCTTTCTGGTATTGTCCCAACCTGACCTCGGTCACCATCCCCAACAGTGTGACATCGATAGAATACGGTGCATTCTACAATTGCGGCAGTTTGACATCGATTGCCATTCCAAATAGCGTGACTTCAATTGGTGTCTCCGTTTTCGAAGAATGTACCAGCCTGACCACCATCACGATGCCCAATAATGTGGAGAAGATTGGAGGTCAAGCTTTCTTCCATTGTCAAAGCCTGGCATCTATTGACCTTGGCAACAGCCTGATTTCAATTGGTGTCTCCGTTTTCGAAGAGTGTACCAGCCTGACGTCCATTACCATTCCCAATAGCTTGGAGGAGATTGGAGATCGTGCTTTCTTCCATTGTCAAAGCCTGGAATCTATTGACCTTGGCAATAGCGTGACTTCAATTGGTGTCTCCGTTTTCGAAGAATGTACCAGCCTGACCTCCATCACGATGCCCAATAATGTGGAGAAGATTGGAGATCGTGCTTTCTCACGCTGTAGGATAACCTCTATCGACCTTGGCAACTGCGTGAAATCAATTGGAAGTTATGCTTTTAATGAATGTGCCAGCCTAACCTCCATCACCATTCCCAACAGTGTGACCACGATAGGAGAATCTGCTTTCAACTTCTGTCTCGGCCTAACCTCCGTCAATATCCCCGACAGCTTGACGACGATTGAACCTAACACTTTCCTTTTCTGTTACAACCTGACCTCCATAACCATCCCCGGTGGCGTGACATCAATTGGAGAAGGGGCATTCGGATTATGCTTGACGCTTCTAGATGTCTATTGCTATGCCGAAAATGTTCCTTCGACACATAGTGATGCTTTCAACCGTAGCCCTAACGATTATGCGACACTTCATGTGCCCGCAGGTTCAGTCGATGCCTACAAAGCGGCTGTGCCTTGGAAGAACTTCAAGGACATCGTTCCCTTGGATGGTCAATCCATCGAAACCCTCGAATACACATCTCCATCCGACCGCATCGACATCTATTCCATCGATGGCAAGTTCATCGGCTCGGCCACCACTCCAAGCGAAGCCACTGACATCACCAAACATCTCTCATCCGGCACTACCGTCATCATCAGGATGGGTGGGAAGAGTGTGAAAGTTGTGGTGAAATGAGTTTCTTACCCTGAATAAACTTGATCATTTCTCACATCATAGCATATAATAGTCTGCCCTTTCTAGCTCTATTCTCCATAATCGAAGGCGCGGCATCTTCAACAAATTCGGAAATCTATTTCGCGAAGACGATTTGCACCTTTGACGCGAAAATAATGAAAAAAACAGGCCAAATAGATTTAAGTAACAAAAATAATACATATATTTGCAGCGAAATAATGGCTTTGCGAAGCTGTATTAAAGCTGTTAACAATATGAAAGATACAAATTTCTTTTACGCTAATTTTTACATTCATTGGAGATTTCATTGCAGTTTTGGGTTATGTGTAGATTTTTTATGTGATAAACTATTAACACCTTTAATCCCGAAAAAATGGCGCACGAAATCTATGAAGGATCCCAAACTCAGACGTGATATTTATGAAAGAAAAAGGGATTTTGGTCTCGCTGTTTATTATGCAAAAATGGCGATGAAGGGTTTATTGTTTTGTAAATATACTCTTTTAGGTTTCCCTTTAGCTCGTTTTATCGAGAGTCATGGAGTAAGGCTTTCTATTTCAGCAGTTATCTCGGTAGGTATTATATCAATAATCGTATTTATTATTGATGACACATTATTTCAAGAATCACAATACCGTAAATACTTCAATAAATACGAAAAAAAGGATGCTTCATGGAAAAGGATTTGGAGCATTATAACATTTGTTGATGTCATTTTTTCATTTGCATGTTTGTATCTTGGAATCAAAATTGGTAATCTAATATAACTAATGTTCATTTGTATGGTTAAATTATTTATCTGACGCATCAACCACCTCAGCCCTTACTCGCTCTATCCGCTGAAACTGAAGGCGCGGCATCGTATGGTGTCGCGCCTTCGGTTTTAATGACTTGAAACTCGGTTTCGGGAAAAAATAAAATTATAAAAAATAAAATATAAAAATCAGGATAGTTCGCGTAATAAAAAAGGTGTGTCGATTATCCTCGACGGACCATCGACACACCGACACACACATTATTAATTCAACTAACCATTTTAATCAATGAACGGTACAGTCTTGAGCACATCGTTTACTTTGCGGGTTGAAGCCTCTACATCGACAGTGGCATTGGCGCGGATGTCGCGGCTCGAAGCACCTACCATGATCTTGTAGGTACCTGCGTCAACTACCCAAGCGGACTGAGCCTCGTCGAACGAAGCGAGGTCGTCGGTGCAGAACTTGAGGGTAACCGTCTCGGATGCGCCGGGAGCGAGGGCTGCAGTCTTGGCAAATGCCTTGAGTTCCTGCACGGGCTTGTCGAGAGCACCTGCGGGAGCAGATACGTAGAGTTCGACAACTTCCTTGGCGCTGGCCTTGCCGGTGTTCTTGACATCGACAGTGACAACCACATTCTTGCCATCGACCTTGACCTGTGGATTGCTATACTCGAAGGTGGTGTAGGAGAGACCGTAGCCGAATGGATAGCTGACCTTCATGTTCTCCTTGTCGAACCAGCGATAGCCCACATAGATGCCTTCGCGATAGTTGGTGTAGTCGTAGGTCTCGCGTGGAGCCTGCTTCTCGGCCTCCTTGCCCATGAAGGTGCTGAGGTCGAGCTTGAACTGCTCGGCACGTGGGAAGTTCTTGCTCGAAGCATGATCGGCGAAGTTGATTGGCCAGGTCATCGGGAGTTTGCCCGAAGGACTAACCTTGCCGGTGAGGACGTCGGCTACCGAGTTGCCGCCTTCCTGACCTGCCTGCCATGCGAGGAGCACAGCGTCGGGGATGTTCTTCCAGGAGGCTGTCTCGATGACACCACCGATGTTGAGCACGACAACGACCTTCTTGCCGGCAGCCTGGAAGGCGCGCGACACGGTCTGGATGAGCTTCAGCTCCTCGGCAGAGAGGTTGAAGTTGGCCACGGTGCGATCGAGGAACTCACCCGAGATGCGGCCCAGGGTGATGATGGCCACGTCGTTGGCCTTCACGGCAGCAGCGATGTCGGCAGCCGATGGGATGATCTCGGCGGGAAGCGGCTGGGGAAGGAATGCGGCCAAAGCGTTCTGCTCGGGATTGGCAGCAAGGGCAGCGGCCTTGTCGGCCTCGACCTTTGCCTTATAATCGACATAGAGCTTCTCAATCTTGGCGTCGGTGCTGATGCCTACGTTCTTGAGGCCATCGAGCAGCGAAACGGTGTAGGCGCGATTGACGTTGCCCGAACCTGTGCCACCTGCGATGAAGTCGTAGGAGGTGATGCCGAAGAGGGCAGCGTTCTTGACGTTGGACGAGAGGGGCAGCGTCTGACGACGGTTCTCGAGCAGTACCATACCTTCGCTTGCGCTCTGACGGGTGACGGCAGCATGAGCCTCGAGGTCGGGCTTGTTGCTGTACTGATAACCCTTGAAGCGTGGGGTGCGAACGATGAACTGAAGGATGCGCTTCACGTTGCGGTCGAGGTCCTTCATATCGAGCTTGCCGGCATTGGCATCGTCGATGATCTGATGATACTGGCTGGGACGGCCTGGCTGCAGCATGTCGTTGCCGGCATGCATCTGAGCGGTAGCATCCTTGCCACCGAACCAGTCGGTCATCACTACGCCCTTGTAGCCCCAGTCACCACGAAGGATGGTCTCGACGAGATCCTCGCTCTCGGAGGTGTAGGTGCCGTTGATCTTGTTGTAGGAGGTCATGATGGTCCAGGGGTCGGACTCGTTGACGGTGATCTCGAAGGGCTTGAGGTAGATCTCGCGGATGGCGCGGGTGGAGATGATGGCATTGTTGCCGGTGCGGTTGGTCTCCTGGTTGTTGAAGGCGAAGTGCTTCACCGAAGTACCAACACCGTTGGTCTGTACGCCACGCACGTAGGCAGCGGCAGTCTTGCCAGCTACGAGGGGATCCTCGCTGAAATACTCGAAGTTGCGGCCATTGAGCGGGTTACGATGGATGTTCTCGGCAGGAGCGAGCAGTACGTCGGCACCATACTCGAGCACTTCGTTACCCATGGCTTTGCCTACCTCCTCGACGAGCTGCTGGTTCCAGGTGCTGGCGAGCAGGGTTCCGATGGGGAAGTGGGTGCAGTAGTAGGTCTGGTCGTCACCCTCACGAGTGGGGTTGATGCGGAGACCTGCAGGGCCGTCGGCGAGCACCGTGGCTGGGATGCCAAGGCGTGCGATGGCGTGAGTCGATCCGGCGGCACCAGGCACGAGTTCGGCCTGTGCGCCGATGGTAGCTGAGAGACCTTCTTCGCCCGAGTCCATGCCTACACCGGTAACGAGTGCGGCCTTCTCTTCGAGCGTCATGGCAGCTACGATCTGGTCAATGTTGTTCTCGTTCAATTTGAGTTCCTTTTTTCCGCAGCTGGCGAGCAAAGCGACAGCGGCGACTGCGACAATTAGTTTTTTCATGATCATTTAAATATTTTTTGCGTGAATTCGATGAAATAGGTACGCCAATTGCGCCAGATGTGACCACCTTCGGTCTCGCGATAGGTGTAGGGGTAGCCCTTTTCGTCCATATAGCGGAGGAAGCCGTCGTTGCCCTGCTTGAGGAAGTCGGTCTTGCCGATAGCCACATAGTAGAGGTAGGGGCGGTTCTTGGGGGCGAAGAGGTTGGCCATCTGCTTGTCGAAGTTGGCATAGACGGGGCTGCCGCCTGGTTCGTCCTTGCCGCGACGACCATCGCCTGCGCTGGCACCAGAGAAGAGTCCGATGTAGCCGTACTCACCGGCATAGTACTTGGAGATATGCTCGGAGTGGAACGAACCCATCGAGAGACCGGCAATGGCGCGATGACGCTTGTCGTTGATGGTGCGGAAGTTCTTCTCGACATAGCGACGCACGTCGGGGAACGACAGCTCGAAGGCTGCCTCCTTCATTCCTGGCTTGACACCACCCATCACCATTTCGGGCTGACGGAAGCCTCCGGCCTGCTCGCCGGGAGCTGAGGTCTCGTAGGCATTGCCGTTGGTCATCACGACGATCATCGGCTCGGCCTTGCCAGTGGCGATGAGGTTGTCGAGGACCTGGGTGACGCGGCCCTGGGTGTACCATGCCTCTTCGTCGCCACCACTACCGTGGAGGAGGTAGAAGACGGGATACTTCTTGCTCGAAGTCTCGTATCCAGCTGGGGTATAGACGGTGAGACGACGCTTCATGCCGAGCGAGGGGCTGTCGTACCAGCACTTGCGAACGGTGCCGTGGGGTACGTCGTTGACCGAGAAGAGGTCGCCCTGGTCGCCTGCCTCGCGGGTGATGATGAAGTAGTTGGTGAGCGTCTTGACGTCACGATTGACAAAGACGTTCTGCAGGTCGAGCTGCTTCTGACCATCGACCACGAAGTTGTAGCAGTAGTAGTTGGCTTCGAGGGGTTCGGGTGTGGTGTATTCCCACACGCCGTCCTTGCCTTCCTTGAGGTCGGCTGGCACGCTGACAGCCCATTTGCCCTGCGGGGTGTCGATGAGCTGCTCGGGCAGGAAGTCGCCACTGACCTTGACGCTCACGGCCTTGGGGGCATAGAGGCGGAAGGTGACGGTGTTGTCGGGGTGAATCTCGGGCGACACGATGCTGCTGCCGCCGAACAGGGCCTGCTGTGCCTGGGTGCCCAGGGTGGCGAGGATCACGGCCGAGAGGGTTAATATCGCTTTCTTCATGATTATTTTTGGAGTAAAAGGGGAGTAAAAAGGGAGTAAAAGGGGAGAAAAAGGGACGATACTTTGTTCCCGTTCGGTCACGTCCGAGAGAAGCGCCTTGATGAGGAGGGACCCAAAGAACATTCGTCCCTTTTACTACTCTTTTACTACTCTTTTATTACTTTTTAATAACCCTTAATGAATTACTTGAAGAGGCGAGGACAGAAGTCGGCGAGGTAGTAGCGCCAGTTGCGCCAGATGTGACCGCCTTCGGTTTCAACATAGACGTAGGGATAGCCATTGTCGTCCATCTTCTTGCGCAGGTTCTGGTTGTCCTGATAGAGGAAGTCGGTCTTGCCGATGGCGATGTAGTAGAGGGCGGGACGGTTCTTGGGAGCGAACAGCGTGGCGAGCTTCTCGTCGAAGTTCTTGTAGATGTCGGTCTCACCGGGGTTCTCGCGGTTGATGGCAGCCGAGAAGAGGCCTACGTAGTTGAACATCGTGGGATACTGCTTGGAGATGTGGCAGCTGTGGAAACCACCCATCGAAAGGCCTGCGATGGCGCGGAACTTCTTCTGAGCCTTGGTGCGATAGGTCTTGTCGATGAAACGTACGATCTCGGGGAAGCAGGTCTCGAAGGTTCCTTCCATGGTCTTGGGCAGCTGCATGTTGGGCGACTTCATGCCTTCGGGGCCTTCGCCGGGAGCAGCGTGCTGCGAGATGTTGCCGTTGGTCATCACGACGATCATGGGTTCAGCCTTGCCCTGGGCGATGAGGTTGTCGAGAATCTGCGAAGCGCGGCCCTGGGTGTACCATGCCTCCTCGTCGCCACCGATGCCATGGAGCAGGTAGAGGACGGGATAACGCTTGCCTGAAGTCTCGTAACCTGCTGGGGTATAGACGGTCATACGGCGGTCGATGCCCTCGTGGTCGGAGTGATACCAGATCTTGCTGACGGTGCCGTGGGGAACATTGCACACCTTGTAGAGGTCAACGATGGGATCGCCATCGACGAGCAGGATGCTGGTGAGCGAAGCCACGTCGCGGTTGACATAGACGTTGGAAGGATCGACCATCGACTGGCCATCCACGCGGAACGTATAGTTGTAGAATTCGGGAGCTACTGGCTCGGGGGTGGTGTATTCCCAAACGCCGTCCTTGCCCTCCTTGAGTTCGGCATAGCCTGGGCCGTCGAATTCGCCGAAGGGAGTCTGGATCTTCTGGGTGGGGAGGAAGTCACCGGTCACCTCCACCTTGATGGCCTTGGGAGCGGAAATGCGGAAGGTTACGGTGCGGTCGGGGTTGATTTCGGGAGACTTGACCGAAGCACGGCCCCAGAGAGCCTGCTGTGCCATGGCAGTGCCGCCTATGAGCAGGGCTGTTGCCAAAAGAAGATATTTTTTCATAAGTATATTTTTAGGGGATATTTAGGGATATTTGGGGATATTTAGGGATATTTGGGGACGATAGTATCTCTTAATAGGGATATTTAGGGATATTTGGTGATATTTAGGGATATTAAGGGACGTTTCCTTTGCCTTGTAGAGAATGGGACCCAAAAAACATACGTCCCTTAAAATCCCTTAGAATCCCTTAAAATCCCTTAGAATCCCTAAGATGCCCTTAGAATCCTTTATTTAAAAATCTTTTGAGCATATTCGGTGAGGTAACGACGCCAGTTGCGCCAGATGTGACCACCCTCAGACTCGCGCCAAACGTAAGGATAGTTGTGCTCGTCCATGTAGGTCATCAGAGCCTGAACACCACCGAGAACGAAGTCGGTCTTGCCACAGGCGATGAAGTAGAGACGTGGCTGCTTGCCCTTGGCAAACTGCTTGGCGAAGTCGGCATCGAACTGGGTATAGACGGGGCTCTGTGCCGGACGGTTGCCCATGGCCTGCACGCCACCTGTTGCACCCGAGAAGAGGCCTACGTAGCCGAACTTCTGGTTGTAGTAGCGCGAGATGGCCTGCGAGTGGAAACCACCCATCGAAAGGCCGGCGATGGCACGCGAGTTCTTGTCGGTCTTGCAGCGGAAGTTCTTCTCGATGAAGCTCATCACTTCGGGGAAGTGTAGCTCGAAGGCTGCCTCGGGAATGCCCTCACGGCTTACTCCGAGTGCACCGGGCTGAGCAAAGCCAGCAGCTGACTCACCAGGAGCTGCGGTGTCCCAGGCATTGCCGTTGGTCATCACGAGGATCATAGGCTCGGCCTTGCCCTCGGCGATGAGGTTGTCGAGGATCTGGGTGGCGCGGCCCTGGGTGTACCAAGCCTCTTCGTCACCACCTGCACCATGCAGGAGGTAGAAGACGGGGTACTTCTTGCCCGAAGTCTCGTAGCCGGCTGGGGTATAGACGGTGAGGCGACGGTCGGTGCCGAGGGTCTTGCTGTGATACCACATCTTGCGAACGGTGCCATGGGGCACGTCGTTGACGTTGTAGTAGTAGCCTTCGTCATCCTTCTCCTGGCTGACGATGAGCTGGTTGGTGACAGTGGCCACGTCGCGGTTGATATAGACGTTGGCGGGGTCGATGGTGCGAATACCATCTTCGGTGAATGTATAGGTGTAGTATCCGGCAGGAACAGGAGTGGGGGTGGTGTATTCCCAAACGCCGTCCTTGCCTTCCTTCATATCTACTGGGGGATTGATGGCCCAAACGCCACCATTCTGAGTCGGGATGACCTGCTCAGGCAGGAATTCGCCAGTCAACTGCACGGTCTTGGCCTTGGGAGCACGATAGCGGAAGGTGATGGTGAAGTCGGGGTTGATTTCCGGCGAAACGATCTGAGCGCCACCCCACAGTGCCTGCTGTGCTTCGGCTGCCATCGATGAGATGAGCAGGGTCGAAAGGATAAGCAATGACTTTTTCATGATTTACTGATTTATTTTTAATTAAATAAGGATATTAAGGGATATTTAGGGATATTTGGGGATAATAAGGGATATTAAGGGACGTTTCCTTTGCCTTGTTGAGAATGGGACTCAAAAACATACGTCCCTTAAAATCCCTTAGAATCCTTTAAGATCCCTTAGAATCCCTAAAATTTAGGGATATTTGGGGATTTTAAGGGACAATGCCTTTGCCTTGTAGAAATTGGGTTAAAGATACATACGTCCCTTAAAATCCCTTAGAATCCTTTAAGATCCCTTAGAATCCCTTAGTTGAGATTAATCCCAACCTGGGTTCTGCTTGATGTTCTCGTTCATCTTGATCTCCTTGAATGGGATTGGGAGGAACTCATGCTTGCCGGTCTTGTAGCCGTACTTCGAAGGATCGTTGTTCGACTTGGTATCCCAGATCACACCGTCGGGACCTGTCGATGGAATCTTCTCGCCCTGCTTGGCAAGGAGATCCTTGGCGATGCCCCAGCGCTGGATGTCCTGATAGCGAACACCTTCGCCGCAGAGCTCGCAGCGCTTCTCGATCTGGATGTCGGCGAGTGTGCAGGAAGCGAGATCGGGCTCGCCGGCACGACGACGTACGCAGTTCAGATACTCGGTAGCCTTGCCGTTGTTGGACTGAACATAAGCCTCGGCAGCGAGGAGATAAACCTCGGCAAGACGCATCCAACGATAGTTGTTGGTGTAGGACATGGCACCGTAGCCGCCCCAGTTCTGGGTGTCGAAGCCTGCACGCCACTTCCACATGAAGAGATCCTCGACGCCGTAGAAGATGCCTTGGATCTTGAGACCCAATTCCTGCTCGAGCTGAGCAGAGGTCTTCATGGTCTGGTTGAGACGGAGACCATCTTTGCCCTCAAGCTTCACGAAGTCGGCATAGAGGGTGCCTGTTGGGTTGTAGAAACCGTAGTCCTGACCTGACTGGTAGCTCATAATGTTGTGATCAACATCGCCACCATAGTGGAAGCCCGAGAAGTCGAAGTATTGAGCACGCCAGCGCATCATACATCCAACGAGGTTGAATTCAAAGTTGCTGGGGTTGCTGCACTCCTGGCTCTCGAAGAGGCTCTCGCAGTTGTTCTTGGCACGGTTCTGGATGACGTTCTCATAACGTTCGTCAGCTGGACGGCCGGGGCCACCATAGAGGGCGTAGTTGGGGTTGCTGAGCACCTGGTCGAACTGAGCGCCTGCCTGGGCAGCATCGCCGTTCCAGAGGTAAGCCTTGCCAAGGAGAGCCTGGGCAAATGCCTTGCTCACACGCCACTGGTCGGCATCACCGTCGATGCTCTTCTTCTCGTAGAGCCTGCCGGAGCTGATGGCTTCTGAGAGGTCCTTCTGGATGAACTGGTAAATATCGCTACGGGGCACATTGGGCTGTGCATATTCCTCACTAGCAAGCACATGGTCGAAGCAGGGTACGTCGCCCCACATCGAAGCCAGCTCGAAGTAGAAGAGGCCACGGAAGACCTTGGCCTCGGCGCGGGCGCGGTCGCCCACTGCCGACTTGCCTTCGGGCACGCGGTCGAGGATGGTGTTGGCACGATTGATGCCGGTGTAGTAACCTGAGAACCACGACTGGATAGCACTGAGGTCGGCCGAGAAGCGATATTCGTTCATCTGCTCGAAGCCGCCGTTGTCGCCACGCTGGCCGCCACCGCACCAGAAGTCGCCGTCGAGCAGCGCCTTGTTGGCGAATGAGTTCAGACCCATCGACAATGCCTGCTGGTAGCATTCTACGATACCTGCCTCGATCTGCTCGTCGGTATCATAATAGGTTTCGTATTTCTGCACACCGTGCTGTTCGATCTCAAGGTTGTCCGTGCAGGCAGTGGTGCCACCCATCACCAGACAAGCCAATAGCAATGTTTTATAATAACGTTTCATTGTATTCTTTATTGTTTATTGCCATTATTTTTTTTAGAATGTAATGCTTGCACCGAAGACAAGCTTCTTGGAGGTTGGGAAGACACCCTTGTCGAGGCCCATCGAGCTTCCTGTACCAGTGGTCTCGGGGTCGAAGCCTGGATATTTGGTGAAGGTGAAGTAGTCTTCGAGCGAGCCATAGATACGCATGTTGCTGATGAAGACCTTGCTGAGCCAAGCCTTTGGCAGGCTGTAGCCGAGCTGGATCTGCTTGATCTTGAAGTACGAGCCATCGTAAACCACAGCGTCAGACATCAGATACTTGTCGTAGTCGGTAGCACCAGCACGTGGCTTCGAGCCATTGCGGTTGCTCTCGGTCCAGCGGTCGTTGGTGAACTCGGTCAGACGGTTGGTGGGGTAGTCGGCACGGTTGATGAGGCAGTAGATATCGTTGCCCACAGCACCGGAACCGAACATGATGAAGTCAATGCCCTTCCAAGCTGCGTTGAGGGTGATACCGAAGTTCATCGATGCCATACCCTTACCGATTTCGGTCTTATCCTCAGGACCGATCTGGCCGTCGCCGTTCACGTCGTAGAACTCGGGGTTGCCAGTCTCACTGTTGATGCCCTTGAACTTATATCCGTAGAAGTACCAAGCCGGGTGATCGACCTCGAAGCGGGTTACGGCACCGTTCACGTGGAAGGTAGCGCCGTCCATACCGCTGGTGAGCGATGGGTGAATGTAGGTAACTTCGTTCTTGAGGGTCGAGAGGTTAGCGCGGATGCCATAGTGGAAGTCCTTGCCAATCTGATCCTGCCAACCGAGTTCGAACTCGAAGCCTTCGTTGCGGATGTCACCGGCGTTGATGGGTGATTCAGTAAGACCAGTGATGTAGGAGAGGGCTGCACCTGTCACGATGAGGTCCTTAGTGTTCTTGCGGAACCAGTCCATGGTGAACGACAGGCGGTTCTTGAGGAAGCGAGCGTCCACACCGACGTTGGTCTGCTCGGAGGTTTCCCACTTCAAGTTGGGGTTGCCAGCCGATGAAGGAGCGTAGGTCGTGATATAACCAAAGTCGGCATCAGCAGGATGGGTGGGATAGTTGGCCGACGACGCGATGTTCTTGGCATACATGTAGTTGCCGAGGGAAGCGATTGAACCGTTCTGGCCCCAGGAAGCACGAAGCTTCAAGAAGTCAAGCCAACCACGGGTGCTTTCCATGAACTTCTCCTGAGTAAGGGTGTAACCGAGGGATACGCCATTGAAGTAACCCCAGCGGTTGTCGATAGGAAGAATAGAGCTATCGGCTGCGTCAGCACGGAAATTGTACTGAACGAGGTACTTGCCCTGGTAGTCGTAAGATGCACGGCCGAAGTAGGCGAGCTTGCGGATGTAGTTTGCCTCACCGCCAGAGATGCTCTTGGTAGCGGTTGGGGTAGCGTAAGCGATGTACCAGAAGGTGGGCAGGTCCTGCAATACGCCGTAGTCCTCTTTACTGCCGTTGGTGCCGCCTGATACGCCGAAGGTACGGTTCTCGCTGTAGGAGCTACCAATCATGAGGCCGAGGTTGTGAACGCGGTTGAAGGTCTGGTTCCAGTTGGCGAAGTTTTCCCACTGATAATAAACAGTGTTGTTGTCACCAGCGCTGAGGTTGACGAAGTTCTGGCTGGACTTCTCGCTGCCGTAGTAGTCGCGGGTTACGCCGTACGACTCGTTGTTGCTCATCTGATAGCTGAGACGAGAGGTAATGACCACGTGAGGGATAGCGCTGAAGTTGAGCAAGGTGGTGCCGTTGATGTTGAACATGCGGTTCTTGGTGAACGAGCTTGCACGCGAGATGAGCGGGTTGGCACCCTCGAGGGTCACGTAAGGCGAAATGCCGTAGAATGTGCCGTCGCCAGGACCATAGAGACGTGGACCTGTGCCAGCCTGCCAAGCATCGTAGGCTCTGCGCATCGAGGCGGGCATATCGTTCACAGTGTAGTAGGGCTTGGTCATTGGGTCGAACTGGAGAGCGGTCAAGAAGGTAGAGCCGTACTCGGAACCTTCGCCTACCGACTGGATCTTCATGTGTGAGATCTGGTTGTTGGTGTTCAACTCGAGCCAAGGCTTGATCTTCCAGGTGGCATTGATCATGCCGGTGAGACGACGGAAGGTGTCACTGTCGCCCTTCACGGTGCCGTTGTTGTTGAGGTAAGAGGTCGAAACGTAGATCGAACCCTTGTCAGAACCTGCGGAGAAGGTGAGGTTGTGGCGCTGCATGAGGCTCCTCTCGAAGAGCTCGTCAATCCAGTTGGTGCTGGTCTTGCCATCCCAGTTCTGGTCGATGACGCTCTGAGCAATCACGTTGCTCTCCTTTACATAGTAGTTGATAAACTCCTGTGAGTCCATCAGTTCGGGAACCTTTGCGATGCTCTGGCTTGAGATCTGCATATCGTACTTGATCTGGCCATTGCCCTTACCTTTCTTAGTGGTGATGAGGATCACACCGTTGCCTGCCGATGCACCGTAGATGGCAGCCGAAGCGCCGTCCTTCAGTACCTCCATCGACTCGATGTCGTTGGGGTCGATGCCACGGATGCTGCGTGCGATACGACCGTCGATGACGTAGAGAGGATCAGACGAGCCGTTCGAACCGATACCACGGATGCGGACGGTGGGCTGTCCGCCTGGGCTCGAAGAACCGGAGAGCTGTACGCCAGCGGTCTTGCCCTGAAGGGCCTGAGAAGCGTCGGTGATGGTACGGGCTTCCATGTCCTCGCTCTTCACCGAGCTGACGGCACCGGTGAGTGAGCTCTTCTTCTGGACACCGTAACCGATGACCACGGTCTCTTCGAGAAGCTTGTTGTCCTCCTCGAGGGTGATCTTCATGCCGGTAGCGGCCTTCACGTTCTTGGTGGTGTAGCCCACGAAGCTGAACTGGAGGGTAGCGCCAGACTTCACGGCGAGGTCGAAGTTGCCGTCGAGGTCGGTCACTGTACCGTTCGTTGTTCCGAGTTCGACGACGGCAACGCCAATCATTGGCTCACCCATTTCGTCAACTACGGTGCCTGATGCGCGGTTCTGAGCCTGTGCAAGGACAGGGAACAGAATGGCGAGGCAAAGCATGGTAAGGACGGTGCGCAATGCATGTCCTACTTTACAAAGCTGAATTGTTCGCATGTGCTTTTGGTTTTGTTAGTAAATAAAAGTGTTGGAAAATATTTGAAATAAAAAGAATCACTTCTTCGAGAGCATTGTGCTGCGCACGATCTTCTGCTTGGGAGCCATCACGTTGTGAACCTTCTCGACGCGAGCCTTGGCAACACGCTGGGTGGCAGTGGTGCGAACGTCGGCCGACGAAGCAGCAACCATCCAAGTGTAGATGCCCTTGTCGAGTACCCAGGCCGAAGCCTTTTCGTCGAACGAGGCCATGTCCATGGTGTTCCAGGTCAGTTTGACTGTCTCGCTGTCGCCGGGCTTCAGGCTGCGTGTCTTGCCGAAGGCCTTGAGTTCCTTGCTGGGCTTGTCGAGACGGCCCTTGGGAGCGCGGACGTAGAGCTGAACCACTTCACGACCTGCCACCTTGCCGGTGTTGGTGACCTTCACTTCCATCTGGCACTTGTCGCCATCGATAGCCGACGAAACGATCTCGTAGTCGAAGGTGGTGTAGGAGAGGCCGAAGCCGAAGGGGAAGGAGACGGGCTTCTGATAGGTGTCGAAGTAACGATAACCGATGTAGATGTCCTCGGCATAGACGGTGTAATCGACGTCCTTCACCTCAACGGGCTCAGCCTGGCGCTGTGCACGCTCGGCAGCATCCTTGGCGCTGCCACCACTGAAGGCGCGGCGGAATGCCGACATGTCGAACACGTAGTCGGCAGGGAAGTTCTGGTCGGCTGGAGCATCGCCATAGGCAACCTGCCAGGTCATTGGGAGACGGCCCGAAGGATTCACCTTGCCGGTGAGCACGTCCATCACGCTGTTGCCGCATTCCTGACCAGGCTCGAAGGCGCAGAGGATGGCATCGACTTCGGCAGCGACGGGAGCAGTCTCGACAGGACCGCAGACGTTGAGCACAAGGATGACGGGCTTGCCGGCCTGATGATAGGCCTCGGCCACGGCGTGGATCATATCCTTCTCAAGGTCAGTGAGGAAGAAGTGCTCGCGCTTGCGGTCGGCACCTTCGCCACTGGTGCGACCCAGGGTGATGACGGCAACGTCGTTGTTCTTTACGTTCTCGGCCAATACGTCAGCCTGTGGAACCCATTCGCCAGCACGGAGAGGAGCGGTGATGCTGAAGGGAGGCATGCCGTCGGGATAGTTCTTCTTGTTCTCGTCGGCGATGTGCTGCTTGTAGGTCTTGGCGAGGCTCATGTCGGGCTTGATGCCAGCCTTGCGGGCTGCCTCGACGAGGCTAACGATGTAGGGACCAACGTTGGTGCCACCGAAGCCCATGGCTGCGGGAACCATATCATAAGAGGTGCAGCCGTAGAGGGCGATGCCCTTCACATTGTCGGCAGCGAATGGCAGGGCAGCAACTGCGCCACCCTTCACAGGCTCATTCTTGAGCAGTACCATCGACTCGGCACCGAACTTGCGAACTGCCTCGGCATGGGCCTTGAGGTCGGTCTCGTTGGGATAGACATATCCGTTGGGGGTGTGGCACTTGAGCACGAACTCGAGGGTGCGGCGTACCGAACGGTCGATGAGTTCCATCGAGAGTGTGCCGTCCTGAGCTGCCTTGAGGAGTGCTTCGCGCTGACGTGGCTGACCGGGCTGCAGCATGTCGTTGCCTGCCTTGATGCTGGCCACGGCATCCTTGCCGGCGTTCCAGTCGCTCATCACCAGTCCGTCCCAACCCCACTCGTCGCGGAGAATGGTCTCGGTGAGTTCGACGTTCTCACAGGTGTAGAGGCCCTGGGCACGATTGTAGGAGGTCATAATGCTCCAAGGATTGGACTCCTTGACAGCAATCTCGAAATTCTTTAAATAAAGTTCGCGTAACGCGCGCTGCGAGAGACGCGAGTCGTTGTTGTTGCGGTTGGTCTCCTGGTTGTTGATGGCGAAGTGCTTCAGGCAGGTGCCCGAACCCTTGCTCTGGATGCCACGGATGAAACCGGCAGCAATCTTGCCGGCCAGCACGGGATCCTCGGAGTAGTACTCGTTGTTGCGGCCGCAAAGAGCCGAACGCATCAGGTTGACACCGGGAGCCAGCAGAACGTCGAGGCCGAAGTCGCGAACCTCTTCGCCGATGACCTTGCCCAGCTGATAGGCAGCGTCCTGGTCGAACGAGGCAGCCACGTTGGTCTCCGAAGGAATCTCGGTGGTGATGTAGGTCTTGCTGTCCCACTCACGCGTGCGTGTCATGTGTAAACGATGTGGGCCATCGGCAAGATAAGCCGACTGGATACCGAGACGAGGGATGTCGCGGGTGCGACCGGCAGTGCCGGGGAACTTCACCTCTTCGCCTATGGCCATACCACAACCGATGAGCAGGTCGATCTTCTCCTCGGTGGTCATTGCGGCGATGACTTGCTCCACGTTGCTGGAGTTCAATTTGGGCTGTGCAGTGAGCGTCGTGGCAGCGAGTGCCAGAACGGTCAGAATCTGTGTACGTTGATAGTGTTTCATCTTGTAATTTTTGGATCTCTGATTTTGCGGTGCAAAGGTAGCGGGTTTTTCGCAAAAAATGGTTTCCGATTTGTTTGGAAATGTTATGAAAACGTCCAAATCCTTTAGATTTTGTACATTTTTCCTCTTTTTTCTTGTTTTTTCATCCAAAATAGACTAAATTTGCACCCTGTAAAACATATCTTATCACCGTGAAACGTTTTTGTATTTTTGCCCTCCTTCTTGTGCTTCTGATGGCCTGTCACCGGTCGTCGGAGGTGGTTGTCGAGACCGATTCCCAGAGTGTGCAGGTCTCGTCGGACCTCTCCAACCAGCGCGTCATGTCCATCGTCCAGGACACCCACGGATATATATGGATTGCCACCTATCGCGGCTTGAACCGACTGGATGGCAACCAGGTGCATCAGTATTACTGCAATGACAAGCCCGATGGCCTGCCCGACGACCAGGTGCGCAACCTGCATTGTGACCAGCAAGGCCGACTTTGGGTGGTGACCAAGAACGGCGTGGCAATCTACAACGGGATGGATGCCTTCACCCATGTGAACATCCCCGACCGCACCCTTCTTCCGCAGAACATCGCCGAAAACAGTCGCGGCGAGATCTTCCTGCTCATGACCGGCCAGGTGCTTCGCTATGATTCTGTGGACAATGCCTTTGACCCCATTCTGTCGAATATTCCCTTCTCGAGTTATTCCGACAACCAGATGTTCTTCGACGCGGAGGACAACCTTTGGGTCGTCACCCAGCAGGGCGCCTATTGCTACAGCACGGTGACCGGCCGGCGTGTGCTGGCACTCGACCAGCTGGAGCATCCTATCGAAAAGTCAATCATCATCGAATCGCGACTCTGGCTGGCCTTGCGCGATGAGGGTTTTAAAATATATGATATAGGAGAGCGGCGTTGGGAGGAGCCCGATCCCGTCCTGACACGTGATGACCGGTTGAAACAGGCCAATGTGCTGTCGCTGCTTTTCATTCCGACAGCCAACGTCCTGCTGATCGGCACCTCGATGGGTATGTTCGACTACCGCATAAACAGGCAGGAACTGCTGCATCAGTCCGATCTTGGCTTCCCCTTTGAAGAACCTCGTTTCAACGTCGATCATTTCATGTTCGACCGAAGCAGGAACCTCTGGTATTGCAGCAGCACGAAGGGCTATGAGGTGCATAGCAACTTCGAGCGTTCGTTCATTGCCGACAACTACCTGCGTGCAACATTCGATGACGTGCCGGTGGCTTCGGTGGCCGTAGAGGGGGAGCATCGCCTCTGGATAGCCACCCAGCCTAAGGGCCTGTGGTCGTATGACCTCAAGACACATCAGATACACCAATATTCGTCGCAATATCTGACCCGATTGTTCGACGACGTGTCGCAGATCTACTACTGCATGTTCGACAGCCGGGGCAATCTGTGGTTGTGCTGTATGCCTGGCACGGTGTTCTGTCTGCGACCTGAGGGGGAAGAGTTGAAGCTGGTGGACAAGTATGCCATCGAACTGCCCATCGTCCTTGCCGAAACCTCCGACCACACCATCTGTGTGGGAACCTACAGCAACAGTTATTTCACCAAACGAGCCGAAGACAACCACTTCGAAGAGCATTACATCCTGACGAACAGCCTTTCGTACATGGCCAACCTGTTGCCGCTGAGTGACGGACGAACGGCTGCGCTGGTCAAAGGCCAGGCTTTGCGCATGTTCTCACTGGGGCATACTGAGCTTGAGCCGCCGCTCATCGCCGATTCGGCCGTGGAACGATGCGTCGATCGCGGTGTCTTCCTGCCCAGTGCCTTGCGGCAGGACGGCGAAGGCAACCTCTGGATAGGCACGGTGAGCAATGGCCTGATGCGCTACGAGCTCAGCAGCGGCAGCCTTGAATCGATACCTGGGGCACCCTGCCAGGACATTGCCAGCATCGAGGAGGACCTGCATGGCAACCTGTGGGTCAGCACGTTGCATGGCCTGGGATGTTATGACCCCAAGTCACGGAAGTTCTCGAACTACTATAAGAGTGATGGATTGAATGGCAACGAGTTCTACGACCGCTGTTCGTGCAAACTGCCCGATGGTCGTCTGGTATTCGGTGGCGAACATGGCCTCACCATCTTCCACCCCGATCGCATCAGCGGCAAGAGCGAGGCATCCATACATCTCGAGGATCTTCGCGTCAACAACCAGCTGGTGCGGCCTTCGGCGACTGGGCCCATCAACCATCATCTCTGTACGTCGGATGTCGTGCGTCTCAGGTATGACCAGAACAATTTCAGCATATCGTATTCGGCTCTCGATTTCGGCGATGGCCTGCGTTTCAGCTACCAATATAAACTTGAAGGATTCAACGACCAGTGGATTGATGCCATGCAGTCGAACGAGGCCTACTTCTCGAACATCCCTGCCGGCGATTACGCTTTCAGTGTCCGAGTGTTGAGCGGAGGTCAGCAGAACGTCCTTGCCGAGCGCACCATACCCATCATCATCTCACCGGCCCTGTGGCTCACCTGGTGGGCAAAGCTGCTGTATGCACTCATCGGTTTTGTGCTGATCTGGTATCTCTTTGCCTCGTGGCAGCGCTTTCGTCTGGAACGCTGGACCCGACTGCAGACCAAACGAGAGCACGAACACGAGAAGCGCATCAACACGATGAACATGAGCTTCTTTGCCAACGTTTCGCACGAATTCCGCACACCGCTCACCATCATTGCCGCTCCACTCCGACAACTGGTCGATGACAAGAGCCTGCCTGCCGAGACGCACGACACGCTGACCATCATGCAGCGCAGTGTGGATCGTATGTTGCGTTTGGTCAACCAGATGATGGATTTCCACAAACTCGAGGATGATGCCTTGCGGCTTGAAGTGCAGCGCCTCGACCTCGTGCAGGTGATCAGCAATGTGCTTGAGACATTCAAGCTGCAGGCCCGCGAGAAGAACATCACGCTCACCTCACATGGCCTCGAAGAGCCGTTCGTACAGTGGGTCGATCAGGACAAGGTCGAGAAGGTCATCTACAATCTTATCGGCAATGCCATCAAATATATTCCTTCGGGAGGTCACGTCGTGCTGGATTTCGACACCATCACACGTCAAGATGCTGCTGCTCGCGATCCCAGGGCCGCGGAACTTCATGCCGAGCGTCTTGTAGAGATTCGTGTCTCCGACGATGGCCCCGGTCTGCCCGAGAATGAACTTGACAAACTCTTCGACCGTTATTTCCAGCTTTCTCGTCGGCAAACAGGTGTATTCCAATGGGGTACAGGTATCGGTCTTTACTTCTGCCGCAGGCTGGTGGAGCTTCATCAGGGACTCATCAGCGCAGCCAATCGCTCGGATGGCAATACAGGTTCGGTATTCACGGTGCTGCTGCCTGTCGATGATGCATGCTATGCCGATGCCCTGCACCTCGAAGCCTCTCCTTCGCAGGCTGCCGTCTATCCATTGTCACCGAATGCTGAAGGCAATGTGCCTGCTGATGCCGTTGTCGAGCAGGAGGATGTTAATGACGAGGACGAGCGTCCATCAATCCTTGTGGTCGATGACGATGTAGAGATTGTGCGTTATCTGAAGACGCTGCTTGGGCAAACCTATCGGGTACGTTCGCGCTTTGATGCCGATGGTGCCCTGCAGGCCATTGCCAAGCAGGAGCCCGATATGATCTTGAGCGACGTGATGATGCCGAGGAAGGATGGTTACGAACTGTGCCGCGAAATAAAGGATGACCCGCAGATCTGCCATATCCCTGTGGTGCTCGTTACGGCAAAGACCACCACTTCCGACCAGATCACAGGTCTCGATTGTGGAGCCGATGCCTACGTCAGCAAGCCTTTCGACCCCACCTATCTGCTCACGCTTATTGCCAACATCTTCAAGAACCGCGAGAATGTGCGTTCGTTGCTCACTGCGAATACGCAGACGTCGGGACTCGCCGACAATGTGCTTTCGCCCCAGGACAAGGCGTTCATGGACGAGTTCTATGCCATTATGGAGAAGGAGCTTTCGAACCCCGATCTCGACATCAACCACATCACCGAGATCATGCACGTGTCGCGTTCGAAGTTCTACTACAAGGTGAAAGGCCTCACGGGCGAGAAACCTGGCAACTTCTTCCGACTCTTCAAGCTCAATCGTGCTGCCGAACTTCTGCGCGAAGGCAAATACAACGTCTCCGAAATCGCCGACATCACGGGCTTCAGTTCCCTGTCCTATTTCTCGGCAAGTTTCAAGAAGCAGTTCGGCGTGGCTCCGAGTGAGTTTACGTAAGAATATTTATAGGGATATTAAGGGATAATTGGGGAAATTAAGGGATATTTGGGGACATTACTTTCGCCTTGTTGAGAATGGGACCCAAAAACATTCGTCCCTTATAATCCCTTAATATCCCTTAAAATCCCCAAGAATCCCTTATTTCGACAATATTCCCGTATCGTTATCCCGATGATTCATCGTGCGCTGGATGTCGCGGTATGAACGTCCATGGTCCAGACGATAGGAGACCTTCAACGTGAACATGTTTCCATAGTCACGCTGATGCTGCGTGATGTCCTTGTGGACATATCGGTTCACGACTTCCGACTTGTAGGCGAGGGGATGCTGGCTGAAAGGGTGTTGGGCAAAAAGGGAAATCGAGAGGGAAGGGTTGACCTGATACGTTGCTGTGAAGTACCATGCCGGTGCTTGATGTCCACGATGTTCGCCCTCCATGAAGTTCCATCCATTGTCGGCGTAAGCTCCAAGCATCCATTGGTTCAGATAGGCCTGCAGCGAACAGCCTCCATTGAATGAGGTGTAGGTATGGGTGTAGTCCTCCCCGAAGTTGAAGAAGCGATAGATGCCACCATAGAGCGTGGCCACGAGACGGTCGGGCAGGATGCTCCACTGGTTGTAGCTGTCGATATGGAAGAAGCTGCATTCGTTGTCCGCATTGGTCTGTGTCTTGAAGAAGTGTCCGTCCTGACGGATGTATTTCTCCATGTTGCAATGCGGATTGCTGCGGTAATTGCCCTGCAGCTGCGTTGTGAAACGTGGGGTGGAGTAGGTAAGCTGCAGGTTGTGTGTCATCACTCGATTGGGATGTATCTCGGGGTTGCCGAGAATGGTCTCCATCGAGTTTTGTTTGATGCTGACGTTGCTCACGAGGGCAATCTGCGAAACGTGCTGGGAAATCTCGAAGTCGTATTTGAGTTTCAGCTGGTCGGTCAATGGATAGCTCAACGAGAGTTTCGGACGGAAGAGCCAGAAGTCCTGTCGGGTCCCGCTCTGTCGGTAATAACGTCGGCTTGCGCCTAATCCACCCATGTAGCTGAGTCGATGGAGATGCCCCTTGATCTGGCCAAAGAGATAGAGGGCAGAAGTATGTATGTCGTTGGTGGCCTCGGCATCGCCCCGGTACTCGTTGTGACTGTATCGTTGCGAGAACTGGATGCCTGACGACAGCGTGAAGGGCTTCAAACTTTTCTCGTAGATGGCTTCGCTCCAGAGCGAGTAGGTGCGGCCGTCGGTGTCATAACGATAGGGGGTGTCCTCGTCATTGCGGACGCTGCCCTTGGTTCGGATGAAGGTGCCCACCACATTGGCTGTCAGCGACTGCTGACCCTTGAAGTCCTGGTGATAATAGAGGTCGAGCGAAGGCGAACTGTTGCGACTCGAAGTATAGTCATCGTAGGCGATGCCATTGAGCGCTATCACATCCTCGCTGCGCTGGGGATGGATGTCGGTGCTGCCTATGAGTTTGGCTTGCAGCACGTAGCTGCTGTCACTGAGGCTGTAGGTCAGCTGGGCATTGTGACTGAGGTTCCGGCTGCGTGAACTCAGACTCTTTCGGTGCATAGTGACGATGTCTCCGCTCTCCAGCTGGTAGGTCGAAAGCTCATCGTATTCCGCGCCCTTGAAGTCCTGGTAGTCGAGCGAGTAGCTCAGGCCGAACTCGCTGCGTCCACGATTCGCCTTGGCATAGAGCGACTCGTTGCCATTGACTGCAGTCAGGGTGTTGGTGAGCTGTGAACCGATGACGTAGCCGCTGACGGGTTTCTTGAGTTTGATGTTAATGATGTAGGCCACATCCTCGCCATAGCGCACCCCGGGATTGTCGATATACTCGATGTGTTCGACACCCTTCAAGTCGAGGGTCTGCAGATCTTCGCGTGAGGCGATGACGTCGTTGATGCGCACCTGCACGGAGCCAAGATTCGTAAGCGCCGTGATACTGTTCATGGCTTCGTCCACACGGATATGCGGCAGAGTGAGTTTGGCCAACAGAGAGTAGCCATTGGTTGATGTTTCGATGAGTTGGGCCGAAGGATAGAACCACTGTCCATCCACCTTCTGTACTACACGTGCACCTTTGACGGTCACTTCGTCGAGGGTGACACTCTTCTCTTCTTGTGCGGCTGCAGTCCATGCGCAGGCCACCATACAAATGATAAGGAATCTCTTCATACGTTTTGCAATTGGTGGTGCAAAGGTACGAAGAGATTCCTGTTTGTTCCAAATAATCTTGCTGACATTTGTCTGACATTTTGCTGTCAGGTCTTTGTCAGTGTCCTATCTATTTGTGCATCAACCGATAGGCTCTGCTGCGGTCGGAGGTGATGCAGAGGTCGGAATGTTGTTCAATGATGGGGCGAAGTCGGCGGATCAGGGTGTAGAGCGTGTCGCTGGCATCGGGTTTGCGGGGCCAAAGAGCATCGCAGATCTCAGCCTTTGTCAAGGTGTGGGAAGGGGAGGCGAAGAACAATTCCATCAACTGCTGCTGCATAGGAGTGAGGGGTACCTCGTGGCCGGTGGAAGCGTAGAAACGATGCTCGGTTTCGGAGTAGGTCAGGCCACCGTAGGTGTTTCGAGCCAAATTATTGTTTGGTGTGAATCCATTGCCCAATGGAAGAGGAACGAGTGCCTCGGCGTCTTCTCGCGAACGTTTTCGATGATAGCAAACCATCAGGGCCCATAGCCCTGTCATGATCCATAGTAGGGTGGCAGGTTTCTGGTCAGAAAGGCCGAAGATAGTGGCTTCGGAGCAATGTGCAGAGGCCTTGAATTGTCCGGCCTGGACATCGACCAGAAGTGAAGCCTTGCCGCGCAGTTCGGGAATTTGCAGCAGACTATTGAAAGTGCGGAGGGTGTCTTGCGTGATGACGTTGCTCTCCTGCTGCTGCATCGTGAGGGTCAGGGCGCGGTCGAGTTCCTCATTGACCCTTTGGCTCGTGGCATAGTAGCTCCTGTAGGTGGCCCAACAGGAGGAGAAGAGCAATGCGAATAGGACGATAAGTGCGTGATGGGATTTCATAGATTATTCTCTATTATATGGTATATTGAGGAGGAAGGTGACGTGACATCCGAGGAGGGGCCGGTCGGCGAGTTCGAGCATTCCACCTTGCTGGAGCATCATTCGGCGGCTCAATGGGAGGCCAATGCCGCTGCCACGTCGTTTCGTGGAGAAAAATGGCACGAAGAGGGTGGGACGGTTTTCGGCAGGGATGGGCTCGCCATCATTTCCGACAAACAGTTCGAGGGGTAAACCTTTCGAACCCTTCGAACCTTTCGAACCTTTCAACTTTTCGTTGGTGGCTTCGATGACAATCTTTTGTGCCCCGGCTTCGGCGGCATTCTTCACCAGATTCATCAAGACTTGGCGTAACATGCCGGCATCGGCACGCACGTTCGTGTTTTTGGGAACGTTGATTTGCCACGAGAGCTGGGGATAGGTGCGGCTGATGTCGTCGAGCATTGCGGGCAGTTCGACAGTGCTGAGCATAGGTTGTTCCAACTCGGACATCTTGCGATAGTTGGAGACAAATTCACTTAGGTGGCGCGAGGTGTCGTAAATGGCCTTGACACCGTCCTCGAACTCCGACCCCTTCACGTCGGGATGGTTCAGTAGCGACTGGCTGATGCTGGTGATGGGTGCTGTGGCGTTCATGATCTCGTGGGTCAGCACGCGAGTAAGGCGTTCCCACGTATCGACTTCGTTCTGATTGACTTGTTCGCGGATGGTATTCCCCAGTTCGTTCAAGGTCTCCTGCATGGCGCGCTCTCCGCTGGGCAGTCCCTTGGTGGGCAGACGGAACGAGAAGTCGCGGTTGCGTATGGCTTCACGCATCAGCCACGCCCTTTGCCGCAGGATGCGCTGGTGGCGCACCCATAGCAGGACGATGATGACGAGGAGGAGGGCGATGATGATGAGGAGGGGCATGGAGGCTGAGGTAAAGGTGCAGCCAAGCTTGGCTGCGACGAAACACGAGGGGATTACACCTCGAGCTTCTTCATTTTGTTGTAGAGGGTTTGGCGGGTGATGCCGAGTTGCTCGGCGGCGAGCTTCATGTTGCCATGGCAGCGATCGATGGCGCGGCGGATGTGGTCGGTCTCCATTTCGTCGAGGGTGGCCATATCGTCGGCGGCATCGAGCACGTCCTTGAGCTTGCGCACCAGTTCGTCGTTGTCCCAGGGCTTGGTGATGAAGTCGGAGGCTCCGCTCTTCAGTCCGCGCACGGCCAGATTGACATCGGCGTAGGCTGTGATGAGTACCACGGGCAGTTCGGGATGATGTTTGCGAATAGCACGAAGCCAGAAGAGGCCGTCTTGTCCGGTGTTGACACCGATGGAGAAGTTCATGTCGAGCAGCACGAGGTTGACCACCTCCTGGTTCAGTATGGTGAGCACCGAATCGGGTGATGATTTGGTTATGATACGTTGGAAGGTGCCCGACAGACAATAGCGCAAAGCCGTGAGGATGGCCTCATTGTCGTCGATGACCAGGATTGTTCCGTATTTGTCCTTTTGCATCTTGTTTTTCTTTTTATTGACGTGGCAAAGATAGTGAATTTTTCGAAAGGGAAGCACATTTCGGCCTATTTTTTCACGTCTTCGACAAAAAAGTGTCCATTTTTTAGACACAATGCTGTATAAAATTTTGACAAACCGCCTTTAAGGGCCTAAAAACTCTTGCCCACTTCTACTATTTAATGTACCTTTGCAACAGAAAAACCAAAGGATTGAAGAATATGAACCGAACATTCATCACCCTCGCATTGCTGCTGACAGCGGGCGGTGTCGGAGCCCAGGAGATGGCGCTGACGGCTGACGACTGCATGCGCTATGCGGTGGAACACAATCACGACATCCGCATCAGCCAACTGACGCAGGACACGCGACGTGCCGAACGTACTGGTGCCATCGGTGCCTTCCTGCCGTCGGTCAATGGCAGTATCGGCGCACAATATAACTTCGGACGTGCCATCGACCCCGAGACCAATACCTATACCAACGTGAGTACCTTTTATAATGGCTATTCGGTACAGGCTACACTTCCCGTCTTCGATGGCTTCCAGCGTATCAACCAGCTTCGTGCAGCCAAGGCAAGTCTGCTGATGGGAAGCAGCCAGTTGCGAGCCCAGCAGGATGAACTTGCCCTGCAGGTCTTCGAGGCCTATTGCAACGTACTCTACTATCAGGGCACGGTGAAGATGGCCGAAGAGAAACGTGAGCAGAGCCAACTCACCCTGCGTCAGACTCAGGTGATGGCCGAAGTAGGACAGAAGAGCGAGGCCGACGTTGCCCAGATGGAAGCGCAACTTGCAGGCGATGACTACGAGATCACCCGCCAGCAGAACGAACTCTCGACCGCCCTGCTCACCCTCAAGCAACTGATGAACTATCCGGAGGAGGACTCGCTGGTGATTGCGGGAGAGGATCGGAATACTCTGAGTGATCGGAGTTCTCGGAGCACTCCGAATACTCTGAATACTCCGAACTTCGAAGAAGCTCAGACCCTTGAGAACCCCGCAGTAGCCGCAGCTGCCCAGAACGTCATCGTGGCAAAGCGAAGACTGAGCATGGCTCGTGGCGCACTGAGTCCATCGCTTTCGATCAGCGGAGGCATCAGCACTTCGTACAACAAGATGCTGCACACCGAGGCCACAGGTTTTCGCGACCAGTTGGAGGCAAACCGTGGCGAGTATATCTATGCATCGGTCAGCATTCCGATATTCAACCGTTTGGAGAACCTGACCAATATTCGTCGTCAGCGCAACAACCTGCGTATTGCCGAAGAGGAGTTGGAGCAGAAGCGCGACGAACTCGTCAAACTCCAACTGCAGGCAGCCAACGACTGTGAAGGCTTTCGCAAACAAACCCTGCAGATGCAGCACAAAGTAGAGGCCGACAGCATCGCTGCCCGTTTGACCACACGCAAGTATGAGGAAGGTCTTTCGTCGGCCATCGATGTGCAGACCTCGGCAGCCACTCTGCTGGAGAGCCGAGCTCGGCTGTTGCAATGCCGGCTGATGCTGGCTCTGAAACAGAAACTTGTAAATTATTATAAAGGATACCCAATCTTATAAAGGCATATTCCCATGGATAGAAAGATAGAGAAGAAACGCGGGCTACAAGCAAAGCATGTGCCCTATATCGCAGGAGGTGTCCTGCTGGTAGCATTGATTGGTTGGATGATTTTCGGCGACCATAGCACCACGGTGCGGGTTGAGTCGGATGGCTTGACCATCAGCGAGGTGACGAATGCCGAGTTCAAGGACTATGTGCGACTGAACGGTACGGTAGTGCCTATCCAGGTGGTGCAGATTTCGCCCGAGGAAGGCGGCATCGTCATGGAGAAGGTGGCCGAAGAAGGTTCAACGGTCAAAAAGGGTGATGTCATCGTACGTCTTTCGAATTCGAACCTCGACCTGCAGATCCTGAATGCCGAAGCCGAACTTGCCGAAAAGCAGAACCTGCTGCGCAACACCCAGGTGGCGATGCAGCAGGACAAACTGAACAACGAGACCGAGGCTGCAACGTTGGGTATGGACGTGGAACGCAAGCGTCGTGCCTACGAGCAGAATCAGCGGCTCTACAACGAGAAACTCATCAGCCGCGAGACCTATCTGCAGGCCAAGGAGGATTACGAGTTGTCGAAAAGGAAGCAGGAGCTGATCAGCGAACGCTTGAAGAAGGACGAACAGTACCGCAGCCTGCAGATGGACCAGATGGAGGACAACCTTGCCAATATGCGACGCAATGTCCTGCTGGTGCGCGAAAGGAAGCAGAAACTCGAAGTACGCTCTGCCATCGATGGCGAACTGGGTTTGCTCGATGTGGAACTGGGCCAGAACATCACAGCCGGCCAGAAGATTGGACAGATCAACGACCTCTCGGACTTCAAGATCCAGGCTGAGATTGACGAGCACTACATCGATCGTGTACGCCAGGGTTTGCAGGCAACCTTTATGCGAGGCGAAAAGAATTATCAACTTGCCGTTCGCAAGGTCTATCCCGAGGTTCGACAGGGACGTTTCCGCATCGACCTCGTCTTCCGAGGCGAGCGTCCCGACAACATCCGCAGCGGTCAGACCTATTACCTCAACCTCGAGTTGGGACAGTCCGAGCAGGCCATCCTCATCCCACGTGGTGCGTTCTTCCAGACTACGGGCGGACAGTGGATCTTCGTACTCGACAAGGACGGTTCGCGTGCCTATCGTCGTGACATTCGTATCGGTCGCCAGAATCCGCAGCATTACGAGGTGCTCGAAGGTCTTGAGCCAGGCGAACAGGTCATCACGAGCGGCTACGAGGCGTTTAAGGATTACGAGACGTTGAAGATAAGGTGATGTTATGAAAAGCTATTTGAAATTCCTTTCGAGGAACAAGCTATATACGTTCATAAACGTGCTTGGCCTGGCCATTTCGCTTATGTTTGTCATCCTGCTGGGTGACTATGCATGGCGTCAGTACAGCATCGACTCGTGGCACAAGAATGCCGACCGAATCTACCTGATGGGCGATCAGGAGCTGTTCTTCATCTGGCCCCAGGCAGCCCGTGAGATCCAGGATATGTGTCCCGAGGTGGAACAGTCCTGCTGCGTGATGAGCCAGCGAGGAAAGATCAAGTATGGCCAGCGGGAAATAAAAGATGGTGAAAACGAAAACGGCATCATCATGCTGGTCGATTCGACGTTCTTCAACTTCTTCGATTTCGAGCTGGTGAAGGGCAATCGTCTGACGGCGCTCGATGCGCCCGACAAGTGTGTCATCACCGAGCGGCTGGCACAGAGGCTCTTTGGCGAAAGGAATCCCATCGGTGAGACAGTGGAGATCGTGGGCGAACGCAGCGTGCGTATCAACAACGAAGACCCCTTGGATAGCACATTGGTCTATACCATCAGTGCCGTTGTCGAGAATCTGGACCGTACCGTCCTGCCCAATGAGACACAGCTCATCGCCAGCATGAAGCGTTTCCCCCAAGTGATGGGCTATGAGCTCAAGAACAACGTCTTCGCCTACGGTGGAACAGGTGCCTGCAAGGCATTCTTCATGCTTCAATCTGGTACTACGTTCGATGCAAAGATGAAGGTGGTGGAAGAGCATTTGCACAATAACTATTACTGGACCGACAACAGCCACCTCACCATGACGCCGCTCAAGGAAGTGATGTTTGCCCCGCAGAACAATGGCTCGGGCATGCAAAAGGGCGACAAGACAAGGCTAAACATATTGTTTGCAGCCGTATTGGCCATCCTCTTCTTCGCCTTGAGCAACTACGTCAACCTGACGGTCGCCAACACGGGTTTCCGCGCCAAGGAGATGGCCACGCGTCGACTCTTCGGCAGTAGCCAGCATCAGATTTCGCTGAAACTTATCGCTGAATCGACGTTGATGGTCGCCGTGTCGTTCGTCATCGGCCTGGCCCTGGCATTCTGTTTCCGTGAAGATGCAGCCTCGTTGTTCAGGGGAAAGATTGAGCTGGTGAAGGACATCAATCCAAGCACTGTCGGCATCTGCCTCGGCTTCATTCTGCTGACGGGCATCATTTCGGGCATCCTACCCTCCTGGCATATTTCCCGCTATCAGCCCATCGACATCGTGAAGGGAAATTTCCGCTTCCGCTCAAAGATGGTGCTTGGCAAGGTGTTCATCATCCTGCAGAACGTCATCACCGTCGTTATGCTCACATCGGCCCTGGTCATCTGGCTCCAACTGAACCATCTGATCCATGCGCCCCTCGGCTTCAACTATGAGAACATTTGTTTCGTCAGTCCGCCCATGGAAAAGGAACAGGCGGTCAGAAGCCAATTGGAGAACATGCCTTTTGTCGAAGGAATCGGCAATTTCCAAGGCACCGATTTCATTGGGTATTCTTCCAGCACACGTACCATCAACGTCGATGAGAAGTCTGTCAACATATTCTTGACATATATGGATAAGGCTGCCTTCGACCTCTACGGATTGGAGATTCTTCGGGATTATGGTCCCGTCAGTGACGGTTATTACCTCAACGAGGAGGCCATGCGTCGGTGGGGATTGACCGAAGACGACCGAGAGATGCCCTGGGGCAACGGAACGACAAAGCCGATAGCCGGCATCATCAAGGATTTCCATCGTGTCAATATCTTGGAGAGTCTGGTGCCTTTCGCCATCCAGGTGAGAGACGACTTGGACTATCCTACCTTCCTTATCAAGACGAATGGAGACAAGAAAGCCAAGGAGAAACTGGTCGAGATGCTGAGGGAATTGGGTTGTGCCGAGGCTACGCTGCCCTGGATTGTCAATAGTTCCGAGGATGTGATTGCCGAAACCTTCGACACCCATCGTCACACGCTTCGCATCATCACGCTCTTTACATTCATGGCCATCGTCATCTCCGTGCTTGGCTTCGTCGGCATGTCGCTCTTCTTCATTCGTCAGCGCAAGAAGGAGATGGGCATACGTAAAATCATGGGCAGCACATCGGGCGAGGTCTTCCGGCTGATGCTTCGCACCTTCTGTGCCCCGCTCCTGGTATCGTTCGTTGTGGCTGTACCCATTGCATGGCATTTCATGAGCCAATGGCTCGAAGGTTTCAGCTACCGCATCGCGCTTAGTCCCTGGTTCTTCGTCGCCACTTGCCTCTTCTCGCTCTTCGTGGCTGTCATTTCGGTGGGCATCCAGATACTTCGTGCCGTCGTTGCTAATCCGGTGGAGAGCATTAAGGTGGAGTGAGGACCCCCTAAATCCCCCTGCTTAGGGGGACTTGGATTGGGTCGCGAAAATATACATTTAACAATTAAATAACCCTTCGACAGACAAGTCTTCCTCCTAAGTAGGGGGATAAGAGGGGGTCTATATTATGATGAACCTATTTCCCAAAGGCCAAGGGGGCCTTATCAAAGTCATATCGCTGGCAATAGGCCTGACTGTCGGGCTGGTGCTGATTGCCAAGGTGGAACTCGAACGCAACTTCGATCGCTGCGTCGTGGAGAAGGAGTATGTGTACGAGCTTTATGAGAACTTCGAGCGAAACGGAGGTGAGAAAGTCGAGTATGGAGCCACGCCGGGCGGTGTCGTTCCAGCCATGTGCCGATACGTGCCCGAAATCGTCGTGGGCACACGCTATACCGGCCAGTTCGAAAACGAGAAACTCGTCCTGGAGAATGGACAGCGCTACAGTTTCAGAAATTGCATCTTTGCCGACTCCTGCTTCTTCGACATTTTCGTCACAAGGATTCTGGTAGGCGACTGGAAGCAGATCATGACCTTGCCTAGTCAGTGCCTCGTCAGCCGATCGCTCAGCGAGAAGCTGGGTGGCGATGTCGTGGGTCGAACGTTCAACTTCGTGCCAGCTCCAGGCAAGCCTATGACCATCAGCGGCATCTTTGAGGATTTCGACGAGAACAGCTCCTTCGGTACCCTCGACATCGTGATGTCCTTACCATCCATCGGCATCTATTCGTGGGATGGCTCGCAGAACCTCAACGGCAATGACCGCTATCATTCGTTCGTGCGTCTCACACCCAATGCCGATCTGAAGAAGATACAGGACGAGATAAAGGTGATGGTGCAGGAGATTTATCCTTGGGAAGAACTGCGTGCGGCAGGTTATACCGATCTGGGCTTCGGTTTTTATCCCGTCAGCGAGAAGCGGATGAACAATACCACGGTGCGCACCACGTGCATCATCCTCTTGATTGTGGCCTTTGTGATGTTGTTCACCGCTGTGATGAACTACATCCTCGTGGTTATCAGTTCGCTGGTGGCAAGGGCTCGACTTGTGGCGCTTCGCAAGGTGATGGGCGCGCCCAAGCGGGAGTTCTATCTGAAAACGCTGGCCGAAGCCTTTGGGCATCTGTTGTTGGCCTTGCTCATTATGTTCCTGCTGCTATGGGCAGGGCAGGATTGGATACGCGACTTGATGGGAATTAGTTTGGGAACGCTCTTTTCGTCACAGACTTACGTCATTCTAGCCATCGTTTGTCTTATCGTTCTCTTCTGCTGTGGCCTCTTGCCCGGCTACATCTATTCGCGCATCCCGCTGACTTATGCCTATCGTCTCTATAGCGAAAGCAAACGCGTGTGGAAACTTTCGCTCCTGGCGTTCCAGTTCGTATTGAGCACCATGCTGCTCTGCATCCTCAGCACCATCTATCGCCAATACGACTATATGCTCAACAAGGATATGGGCTACGAATATGAGAATGTGGCCTATATCCCAATCGCTCATCCTTCGGATTCGACCATTGTTTTGGCCCGTGAGATCGAGAAGTTGCCGTGTGTCGAAAGCACTGCAACGGCCTATTCGCTCTTCCTGCAGTGGCAGAGCGGCAACAACATCATGCTGCCCGAAGATACGCGAGAGTTGTTCAACTATGCGTGTATGTATTTTTCCCAGCCGAGCATTGTCGAAACGATGGGACTGACGATAGTGCAGGGCAGGAATATGTCACCACTAGAAGATAAAAGGTTTTTGCCCGAAGTCCTTGTCAACGAGAAGTTTGCCCAGATGCTCAAGGAGTTCACGGGATGGGATGACGTCGTAGGACAATCGGTCGTGAGCACAGAGATTGGCCGCGAGCATCCGCTCACCATCGTTGGCGTGGTGAAGGACTTTACGATAGGCACCCTTGTGAACCTTGACCAGCGTCCTACCATGTTCATCAATGGCACCCTCTTTGCCAACTACGTCCTACTGAAGTTCAACGACTTGACACCGGACAACATCACGGCAGTACAGCAGCTCTGCGACCGCCTCTATCCCGATGCCGAATTCCAGGTGAAGCGTTATGGCGACGAACTTGCCGACAGTTATCACGAGACGCAGCACACACGCGACCTCATCCTCATCGGATGCTTGGCGGCCCTGCTCATCACGCTCATCGGCCTGATTGGATACATTCGCGACGAGGTGCAGCGTCGCACGCGAGAACTGGCAATTCGTAAGGTGATGGGTGCTACAGTAGGAGAATTGCAGAGCCTCTTCCTGCGCAGTATCGCCATTATTGCCTTGCCTTCGATTATCGTTGGTGTGGCCTTGGGCTGGTATTTCAGTATGCTGCTGATGGAGCAGTTTGCCGATAAGATTGAACTCCACGCATGGATCTTCGCTCTCGATGCCCTTGTCGTCATCATCGTCATTGCCCTCGTCGTCTTCTTCCAAACCCGCCAGGTCGCTTTGCGTAATCCAGTGGAGAATATCAAGACGGAGTGAAATAACTAACGATTTGACACATTAGTTTGACATATCATGAACATAATTGGTCATAAAAATGCATTTAATGAGTTTTTATGACCAATTTTGAAAAGTATTATATAACTTTGCACGAAAATCGCAATAAATTGAGATAATGACTGTGCAAGAATCTTTTTTTTGTTATCCCATGCAAGGTTTGGCGCGATTGTGCATTTATTGGGAAAAAAGGTGATACGTCTTATTCATTCACTAAAATATAAAAGCAAATGAAACAATTATTCAAAATGGTAATTTGTTCAGTCTTGCTGATGGCAGGGTTGAGCAGTTGTGAAGATTTAGTTACTGAGATTAACCTGGCAGATAATCTGGAGGGTAGCTGGCAGAAGGAATATCCGAAGGGGGTGCAGGATGCGGGACAGGTAATATGGACATTCTCTGTGCCTGGTGACATAAGTGATATATATGGTTTTACGCTTGATATCTATGTTTCAGATGTTCAGTCAGGAGATTCGGAGGCGAAGTACATCTACCAGCAACACCAGAACGGTTATCCTGGCGTGGGCGGCTCCACTCCGGCACTCTATCTATTTGAACTCGATCATGACTTCAAGCAAGAGGACCGGAAAGCGGCCTATACGCCAGCAGTGGGTTATTGGGTCAAGGAATGCAGCAAGGACAAGCTGGTGCTTGAGCGTTTTGAGGTGAATACTGACGGACCGAACCTGCTGGAGGGTGATGTGACTTTCAGGAGGGTGAAATAGATTTCGATGGGAAAAGATAATATCAATTATCATACCCCAATCGAGTGGAGAGGTGGCAAGAATGCCAGTCCCAAAATTGGAAAGAACTATCTTTTATCGGAGCATACAGATTTGGTAGATAGAATCTGTATGCTCCGATCTGCGCATACATATTTGGCAGATGAAAACATTATGCTCCGACCGCGGCATACAGTTTTGGTAGATAGAATCTGTATGCTCCGACCGCGGCATACATATTTGGTAGATGAAAACTGTATGCTCCGACCGCGGCATACAGATTTGGTAGATGAAAACTGTATGCTTCGACCGCGGCATACAGATTTGGTAGATGAAAACTGTATGCTCCGACCGTGGCATACAGATTTGGTAGATGAAAACTGTATGCTCCGACCGCAGCATACATATTTGGAATATGAAATCTGTATGCTCCCAGCGAAGAATACAGTTTTGGAGTACGAAATCTGTATGCCGCGATTTGAGATAGGATACATTGATAGTTTTACTTCGGTTTTTCTGCAGATGTCCATTCTATTTCGGGCGAAATCTATCCAAAAGCTGGAGGATTTCGTCCGAATTGTTTTTGTTACATGTCTTATATTTGTGATCGTGTAAAAGAATCATACACTATGGTGTATAATATTTTGACAAACCGTTTTTGGAACCATGAGAAACCTTGCACAGATTTAGAAAGAGGAGTAACTTTGCAGTGTCAAAAAAGATTATTAATCTCTAATACATTGCATAATTATGAAAAAGATTATTCTTTCTACACTGGTGTGTTTCGTGTTTATTGCCTCTATAGCACAAAGCATAAATGGCCGTGTCATCGATGAGCAGGCACAGCCTATGGCATTCGCTAATGTCGTTTTGCTCAATAGGTCCGATTCCACATTTATCACAGGTGAAGTGACAAAAGCGGACGGAACATTCTATATTGCAACAGATCGGAAAGATGGATTGCTGAAAGTGTCGAGTGTCGGATACGAAACAAGGTATCTCGATGCACGACAAGGTAATGTGAGCGACATTGTTATGCTATCCAACATACAGGAATTGGGTGAAGTGGAGGTAAATGCGATAAAGCCAACACACAAATTAACCACAGAAGGCATAATGACGACCGTCGAGCATACACTCCTCAGCAAGGCAGGCACAGCAAATGATGTACTGCAGAACCTGCCCGGTGTGCAGAAGAAACAAGATGGTATTGAAGTATTCGGCAAGGGCACTCCTATTATATATATAAATGGGCGACAGATGCGTAACAAATCGGAACTTGACCAGATGAAGAGCGAGAACATCAAGAGCGTGGAACTGATTACCAATCCGGGTGCAAAATATGATGCGCAGGTCGAATCGGTCATCCTTATCAAGACTCGTCGTGAGCAGGGTGAAGGCTGGAGCGGCGATGTCCAGTCGCACTATCGACAGGGCTATCGACCCAACCTCGACCTTGGGTTGAACTGGAACTATCGCAACAAAGGGCTTGATGTATTCGGCAGCGTGTGGTACAACGATAATCAGTATCGTGAACGTGACCGTATTGTTCTTGATGTCATGGCTGATACACTTTGGCGTATGGATGAACATTCAAATGCCGATAGCCATCATCAGTCCATCTATTCTTCGACAGGTATCAACTACATTTTCAACGATCAGCATTCGATGGGTCTTCGCTATGAGACGAAAACTTACCTGAAGCACAAGGGGACAGGAGCTTTTATCGCCGACGTGACTGCCGATGGTGTATATTATGACCATCTCGATAATGATCTCGAACGCGAGACCACATCGAATATGCCACACACGATTAATGCCTATTATAATGGTAAGGTGGGCAAGACATCAATCGACTTCAACACCGACTATATGTTCTATAAGGAACGTGAGAAGTTTTTCAACAATGAGGTTAGCCGAGAGCAAATAAGTCGCATCGTCACCAGCACCAATATAGTTCGTAACCAGTTGTGGGCGTCGAAGCTTATCCTTTCGTGGCCTCTTTGGAAAGGCAACCTGCAGGCTGGGACAGAATACATCCACACCAATCGCAATGACGATTATATCAATCCTGAACAGGTAGTTCCCACATCCCAGACCGAGCAGCGGGAGCGCAGTATTAGCTTCTTTGCAGAATATAGTCGGCCATTGCCTTTTGGCCAGATTCGTCTGGGGCTGCGCAACGAAAATGTCAACACGGATTACTTCGCCCTTGGCGTACATCAGCCCGAGCAGAGCCGCAATTATCATCATGTCTTCCCGACTGCTGCCCTGATGGCACGTGTCGGTAAGGTTCAGCTTATGGCAAACTATGCAGTCAGGATTCAGCGTCCTTACTATTGGATGCTAAGCAGTAATGTGACCTATGCCAATCGCTTCACGTGGCAGAGCGGAAACCCGATGCTTCAGCCAACCATCAGAAACCAGGTTTCACTGATGGCTATGTATAATTGGGTGCGCATAGCCTTGGACTACAAGCATACATCTGATGAAATCATCAATGTTGCTGAAACTGTGGAAGGTAGTGAGGCCACAACCATCATCACTCGTGCCAATGTCAAGCATTCCGACGGCTTGCGTGCCATGCTCATCCTTTCGCCTCGCTTTGGATCCTATCAACCTTCGTTGACAGTCGCCCTTATCAAGGATTGGATCAAGATTCCTTCGCCTACAGGTATCATTAGTCCGAAGAATCCCATCGGTCTTATCCAGTCGAACAACAATTTCCAGTTGACGAAAACCCTCACAGCGACAGCGAGCCTGCAGGTTACTACGACTGGCAACCAACAAAACATGACACTCACTAAACCTGTATATGTGGCAGACATCAGTGTGACCAAGACATTCTTCGATGATCGTCTTTCGGTGAAGTTGGGAGGTCGAAACCTGTTCAACGCGCAGGAGCATATCAGAGTCAACTATGGTTCGCGTATGCTGTCGCAGAACAGTCGTCAGGACTCTCGCCTGTTTGAATTGTCCATTCGATACAATTTCAATGCCACCTCTTCGAAGTACAAAGGTACGGGAGCAGGAAGTGAGGAGAAGAACAGATTCTAATCAAATATGAAAGGGGTAATTTGTATGTTTCACATTTTAATATACTTATTATGAACAAGAAGTTTTTAGTTTTAGTTGGCTGTATTGTTGCATTGTTGCTCTATTCGTATGCCACAAGCGGGCATATCAACCTGCCAGGACATGGGAACTGGGAAAATAGGAACTTTGAGGAAGCTGTTCTTAATCATGTTTCTTCTGGCCTTGCTGATGGCGAAACGGTTGAATTCGGTAGTAAATACTTATGCGAGGACTATAAGGAAAATGACGAAGTGCGGTTCTCAGCCAATGTCATCTATTATGTGGTTTTAGCAGATGGAACAAAAGAGAGGCACATCGCCCATGTGACCTGTAATGAAGATAAGGATAGAATTCTCGAGTGGAAGGACCTGTAGGATGAGTCAATAGATTGATGAAGCTGACCTGCACAGTCGAACTATGCGATCCAGCGAAAGAGACAAGGTTGCCAAATAGAATGAAGGAACAAAACCGAAAGAATGACAATATTGCCAGTATAATGCGTTTTTGGATGATTGTCCATATCTTTGCACCAACAAAAAACTAAAAATAAAAAACACTATTATGAAAACTTTAGTTCTTTCTGCAATGATGGGCCTCGCTGCTATGACCTCGACTGCACAAGTGATTACCGCCGACATCGTCAACATCTCCTACCAGTCAGTGGCTACCTCCAATGAAGGTCAGTATGCCTACAATGTGAACTGTGACGACAATGACTACATCACTACGATGTATGTATATAAAAAGAACGTGCGCATGAATGGAGATGTAGATCTAAAGCCCTCTTGCCGATATCAGTACGAATATACTGACGATGGCGTTCTGCTCAGCCGTACCGCTTATGTGTGGCGCGACAACGAATGGAAGTGCACAGGACGTCTTTCCTATACACTCACCGATGATCTCTACAGTGTAGAATTCAGTCGCTGGAACCCAAATACGGCATGTTTCGACGAAGCCAGCGAAATGATGACCTACTCCTTGCTGCCCGACTATACGGCATTTAACGTCTGCTGGTTCCTTCGCAGCCGCAGAAGTGATTCCTATAAGCTTTCGTGGCAAGTATATGTAACTGATCAACCTTCCTTCGAACCCAATCTGCTTGCTGAGATGTGATGCAAACTTGATGGTATAATGGATTGATTCGGGCGAAATCTCGTCATTTTTGACAGATTTCGCCCGAAGTGTTTTGTTTGAGATATTGAGAGTGTCAAATTTTTAGACACAATGCTGTATAAAATTTAGACATTCGTATCCTGCGAGGGCCAAAACCTTTGGAGAATTGCTGTTTTTGGCGTATCTTTGTGCTGAAAAAAGAAAAGAGCAATGAAAAGTTACCTGAAGTTCCTTTCAAGGAATAAACTATATGCCTGCATCGAGGCGTTCGGACTTGCATTTGCGTTGGGCTTCGTCATTCTGCTGGTTTCGTATGCCAAGACGGAGTTCAGTGTGGGCAAGAATCTCCAGAATGCCGACAAGGTTTACGCCTTGGGCAGCGGAAAGTTCTATGGATTGACACTCGACACACCCGTAGAGTTTTTCCCTTCTTGCCCGGAGATTGACACTTGGACACGAATAACCACTGGCAACGAACAGGACGTGGTGGTTGGCGATGAGTACTACAGAGCTACCTGCGCCTATATTGATTCCACCTTCTTCCAGATGTTCGACTATGAGCTCAGGGGATGTGACCAACGACGGGTGCTGACCAATGACCACGACGTAATAGTCTCGGAAGCATTTGCCCGCAAAGCCTTTTCAGGAGATGACGCCATCGGCAAACAACTGAAGGCGGGGGACGACATTTTTACCGTTTGTGGCGTGTTGGAGGATTTCGGACGAAGGGATTTGTTCAGAGAGAATGAACTCTTCTTCAGCATCAAGCGAGCCTACAACTTTTACCCCTCGATGGACAACTTTGGCAACACACTGACGTTCCTGACCTTGAAACCAGGAGCGGATCCCCAGGCGTTGGCCGACAAGCTGTTGGACAAGTATGTGGAATATTGGCCCCTGTTCTATGCTCGTGATGGGAGCAAGGGAGCCGCGATGTGGGGTTCTACGCTCACGCGATTCGACAAGATATATTTCGACGAAACGCATGAGAGCTATAGCGTGGTAAAGAAGGGCAACAGGACCCTCGTCGAAGTGCTCCTGCTCGTGGCTCTCATCCTGCTCGTCTCGGCTTGTCTCAACTATGTGAATCTCACCATGGCTCTGACGGGCAAGCGTGCGAAGGAAATGACGATGCGCCGCGTATTGGGTGAGCAGACCCGTGGCGTTCTCTTCCGTTATTTCAGCGAGGCATTTCTCTTCACAGCTGCCTGTTTCCTGCTGGGTTATGTCGTGGCCTATCTGTTCAAGCCGCTGTTTGAGGAATGGCTTTCGACCAGCATCCCGCTCATTCCGGATTTCCAAATGGTTGTTTGGTCGGTCATTGCCCTGCTGCTTCTTTCGTTCGTCTCAAGCCTCCTGCCCGCCCTTCTGGTACTCCAGTTCAAACCTTTGGACGTGGTGAAGGGCGCTTTCCAGTTCCGTAGCAAGATGTTGTTCGGCAGGGTATTCATTGTCGCGCAAAACGTGATCAGCATGGTGCTGATTGCCGTGGCGATGACCATGAACTCGCAGATGCATCATATTCTGTCTTTGCCTTTGGGATATAAGCCAAATGACCTGATTGCCGTATCGGCTTTCGATTTAGGCTTCACCTTTGAAATTCAGGATATATTGCGCCAGCGTCTGCTCGCATTGCCTCAGGTCGAAGCTGTAGGCCTGGCGGCAAACCTGCCCTACCGCACCTCATTCAATGGGTTGCATGACGAGGAGGGAAACACGTCATGGATCAATTATACCTCGATGGACACCACTTCCTTCCGATTGCTGGGCTTCAAAGTTGTAGAACAGTTTGCTGTTCCCACGGACAGCATGTGCTGGGTGGATCGTGAAACGCAAAGCCGCTACAATATCTCTGCCGAACACCCTTCGATTGAAAGCAGGGATAAGGAGACGAATGGCATGAAGGAAAGGTTCAAGGTCTGCGGCATCGTCGAGAATTATCGGTGCGGAATGGGCAACTACATTCCACGGTTCGAGGATTCACACAATGTGATCCAGCTGATTGGTTCGGATGGCTATTTCTGGAGCCAGCTCGTCAAGGTCAAAGGCAATAGGGGTGAGGCCATGGCTGCAGTGAAGAATACCTGTAAGGATGTGATGCGACAGCTCAAGGGATATTCCAAGGATTTGAGCTGCTCGTATTACGACGATTCGATGCGCGATGCTTTGACCCAGGAGCGCCACACGATGCAACTCGTCCTGTGCTTTATGTTCCTTTCGATATTGATTTCTGCCCTTGGCCTTTTCGCCATGTCGTTCAACTACAGCGAGCAACACAGCAAGTCGATTGCCATCGGTAAGATCATGGGTGCTTCGGTGCGCGAATCGATTTGGAAGCTTTCGAGACGTTTCATCCTCCTGTCTCTTGTTGCCATCGTGCTGGCCGTCCCGCTTTGTGTGAAGGCAATGAACTATTATCTGCAGGATTTCTATAATCGCATCGACTTCCCGTGGCTGGTCATTCTTCTTTCCGCCTTCATCATCCTCCTCGTGGTCATCTTGTCCATTCTTGGACAAACCATCCGAATTGCCAACAGGAATCCTATCGAGGGCATCAAGACCGAGTAGGTTCGCTCGACTTATAGTTCGCATCCCTATACACACATCATTATATATTATTATTAGAATCGTGTTGAAGAAAGTCTGGTTCTTCAACACGATTTTTATGGTTTTTAGAAGGATTATTTGCCCAAAGTTTGCCGATATCGGAAAATTTCGCTATATTTGCGGCGAAAAATGAAATAAAGTTTGCCGATATGGAGTATTTGTCAGTAGCAGAATATGCCCAAAGAATGGGCGTTTCGGAGCGCACGGTTCGAAATTATTGTGCGAATGGGAAATTGGAAGGGGCTTTCCTGGTGGGGAAGACCTGGAATATCCCGTCCGATGCCACTTTGCCCGAGAAAGGAAAGCAACGTCGAGAATCGGCATTGCTTAGAACTTTGCGTCGAGAGATGGAGAGCCGAGTGAAGGGCGGTATTTATCATCGTACGCAGATTGATCTTACCTATAATTCGAACCATATCGAGGGCAGCAGATTGACCCATGACCAGACACGATATATCTTCGAGACAAACACCATTGGCATCACCGATGAGGCTGTCCATGTGGATGATATCGTAGAGACGGTCAATCACTTCAGGTGCATTGACCTCATCATTGCTCATGCACAGGACCGCCTTTCAGAAAAGTTGATCAAGGAATTGCACCGTATCTTGAAAACCGGAACCAGCGACAGTCGGCTGCAATGGTTTGCTGTTGGAGACTATAAACGTCTGCCCAATGAGGTGGGAGGTATGGAGACCACATTACCGGAACAGGTTGCTGGAGAGATGCGTGTGTTATTGACCGAATATAATCGAAAACAAAAGATTGCGCTTGATGACATCCTTGACTTTCATCAGCGTTTCGAGCGCATTCATCCTTTTCAAGATGGTAATGGACGAGTAGGTCGACTCATTATGTTCAAGGAATGTCTTGCCAATGGCATCGTTCCCTTCATCATCACCGATGAATTGAAGATGTTCTATTATCGAGGGTTGAACAACTGGCCAGCCATCCCTGGTTATTTGCGTGATACTTGCCTCACTGCCCAAGACTTCTTTAAGTCGCTGATGGAGTATTTCCGCATCGAGTGAGGCATCTGTTGAAAAAGCGGGCTGCAATCAAGAGGATAGCAGCCCGCAATATAGTAAATGTTATGCAAAGAAACTACTGCTGTCCGATTTGTCTAATAAAGTGTTCTGTTTTGAAACCCATAAATGTCAATTGATATCTCAAAAACATTAAAATCAACTGATTTGAAAATCTTCTTCATGAAGTAAATGGGTTAAATCTGAAATTTTACCTATCTTTGCAAAGGTTTACCTTAATAATTTCTAGATTATTCAAGGAACTAAAACCACATACAAGACTCACGTCTCGGAAACGTCTGTGATTCTCAGATTCGACTGATTTACTCTCTCAGTAAATAGCTAAATTAACTACATATTATTATAGTTCATAACAATGAAAAAAAATTTATTGCCTCTCAAGGTATGCCTGCTATTGGCCGGCAGTGCTGCTCTCGTATCCTCCTGCCAGGACTACGAGCCTTTCAGTGAGAAACAAATCCAAGACGTGGCCTACACGCGCGAATTTACCCGCCAGTTCGGCGACATCGACCCCAACCAGGACTGGGACCTCTTCGGACAGCTGACACGAGGCATCGGCCCAACAACTCGTGGAGCCGCAACTCAGGTCACTTCTCGCTGGACAACGGAAACAGTGACTTTCACTCCTACTGAAATTGCGACTTACAAGCAAGTATTGCCCGAGAGTGATACTGCGCCACGTGCTCTCGCAGAAACGAACCTCGGACAGGTTACCCAGAACTTTACAACCACTGCCCGCACACTCAAGCTCGCCCCCGTCTATAGTGTGTCAAGCAGTAAGGGAAAAGATGAGATAGGAATCTACTGGTATGTACAACCTGGAGCCGCCAGCGATAAGGATCAATACGGAGATGACGTCGAGACCCTGACCGTAATGGTAGATGATGGGAACGGCGGTGTCACGGCGCGTTATATTCAACGTGTACCGATCATCCGTTCTGGTCCCAATCATTCAAGTGAATCCTTCGTGAATCATATGAGGGAAAACGGAGATGGCAGTGTCACATCCAACATCTGCGAAGTGACAATCCCCGCCTCCATCGCCTCTTACGGTTTCTATATCACCAACCATGATTATGATGGTTCGTCAACCCCCAGAACGAAGTATTCAGAATCGGCACTGAACACCAAGGTTCCCGAATACGGTGATATTGATGTAAGCTGGGCAGCCACGTTCAACCTCAAAGATCTCGGCCTCAGCCAGACTGATGACCAGCAGTATCTCTGCTTTGAGGATTGGATGGATAAAAACAACTTCGACTTGAATGACGTAGTGTTTGGCATCAAGGACTTCGATCCCTCCACCATCATCGACCACGATGCCGAAAACGAGAAGGCCATTCTGGTATGCGAGGACCTGAACAACTTTGACTTCGACTTCAACGATGTCGTTCTCGGGCTGAACTACAAGGAGGAGGCAGAGTATGAATGGAGAAGTTCTATTGCTCCAGATGGCAGCACGTACAACGAGAGAATACTAGTGCCAGGCAGCGAGAAGCGGAGCCTCACCATCACTCCTATGGCTGCCGGTGGTGCCTTTGAGTCCACAGTCGCTTTCGGTGGAACAAGTGAAACAACTCTCGGCCGGATTCATGCGCTGATGGGCGAGGATCCTGTTATTGAGTCGGCCACCGGTCATAATCCCTTGAATCCGATATTCAATGCTACTGCTGAGTACAAAGGAGATGGCACATCGACAACCTTTGAAGATAATGACCTGCCCGCAAAGGGTAGTGACGTCGGAAACGGAGAGGGATTCACCTATCCCACATTCCTGTCGAAACTCTTCGCCCAAGGCTACTTCAAAATCTACTGTACACAAGGCAAGTCTTCTGGCAATGTGCAGGCTCGTTTGCTTACCAATAAGACGCAAACCGAAACGGATACATACTACGACGATGAAACCAATACCGGATTCGCCCAAGCTCCCCAGATGATGCTCCTGCCCTATTATTTTGAGTGGCCTCAAGAGAACAAATGGATTCAGGATGCCTATTCTGGATTCGCTGATTGGGTAAGCGATGCCTCTAAAACTGACTGGATCAAGACCAGCCAGACTAAAGACTTGATTGTAGAGCGTGGCGACTTCATAGAAGAATCCACTAACCCGACTGTTGATCCCGGCAACATAACGAAAGCATTCAATATTAATGTAGAGCAACCTAAGAAATTCGAGTATGACAATAATACCACTTACAATAATGGTGTATTCGTTCCAATTGGCGATGATGTCCTCATCAACGAAGGTGCAACTGCAGAGCTGAAGGTAACCTTCCTCTATAAGCCCGCCAATACATTCTATTTCGATGATGCAAACGGCAACGAGCTGTTCAAAGACCAGTCTGGAATGAACAATTTGTACAGGAGTGATGGCAGTGCAATCGTGACCCCTGTAGGAACAGACTATTCGCAGTTTAATCAGACGTGGTTCCCATGGGGTCAATTCACTCCAATCACCATCACCTATCCTATGACTGCCGAAGAGACAAGCAAGGCCGTCAACTCGGGTGGTATCTGGATCTTCTGCGCTGATGACTATGCGTTCAAGATTGAAGAAGTAGCCCTTCTCACCGTCACAGGCGTAACCGATCCTACAACCGTCCACGATCTCACCGTGAACCCGACATCGCTGTCGCTCTCGACTTCGGATACCGAAGGTCAGACCATCACCGCCACATGTACTACCATCTCCGCCCTAAGCGCCATCACCTTCGTGTCGAGCGATGAGACTGTAGTCACTATAAATGTAAATGGCGATGGCACAGCGACTGTAACACCTGTTGCAGAAGGAACTGCGACCATCACTGTCACTGCACCCGCTGAAGGCGACTATGGCAAACGTACCCGCACTGTCAAGGTAACTGTAGGTGCTGGAGGTGGCGGTTCGGGCGACGAGGGATACCTGACTATCGAACAAGTGGATGATCATCCGTGGGGAGCACATGAGTATAAGATCACCGGAAATAGCGCCCTGCTGGTTGTAGGTAAGACGTTGAAATTTGAAGGCGAGAACTTGAATAATGCAGATCTATATCAGACAGCAAGCGGCGATTCTGAGATTATGGCTCATGCTTTACAATACACTTTGACTGAAGCAAATATTGCCAAAATTCCCGTCACCGGTGACACATTCACATTCTACGCTTTGGCATGGAATAGTGGTGCTACAATCACAAGTGCTACAATTAAATAGTATAAGGCAAATCCAACGCAATTATTTTCTTTATGAATATTCCATAAGTTAGAGCTTATAATAAGCTATTATAAAGACGCCCCCCTTCGTGAGAAGAGGGGCGTTTCTATTGTTCGCCCAGCATGGGCATATTCTAACGGGTGCAAGTCCCCAAACCGCCCTGATAACGGGAAGGCTACAGCCAAAGGTAAGGGTGTCCGTGGCGACGCGGAATCTGAAGGAAGCCAGCGGCAAACATCTGTTCTGATGAACAAGAACATGATATGAGGCCGGTGCAAGTGCGGTGAGTCTGCAAAAGAAGACAAAGCCCGATAGTTATCCGGAACTTGCAAAGGTAAATCATGCGGAGATAAGATGGAAAGAATATGCTCTTAACTGGGGAGTTCTCACGAACGAGGCAGACCGACAAGTCGCACGACACTCGGAGCCTTGGAGTAACGCTTGCCGTGAGAAGTCAGCAGAGGCCATAGTACCCGAAAAAAAATGAGGGGAAGGGCCGAACCTTATTGAAACAAGTATACCGACAAATGATTACTCAATGAAGGATAGAATGCAGAATACATCCGCGAATGCGAATGGCTACCCACAAAGAGACAGGACGGCATCCGAAGGGTATGTGGGAGCGCAGACCTACATGGAGATAGTCGAAGGGGAACTTGTGGAAATGCACTTTGAGGGACAAGGCCTCATGGAGCAGATAATCGACATCGCCAACCTTAGAGCCGCGATTAGCGTTTACCTCCTACTCGATTTTAACCCACGATGTCAAACAATCATACACAAGTGTGTAAAATAATTAGACAAACCGCTTTAGGGCACATGAAAAACCTTGCGTAGAATAGGAAAGAGTTGTACCTTTGCAGCGAGAACAGGAAATGATAGAGACAAGGTTTCAAAATACGAAATGCACTACATTGCATTGTGAAAAAATATTAAAATAATCTCAAGTGCTGTAGTAAAAAGTTCATTCTGTTCGTCAAATAGGCAAAAAACAAACTATTAAAAAATACTATTATGAAAACTCTAGTTCTTTCCGCAATGATGTGCCTCGCAGCTATGACTTCGACTGCACAAGTGATTACCTCTGAGATCGTGAACAACGCCTATCTGTCGGCTGCTTCCGCCAGTGACAGCAAGTTCGCCTACAATGTGGAGTGTGACGACAACGACTACATCACCACAATGAATGTCTTCAACAAGACTGTGCGCCAGAATGGCGATATCGATCTGAAACCCTCGTGCCGTTATGAATATGATTATGCTGCCGATGGTATGTTGCTCAGCCGTACAAAGTATGTTTGGCAAAACGAAGGATGGCAGTGTGTTGGACAACTACAATTCACACTCTCCGACGATCTCTACACCGTGGAGTATAGCCGTTGGAACCAGAATACTACAAGCTTCGACCCTGCCAACGAAATGATGACCTACACGCTGATGCCCGATAATACAGCTTATAACGTCAGCTGTTATCACCGCAATCACTATGCAAAATCCTACCAGTTGGCATGGCAGGTATCAGTAACCAGTCAGCCTTCCTTCGATCCCTATCTGCTTGCGACAATGTGATGCCAAAGTAATGATAATATGATGTGATTCGGGCGAAAACTACCAGTTTTTGGATAGTTTTCGCCCGTTTTGTCATTTTTATGAATAGCTGGCATTTGATTTCTTGTTTTCATTCCTTTCGCTGAAAGAATAAGCCTTGCAGTGTCTAATTTTTAGACACAATGCTGTATAAATTTTTGACATTCGCACCCCGTGGTATTAATAGCTCTTGGAGGATGAGTTATTTTGATGTATCTTTGCAACGTAAATAAAGAATTTCCGCATTAGAACAATGAAAAGTTATCTGAAGTTTCTGAGCCGTCATCGGCTGTTTACCATCATCAATATCGTTGGCCTTTGCTTGTCGATGGCGTTCCTGTTGCTCTTGGGCGACTTGATTTACCGACAGACGTCGGTCGAGGATTACCAGACGCGTGGAGACCGCACTTATGTTCTGGGCAACGAGCGCTTCATGATGTCGAACTTCCGCATCGGTCAGCGTTTGCAGGATCGATTCCCCGAGATTGAGGGCTGGTGTTCCATGGCGGGCTACAGCACAACATTCAATCTGCGTGGGCAGGATGTCGATACAAAGATGCTCGTGGCTGGTCCCAACTTCTTCGAATTCTTCGACTACAAGTTGCTCACGGGTGACAAGCATAAGGTGCTCGAAGCTCCCAACCAGATTGTGGTGAGCCGTGCTTTTGCTCAGCGCTGCTGGCCCGATGAGGAGCCCGTGGGCAAGGAACTTCAACTCGCTTATACCTATGCCGAAGATCCAGAAAAACGTATGACCTTCACCGTCAGCGGTGTGATGGAAGACTTCGACCGTTCCATCATTCCTTCGGGTTATGAATGTGTGGTCAATGTAGAGAATCTGCGCCACATCCATTATTCGGCTTATGTTGAAAGCATGAACAACGCCGCCAGTTGCGTGCTTTTCCTGATGGCACGCGAAGGCAGTGACTTGAAGAGCAAGACCGATGAGATGCGCGACTATCTGAAGTCCTTCTTCTGGATCTATCAGATGGAGGCAGTGAAAGAGGTTACGCTCACACCGCTCTCCACCCTCTACTACGATGCCAAGGGCTGCTCGCTGATGGAGGATGACATCAATCATGGAAGTCGCGACATGGCTCGCCTCTATGTGATTGTGGCACTGCTCGTCCTGGTGTTTGCCCTCTTCAACTACGTCAATCTGAGCGTCTCGCTCACAACCGATCGCTCGAAGGAGATGGCCACCCGTCGTCTGTTGGGTCTTTCCCGTCTGCAGGTGTTCTCGAAACTCATTGGCGAAAGCATACTCTTCACGGCAGTCGCTTTCGCCATCGCCTATCTGATTGCTCTCGTCTTTCAGGACAAGGCCATCGAATTGGCAAACTGTCCCTTGGATCTGCTGAAGGATACTGGTGTTGTCGCAGTCGTCATCTTTCTGCTTGCCGTCTGCGGTACGGGCATTCTGGCCGGTTTCGTCCCGGCATCGGTGCTCAGTGGCTATCAGCCTATCGACATCGTGCGTGGCACGTTCCGCCGTCGTGCACGTCAGCGTTGGAGCCATGTGCTCATGGTGCTGCAGGCCGTCTTCGCTGTCGTCCTGCTCACCGTAACGCTCCTGCTTGGCAGCAGTCTTCGTCAACGCATGAGCCAGCCCCTGGGCTATGACATCGAGGGAATTCTGGAGTCCTGGGGAGGTATTTCTGGCCTCAATCAAAGCCAGCGTCAGACGTTGCGCGACCGTTTGCTGAGCCTTCCTGAAGTAGAGACAGTGGGGTATGGATATGGTACACCTATCGAATTTCTCGAGAACCAGACCGTCTCGTCGGACGAAGGCGCAGTAGTCAGCATTCGCCTGCTTATGGGTGATAGTTGTTTCTTCAACATCCTCAATATCCATCCCGAGAAAACCTATGGCGAAAGTGGTATGGGTGTGAACCACCAGTTGCTGAGGCAATTCGGTAAACGTGATGACGACAAGATAATCACAACTGCCAACGGAACCATAAACTTTGAAGTGGGAGCCCTTTATCCCGACCTGGTCTATCAGAACGTGATGTCGGAAGAGGAGAATCCTACTCCTTATATTATCTTCCGAACGGATGAATATGTCGATGACAGCCAGGGCTATGTCAGTCAGAATTATGGCAGGCCGCGCCAGGTTCTCGTCAAGTATCACGGCGACCGCAAGAAGGTCGAGGCGAGGATGAAGAGTCTGATCAGCGAAATGACGGGTCATGAAGGTCTGGAAATACATGCACTCAATGATCTGCATCGCAATTGGTTCGAGGAATATGAGCGTTTCCTGCGTGTGCTGAGCGTTTTCACCATTGTGGCCCTGCTCATCGCCATCCTTGGATTGATGGCTATGAACAGTTACTTCGTCAGCCAACGCCGGCGAGAGATTGCCGTGCGTCGTGTCTTCGGAGCCGAGGTAGGTAGTATCACCCTGCAACTGCTTCGCACCGTTGCCATCCAGTCGCTTGTGGCAGCTGTCTTTGCCATCCCATTGGCCTATTGGTTGGCTCCCAAGGTGGGCAGCATCTCAGGACTGAGTCTCCAAATGGAAACCCTTCCGCTCGTGATCTCCCTCCTCATCGTTCTGGCGGTCAATATCCTCACCGCAGCCCTCCAAGGTTGGCGTGCAGCCACCGAGAATCCGGTCAATAGCATCAAGACAGAATAAGGTGTCAATTTTTTAGACACAATAATGTATAAATTTTTGACAAACGTGTTTTGCGAATGAGAAAAGCCTTGGACGAATGAATTATTTGGCGTATCTTTGTGGCAGAAAAAAGAAATAAACAATGGACGTATTCAGAAACATATTGTATATGGCTCGCCGATTCAAGACGGCTACACTGTTGAACCTCGCAGGACTGGCCGTGGCATTTGCCGCTCTCTTTCTGTTCATGACGCAGGTGGAGTACAGTGCCAGCTACAATCGTGGCATCCCGCATGCAGAACGGATTATGCGCGTGGAGGCGATGATGAACGGGGCGCCGTGGAATACCAACTGCTGCGTGCCTCTGCTCGAGGTGATGATGGAAATGCCCGAGGTTGAGTCGGGGACCATGTTCCATTATTGGGACAGCAAGTCCGAATTCTATATGGGTTCAACTTCAGTGAACTGCGATTGGAGCAGGACGCACAAAGAAACCTCATTGGAGCCATTCGGTGCCGTTTGCCTCGATGGCAAATTAAACTGGAAGGATGATACCGACCAGGGGGTCATCATCCCTGCCTCATTGGCCCAGCGCTTCCTGGGTACCACGATGGCGGCCGGACACTATCTTTGGACTGGCAAGGACAGCCTGCAGATAATCGGCGTCTATCAGGACTTCCCCGACAACTGCTGTGTGGGTAATATGATCTATTCGTCATTGGGCGAGGACAGCCAGCACGACTTCAGCGAGTGGAGCTACAAGGGCTATCTGCGACTCCATGAGACGGCCGATGTGGATGCCTTCAGAAAGGAGTTCTGTGATAAAGTTAAGTCGATATTTCGCCAAAAGATTTTGTCGGAGAATGCCGAAGAGTTTAACAATGCCACTCCTGAGGAACGTGCCGCGATGGACCAACAGTTGGACAGTATGCTTGGCCAGCACAACTTCCGCGTCACTCCTCTCACCGAGACCTACTTCTCGGGTACGGATGGCGGAGACCGAGGCAATCGTACCGTGCACCTCATCCTGATATGGGCATGCATCCTTGTCGTGCTGGTGGCTGCCATCAACTTCCTCAACTTCACTTTGGCCGAGAGTCCGATGCGTGTGAAGGGAGTCAATACACGCCGTGTGCTGGGCAGCTCACTGACGAGTCTGCGGCTGGGCCTCATTGGAGAAACTGTGGTTATTGCCCTCCTGGCTTTTCTGCTTGGTATGTTCATCGTCTATATGCTCACCCAATGGACAGCCATCACTACGCTGGTACAGGGTAGCATCAAGCTGCAGGATCATCTGCCGCTCCTTGGATTGACAGCATTGGTCGCTCTGGCTATAGGCGTGGTCGCGGGAGCCTATCCTGCATGGTTCGTCACTTCGTTCCAGCCCGCCATGGCATTGAAGGGTGCTTTTGGCCTGACCCCACGTGGACGACGATTGCGCACCCTGCTGGTGGGTCTGCAGATTACCATCAGTCTAGTGCTCGTCACCTATATCGGCATCCTTATGCTCCAAAGCCGCTTCATCTACCATTCGGACTATGGTTTTGACAAGGACGAGCTCTGCTATGCCACACTTACGCAGGAATTGCTCAAGAAGAAGGATGCCATCCGTACCGAACTACTCGGTATGGGAGGCGTGGAGGACGTCAGTTATTCAGCTTTCGCGTTGGGCAGTTCGACCGGATATATGGGTTGGGGCCGAGCTAAAGGCGACAAGAGTGTTTCGTTCACTAGTATGCCCGTCGATTGGCACTACCTGCGTACCATGGGCATCAAAGTCGTTGAGGGCAGGGATTTCAACGAACATGACAGCGACTGCTATATCATCAATGAGGCAGCACGCAAACGTTGGACCTGGGTCGAAATGGATAAAGAACTGATCGATGGCGATCTGCCGGTGGTCGGAGTATGCGAGAATGTGCGCTATGCCAGTATCCATCAGGACCGTGAGACTGATCCTGTGGCCTTTGTCATCATGGGTGAACGTTATGCCGATTGGGGCGATCGATTAGGTATGCTCAATGTGCGCCTTGCCCCTCAGACTGACAAGCTAGCCTTGCGCAGACAGATACAGGACAAACTCTCTGAGATGGGGGATGGAAGCGCCGTGGAGGTTCATTTTCTCGACGAGGAGATGGAGAGACTCTATCAGGATGAGTTCCGCTTCATTCGCCAGGTAATTGTCTTCAGCATCATTTGTCTCATCATCACACTCATCGGCGTGTTCTGCCTGACAATGTTCGAGACGGAATATCGTCGCAAGGAGATTGGTATCCGCAAGGTCTTCGGTTCCTCCGAGGAACAGATTGTGAGATTGTTGACAAGTCGTTATGCACAAATCCTTCTCATAGCCTTTGTCATTGCAGTGCCTTTGGCCTGGTATATGGGCAGCCAATGGCTCGAGAATTTTACAGAGCGCACCATTATTCATTGGTGGCTGTTCCCATTGGCATTGGTCCTTGTTGGCCTGGTCACTCTTCTCACTGCAGCCCTCCAAGGTTGGCGTGCAGCCACCGAGAATCCTATCAATAGCATCAAGACCGAATAAGATCACTTTCGCCTGTAGAGAGTGGGTCAAGCAAACAATTGTTATTTGTTAATTATTAATTGTAAATTATTAATTGTAAATTATTAATCGTTAATTGATATACGATATGATCAAGATTGAGAATCTGACAAAGATCTTCCGCACGGAAGAAGTGGAGACTGTCGCCCTCGATGGCGTATGTCTGAGTGTAGAACAAGGTGAGTTCGTGGCCATCATGGGACCAAGCGGCTGCGGCAAATCGACGCTGCTCAACATCATGGGCCTGCTCGACAATCCCACTTCGGGCAGCTACATCCTCGATGGCGAGGAGGTGGGACACCTGAAGGAAAGCCAGCGCACCTCTGTGCGCAAGGGCAAGATCGGCTTCGTGTTCCAGAGCTTCAACCTCATCGACGAGTTGAACGTCGAGGAGAACATCGAACTGCCCCTGAAGTATATTGGTGTGCCGCAGAAGGAGCGTCGCGAGCGTGTGGTAGAAATCCTTCGTCGCCTCGAACTGAGCCATCGTGCCAAGCACTATCCCCAGCAGCTCTCGGGCGGTCAGCAGCAGCGTGTTGCCATTGCCCGTGCCGTGGTGATGAATCCCAAGCTCATCCTCGCCGACGAACCTACGGGTAACCTTGACTCGAAGAATGGTTTGGAAGTGATGCAGTTGCTCACCCAGCTCAACAACGAGGGCACTACCATCGTTATGGTCACCCACTCGCAGCGCGATGCCGGCTTTGCCCAGCGCATCATCAACCTGCTCGATGGCCAGATCGTGCCTGAAGCAAGACTTTGATATCAAGGAAAGGATTGTATAACTATAGCATAACTATTGTTTTCAAGGTTTTTGTTTAAATAGAATATGGGCAGGTGAACTCTGCGAAGAATTGCGCCTGCCCCTTCATTGTAATATTAGTAATATTTATTGAACACATTGTGACAGGTGGATCTGTGAAGATGTTCCTGTCTTTTGTGTTTTATTGTTGTATAGTAGTTTACCTTCGCATCTTTTTTGCACATTTATATGGATAAAACATAAATGGTATGAAAGCAATAAAGATTTTGATTGGAGTGGTTTTAGCCGCCGTTATTGGCATTTTTGGTTTTTGGGGCTACAAGTACTATGTTTGTCAAGGCCCGACTGCTCAACTGGATGGTGATTATTCGGAGTATCTTTCTAAGTGCGCTGTTGAAGCAAAGGATTATGCGAAGGTTAGGAACCTGAACGACCGTTACTGCATCTTCGTCGATTACAGCATTCCCAGTGGTACACCAAGGGTGTTTGTTTGGTCATTCGAAAAGGAGAAGGTTGTGTATAGCACCTACACGATGCACGGTCCCGGCAAGGGAAGTACCGACGAGAAGCCCGTCTTCAGCAACCTGCCGGGCAGCAAATGTTCTTCCCTCGGTCATTTTGCCGTGACCAAGGAACATGGTAGTCGAAACAAGAGAGGCTATCGAATCAAGGGGCTCGATGTGGCTAACAAGACCGCCTATGGCCGTGGGTTGATGATTCATCGTGCCAAGTGGGTAGATAATAATTGCTGGCGTGAATACATACCGCTACAGCCTAAGTGTTGCTTAGGCTGCATCACGGTTTCCACAAGGGGAATGAATTATCTGGATAAACTGATAAAGGGAGAAAAGAAGCAAATGCTCCTTTGGACATTTGCTTCAAAAAGTTAGTTTGGTTTCTTAATCAGTCGCCTTGACTTCGTTGATGAGCGATTTGCCTTCGACGAAGTCTTTGATGTTCCGTAGCGTCGTGTTGGCGATGTTGTGGAGGGCCTCACGTGTGAAGAATGCCTGGTGGCTGGTCACGTAGACGTTGTTGAACGAAAGGAGGCGGGCAAGGGTATCATCAACGATGACGGCATCTGAAGTATCCTCGTAGAAGTAGTTGCCTTCCTCTTCGTAGACATCGAGGGCGGCTGATCCGATCTTCCTCGACTTGAGGCCTTCGATGAGGGCATTGGTGTCGATGAGCTGTCCACGTCCTGTGTTGACGATCATCACGCCGTCCTTCATCTTGGTAATGCTTTCGGCATTGATCACATAGCGTGTCTCAGGAGTGAGCGGGCAATGGAGGGTGATGATGTCGGAGCGCTGGAAGAGTTCGTCGAGCGAAACATATTGCATCGCATTGACCAGCGCAAATTCCTCGTCGGGATAGGGATCATAGCCTAGGATGGTCATGCCGAAGCCCGAAAGCATACGGACCAGGACCTTGGCAATTTTTCCGGTACCAATCACGCCGAGTGTCTTGCCATAAAGATCGAAGCCAAGCAGACCTTGCAGCGAGAAGTTGCCATCGCGGGTGCGGGTCACGGCACGAGGGATGTGACGGTCGGCGGCAAGCATCAGCGCAAGCGCATATTCGGCAATAGCATGGGGTGAATAAGCTGGCACGCGTACCACGCGAATGCCCACTTCGGCAGCTGCCTGCAGATCGACGTTATTGTAGCCTGCACAGCGCAGGGCAATCAGTTTGACGCCATGGTCGGCCATGGCACGGACGATGTCTGCATTCACAGGGTCGTTGACGAAGACGCATACGGCTGTCGCGCCTTGGGTAAGTGACACATTGTCAAGGGTGGGGTGCGCCTTGAAGTACTTCAGCTCGAAGCCGAACTTTTCGTTGACTTTATCGAACGATTCGCGGTCGTACGACTTGGCTCCAAAGAATACGATTCTTTCCATAAGTTTGAATTAAGGTTGATTACGGGTGCAAAGATAAGAGATTTTGGGCAATCATGCAAGAGAAAGGCAAAAAAATAGTGTGAAGATTTGTTGTTTCCAGTTTTTTTGACTACCTTTGCCGCGCATCTTTCCGCATTATACTATATAATATGTATCGAATCTATTTGCCGCTTCTCTTTGTGCTGTTGCTGTTCGCTTCGTGCAGCGAGCATCCCCAATTTGTGCGCAATGATATTCAGGTTTGCCAGACTGAGGGTTTCACGGGTTATTTTGTTCCCGATGGAATCGGGAGCCACGGCTTACTCTATATCGATAGGGGAAAACTCTATGCCGAAGAGCATCGAGTGGAGATTTCGAAGAGGTTTGGCAAAACTTACGTGAAAGGGGAGGAGTTGGAGAGTACGCGTTGCACGTTGACACGCTATTCCAATCCTGCTTCACACGTCATTGCCGATGGTGTGGATTACTTGCAACCGCATTTTAAGATATCCACGACCCGCGAGGTGGAGTATGGCAGAGCTACTGGTTACTGGACTTCCCATCCCTACGACAACTCTGGCAACTATGCCAAGATAGTGATGGATAAACTGGAGGATCTTCTGGGGAATGAGCAGGGAGAGCAATCGCTTCGTTTCGATGTCTACGCACCCGATGACGAAGGAAATCACCTGCGCCCTCTGCTTGTTATGATTCACGAAGGCGCATTCTTCGCAGGCGATAAGGCAGACGAGGCGTCGAGCCGATGGTGTGAGCGATTTGCCTCATGCGGATACGTCGCTGTTTCCGTCAATTACCGTTTGGGATTCAATCTTTTCTCGGTCTCTATTTCGGAAGCTGCCTATAGAGCCCTGCAGGATGTTAATGCTGCCATCCGCTACTTGCTGTCACATCGTGTAACTTATCGTATCGATCCTGATAAGATTTTCCTGGCAGGATGCAGTGCAGGGGCTATTGTGGCTTTGAATACGGCTTTCCTTAACGATTCGAATATCCCCGAGTCGATGAAGGAGGTTGCCGCCAAACTGGGATCGCTTTCCTCCATCCAGGTCACTCCTGCCTATGACGAGCCTTTCACCATACGTTCTGTCGGTAATATGTGGGGTGCTGTGCTCGATCCCGAGATTCTGAAGTCTTCGCCTACATCCGTCATCTCATTTCATGGGGCATACGACCCGGTGGTTCCTTATGGCGAGGGTATCCCCTTTGAACCTTTTGTGAAGGAATTGCTCAGGGAAATGCCAGGTGGCAGTTGGGCAGGTAGCTATCTGGCCAAGAAGGTGATGCCCGAGGTTTATGGTTCATCTTGTGTAGATGCTGAGGCCAAAAAGATTGGCAAACTTTCGGAACTGCATTCCTACAATATCCACAAGCACACGTTGGTGTGCAATGAAGACACGGGAGAATTGAATGAACTGCATGAGGAGTTCTTCAAGCTGATGAACACGTTCTTCGTCAATGAGATGATTGGGCGGCCTGTGGCTTTGCAGCATAGTTTTTCCGATTCGCAGTTGTTCTTGATCGAGCATCCCGACAATGTGAAGGATTGCAGCTGGTCGATACAAGACGGATTCATCATCGAATCGCTTAGTGCTACCCAAGTGCGTGTACTCCTCAAGGGAGAATCGTACAACCCAGTCCTCACCGTCAAGGGCGTCTATTCTTCGGACATCGCTTTCGAGAAATCGTGGAATCTAAGGGAAGGGCTCTGAGGGGTTCAGAGAGGTTCTGAAAGGTTCAGAGAGGTTCTGAAAGGTTGATAAAATAAGTCACCCGACTTTCCAAAGGAAGGCCGGGTGATTTTTTTGCTTATCTTGAAACCTCGTGCTTATCAGATGCAGATGAGCTGCACGATGATGTAGATGGGGAGGCAGATGATGAGCGAGAACTTGAACATGTAGCCGAAGAATGATGGCATCTTGATGCCGCTCTGTTCGGCAATCGACTTCACCATAAAGTTCGGGCCATTACCGATGTAGGTGAGAGCGCCAAAGAATACGGCACCTACGGAGATAGCCTTAAGGAATGGCTCGGCAGCAAGACCAGCGATAGTGGCATTCTCGGGAGCCATCGAGTTGAAGACGAGGGCTGTCGGCGCATTGTCGAGGAATGCAGAGAGTGAACCAGTGCAATAGAGATACTGCCAGGGCTGTGCGAGCACATGCTGGATGGTATCCTTCATGTCGTGGAGGAACATCAGGGCAGGGGTCATGGTGGCGAAGATGCCGACGAAGACACAAGCTACCTCCATAATTGGTACCCACGAGTAGTGGTTGGCGATACGAGTCGATTTCTTGGTGGTCACCATCGAAAGGATGATGATGAGAATGAATACCCATTCGCGCAGGAGCTTGATATAGAATGGGGCATGCTCATTGGCCATTGCAGGGATGTACTTGGCGTTGATGAACATGGTGGAGCATACGACGCAGAGCAACCACAGGATGTTGATCTTGCCACCCAAGGCAAGCTTATGCACGTTGGTGTTGTCGGCTTCAATATTTTCTGGCGGTTCCTTCTTGTAGTAGTGACTATCTACAATGTAGTAGGTGATGAGAAGCAAAATTCCGCAGAGTGCCCATTCGGGAATGAGGTTAAGGAACCATGTGAATTCAGCACCCTTCAGGAAGAGCAGGAAGAGCGGCGGGTCGCCAAGTGGGGTGAGCAGACCACCACAGTTGGCCACGATGGCGATGAAGAACAGGATGGTGTGCGCCTTGTACTTGCGTTCCGAAATGGTCTGGATGAGCAGACGGATCAGAAGCATGGCGGCACCCGTGGTGCCCATAAATGATGCCAGCACAAAGCCGATGGCTAAAATGATGGTGTTGGTGGTAGGGGTAGCAACGAGGTCACCCTTGATGCAGATGCCACCAGTGGTGACAAAGAGGGCCATAAGCAGGAGGATGAACGGCACGTAGTCGTAGATCATCTGATGCTCAAGCTCGTGGCTCATGCCATTGGCGATGAGCCAAATGGCAACAGGTACGCCTAAGATCAGCGAGACGTACAGCTTGTGGAGGTTGTGCTCCCACCACTCCTCCAGCCTGGTGAGCGGAAGGATGGCAATACAGAGCAGCATTACCACAAACGGGATAAGCATGTAGCCGGGAATCATAGTATAAAAATATTTTATGTGTAAAGTGATTTGTCTTAATCAAGCTTGAGAACAGCGAGGAAGGCGGTCTGTGGCACTTCGACTCGTCCAATCTGTTTCATACGCTTCTTGCCGCGCTTCTGGGCTTCGAGCAGCTTGCGCTTGCGACTCACGTCGCCTCCGTAGCACTTGGCCGTCACATCCTTGCGCACCTGTTTGATGGTCTCACGTGCAATGATCTTTGCACCGATGGCTGCCTGCACGGCCACGTCGAACTGCTGGCGTGGAATGAGTTCCTTGAGCTTCTCGCACATGCGTCGTCCGAAAGGCACGGCGTTATCTACGTGGGTAAGCGTCGAAAGTGCATCGACTTGCTCACCGTTGAGTAGGATGTCAAGCTTGACGAGTTTCGAAGGCCGGTAGTCGTGGATGTAGTAGTCGAACGAAGCATAGCCCTTCGAGATGGACTTGAGCTTGTCGTAGAAATCGATGACAATTTCGCCGAGAGGTAGGTCGAAATAGATCTCCACACGGTTGCCCGATATATACTTTTGCTCGACCAGCACGCCACGCTTGTCGAGGCAGAGTTTCATAATGCCTCCGATGAAGTCGGTCTGCGTGATGATGGTGGCGCGGATATATGGCTCCTCGATGTGCTCGATGAGCATCAGGTCAGGCATACCCGAAGGATTGTGAATTTCGGTCTCTACGCCGTGCTTGTCGAAGACCTTGTAGGAAACGTTGGGCACGGTGGTGATGACGTCCATATCGAATTCACGACCCAGTCGCTCCTGGATGATTTCCATATGGAGTAGACCTAAGAAGCCGCAGCGGAAGCCGAAGCCAAGCGCCAGTGACGATTCGGGCACAAACGACAGCGAAGCATCGTTGAGTTGCAGTTTTTCGAGCGAGGAACGCAGGTCCTCGTAATCTTCGGGATCGATGGGATAGACACCGGCGAAGACCATTGGCTTGACTTCCTCGAAACCTTCGATAGCTGCATCGCACGGACGCTTGACGTGGGTGATGGTGTCGCCCACACGTACCTCGGTCGATGTCTTGATGCCTGAGCAGATGTAGCCTACATCGCCACAACCAACCTCGGCACGTGGTTCCATGTCCATGCGCAGGATGCCCACTTCGTCGGCATCATACTCGCGGTCGGTGCTCACAAACTTCACCTTGTCGCCCTTGCGGATCGAACCATTGACAACCTTGAAGTAGCCGATGACACCTTTGTAGCTATTATAGACCGAGTCGAAGATGAGTGCCTGCAGTGGAGCATCGGGATCACCGGTGGGAGCGGGGATGCGCTCAACGATGGCCTCCAGGATTTCGGGAACACCCATTCCTGTTTTGCCAGAAGCGCGCAGTATCTCGTCGCGGTCGCAGCCGAGGAGTTCCACAATTTCATCTTCCACGAGTTCGGGCATGGCGCTGTCGAGGTCACACTTGTTGATCACGGGGATGATCTCGAGGTTGTGGTCGATGGCCATATAGAGGTTCGAGATGGTCTGTGCCTGGATGCCCTGCGTTCCATCGACAATGAGCAGTGCGCCTTCGCAGGCGGCAATGGAACGGCTTACTTCGTAGCTGAAGTCAACGTGACCAGGAGTGTCGATGAGGTTGAGGATATATTTGCCGGCGGGTGCAGGCTTGCCGATGCGCAGCGGGTCATCTACGTTGCGTGGCTCATAGTTGTAGTCCATCTGGATGGCGTGGCTCTTGATAGTGATGCCACGTTCGCGCTCCAGATCCATATTGTCGAGAATCTGCGCCTGCATGTCACGCTCGGCCACAGTCTTCGTGCACTCCAGCAGACGATCTGCCAGGGTGGATTTGCCGTGGTCAATGTGTGCGATGATACAGAAGTTGCGGATATTTTTCATTCAAAACATTACAATTACGGGCGCAAATATAATCAAAAACTGCGAGATGTCCAAATTTATTGGCAAATTATTGTGATAGATTGGTCCTTAAGCCCGTCAGATGACACCTTCAGCAACGAATTGCCAGGGGTTTCGGTGGCCTTTAGTATTGCCATGGCCTGTCCGCGGAACAGTCGAGGAGTGAGGCTTCCGAACGACTCCATATCATCGGGCTGGGCGTTTCCACTGCCTACCAGTTGCTGGGCGGGCGAAGGTTGGAGGTTGATGCGTCTTCCCGTCTCGGGGACAAGACGACCTTGACTGTCGACGAGTTCGATGAGCACGTAGCAGAGGTCCTGCCCGTCGGCCTTGAGCGTGGTCCTACTGGGTGTGAGTCGTAGTTCGACGGGACGCCCTGGAGTGATGAGTGTGGCGGGAGAGAGTCCGTGATGGCTGCTGTGAGAATAGTGGGCGGAGTCGCTGCGCACAAGGTTTGCCTTGTTATGGTTGCGAGCGTGAAGCTTGCCTGGCTGGTACTTCACCATGGCATGTCCCATATAGGTGGTATCGTTGATGGCCACTTCAGCTACGAGACTATCGCCGAGGAAGAGAGAGACAAGGGAGTCGCGGCTATAGACATTGACGCGCACACTGTCGCCTTCGCAGCCGGGTTGATACCATTGGTGTTCTTCGTCCATCCAGCCCCAATAGCTGATACTGGGACGTTCACCACCCTTGCGCGAAGGTTCCACGTTGATGGCCAAAGGATAGTCACCGCACACCACATCGTGGTAGTAGCTTTGCGGCTTGCGTTGCCCGATGAGGTCCAGATCGCCGCACCATCCGTTGAACCAAGGCCAGGGCATGAAGAAATGGACGTTCTCCTGTGCGTCCTTGGTGAGGCAGTTGGCGATGCCGGCTTCGCCGATGTAGTCCATACCGGTCCAGATGAAGTCGCCGATAACCCATGGCAGGTCTTCGCATCGACGCCAGTCGGAGGCAAGTTCGCAGACCACCGTTTCGGAGCCGTACATCACGCGACGAGGTGCCTCACGATGCTCGGGCTCATAGTTCCAGACGCGATAATTGTAGCCCGACACGTCGAGCGAACGGGTGGCAGGCTCGATGGAGAGACGAGCGGTGCGATCCTTGTTCCAGATGGAGTTGATGCCCATAGTGACAGGACGCGTATGGTCTAGGTCGAGGATGGCAGCACGCAGACGGGCCGCGATGACGATGCCGAGCGAGTCAGCGCGCTCGGGTATCTCGTTGCCGATGGAGTACATGATGACCGATGGATGATTGCGGTCGCGACGCACGAGGCTCTGCATGTCGTGGGTCGAAAGGCTGTCGAAGTAGAGATGATAATCCTGCTTGTTCTTCGTGCGGTGCCACATGTCGAAAGCCTCGTCGATGACGAGCATGCCCTGTCGGTCGCATTCGTTCATCAGCGATTCGGACATCGGGTTGTGGCTGCCACGGATGGCGTTGAAACCTGCCTGCTTGAGCAATTCCACCTTTCGTTGTTCTGCACGGTCGTATGCGCGGGCTCCCAGCAGACCGTTGTCGTGATGCACACAGGCTCCACGTAGCAGTGTCTTGCGACCATTGAGCAGAAAACCATTGTCGGCAGAGAATTCGATGGTGCGTATGCCGAAGGGAATCTTGATTTCGTCGGCATTGGCGCCATGGCGTGCTGCGATGCGCAAGGTATAGAGGACGGGATGATCACAGCTCCAGAGATAGACATTCTGCACTTTGAGTTTCTTCTCGAAGGATGCTGCATTGCCTTCGGCTACCACCATATCTTCGGCTTGAGCCACGATGGTGTTTCCGTCGGGGGCAATGAGTTCGATGGAGTAGCGTATCATCTCTTCGCCCAGCATTTCTTCGGGCATGTAGTTGGCGATGTTGGCAGTGACATCGATTTCAGCTTCCTCAGCCATCTGATAGTCGGGACTGATACCGCTGATGCCGGTGGTATGGACAAAGGTTTGCCACGTATCGAGTTTCAGGGGATCGGTGATGATGAGCCAGACGTGTCGATAGATGCCGGCACCGGCATACCAGCGCGAGTTTCGTCCCTCGTTGACGACCTGTACGGTGATGAAGTTGTCTGTTTCTCCATTGAAATGACCTTCCGCATCGCGAAGCAGATAGTCGGTGATGTCGAAGCGGAAGGTGGAGTAGCCGTACATGTTGCTGCCCACTTCCTGACCATTCACCCAAAGGCGAGTCTGGTTGTATGCTCCTTCGAAATAGAGTTCTACACGCTGGTTGCTGTTGATGCTATAGCGTTGGTTCTGAAGCTGAAGTTTCTTGACGTACCAACCTTCTCCACCCAGTGTCCATCCTGTCGATGCCTTGCCCGGAGATGTCTGTGCAAAAGGCCCGATGACCTGCATTGTGTCGGGCACATTATTGATTCGTCGGTCGCGTGGGAGGGCTGCAAAGTCATGGGGCAACGAGATACGCTGCCAACCCAACGTGTCGTAATGACTTGCATTGTAGTTTATTGCCTCGGGGTGGGACCCTTCGATGAAGTACCAGTCGCTGTCGAAAAGTACGCGCCGTGGCGTCGTACTACGCGTCAGAACCTGCACGGCAATGTAACCTATAGCCAATAGGGCAACGATGATAAGGAGGATGAGTGGTTTCTGCTTCATAGTGTGTCAAAGGGGCATGTGTCAAAATGCAGGGCAAAGATACGTGTTTTTTCAATACGATGGTACAAAATGCCCTGTTTTTTTGCATCGATCTTCTTTATTTTCCTTTTGCTTCAGTTTTTCCCCTTTTCCCTTTCATAATTCTATTGTGTTCGAGATCTCCACAGGTTGGTATTCTACCTATAGTAATACAGTCGAATGGGGTCAATAACTATGAGTTTTGCATTTGTGTTTCGAGTTATTTTAGCAACTTCTTCGCAAAATAACAAATGATATAGACAGGTAATACCGTGATAATGCACCACCCGATAGTAAACAATAATATCCAGTCTCTATCATTACCCGACGATATATTGTTAGTAGCCAATGTAATGACGATGAACGAAATGGCTATGGCGATGTAGAGCTTTGAAAAAGCGGACGATTTCTTCGTTTTTATGAATGGAGTCGCTATCATTGTACCCAAAACAAAGTGAACAATACAAGCTAACCCAATTTGGGGGAATTCGAGCCAGTTATTGTGCGCAATTCCGAACCAAATTGCGGTAGCGATTAAATAGGTGAGAATGCCAGCACTGATTGAAGCCAATATTAACAGCCAATAGTTTTTGTCGGAAACAGTCTTCTTGATTGACGAGATATAACTTGATAGCATGCTTAGAATTTTTAAATTGTTTTTTTTTTTCATTCTTTGGTACAAAGATACAAATTATTTCGAAAAGTTCGCCATCATTGGCAAAAAAATATTTACAGTACGACTATATGTCCGGTTTTGCCAAATTTGAATTTAAATATGGTTTCATCATCGTCGTTAATACCTTCTGCTTTTTTGACCTCATCTGGGATAATAACGTCAGACGATAGAGTTTTTGAGTGCCTATAGAAATTATTGTGCTTATCTTTATATGTATAAGCACCCATAGAAACACCATCGTCGCCCCCTCCATAATAGTAGAATAATAGAGCGATAGACGTTATCTTATTCTCTGACATATTAACAAGATAAACATCCCTGTTAATATAATAATCTACCCAAGAACTATCTCTATCTTTCCCAAATGTTGTCATAAACAAGAAACTATCAAACGTCTGGGATAGTTTTACTTGTCCACAATAATACAAGGAATATCCTTCTATAATATTCTTGATCATTTCCTCTTTCGAAGGATAGAATTCTTTCATATATTCAGACCATCCGTTGACAATATCAAAGTTGGCAAATACCTTGAAGATATCAGTCGGCATACGTTCTTTCCTTTTGAAAGATCCCAATTCGGAGTAAGTCTTAGGGTACACGAAATCTTCTATTTCTTTGTCTTTTTTATTTAACAAGAATGGAATCAATTTTGTGTCCTCAAATTCAATGTTTTCAAACTGAAAACGAGACTTGCTTTTATACAAAATATTATATTGGATGATTGCATCTTGATCTTTATCTGAATCATTCGGAATTGCTTTATCGTTCTTAGACGATATTGAAGGACGAGATGAATAGCAATGAGAGTAAATTCCAAAACCAATGGAACATATTAAAGCGATTGTTATCGAGAGTAGAATTGTCGTTTTTTTCATAGCTCCTGGTATTTTGATGATTATTTTATGTTTTGTTCTGATGCAACAAAGATAATGATTCATGAATTATTTTCCAAATAATAATCAAGTTTTCTTGAAAAGAAAAATGAGATAACGACGAAATGCATGTTTTCCCCGACGAAATGCAAGCGTTTTTTAAGTGGACTTTGCATTTTTGAGCTTATAGAGATTATTTGGAATGAGAAATAATCTATCTCAAACGGAGGCATGACCAATCCTGGCCAAGAATGGTTATGGTGCGAACGGAGAATAACCAATCTTGGCCAAAAAAGGGTATGCGGTGAGCGAAGAATAACCAATCCTGGCCAAGAATGGTTATGCTCCAACGGGAGCAAGTACTCTCTCGGCCGTCAGAGTACTTTATCCAATCGCGGCATACCCAATCTTGGCCAAGAAAGGGTATGTGCCGAACGAAGAATACCCAATCCTGGCCAAAAATGGTCATGCGACGAACGCGGCATACCCAATCCTGGCCAAGAAAGGTTATGCTCCAAAAGGAGCAAGCACTCTGTCGGCCGTCAGAGTACTTTATCCAATCGCGGCATACCCAAAGTTGGCCTAGAATGGTCATACTCCCACAGAAGAATAACCAATCTTGGCCAAGAAAGGTCATGCTTCTGTCGAAGAATAACCAGTTTTGGCCAAGATTGGTTATGCCGTGATTTGATATGAATCTTTCTGTTTTCCTAGTGAACGAACTGATGCATCTTTTATTTTATTGTCCAATCACTACGTTAGTAGACCCAGTGACATCGGCGGCATTGCCACCACCATACACATTGCCGCGGATATCAACACCGACGACAGGGATAGGCTCCGAAGATTCATCGACCGATACGTACGTGATGGTTGATTCTTTGCCTATATTTACATTCGTATTACCATTCACGGCTGCAGCGTTGCCTCCACCAAAGACAGTTCCAATTGCTCCAATCTCGCCAGCAGTATGAACAGGCAGAGTGACAGTAGTGCCATCAAGGAGTTTCCTTGTAGAACCTGCGAAAGAGGAAGTAGTATTTGCGTTCGCTCCCACGACCTCATTGATGTTCACGGTAGGATTGCCCGTCACGACAGCACCTTCACCAAGTCCACCGCCGAATACACGGCCAATGCTGGTGAACGATTTGATGTTAATAGTTGGGTCTGGCTTGCCATCAGGAGTGGTATAAGCAGCAGCATTGCCACAACCGTAGAGCTCGCCGATGGTGATAGGATTACATCCCGTCTCCTCGATGTTCACGGTGATGGAACCATTGATAGTGCCGCCTAAGTTGTTGCCGCCAAATACTCGGTCGAAGTGTCCACTGGTAATGGTTAGTTCAATGTCGCCACCGACATCCGCATTCTTGGCACCACCATAAATCTCCTGAAGGAAGTCGATACAGCCTAATGTAATCTTCAAGTCACCTTCTGAGTATGCCTCGTTTCCGCCGCCGTAGGCCTCTGTGACATTGAGCGGACAGTCACTGGCCTTATCAATAGCACTCTCGGCTGAGACGCGAATATTGCCCTTTGTGTTACTCCCTCCAAAGATGGAGTGAACAGTACCACCATAAACACTTGCCAATGCCTCTCCTGAGCCATATTCTGACGATTCCTTATAGCCTACATCGGCACCATTGTTATCATTCCATGTCGTGCCACCATCGAGTGTATATTTGTCCTTACCGTTACCTCCGCCAAAGACATTGCCTATCTCGAAGCTTCCGATGATAGTCACATCAGTAGCTGGAGTTGGCGCAGCGTTGCCGCCTCCATAGACATACTCGATACTCGTTTCGTCGCAACCGTCGATGACCACTTGAACAGGCTTGTCTGTGTTTTTGTGACTTGCTGTAACATCAGAGTAGGTGTATTCTGTAAACTGCCCTTCGGCGAGTGGGTCTATTGGATCATAGGCAGCCAGATTACCACCTCCATAGACGGCTTGTACCTCGTAGTTGTAGGTCGTGAAGTCGCCGTCTTCATCAATGGTCTTGGCATGTGCACCGCCATCGGCTCGTGAGGTCCTGTTGACCTTTACCAGCACTGTGCCCTTAGGAGAGCCATTCAGATTGTTGCAGCCGAACACACGTCCGCTCTTCACAACGTCGGCATGTTCACCAGAGTAGTGGCTGATAATAAAGGCTGTTGCTGAAGAACTGTTACCCAGATTGACATTGACATCACCGTAAACCAATGCTTCTACTCCCTCAACACCTGCAACTGGTTGAACTTTCCAGTCATCCGTTGTCTTGCCGTATGCAGGATCGCCTTCTTGAGCGGCATCAATTTCTTCCTGAGTATATTTCTCACCCGCTGTTGCTGTTACACCGATTCGTCCCAATCCGCCACCGTATGCATCGCCCTGGATTGTTCCTCCAAGCAGATTGACCGTCGTAGTATTAGTGTTGGTCGAAGGGATGGTCTCGCTGTCAGTGCCATAACCTTCCGTTTCATTATTTATATTCGTATTAGCCAATGCGCCGCCACCATAGAGGCTGCCCGTTACGGTGCCGCCATTCATGTTGACAGTTACACTGCCACCGACGTTACCTTCCTTGCCGCCGCCGAAGACATCCGTTGCGATGGTGCCGTTCTGAATATTAACTTCAGTAGCATCGCCGACGTCAGATTCCTCACCACCGCCATAGACGCTTCCGCCGACAGTGGTGGTAGTGCCATTGATGGTGAGGGTAACATTACCACTGACGGTACCCAAGTTGTCAAGGGGTACCTCAGTGTAGAAATATTTTTTACCATCGTCACCAGTGGTGATAGGGTCACTGGTAGTGCCACTGTCGTGGGTCCAATAATAAGTCGTGGAAGTGCCGCCCGATTGCGGTTTAATCATACCAGTGTATATGTTTGGTACAGGTGGAACCTTGTCTTTATTGTGGATGGTGACAGTGCCGGCAGATGCGGAGTAGCCTGCTCCGAAGACAGAACCTAAAACGTTGCAATTGTTAAGCGTGGAAGTGACATCGCCAGTAACACCACCAAGGAAACCACCCCCATAGAAATTGGTATTGATGGTGCAGTTATTCAACGTACTGGTAACGTTGCCGGTGTTAGTGGTGGCAAACTGGGCAGAGTAGTAGTAACTACGGTTGACGACTCTTCCATCGGTATAGTCGCCAGTGGAAGTGTTGATTACTTCAATGTCATAGTCGGCTTCATAGCCCTGATCCATATTGTGGTACTTTCCGGGGGTATAATTAGAATTGATGGTACCACTCCAATCGGAGACAGGGACTCCCGTAGCATCGGTATTGGCATACTGCATATAGTTGGTTCCGCCGTTGCCAGCTCCGAAGTATTGGTTAAAGGTGGTGCCCGTGGCACTGGTCGTGACGGTCTTGCCCGACACCATATCGCCGAACTTAGGACCGCCGCAGTATTTGCCGACAATGCTGTTGTCGATGACCACATCAATGCTGCCTTTCACAATCTTATAATTATTGCCATTAGCCTGGGCCATGACACCGCCGCCGTAGAACTCGCCAATGAGAGCGTGATTGATGCGCCAGGTGACATCACCACTGATGCCCTCCTTATAGGCAGCTGCTATGGTGCCAAAACGACCGCCATCGATATAACAGTGGGGGTTGTCTTCAAAGGGTGTGATACCCTCATTGTAGCCGCCAGTGAGATAGAAACTGGTAAAGTCACCACCAAGAACGTTTACGGCACAATGACGTGTTTGATATTTAGCAGCGGAATTGACATGGGCGCCAGGGGTAAACGACGGCATGACAATATGACCGCCAAGAATCACGTAATTGATATGTTGATTGATTTCATCGTTTTTACCACGGCAATACTGATCGTAGATGCCGCCGTTAAGAATGACAGGACCTTCATCACGCTCCTTAAGCTCAAACTCAAACTGTCCAAAGTGGATAAAGGCAGTCTCAGTCACCTCGAAATGTCCTTTGGAACGGTAGCAGCCAAGGGAAAAGAAATACTTGGAGCCATCCGTCTTACCCGCGATACCAAGTTCGACAACAGGCAGGAAGTCAAAGCGTATAGGTGCGATTTCCTGACGTTTCGTTTGATAGCCGAGCTGCCATTCGAGGCAGTAGTCTGGCTCTTCATCGAAGTCAAGGTCCACACTCATGATAGTGAAACCGCGAGTTTTTTCAAAGCCATGAACGACGTCTTTTTGGCCCACCGACTCCTGCACATTGCCAACCAGCACGAGGGCATAGTCATAGACGGTCTTTTTCGCATCGATATTTGTAGCAGTAAGTGTCTCTTTTATCGATGTGGTCTGGATAGTGGCACCATTGACATTATTCTCGCGTGTGCCAGCAGGATTAAAAGCAGCGCCAGTGTTACCTAAGGTGATATTAACTCTGTCATAGTAGCCACCATTATTTCTCACATAGATGGCTTTACCCCAATAGGCCTCGATGGTGATACTAGTAACCCCCTCGGGTACATAGTAATAACCACCTTGGGCAAAAATACGGCCGCTGACACTGTATAGGTCTTTGTCGGTGCAATTTCGGTCGGCAAAGTTGTAGCCGTCCTGCCAGTCAGCGACAAATGAACCGTTATTGTCGTCACTGACGTCGGTTATCTTCCAACCTGTCACAACCTTATCGGTGTAGTTGCCGGCATACTTTTCCTCCCAAGTAGCACCATCGGGGTTACCGAATACGGTGTTGTAATAGGGCAACTGTATTTTGCGGTAACCAAAATCGTAGTGCAAGGTGTCCATGTCGGTGATGGGGATAGATAGATCCTGATCAGAAGCTGAGCTGCCCGACTTAACTTTGACTGAAAGCGTTCCGAGCTGCTTTCCCTCGAATGGGTTGGCTGAGTTGCGGTCGAACCAAGGAGTGCCACTGTTTGTGTTGATAATGGAGGGATATTTGCCGAAGGGCTTCAGTATCGGGTAAGGGGCAAGATTGGGGTCCACCACCCATTTGTACATCAGTGAAGCATCCTTGGGAATAGCTTGCACCTCAGCGGTAGTCATGGTACTCGGTGCCACGTCGGAACCTACCCACCAGCCGCAGAGTTCACGGTTACTGTTCAGCAGGCTGCGGTGGAACTCCACCTGGGTGAGATAGCGCTCATCGGCAGGGAACGAGCAGTTGTAGGCTGTGGGCTCACCAGTTCCAGTGGTGAAGGTAGAGCCATTTCTGTAATAGTTATAACTGCTGATGCCTGTAGCGGCAGCATTGGTTATCAAAGTGCCGCCATAGACGCCATACTGGTTTGAACCGCCTGTAATGTTACCATAGAACATACAGTTGACAACAGCCGTGCGCAATTCAGTATATTTTCCTCCAGTAACTTTTGTAGTTGAAGCGAAGTTATTATATCCTACAATGCCTGCAGCGTAAGAAGAAGCACTGACATCGGCATAACTATAGCAATTGATGACGCGAGAATCTCCTTCCAACCTGCCCACAATGCCTCCGGCGCAGGTGCCACCCGTGACGGTAGGATGAGTGCCTTCGGGGAACGTAGCATCATTAGGCAGAATACCGCAGTTGTAAATGCGGCTATAACCTTGAGCGATGCCAGCAATGGCACCCACATTATCAGCATTACTGCTGATAGCGACATTCTTCAGCGTGACATTTTTCACTACGCCGCCATCGACTATGTTGAAGAGGGGATGGGTGAGGCCTGTAATGGGCTGCGTGCCACCATCGAACGTGCCACTGAAGGTTTGGGTGATGGGGTCGGCACCACTGAAGTCGAGAGGCTCGGTCGCGATGACCATATAATATAATGATGCACCTTCTGATGTATTGGCGTGTTCAACGAAGTCCGCTACGTCAACTTGATACTTGATGGTATAAGGGTTATCTACAGTGCCCTCTCCTTCCATGCCATCTTTTAAGTTGGCTGTGGCTACGTTAGAATTTGCATAGTTCATTGCGACAGCCATCGCCTTGACGGTAATGGGTAGCGTACAAGGTACTATGTCGCCAGGACTGATACTGCTACTTGAAGTGGTGGGGGTAGAGTCGTCGGTGGTATAGTAGATGGTGACACCCGAAGCAGGGAACGAACAACTGATGGTGAAGGCGTCTCTACCGCTGCGAGCGATGACTGGTGTTGCACACTGCAGTGTCACCGCATTGCTACTCACAGCAGAGGTTATCATACCCTCCCTGACAGCGATGGCTTTGATGGTGACACCGCTGATGTTCTCAGTCAATGGTTCAGAGTACATAGTACTCGATGTAGTCGGGTTTGTGCCGTCGGTAGTGTAGTATATGGTTGCACCGACAGTTGCCGTTGTAATGGATACTGCATTGCTGCCGTTGTTTTGGATAGTTGGTGTGGCTACCTGGGAAATGACAAACTCTGCCACATCAGATGGATCTAATTCCCCATGGGTGGCAATAGCTTTCACCGTCGTTGGACTAGTAACAGAGAACGGACCACTGTATGCCGTACTCGTGATAGTAGGTTCGTTGTTGTCAACAGTGTAGTGTATGGTGCTGCCTTCGGTCTCACAGGTAATAGAGACCATCGAGGTAGCGTTGTCAAAACTGATAACTGGTGTGACACAGTTTAAATCTACTCTACCTTCACCTACGTCAGAATTAATCATTCCGTCCTTAACTGCTATCGCTTTAATATTTTTACCTCCCAATTCCCTTGAAGCGCCAATATATTGAGTTGACAAGGTGGTAGGGGTAGTGCCATCGATAGTATAATAGATGGTTGCACCGGAGGTTGCTGTTGTAATGGAGACAGAATGGGAACCGGTTTCCTGCTGAATAGTGGGAGTCGCAACTTTGTAGATAGTTTTTGTTGTCACCTCTGAATCTGTATATCCATCTTTGGTGACAATGGCTTTGATGGTGGTCTGCTCAGTCAATGCAAATGGAACACTATACAATGTGCCATTACTAGGCGAAGGTTCTGTTCCATCTGTGGTATAATAGATGGATGGCTGAGAGGTTGTTGTCGTTATTGATGCTTCCCCTGTGGTTCTGTCGAAGGAAATAACAGGATTGACACACACTGTGGTAAAAGTTGTATTTTTAAAATCCCAATGGGCACCATTGTTTTGACCTCTGCTATTGATGATACCCATTTTGGCACCATTGGTAATGCTACCTTGTGCTAAACCGATACTACTGCTTGTCCATAAATTATCTATGAGTAGTTTCGGTATGATAGCATAACACGTTTTACGGGAATTTCCGTCACCTCTTGCTGCCTGAACTACAACAAACTGAAAACGGTCTTCGTTTGCTGAATCATAATCTTTTACACTGACTGCATTTTGTTGGTCATTTCCATTAGTAGCAGTGCCGTCATAATACATGTATTTGCCTCCTGTTGAAGGATTGATGATATAATAGTACTTATACCAAGAATCGGATGAGGCCTCTATGAAATACCATGCCCTGCTTTCGCTTGCCTGATTAGTAAAGATTACCTTGTCGGGCGTAGCATCTGTTGAGACATAAAATGCGATTTTTTGGACATTGTGTATTTCGTAATAATGCTTCTCTGAATCAGTCGAAGGTGTAAAAGGAGGAGTTGGCCAGGTAAAGGTTCCGTTATAGGGTACAAACTTCCACTTGGAGTTGGAGTCATGGATATAATGGTTATTGTCATCATTTGTCAATCTGATGGGATTGGTATTGGTCTCACTGCCACCTTGCTTGTTCAAGCCAAAATATGTCTGATTTGCTTTTACATCAATATTATAAAAGCCTGTTGTTCCATTTGATTCATCTAAAACAATTTTGAACTTGCATTTTTCCTTGTCGGCATCTGTCAAAGTTGAAAAATCCGTAATATTTATACCCCTTAAGTTGCCATTGTAGTTATAAATATATTTCCCCGTACTATTGTTGACGATATAGTAGTATTGAGTACCATTATCCTCTCCTGCATCCAGAAAATACCACAGCAAATATTCACCAAGGATATTGTTAGTTGTAATGGTATTGTTATCTTGGGGTGCTATATAAAAACTCGGGAACGCATTTGTCTGAATCAGATAAAATATCTTCTCACTATCTTCGATGGTGCCATTCCCATCAACATCAGTGGTTATCTCCACGGGAGCAGACTGTCCCCACGCATCTGTCAGCCCGGTCCCCACACAACCTGTTAGCATCAGTAACATCATGAGCAAGGAGCGGAGGGGTTGTCCGAAGCAGTTTTGCTTCGGACAAACTCCGGTTTTGCCGGCGGCAACCTGGGAGCCCGCCGCTGGCAGGCTTTCGGCACCGTATTTGATGTAACGTTCAATTGCTTTTTTTATTATGTTATGCGTCATATCGTATTTCATATTTTGATTCATATCGTGAGTGGCTAATGTGTTTACGCGAGACAAATGGTCTCGGTCCGCTGTTGTTTCAAAAACGGTTGGTAGTCGTGAATGCTATTTCACAAAAAGCTTATTACGGTTGACGAGGTAAACACCAGCCGTGTTGATTGGAGTGCGGATAATCTGACCTGGCTCGATGGTGAACGTTGCTACATTGATACCCACTGGGGTGAGGATGCGTACCGTAGCAGCGGTCTTGCGATGTGACTCGACAATGATCTTGCCTTGCGTAGCGAAGATGCGGAGACCATCAGAGAGATCACCTGATGATGGGGTGATTTCGCCGATGCCGGTCATGTTCGAGAAAACGATCTCCTCAGGCATGCCACGCTTGGGTGCTCCACCTGAAGTGTTGGCGGTGAAGTACGGACGGAATGGAACGCCTGCAGGTGCATCTGCAGTCTTCTTGTAGGCACTGCCATCGGACTTCAAGGTGTAAGCGCCAGCATCGATGCTCTTGCTCAGGTAGTTTGGAGTGAAGGTGTAGCCGTACTGACTTTCCGAGTTCTTGCCGCTTTCGAGTTCTTCGTCGCTGACCTCGATGGTCACACCAGGCTTCGAAACAAATGTGATGGTCTGCTTGTCAAGTTTCGCTATATCATTGAGGGTGTTCTCTGGCTTGAAGTTGCCACTGAGGTCAAACTCGTAATAAGTCTTGCCTGGGAAGCCAATGATATAAGGAGTGGCTGCGGCCGAGAAAGGATAGTTTTCGTAGTTACGTCCCTCGCTATAGTAAGTGCGTGCATCGTCTTCCTTCTGGTACTCGTCGGTGTTGGCATCCTGTCCAGCCATATACGCTGCTTCGGGATCCTTTGAGTAATAGTAGTCCCAGAGGAAGGTGTTGGTGTACTCTTTTAGCTCTGTGCCTTTTGCAAGATAAACAAACTTGGCTGTGTCAACCTGAGCCTCGTCGTTTCGTGCCTTGATGCCATCGAATGTGCGCAGCCAGTATTCATGTCCGGTTGTGCTGCCTTCGTAGAAGTGCGTAATCTCACCCTTGGTCTGGGTAGTAACGAGCTCAGCAGAGAATGGGATGCTTATGCCTTCCCATCCTTTACTCAAATCGACGTAGGTGTCGGGTACTCGCTGATACCACATGCGCTTGCCAGGATCGGTTTCGGTTCCCTCTGCGAATGTGTAAGCCATCGGTGCATTGAAGTCCTGCTTATCTACGAGCAGATGGTCGGTGATTGAGGTGAAGAGTACCTTGTCGGTACTGTAATCACTGTTCGAAATCTTCTGCACGGCATGACCATGAACGTCATCAGCATTCTGTATTTCAACAGTATGATATTTATCTCCACTTTCTGCATAAACAGGATCAGCGAAGTAATTGACGATAACGTTGTTCGTCTTGGTATTCGTTTCTGTATCTCGGGCAGGAGCATAGGCAAGGAGGTTCTGCGTGAGCCCACTTGTCTTGATGTTGTCCAGTCGTTCGAAATCGAGCAGAGGACGATAACCTTTGGCCTTATTCTTAAAGTCGCTATCGATTCCAGGCACTTTGTCTTGAATCACTTCTGTATTGCCCTTTATGGTCGTTATGCCATGCGTGTCACCATTCGAGCCTGTGAAGTCAATTGCCGTCATGTTCCGATGTGGATGGTAGGTGACATCATCGAAAGTATAACTCTCGGCAAAGGCTGCAGTGGCATTAAAGATAGCGCTTTCTCCATAGACTCCGTTCTGGAAGTAGGCAGGAGCGCGATAAATGCGGTTCTCCGTCTCGGTATCTGTGGTGAGCAACAGGTGACGGCTGTTGTCGATTACATCGCCATCCTTCTTGGCATAGTCCTTGACGGCAGCCATCGGGTGGTTGTCGTGGTCGATGTCCTCGTAGAGCCCGTATGACAACTTCTGACCGAAGAAGATATAGTCATCGGGATAGATGGGGATGTAGTAGCCATAATCGGAAGAATAGCGCTGATCGGTCCTTGGCTTCAGTCCGTTGGCAAAACGGAAGTCTCCATCCTCGATGAATCGCTCTACATAGCTGCGGTACTCGCCAGGTTTAACCCAACTGGGTTGCCAAGCGTAGTCGCTGGTGTATTTTAGTTCGAATGGAGCAGGCTGCGTCACGACATTGTCGTTTTCATCCATTACTTCATGACCCTCTTTGTCCAATACATTCTCCATAACCAATGTGCCGTCTGTCTTGCGATAGAGGCAGTAATTGATGGGTTCGTCGCTGCCGTTTGCTACTGCAGAGAAGAGATTATAGCGAGCCTCAAGATAATAGCTGTTGAGGTCGTAAGCCACGGACCCATTGACAAAGTCGGAGGCAGAACGTGGGGTAATGGCGCCCGTGTTATCGTCTTTGAACTTATTCTCTTGTTCGGTCTCTTGTTGATAATAGCAGTTGACAACACGATTGAGGTAAGTTGGATTGCCAAATACGGCATATTTGTCTGATTCGGGGGTTCCAGTGGTCCAAATCCAACAGTTCTCAACGTGTCCGTCACCGCTATCGGCAATACCTCCGCTGGTGAATGAGCCCATGACGCCTGTGTTGAAGACATTACCACAAAGGCTGCCGAAGAGCGAGGTCTGCATGCCACTGATTGTATGTCCGTTGCCGTGGAATTCTCCGCTGAAACATTGTCCGCTATTACCAATTGGTGTCCAAGTACGTGTCGGTGCAACATCGTCGGTGAGAATGAAGTCGAGGCCATAGGCGCCTGTGATTTTGCGTCCGTTGTTGCCGTCACCTTCAATCGAACCATAAGGAGAGTTAGCCAAATCGAAGACTTCGTGCAAGGCATCGAGTTCATTATAATCCTGGCCTTCCACCGTAGCGTCACTGATATATATCTTAGGATCGCGCTTCAAATCCTTGTGGTTTATATACATGTGATGAGCATCGGTGATGACATCGCTCATGCGCTGATAGTTGGCGACATGAACTGGCACGGGTTCGGAGAATGTACGTCCTAAACGTGTCTCAGCGAAGTAGGCCACCCAGTACATATCCTGATAGAAGTACATCGGCTCGGTCTTGTTGAGATAGTCGCGACCGTTGCGGTGCTTTTTCGCCTGTTCCTCGGTCGAGAAGATCTGCCAACCACCGGTAAGCACAGGGAAGGCACCCTCCTCAACGATAGGCTCAGCGAAACTGATGGTTTCGAGAGGCAGTACGATATCGGGTTCCCTGATTTTGCCAATGATAGGTGCGCCGCTTAAGAACTTCAAGCGGATGTTGATGATATGCTTCTCGACGCGCGTCTCGTAGTTGACACCTGCTGCATCGCTCTCCGAATAGGTGTATTCGTAGATGACAGTGACGTAGCGGTCCTCCTGCAGGTCTTCAATGTCGGCTGTGACAGGCACATAGAGCGAAGCCTCCTCGAGGGGCAAGTCACCGGAAATCTCGAGACCATGTTGGTAGTTGACGGTCTTTGTGGTAATCTCATCGTAGGTAAGTATAGTGCCAACGGGCACGGTAGCGCCTAAGTCGTAGGTGGTGTTATCGATTCCCTTGATGGCTTTGGAGGTATATCCTTGAATGTATTGATCCTTCTCTCCGACCTTATACTCTTCAATGCAATAATAGAACTTCCCACGCCCTTCTGGGCTACTGCTAAATTGCCCTGGAGTAATTGTTACCTTTTTGAGATTATGCTGCAATGTTGAGCCAAGATCGTTATAGACACTTTCGCTGACCTTCATTCCAGCATTATACATTGTTCCTGCCACATCGAATGTTGTTGTGACGATGTAGGTAATATAGTTGATGCCATCGGAATCTAAGTCAGCATCATTTAGTCCAAAGTAGGCATAATGCTGACGGTCGTTAGGCAGATTGACAAATTCGTCCTGATTGAGCTGAGTGCCTGCAGTTAGAGTTTTTTCTATATCTCCGTCTTTATAGATGATGTCTGAATATCCTTCAGGTACCGGCGCCGTATATTCTTCAGGCACAGTGGCCTTGTAATCAATATTAGTGGACTTTGAATAGATTCTTGAAACCTCATCGGGCAGATTGTTCCCCTCATGATAGTCATAATAAATAACATTATTATTCAGATTGGCACCAGCGTTTGTAAGTCTTGTTATGCTATTCTGATCAAAAGGACCATAAGGAGTATAGTCATTGCCAAGCAGTTCGAGTGCATCGAAGTTGAATTTGAAGTACTTGCGTTCATCTTCATGGAGCTGACAATAGTCAATGGCTTGATAGTTATTACCTGCAGAATAGAACTTGCCCCCCCAGTCACCAGCTTTAGTGCAGTAGTAGGCTGGCTGGAATTTGTTCTGAACATCTGTCGTCAATCCATCGTATTCAGTCTCACTTACCAGTTCGTTCATGACGTGGTAGTTGCCTTCACTGATGAGCACAGTGGTGACACAGATGTAGGCATTCTCGAAATGGGCTTGGTCATCAGAAGAAAGTCTGTTATAGGTTTCTTCAGAAATGGGTGAATTGGCCATGAAGGTTCGCGTCGTGCTTCCAACTCCAATGGTTATCTCACAATCTTCCTTGGCGACATATGCTTTTTCGAATTTCGCTTGAGTAGTAGGATCTACACCACTTATTACTTCTGGAGTCTGCATTTCAATGACACCCTGCGAAGTGACAGCATCCTGCTCGAAGTGATACTGTCCGAATGTGCCTTCTGTCTTACCATCTACTGCCTCAAAACGCATGGTAGCACTCTTGATATAATTGGCCTTTTCTGTATCAGTAAGACTATTATATCCTGAAGTAGTTAGCTTGTGATTTACGGGTTCACTTGTACTTGCTAGCGTATAGTAGTCGTTCCACTTGCTGGGATTAGTCAGATCGACAGTGAGCAGGAATCCTGTATCCTTATAGTTGCCGATGCCATTCGTAACGTTGAACAAGGACTGTACATCAACGGTTTTACCATCTTCGCCCACAATCTGATAACCAGCCAAAGAGTTATATGTTTCCTCCGTAATGCCCTGGCCAGGATAGTAGGTTGTGCCATTTACTGTCACTTCTTCGCGACATACATGAGTCTTGAGCACGAATTTCGCTTTATCGACATTGCTGGCCATGTACCAGTCCCAATAGCTGATGGGGTCGTTCTGTCCGAAGGCCTTCTCAGCAGTGGCAAAGGAGATGCGTAGCGAGTCACTTGTAGCAAGATCGGGATTATCATTATATACGAAGTTCCCAATCTTTGACGGGTCGGTATAGAGGCCTGGCAGCACGTTAAGCAGTCGTATCTTGCCATTGCCTTGTGCACTCATGGTCAATGGCAGGGTAATATTTGCGCTGTAAGCATTTGCCGAACCAGTATAGGCGGAAATGAGTTGTTCGTAAACAAAGAATTCACCACGGATATACCAATAGTGGGCAGGCGACTTTGTTTCCTCGGGCGAGTATTTGTTGGCTGTAGGGAAGCAGTCGTCGACGATTTGCTTCAAAGGATGGATGAAGTTACCCGACGTCTCTATCTTGTCTGAGGAAGTGGCATCCGCATAAGAATATGCCTTGTTGGTGACAACATGCCCCTTATTGGCAATGGCCAATACCGATGCAAGATTTTTATTCTCGTCAAAAGAAGGAGTTCCGTGAATATTTTCGGCGAATACATAGCCGCCACCTTCGCCAGCTGCTACATTCAGCAGGTCGAGTTGTACAACACCTGTGATAGGACCGTAAATCTTGTTGGCATTTTCATCTATACTCTTCACAATTTCGAGGAAGACGCCCGATGCCAATGCTATCTTATTGGGTGAATTACCGTTGTTGCGGTTGTTGGCTGTGATTCTTTCTTTTTTCCAACTGTAATAGGTAGTTTCTTCGTTATCGTTTTGGTCATCTGGCTTTTCACTTTCAGTAAAACGTTTATCACTGAATTTCACGTCGGAGGTGACACCGCCGAGCAGCTTCACAACATTATAAATGCCGAAGTAACAACCATGATCAACGTTCTGGTTAAGCGAGAGCTCTCCCACACGGTTAATGGTATAGTTGGTGTAGTCAGCTTCGTTCTTATCCTGGGCGCGGTCCATGGCACCACGGAGTACAAGACGGCTGCCCCTGATGCCACAGAAATCACATCGCTGTACGGTATTGATATAGCGGCCCTCGTTGATTACCGACTGTGTGGCAGTCCAGTGACTCTTTTGGGTGTCGTTGAAGGTATTATAAACGTCATTCAATACGACATCGCCTTTCTGATACATTCTGTAGGCGGTATCGTCAGCGGTGCTACCTGCGTAGTTGCCGTCGAAGGTATAACGTGTCACATAGAAAGCCTTCTGACGTGGGGTCAGTGCATCATATTGGGATTGAGTAGAAGCATCAAGCACTTTCGGCAGAGCGAAGTAGTCGGTGCCATAGTTGGTGATGTTCAACTCTCGGTAGCCATCGACGAAGGTAAGGTTGCCGTCGCCATAAATGCCACCCACACCATCTCCACCAACGGAAATGAGGTCGCGTGTATAGCAGTCGATGACCGATGCCGTGGCATTGCCATAAATAGTATTGGCGAAGGCAAATATTGATGATGAACCTACCGACACATTACCGCCGGCAAAAATGGCATTGTAAATGGTGATGCCAGTTTGGTCAATATTGCTCCACTGAGTGGAACCATTGGTGAGGGTGTTCAGATCTATATTGGTAATAAAGTCACTGGCAGCATATGATTTTCCATTGACTGAGACAGGTGCTGTTGCTTCAGCATAGACTTCTACGTTGACGCGGCTGTCTTCGGTGAGATTGTCGTCTGTGTCATAGTAGTAACCTTCCTTGTCGCCATCGCCACGTGTGCCACTCTTGGTGCCATGGCCGGAATAGACGTAGCCGATATTGCCGCCGCCGAACACATTGCCATAACCATTGGCCAGACCTTCTGGAGTGCCGATAGTACCACCATGGATATTGACATCGGTGGTGCCGAAGATAAAGCCCTTCGAACTGAGGTCCATGGTTCTCCTTTCTTCTTCGGTCATCCAGCCATCACTGTTCCAGCTGTCGAAGCCACGGCCACCGCCGAAGACGTTGCGTTTGACGGCTCCCTTATACATATATACGTGTGACTCTCCAGGCTTGGAGATAAGCGCATGGCCACTTTCCTGACCCTTGACGGTGCCACGTCCGATAGGACCGATTTCACCGCCACCATATAATGAGTTGCGGACGGTGCCACCATACATGTACACGTTAGAAACGTCCACGTAGCTATTGGCTACATATCCTCCACCAAACACATTACCGGCTTCATCCAGATTGTTCTTGCCTACGCCATCTTCGGCTGTTTCATCGTCGAGTTTCTCCTTGTAGGTGGAATCTTCTTCATAGGTATAACCGACATAGCCATTGTATACATAGACGTTGGCAGTGCCATAGATAGCACCACCTTCACCACCGCCGTATGCACTACGCTTGATGGCGGGAACACCAGCATAGAAGTCGGTCGCATCAAGCAATCCGATGACTACATTGCTTTCGCCAGGAATATCATTGCTTTCATCGTTCCAGATAGCTGAAGGAGTAGGCTTCAAGTCCACATTTTCGATTTTCCAATCGCCATAGGAACTATAACCCACGCCACCGCGCCAACCGCCGCCATAAACGTTACGCACAGTGCCGCCTCGAACATAAACATTGGCTGAAGCAATAAATGAATTGTTCCCTAACTTGTACTTATCCTCAACTTCCCCCGTAGTACCAGCCGCATAAATGTCCTTGCCAACGGTTCCGCCGAGCAGATCGATGTAGGTCGATCCGCAGACTGTTGCCGTGGTGCTGTTATCGGCCAATACCTGACCATAACCACCGGCATAGCAATACTCCCTAACTGTTGCGCCCCGATAGATGTGGACGTTAGTGTTGTGCTTTGTATTGAACTGTGGTTGTTTGGTGAGGTAGTCGGTTGCCAAGTAATTGCCTGCGGCAAGAGGGTTGGACAAGCCGCCAAAGTCATTAATATTTGATGAAGAAGCAGTAACATCTGACTCCTCAGCGTCATTTGTATATCGGTTGCCTAAAGTGAAAACCCAATCGCTATTTTCACTTGCCATCTTCTGGACAGAAGCCTTGTTGAGCACGTCACCGCCGTAGCCGCCACCATAGACCTCATAGACCATAGCACCTTCTTTGAGGTTAACCTCGGTGTACTGCGACCAGGAGTTCTGACCATAGCCGCCACCATAGACGGTGCCGTAAGTTAGGCCGTATTCATTGCTGAAATAACGAACTGGTGAATTGATGTTCACCTTGCCGTAGAGTGTGCGTCGATAATCGTTGTTGCCTCCATAGATATAATGCACGCGGGCATTTTCACTGCTATAGTTCACGTTGCCCTCAAAGACGTCGCAAGGGAATTCGTTCTTGCTACCATAGGCACCCGCGAAGAGTGCCGAAGCGATTGAAATGGTGGATGCTACAGGCACATTGACAATCGTGCGACGAGTGACGCCAGCTTGATAACTGCCACCAAAGACCTTATCTACTTTGCCATTGATGAGATCTACAACTGCCGCAGCTGTGACGCCTGTGGAATTGGCATGAGCATCTTCAACGGTAATGTCCATGCCGAGACCGCTGGCATCGCCTGAGCCGAATATCAATGTCTTCAGGAATGTGACAGTATCAGGGGTGTTGAAGAGTACATAGCTCTGGTCCTGGCACTGGTCCTGCCAGAATATTGGACCATCCTTCGAACGGCCTGCATATCCCTGACCGCCGCCATAGACTCTTGCTACCGCATTGTTGGCGTATTGACCAGGCTTGAAATGAACGAAGGCATTGTTGATAGTTGGAGCATTGGCTGGAATTTTTGAAACTTCGGCAACCGTTCCAACTTTGGTAAGATATGGATCGACACTATAATCATAGGAAGCTTTTGCTCCACCGAAGATATAGTTTACTTTACCCTTGTTGTATTCCACGTAAGTGGATGCGGTGAGTACATCCTGGTCGTAAACTGTTTCTCCCGTAATCAACTTACCGCTGAAGTCATAAGAGGTTTCTATTTTACCGCCGAAGTCGTTACCACCATAAACGTTGTTGGTAATGGTAGGATAGGTGGTCTTGCTGACATCCCCAATATATGCCTCAGCGTGGCCACCAATACGGGCATTACAAGCACCAGCGATTGCATCGTAGGCTGTTCCGCCAAAGAGGTTGATGGTGGTGTTGCCAGTCAAAGGCCCCTCAAAGCCACCGCCATAGATTTTGCCTACATTGCCTGCATCGAGATTGACTGTAGCATTGAAACTTAGGGTAGGTTCACCTGTGCGAATGCCATTATCATCACGAGCCAATTTGCCCACGACACCCATTTCGCCACCGCCGAATACCTTCACGATGTTGACAGTTGTGGCATCGTTTGAGTTAAGGTTGATTTCTGTGTTGCCCCAAATCTCTGACTCTTCTCCATAGCCGGCACCGAATATGCTGAGGGCAGTATTGAAGACGTCCTCACGATGATCGTCTAACGACTTTGCGATAGTTCCTTCAGAAATGGCTGAAATCACATTCTCAGAGATAGCATTCTGTCTCAAGTTGATCTGTACGCCACCATTGATATAGCCGCTGTTGTAGCAGCCACCATAGATTTTGCCGCTTGCCAAGTAGCCATCGTCATCGGTAATCCAATCGTTGTAACTGAATGTATTGTTTGTTGCGTCGTATTCAAACTTTCTTGGTTCCAACTGCAATCCATCGATGTTAAGGATTACCTTGGGGTTATCGCCAGAAGCATTCCCTGTGAGACCTCCCAAGTGGAAAGCGTTGTTATCCGTCTTTGCTACATTGGCATTGTTACAACCACCAACCACCTTTTCGAAGATGACGAGATTGTTGAGGAATCCCATGTTGAAAGTTCCTTCAGCCGACATGCTGCCTATGTTGCCTCCGCAATAGAGAGAACCAACCTTGGCGCTATAAGCTTCATAATCAGCGTCGAAAGTGACCGTCGGGATGATGGCGACTTCTACACCTTTCATATATTCTTCGAAGTCAGTAGTTGTGGTAAGGTCCATCTGACTGAAATCAGGAGACGATTCTTTATACTTGGCGAGGATTTTCGTATCCGTCCAAGAACCATTCACCTTTTCATGGACTTTGCCATCAATCATATTCTCGCCATTGCTGCCGAGGAACATCGATTTGGCCACGACATACGAGCCAATCTTCAAATTGGCCGAAGCACCAGTCAGCTCACCATCCATTGTACGGAGGGTCGCACTGTTGCCACCGCAATAGAGCGCGCCTCCGATATAGGTCGGCTCGCTTTCACTCTTTCCTTTTACATGAATCAGTGAGCGCTCCACATTCGGACGATGCAGACTTAGAGCTTTGGCAGAAGATAAAGAGCCGGGATTGTAGTAGAAATCTCCCCAGAATGAATCCTCTTTCAATGCAGTATTGTCGGTATAGGCGTATGATCCATTGCCGCCACCATACACGTCACCGATGATACTGTGATGGATTTCCACTTGTGTGCCATGATATACCTTTCCGGAGATATCGTTGCCACCATAGACATTGTTGATCTTACCACCGGTGATAAGCACACGGGCAGCATACTGGGCCTCGAATGTAGCAACGTCGCTGCCCTCTTGGAGACCATTGGCATCTACGGTTTCAGGATTCAATAGGGCTAAGCCATTTTCGCTGTTTGGATTTACATCGGCCATACGACAGCCACCATAGACGTTGTTGATGGTCATGTCATCGCCCGATATAGCGAGCAGAATACCATTGGGATAGGTCATACCGCCGGCATTTCCACCGGAATAGAGGTCATCGATGCTGCCTTTGGTCAGATGCCAGGTAGGACGGATAGCCATATCGACCTTGTTGTTGCCGCCGAATACGCGGTTGAACTGATAGGTAGGCTTATTGTCTGTGAACCATTCATCCATCCATCCGTAGGTCTCTAGGACAGTCTTCTCGTCGCCTGAAAGCGTTGTATAGGAGTCAAGATCTGTCAGGTTGTTGAGTGCGATGTCTGTTTTGGTGTTGACTGTCGCTTTGTTTCCTCCACCAAATACCTGTCCGAAAGCACCTGCTTGCAGGTCAATAGCTACTTCTGCAATATGCGGCTCTGTTAACGCTGTGGTAGAGGTGGCAATAACGTCATCGCCCGATTTAACTTGATATACGCCATCAACTAACTCAGTACCATAAGTATAATCACCATTTCCGCCGCCAAATAACTTGGCAATATAGACTTGCTTGGCTGCCTTCTCAGCAACATAAGTTGACCTGACTTTTGCGCCACCTTTAACTTCACCTGCTATATCATTGCCACCATAAACATTGCCTATGATGATTTGGTTGGTCGAAGTGGTACCGTCGATTGTAACAGTCGAATTTCCATACACACCAGCCATACGTCCACCGCCGAATACATTCTTGATCTCTCCACTGCGGATGATGACCGAAGTCATGTCGTCGGTAGAATTTTCCTTGTCAAATGTATATTCCGTCTTTTCTGTTCCGACCTCACCTTGGTTGCCGCCACCATAGACGTTTCCGCCGATGGTAATCTTTACTTGGGCTGCTGTCGGGTTTTCTTGGGCAGTAGTTTGGGTAACAGCAAAGGAGAGGAGCAACAAGAACAACAGGTTCTTGCAGCCCTTCCAGGTTTGATATGTAGATGATATTATTTGTAGCATATTATTTCTTTCGCTCTGAACTCCTTCGATAGTGCATGTTGCTTATTCCGTCGTCAACTCAATCGTCGGATTGTCGAGATCGGGTTCGGAGAGCACGTAAAGATAAGTCGGGATGATAGTGCACTTCACTGTGCGCTTTTGACCTCGTGAGATAGTTGTCCCTCTGAGGGAGAGCTTGTTTACGGCTTTGCACCCTTTTCTTACCAGGTCGCCTTTGCGGTTATAGACGTCATAGTAGGAGGTGACGACGAACTGATTATTCAGTTCCGGCTTGAAATAGCCGGGGACACTGAGATAGCCTTCGAGGGTGTTTGGAATGTTTTCTGCTTCAGCCTCTTTGTCGTAAATCACGGCAGAACTGCTTGCAATGGATGTTTCTGTGTCGCTGACCGAATAGACGGGAGTATTGTTGCCATCGATGGTGACCGTCAGGTTGTGCTTCTTCGAACCGGTAGCAGCTATCTCCACTTTGCGGAGCTTGATCTGACGCAAGGTGCTGTAGAATTCGTCGAGCGTATATTCGAAGTCAACACAGGCATAGAGGTGATCGAGCAGAAGGTAGATGTAGTTGTTGTCTTTCGCCTGACCTGTATAGGAGAATGAACCGAGATCAACGCTTCCTGTGGTCGAACTGGCCGTAATGGGAGTATCGAATCCTTTCACTCCGGTGACGACACAAACATCGGCGGGTGATACTGCATCGAGATTGTTAATGTTGATGATAGCTTTGTTTTCGTAACTGCCATTGTTCTTGGTGATGCTGGCAGAAAGGCTCGCGGGCATGAATCCATAGACGTAGTAGTCTGTACCTTGCTTTACACTGATGTTGGAAGACCATCCGGTCTGGGTGATTACTCCATCATCCGTCTTTACGACCTCATCTTTATTAAAGGTAAAATTGCCTTCGTCGCTTACTGCATCGTTAGCGATGAGATAGGCATGGATGGTTGCAAATTCTGAACTTGCCTGCGGGTAAATGTCGCTGAAAACGCTATAATTATCGGGTAAGGTGATGGAACGTGTCGTGGCTTGGTCAACATCGACGAGAGGCTGGGAGAAGGAGATGAGTTTGAGGGTGTCCCAATCACTTCCCAAGTCTGACGCATCGTCGGAGCAAGCTGACAGGCAGAGTGTTATCGTGCTTGCCATCAAGAATACCTTGATAGCAGACGGATAGATATATTTAGCGTTTACTGACATGTCGTGAAAAAATGTATTCTGACAAATTAAACGTCATTATTCGATTCTTACCAGTTGAAAACAGGATGGTCTTCAGTACCGGCGTCTTCCCAATTACGGATGGCTACCTGCACTTCGTCGAAGATGAAGCCGCCTCCTTCAAGGATCTTGAAGATATAGGTGTACTCATAGCCTGCCTTCCAATCCATGTATTCGCCAGGCACGTTGGCGGTCTTTGCTTCACCTTCCACATTGACGTACATGGTGTAAGTGTCTTGTTCCGCGGGAAGGACAGTGTACCAGGTAAGATGAGCAGGATCGCTATCCGTACCTTCCCAATAATCTTGCGTGATAGCTGCAAGATAATCTGTCGGCGCTGCCGAAATGGTTTCGGTCGTCTCTGTTCCAGTGAGGGGATAAGTGACTGTCACTGTGCCCTTTTGTGGAATTTGCTTCGTGGTGTCGAATGGCTTGAAACTGATGTCGGTCAACGAGGAATGTGGGATTTGGACACCTTCAGCAAAGGTGAATATGACACGAACACGGGCAAAGGGCTTGAGGAATTCGAGGATTACAGGCTGGCCAAACAACTTGTTCGGGTAAACTGTACTGTTGCCTGTGCTGAACCAGAGTCGGGTGAAATAGGGCGCGGCATCAATGGTCGCATCTGTGGAAGCATCGACGGTGGCTGAGAGAGAGGCAGACGTACTATTGGTATTGGCCGTAACAGGGACGATGCTTGTAGCTGGGTCATCGGTGGCTTTGCCTAAGGCATAGCCGAAGAAACGGTAGGCATTGGCGCCAAAGTCCCAGTATTTGATGGTCTGATCAGAAGTGATGCCTACATATTCCCAGTCGCTGGTATTGCTGGTGGTAGTATATGCTGAGTTGATGGTCCAGTTGACGACAAAGCCAGGGAATACGGTCTGGTAGCTGGTGTAGCTGTTGGAGCCGCTGTCGTAGGCATCATTCTTGAAGCCATAGACGGTAAAGCTCGTCTGTATGTCCTCAAGACCCGAGGCTCGCGTCACGGCTTGTTCCTCAAGCATACTGCTGGAGAAACTGATGGGCTTGTTGTCGGTAGTCTCAGGTCGTTCGGGACTGATAATATCGTCATCCTTCGAGCAAGAGGCGAAACATGCCATCGTCAACAGCAGTGCCATCGAAAGTAGCATTGTCGATACCGATTTTATATTTTGCTTTACAATTTGCATATACATTATTATAATAAGCGCACGCGAGACCGTCCCGCTTTTGTTGTGCGAACATTTTATTTGAAGGGTTGTAGCCAAGTGGGGAGTCGAACCCCACTTGGCTTAGAGTAATACTCATCTTCACACTGAAGTGCAGATGAAGAGGAGATGATATCAAGATCCTACAACGATAACCTTATAATGTTTTACAGAACTTTCATCTGTGTATTCAATAGCATATGTGCCGGCAGCACTTGGTGTAAACTTAACAGCCTTGCCAGATACGAATGTTGTGCTGTTAACCGTTTCATCAGCCGATAAAACAGAGAGTCCACTGGCTGCAGTCTTGGTGACAGCATCCAGCTGAAGTTCTGCTTCCGAAGTTCCTTCTGCAACAGTATAAAGTTTGGTGTTTGTCGTTGTAAGGTTTGCCAGTGTGCCGTCGGTATTAACAGTCACATAAATTGGCTTCTCGCTCACAGCATAGGTGATACCTGCACTTGAAACAGAGCCTTCTTGATATGTTGTGATGGCAGGTGTAGAAACTGTGGTGATAGAACCCTCTGTAGCATCCTGATTTGCAATAGCGATAGCATCGAAGGTGATAGGATAGAGGCCTTCAGGACTTGTGCCAACGGTACCTGTTGTGCCATTGGTATTGTCGGAAATCTTGAAAAGATAGGTGTATGCAAAGTTCGGATTCCACTTCATGTAATTAGAGGGAACTACAGCCTTGGCTCCAGTTACATTAATCGTCTCTTTTGTCGTGGCGTTATACAGCGTATAGTCAACGGCAAGGGTCATAGCGCCAACATTTGAAGAGTTGGGCAAAACATTGGTGTATTCGGAAGTGCCAGTTGCCCATGTAGGGGCCGTAGAAGTTTCTCCAAGCAGAGAAGTGGTAGAAACAGTGAATGAGCCGAAATCGAAGTAAGTCGTGTTAGCGGTATTTGCGCCTGCTAGGATAGCTTTCCTTGTAGTCTCGTCATAAGTTACAGTGAACTCCTGAGAGTCTGAAGAAGCACCAATAAACGAACCGTCAAGACCTGCGTTGGCGTCACTTGTAGTATTATTGTAATGGAATGTAATAGCGCTAACCGCATAACCTGGGATGGTTTCAAAGATGCCAAGACGAACTTTGGCACCAGCAGCACGGAATGTGAACTGAACTACATCACCAATGTTGTCAGCAATGGTTGTATTTGGGAATCCAGGTGTATTATTCTTTTCGGTGATAACTTTCTTGTCGGCGATATAAAGACCAGCAAGTTGTTCCGCTGTAGCAGTAACTTTGAATCCGTTAGTGGTAACGTTAGAAATGGTTGGAGCTACTGTCGATGTAGCTTTGTATGCTATAAAGTCGTACTGACTTGCAGAGTAATCCCAATACTTGATGGTCTGATCAGAACTAAGAGAGAATGTTCCACTTCCGGGAATGGTTTTGTTTCCTGCAACTCCAACATATTCCCAATTATGGGTGTTTGAGGTTGTAGAAAGGGCAGAATTTTCTTCGTACCAAACCCAATAAGGAGTGTTGTCGTCAGAACTATATTCGCCCTGAGCAAATACGTTGGAAGTGGTTGTGCCCACGGTCTTTGTGCCATACACAGCAAATGTATAACCAAGTCGCTGAGCGTCTTCTGCGGTGCCGGCAGCACGGGTAAGGTTTTGATTCGCAACAGAAGAGAAAACAATGGCTGTTCCATTTTTAGTTTCTTTGAGGAGCTCTTCGTTTTCTCCTACAAAACCTTCTGATGTGCAGCTGCCAAGTGCCAAAGCAGAAAGTGCAACGAATAGATAGGAATTTTTCATAAATCAAAGTTTTGTTAGTTATTGTTGATTATTTGTATTATTTCCCTTTTATTAACGAATCCCGGTCCGTTAATATGAACAATCGTTTGTTATTTTGTAACCAAGTGGGGAGTCGAACCCCACCTGGCTTATTGGTAAACTAATTATTTGATGATGATAACCTTTATGTCATATACACCAACAGTGCCATCAGTCTTAACCTTCCAAAGATCAGCCTTATATTTGTCAAAGTTGTCAGTGGAAAGGCCAGAAGCTGCATAATATACATCCTTATCAGTCTTAAAGAAATAGGTTTCTGCAGCATCGAAAGTGTCTCCTGCTGCTTCATATTCAGTAGCTACATATGCAGTATTGGTATAAACATATACGTAAGTGCCAGCTGAAGCAGGTGTGAACTGAACTGCCTTGTTGGCTGCAAGGGTATATGTCGAACCATCAGCTTGTGGAATGGAGTTTGCTTCTGTTACTACTGTAGCTGCAGGACTAGCAGCAGTCAGAGTGATGCCATTGGGAGCACCATTCAACTTAGCCAGAACAGTAGCTTCTGAAATGGCATCCCCTGTAGTAGTGGCGGTGTAAACGGTTGCATTTCCTGCTGTAACACCGATTCCAGAAACGGTAAGAGGCTCGTGTGTAGAGGTGTTTTCATCAACTACGTAGATTGTCTCACCGGCCTTGTATTCGCCAACCGTTGTTACATCAGAATTCACAGCATAAGTTGTCACGTTGTTGGTAGCAACAGTTGTGATGGTTTCCTGGGTATAGTCGGTTGCTGTAACTGCAACAGCATCGAAGGTGATTGGGAAGAGACCTTCTGGATCTCCAGATTCTGGATCATCTGGATCAGTTGGTACTGTACCCGTTGTGCCATTGGTGTTGTTGGAGATCTTGAAGAGATAGGTATAAGCATAATTGCTCTTCCACTGAACGAAGTTTGTTGGTACTACCACGCGAGCATTCTTGACTTCAATTGTCTCATTGCTGCCATCTTCTGCTGTCAAAGTATAGTCAACGCGGATAAGCATCGGGTTGGTGTTTTGCTCGAATGGATAAACGGTAGTATAGTTGCCGTTATTATCCCAAGTAGGAGTAGCAGAAGTCGTCGCCAGCTTTTCAGCATCAATGATTCCAGTACCGAGAGTCAAGTTATACCCATATTCCACTCCTGAGTTCGTAACCTTTACATGGTTCTCGATGTCTTCATCTGTTTTATCATAATAAGTGATAGTTAAAGAATTGTTATCTGCGGGAGCTACGTTCTGAAGAGCAGCGGTAAAGTTTGTTTCGTTTGCTTTATCCATTGCCTTGAATGTTGTTACAGCTGCTGAAGCATCGTCGTCATAATAGAACTTGTTAATCTTTACAGAATAACCAGGCACGGTTTCATAGAAACCTACACGAACACGTGAACCAAGATTGCGGAAGGTGAGGACAACAGGTTTGCCATATTCACTCTTTGCAACAGGTGTGCGGTCGGAATAAAACAGTTGGTCCAAATTGGCAGATTTCTTGATAGTAACAGTATAACCTTTCTCGTACAAGGAATTTGTACCTTCAGTGATTTTTGTAATTGTTACATTTTTAGCTGTAACCTGGTCTTTACCTGCAAAAGCATAGAAGGTATAGCCTTTATTTGCACTGTAATCCCAGTACTTGATGGTTTGGGTAGACGTTACTACTGGAGAGACACCTTCAGCGTATGGAGTAAGACCTACATACTCCCAATTGTGCGTATTGGACTCAGTTGTTCCTGCAGTATTGTCGGTCCACTCTACTTTGTAGTTTTTGAAAACAACTTCATCATTAGTTGCAGCTTCGACCTCTTCCTCAGTGTGCTTTGTTCCATACACTACAAACTGATAGTTAAGAGCCTCTGCGGCATCAGCACCGCTCAAAGAGCCACGGGTTAGATTCGGTACGCCGAAATCAAATCCGATAGCACTTCCTTTGGATTCAGTGGTAACTTTTTCGTTGCCACCCACGAATTCGTCGCTTGTGCAGCTTGCCAGTGCAAGAGCTGCCAAAGCAATGAAGGAATAATACTTTTTCATAATAAAAATGTTGTAAAATGGTTAATATATAAATTGGAAAAACTTAATTGATTACCTTAATTACCTTGTAGGCGGTGCCGCTGCCAGTAGTCAGACGGATGATGTAATAGCCCTCTTCTGTCGGAGTCAGGGTCGCCTTAAGGCTTGTTCCAAGTGAAATCCAAGTGGCTGTTGCATACTTGCTTGCTGCCTTGGCTTCAGTAATCTCTTCGGCCGAAAGGATGTAGTCCCATGCAGTTGGAATTACTCCGTCCTCAGCGGTGATGATAATCTCTTCATCGACCTTGTACTCATTGTTGCTGGTTACATCACTTGTAGCCGAATAGGTAGTGATGGAAGGAGTGGTGACCTCGGTGATGGTCTCCTGGCTCTCCTCAACTGCATCGATGACAATAGCGTCGAAGGTGATTGGGAACAACTCGGCAGGATTTTCTGGATCGGGGTTGCCTGGGTTGTTCGGATCCTCGGGCGTTGGTACAGGGTTGGATGGGTCGCCCTGGTCACCGTTAGGAGCATCGGGCTGATCCGGATAATCTGGGTTTGGTACCAATGGAGCATCTGGGTTGGGGATAACGTCATTCGGGTCATCAGAGTCCGGGTCGTCAATATATGGATTCGGATAGTTGGGATCCGGAACATAGGGAGGATCGATTTCGCCGTCACCATCTACGTCAGAAGGATCGTTATCGCCGCCACCATTGTCGGGATCTGGGTCGCGACCATCTCCGTCGGTGACAGTGCCACCACCTCCTTCACCTGTATAGCCATTGCTCCTGTCGCTGATCTTGAAGATGTAGGTGTAGGAATAATTCGGCTTCCACTTCAGATACTCTGCAGGAACACTCACGTATGCGTCACGTACATGAATCTCCTCACCACTTCCGTCGAGAGCAACGAGAGTGTAGTCAACACGCATCTGCATCTTCAGCGAATTCTGCTCGTAAGGAAGAATTGGCTTGTAGTATGAGGTCACACCAGAAGTGCCATCAATGGTGTATGTACCCTTGGCGAAGGTGGCCTCGCTGGCTGATGAGCCGATGAATGACAGGTCTTTGGAGTCGGAGATGGAACCGTCGGCAGCGATGTATTTGGATGCTTGACCAGCCTTGTCTGCTGAAACGGAGGTGTAGTCAAGTTTGCCAAAGGTATTCGAGAAGGCGAGTTTGTTGGTGGCACCAGCAAATGAAGTGACTGCGGCATTGGTTGCATCGTCGTAAGTCACCGTGAACTTGCCTGATGTTGGGAACGCTGCGCCGACACCAACAGTCCTGCTGCCCGATGGTGCACCGATGTAGTAGAATATGAGGTCCTTGATAGCATAGCCAGGAACGGTCTCATAGAAGCCGATACGCATCTGTGCACCAAGACGACGGAACTTGAATGTTACGGTCTGGTTGTAGGGAACAGTTGCCGGGGTTGTAGCCGTTGCCACCTTTGCAGTAGGGGTAGCAGTGATACGGTCGGCCACATAAATGCTGGTCTGTGCATTCACATCGGTTACTTCAATGCGCATTCCATCTTCTGTGTTTTTGATGGTTTCGTTGGCGCCAAGACCAGAAACAGCCACAAAGTTGTATTCCGAAGCGCTATAGTCCCAGTACTTGATGTCTTGATAGGCACCCTTCAAAGAGTTCTTTCCGACATATTCCCAATCTGCAGTGTTGGACTCGGTCGAACCTGCTGTACCTTCGGCGTACTCGAGGAGATAGTTGTCGAAAATCGTGCTTGTCGTTCCTGCTGTGGTTTTCTGGCCATAGATGTAGAATTTGCCGCCCAGAAGTTCTGCTGACGTTGCGTGGTCTGCACGCGTCTTGGCCTGTGTGTTGCTACCGAAATCGATGGCAACCTGCTCTTCTGGAGTCTCAATGTCAGTGATTCCAACAAAGTTGTCGTTGGTGCAGCCCACGAGTGCCACACTTGCTGCTGCTGTTAGGAATAGTAGTCGTTTTTTCATTTTTAGTGATGAAATTTATTTGGGTGATTTATTGATTCACTAGAATATGCCAGATGGCAGTCGTTCTACATTTCGAATTCATGGGTGCCTCCATCTTCATAGTCAACAACGACGGCATCGAATCCGGATCCTCCCTTGCGCCTGGGGATTGGAACGGTGTCCATATCTAACTCTACAGTGATGACACCTCCCTTGTAACGCGTCTGCACCTGGTCGGTCACATCGAAGACGAGGGTAGAGTCCATACCATTGCTGAACTGCATGGTCACGTCCATGTAGTGCTTTATGCCATCGTCTGCACGGGTAACACCGGCTCGGCTTTGGGCAAATCGGGTACCATTGATGTTACACATGCCGAAAGACATCAGGCGGCCACCTGCTATATCGACACTTTCGCCATTCATGTTGCAATCCTTTTTGAAGCGTACGTTGTAGTCGACTACTATTGCATCACTTCCTGCGATGCCGGAGTTCAAGACTACGCTTCGTGCCATACCTGAGAGGTTGGCGTTACCTTCGACGGCTACCACACGGCCCTTGTTGTTGTGGAAGATCACTTGGGTCAGATAAATGTAGGTGATGGGCTCCAGCAGCATGTTGATGTTCTTGACCCAAAGACCACGCTCCTCATCATAGTAGAAATCATTGAGGTTTCGGTTGATGTCGATGCCCTGCTCGTAAGCAGCGAAAAGACCTTCGGGCTGATAGAAGGAACGGGTGAATTGGGGTGCATGGTAACGACTGGAGTTCATCGTCATATTGGTATATGCGGTCACTGAGTCGAGTGTAGTTGACTCGTCGAAGATCAGGCTTTGGATACCATCGATGGTCTTGATGTCATTCCATGCGAGGATGTCCCAGAATCCCCAGTTGAACGAAGTCTCTAGCACGAAACCATTGACGTAGTTCGACAATGCTTGTGTATGAGGCGCTTTAGGATTCAAGCCAGTATAGTAACGACGGATGTTGAAAGCATCCGGTTGTTCGTAACCAAGGGTTCCAAAAAGTTCCTTGTCGTAGTCGTCCCAACCATAATACCACTCCTTGGTCCAGTCGTAGGGGATGCCAAGATCGGTGACGTAGTCCCAGAAGACATCCAGCTCGAGATGAACGATGGGCATCTTGATGATGATGTCGCCACCATCGTGCAGGTGAAGTTCTGGTTCGCGCACACAGCCAATCAGAATCGGCGATGCCATGGCGAGGAAGAGTGAAGCAGAGAGTATGGCATAGCCTTTGCGGCATGACTTCCGCCATGCTGCAATGAAGCTTAGTGCAATATGTCTGCTTATTATTTTCACTTTAAACTATAGTTTGTTATTATTTGTCAGTTAATAAGACCATTCCCAGTTTCTGAAACTGATACTTTTCTTTGTGCGCTTGCGGTAGAGCAGGTCGTAGGATAGTGTGACGCCCACGCGGGTGGGACCGATCCAGCTCCAACGGTACTGGCGTTTCTTGAAGAGTTCGGCTGAAAGTGTCCACTTGTAGTAGTAGAGATGGTCTTGCTCGGTTGGATCCACCGGACACTCATACTGGAAGGGGTCGTACTTGGTCCAGAAGTACCCGAACTGTGCGCCGAACTCCAGACGCCAGTGGCCATTCTTGCTGAGCGGCATTACATAGCCCAAGCCTAGACCGCCTCCAAAACCTTCGCCTATCCAACCACGGTTGGCATCGAAGCAAAGACAGTAGATGCCTCCATTGGCATAGGCTTGCAGATACCATCCTTGATAGGCTACTCCGTTGCCATATCCACGCTCACGCACATCGCCATTGCGGAAGTAGTAGCGGGTCTCGAGCTGATAGTTGTGAATCTGGAAATATTTGTGATCCCAATAATGCTGCCACCAAGGGAAGTCGAAACTGGCACCATAAGTGAAATGTCCGTGCAGTGGATAATATTCAATAGCTACATTGGGAATCGGGCACCAGCGGTCGTAACCAGGAACATAGGCAAGGTCGAAGAGGAGATTGGTCTTGATGGAGAGTAATTCGCGACGTGAAACCTTGCTGCGCTGAGCCATCATGGGGTAAAGATCTGGCACCTTAATCTCAGGTTTCTCGAAGACCAATGGATGCACGGGCTTCAATTCTTCGGCTTTCAAGTCAAAATTCTTTCGGAAAATCAGAACTACGCGAGCTGCGCGCATAGCTGGGAAATATTGTCTGAGAAGACGGTACCATAGACGTCTGCCATCGATCTGCATTAATTCCTTCTTTAAGGTCATCTGGTCGCTATCGATATACTTATTGACGATAGCGGCAACACGGTCGTAGTCCTGGTCGTTATTTTCCTTCATCATTCGGAGCAAATAGATGTAGTCTTCGGGAACCTCAAAGGTTTTGACAGGAGCATACATGGCAAAGTTGCTGTTGTCGTTGATGATCTGTAGCAATGAATTCATACGACGTTCTGACAGAATCTTGTTCCATGAGTAAGGACCTTCGGGTGAAGCTGCACCTCGGATATTCATTATATCAAGTCGGTAGTTGCGATTGTTAAAACGTGGAAGAATATCTTCTGTCAATTCCTTGCGGACCTCAGAATTCTTGCCAATGATGTATTGGTTGACGGGAAAGACGACACTGCGTGAGATTTCGTAGAACATCGAATCCTTTACTTCGAGTTCAGGCGCATTCGCTTCAAGGATGATCACGTACGGATAATCCTTGGTGTCAGCTATTGTCGCAGACACAAGCATCATAAGCAGCAGTATGGTCGATATATTCTTCAACACACGCGCGCGTAAGGTTTGATTTCGTTTCAATGAATAATATAGTTCATTTTATAAGTTGACGTATCAGCATTTGATAGATATGAATTTTCTATTATTTATTACTCCATTTGGGGTCAAAGATAGCCATTTTTTTCCTAATTCCCAAAAATACTAATAAAAATATCTTGATATTTTTAACTTAGACGTATTTTTTAACTTAATTTGATTTGTCACATAGCCATTTTCTCTCTTTTTTTGAAGAACCGACTAATGCTTTTGAGGTATGACCAATCTTGGCCAAGAATGGTTATGGTGCGACCGGAGAATAACCAATCTTAGCCAAGAAAGGGTATGCGACGAACGTAGAATAACCAAACTTGGCCAAGAATGGTTAAGCTCAAACGGGAGCAAGCACTCTGACGGCCGTCAGAGTACTATATCCAATCGCGGCATATCCAATCTTGGCCAAGAAAGGATATGCGGCGAACGAAGAATAACCAATCTTGGCCAAGAATGGTCATACTCCAACGGGAGCAAGCACTCTCTCGGCCGTCAGAGTACTTTATCCAATCGCGGCATACCCAATCCTGGCCAAGAATGGTCATGGTCCAGACACAGCATAACCAATCTTGGCCAAGAAAGGTCATGCTTCTGTCGAAGAATAACCAGTTTTGGCCAGGATTGGTTATGCCCTCAGAGAAAAGAGCGAGAAAGGGCGGACTATTTCAATACTTCCAATCAGGATAGCTTGTCACCAAGCGATACTTCCATATCTTCCGTCTTCAAACGTAATTGACAGTTCGTATGAAGAGGAGGAGGACATGCTGAGATACAATTGTTCTGTTCCCCCATTTTGCGCATAAATGTTACTTGAAATGGATTCTCCAGTTGTCTGGTTGCGCAGTTCTGCATAACCTTCACCATAATCGCCATTGAACTCGATGATGACACCATTCAATTCGATATGCAGAATGATATCGCAAATTATCGGGGAGCGCTTGACGGGTGTCCCTGTACTAGTAGCTATAGCGATCGTTAGCTCTTCATCATTCTCGCTAATTGCAAAAGGAGCGATTAGCAACATAGCTATGATTATGATGTATCTTATTTTTATCATAATTTTTGTTTTTTATTTGATCTTTTTGTAAAAAGGATAATATCTTTTAGTCATTCCTCGGAGTAGAGAAATATCTTTCAAGTTCGTAGTCTTTATCTCCAGCATAGTATTGAAATGTTTCTTATTTTAAAACCGCAGTCCAAATGTAGCATAAAAACCTTTGAAAGTATTAAATCCTTCTGTTATAAAGTCGTGAATGCGGTATTCTACGCCTGCTAATGGCACAATCCTACGATGCGTTGCTTGGACGTTTCCCCTCCAATACATGCCTAGTCCATAGCCCATATTTTTGTAATCAGAATTACCGATTGGCGCTGTCATATTAACTCTGATTTCATATATTCCAAAGTCGCCAGGTTCTATGGGAAAGGGGGAAAAGCCGATACCTCCGCCCAACCCGAAGGCATGATTGTACTTGTTTGTCATTCCTTCCTTAGGCATGAAATATTGACCTGCTGTGAGAATTTGAGCGGAGAATCTTGGCGATATTTGATAGAGAGCACTGATAGTAATGTCTTCTGGTATCATCGATTGTGCAGGGGCACAAATGCCAAGACGGGCCTCTATATGTAGATCTTGGAGTTTAGAAGGAGAAACAGTTGTGTTTTGTGCATTGGAGGTAAAGGTATTCGTGACAAAAAATACTGTCACAACCATCATGGATAATCTTTTAAAAATTGTATTCCGTTTCATAATAATATGTTTCAATTAGTTTAGTATTTATTCTTCTATACACCACAATTGATAACTTGCGTTTCCGACGATAAAAGCATTACTAAGCTGCTGTTTCATAGAGGAAGACAGATTTGAAGAATGAATCATATTTAATGTATACCTAAGATATGTGGCATCATTACCTTGAACATTTAGATTGTTAAGACCAGTAAAAAAGGATTGCATTATTGAAAAATTTTGTGCGTGTGTTGGAAATTGTGTCCCTAAAATGCTAAATATATGTTCATTTCCTATATCGCTATTAAGTAAGTCCCTATTTGTCAATATAAAGGAGATTAATGAATCTTGATTTTCAATGGCCTGTTGCACCTCACTTACTTGTATGTCATAGTAAATACCTATTCTTTCTGAAATGCTGTCGATAATCGCTTCCATTGAAGTATGGCCTATCGAATCTATAATATTGTTAATATCTAGCAATATTAAATTGTGGTAATAACCTATACTATCAGCCAATTGAGGCCCAGAACCAAATTCATCTTCTGGAACAAGATTGACTAAAGAAATGTCAGATGGATTCATTGGAGACAAAGATCCTATTATTAACGAGTTTTCACTACCAGTTCTGGTTGGAGCCAAAAATCCGATATTGTTGGCTGGAATAAAAGTGGCTACAGCAGATGCAACAATGGCGACACCTGCTCCAATAGCTGGGCTGGACGAATAATATGTTCCCATAATAGCGCCGACAGCATCAATAACGGCAATTGCAGCTATTTTCTTAAACCATTGCTTCCATCCTCGTGTTGGATCAAATTGATCAGGGAAGAGTGAAATGTTTAGAGAATCGATTTGATACCGAACATATTCCGATTCTGTAAAAACGGAAGTTTGAGATAAGTCGCTAGCTTCATCCTTACATGATGATGTCAGGATGGCAAGGATTGTAAATAATGCAGATAATAATAAAACTTTTAGTTTCATAATGTTTGTTATTAGTTACTAGCTTCTACTCATCTCGCTTTTCGATTTCCGCGCCTTTTTGTCAGTGTGGTCTGCTTGTATAATGTTTGTACTGATCAGTTCTTTTTTATTGGAAATGCTTATAATGATTCATTTCAGCCACAAAGATAAATGCTTCGTCAAAAATAACCAAAAAAATAACTTCGCAAAATTTCGCAATGTGTTTGCAAAAATTTCGCGAAGTTGATTTTCAGAGATTTACGTTGATGGGAGAAATGCTATATCGAATAGATAAAGGCATCCCAGTCAGTGGGAGCACCTTTTTTGTGAAATGCTTTTTCGTACAATCTGCTGCGAATGGAGGATATTCCACTGGGGGATTTGCCGATGAGAATGGAAAGGTCGCTGGGAGAAAAGCCCAGTTTCAGCAGCATGCACACTTTCCATTCGGTCTCGGAAAGCGGATGAAAATCGGTAATCGTCTTTTCGAAAGCGGGCAGATAAAGCCGAAACCCTTGTGCAAGGTCCTCCCACACGTCTGCTTTCAAATTGAGGTTATGATCCTTGCAGCTGCTCACGGCTGCAAAGATCGGGGAAGACTTCAATCGGGCCAATCCTCCTGCGATGGCCTCCTTGTTTTGTGCTAACTTGATCTCGAGATTCTTCAACCTTTCTTCCTGGAGCTTCATTTGTGTCTTCTGCTTCTTGATGTAGAAGTACATCGAACATAGAATGAAGAATAAGACGATGAAACAGATAAGGACTATCCACAAGAGTCGTTGTTTCTGAAATTCCGCTTGCTTTTGCTGCATTAGTGCATAGTCTCTTTCGGCAGCAAGGGAGGTGTGACGCAGGGCTTCCTTCAAAAATTGGTCTTCGCAGATGAGCAGGGAATCCTGATAAGCGAGTTGCTTGTCGAAGTTGTTAAGATATTTATGAACTCGATAGGCATTGGCATAAAAGAAGACTGAGTCGTTATGGTTGAAACGCATCCTAGAAGCCATGTCTAGCAGATGTTCAGCCTTGGCAACATCGGGCTTGTGAGCTGCTATCAGGGCTAAGAGCGAAAGATCCTGCCCAGAAGCCTGTAGCTTAAAGCGGTTGAAGGAGAGCTGGTACAGACTATCCGCTTCGACGAATGATCTTTCATGGATGGCGCAATCAATCTTATGGCGAATGCCAACGAGAATCGATGCTGTATCGCCAGATAAAGTGGAGAGCAGCAAGGCGGAGTCCGCCCATATCTTGCATGAATCGAAGTCGAGGGCATGATATTTGGCTTCGGCCATCAGCAACATAGCATTGGGAACATAATCACCATATCCGCCTTTGCGATACTCTTGATATGCTTGTCGTGCGTATGTTTGATTGTCAGAACAATGAAGCCGAGCGTTCACCTTGGCCAAATGACTATAAACTTGGCCTCGGTAGAAATGGCTGTCTATGCCGTCGGAATGCTTCAGCGCTTTCATCAGAGAACGTGATGCCTCATCGTGATGACCAAGGTCTAACTGGACGGCTCCCAAGTAAAAATAAGCATAGAACCGCTCTGCTTCTGTGCCGTGGTCTTCGTAATAATTCGCTGAGGCGAGAATAAGCGAGTCGCTCACACTCGGCATGTAATTTTTGTAGCACGCCTGAGTATAGAGCAATCCATAGCGTGCATGTTGTTTTTTGCCAGACAGCTTGCGCGTGTCGATAGTCTGCATGAGCGCCAGCGACTCTTCGGGATGGGAGTCGCAAAGGGCTTCGGCACGGTTCATGACAGAAGAGAGATTACTGTCGGCACACGAAGAGAGGAAGAGAAGAAGAGTGAGGAATAATGTGTGTCGCATAGACGGCTGAAAGGAATTGTACCCCGAAGTTTATGGCTTCAGAAAGCAGTGGGTCATGATGAGACCGAGGACATCCTGGATTTTGAGATCGCGGTCGCGAGTGGTGGCTTCGAGGTGAGTGATGGTGAGGTCTTCGACAGGGCTTTCGGGCAGGCCCTTGAGGAGAATCAGTTCCTTGCACGATTCGACGAGCACCTGATCCATCGTGATGCGTCGGAAGACGGGAGTGAGGGGTGTGATGTCGCGCACGGGCAGTCGGTTGGCAAGTTCGCCTACATAGAACGTAGAGCCGAGCATATCGAAATAGAAGGCGCGTCCTGGGTTGAGCATACGGATACGACGGAACGTGAGGTCCTCTCCACCGCCACCGCGATTGCGGCGCGACTTGAAGTAGAAGCCGTTGTTGGGTGAAGTGAATACGCAGTCGTGCATATAGACTTTGCGTATCATGCCTGCCGTTTCGGAGCCGAAGGTGACGCCACCGGGGCCACGTTCTGCAAGACAGTAGCGGATGACGACATTCTCGGTGGGACGGCCAACGCGAAGTCCGTCCTCGGCACGTCCTGCCTTGAGTGTGAAGCAGTCGTCACCGCATGCCAAGGTACAGTATTCAATCAGGACATTGCGGGTCGATTCGATGTCGATGCCGTCGGTGCGTCCACCATAACTGTTGACGGCGCAGCCACGGATGATGACAGAGTCGCAATAGACGGGAGTGATGTTCCAGAAGAGAGGCTCCTCAAATTCCACACCTTCGAGCATCACGTTATTGCAAAGAACGGGCGCAAAGAACATCGGCAGGAAGATGCAGTGGGCATTGAGCTGCAACAACGAGTCGTTGGCAAGCAGTTTGGGCCCAAGCACGGAGGTGGGAAGGGTCGTGCCATCGAACTTGCGTTCCTCGACGGGGCTCTGCAGGTCGATAAAATCCTCGACCACGAGGCCATCCATCCGACGGGCATAGATCTCGTTCTCCTTGCCCGGTCCGATGAGACGGGAGAGGGGTTTCCCATCGTCGTCGAAGCCTGCGCCCGTCACGGCAATGTTCCGGGCATTGTAGGCATAGATCAAGGCACCGAGGGAATAGAGTTCCACACCCTCGTTGCGTGTGAAGACGGCGGGCTGGTAGTCCTCTACCTTGTCGGAGAAGTGGATGCTGGCACCTGCTTCGAGGTGCAGGTCGATGTTGTCGCGCAGCGTGATGCGTCCCGACTTCCAGTCGCCGGCAGGCACGATGACATGGCCTCCGCCACGCTTGGCCAATTGGTCTATGGCACGCTGGATATTGCCCTTGGTCTTGCGGATGCTGAGCGTGCGCTCGGGAAAAACGGGGCGCTGGAGTTGCGGCATGCCTTCGAAGGTGGCACCGATGGGCGCAATGTCAGCGGGGCAGACCTTGGCACCTACTTCTTTGGCAGTAGGTATCTGTTCGGTGACTTGCGCTGAGGCGATTTGAGCAAACAGGAGGAGGGGAAGGAGAAGACGTTTCATGGAGTAAGATGGGGGACTTTTGTCGTTTTCGGGGCGGTTTTTCGGGATTCGGTATTACTAAATTACGGTATTCCGTTATTACGTTATTCCGGAATAACGAAAAGGGCAGAAAAAGCCGAAAAACCGAAAAAATTAGAGAAAGAGCTCCTTAGGATACTCGATATCCTCGAGGAAGAGGCCGGAGGCGGGGACGCTGTCGCCGGCGGAGCAGCGGTCCTTCTTTTCGATGGTTTCGCAGAACTGGGCTACCGAGAGTCGGCCACGTCCCACGTCGATGAGCGTGCCGACGATGGCGCGAACCATGTTGCGCAGGAAGCGGTCGGCCTTGATGCAGAAGACCAGGCCGTCAGCAGTCTGTTCCCAACGAGCGTACATGATGCGGCAGTTGTTGGTCTTGACGTCGGTGTGGAGCTTGGCGAACGAGGTGAAGTCGATGTAGTCGAAGAGGTGACTGGCGGCCTCGTTCATCAGCTCGACATCGAGCGTGCGATAGGTGCGCATCGTATAGAGATGGTCGAATGGCGACTTGCGCGTCGTGATATAATATCGGTAGGTGCGGCTGAGGGCACTGAATCGGGCATGGGCATCGGGCGTGACAGGCACGATGCGGAGGATGGCGATATCGGGAGGCAGCAGACCATTGAGCTTGAAGGTGAGCTGCTCGCAATCCACTTCTCGGTCAATCTCGAAATGTGCCACCATCAGTCGGGCATGGACACCCGTGTCGGTCCGACCAGCACCTACGATAAAGAGCTCTCGCCGCAGGAGCAGCGAGAGCTTTTGTTCGATGGTCTCCTGCACGGTGACGCAGTTGGGCTGCGTCTGCCATCCGTGATAGGAGGTTCCATCATATTGAAGATAGATGAAATATCTCATGCGAGACGGCGTGAGCCATCACCGATGACTACGGGGATAACAACGGGCTTCTTGCCATACTTCTCGGCGAAGCGCTCAACCACGGTGGTGGTGAAGAGCTCGTAGAGGTTGTTGCGAACGAGGTTGATGGTGCAGCCGCCGAAGCCACCGCCCATGATGCGTGAACCGGTCACGCCGCAGTCGAAGGCAACATCGTTGAGGAAATCGAGCTCCTCGCAGCTTACCTCATAGTCGCGCGAAAGGCCATAGTGGGTCTCGTACATCTTCTGGCCAACGGTCTCATAGTCACCACGCTCCAAAGCGTCAGAAACGGCAAGCACGCGATCGACCTCACCAAGGACGAACTTGGCACGCTTGATATCCACTGGATCACAGGTGTCCTTGACAGCCTCCAGATGATCCCATGTGCAGTCGCGCAGGGTCTCGGCCTTCAGTTCGGGGAATTTGGCATTGATGGCAGCAACGACATTCTCACAACTACGACGACGGTCATTGTATGGGCTTCCAACGAGCTCGTGCTTTACACGGCTGTTGATGAGCACGAGACGGTACTCCTTTGGATTCCAGGGGAAGTACTCGAACTCACCGCTGCGGCAGTCGAGACGCATGAGGTGGCCCTTCTTGCCGAATACGGAAGCAAACTGGTCCATAATGCCGCAGTTCACGCCAATATAGTTGTGCTCGGTAGCCTGGCCAGCCTTGGCAAGCTCCATCTTCTCAACCTTGTTGTCACCGAACTGGTCGTTGATGGCAAATGCGAAGCAGCTCTCGAGGGCAGCGCTTGAAGACATGCCGGCGCCAAGAGGTACATCACCTGCAAATGCGGTGTCGAAGCCCTGTACGTCAACACCACGCTTCTTCATCTCGCAAGCTACGCCGAATACATAGCGGAAGTGGCTTGCGTGAGGACCTGCAGGATTGTCGAGTGAGAACTCGTCATAGTCCTTGAGGTCAACGCTGTAGGCGCGAATGGTACGGGTGCCATTGGGACGGAAAGCACAAATCATGCCCTGCTCAACAGCGCCTGGGAAAACGAAACCACCATTGTAGTCGGTGTGCTCGCCTATAAGGTTGATACGACCTGGAGAAGCATACACAGCAGTAGCCTCACCACCAAGATGTTTTGTGAATTTCTCGCGAATTGTTTGAATGTCCATGATATTGAAATTTTTTATTAATGGAACTAAGAATAGGGTTATATAAGTGAAGAAAAGGGCACACGATGAGTGTGCCCCTTAGTAGGAGATTAGTCCTTCTTTGCAAGATAAGCTGCCAAATTGGCGGCATTGGTCTTCTGCTCCTTGGTTGGCTTGTTGAAAGGAGTGTGGAAGCCGAAGACCTTTCTGCGCTTCTTTTCTGATTTTGCCATTTTTGTTAGAATTATTTAATTGGTTGATGATTTAACTCATTTGGTTGAGAAGGCGTAGATGGTGAGCTGGTGATAAACTTCACCGGGAGCCAACGTAGCCTGCTCGAACTGTGGTTTGTTGGGAGAGTCGGGGTGATGCTGTGACTCGAAGCAGATTCCCGAGCGACGTGGGAAAGCGCAACCGTGCTTGCCCTCGAAGCCAGTGAGGAAGTTGCCGGTATAAACCTGGATGCCAGGCTCGGTGGTATAGGTCTTCATCACGCGGCCGCTCTTGAGGTCCTCGAAGACAGTAGCGAGGCAAAGTTCACCTGGCTTGTCCTGGTTGATGGCGAACGAGTGGTCGTAGCCTGAACCGTTGCGAAGCTGCTCGTTATCATCATTGATGCGCTCGCCAACGAGGTGAGGAGTGCGGAAGTCGAAGGGAGTGCCCTCGACGGGAGCCTTTTCGCCGAATGGGATGCTGACCTTGTCGATAGGCAGGTAGCGGTCGGCATTTACGGTGAGCATCTGTCCTTCAACGGACGAGGTGACCTTCTCGATGCCAGCGAGGTTGAAGTACGAATGGTTGGTGAGGTTGCAGAGCGTCAACTTGTCGGTGGTAGCCTTGTAGTCGAGACGAACCTCGTTGTCGTCGGTGAGCTTGTAGCACATCTCTACCTTGAGGGTGCCGGGGAAGCCTTCTTCGCCATCGGCGCTGGTATAGCGGAGCACTAGGGTCTGATCGTTGATCTGCTCGGCATCCCAAACTACTTTATGGAAGCCCTTGGGACCGCCATGCAGGCTGTTGGGGCCATCATTGAATGCGAGTTGATATTCTTTACCACCGAGAGTGAACTTGGCACCAGCGATGCGATTGCCATAACGGCCGATAGCTGCGCCGAGGGTTGGCTCGGGACCATTAACAAGACCGTCGATGCTGTCCATGCCCAATACGACATCGGCAAATTCGCCATTGCGGTCGGGCATCATCAGTGATACGATGGTACCAGCATAGTTGCACACACACATTTCAGCGCCCTTGTTGTTCTTGAGGACATAAAGGGCAGTCTTCTTGCCGTCAACGACAGACACGAAGCGCTCGGGATCGAGGCCTGCTTTTGTAGTTATCATGATGATTATTTTATTAAGAGTACTGTGAACTTGCCATTTTTAGCGGTGCAAAGATAGTATATTTCTTTTAAATTTACAAATATACGCGCGTAAATTTTTCAACAAAGGTGTGTAATGATGAATTTTTGATAGATGGACATTCTCATTTTCTCATTATATAAGAGGAAAAGAGCAAAATCTGACGAAAGAAACCTGTGGATTTTGTCGTTTCGGTGAAAAGACTTATCTTTGCACAGATTTTTGATTTACTCCACATTATAAATTAAAAAGAAATGGCAAAAGCTTTTGTTTTTCCCGGACAGGGATCGCAGTTTGTAGGCATGGGTAAAAGCCTTTATGAAGAGAATGAACAGGCCCGTCAGCTCTTTGAGCAGGCCAATGAGATACTTGGTTTTAGGATTACCGATTTGATGTTCAATGGCACTCCCGAGGACCTCGTGCAGACCAAGGTGACACAGCCTGCCGTGTTCTTGTGCTCAGTTATTCCTGCTATCGTAAGAGGCATCGAGCCTGATATGGTTGCCGGACATTCGCTGGGTGAATTTTCAGCATTGGTAGCATCGGGCGCACTGTCGTTCGAGGATGGTCTGAAGCTGGTGAGCAAGCGTGCTCAGGCAATGCAAAAATGCTGTGAGAAGGTGCCCGGCACGATGGCTGCTGTTTTGCAGCGCAATATCGTGGTGAGCGATGAGCAGATTGAGGAAGTATGTGCTTCGATTGATGGTGCTGTGGTGGCTGCCAACTTCAACTGCCCAGGTCAGGTAATCATTTCTGGTGCCGTGGAGGCCGTACAGGCCGCTGGTGCCAGGTTCATGGAGATGGGTGTGAAGCGTGTTGCTCCTCTTAAGGTGGGTGGTGCATTCCATTCTCCACTTATGGAGCCTGCACGTGCTGAACTTGCCGAGGCTATCGAATCGACCACGTTCAATGCGCCCAAGTGCCCGATCTATCAGAACGTTGATGCTACGGCTCATATCGATGCCGAGGAGATCAAGCAGAATCTGGTGAAGCAGTTGACAAGCCCCGTGCGTTGGACCAAGTCGGTGGAAGCTATGGTGGCAGCTGGTGCCACCGAGTTCATCGAGTGTGGCCCAGGCAAGGTTCTGCAGGGCCTCTGCTCAAAGATCAACAAGGAAGTGGCTGTCTCGTCGGCTACGCCGGATATGATACCGGAGGCTTAAGGTCTTATAACTCCTCAGGATGAAAGTCCTGGGGATTTTTTTTGACCATTGTCTTGTCGTTGATGATCCAGAGGACGTCGGCACTTGCGGCAGCAAGTTCAACGTCGTGCGTGCTGAGCAGGATGGTCTTCCGATGGATGTGTGCGAGGTCCTGGAGCAGGTGCATCAGTTCGCGACGACTGGGATAGTCGAGAAAGGCCGAAGGTTCGTCGAGCAGCAGGAGGGGAGACTGCTGGGCAATGGCGCGCGCAATCATGGTCTTCTGCTTCTCACCATCGCTGAGCGTACTGAGCAGTCGGTCGGCAATATCCTGGATGCCCACCAGACGAATGGCCTCGTCGGCCATCGCATAATCCTCGTCATGCAGTCGCCCCCAAATGCCTGTGTGGGCCAGTCGCCCGTAAGCCACCATTTCGCGTACCTTTGTGTTGAGCAGATTGGGAATAGCGGTCAGGACTATGCCGATGCTGTCGGGTCGTTCGATGGTTCCGGTGAGGGGGTGCTGAAGGCCGGCGATGGTTCGAAGCAGTGTACTCTTGCCCGTGCCGTTGCGCCCAAGCAGGCAGCAGAAGCATCCATCAGATAATTCCGCATCTATCGACGAAACGACAGGTGCGGAATTATTGTATCCTATGTTGAGGTTGCTAAGTCGCAGCATCAGCGCTGATTGGGGTTGATGAATTTTATATCCGTTTCGACACCCTTCTTGAACCACTTTTCGGGCACGACGCTCCAGTCACCACGCAGTTTGGGCACGATGGTGTCGTGCTTGTGGAGATAGTCGGCGATGTAGTGACGTACATCCTGGTCGGACCATGCGATGACGTGTTTCTCGAACTCCTGCTTGGACCACCCCAGACCTTCGGGAACAAAGTTGCCGCCACCATTGGCCTGATAGCTGTTGAGGGCCACCTTGTAGGTCTTGGTCTTGTCGAACTTCGAGCCATCGCTCATGCTGATGATTGTTAGCTGCTTTCCTTGTGGCTTGTCGAGGTTGATCTGGTACTTGATGCCTGCAGCACTTGTGAAGTTGAAGGTGGGAGTGAGGAAGCGCGGACCATAGACGTTGTATGCAATCTCGCCATTCTCGTCGAACAAGAATGCCAGCAAGTGGTCGTTCTCATTCTTCATGCCATTGTACTGCTTGCTGATTCCATAGTTGAGGTAACGTTCGACCTCTTCGCCCGTCATGTTGACGGTGACGAGGGAGTTTTCGTAACGATAGAGGGTGAAGAGCTGTCGCATAGTGACAGGTCCGGCAGCGACCGAATCGTGGGCGGCAAGAACGGCAGCAAAGCTGACATCGGCATCGGTGGCTTCAAGTTGAGCGTTGTGGATGAGGTCCATAAATTCGGAGGGGCCGAAGAGCGAAGGTTCACCGTAGATTGTCTTGGAGAGGTAACCGATGGGCGCATCGACAAATTCGTTAACCTCGTTGATGGCATACTGGAAGGTTTTGCAGTAGTCTTTGTCGGGTTCGTATTGGGTCATGTCGATGAGTTCGGTTTCGATCTGCTTGTCGTAACGGTTGGTCTCCTTGTTGAGGACCAGATGGATCTTGGCACGGCCTACCTTGGCAGCCTGGGTCTGTGCATCAAGGACTTTGACAGAGTCGCCGTTGACATTGGTAATAGTGAACATGTTGCCCTGATGGTCGTGTCCGCAGAGGATGAGGTCGAAGCCAGGAACCTTGATGGCTACAGGGATGGAGCCGTTCTCGTTCTTCTTCGTATCGAGGTCGTTGCCATCGACATGATAGTCAGTGCCCGAGTGGCAGAGACCGATCAGAATGTCGGGCTGCTCTTTCTCCTGGATGATGGGAACCCAATGCTGGGCACATTCAACCATGTCCTGGAATTCAAGATGCGGCCACAGTTTCTTGGGAAGCCAAGCGGGAATGTTAGGTGTAATCATACCGAGCACAGCCACCTTGATGCCCGAACGTGTGAAGACACGATAGGGGGAGAACATGGGTTCTCCGGTGCGTTCGTCGATGGCGTTGGCACAAAGCCACTGCTTGCGAAGCTGTTTGGCTACACGTTCGTAATACACCTTCTCACCCGTTTCCACATCGTGGTTGCCCAGACCGACGGCGTCGTAGCCCATGTAATTATACACGAGGGGGACGAGGTGGGGAGATACGGTATCGACGAAATTGTAGTAGTACATGGAGGGCTGTCCCTGCAGACAGTCACCTGTGTCGAAGAGGAATACGGCATCGGGGTATTCCAGACGCTGCTGGTTGACGTAGGTGCAGACGTTGGCCATTGACGTCACAGCAGGCATATTGTTACGAATGTCAAAGGGAAGATATGCCCCGTGGACATCGGTGGTATAGAGCACGATGATATCTTTTTCGCTGGGCTTCATGGCGCAGGAGGAAAGCATCGTGGCAGCAATAAGAGCAATAGTGCCTAAGGATAACGTTTTCATAATGGTATGTTTTTTGATGGTAAATCTGTTAGCGAAAGAAAAAGGTGAAGGTCGGATAATCCAAACAATAGATTATCCGACCTTGTGGTTGGATTAACCGATCTCGGCCTTGATCTGATCGGCAGTCTTCTGAGCCTCGGCCATGGTGCTGGCTTCGGCGTAGATACGGATGATGGGCTCGGTATTTGACTTGCGGAGGTGTACCCAACGGTCGGGGAAGTCAAGCTTCACACCGTCGATGTCGGTCACCTCGATACCAGGCTTGCCTGAATACTTCTGCTTCATACGCGCGAGAACTGCATCAACGTCAATTTTGGGAGAGAGGTCAACGCGCTGCTTGGCTATCTCGTAAGGAGGATAGGTCTTGCGAAGCTGGCTGACGGTGAGCGTTGGTTTGTCGGCACGCAGGTGGGCCAGATTGGTAAGGAAGAGAGCTACGCCTACGAGGGCATCGCGTCCGTAGTGGGATTCGGGATAGATGACACCACCATTGCCTTCGCCGCCGATGATGGCGTTGGTCTCCTTCATCTTGGCCACGACATTCACTTCACCGACAGCGGCTGCACTGTACTGGCCGCCACGGGCACGTGTCACGTCGCGAAGGGCACGGCTTGAAGAGAGGTTGGAGCAGGTGTTGCCCGGTGTATGCTGAAGCACATAGTCGGCCACGCTGACAAGCGTATATTCCTCGCCGAAGAGTTCGCCTGTCTCCTGCACGAATGCAAGTCGGTCAACATCGGGGTCGACGATGACGCCAAGGTCGTAAGGACGATCGGCCTTGTAGGCTGCCTTCATGAAGTCGGAGATGCCCGTGAGGTTGGCAACGATGGGTTCGGGAGTATGGGCGAAGTTGCCGGTAGGCTGGCAGTTGAGTTCCATGACTTCAACGCCAAGTTCCTTGAGCAACTTGGGAATAACTACGCCGCCGATGGAGTTGATGCAGTCGCAGACAACGCGGAAATTCGCTTTCCTGACAGCCTCGACATCAACGAGTCGGAGGTTCAGCACTTCCTGGATATGATATTGGGTATAATCCTTGAGGGTGATGTGGCCGAGAGGATTGCCTTCGTAGTTGGGCGACGACTCGGTCTGTGACTCCTTGCCTGTATAGGTCTTGGGAGTGATGGCCGGGAAGTCGAAATCCTCAGCCTCGGCAATCTTGAGTACCTGTTCGCCGGTAGCCTTGTCGAAGAACTCTCCGTCGCTGTTGAGCAACTTGAGGGCGTTCCACTGAATGGGGTTGTGGCTGGCCGTAAGGATGATGCCGCCATCGGCCTTTTCTGCAGTGACAGCGATTTCGGTGGTAGGAGTGGTGGCAAGACCGATGTTGACAACATCGAAGCCCATGCCGATGAGGGTGCCGCTGACGCACTGGTAGAGCATCTCACCTGAGAGGCGGGCGTCGCGACCTACCACGATTTTGTTCGAAGGATTCTTGGTGGTGCGACGAATCACGGTGGCATAGGCTGCCGTAAACTTAACGATGTCGAGCGGATTGAGGCCTTCACCGACTTTGCCGCCGATGGTGCCACGTATGCCGGAAATTGATTTGATCAGACTCATATGGGTGGGGGTTAGGAGGAGTTAAGAAAAGTTCGAAAGGTTCAAAAGGATCGAAAGGTTGCTACTCCTCAGGTAAATAATTCGGCTTGGAGTATTTCACGTTGCCGTAGTAGAATGTATAATAATAGCTGCTGTATTCGCTTTCGGTGATCGAGAAGGGCACAATAAGCGAAACGCTGCTGTCATACCACAAGTAACGCAATGGGAAGGCCAGGCCGCCGCTTGTGCAGGCATACGAGGAACTCGATCCCATTGAGTAGGAGTAGTATGTCGTGGCGTAATAAGCAGGATTCCAGCCGAAGATGATCTTGTAGCTATAGGGGTTGAGATTGTCGGCTGGAGTGTCGGAATGAATATCGAGCGAGTCGGTCATGAGGAACAGACTGTCGTAACGCACAAGTACGTAGCTGCCGTTCACGATCTTGTTGTCATAGAATGACACCGAATCTGGCTTGATGCTTGGCGAAAGATGGTCAGCAATGCTGTCGTTATAGGCTTTCCATGCCTGCCAGCGATGGAATCCAGTGCCCCAGTCGTTGATGCGGAAATAGAGGCGCTTGAAGTAGCCCTCGGTCACGGTGTACCATTGGCCGAGCTGAATGTAATCGGCTGGGCTGATGCTGTCCTTGAGCACGTAGTTGGTCCAATTCTCCATCGTCTCCTCGTTGATGGAGATGACGTCCAGATTCTCTGTCGTGACGAGGTGGTTGATGCTGTTCTCCTCATTATTGACCAGATCGGCGTAGGTCTGGGTGTCGGAACAAGAAGCATAGACTGCTGCAAACAGCAAGACAGAGAGGGTGTAAAGAAGTTTCTTCATATTATGTCCTTAAATGGGCGGCAAAGATACGGATTTTTTTTCTTTCCACCAAATTTATTGGAGATATTTGTCAAAAAGGGGCAATACTTTGACGAAAATAGCTTCTGCTTGTGACAAACTGCCAAGGAATTCGCCGCCTGCCGCGTTGCGATGACCGCCCCCGTTGTAGAATTTTTCGGCTATCAGATTGACGGGGTATTCTCCTTTGGAACGCAGGCTGACCTTCACGAAGTTCTTCTCTTCGCGGAAGAAAGCACTCACCTGAACACCCTCGATGTCGAGGGGCGCGTTGACGTAGCCTTCGCTGTCGCCTTTCTGATGTCCGTAGCGTCGACCTTCACTCAGGCTGAGCGACATGTAGGCAGCCTTGTGTTCGCGGACGACACGCAGTTTCTGGTTGATGAGATAGCCTTCGAGGCGCAACTTGCGTTCGGGTACGACGTGGCTCTCCTTGATGATGTTCTCACGATCGACATCCTCCATCATGAGACGTGCCATGATGAGGTGGAAGTCGGGACGGTTGGAGTTGAAGATGAACCATCCGGTGTCGGTCATCAATCCGCAGAAGAGCGAGGTTGCAATCTGCTTGTTGAGCAGTTGGTCGTCGCCCAGTTCGAGGATGAATCGATAGACGAGTTCGCAGGTGGCAGCCAGTTCGGGGTGGGAGATGCAGATGTCGAAATGTTCCAGTTCGGGACCAAGATGGTGGTCGAGGAGGAGCTTGGGGGCAGGATGGTTCATCCAAAGGTCCTTCATTCCGCCTAACCTGGAAATAGCGTTGAAGTCGAGACAGATCATCGCATCGCTCTGCTGGATGGCGGCAATGGCTTCGTCGCGTTGCGATGGGGTTCCATCGTTCTGGTTGTCGAAGACGATGACGTCGCTGCGATATCCGGGAATGAACGCAAGGTTATTGCCGGGAGCATCGTTGAGCACTACTTTTGCCTCCTTGCCTTTGGCTTCGAGGTATTGCCTCATGCCAAGCACGGAGCCAATGGCATCGCCATCGGGCGAGAAGTGGGCTGTGATGACAAACTTGCTGTGGGTATCAATAAAAGCACGCGCCTGGGCCAATAGCTCAGGTGCGATGATGTGGGGGATATGGTCAATGAATGAGTGCATAATCGTAGGTTAGGGTTTAGCGTCGGCGACCGCCCATGATGTCGCGCAAACCTTCGAGGTCGAAGCCAAGCGAGAAACGCAGCGTCTGGTCGAGGGCTGAGGTCTGCTCGCTGGACAGGACGTACGAAGCATCGATGTGGAAGACGTTGAGCGCGATGCCGGCACCAAAGGTGAAATACTTGCGGCCACCCTTGTTCTCGTGTTCGAAATGGTAGCCTGCACGGAGGAAGAAGCGTCGGTCGTAGGTATATTCGGCGCCCAGGCCCCAGCTGATCTCCTCGAGCTCTTCTTTCATTCCGCGAGGCGCATCGTTGAACGACTTGAAGATGCCGGTAAAGCCGTTCATGTCGTAGAAGTCGCGCAAGGCATCCTGATAGGTCTGTTCGTCGTTGTAGTAGTCGCGCTTAGGCGCTGTGGGAATGAGATACTTGTCGGCATCGGCGTTGATGGTGAAGAGGTTGTAGTCGTCGATGGGGAAGGTGAACGATGTGCCGAGGCGGGCCTTGGTAGGCAGGAACTGCGAGGTGGTACCGCCGTCGTAGCTTACCTTACCGCCGATGTTGGAGATATTGAGGCCCCAAGCCCACTTGCATTCGTTGTAGCCGATCTGGGGATATGCCTCGTAGTAGGCAGCGATGTCGGCCGAGAAGGTATTGTCGGGCTTGTTGTCGTTGTCGGTATAGGTCATTGCCGAGTGCAGGTAGCGGAAGACGACACCCATCGAGAAGTTCTCGCTCAGCATACGCGAATAGCCCACGTCGAGCGCCATTTCCATGGGGTTGATGACCTGAACTTCGACACCCTCACTGTTGTATGCAGTCACTTCGCCAAGGCTGAAGTAGGTCAAGGAAGCCGAGACCGCCTGGTTGTCGTCATAGCCGAACTTGTAGTATCCTGCAGCATTCATCAGGTTGATGCCGCTCACGATCTTGCGCAGCCACGGAGTGTAGTTGAGCGACAATCCGCAGCGACTGTAGGCAAAGGCGTATTTGGCGGGGTTCCAGAACTGGCTCACCTCGTCGGGGTCGGTAGCAGCACCCACGTCGCCCATACCGCCACCACGTGCATCAGGGGCGATGCCCAGCGACATCATGGCTGGGTTGAGGGGGTTGTAGGGGTTGGCTTCGGCTCTCTCCTTATCGACTTGGGCAAGGGCCGAGAGTGAGGTGACGGCTGTCAGTGTCAGTGCAATGATTCGCTTCATTTATTGTTGTAGTAAAAGGGGAGTTGAAATTAAGGATTAACCATCAGGAGCTTGCTTTTCGAGATTTCGGTACTGCCGTCGCTCGATAGGAAGACGCGGTAGAGATAGAATCCCGGGCGGAGGTTGGGCGAACTCCATTCGATGGCCGCTGCGCCCATGAAGTTTGAGGTCTCGTCGGCGTTGATGGCATTGTTGAGCATCGTTGGATTGTCCATGCTGAATGCGTAAACCTTGCTGGCAGAACTCGATGACGCGGTAGTCTCATATACCTTGTAGCCTGTTTGGGTATAAACCTGCAGGGTGATGCTTTGCGCCGATTCGGGGCGGTTGTGGAGCACGCGGAAGGTGACCGTGTCGCCCGTCTTGGCAGGACAGGGATATGCCTGGACTACGACGGCCTCGGGAGGTGTCTCGTTAAGCACAGTGAAGGTAAACTTCCTGGTGGTCGGATTGTTATAAACGTCCCAAACGCGGAAAGTAGCTTCGTAGGTGCCGTCCTCGAGGGCAGGGATGCTGTACTGGACATTGCCCGTGGTAGGGTCGTTGGTGTAGGTGGTGAAGTAGTTGTTGAGCGTGTGCTGTTCGCTTGCCAGCAGCAGGTTGCTGGTGCAGCGGATGGTGAGCACGATGTCATGTCCTACGGTATTGCCTGTGGCATTGAATCCGCCGTCGTCCTGTACTTCGGCGAAGAAATAGGGCGTCGCATTGACCACACTGCCATCGGTCCAGGTATTGTCGTTGAGGAATAGTTGCTTGATGACGGGTCCTTCGGTGTCGGTGATGACATAATCGTCAGCGCTGACGAGATGATAGTTGTCGTAGAAGCCCGATGCCTCGTCGCTGTTCTCGCTGGCTGCATAGAAGTTGGCCAAACCGAGATTCTCGCTATAACTGATGTCGATGGGAACGGTGAACGAGAATTCGAACTGTCCGTTGGTGATCTCACTGCGTCCCGAGAAAGCTTTCTTCGTACGTGTAGTGAAACTATAGACGGGTGCTTCATCCTGTACGTAACCCTTGTCGGCGGTGAGCGTGTCGAGGGCGTCGTAGAAGGTAGGGTAGAGCAGGCCGTTGAAAGTGGAATCGACTTCTGTCTCGCTGCCGGTTTTCAAAACGTGTCCGCGGACGGTGACATTGTTCAACGTCTTTAGCTCGAACACATCGCTTGCGCCATCGGTAGGCTTGCCATTGATGTGAGTGATCTTGATCTGTTGTTCGGGATAGGCGAGGGTCAATGACGGATCGCCAAGGAGGCAGAAGTTCAGTTTGTTGTAATCGGAGCCAAGTTCGATTTTCGCAGCTTTGATGATGTCGCCCAGTCGATAGCGAGTGCCATCACTGAAACGATTGAAGATGTTGTCGATGATGGCGGTGTTGAGCAGGAGGTTCTGCTGGGCATAGACTACGCGCACAGTCGAAAGCATGGCGATGGCGCCACCATTGGGATTAAGGAGTAGACATTCGCCCATCGAGATGCCATCCTCGTCCCAACGCGAGACATCACACGAAGCGGTGACCCACACGGGCAGATGCTTGTTGTTGAGTTCCTGGGCGGCAGCTGCAGTCATCATGTTCTCGTTGGTGATGGCTGTGGTGTTGCCGTGTCCGGCATAATTCACCATGAGCACACCCTGCTTCAAAGTCTCGTTGAATTCCTTTTTCGCATCGGGGTAGTCGGTGCCTGAAGCACTTTCGGTCTGCTTGTAGGCAGGCAGATAGATCTTTTGGAAGACGAATTCATTGTGATTGGCCTTCTGCAAGGTGCTGACCAGTTGGTCGTTGTGCTTCACGTGGCAGTTGAAGGAGTCGCCCGCCTTATCGTCGTCGCTGAGGAAGCAAAGACGGTTCTTCCATGTGCCAAGGTAGGCATTGTTGCCGTAGTTGACAATCTTGGCAAGCATATTGTTCGACATCTCTATCGAACTTACCGGAAGTCGGCCGATGCCAATGTCGAGCGCATCACGTGAGATGGTGTAGCGCTGGTTGTTGTCCATCGTGCCACCTTCGCCATCGTCGAGGAATCCGAAATAATCGTCACAGACGCACGAAGATGTTTCGACAAGCGAAGCTTCGGTCTCGTAACTGGGCAAGTAGTAGTTGCGGTCGATGGCCTGGTTGTCGTAGTACCCATCGCCCCAGAGAAGGAGGTAGAGCGGTTCGCGACGCGTGTTGTCGGCGAGGCTGTCGAGCCCGCTGTTGGCCGAACCATGCCAACGATCGTAGAACATCTTCATCAGCAGACGTATGGCCGTGACATCCTGCTTGCCCGAAGAGAACTCGTTGTAGATGGCATCGGGGGTAACGACGGTGACGTGCAATCCGTCTTTCTCGCGGCGATACTCGGCAAGTTGCTCAGCTTGGCTAAGGTAGGCGGGAGCCACGACGATGACCATATTGGTCATGGGCAGGGCGTGGAGGTTCTGATTGCTGACGGTGCCTTCGTTGACAACGCCCTTGAAGCTGGTGGCGTTCACATTGACCAAGGCATATTCGCGAATGCCGGCTTTGTCGGGCGTGAAACTGTTGCTGCTCGATACAAGCTGACGTTTAACGTTGCATGGATGGGTCACATCCCAAAGCTGGATGTCGCTGTCAACGGCATTGCCGAGTTCATAGCGCACGAGATTGCTATAGGCATTTTGTGTGCGAAACAGCTCGAAATCGTTGGGCTTGAAGAAGTTTCGTTTGCCTTGGATACGAATGTAGTTGAGTCGTGCAACGGATGGGGTGGAACCTGCAGGGGGATTGTAGGTGACGGAGACACTAAGTCCTGTAGTATTATCAATCACCAGATTCTTGTCCAAAGTATTCTCGTTGGCAAAGGCATAGTCGTTGGTTTTGCGAACGATAGTGTTCGTGCCAAGCAAATTGCCGTTGACAGCTACAGAGTAGGTGGAACTTTCGATGGCATCGACGATGAAGTTAGCAGTGACGCGAAGCGTGCCTGGATCGACACTTTCGAAATCGAAGGTTTGGACACGGTTGGTGATGAACGATTCGCCGTACTTCTCACGACCTGTCTGCCCCAAATTGATGAGATTGTTTTCGTGGACCCAATGCACATCATATTGTGAAACCGTCGTAGTAGAAGACCCGAGTTCGGCGGCCAGTTCCTCCATCGCGATAGGTGCTTCGTCGGTCTTTTGGTGGAGGAAATAGTAGGCTTTGGTGTCGTAGGTGTTCCAGCGCTGAATGAAACCGCGTGTCGTGTTGAAGTCCCATCGAAGGGTGCCTTGACCATAGAAGAGGATTCGGCGATTGGCCGTATCGTGATAGGTGGCAACCTCAGGAAGATCATCGACGATGATTGAATTTACAGCCTCGTGGAGAGGATGACCACCAAAACCATATACACCTACCTGTTCGGGGTTGGAGAATCCCATCTTGGAAAGTTGGTCGTAGGTAATCTGGTAGATGCCGTCCTCGGTTCCGTCGAGCGAAATTTTCAGCCATGTTCCTGTTGCAAGCTTTGACGATGCAGTAAAGGTGTGCAGACCTGTCGAGACAGCCTGCACGTTCATTATGCAAAGCATCATCAAGGATGCCATCAGAATATATTTTATTCTCATAGTCGCGCTTTTAACTGAAACAATAACGCGAATTTCTTCATTTTATTGCCTAAAATAGTATTTTTCTCAAAAAATCAATCGTCAGGGAAATCGGAATTTGGGAGAAAGGGAAAATGATGAATAAAATCAAAAGCCTCTCACGCGCATATTATTCTCTCTCTTCTTTTCTTTTCTTTATCTATAAACAATGTACCTGCGCCCGTACAAGCCTCCGTACAAGCCTCCGCGCAAGCCTCCGCAAGAGCCTCCGCGCATACTCCCGTACGAATGCGTGCAAATGAATTCAGCTCTTCACTTGCTTATTTGCATCTGCAATTCAGAACGTCTATTCCTTCGAGTTGAGCCGTGATGAGGTCGCCTTCCTTGACGCGTCCGACACCTGCTGGTGTGCCGGTGAAGATAAGGTCTCCAGTCTTGAGCAGATAGAATTGGCTGGCGTAGGCGATGATCTGATCGACGGTGTGAATCATGTCACCCGTCCAGCCCACTTGACGTGTTTCTCCGTTGAGTTGCATCTCGAAATGCAGGTTCTGCACATTCTTTTCTGGCATTTCAGAAAGACGGAGCCACTGCTGACCGCAATAAGCTGCGCCATCAAACCCTTTGGCAATCTCCCAAGGCAAACCTTTCTGCGACAATTGGCGCTGGATGTCGCGTGCCGTGAAGTCGATGCCGAGTGTTATTTCGTCGTAGTAGCGGTGGGCAAAACGCTCGGGAATGGATTTGCCGAGGCGGTTGATGCGTACCACCAGTTCCGTCTCGTATTCTATCTGCTCGCTCCAATCGGGCACGAAGAAAGGCCAGTCAGGGCGGGTGAGAGCGGTGTCGGGTTTGAGGAAAAGGGTGATGCCGCCTTGCTCAACGGGCGATTGCGGCATACCCACTTTCACACCTTGTATCTGGGTCAAGGTGTGTTTCAGTTCCTCGTTATGCTTGGCATAATTCATGCCTACGCAGATAATCTTCATGCTTAAAAACGCTTATTGGCCGGAAGTTTTGACGGTCTAATGTTTCTTTCGGCCGAAATCAGCTGGTATCTCTCCCCATTTCGATGTCTCCCATTTGTAGATGGGCAGACGGAAGGTATGGGTACGGAGCCATGACTCGGCACGACGAATGAGGTCGAAGATCGGGGCGTTCTGCTCGTTCTCTTCGAGTTGGGTTTTGCAGATGCCTATGCGAATCCATTTCTGGGCGTTCACCGAATCGCTATAGATGGGCAGACGAGTGCCCTGTTTTTCCTGCAAGGCGAGGCCATGGACGATGGCGAGGAATTCGCCGATGTTGTTGGTTCCGCCTTCCATTGGACCCACATGGAAAATCTCTTGTCCCGTGCGAACAAGAACGCCACGATACTCCATCGGTCCGGGATTGCCGGCACATGCGGCATCGACGGCCAGCGAATCGACCAGATATGGAGGCGGTTGCTGTACGATGACGCGTTTTTTTACAGGAGGAGTAGTCTCGGTCGGGGTTGTCTTCTCGATTGGAGTTGTCGTCTTTGCAGGAGCGGGTGCTTCTGCGGGTGCTTCAGCCTTTGGTATGTCAGCCTTACCTGACTTTTTCTTGTCGAACTCGATGACGGTGCCTTCCTTCTCGAGTCTTTCCATCTCGCGTGCCACCTCCTTGATGAGACTTTCCTTGTCGAAACCCTCTCGGAATGCCTCAACGGCAGCTTCCATGGTCTTGAATGCGCGATAGGAGGCATCAGGATACCCCGACACCTGCATCTCGGCTTCCTCCCACGAGTCATACACTCCAGGAGCAAACCCCTTCCATACTACATAATATTTGTTTGTGCCCATGTGTGACAATTGGTTGCTATTAGGATGCAAATATAGTCATTTTTTTCCAAATAATGGGTTAACAGACCCTTAAAAATGTCATTTCGAAAGTCAAATACGGAGAATTCTGCGGATTTAGCAACTTTTGCTGTCATTTTCTGGGGCGAAAAGTTGGAGTTTTCGACCGAAAACCATAATTTTGCACTCCGTTTTATTAATTTCAAAAGGCAAAGAATCAATGAAGCGCATCTTCTTGATAGGATATATGGGAGCGGGCAAAACTACACTGGGTCGTCCGCTCTCTAAGGTCATGGACCTGGAATTTATCGACCTCGACAATTTTATCGAGGCACGCTACCACAAGACGGTGAAGGACATCTTCGCCGAGGTGGGAGAGGCGGGCTTCCGGCAGATCGAGCATCGTTCGCTCGAAGAGGTGGCCGACTATGAGAACGTCGTCATCGCGCTGGGAGGCGGCACCCCTTGCTTCCTCGACAATATGGACATCGTCAACAAGGCAGGCATATCAGTTTATCTGAAGCCCACCGAAGAGGTGCTTCTGCGAAGGCTTATCCAAGGGAAGAACAAGCGACCGCTCCTCGCAAGCAAGAGCGATGACGAGATCCTGCAGTTCATCCGTGAGCAGTTGGCTTGGCGTGAGCCATATTATCTGCGTGCAAACATTGTTTTCGAATCTTCCCATCTCGAAAACAGGGCAGATATCGTTCATAGTGCCGAAAAATTAAAGGACATTATTGCAGAAATGTAATGAAATAATTTATATAAATGTCATTTTTATTGAAAATTTGTTCGAAAATTAAATATTTTTGAAGAATTTTGCAAAAATATTTGGTTCGTATTCGTTCATTCACTATCTTTGCACCCTGAAAAATTTAAGGTTGTGTTAATTCGACTGTTTATTCTGAGATAAATAAGGTAAAATATGGAAAATCCAAAAATCATCGAGGCTTCGGAAGTGGTGGTACGCTTCTCAGGAGACTCAGGCGATGGTATGCAGCTGGCCGGTACCATTTTCTCAACGGTTGCAGCTATTTTAGGAAATGAGATTTCCACTTTCCCGGATTATCCTGCTGAAATGCGTGCACCTCGCGGTTCGCTGGGTGGCGTATCTTCGTTCCAGGTACATGTCGGAAAGAAAGTTTATACTCCTGGTGACCAATGCGACGTGCTCGTTGCTATGAATCCTGCTGCCTTGAAGCAGAATGTCAAGTTCCTCAAGAAGGGTGGAGTATTGATTTATGATGAGGACACTTTCATCCAGTCGGAACTTGCCAAGGCCAAGTTTGCAACGCTCGATCCATTCACTGAGATGGGCATTGCCGACAAGTACCAGTTTGTAGGTGTTCCCGTTTCCGAATCCACCAAGGCAAGTCTTGCCGACACAGGCATGGATGCCAAGTCGGTGGCTCGTTGTCGTAATATTTTCGCGCTCGGTTTTGTATTCTGGCTCTTCAACCGTCCGTTGGAGAAGGCCGAGGAGTTCCTCACCTCCAAGTTCGCCAAGAAGCCGGAGATCCTTCAGGCCAACCTCAAGGTCATCACCGATGGCTTCAATTATGGCGCCAACACCCATGCCAGCGTGAGCACTTATCGTGTGGAGTCGCGTCAGGCAGAACCAGGTATCTACTGCGACGTGAAGGGCAATGCTGCTACAGCCTATGGTCTTGTGGCTGCTGCCGAGAAGGCAGGCACCCGTCTGTTCCTGGGCTCTTATCCCATCACTCCTGCTACCGACATCCTGCATGAACTCTCAAAGCTGAAGTTCTTGGGCGTAACTACTGTTCAGGCCGAAGATGAGATTTCGGGTATCTGTACAGCTCTTGGCGCAGCCTTCGGTGGCGCGCTTGCCGCTACATCTACCTCTGGTCCTGGCATCGCCCTCAAGAGCGAGGCTATCGGACTGGCTGTGATGGCAGAGCTTCCACTCGTTGTTATCGATGTGATGCGCGGTGGCCCATCGACCGGCCTTCCTACAAAGACAGAGCAGACCGACCTCATGCAGTGCATCTACGGACGCAACGGCGAGTCTCCTTGCGTTGTGATGGCAGCCTCTTCGCCAGTCGATTGCTTCTATGCAGCCTACAATGCTTCGAAGATTGCACTCGAGCACAATACGCCCGTTATCCTTCTGACTGATGCATTCTTGGGTAATGGTTCTTCATCGCTTCGCATCCCCGATCCTGAGAACCTTCCCGACATCAAGGCCGCCATTGCCACTCCCGATATGGCAGGCAGCTATGAGCCTTATGCTCGCGATCCCGAGACGTTCGTTCGTCTCAAGGCCATCCCTGGCACCGAGGGCCTCATGCATCGTCTGGGTGGTCTCGAAAAGGATGAGCACGGCGCCATCTCGACCAATCCTGAGGTTCACCAGAAGATGGTTCGTAACCGTCAGGCCAAGATTGACTATATCGCCAATGTCATTTCCGAGCTTGAAGTCATGGGTGATGCAGATGCCGACACCCTCGTCATCGGATGGGGTGGTACCTGCGGTCACATCTCTGCTGCCGTCGAGAATCTGCGTGCTCAGGGTATGAAGTTGGCACAGGCTCACTTCGAGTACATCGTTCCGCTTCCAAAGAACACCGCCGAGGTGCTCCGCAAGTACAAGAACATCCTCTGCTGCGAGCTCAACAACGGCCAGTTTGCCGCCTATCTGCGTTCGAAGGTTGAAGGCATCTCTGTTAAGGAGTTTACAGAAGTCAAGGGTCAGCCCTTCCAGATACGAGATATCGAAGAAGCTATTGTTAAGGTTGTAAAAGGGTAAAAAGAAAAAGCTATGACACAATATACTCAAGCTGACTTCAAGTCGGACCAGCCGCTGAAATTCTGTGCTGGTTGTGGCGATCATGCTGTTGCTGCCTCAATGCAGCGTGCAATGGCAGAACTGGGCATTGCTCCCAGTCAGACCGCAGTGATTTCGGGTATCGGTTGTTCAAGCCGTATGCCATACTATATGAACACCTACGGCATGCACACCATCCATGGTCGTGGCCTGGCCATCGCTACGGGTCTCAAGGTCGCTCGTCCAGACCTCACCGTTTGGAATGTGACGGGCGACGGCGACTGCCTCGCCATCGGTGGCAACCACTTCATCCATGCGATGCGTCGTAACATCGACCTCAACATCATCCTTTTCAACAATAAGATCTATGGCCTGACCAAGGGACAGTATTCACCTACCTCCGACCGTGGTCTTGTCACCAAGTCATCACCTTGGGGAACCGTTGAGGATCCTTTCTGCCCGGCAGAGCTTTGTATCGGAGCACGTGGTACATTCTTCGCACGTGCTATCGATGGTGACATCAAGAACAGCATTGCAGCTATGAAAGCCGCCGTGAGTCATAAGGGCGCATCCGTTGTAGAGATGCTTTGTAACTGCGTCATCTTCGCCGACGGTATTCACAAGCTCGTCACCGATCCTGCCGTACGTGCTGACAAGACCATCCTCCTCGAGGACGGCAAGCCGATGATCTATGGCAAGAACCGCGACAAGGGCCTCGTTCTCGACGGTTGGAACATCAAGTCGGTCACCATTGGTGAGAATGGCGTCACCGAAAAGGATCTGCTCGTTCATGATGCGAAGATGGTCGATCCTACCTTCCACCTCAAGCTTGCCATGATGGGCTACAGCCCTTATGGATATGCCGGCGCCACTGACGAACTGCCAATTGCACTTGGTGTAATCCGCGACGTTGAAGGTATCTCTTACGATGAGGCCGTGGCAGGTCAGATTGAGGAGGTGAAGGGCAAAAAGAAGGCCCGCACTCTTCGCGAACTGCTCCTTTCAGGCGACACCTGGGAGGTGAAGTGATACAATAATCTAAGATTATATTTTTTTGCCCCGAACGTTTTTGTCGTTCGGGGTATTTTTTATAACATAAAAATAGGGCTATTCAGTACGTTTTTTTGTTAAAATGGGAGAAAATGAAATATTTTTTAATGAAAATTGAATAAATTTTTGGAATCAAAAATGAAAAACATTATCTTTGCGCCTACGAAAAGACAAATTGACAATCATTTGTACACACAATTATAACAACTAATGAACTTTAACCAATTCCGAAAAGGAGCCAAGATTCCCACCATCGCATTACTAACGATGCTGGGTATTTCGCCATTGCCACAAGTGTGGTTGGCTCCAACTGCTGCTTATGCGCAGCAGTCCATTGTGAAAGGTACGATCATTGACGAGTTCGGCGAACCGGTTCCCGGCGCCAGTGTCGTGGTCGCAGGTACAACGACGGGTACCATCACGGACTTTGACGGAAACTTCTCATTAAACGTCAAGCCGGGTGCCGAGTTGAGAATCTCTTTTGTGGGTTACGAGACCCAGACCGTCAAGGCCAAGGATGGCATGACCATCAAGCTCAGCGAGAACTCAGAGTTGCTTGGTGAGGTCGAGGTCGTGGCCTATGGCGTTCAGAAGAAGGTCACTATGACCGGTGCAGTGGCTTCGGTCAAGAGCGAAGACCTCGTCCGCACTTCCGTTGGCTCGGTCAACAACGTGCTCGGTGGTCAGCTCTCGGGTGTCACCACCGTACAGTATTCGGGTGAGCCTGGTAGCGATGCCGCAGACATTTTCGTACGTGGTAAGGGTACATGGGGCGATGCTGCACCTCTCATCCAAGTCGATGGTGTAGAGCGTTCGATGAACGATATCGACCCCAATGAAATCGAGTCGATCTCTGTCCTCAAGGATGCCTCTGCAACAGCCGTATTCGGTGTGCGTGGCGCCAACGGTGTCGTGCTCATCACGACACGCCGTGGTCAGGAAGGCAAGGCCAAGATCAGTGTTTCCACCTCGTTCTCGGCACTTAGCCCCACCAAGATGGTTGAGCAGGCCAGTGCCCTTGATTATGCACTTTTCTACAACCAGATGAGCGAAAACGACGGGCTGGAGCATCCTTTCTCGGATGCAATCATCCAGAAGTTCCGCGATGGTAGCGACCCCATTCGTTTCCCCAGCACCCAGTGGGCCGACTACATCATGAAGGATTTCACCCTGCAGCATCAGCACAACATTAACATTTCGGGTGGCAATGACCATTTGAAGTATTTCGTGTCGGCTGGTTACTACTATCAGGGTGGTCTCTTCAAGGAGTTTGACATGCCTTACGATTACGGCTATCAGTACAACCGTTTCAACTATCGTGCCAATCTCGACCTCAAGGCCACCAAGACGACAACCATCTCGTTCAATGTGGCAGGTAACGTCAACAATGCCGACAAGCCTTACACGGGCCAGGGTTCAGCTGGCATGATCAAAAACATCTACTATGCCACCCCATTCTCCAGCCCAGGCATCGTCAACGGACATATGGTCTATACCACTACCGACTATACCGATGGGCTGAACCTCCCGTTCCTCGGTGGTACGGGTATGGCTTACTTCGGCAATGGCTTCATGCAGACCAACAACAACAAGATCCAGATGGACCTTGTGTTCGACCAGAAACTCGAGTTCTGGGGATGGAGCAAGGGACTTAGCTTCAAGGCCAAGGGTTCCTACAACTCGGCGTTCACCGTCAGCAAGCAGGGCAATTCTGGTTTGGCTTCGTTCAACCCGCTTGTTCAATACGATGAGAACGGAAATGTCATTTACAATGCTGATGGTACACCATTCATTCGTTACCGCCAGAATGGTAACGATACAGATCCCTCTTATTCGTCCTCACAGGGCAAGGCTCGCGACTGGTACGTTGAGGCAAGCTTGAACTACAGCCGCAGTTTCGGCAAGCATACCGTCTCTGCTCTCGCCCTTTACAACCAGTCCAAGCAATACTATTATTCCAACAACAAATATCCCGATGTTCCGCGTTCTTACGTGGGCTTCGTTGGACGTGCCACCTACGACTGGGCAAATCGCTACATGGCTGAATTTAACATAGGTTACAATGGTTCAGAGAACTTCCCTCCAGGTGCTCGATTTGGTGTATTCCCCGCAGGCTCTATCGGTTGGAACATTTCAGAAGAGTCTTGGTGGGAGCCTATCAAGGGCGTTATCTCATTTATGAAGCTGCGTGCTTCTATCGGTCTGGTAGGTAATGATAAGACACAGACTTCTTCACGATTCCTTTATCTTCCCGATCCTTATGTCACCGATCAGGATGGCTTGATGACCAACTGCCTTACACAGCCTCTCACCAATACCTACGCCTATCAGTTCGGCAATGGCGCACCATCGAACGACCCGGCCTCGCTCAAAGGAGCCTACGAGAGTGAGAAAAGCAACCCTGAAGTTGGTTGGGAAAAGGCCCTCAAGCAGGACTATGGTTTCGATGTTCATTTCCTCAACGATAGGCTCAGTGCCTCCTTCGACTACTACTATGAGCATCGTACCGACATTCTTCTCATAGATAAAACTGTGCCCAGTATCATCGGTTTTAGTGTGCCGTACTCTAACTTGGGCGAGGCCAAGAGTTGGGGTTGGGAAGTATCTCTCAACTGGAACGACAAGATTGGCAATGATTTCCGTTATTGGGTGAAGACCAACCTCTCGTATAACCAAAACGAAATTATTGAGAGGAAGGAAGAGCCTATGACCATGGAATATCAGTATGAGAGGGGTCACCGTATCGGGGCTCGTTCAATGTACAAGTTCTGGAAGTACTATGAGGGACCTCAGACCGAGGCCGAATACAAGGAAACTTTCGGACAGGATTTCCCTGTGCAGCGAAAGCCAAGCAAGCCTGGCGATTGCGTTTTTGTGGACCTCAACGGCGATGGACTCATCGACGGGACCGATATGACACGTGACAATGGTTACACCGATGACCCACAGTACATGATTGGTGGCACGTTCGGCTTCAACTGGAAGCGCTTGACTTTCAATTGCCAGCTCACTGGTGCATGGAATGTGAGTCGATATATCACCGACGTATTCCGTCAGCCATTCTTCTGTTCGTCCAACACCACACAGGGTGGTCTGCTCCAATATCACGTCGATAACACTTGGGTGCCTGGTGTCTATGAGAGTCAGGATGCCCTCTATCCACGTGCCACCTGGGACAACGCCGAGCAGAACTATGCTGCTACTGACCTCTACGAGAAGGATGCTAAGTACCTTCGCGTTAAGACTGTTTCGCTCGGCTACGACTTCAAGAGCGAATGGCTCAAGCATAGGTTCGGCATCAGCAAGTTCGAGTTGACCCTTTCGGGCTACAACCTCCTCACTTTTACCCCCTACACTTGGGGCGATCCAGAAACCACCGCTTCCAGCGCTCCTTCCTACCCGCTGCAGCGTACCTATACGGTCAGCCTGAATATCGGGTTCTAACAGATGACTGTGACACATTATTTATATAATAAGTAAAATCAATATGAAACAATATAAAGTTCTACTTGGTGCCGCTGCCCTTCTGTTGGCGTCGAGTGTGGCTTGTACCGATGAGATTGCCGTAGGTGATGCTGGCCTTGACAAGGCCACGAGTTCCACGGCCACCATCGACACCGTATTTACCAATGCGGAATTCGCCCGACAGTTTCTGATCGGCATCTATTCGAAGCAGTATTACGGACTGCCATACACCAATGGTGGTACCTATCAGCCCCATGCTGGCAATCCCTACGCAGGCAAGTCGGATGGCTTGACCGACTGCTGGCATCAGTTCTGGAACGGCTCCGCCGTCTTCGGAAAATACTATAACGGCTCTCTCACCGCATATGTGACCCGTCCTGATGGATTGGATGGCCCGCTCTATTCTTACGACAAGGAGTACCAGTGGTATTCGATTCGTGCCTCTCTCATTTTCCTCGCTAACCTCGACCGTGTTCCTTCGAGGGATATGGGCGATGACGAGAAGTTCCGTCTCAAGGCTGAAGCCCGTTGCTTGATGGTCGATGCCTTCTGGCAGACCTTCCAGCGCTTTGGCGGTATCCCCATTATGGATCATGTCCTCGAAAACTCTGAGACAGTTAATCCTTTTCCCCGCGATTCTGTCGAGAAATGTATCGACTGGATGGTCAATCAGCTTGACTCGGCCATTGCCGACAGCCATTTCCCATGGGTGACAGAGGATCCCACCAATATGAGCGGTCGTTGGACCAAGGCTGGTGCCATGGCCTTGAAGTGCAAGATCCTGCAGTTCGCAGCCTCTCCTTTGCTCAATCCCCAGGATGGACAACCTTATTACACCGGCGCTCCCGCCGAAGTGCTCCCGTTCATCATGTACACCTCTGATGCCAAGACCAACTATCAGCAGCGTTGGGACCGCTTCGCAACTGCTTGCGATGAGTTCTTCGACAGACTCAATAGTTCCGGCTATTATGCTTTGATGACTGCCGATGGCTCGCCTAAGGGTAGCACTGAGGCCAATGTTCCCGCCTTCCGCCTGGCCTATCGCAAGGGTTATTTCCTCCGCTCTTCAACCGAGATTCTTCATTCCGTACGTGTGTTTGGTCAGGACAATATGGCTACAGCACGTTATTGCTGGCACTCATGGTATTCTCAGAGTGTACCGCGTAATGCTTATTGCCCCACACAGGAATATGTCGAGAAGTTCCCCTTCTACGATGGCGAGCCATTCAACTGGCAGAATGCTTCTGATCGTACCTACAAGGAGGCTAAGACTGTTGACGGCAGGGATACTCTCGTCTTCCTTACCAACTCCAAGACAGGTGCCATCACCCGACAGACCAAGTCGCTCCATACCATGTTTGTGCGTGGTTCCATACCTTCAGGTTCGCGTCAGCTCAACACCGTCCTGACTCGCGACCCACGTCTTTACGAGGAGTGCATCGTCAATGGTCTGCAGAAGAACCTTGACTGGACCACAGCTACCATGTCGGGTTATCCTTGGGAGCTTTGGTACAATGGTGCTGATGGCGGCACGGGTGTCTTCACTCAGACCAATACCATGTTCGGTTCGGGATATGGCTACAACAAGTATTACCTTGGAACTGGTGCCTACAGTGGCGATGCCAGCGCCGATAGCTACCGCTATCAGACGCAGTGGGTGGCTCTTTCCCTCGCCGACATGTATCTCACTTATGCCGAGGCTCTCGTGATGCGTACCAACAAGGACGTTGCCAAGGCCGTCGAGATGGTCGATAAGGTTCGTGAACGTGTGGGTCTTCCCACCATGTCACGCATTTGGACCATGGCCAAGAACCGTGATGCTGCTGGTTACACTGCCAATTCAGCTGAGGCCGCTGTGGCCACCGCTGTCAACCTTCCCAACGGCTATACTACCAATGAGTTCATCGAAGAACTCCTCGACGAACGCGTTCGTGAGCTTGGTCTCACCGATGCTCGTTGGTTCGATATGATTCGCTACAAGCGTACCGACTGGATGACCAAGCAGCTCCATGGCCTACTCCAGCATCGTCTGGTTAGCGACAAGGATGCCGCAGGCAACATGATTTTCGTGGAGCGCAACGTAGCATGGGTCGGTGCAGACCGTGACAATGATGAATCTTCTACCCAGCCTGTCGATTTCCGCAGTGAGGTGGTCGAGATTAAAGGCAATGCCCGCGTCCTTTGGGGCCAAGATCCTAAGTCCAACACCGTGCAGCAGTGGCTCCTCAATCCGCTTCCTCAGGCTGAAATCAACAAGCAGTATGGCCTTGTACAGAACCCTGGCTGGTAATTAATACAACTATTCTATATGAAGACAAATTATATTATTACACTGACATTGCTTGCAGGTTTGAGCCTGCCTGCGATGGCCCAGTATGACATCATTGACTCGGTCGCCTACAAGGATCAGCGCGTCGATGTGGGTGCCTCGCGTACTTTCACCCGTGAGATCTCCGCAGCTTCTGTAAGTGTCATTACGAACAAGGATGTCAATCGTCGCGGTGCCCGCAATATCGGCAATAACCTGATTGGCCAGGGCAATGGTCTCGTCTCCCTTCAGGGAGCGGGTCTCTACAATGCCGCAAATCCCACGTTCTATGTGCGTGGACTCCAAAGCCTCAGTGGCAGTACCCCGCTCATCCTCGTCGATGGTATCGAACGCAGCATCGACAATGTGATAGCCGATGACGTTGAATCGGTAACCGTTCTCAAGGATGCAGCCGCTACCGCCATCTATGGATACAAGGGTGCCAATGGTGTCATCCTCATCACCACCAAGCATGGTAACTTCAACGAGCGCAACATCCGCTTCTCCTATGATCACGAGTTCCAGCTGATGACTAACAAGCCTAAGTTTGTTGATGCTGCCACTTACGCCAACGCTGTCAACGAGGCGTATCGCAATCAGGGTGGCAAGGCAGTCTATAGCGATGCCGTCATTCAGTCGTACCAGAACGGAAGCAATCCGCTCTATTATCCCAATGTCAACTGGGTTGATGAGACGTTCCGCGACATGGCTCACATGAATCGTTACAACCTCGAGTTCTCCGGCGGCGGCAGGAATATCCGCTACTACACCGACGTCAACCTGCTCACCTCCTATGGCTTTGTGAACCATACCGAGCCTGCTGAGGGTGGATATTCCACGCAGAACAAATACACGCGTGCCACAATTCGCTCTAATATGGATGTCGAGCTCACTCCGACCACATTACTCCATACCCACATCTTCGGTGTATTGACCGAGCAGTCCCAGCCCGGTAATAGGGCAGATCTTTGGTCGATGGTCTATCAGGTACCTGCCAATGCCTTCCCAATCAGATTGGATAATGGCGTTTGGGGTGGCAACTCAGTCTATACCACCAACAACCCCTATGCTCAGTCGAATGGTACTGCTTACTATAAGAATCACCAGCGTGCCCTCAATGCCGACTTTGTCATCGATCAGGACCTCTCATCTGTCACCGAAGGCTTGAAGGCTTCTGTCCAGCTCGGATACGACACCTGGAGCAACCTTTATGAAGATCACTCCAAGGCTTTCCGTTATGGCAGCTACTCCGTATCAAATTACACGGGTGGTGTGGTCGATCCTGCCAATGCATCTCTCTCCATCGAGGGTAATGACAGCAATATGGGTACGGCTTCTGGCAACAATGACTGGACACGTCGCTTCTTCGTCAATGGCAACCTGACCTATGACCACAGTTTTGGCAAGAACGACCTCTTCGGCGAATTCCGCTACAACTACGAGTTCAACGATGTCACCGGCACCAATACCAGCCTTTATCGTCAGAACTTCTCATTCTTGGCCAACTATGTATATGACAAGCGTTACACCGCTCAAGTCACCCTCGTCTATAGTGGATCGAACCGTCTGGCCGATGGCAGCAAGTGGGCATTCATGCCTACAGGAGCCTTGTCGTGGAATGTCAGCAACGAAGCCTTTATGGAGGACATCACTTGGATTGACTTCCTGAAACTTCGCGCCAGTGCCGGCCTCCAGCAGCTCGATGTACTGCCAGGCGACAACGTATGGACCTACTACGAGCAGTTCTACGCATTCGGCTCGCCTGCCTATTCGTTCGACAATACCGGCAGCGGTACCGAATTTGGCAACACTTATATTGCACAGGCCAAGACACAAAGTCTCGGACGCGAGAAAGCATTGAAGTACAACGTTGGTTTCGATGCTACTCTCTTCAAGGGACTCAACCTCAGCTTCGACTACTATTTCCAGAACCGTTATGACATCTGGTGCTCCACCAGCGGTAGCTACACCTCTGTTTTCGGTCTGACTGCTCCTTATGAAAATGTGGGCAAGGTTGAAAGCCACGGCTTCGAGGTGATGCTCGATTACAGCAAGCGCTTCGGCGACTGGACTGTCAACTTAGGCGGCACCTACAACATGAACAAGAACGAGATCAAGGATCAGGCCGAGGCACCTCAGCTCTACGCCAACACTGCCACCACGGGTCATCCATATACCCAAACCTTCGGTTACATTGCTGACGGCTTCTTCCAGACCTCCGACGATGCCAACGGCAATGGTGTAATCGAAACCAGCGAGATGGCCGTTCCTCAGACCTTCACCACCGTTTATCCGGGCGACGTGAAGTATCGTGACGTGAATGGTGACGGCAAGATCGATACCAACGACCGCACTGCCATCGGCTACAGCACCACGTGCCCAGAGATTGTCTATACTGCTCATTTCGGTATCGACTGGAAGGGATTCGGCATTGATGCCACCCTGCAGGGCGTAGCTAACTACAGCGGCACGCTCACCACTTCAGGCATGTACCGCTCGGCTGTGGCCACCAACACTTTGTCGCAGTACCTCTACGACAATGCTTGGAGCAGCGAGCGCGGCAACACCGCCAACCCCAAGTTCCCACGACTCAGCCCGACGGGCAATGCCAACAACGACCTGGTCAACACGCTCTGTCTCTTCGATCGCAGCTACCTCAAGCTTCGCAACGTCGAGCTTTACTACAACTTCCCAGCCTCGATGCTCGAGAAGGTTAAGTACATCAGCGGTGTACGCGTCTATGTGAAGGGTATCGATCTCTTCACCTTCGACAATCTTGACAATGGCGATGCAGGTGCCTACGGCGCTACCTTGCCTTTGACCCGTAACGTCCAGGTGGGCGCTTCCATTTCATTCTAATTCATAATTCCCAAGACAATAGATTATGAAACTATTCAAGACATTAACCGGTGTTGGTCTGATGACGCTCGTCCTTGCTTCGTGTGAAGAGAAGATGGATTACAACGAGTACACCGCCTACGACCAGGAGTATATCCAGCGCTCATTCTCCTATGTCGGCGGCTTCATGGCCAAGATTTACAACGATATCGATTCCGATTGGGGCAACAACTCCGGAGCTATGCTTGCTTCGGCCACCGACGAGTCGGTCTATAGCCACGATGGCAACACCATCGAGGACTTCTACAACGGCAACTGGAGCGCCTCCAATCCTCACCAGACCATCTGGTCGTCGGCCTACGAAGGCATCACCTACTGCAACGAGGTGCTCGACAACTGGACCAATCTCCAGTTCGAGCAGTTCGCCCTCAACAAGGACTATGAGCAGCAGATGTTCCTCTACAACAACTATCAGTACGAGGCACGTTGGGCTCGCGCTTACTTCTATTACACCCTTGTTCGTCAGTATGGTGGCGTCCCCTTCAAGATACACAACACGACGGGAGAGGAGGAGACCGCTCTGCCACGCACTTCTGCTGATGAGATCTTCCAGTTCATCATTTCGGAGTGCGACGACATCAAGGATAAGATTATTGCCGATTACACCAACATTGGCGATATGGCCCTCTATAAGCCACAGACTGGTCGTGCCAGCAAGTTTGCCGTCGAGGCACTCAAGGCACAGGCTGCCCTCTATCAGGCTTCTCCACTCTTTACGCAGGGTAAGAGCGAGGCCGAAAAGGCTTCTCTTTGGCGTGCTGCTGCTGAGGCGAACCGCGAACTCATCCTCGATGCCGAGGCTGGCGGCAAGGGACTGGCTGTTTCGCTCGATACGCTTTGGAACATCAGCTACATCTCCGATCCACAGTGCTACAAGGAAATCCTTTTCGCTCGTCGCACGGCTGCTGCCAACACTTTCGAGTCGTACAACTTCCCCGTCGGCTATTCCAGTGGCCAGGGCGGCAACTGCCCGACCCAGGACTTTGTCGATGCTTTTGACTGCACCGATGGTCTCCCCATCACTGAGAGCCCGCTCTATGACCCACAGAATCCTTACGCCAATCGTGATCCCCGTCTGGAAATGACTGTGGCACACAATGGCGATCTTTGGCCCAACGACCTTGCCCGTTACAACAGTACTTATCCAACTCTGCAGACTTACGTGGGTGGATATCATTCGCGCACGGGTTCGTCTGCAGGTGCTTCATACGCTACTCCTACGGGCTATTACCTCAAGAAGTTCTGCAATCCTTCGCAGATTCTCCGCGCCCGTTCTGGTTATGCAGTCTCTACCTCTCCTCATGGTTGGCTTACCTTCCGTATGGGCGGCATGTACCTCAACTATGCTGAGGCTGTGTTCCAGTACTTCAAGGCCATCGGTCGCGCCGATGCTGCCGATGCTACTGGCGAAGGATTCAACTATTCTGCTCGCTATCTGGCCAGCCTCACCCGCAAGCGCTCTGGTATGCCTGAGTTCCCAACGGGTATGAGCAACGACGAATTCTGGACACGCTACAAGCGTGAACGTCAGGTCGAGCTTGCCTTCGAGGGCCATCGTTTCTACGACGTGCGTCGCTGGATGGATAGTGCTGAGACCAGCAAGGTCATGAATGTTCACGCCATGGAGATCGTTCAGAACATCTCTGAGGCCAACGACACGACCTACACCTACACCGTGAAGCCCATCACCCGTGGCAACGGACAGTGGGATTCCAGGTGGAACCTCTTCCCCTTCTCGCAGACCGAGATCATGAAGTCGGGTGGCGCTATCATCCAGAACGAGGGATGGTAATCTTCTGAACAATAGTGGTCGGAGTAATCGGAGAACTCTGAGTTCTCGGAATACTCGGAATGCTCCGAATACTCCGATCACTTAAAAACTATAACCTATCTTCCAACATTATTAACAATTAAAACCAATTGTAACATGAAAAAGTTTACTTTTTTTGCTACAGCAGCTTTGGCACTTGTGACCTTCACAGCTAAGGCTGAGTTGATGGACAAGGCATTCTACAAGATGCCAACCTTCACCACGATTCAGGATGCCAACACCACTCCTGTGACGGCTCCTGGAACGGGTACCAACCCCATCACTGTACAGAACACCCGTACCAACAACACTCCCCGTTATCTTTACACCACATGGGGTGAGGATGGTTGGGCTAAGGCTCCTGCTGAGCTCCCCGAGACTGGCTACAGCTTCTCCTGCTATTTCACCATCGCAGCTGATGCTGGTGTTTCCAACTGTCTTGAGTTTGCTCTTCTTCCTGTTGACGTAGCAGTTCCAGCCAACCACATGAAGTTGCTCAACACCACCGAATACTTCTTCCGTTTCCACCAGGCTGTCAATGGCGTTGATGGTAAGGACTCCATCTGGGTCAACGGTGATGTGATTGAGAACGCTAACTGGAACCATGGCGAGAAGAATGGCGAAGTCGCTATTCTTACTGTTGGCACACAGTATTATATCCGTGTTGATGTAGTCGGCACCGAGGCCAAGGCTTCTATTAAGGATGCAGAAGGTAACGTAGCCTTTGAGGGCACCAAGGACATCTCTGCTCTCCCCAACACCAAGATTGGTTCTCTCTGGTTCAACACCTCAGGCGCTAGCACCTATCAGTTCGACGACGTGAAGCTTTCTTATCTTGCTGAAGGTCCTTTCGCTGCTGAGCCACAGGTAGAACTTCTTGCCTGCATCGACACCGAGCGCGACTTCTATGTTCAGTACGAAGAGGGCACCGCTCTCCACTGGATCCTCCCAGGTGAGGAGACTGAGGCCGAGGGTTCGCCTGTTTACTATTCTGATGGCAAGATGGGCCGCAACTTCGAGGAAGATCCTGACCTCGCTGGTGGCGCCTGGATCATCGAGTGCTTCCAGTCTGGTACACTCCAGTGCTGGACTTCACGCGAGGAGGACGAGAGCAACGTCTCTGACGTGGTAGAAACCGAAGTCGTCTGCGAGACCATCAACATGCCCAATCCTTCGGCCTACATCTCCAATGTAGCTGCTGGCTTTGGCAAGACCTATACTCTCACTGCCGACAATTCTGAGACCCTGCTTCGTCCAACCGTAACCATCCACTATGTATTGAAGGATGCATCTGGAAAGACCCTTGCAGAAGGCAACAAGATGTCTGGCGAGACCGTTGAGTTCACTGCTGAAGGTTCACTCGACCTCTATGCATTCGACAACTCTCACCCAACCGAGTGGTATGGCCGTTCTGAAACTGTTACCATCAATAACGATGTAGAGTATGTGCTTGCTGTTTCTAACGACTACCAGTGGACCAAGGAGGTTTGCGACGGCACCGTCGAAGGCTTCACCCGTCTTGAGATCGTCGATAGCGGCAACAAGTCGCACTGGGATCGTATCTATTCTTCCCAGTACTACGGCTACGATGCTGATGGCAATATCATCTGCAACGATGGCACCTATTCAGCCGACAAGACTGAGGAGGACGTAGTATTCTGGAAGCGTGGCTTCGGCTTCTTCGACAAGTCTGTCATCGGTACCGAAGACTGCAAATGGAACGTTCAGGTTCCCAACGACATCTATACTGGTTTCCTGCCTCTCGTTCCCAATACCAGCGACGAATGGACAGCTGATGCCTGGAGCATCTTCCCACTCGAAGGTGTTGTTTATTATGCTGTTTCTGGCAACGTGATCAAGAACCCCGCTGGCCAGGCTGGTTACTGCCCAATGCATCTCCAGGAGAACTACACCTCTGATGATGCTACTAAGCCAAACTTCTACGTGATCCACAAGCGTGGTGGCTATGACCGTCCAGACAAGGGCAACAGCAACTCTACTGAGGTTGTTGTTGCTGGCGAGACCTTCTATCTCTATCGTTACGACACCGCCATCAACTCTGTTGAGGTTTACACCTACAAGGGCTTCGTGGCTGGCATCGAGGCAATCGAGAACGATGTTCCTGTTCAGCAGGCTGCTCCTATCTTCAACCTCCGTGGTCAGCGCGTTGAGAACATGGCAGCTCCTGGCTTCTACATCCAGGGCAACCAGAAGGTATTCGTGAAGTAATCCATTACATCAAATCTCATATCATCGTACCGGTGGCATTTTGCCATCGGTACATTTTGTTTTTTGCATCCTCCAATTTCATTCTTGTGGGATAAATCGGCGATTCTGAGGTTTTTTCGCGTTTTTTTGCTCGAATATTTTGAGAAGTGCAGCTTGTTGCTTATCTTTGTAACCTCATATATACACATCACGCTCACACATAAATATCTGAATATGCGAACCATCAAGCTATTCCTCATTGCAGCCCTTGGCGCTGCTGCGTTGTCAGTGTCTGCCCAGCGACAGAACACCGACCAGTTGGATCGTGGCCTTATTGCCGTCCAGACTTCGGAAGGTGTCTATTGCTCGTGGCGTATCCAGGCTGACGAGTATTACGACACTCAGTATAACCTTTATCGAAATGGGGCCAAGGTGAACGAGGCACCTCTCTCAGTTTCCAATCTGTTGGTGAAAGAAGGAAACGCTTCCGACACCTATACCGTACGTGCTATCGTTCGTGGGGTAGAACAGGAGGCCTCCACTGCTGCCACCGTTTGGGCACAGAACTATTTGGAGATAGTCCCCAAGCATGACGCTTCACTTACCTCCACTTATGTGCCCAATGACGTCTGCATGGCCGACGTGGATGGTGATGGCGAACTCGAGATCCTTATTAAATATGATAACCAGAGCGAGATCAGTGCCAGTTATCCAAAGAACGGCAACAACGGAGAGTATTCGCTCTTCGAATGTATGAAGCTCGATGGTACTGTACTCTGGTGGGTCAACTGTGGACCCAACATGGGCGACTTCCAGAACAATGAGCAGAACATCGTAGCCTACGACTGGGATGGCGATGGTCGTGCAGAATGTGTTTTCCGCGCTGCCGACGGCACCACCATCCATATGGCTGATGGCTCGACCTATGTCGTCGGTGACGTTTCGCTCAACTATCGAGCAGCTACAGGCGGCGGTACCAACTGGTTTATGCACAGCGGTGCCGAGTTCCTGCTTTATGTCGATGGACAAACTGGAAAGCCCTATCAGTGCATCGACTATCCGCTGCCTCGTCTCGAGGAGAGCGAGAACCCGCGTCATCTTCTCAGCGGTTCGGCTTACGACGACCTCGTCAAGAATGCTTGGGGCGATGGTTATGGCCACCGCAGTTCGAAGCACTTCTTCGGCGCACCCTATCTCGATGGCCAGAAGCCCAGCATCTTCCTGGGTCGTGGTATCTACACGCGTCATAAGTTCGTTGCCTTCGATGTCAATCCAACTACTCACGAGCTCGTTCAGCGTTGGCGCTGGGATTGCAACTCTCCCGGTCCTTGGTACGGGCAGGGCTATCATAACTACACCATTGCCGATGTCGATTGGGACGGACGCGATGAGATCATCTTCGGTTCGATGGTCATCGATGACAATGGCCTTGGCCTTTCCACTACCGGTCTTGGTCATGGTGATGCCCATCACGTAGCCGACCTCAATCCCTACATCCACGGTCAGGAGGAGTTCGCCTGCAACGAAGATTACCCCGACAACAACTACCGCGACGCTACTACATCGAAGATCTATTATCGCCAGACCAGTCCCAATGACGATGGACGTTCCATCGCCGGCAACTTCTCGAACAACTTCCCAGGTGCCATGGGCTTCAGCGGTCACGACACACCCATCAGTTGCGTCGTCAACGACCACGTCAATGGGCTCACCAATTTGGGCGTTTCGATTAACTTCCGCATCTATTGGGACGGTGACCTCCAGGAGGAGTCGTTCAATGGCAGCGGCACACGCAACTCCACAGGTCAGATCTTCAAGTACGGTCAGGCAAATGCCATCGCTACTCTCAAGGGCTCCATCACAAACAACGATACCAAATCCACTCCCTGCTATCAGGGCGACATCCTTGGAGATTGGCGCGAAGAGGTTATCATGCGCACTTCGGCCAACAATATTCGCATCTACACTACCACCGAGCCGACCGCTTGGCGTAACTACTCGCTCTGGTACGATCATCAGTATCGCAACGCCATGGTTTGGCAGATGTGCGGCTACAACCAGCCTCCTCATGTCAGCTACTTCCTCGGTGAACTCGAAGGCATCACTTTGGCTCCTCCGCCGCTCACCACAGTGGGCCGTGAGGTTGTGGCAGCAGGAGGCACCATCTCCACTTCGCTGAATGACAAGCACGTCCTTGTCAGCGAAAATGCCGATGCAACTGTGGCTGTAGCTGCTGGTGCTTCGCCCTACATCACGACGTTCAATGTGCCATCTTGGGTGCAGGGAACAGCTCCGAGCGAATGCACGACGCAGCAGACCGATATCGTCTATAATTATTATCGTCTCGACGTGACGGGCGAAGCTTTCTCTGGAGCCATGCGTCTTGTCAAGCAAGGCGATGGCATCTTGACTTTGCCCAATGTGGAGCAGACCTATACAGGGCCATCCGACATCTGGGCGGGCACGCTCAACTTTGATGGTTCGCTGAAGAACAGCCGTCTCTGGCTCAATCGTTTTGCCGAACTCAACTCCGATGGTGGACGCTTTGCCACCATTCAGGCCGATTATGCTTCGGTTATTCGCCCAGGTGGTGCTGATAAAGTGGGTATTATCGAGGCTGACTCGCTTTTGCTCGGTTTCGGCTCGCGCATTGTCTTCGACATCACCGATGCCAATAATTTCGACCAGGTTCGAGCTCATCAACTTGTCATCGAAAAGAAGGAGTGGAAGTATGGCCCGCAATACAGCGCGCCTGTACTCGAATTTGTTTGCAGCCAGACGCCCACCGAAGGCGACTATGTACTCATCAGCACCGAAGGCTGTACAGGCGATGTGGCCAATCTGGTGGTTGAAGGCTTGAAGGGTGTCAAGTACAACCTCTCGCTCGATGAAGGTAAGGTCATTCTCCACGTACTCAGGACTCGTGCCGCTGAAGATGTGGCTTGGACAGGTGCCGTCAGCAGCATCTGGGATCTTGACAACACACCCAACTTCAGCAGCTCGACCCAGACTTTCGTAACGGGCGACAACGTCACGTTTGGCGACGATGCAGTGCTCACCGAGGTCAATGTGACAGAGGAACTCAGCCCAGGCAGCGTAACCTTCTTGGCCGACAGCAAGGAATACAAGATTTCTGGTAGCGGTGCCATCACAGGCAATGCCAGCGTTACTCTACAGGGTGCTGGAACTGTAAATATGGGTGGTACACATACCTATACGGGCGGTACGTTCGTTCGTGGCGGTGTGCTCATGCCTGCCTTGATGGCCAACAAAGATGGTGTGGCCTACGGCTCTGTGGGTGGTGTGAACGACAAAGTCGAGCTCGACAATCGTGCCGTGCTTCGTACCGCATCCGATATGACCACCTCGCAACCTATTGTCATCGGAACTGGTGGCGGCACACTCGATGTCAGTGGCGGTACGCTGATTCTGAATGGAAGCCTCAAGAAGACGACCAATGCCAGCAAGGGTAATATCTTCAAGGAAGGACGCGGTACCCTTCAGCTCGAATGTGCATCCACCTTTGATACGCTCTTCATCAATGGCGGTACGGTCTATGACTTCGGTGACAATCACTTTGGCAGCCGTGTGATTGAGTTCAATGGCGGTACGCTCCGTTACAACAACTCTATCTATTCCAGCAACTCCGAATCCACACGTTTCTGCGTTCCCGAAGGTCAGGAGGGTACCATCTATCCCGACGGAAGATGCGACTATACGGGTGCACTGACAGGCGGAGGTACGTTCAACGTGCATGCCACCTGGGTACGACTTTACTTCAATGGTAACTGGAGCGCCTTCACGGGTACCATCAAGGCTTATCAGGACGGAAAGGTCGGTTCCTATACACCTTCATTCGAGTTCAACAACTCCTATGGCCTCGGCAAGGCAACACTCAACATCCAGTCGGGATGTACTGTGCATACCAACGGCAAGAACTTTGCCATCGGCGAGCTCACAGGTTCAGGCAGCATCGACAACAAGGGCGAGAAGGCATCGACTGTAAACACGCTCTCTATCGGCGGTAAGGACACCGATTTTGCCTTTGGTGGCACTATCGTTGGTTCGAAGGTCGATAAGGTGGGAAGCGGCACTTGGACCGTCTCCAACACCACCTGTCTGGCTGAAGCCGGCGGTGTGACAATCAGCAGCGGAACCTTGAAACTCAACAGTCGTTTTGCCACTGCTACGATGACAGGCAGCAGCGTCGTCACCATCAAGAACGGAGCTTCAATCACGGGTCGTGGTGTCGTACAATCGCTCACCCTCAACTCGGGAGCCTCCCTGCAGCCCGGTATTGCCTCTTCGCCCACTTCGAATGTAGGCACTGTGAAGACTTTGGGTAATCTGAATGCGCAGGCAGGTTCCGATATCTACCTGAATATGGTGAACAAGTCCAATGGCGACAATTCCCGTTCGTGGGTAGAATGTGCAGGTACGCTCACCTTTAACGGAACACTCCATCTCTCGCTCAGTCCAAATTACACCGCGGCCGAAGGCGACTCAACAACACTTATCGTTGCCGAGACCATCAACGGCACGCCCACGTTCGACCTTCCCGACCTTCCTGAAGGCCTCTCTTGGGATACTTCGACCTTGATGCAGGATGGCGTCATTCGCATCACTTCGGGCGCAGGCATCCAGCATGTGACAGCCGATGCTGGACAGTGCGACTGCCTTGTCTTTGACATCGCCGGCAAGCTCGTTGCCTCTTTCACCAATTGCGACCTTTCGGACCCCGCTACGCTTTCGAACCTCTTGCGCAAGCAGGGCCTGGCTTCCAGCGTATATCTTGTCCGCATCACGTCGGCTGATGGCGTCAAGGTTCGTCGCATGATCCTTAAGTAAACCAACTATTGGAAAGTTATGGAATATATGTCGAAAGAAGGCTATGACAAGATTATGGCCGAATTGGAACAACTTATAAATATAGAATATCCAAAAGTCAAGGAGGCGCTCATCGAGGCTCGCGACAAAGGCGATTTGAGCGAGAATTTCGAATATCATGCCGCCAAACGTGCACAGTCACGACTGATTGGTAGAATTCGTTTTCTGCAAAAGATACTCAGGTTCACTCAGGTCATCGATACGAATCGACTGGCCGCCGATGTCGTAGGTTTGCTTTCCAGGGTCGAGATGACAAATCTGGCAACTGACAGCAAAAAGTCTTTTACCATCGTCAGCCCGCATGAGATGAACCTTCTGGAAAACAAGATCTCCATCAATTCACCCATCGCTCAAGCGCTTATGGGGAAGAAGGTGGGCGATGTCGTGGAAGTGCATGTCCCTGCCGGAGTTCAAAAATATCGTATCGACGTTATTCAATTATAGCAAAAGAAGACGCAAATGAACTGTTACAAATTATTGGCAATGTGTACAACGGTGTTTATGGCAAGTTGCAGCGCCCCTACTATGGAGCAGCAGATCAATGACCTTTACAAGAGGATGCCACAGGAGGAGCGTATCGCCCAGTTGAGGAGTATGTTCATGGACAACCTCTTCGACGAGAGCGGACAACTTGATACGGCAAAGTGTCGCGAGCTGATTCCCTATGGCATCGGTCACTTCTCGCAATTTGCCATGCAGCAGCCACGTGATCCGAACGTGTTGCGCGACCGCGTGGCTGCCGTGCAGGACTGGCTGATGAATAACACACCGAACGGTATTCCAGCCCTTTGTCATGAGGAGGTACTCTCGGGTGTCAATACGAAGGGTTCGACCATCTATCCGCAACAGATTGGTCAGGCTTGTTCGTTCAACATTGAACTCGCTGAACGAAAGACCTTCCAGACGGCTACCGCAATGCGAAAGATGGGTGGCGTGCTGTCACTTTCGCCAATGGTCGATGTGTGCCGCACTCCCAGCTTCAACCGTCTGGAGGAATCTTATGGCGAGGATGGCTACCTGTCGGCTGCGATGGGTGTCGCTTTTGTCGAAGGTTTGCAGCAGGGTAACCTGAAAATGGGTGTTGGAGCTTGTTCAAAGCACTATCTCGGCTACGGCGGAGGTGGCGATGCCGACGAGAAGGAAATGATGGAGGAGATCCTTATGCCTCACGAGGCGATGATTCGTCAGGCAGTTAGCCTTGCCGTGATGCCCGGATATCATGAGGTGCATGGCACAAAGTGCGTCTGCAACTCCGAGATTCTTCAGGACATCCTCCGCGGCTATGTGGGCTTCGACGGTATGGTGGTCAGTGACTACACCGCCATCGATCAGATTCCAGGTTTAGAGAGTCGAGTTGAGAAGGCGGCTGCGGCTATCAATGGAGGGAACGATGTGGATTTCCCACGAGGTGACAACTACAAGTACTTGCAGGAGGCTATCGACAAAGGTCTAGTAAAACCCGAGACGTTTGAACGTGCCGTTAAGAATGTCCTCCGTTACAAGTACCGTGCAGGTATTCTGAACGAGGTACTCGCCAAGGGCAAGGAAGTTCCTTTTGGCCAGGCTTCCTATCTTTACGATGATGGTGGTCAGATTGTACTCGATTCGCCAGAGGAACGCCAGACATCCTACGAAATTGCCACGCAGTCGGTGGTGCTCCTCGAAAATAACGGCGTACTGCCCTTGCAGGGCGAAAAGAAGAAGGTCCTGCTGACGGGACCCAATGCCAATTCGATGTGGGCGATGTTGGGCGACTATTCATTCCCAGCTATGTCATATTTCTGGAAGAAAGTGGAAGAGGACCTCGATCATCCACACATCGTTACCTTGCTGGAAGGCATGAAGTCTGGCACCCCCGATGGAATAGACATCATTTATGAACGCGGATGCGACTGGACGGAGGAGATTGAGACCAAATACTCCGAACTCGGCGACGAACGCGCTTGGGAATACGAGATCCTGCACCGCAAGGTGAACTCGGGCGAGAAGGCCGATAAGGCCGCTGCACTTCGTTTGGCAAAGAAGGCCGATGTCATTGTGGCTGCCGTTGGCGAGAACGTAATGCTCTGTGGCGAGAACCGCGACCGCGAAGGTCTGCGTCTGCCAGGCAAGCAGGAACAGTTTGTGGACGAGCTTCTGAAGACGGGCAAGCCAGTGGTACTCGTCATCTTCGGCGGACGTGCACAGGTGGTTTCAGGCTTGGCAGAGCGTTGTGCAGCTGTCATCCAGGCCTGGTATCCGGGCGAGGAGGGTGGTCGCGCCGTGGCCGACATCCTTTATGGAAAAGTTTCTCCTTCGGCCAAGTTGTCGGTAAGTTATCCTAACACGGAGGTCTATGAGCCTATTTGCTACAACTATACTGCCGAGCAGGATTCGCGTGTTCAGTGGCCATTTGGCTATGGCTTGAGTTACACCACTTTTGAATACCAGAATCTGAAGGCTGATCCCGAGGTAAATACCACGGCAGAGACTGTTAGCCTGTCGTTTGAGGTGAAGAATACGGGTAAGGTTGCTGCCGACGAGATTGCGCAGATCTATCTCTCGCCAACGAGCGAGGATCAGCACATTCGTCCCCAGCAGTTGCAGGGCTTCGCACGTGTTTCTCTTCAGCCTGGTGAGACTAAGACGGTGAAGGTGACGCTCTACACCGATCAGTTCGGCTATTACACCAACAATGGTGTTCGCCAATGGAACATCCAGCCTGGCAAGTTCATCATCAAGGTGGGCGCATCGTCGCAGAACATCCGCCTACAGCAGGAAGTTGCCCTCGCAGGCAATCCTGTCGTCAAACCTATCCGAAATCACTACTTCTCGGAGGTGTCGGTTGAATGAGGAAACCTCATTCCTACAAGAAAGAATAAAACAGGCAGCACGGCCAAAAGCGGTGCTGCCTGTTTTATTGTTGGGCTTTTATTACTTGTAGAAATAAACGTCAGTGAACGTCTTCGAAAGGCTCTTCGGCATCGGTTTGTGCCAACGGGGCTTCTTCGGATGCGGTCTCTTCGTTCTTTTCGTTGGGGAACCACTCGACGAGTTGCTGGTTGACCTTTTCCTCGATCTCAGGGGTTACGTGCGCCTTGACGCGATTGTAGGCGATGGCGAGGGTGACGGCATTGTCGAGCAGAGAGAGGATGGGGCCGAAATTGTCTCGGTTCATAAGGTTGGGCATGAACTGGTAGGCGAGGGCTGCACCGATGATGACCTTGTCAACGGTGGGGGTAGTCTCGGCGGTCATTACCTGATAGCATTCGAGCGAAACCTTCGTGGCTTCGCGTCCTGCAGTCTGGGCTCCCGTCTTGATCTTGTCGAGCAATGCACCCGAAGTAAGTCCTTCCTGGAGTTTCTTGGCGTAGTCGTTGCCGGCGACGGCTTCCTTCACTTTGTTGACAATCTCGTTCTCGCCGAGGTTCTTGGTCACTTTCTTTACAACGTCGCTGTCGAGAATGTTCTTGAATAGTTCTTCTAACATAATAGTATTAATTAAAAGGTGATGTATTGTTCAAACAATCGTCTCGAATAATCGTAAACTGTTTCACGGGGCAAATTTACGATTATTATTCGAAACTACAAAAGAAAATCGTTGGAATCACGTAAAAAAGTGCGATTCCGACGATTATTGTCGTTTTTCCACCCGTTTTTGTATCAGTTTTAAAGTACAGTCGAGTATCTCAAATCGGCGCATACAGATTTCATCTGCCAAAACTGTATTCCTCGCTTGGCGCATACAGATTTCATCTGCCAAAACTGTATTCCTCGCTCGGCGCATACAGATTCTATCTACCAAATCTGTATTCCTCGCTCGGCGCATACAGATTTCATCTACCAAATCTGTATTCTTCACTCGAAGCATACAGATTTCATCTGCCAAATCTGTATCCTTCACTGGGAGCATACAGATTTCATCTGCCAAATCTGTATTCCTCGCTTGGAGCATACAGATTTCATCTGCCAAATCTGTATCCTTCTCTCGGCGCATACAGATTTCATCTACCAAATCTGTATTCGTCGCTCGGCGCATACAGATTCTATCTACCAAATCTGTATGCTCCAATTGTAGAACCTCTATTTCATTTTTGATAAAGGAAGAATATGTTAGAAATAAAAATAAGACTATTATTTCTTGTATTTGGGAACTTGTCCGGATTTCATTTGGGAACTTGGCCGTTTTTCACTTGGGAACTTGGCCGATTTTTGAGGTGCAGAGATACAATATTATATATTATACTACAAAGACTTCCTCTGATAATGCTTGAAGAAGAAATCATCAGAATTACTGCCTGCATTGTTCAGCATGATTGCGTGCAGATGACCACGAATTTGCCATTGGGCACTCTTGGATCATTAGTAATATCCCAATACGTAATTCCTTCTGGTTCATCTCTAGTACCATCAAATTGGTATCTAAAATCTTCGCCTTTCTGCTCAGAATGTGCAATTCTAATTGCATTTTCCTTTTACTGCTATAGCTGGATTCTGCTCAACTTTAAACACTGATATTCCTATCCTAAATTGATCTAGATTTTTCTTCGAAGGGTCTCGTCCCTTATAATTAGCAACAAAACCATTTGAAAGGTGTAAATAGTTGCTATTATCGAAACACCCTCCCTGCATATCTTTTTAAGATTCAAAACCATCATTTGTTCGTCATCATTAGTGTCCCGTAAAAGTTTCAAAATTAACCTCTGAACAAATTGAGTTTTAGCCTATTATTAGTTGCTATGTAATGAAACGGATTTGAATTAGCATACATTGGAATCATTGCAGGTAAACTTAACAAAGGCCATCTAGAAACTATTTGAGACACTTTTAGGGCTACTAATAAACGAATTTACGTTTTGTTCCATTTTTAACGGGACACTAGTGACTTCAAATAATTATTAGTGTCCCTTAAAAGTTTCAAAAACAATCTTTAAAAATGATGACTTATAGTGTATATCGAAATTGATTTTGAAACTTTTAAGGGATATAAAAGATTTTTTATTCAAAAATAACAGTGTCTGGATAATCTGAAATCATCACACAACGATTTTGTCTCGAGTACAATTTCAGCTTACCGTTGGTGTATTTCAATAATTCATTCAAAGTGACCTTATTATCTTTGTTTGAATCGGCTTCCATATCATGTTTTTGTCCAGGAAGGAAGTCGTATCCGGCGCCACAAGCCCAATACCTTGTCGCCCAGTTGCCCAATACAGTATCTCCATCAGAACTTTCGTCAGAAAGAGCAGATGCTATAATAAAGGAATTCGGACTGCGTAATGGGGTTGCGCTTCCTGAATGACATGCTTCAATCATAATAATATGCTTGCCCGAAATTTTGTCTAAAACACCTTTCAATCGTGTGTAGTACATAAAGTAATCTTGTTTTGTCCTATCATAACCAAGACAGAGCCCGTTCTCATTGCCATGGCAATTGATATAAATATAGTTCGAATCTCTTGATATTTGATTATAAAAAATAGCACCGAGAATCTTTTCTACACCAGATTTAGGGATATTTTCAATAATCGTATAGTCAATACCACGGTTCTTATACAATCCAGCGATTAATTCTTGATTCTTTTTTCGCCTTTTTGCTTCGAAAGAAGAAGCCCCATCGCTATCTTCTGCAGTGATAATCACGCCCAACTTTGTTTGATGTGCCTGTGTTGGTAAGGTGTTTGTAACGGATACCCTGTCGTAGTGCTTAAAATATAAATCATCGTCCCCCCTTCCGTTATTGTCAGACATAATAGCATGTAGGCAACCTTTAACTTTTCCACCAACTTTCTTGTTTCTTAAGTCCCAATATGTAATTCCTGAAGGTTCTTCACCTGTTCCATTAAATTGATATTGGAATCCCTTCGATTGATTCGAACATGCTATGCGCTTAACTCGATAACAGGGTTTTGCACCTGTTTTAGGAATATCTGGAATATAGAATACTGAAATACCTCCTTTGTCATTTGCATAATTATGACTACCACCTTTAATAGTATAATCTCCATTGTTAATGTGAAGGTGATTCTCATTGTCAAAACAACCTCCTTGGACAAAATCACGAGACAATCTATCGCCTGTCGCATTATATAGTCTTAAAAATGTTTTATATACAAGGAAATTATCACTCCTGTCCCGGATTTTTTCAAAATCAATCTCGTATACCATAACGGGAGATGTATCATCAGTGAAGTCATTTCCAACATTATGGTCTGACGTGTAAAGGAGACCATCTTTAGGATTAATGGCACACCAATGAACTAAAGAAAATTTTTTACCGAATTTGTCTAATCGAGTTTTGGCGATGTAAGAAAGATTACTTGCATCGAAAACTGCGATATAAGGTGATCCATCAAGTGAAACGGGAACGAAAAGATACCCCCCATAACAATCACAATCTCCAAGTCTGTATCCGCCATAGGAATTTTTTATGACTCCGCTAAAATCACTAGGCTTCTTAACTTGCTTGTTAAGATCATGACTTAAAGGAAATTTCCAAATGTTCCCATTTTGTGTGAAAAACCAATTGTTGTCATCATGACAAACACCTTGTAATTCATGACTCCATCCCATTTCTCGGTCTGAGGGATAATTAAACAAATAAGTATACATATAATAGATTTAAAGGTTTGCCGACAAAACTCCGAACTTGGCAATTTAAAAATGAAAAGACGGGAGCTTTCTACTTCTTGCTTACCCGTCTCCGAGGCTTCTCGCATTGCCCAATCGATGGATAAGCAACGTTGAAAAGCCCACGTCTTGATGATATGCCTAAACCGCCTCTTTGCCCATACAGACGTGGAGGTGGTGAATTACATTTCATCAACATGGACGCTTCCATCCGTTGCATTATCTTCATCGATTTGAAATTTTGCGAGAATTTCGGAGGCGAAGATAACGACGTTGTAGCGTCTTTTTATAATAAGATCATTCTATTTGAGACATCGAAATGCCTTGGAATGATAGCGCAAATATAAAGTGTTTTGTTTAAATCTCCAAATTTAAATGTAATAAAATCGAAAATAATCACAATTTGAATTGTTTAGGTATATATTTTTTTAGAAAAATGTCCATTTTATGCTGAAAAAAGGGGACACGCTTGAAACGTGTCCCCTTAAAGAATGATTAGATATTAATCACTGAATGTGATGGATCAATCGTCGGTAGGAATCCAGCGTGGGTCACCGATTGGTTCATCGTAGAACTTCATCTTCCAGGTGAAATTACCATTGTCGGGATCGGCGAAGATCTGAGCAGAGGTGAGTTCGCTAGGTTCGAGATCGGTGATGTTGTTGCTGGCGAATACGCAGTCAGCTGCACGGAAGTTCTTGACAGCTGCGTCGATGGTGCCGTTGGAACGAGCACCGCGCGAAGCTTCGGGATCGAAGGTCTTGCCGAATACGCAGTACGAGATGGTGATGTTGGTGTCCTGTCCGTTGCAGTCGGCGAAGTAACGTCCGTTGGCGATGATGTTGTAGAACGTGCAGTAGCTGATCTGGATGCCCTTGACCATGGGGCTCTTCGAAGCCTCGATGAAGCTGCGCTGAGCGGTGTTGAACGTCGAGTTGGTGATGATGAGCTGGTCAACGATGGACTTGTCCTGGCCGATGTAGATCTGCGAGTAGCCATTGGCCGTCGAGAGGTTGTAGCCGATGCAGTTGTCGAACTTGATGAGTTCGTACTTCTGGTCGTTGCTGCCCTGCGTACGGATGATGGAGCGCTCGAAGTCGTGGATGTAGCAATCCTCGAACGAGAGTTCGGCGATGGTACATGCTGCACTCTGGTTGATGAGGTACTGGCATCCGCCGTCGGTGATCTCGACATTCTGGAAGCGGATGTAGGCGTGGCTATCGACGAGGTTGACGCTCTTGCTTGGAGCGATGATCGGCTTGGCTGCGCCAGCAAGGCCGAAGAACGTGATAGAGAGTCCGTCGGGGAACTTGATGGAGGCATCGGAGCCATCCTCGCTGGTGCCATTGAGGCTGTAGGTCACACCAGGCTGGAGCGCGAGGGTGACAGAGCAGTTGGCACTGCCTGCGGCCTCTTGAGCAGCTGCTGCGAGCTCCTTGATGAGATCCTGTGAGATGTGGGTCTCACCCTCGGGCATCGTGTACTTGTAGGATGCAGCGGGGATAGCGGCTGCGGTGGTGCCGGTAGCATTACCGCGACGTGCATCGCCGTTGTAGAGGATTACGCTATAGGTAGTGGTAGGAGCAAGGCCGGTGACCGTCTTCTCGCCAGCTGCCTTCTCGGAGTCGGAGATGGCGAGACGCTCGTTGTTGAATGCACCGCCGTTGATGATGAAGTGGGTGACTTCGGCACCTGGGGTCCACGAGAAGCGAATCCAGCTGTCGTCACGGTCTGCATCGGTCACGGGATTCATGATCTGCTCGGGACGTGTGGTGAAGTGACGACTGGAACCATCGATATAGTAGAACCACTTGGAGGAGGGGGTGCCGCTGTTGGAGCAGGAACGCATGCGCAGGAAGTAGTCGGTCTCGCCAGCCAGACCGGTGACGGTGAATGGCGTCTCGTTGGTCTCGAAGACTTTCGACGAAGTAGAAACCTCGTCCTGATAGAGAGAGTCCTGGCTGACCTCAATCTGATAGTAGTCGGCGCCTTCGATCTTGCCATAATCTACCACGGCGTATGTGTCGCCACGGGTTACGGAAAGACTGGTGGGTGTGAAGAGGCGGTTGAAGCTGCTGTCAACGTCCCAGTCGTTCCCTTCGGTGCAGGAGGTGGCAGCGGCTCCGAGGAGGAGTGCTGCGGATGCACAGATGATGAAATACTTATTTTTCATTTGTTATGAAGTTTTGAGATTAATAGCCGTACGAATTCGAGATGGTGTTGTTGGCATCTGAAAGCGTAGAGGTAGAGATTGGCAAGAGGTAGCGGTTGATGACCTGGGGATTATCGACGAGACCTGCGCTGATGGTCGGCATGTTGGTGATGTACTGTTCGATGGTGAACTTGCCCCAAGCATTGACAGAATCGGTGCAGTGGAAGTCGGCAGCCGACTTGCCCTCGGTGAGCGTGTACCAGTTGACCGAGTTCCAGTCGATGACCGTCTTGGTGTCGTCGGTGTAGTTGAAGTAGAACTTGGTGGGCCACTTGTTGTCCTGAACGATGTTGGTGGCCGAACCGTCCTCCTTGGTGTCGTAGCTTACGAGGCCGATGGCATCGTAGTAGGTCTGCTTGGCCTCCAGGATCTTGGCAACGAGGAGGTTCCAGCGCTCGAGGTCGAACTTGCGGATGCCTTCGCCTACGAGCTCCCAGCCCTCTTCGTCAACGATGGCCTTGAAGAAGCCTTCCTTGGTCGATGGGAGAGAAGCGATGTAGTCGTTCTGTGGGGTGGCAAATGCGCGGTTGTGAACCTGTGCAAGGGCCTCACGGGCGGTGATGCCTGCCCATCCTTCGGAAGAGGCATCCGGACCAGCGAGCTCGTTGAGCACTTCGGCATACAAGAGGAGCACCTGCGAATAGCGCATACGAACGCAATCGACACCGGTCATCACCTTCGAGCTGGCGACGGCATTGACGGCCTGCCATTCCTCGTTCATCCACTTCTGGTCCCACTTGCCGATGTAGAGCTGGAGGGGCTGGTTGGAGGCGAATGCCTGCTTGCCGCTGCTCCACTGGTAAGGCTGGCAGGAGATGTCGCGACGGAGGTCGCCCTGCTTGTAGGAGTAGAAGTGCATGGCCGTGGTCTGCTGCTTGGCTGAAGAGTTGCCATAGCCAAAGACGTTGCCTGCGCCGTTGTAGCGGGTGCCGATGGTGTAGCCGAGCTCACCGCTGGTGTTCATCAGCATGGGAATCTGGAAGATGTCCTCGTAGTAGGTGACATCGAGTTCGCGGGCATTGACAAGCTGCCAGTGGTTCTCGAACGACGGGTTGAGCTTGTGTGGGCCGTTCTGGATGATGTCGGAAAGCTGGACGAGCGCCTTCTTGTAGTACTCGAGGTAGTTCTGATCGCGCTGGGTGGGATAGGTGCCGTCGGAGTAGGAAGCAGTCTCGTAGCCTGCCTTCGAGGTCTCGCGGATATTCCAGCCGCCACGGAGGAGAGCCACCTGTGCGTAGAGCGCCTTGGCATAGCCGCGTGTAGCATGCTCGGTGGTATAGCCGTTGCGTCCTGCCCAGGGGAGGAGATCAGCAGCTTCGGCGAGGTCGTTGAGCAGGTAGTCGAGGATCTCGTCGCGGTCGGTCTTGGTCAGCGCGTCGGTGACGTTGTCGCTGGTGGTTGGATCCATCTTCATGGGGATGTCGCCGAAGAAGCGGATGAGGTCGAGGTAGAGCATGGCGCGCAGGGTGAGTGCTTCGCCCAGGTACTGGCCCATGTCGGTGCGCTGTTCCTTGGTGCCGTTGGCGTAGAGGTCGCTCTTGCGGATGCCGTCGATAGCGAGGTTACAGTTCTCGATGACGCCGTACATAGCCGTCCAGAGGGTGGTGATCTTCGACCAGCCGCCTGCAGTGACGTTGATGTAGTTCATGTAGCTGCGCTCGCTGGCAGCTGTGGTGGAGGAAGCTCCGCGACCATCGACAAGCTCGATGTCGGAGTTGGTGGACCAAACGATGGGGATGTACTGCGAATAGGTGGCATCCTGGGTGAGGCCGCCATAGATCTTGTTGATGACGTAGCCTGTATAGTAGGTGGAATTGTAAACAGTCTCGGTGTTCTGCTCGGAGGGGGAGTTCTGGTCGAGGAAGTCATCGCAACCGGTCATCGCTACCATGCCAAGCATAAGGGAGGCAATTCCAAAAATCTTTTTCATTGTCTTAACCATTAAAATTATTAGAATGTAACGTTAATGCCGGCTACCCAAGAGCGGCTGCGCGGATAAGCTGCGAAGTCGATGCCTGGGCACATGGGGTTGGAGTTGGTGTCAACCTCCGGATCGTTGCCAGAGTAAGGAGTCCAGCACATCAGGTTGTAGCCAGTGCAATAGATTCGAACGCTCTCGAGGAAGGCAACCTTGACCCACTTCTTGGGGAAGGTGAAGCCGAGGGTTACGTTCTGGAGGCGCAGGAAGGAGGCATCCTCGACGGCATCGCTGGTGATGACGGAGGTGGAGGCTGCTGCGGGGTTGTAGCAGGAAGCGCCCGAGTTGATCTCGGCGAGGCGGCTGATGAGGCCATCGGTGCCACCGTAGTAGGAGATGGTGGAGCGCGACGGACGACCCAGGTTGAGGCCTGTGGCGGGATCAATCCAGGTGTAGCGACCATTGGCGATGCTGTAGTCATCGACGAGGTTGTAGTGCTGCTGCGAACCCTGGAAGAAGGAGGCTACGAGCTTCGAGCCGTTGACAATCTGGTTGCCGAGCGAGTAGTTGCAGAAGACGGCGTAGTCGAACCAGCGGTAGCGGCCATCGATGCCGAAGCCACCGGTGATGGTGGGCACGGTGTTGCCGAGCTTCTGGAACACAGCCTTGCCTTCGCCGTCAGCCTCGAGCTTGGGCGTACCGGGATAGAGTGTGCCGAAGTAGGTGTAGCTGTTGTTGTTGACACCGTCCTTGAGCACCCACTTGGAGCCGTCGTAAGTGATGTCGTTGGTGGAATAGAAACCGGCGCTCTTGAAGCCCCAAACCTCACCGAGGCTGCCGCCTTCGGCAACGCGGAAGTCACCATCGGTGTAGTTGATGGCCGAACCTGCGAAGCTTGAGGTCTGGTAGGGGTTATCAGAGTTGAGCTCGTCGATATTGCTCTTGTTGTAGGCGATGTTGAAGTTGAAGTTGAGCGTGAAGTTCTTCGACTCGACAGCAGCAGCATTAAGGGCGAATTCGACACCCTTGTTGGAGGTCTGTCCGAAGTTCTGATACTGGTAGGAGTAGCCGCTCGAAGAGGGCACCTTGGCACGCATCAGCAGGTCCTTGGTGGTGTTCCAATACACCTCGAAGTTACCGGAGAGGCGTCCGTTGAAGAAGCCGTAGTCGATACCGAAGTTACGGGTAACGGTGGTCTCCCAGTTGAGGTTGGGGTTGGCGAGATAGGTGCCGTGCTCCATCATGGGGGTGTTGGCCTCGTTGAAGCCGGGGTGCTTGCCGCTGTTGCCAGCCATCGAATAGGTGGTCTTGAGGAGGCCCGAGGTGATGCGGTTGTTACCGGCAGTACCATAGGAGAGACGGAGCTTGAGGTTGGAGAGCCAGCTGGCTGTGCTCTGCATCCATTCCTCGTCGGAGAGACGCCAAGCGAGGGCAACAGAGGGGAAAGCGCCCCAACGGTGACCTTCGCCGAACTTCGAGCTACCGTCGGCACGTACGGTGACGGTGAGCAGGTACTTCTGCATCATGGTGTAGTTGATACGACCGAAGAACGAGAGCATGTTGTCGTCGGCCTTGATGTCCGACTCGTTGGGCAGCGCGGTGCCGATGGCGGTGTTGGCGAGGATCTCGTCAACGGTGAGCGAGCTGGGGAAGTTGACGCTGGTGTGGACGCGATCGACCTCGTTGCTCGAACTCCATTCCTGACCGATCATGACGTTGAGGTGGTCGCGCTTGCCGAAGAGCTTCTTGTTGTCGTAGGTTACGGTGTTGGCATTGCGCCAGTTGCGATAGTCCTTGGTGGTGAACTGTGCCTGCGGAGCGGTGGTGTAGCCGATCTTGGTGTTGTAGCGGGCTGCAAGCTCCTCATAGACCTGGTCGGTGTTGTAGTAGCGCCAGCCGTAGCCGAACTCGGAACGGAAGGTCCAGCCTTCGAAGGGCTTCCAGTTGATGCCGGCGTTGTAGTCCTGGCGGAAGCGGCGCTGCACCTTGTAGGTGGCATCGAGACGCTTGGACGGATCGACACGCTGCGAGGTGGAGTTCTCTTCGTCTTCGTCTCCACTGCTCAGCACGTTGATGGGAGCGAAGCGGATGGCCTGGCCGACGATAGAGTTGGAGGCGTTGCCTTCCTGCTCGGTGCCGGAGCTGAGGCCGTCGATGACCTGGTAGGCGAGGCGTGCGTTGAAGTCAAGGGAGAGCCATTCGTTGAGGTTGGCGTTGATCTTGGCAGCAACGTTGTCCTTGCGGAAACCGGATTTGCGCATGATGGCGTTCTCGTCGCTGTGGGCGTACGAGATGTTGTACTTCATGTCCTTGGTGCCACCCGAGATGTTGGCGTTGTACTGCACCTGGTTGCCGGTGCGTCCGAAGAGCTCGTCCTGGTAGTCACGTCCTTCGACGGAGCGCCAGATCTCGAGGTCGTCGAATGAACCGTAACCCGAGACGAAGCCGGCGGACTGGGTGGCCGAAGCGATTTCGTACTGATAGTAGGCATACTCGTAGGGGCTGAGCACCTTCTGCAGACGGGTAGCCTGCTTCCAGCCGTAGGAGGCGTTGAAGCTCACCTGTGTCTTGCCTTCCTTGCCCGACTTGGTGGTGACGATGATGACGCCGTTGGCACCACGGGCACCGTAGATGGCGGTGGAGGATGCGTCCTTCAGGACATCGATGCTCTCGATTTCGGAGGGCGCAATGTCGCTAATCGAAGCAACGGGGAATCCATCGACAATGTAGAGTGGAGAGTTGTCCTGCGAGAGCGAACCGCCACCACGCACGCGGATCTTGACGTCGGCATCGGGGGAGCCTTCGGTGGTGGTGACATTCACACCGGCCATCTTGCCGGTGAGCGCCTCAGAGGCACTGGTTACAGGCACAGCGGCAATGTCCTTGGCCTTGATGGAGGTGACGGCACCGGTGAGGTCCTTCTTGGAGACGGTACCATAACCTACGACCACCACTTCCTCGAGGTTCTGCTGGTCCTCGAAGAGCTGGATGTCGAACTGTGCATTGTCATCGACCTTGATCTGCTTGGTGGTAAAGCCGATGAACGAGAATTCGAGCACGTCGTTGTTGTTGACGTCCTGGAGGGAGTAGTTGCCATCGAAGTCAGTGATGACGCCATTGGTAGTACCCTTTATGACCACGTTCACGCCGGGAAGCGGTTCGCCGAATTCGTCGGTCACGACGCCGGACACCGTTCGCCCTTGTGCAAAGGCAGCCATAGCAAGCATTCCCGCTACACATGTAGCTGATGCTTTCCTAACTAAATCCTTAAGATTCATAAGATGCTTTGGTTATGTGAAATAATGAAGTGTTTTGAAAAATATCACGGGTTGGGTCACTTATTGTATCCTTTGGTCACTTGTTAATCGCTAGGTAGAAGGGATACATATATACTACATTGCAGCTGCAAAAATAATTAGAATATTTAATATTTTCAAATAATTCTTTTGAAATATGAAATTGATTCTATTTTTTTAACAAGTTACTCGGAAAAACGACAATAAAATGGGGCTGTTATGTCATACAGATACAACAAAACGAGGGGTGAAACTCGCCCCCCGTTGTGCGATATCCTTATTGTATGCCGCTAAACAGACCGAAGAGGTGGGCATCGATGTCGTCGGTGACCTTGAGGAAGTCGGTGGGATTCTGCTCGAAGTCGCAAGTGTCGCCGTCGATGATTACGAGGTTGCCCTTGTAGTCCTTGATCCAGTCCTCGTATCGACGATTGAGGCCGGCGAGATAGTCGAGCGACATGGTCTGCTCGTAGTCGCGTCCGCGCTTATGGATATGGTCGACGAGGTTGGCCAGGGAACTGCGGATGTAGATCATAAGGTCGGGGAGGCGTGTGAGGGCGATCATGGTGTCGAAGAGGTCGCTGTAGTTGTTGAAGTCGCGGTCGGACATCATGCCCATGTCGTGGAGGTTGGGTGCGAAGATACGCGCATCCTCGAAGATGGTGCGGTCCTGGACAATGGTTTCCTTGGACTTCGAAATCTCGACCACTTCCTTGAAACGCTTGGCGAGGAAGTAGATCTGGATATTGAATGACCAACGCGGCATGTCGGCGTAGTAGTCGGCAAGATAGGGATTGTTGTCAACGGGCTCGAAGCGTGGCGTCCAGCCATAGCGCTTGGAGAGCATCTTGGTGAGTGTGGTTTTGCCGCAACCTATGTTGCCTGCTATTGCTATATGCATGGTGGAAATATGATGGATGTTTATTGTCGGAGGAATTATTGGCCTTCTTCGAGGCCGAGGGTGGCGGAGTTGCCAAGGGCAGCGTCGATCTTGTCGTAGATCTTGAGCATGTCGGTGGGATTGGTGAAGTCGTACTGGGCCTTGTCGAGAATCAGGACGGGACCTGGATATTTGTTCTGGATGAAGTCCTCATACTTGTCGTTGAGGCGAGCCAGGTAGTCGAGAGGCATCTGACGTTCGTAGTCGCGTCCACGCTGCTGGATGTTGCGTATGAGGTAGGGGATATCTGCCCTCAAGTAGATCATCAAGTCGGGGAGTTTGGCCACGGACATCATCTGTTCGAAGAGGTCGAGATAGGTCTGGTAGTCGCGCGTCGAAAGGGCTCCCGACTCGTGGTTGCAGGCCGTGAAGATATGGACACCTTCGAAGATTGAGCGGTCCTGCACGATGGGCGTCGGGCTTTGGGCGATGGCTAGCAGGTCCTTGAAGCGTTCCTTCAGGAAATATACTTCCAGATTGAATGACCATCGGGGGATATTCCCATAGTAGTCTTCGAGGTAGGGATTGTAGTCCACAGCCTCGAAGCGCGCCTGCCAATTATAGTGTTGGGCCAGCAGTTGGGTGAGCGTCGTCTTGCCGCTTCCTATATTGCCGGATATTGCGATGTACATGGTCTCTGATGGAGTGTGTTGGGTATATTTTGTACTGCTAAATACGCCGCAAAGGTAACAAGAAAATGCCAACGAACCAAATTTTTGGACAAAAAAGCGCGCAAAATAAAGGGTTTTATGTTGAAAAATCCTAAATATTTTGGAGTTTTCGCGGATAATGTGTATATTTGCGCCGCTTTTTAAATAAAAGGATATAAAAATACAAGCATAAATGAAGAAACTGATTATTGGTCTGGCAGCGATGCTTGCCCTTGCTGTCCAGCCTGAGGAGGCTGGTGCAAAGACAGACAAGAAGGACCCTGTGGTGATGACCATCGCAGGGCGAGACGTGAAGCGTTCGGAATTTGAGTATTTCTACAACAAGAATAACGGTCAGGAGGTGGCCGAAGAGAAGACCTTCGACGAGTATGTCGATCTCTTCGTGAACTATAAGCTCAAGGTTGCCGAGGCTTATCGCCAGGGTGTGGACACCACCAAGTCTTACCTTGACGAGTTGGCTGGTTATCGCAAGCAGATTGCCGAGCCTTATCTCCAGATTCAGGGCTGGCCCGATAGTTTGTTACAGCAGGCCAAGGATCGTCGCAAGTGGGAGGTCAAGGCCAGTCACCTGCTGCTTTCGTGCAACGAGAACACCCCCGAGAACATCGTCGACAGCCTTTATGGCGTGATCCAGGGTTTGCAGCATGAGGTGGAGCAGGGCGCAAGTTTTGACAGCCTGGCTCGCGAATACAGTCAGGACCCTTCGGCCCGTCAGAATGCAGGTGACCTTGGCTATTTCTCGTCGCTGCAGATGGTTTATCCCTTTGAGCAGGCTGCATTCACAACGCCTGTAGGACACACTTCTATCGTTCGTTCACGTTTCGGCTGGCACCTCATCAAGGTGTTCGACAAGCGCGAGAGTGAAGGCGACGTGCTGGTGGCTCACATCATGAAGAATGCTGCACGTGGTCCGCTTCCCGAAGGTATGCCCGACCCGAAGCAGGAGATCGACTCGATCTACAATGTCCTTATGGCCGGTGGCGACTGGGATGCCGTTTGCGCCGAAACCAGCGACGATGCCTATACTGCTCCCAAGGGTGGAGCCTATCCTTGGATCAACCGTATGGCTCGTTTCCCGAAAGAGTGGCTCGATGTCTGCTACGAGTTGAAGGAGAAGGGCGAGATCTCTAAGCCTTTCGAGACACAGTTCGGCTGGCACATCGTCAAACTGCTCGACAAGCGCAAGGAGGCACCTGCCGACAGCGCACAGGATGCCAAGCTCAAGGAGCAGCTTGCCAAGGATCCCGAGCGTGTCAAGGAAGGACAGCATGCATATATCAACCAGTGTCGTGCACGTCTGGCTGCCAACAAGAAACTGCGCAAGCAGGCTGCCGGTTGGAGCGATGAGCAGGTATTGGAGTGGGCTGATGCACAACTCGAGACCGAGAATGCTGATTTCCGCAACCTCTATCGTGAGTACCACGATGGTCTGATGCTCTTTGATGTAAGCAGCAAGGCCGTTTGGGACAAGGCCAGCCAGGACACTGTTGGGTTGCAGAAATTCTTCGATGAGCATCGTTCGAATTACGCATTCGACAAGCCTCGCTTCAAGGGCGCCTTCATCGAGTGCGCCGATGATGATGCCCTCTACGACAAACTCAAGGACATCTACGACCACAATGCTCCGATAGCTGCCAGTGACGTGGTTCGCAAGGAGGTGCTTACCGACTCCATCCTCACGCCTAATCCTAAGGCTCCACGTTTCCACATCGTCAACGGACTCTTCTCGGAAGGTGACAACGCCTGCATCGATGCCGAGCGTCTGCATGTCGAAGGTGCAACGTTCACACCAAAGGAGAAGATGCCACGTGTGATGACCTACGGAAAGGTTCTTACCGAACCCGATGAACTGGCTGACGTGCGCGGTTCTGTCGTGGCCGACTACCAGACGCTGCTCGAGGAGATTTGGGTGGAGGAGCTTCGCAAGAAGTTCGATGTGAAAATCAATTGGAAAGAACTGAACAAACTGAGATAATTTAGAATGAAGAGACGATTATTGACACTGGCAGTCATCCTCGTTGGAGGGCTGCAACTGATGGCACAGGAAGCCGAAAACATCATCGACGAGATCATCTGGGTGGTGGGCGACGAAGCCATTCTTCGCAGCGAAGTGGAGAATGAGCGCAAGCGTATGCTCTATCAGGGTGAGAAGATCGATGGCGACCCCTATGGCGTCATCCCCGAACAGATGGCCATCCAGAAGCTCTTCATCAACCAGGCTATCATCGACTCCATTGAAGTGAGCGACGAGCAGGTTGAGGCACAGGTTGATGCACAGATGAATATGTTCATCGCACAGATTGGCTCGAAGGAGAAACTCGAGGAATACCTCGAGAAACCCATCAGTCAGTTGCGCAGCGAATGGCGAACCGGCATTCGCAACAATGGCATCATGCAGCAGATGCAGCAGAAACTTGTCGAGGATGTGACCATCACGCCCAGCGAGGTGCGTCTCTATTTCGAACGTCTGCCGAAGGATAGCATCCCGTTCATCGAGACACAGGTCGAAGTCCAGATCATCACCCTTCAACCCCAGGTGAGCAAGCAGCAGGTCGATGAGATCAAGAACCGCCTGCGTGACTTCACCAATCGCGTCAATTCGGGCGAGTCGGAGTTCTCGACGCTTGCCATCCTTTACAGCGAAGACCCGGGCAGTGCAGCTATGGGCGGCGAGTTGGGCTTCAAGGCAAAGGGCGCTTATGTGCCTGAGTTCTCTGCCGTAGCCTTCCAGCTTACCGAGCCTGGCAAGGTGTCGAAGGTTGTCGAGACCGAATTCGGTTATCACATCATCCAGCTCATCGAACGTCGTGGCGACCGTGCCAACTTCCGTCATATCCTTCTCACCCCGAAGGTAAGCGCCAAGGAACTCACCGATGCTCGTGCCCGAATGGACACGCTGCGTATGGACCTCGATTCGGCCAAGTTCACTTTCGAAGAGGCAGCCCGTTATCTGTCGAGCGACAAGAACACACGCAACAGTGGTGGTATGATGACCAGCGAACGCAGTGGCGCTGCTCGTATGACGATGGACGAACTTCCTGCCGAGGTGGCTCGTGTGGTAGCCCGTATGGAGGTGGGTGAGATTTCGAAGCCTTTCGTCATGAAGGACAGCAAGACGAGCCGCGACCAGGTGGCTATCGTCAAACTGAAACGTCGCATTCCGGGCCACAAGGCCACCTATTACGACGACTACCAGACGGTGAAGGAGATCTACGAACAGCATCTGCATCAGGAGATTATCGAGAACTTCATCCGCGAGAAGCAGAAGACCACCTATGTGCGCATCAAGCCAGGGTGGGAGAAATACGATTTCAAGTATCCCGGATGGGGACAGCGTGAATAAAGGTTTCCAACAAACGTTATTTCTTTGAAGAAAGCAAGAAACAGCATATTGACACTTATGATCGTGGCACTGACCACGGCGTTAGGTCTTGCGCAGCAGCAACAATCGCAGCCGCGCAAGATTTACCTGCTTCATGCCAATACGCTAAGCTACGACAAGCGCGAGGATCCCGACCGACAGACCCTGCGTGGTGATGTGCAGTTCCGACAGGACTCTTGCTATATGTATTGCGATTCGGCCTATTTCTACGAGAACTCCAACTCGATGGCGGCTTTCGGCAATGTGAAGATGCGGCAGAGCGATACGCTCTTCGTCTATTGCGACTCGATGTTCTACGACGGCGATGCGATGTTTGGCGAACTCTATGACAATGTGCATCTGATCCATCGCAGCAAGACGGCCAACACCAACCTCTACACGAGTTATATGACTTACGATCGTGAGGTGGAGGAGGCTAACTATCCCGACAGGGGAATTATGGTCGATTCGCTTGTGCATCTTCGCAGTCTGGTTGGCTGGTACTACCCTCAGCAGAAACTGGCTTTCTTCCAATACGATGTGGAGGGCAGAACCTACGAACGCAACGATCAATGGAAGAGTGTGGGCAGCATGCCACCGCCCGACTATTATCCCAACGACGAGATTCTCACTCCCCAGTTCATGCTTTTCAGCGACACGCTTCGCTACGATTTCCGCAACGATCTTGCCACAGTGCTGGGTCCTTCACGCATCGTCAACGACTCTTCCACCGTGCATACACGCCGCGGGCATTTCAACACAAAGACCGAACTTGCCAACCTCTACGAACGTTCGTGGATTGAAAGTCCTGGACGATATGCGATTGCCGACACATTGTTCTATAATGTGAAGGAAGGCTATGGCGAGGCGTGGGGCGACATCTACGCCATCGATACCCTCGACAATATGGCGATGAAGGGCGACTATGCCTACTACATCGAGAGCGACTCGGTGCCTCAGATGGGTTACATCACAGGCCATGCCCTGGCTATGGAGTTCAGCAGCGGCGATACGCTCTACCTGCATGCCGATACGTTGCGTGCCTATACCATCATCGATCATGTCCTGGCCGACACGCTGACCCATACCGAGGCCATCGATACGCTTGGCAATACCCAGCTGGTGATTGACAGCATCATGCCCGAACACTACGATACGTTGCGCTATATGCATGCCTATCATGGTGTGCGTTATTATCGCAGCGACCTGCAAGGTGTCTGCGACTCGCTCATCTATTCGGCACGCGATTCCCTTGCCACGTTTATGGGCAATCCGGTGATGTGGAACAACCAGTATCAGATTCGTGGCGACTCGATCTTTGCCATTGTCACTCGCGAAGGCATCCATCGTGCGATGATTCATCCCAATGCCTTCCTCACGCAAAGCCACGACGAGAGCCTGGCTGTCAATTCCGACACGCTCAGCGAAGCACAGCGTAAGGCTCTGCGCATCGACTCGCTCCATTACGACCAGATTTTGGGACGCGACCTTGTCTGCTACTTCGATTCGGGCAAGGTGAGCCGTTTGGACATGAGTGGCAATGTGCAGATCATATATTATCCCGAGGAGAAGGACAAGACTCTCATCGGCCTCAATCAGATGATCGGCAACTACCTGACGGTGTGGTTCAAGAACCAGAAGATGGAGAAGTTGAAACTCTGGCCACAGGTTGTGGGTTCCTTGACTCCCATACAGTTGGTGACCGACGACATACTTTATCTCGAGAACTTCCGATGGATGGCATATCTTCGTCCGGCAGGCCCCAAGGACGTGTTCCGAGGCATCGAGATGAAGAAGGAGGACATTATCGAAATACCTCGCTTGTTTAACGACGATGAGTTGAATGGTTATTAGGAAAACGAAAAAATAGACTAACTATTATGGCATCGATATTCAGTACGAACAAACCCAAGCGTTTCGAGCACATCAGTCATTTCACCAAGAATGAGCGCAAGCAGTGGCTTGAAGCTCGTGTGCGCAAGGTGAAGCGTGAGATGGGCGAACTGCCCGACGAGGAGTTGAAGGCCGAGGAGATCATCCGAGGTACCTTCATCCAGGGCACCACGCACCTCAAGCGTCGCAAGGAGAAGGAGGAGGCCGATGGCGAACAGGGCAATAATCGTTACATCAAGCTTGCTGTGGCGATTGTGGTCATGGTCATCATCTTCGTTTATCTTATCAAGTCAATCTGATTCCTGGTATGGATATCATCCATCTTCTTCCCGATTCAGTTGCCAATCAGATAGCCGCTGGCGAAGTGGTGCAGCGACCTGCGAGCGTTGTCAAGGAACTCCTTGAGAACAGCATCGACGCACATGCCACCGAGATACAGGTTGTGTTGCGCGAGGCGGGTCGTGAACTCATCCAGGTCATCGACAACGGCATCGGAATGAGTCCTGCCGATGCTCGAATGGCTTTCGAGAAGCACGCCACCTCGAAGATTCAGCAGGCTGCCGACCTCTTCGACCTTCATACGATGGGTTTCCGAGGCGAAGCCCTGGCGTCGGTGGCTGCTGTCGCCGAGGTCGAACTGCGTACACGTCGCCGCGACGATGAGGCTGGCGTCCTGATTGCCTTGGCTGGAAGCCAGGTGCAGCGCCAGGAGTCCTGTGCATGCCCCGCGGGAGCCAATTTCCAGGTGCGTAATCTCTTTTATAATGTGCCAGCTCGAAGGAAGTTCCTCAAAAGCAACCAGACCGAGCTTTCGAACATCATGCAGGAGATACAGCACGTGGCTCTGGCGCATCCCCAGGTCGAGATCACGGTGACGCACAACGATGCGGTGATACTGCAACTCACTGCCGGCTCGCACAAACAGCGCATCGTGCAGCTTTTCAGCAAGAGCCTTTCGCAGCAACTGCTGCCCCTCCAGGTCGAGAACGACCTGATGGATATATCGGGTTTCGTGGGTGCTCCCGAAGGTGCTCGAAAGAAGGGTGCCTTGCAGTTCTTCTTCGTCAATGGCCGTTTCATGAAGCACCCCTATTTCCACAAGGCGGTGCTCGAATGTTTCCAGGACCTGATTCCCGAAGGGACGCAACCCAACTACTTCATCTACTTGCAGGTCGATCCGCAAAGCATCGATGTCAATATCCACCCGACAAAGACCGAGATCAAGTTCGAGAACGAGTCGGCACGCTGGCACATCCTGATGGCTACCATCCGTGAGGCTTTGGGCAAATACAATGCCGTGCCGACCATCGATTTCGACCAGGCTGATGCACCCGAAGTGGAGCCGCAGTACTTGCCTGGACGTACATCGACTAGCGAACCCCGTCCCCGTTTTGACGACTATAATCCTTTCCGTCAGCAGCCTGCTGCGCATTGGGAGTCGCTCTACGAAGACTTCCGCAAGGAGGAAGCTCAGGGCGAGGAACTGCCTTCGAGGATGGAGAGCACGTTGCCTTCGCGTTTTGACCAAAGGAGCATTCCTGTCGACGAAGGCATGGAACTGCCCAGCGCCATGGATCTGATGAGTGGCCTTTCCGACGACGAGAAGCCGCAATCCACCAAACGTGTGCAGTATCTGCAGGTCGGCAACCGCTACATTGTCGGCAATACACGCGGCGGGATGCTGCTCATCGACCAGCATCGTGCCCACTTGTGCATCCTCTACGACCGTTATCACACGCAGATAAGCAATCGCCAGGGTTTGACCCAACATGAACTCTTCCCCGAGATGATCGAGGTGTCGCCGGCCGACGAGCCGCATTTGCAGGCCATCCTTCCCGAACTCAGTTATCTTGGCTTCGAGCTCGACAACCTCGGAGGGGGCAGTTATGCCGTCAATGGCAAGCCTGCTTCGCTCGATAGTTCGGTCAATATCCACGAGCTTATGCTCCAGATGATTGAGGCAGCTCGCGAGGAGGTTCATGGCGTGGGTGAAGACCTCGACCGCCGTCTTGCCCTGCGTCTCGCCAAGGCACAGGCCATCCCCTACGGACGTCAGATAGGGGAGGAGGAGATGCAGCAGCTCGTCGAGACCCTGCTGGCATTGCCCGAACATCAGATGACCCCCGATGGGCATCCTGTGATGACGTTGGTGTCCAACGATGAGTTGGCTTCACATTTGTAAATAGAAATAACAATATATATGAAATACGGTATTTGTCTCCAACCTTATATCCCTATGCGTGCCTCGGCTGCCGAACAGTCCGAGATGACCAATCAGCTCATTTTCGGTGATACCTTCCAGATCCTCGAGGAGATTCCGCGCTGGTACCGCGTCATTCGCGACTGCGACAACTACGAAGGCTGGATCGACTGGAAGACGGCCACCCTGATCGATCAGATCGAGTATCGTCGTTTCCTCGATCTCACTCCCGAAGCACCTTTGCTTCGCCAGCCCTTCAATCCCGTGCAGCGCACCGAGCATGGTCAGTCGGGTTCTGCCCATCTGTCGTGGGGCAGCCGCATCTTCGACCTCGACGAGACGGGCATCACCTTCCGCATGCATGGCATTCGTTTCGATGTGCCGTCGATGAGCTATGTGCAGCCTGTTCACGCCAGTTCGATGTCGCGCAAGGCCTTGACCAAGTATGTCATCCAGCAGGCACAGATGCTCCTCAACACGCCTTATCTCTGGGGCGGCGTTTCGGCAGGTGGTGTCGATTGTTCGGGCTTTATCCAGACGCTCTTCCGCTTCATCGGCATCGATATGCCGCGCAATGCTTCGCAGCAGGCATTGAAGGGCAAGGAGGTCAGCTTCGAAGAGCGTGAGGCTGGCGACCTGGCATTCTTTACGATGGATTCCGAGACCAACAAGATCTCGCATGTGGGTCTGGTGGCCGACAATGGACGTGTCCTTCACGTGAGCGGTTTCCTCCACTACGACGAACTACGTCCCGAGGGCATCTGGAACATCCAGCGCAAGGAGATGTCGCATTCATTGGTTTGTATTAAGCGTTACTTCTGATGGAAAACAGTCTGATTGAGCAATTATACGAGGCTTATCTCGCGCATCCCAGCATCACCACCGATAGCCGCAAGGTCGAGCCGGGGCAGATCTTCTTTGCTTTGAAGGGCGAGCGTTTCGATGGCAATGCCTATGTGGATGAGGTGCTTGCAAAGGGTGCTTCGCTTGCTGTCATCGATGATGCAAGCCGCAGTAAGGAGGGAACGTTCCTCGTGCCCGATGTCCTCACCGCACTCCAGCAGTTGGCTGCCCATCATCGCAAGCAGTTCCGCAACTGGCAACGTCCCGTCAAGGTCATTGGCATCACCGGAACGAATGGCAAGACCACGACCAAGGAACTGATTCGCACGGTGCTTGGTCGAAAGTTCAACGTGCTGGCCACCGAAGGCAATCTGAACAATCAGATTGGCGTGCCTTTGACCCTCCTCAGGGTTAAGCCCGAGCACGAACTTGCTATCGTCGAGATGGGTGCCAATCACCCGATGGACATTGCCGAACTTTGCGCCATTGTTCATCCCGATTTCGGACTCATCACCAATGTCGGCAAGGCGCATCTGCTGGGTTTTGGTTCGCTCGAAGGCGTCATTGCTGCCAAGACGGAACTCTACAAGAGTGTGGCTGCCGATGGCGGCATGATCTTCATCGATTCTTTCAACCGCGACCTGCTGAACAAGGCCATCACCTATGGCGTCCAGTGCCGACCCTATCTGCCTGGCACAGTGGACGATTGCTCGCCTTACCTCACGCTCAGCATCTACGACACCGAGGCTCCCGAGCCGATTCAGGTGCATACCCATCTCATCGGCAGTTACAATGCCATCAACTGTCTGGCTGCCGCCACCGTTGGTCGCTTCTTCGGCGTGTCCATCGAAGAGGTCGGCAAGGCCATCGAGAGTTACGAGCCGCAGAACATGCGCAGCCAGCTTGTCGATCTTGGCTATGGCAACCAGCTCATCATGGATGCCTACAATGCCAATGCGACGTCGATGCATGCTGCCTTGTCGTCGTTCAAGATGAACAATGCGCCTCACAAGAGCGTCATCCTTGGCGATATGCGCGAACTGGGCGACGAGTCGCAGAAGGAACATGGCAATGTCCTCAACTACCTCTTCACTTCGGGTATCGAGCTCGATATGATTGTGCTTGTGGGCAAGGAGTTCTGCAAGGCATTCAAGACATGGGGCATGACCTACGCCAAGCAGCATCCCATGAATGTGCGTTGCTTCGACAATGTGCAGGACCTCATCGACGATGGTTCAACCCTCGGCAACATGGGTGGAACAATCCTCGTGAAGGGTAGCCGCTCCATGCAGCTCGAAAAGGCTGCCGAAGCTATCAAGAACATTTTCATAAATAAATAATTGTGAAACTCTATCTTTTTCGTCACGGACAGACCGACTGGAACAAGGCACATCGCTTCCAGGGCCATATCGATATCCCGCTCAATGAATATGGGCGTGAACTGGCACGCATCACGGCTCGCAACTGGCCCATTGTTCCCTACGATCGTGTCTATTGCTCTCCGCTCATCCGTGCTGTCGAGACGGCGCAGATCATTCTCGATGGCCGCCCCGAGAAGGAGATGATCAAGACCGACCCGCGCATCATCGAATTTGGTTTCGGTCCATGCGAGGGACATAACATCGATGAGGCAGCCGGCGATCCGCAGAACCCGATGTACAACCTGCTGCATCATCCCGAGAAGTATAATCCTACCAATGGCGCCGAGTCGTTCTACGACCTTGTCGATAGGGCAGGAGCATTCCTCCGTGACGAGATCCTTCCCCTCGAACAGCAGGGCATCGAGAACGTCCTTGTCGTGGCGCATGGTGCCTTGATACGTGGCGTTGTTTGTGCTGCCGGCAAGAAGGAGATTCGCGACTTCTGGCAATGTCCCTATTATAATTGCAGCCTCACCACGCTCGACATCACCCACGGCGAAATCACCCTCGAACGCGAGGCTGAAGTCTTCTACGACGCCTCCGGCAGTTTCGGCGGATTCACCACAAGGAAATAAGCCCCCCTCATCCCCCGTTCCCGCGGCAGCCATGTTTGGCTGCCCTCTTCACCCCTCTTTACCCCTCTTAACCCCTCTTAACCTTTCTTAACCTCCTTATACCCCCACACATGAAGAACCTATCCTCCCTTTTCCTGACCCTGTCCCTGCTCGCCGTCGTCGCAGCAGGCGAGGCGCAACGTCTGCCACTCCAGAACCATAATCTGATGTGGTACGACCGTCCTGCCGTGCTTTGGACCGAAGCCCTTCCCCTTGGCGATGGCCGATTGGGAGCCATGATGTTCGGCAACCCTTTGCAGGAACATCTGCAACTCAACGAGGAAACCATTTGGGCAGGCAATCCCAACAACAACTACAATCCCGAGGCTGCCGAGTGGATTCCCAGGATTCGCCAACTGGTGTTCGAAGGACGTTATCGCGAGGCGCAGGACCTTTGCACGCGCTACGTCAAGTCGCCCACCAACCAGGGTATGCCCTATCAGCCTTTCGGCGACTTGCTCGTCAACTTCAACGGCCAACTCGACTATACCAACTATCGTCGTTCACTCGACCTCGACAGCGCTTTGGCGGTGGTCGAATATGACGTCAACGATGTGCACTTCCGTCGCGAGTGCTTCACTTCGTTTGCCGACAGCGTCGTCATCCTTCATCTGACAGCCTCTCGTCCCGGCCAGCTCAGTTTCACGGCCACCATGACCACCCCGCAGCAGGACAGTCGTCTCAACGATGCCCCCGAAGGCATCACCCTGCATGGTATGACGGGCGGACATGAGAAGCTGGGCAGTCGTCTGCGCTACTTCGGCCGTGCCGTGGTGAAGAATCGTGGCGGCAGTCAGACCATCCGTCATGGCATCATCACCGTCGAAGGTGCCGACGAAGCCACCATCTACGTGTCCATTGCCACCGCCTTCCAGAACTATCGTTCAATCAAGGGCGACGAGCGTGCCCGCTCAGCCAATCAGATGCAACTTGCTCTCCGTAAGGACTATGCCACGGCACGTGCCCAGCATATCGAGGCTTATCAGACCTTGGCCAATCGCAATACGCTGTGGCTCGGTGACGACCTATATGCCGACCGCACCACCGTTGATCGTCTGCGCGATTTCGGCAAGACGCACGACAAGCATCTCGTGGCGATGTACTATCGCTTCGGACGTTACCTCCTCATCTCCTCCTCGCAGCCTGGTGGACAGCCTGCCAATTTGCAGGGCATCTGGAACGACAAGATGCTCCCCTCGTGGGACAGCAAATACACCTGCAACATCAACCTCGAGATGAACTATTGGCCCTCGGAGGTCTGCAATCTCTCCGAACTCAACGAGCCCCTCTTCCGACTGATACGCGAAGTGAGCCAGACGGGACGCGATGCGGCACGTGTGATGTATGGCGTGCGCGACACCACGGCGTGGGTGCTGCATCACAACACCGACCTCTGGCGCATCACCGGTGCCGTCGATAATGCTCCTTCGGGTATGTGGATGTCGGGTGGTGCTTGGCTCTGCACGCACCTTTGGCAGCATTATCTCTATACGCTCGACCTCGATTTCCTGCGCGAATGGTATCCCGTGATGAAGGGTGCCGCAAGTTTCTTCGACGAGACGATGGTCTATGAACCCCTCCATCATTATCTCGTGGTTTGTCCCACCAATTCGCCCGAAAACGCACCCCAGGGACACGATGCCACCACGGTGGCAGGTTGCACCATGGACAGCCAGCTCATCGGCGACCTTTGGGACGAAGTGGCTCAGGCAGCACGTCTGCTGGGCGATGTCGCTACGGCCGAACATTATGAGGCACGCGTCAAGGAACTCGCTCCCATGCAGATAGGTTCGTGGGGACAGTTGCAGGAATGGGTCGAGGATTGGGACAATCCCGCCGACGACCATCGTCATGTGAGTCATCTCTACGGCCTTTTCCCCAGCAATCGCATTTCGGCACGCAATACGCCCGACCTCGCCAAGGCGGCACAGGTCAGCCTCGAACATCGTGGCGACATCTCGACAGGTTGGGCAATGGGCTGGCGTGTCTGCCTGTGGGCTCGTCTGCTCGATGGCAACCATGCCTACAAGCTCATCGAGAACCAGTTGAGTCTGACGCACGAACGCGATGTGTCGTACGAACCCAAGCTGGGCGGCGGCACCTACGCCAACCTCTTCGACGCTCATCCACCTTTCCAGATCGATGGCAATTTCGGTTGCACGGCAGGCATTGCCGAGATGCTGATGCAAAGCCAGGATCCTGTCATTCAGCTGCTCCCCGCTCTTCCCGACTATTGGAAGAAGGAAGGTCGCATCTCGGGACTCGTGGCCCGTGGCGGCTTCGTCATCGACATGGAGTGGCACGATGGCAAGGTCTCGCGCCTCGAAGTCACATCCCGCCTAGGAGGTCTGCTCCAAATCGCAGGCCCCGGCCTCAAAAAGACCATCAAGCGCCCGACGAAGGCCGGACAAAGCTATCTTCTGGTTAAATAATAAGTATTTAGCCAAAATAATGATAACAATTAACGTTAATTCGCGATAATTCGTGTTTAAATAACCCACACACACTCATGAAACGAACTCTTCTATCCCTCCTCCTTCTTTGCGCAAGCGTGGCAGTCTTTGCAGCGGCTCCATACGAGAAGCCCTGGACGCACGGTCGTCTGCAGGTCAGCGAAAACCATCTCTATCTCCAGCATGCCGACGGCACACCGTTCTTCTGGCAGGGCGAGACGGGCTGGCTGATGCCCGAGAAACTCAATCGCGCACAGGTCGGCTTCTACCTGACGCAGTGTGCCAACGCAGGATATAACGTCGTGCAGGTGCAGACGGTCAATGGCGTGCCCGCCTACAACGTCTATGGCCAGCCTTCGATGATTCCCAACAAGAAGGGCGATATGTTCGACTTCACGCCCTTCGACACCAAGGCTCAGCGCACCTTGCAGAATGCCTACACCTATTGGGATCACTTCGACTACATCTTCGACCAGGCCGAGCAACGTGGCATCTACATCGGTATGGTCTGCATCTGGGGCGGACTTGTCAAGGCAGGGCTGATAGACGTCCAGCAGGCAAAGGCCTATGGCAAGTTCCTCGCCGAGCGCTATGGCCATCGTCCCAATGTCGTCTGGATCATCGGTGGCGACCAGCGCGGCGACGTGAAGCCCGAGGTGTGGGAGGCTTTGGCCAACACCATTCGTCAGTACGACAAGAATCACCTTGTCACCTATCATCCCTTTGGCCGCACCAGTTCGGTCACCTGGTGGAACGATGCCGAGTGGCTCGACTTCAATATGTTCCAGTCGGGACACCGTCGCTATGGCCAGCGTCGCGGCGATGGCGATACGTCCAACACTGCTGAGACCGAGGAGGACAACTGGCGCTATGTCGAGGCTGCCCACCAGCTCCAGCCGCTCAAGCCCATCCTCGATGCCGAACCTTCCTACGAACGCATTCCGCAGGGCTTGCACGACACCACCCAGCCCCAATGGCAGGCACAGGATTGTCGTCGCTATGCCTGGTGGAGCGTGCTGGCAGGCAGTTGCGGACATACCTACGGCAACAACGCCCTGATGCAGTTCTATCAGCCCGGCGATGGTCAGGCCTATGGCTGCACCACGCCCTGGTACGAGGCTGTCTATGACCCCGGCTTCCTGCAGATGCAGTATGTCAAGCGACTGATGCTCATGCTTCCCTATTTCGACCGTGTGGCCGACCAGAGCGTCCTTGTGGGCGAATATGGCAAGCGCTACGAGCGTCCCGTGGCAAGTCGTGGCAAGGATTATATCGTGGCATATACCTATGTGGGAGGTGCGCTCGATGTCGATCTGACCCGCATCTCAGGCAGTCAGAAGAAGGCGTGGTGGTATAGTCCTTCGACGGGCGAATTCCGCTTCATCGGTCAGTTTGCCGACAGCAAGTGCCAGCATTTTGCCCCCGATGCACCCTATGGCCCGGGCTATGACCAGGTATTGGTCATCGTCGATGCCTCGAAGGACTACATTCATTAAGCAGAGGCTTGTTTGAAAGGTTCGTAAAATTCGAAAGGTTCGAAAGGTTGCTCCCTTCGGTCGTGTCCGAGGGAAGCGAAAGGTTCGAAGGGTCAAAACTTAGAATGTCCATATGATCGAAAGTCTGCACGAACTCGGACTCTCCGACGAAGCCATTGCCCTGGCGCAGGGTATGCTCCTGGGCGACAAGTCTGGTCTATCGTCCGAGGTGGTCAGCGCCTTCCGGACGGCGGGGATGAGTCACATCATGGCTGTCTCCGGCCTCCATGTCGGCATCATCATGTCGATCATCTGGATATGTTTCCGTCCCGTCGAGATGCTCGTCGGGTATTTGGCACCTCTCAACCTCACCGTCCATTACGTGCTGGGTGACCTCAAGCGCATCGTCGTGATTGCCCTGACGGCCTGCTATGTCTGGCTTATTGGAGCTCCGCCCAGTGCCGTGCGTGCCGCGCTGATGCTCTCCCTGCTGATGCTCGGGTGGATGCTCCATCGCTCCACTTCTGCTTGGCGTTGTATGGTCTTCGCTGCCCTCGTGCTCATCGCCTGGGATCCGTGGACGGTCGGACAGGTGGGCTTCCAGCTGAGTTTCCTAGCTGTGGCGGGCATCCTGCTCTTCCAGCCGTGGCTGCAGTCCGAACGTTTCCCCCGTTGGTTGCGGCTCGTCCTCCTGTCGGTGTCGGCGCAGTGGTTCACCACGCCCGTGGTCGCCTATTGGTTCCATCAGGTCCCGTTGCTCGGCTGGGTGCAGGGACTGCTCGTCGTTCCGCTGATGCCCATCCTGGTGTCGCTGCTCCTTGTGGGCATCCTGTTGCCCTCGTTCCATTTCCTAGCCTTGCCCATTGAGGCGCTCACAGCCTGGATGGGGTGGGTGGCGCAAGGCATCGGACGTGTCGAGCAGGTGCTGCTCGGCGGTCATCTCCATTTCTATCCCACGTGGTGGGAAGTGCTGCTTGCCGAACTCCTGCTGCTCGCCATTGTGCTGTATCTTAAGACGAAAACCGAATGAAACTCCAACGACTTCAATACTTTATCCTGCCCGTCATCTACCTCATCATCGGCGGCACGGTGATTGCCCTGCTTATGCAGCGCATCCTCAACTATGCCTCCACGATGTGGCTGCTCCTGCTGTTGCCCATGCTGATGGTGACGGTGCTGCTCACGGTGGTCGGCATCGTCAATGTCTGGTTGGAGTATCGCATGCAGCGCGAACCTGGCTTGCGTGTCCACTATCGCAAGGCTAGCCTGGCGTGGCTCTATTTCCGTTGTTGGGCGGTGGTGATGGCTGGATTGTCGATGGCCATCGTTTTCGCCTGGCTGTACCAGCTGCTGCCCGGTTATCTGAGTGAGTTGTTCCGTTTCTACAAGGTCCTTTTCTACGGCCTCTGTGCCTTCCTGACCCTCTCGGCGCTGATGAGTGTCGTGTTGGGTGTCAATCTCGAGGAGATACGTTTGCGCAATGCGCAGTCCGAGAACCAACTGCTCAAGGCGCAGCTCAATCCGCACTTCCTCTACAATACGCTCAACAACATCGATGCGCTCATCTGGCTCGACCAGGAGCGTGCCTCTTCGGCGGTGACGAGTCTCTCCAGCCTGATGCGCTATATGACCTACAGTGCCCGGCAGGAGCAGGTGCCGCTCGACGACGAGGCACAGGCCGTCGGCCGGTTGTGCGACCTGCAACGTCTGCGCATGGCGCGGCCCGAATGTCTGCGTTTCGATGTGGTCAAGAGCACGAGCAGGGATGCAGCCGGTCGCCGTCCGCGGATGATAGCTCCGCTCCTGCTCGTTCCTTTGGTCGAAAACTGCTTCAAGCATTGCGGCTCTACCAGCGAAGCCGATGCCATCTGCATCCGGCTCGAGGAACTTGACGAAGGGCTTCGTTTCTCCACCGACAACAACCTCCCTGCCGACGAAGGGGACAAGGCACAAGCCAACACCGATGCCCATCACGGCGGGGTGGGGCTCACCGTCCTGCGTCGTCGTCTCGAGCTCCTCTATCCTGGCGCCTACACGTTCACCGCTCGTCGCGAAGGCAATCGCTTCCGAACCATGCTGACAATCTCTTGTTAGCCTCGTCGATCAGTCGGGGTACTGCCAGTTGCTGCCATTCCATCCAGCCTATCGGCCGATAGTCGTCGGGCAGGGTGCCGATGGCAGCATTTGTTTTGGGGTCCTTGTCGTCGGGCAGCCTCACGGCGTAGAACGTGGCATAGATGGTCTGGTGTGTCAGTTGGTGTTTCCGCTCCAGCACGAGGGTGGCACGGTCCTTCACGGCAGCGGGCACTTCCCCGTCCTCGTTGAGCACGAATTCCCACAGGCCCTGCCAGATGTCGCCCGCGCCGCGCTGGTGCACCCACAGCTTGTCCTTATATATATAAATGATGTATGTGAAGTGTCGTTCGCGCACGTGCGTCCTTCCCTGTTTCACGGGACGTTCGACCACGGTGCCGGCTGCCAGTGCCAGGCAATGGCTCCTCACGGGGCAGGTTGGGCACTTGGGCTGCGTGGGCGTGCAGAGCAGGGCGCCCAGCTCCATCATCGCCTGGTTGTGGCGCCCGGGCGATTCCTTCCCCTTGCCTTCGCCCACGGTCTGCTCCAGCAGTTCGTCGGCAAGCCCTTGGAAGAGCTTCTGTCCCTGTGTCGTGTCGATGGGCGTGTCGATGTCGTAGAGGCGCGCCAGCACGCGATAGACGTTGCCGTCCACCACGGCCACCCGTTCCTCCGAGGCGAAGCTGGCGATGGCGGCTGCCGTGTAGCGTCCCACGCCTTTCAGCCCGATGAGGTCGGCAAAGGTGTCGGGGAAGTCCTTCCCGCCGTGCTCCTTACGCCAGACCATCACCTGCTGCGCCGCGGCGTGCAGGTTGCGGGCGCGGCTGTAGTAGCCCAGTCCCTGCCACAGTTTCAGCACCTGGTCGAGCGGAGCCGCCGCCAGGTCGTCCACCCGCGGGTATGCCGCCACAAAGCGCTCGTAGTAGTCCAGCCCCTGTGCCACGCGCGTCTGCTGCAGGATGATCTCCGAAAGCCATATCCTGTAGGCATCCTTCGTGTGGCGCCACGGCAGTTCGCGTCGGTTTTGGTCAAACCAAACCCCTATCTGATAGCCTATTTCGTTCATTTTCTTGATATTCAGTTGGCAATTATGCCATTTTCGTGTGCAAAGATACATTTTTTTTCAAAAAAATCGCCTTTACTCTTTTTTTTTTGGATAAAAAGCCCTATCTTTGCTCGCCAAATCAATAAAATCGTTAATAAATAATATAAAAAATGACAAAAGCAGAAATCGTAACCAAGATCGCAAAGAGAACCGGTCTTGACAAGGATGTAGTCCTTGTTGTGGTCGAGCAGTTCATGGGTGCCGTCAAGGAGTCACTCGTCAACGAAGAGCCCGTATTCCTCCGTGGCTTCGGCAGTTTTATCATCAAGGAGCGCGCTACCAAGGTTGCCCGCAACATCAGCAAGGAGACTTCTATCGTCATTCCCGCTCACAATATCCCAGCTTTCAAGCCTGCCAAGAGCTTCATCGCACAGGTCAGCGGTGAGATCGTCAATGAGGAAGCATAATCAGAAAACAAATATTTGTCCAATTAATAATCTTTAATAAGGTATGCCAAACGGTAAGAAGCACAAGCGTCATAAGATGGCGACGCACAAGCGTAAGAAGCGTCTTCGCAAGAATCGCCATAAGCACTGATCAGACCAGTGGTGACGCACGTGGAAGAATCCCTGGGGACTTCCACAACCAATATACGAATTGCAGAGGGCGTCAATCTGCCCGATGCAATTCGTTTTTTTGTATCCATCACCTTTTTTAATTTCCCATTTGCTATTTGCACAATGACAAGCGAAGTCGTTATCGATGTGCAGTCGAAGGAGATCACCATCGGTCTCCTCGAAGACGGCAAGCTCGCCGAATACCAGCGCGAACGCAAGGATTCGAGCTTCACGGTGGGCAACATCTACCTGGCGCGCGTCAAGAAGCTGATGCCAGGTCTCAACGCTGCATTCATTGACGTGGGGCACGAGAAGGAAGGATTCATTCACTATCAGGATCTTGGCCCGCAGTTCAAGACGCTGGCCAAGTATGTCAAGCAGCAGATCTCCGACCGCAAGCACTACATCCCCGTCGAGCGCTTCAAGCGCGAACCCGACATGGACAAGGACGACACCGTCGGCGAAGCCCTCACCGTGGGGCAGGAGATTCTGGTGCAGATCGCCAAGGAACCCATCAGTACCAAAGGACCGCGACTCACATGCGACCTCTCCCTGCCCGGCAGGTTCATGGTACTCATTCCATTCCAGGACAAGGTTTCGGTGAGCACGAAAATCAAGTCAAGCGAAGAGAAGAGCCGTCTCAAGCAGATCATTGGCGCCATCCGTCCGAAGAACTACGGCGTGATCATACGCACGTCAGCACAGGGGATGGGAGCCGACGAGCTTACCCAGGAGCTTACTTCGCTGGTCAAGCGTTGGGAAGAATGCGTGACCACACTTATGAAAGGCAAGCTGCCCAGCCTCTGCTACGAGGAGAACAGCCGTGCCGTGGCATTACTTCGTGACATCTTTAACCCCTCGTTCGAGAACATCTGGGTCAACGACCCGGCGACGTTTAGTCAGATAAAGGATTATGTGAGTCTGATAGCCCCTGAAAAGGCGGACGTCGTGAAACTCTATAGCGAGGAACAGCCCATTTTGGATAAGTTCGCGGTGACGCGCCAGATCAAGTCGTCGCTCGGAAAGACCGTCTCCTGCAAGGAAGGTGCCTACATCATCATCGAGCACACCGAAGCCTTGCATGTCATCGACGTCAACTCCGGTCATCGCAGCCGTCAGGCCGAGGACCAGGAGGAGAACGCCCTGCTGGTCGATATGGCAGCAGCCGACGAGATATGTCGTCAGATGCGTCTGCGCGACATGGGTGGCATCATCGTGGTCGATTTCATCGACCTCACCAAGTCCGAGCATCGCGAGCAGCTCTACAAGCACGTCAAGGAACTCATGGCGCGCGACCGTGCCAAGCACAACATCCTGCCGCTCTCGAAGTTCTGCCTGATGCAGATCACCCGCCAGCGTGTGCGTCCCGTCATGGACGTGCAGACCGCCGAGTCCTGCCCCGTCTGCGGTGGCAGCCACGTGGTCAAGCCCTCCATCCTGTTCTGCGACAGGCTGCAGGAGAAGCTCGACACGCTGACCTCCGAAATGAAAGTGAAGAATTTCCGACTCCACGTGCATCCGTTCATTGCTGCGTACATTCGCCAGGGCTGGTTCTTCCGGAGCCTCTACTGGCAGTGGCGGCGGCGCTATGGCATGGCATGGCGGCTCATCACCGACCAGTCCATGGAGCTGCTGCAGTACAAGGTCCTCGATGCCGATCGCAACGAGATTGACCTCAAACAACCCATTGATGCACACGTGTAAGAGCATCGAAGGGTTATTAAAGAGTAGTAAAAGGGGAGTAAAAGGGACGTTACCTTCATCTGTCAAGAGCGGGTCCAGGTTAACATTCGTCCTTTTTACTCCCCTTTTACTCCCTTTTTACTCCCCTTTTACTCCCTAATTATGTCCGTAATTCTTCTCCAAAACTCTCTCGGCCGCCTCCCCCAGACCCGCATGGCCGAGCCCGTCAACTTCTCGCTCGAGGCAGGCGAGCACATTGCCGTCATGGGTCCCAATGGCGGCGGCAAGTCGTGTCTCGTCGATCTCATCACCGGCCGCAACCTGCTCATGCAGGGCAGGCTCGACTACGACTTCGGCCCCGGCACCCGACCCACAGCCTATGGCAACATCGTGCAGCTCACCTTCGAGGACGCCCTCGGCACCGTCGAGAAGCCCTACTACTATCAGCAGCGCTTCAACAGCCAGGACCGCGACGAGTCGCCCCTCGTGATGACTGTGCTCAAACGCGCCCTGGCATCGGGTCGCGTCACGGCAACGGGACTTTCGGCCGACGAGGCACGCGAGGCAGGTCATGGCCTCACGCGCGAAGAGGCTGTGGCAGCAGGCGGTGAGGACGACAGCGAGTTCCTGCAGAACCCTTTGCTCGATACCTTCCTGATGCGCGACCTCCTGCCCAAGCGCATGGTCCTGCTTTCTAGTGGCGAGATGCGCCGCTACCAGCTCTTCAAGTATCTTATCAAGCGTCCGCGCGTCCTCATCGTCGACAATCCTTTCATCGGCCTCGATGCCCCGATGCGCGACCAGCTTAGTCAGTTCTTCCAGCTCCTCGTCGATACGGGCGAAGTGCAGATCATCATGCTCCTGTCGATGCTCGACACTGTGCCGACCTACATGACGCACGTCGTCGAGGTGGACAATATGAGGGTGGGAGAGAAGCGTACACGTGAGGAGTATCTCGCCACCTTGCCCGACTTCAAGGCCGCTCCGGCATCTTCACTTTCGCCAGAACTGAAGGCTCAGATTGCTGCGCTTCCTGTGATGCCTGTCGCCAACCTCACCGTCGATGGCAGTCCCACCGACGAGATCATCAGCATCCGCGACCTCACCTTGCCCTTGCCCGACACCGACCGCGTGCTCTATGGAGGACTCAGCTGGACGGTACGACGCGGCGAACATTGGGCATTGCAGGGTCGCAATGGCTCGGGCAAGTCCACCTTGCTCAGTCTCATCTGTGCCGACCATCCTGCCGCCTATGCCTGCGACATCTCGCTCTTCGGTCGTCGTCGCGGCACGGGCGAATCCATCTGGGAGATCAAGAAGCACATCGGTTTCGTCAGTCCCGAGTTCCATCGAGCCTACAAGGAGAACCGTCCTGCCATCGACATTGTGGCAAGCGGTCTGCACGATTCGGTGGGTCTCTACAAGCGTCCGCGCCCCGACCAGGTTGAGACGTGTCTCTTCTGGATGCGCGTCTTCGGCATCGAGCAGTTGCGCGATCGCATGTTCCTTACCCTTTCGAGTGGAGAACAGCGTCTGTGCCTCCTTGCTCGTGCCTTCGTCAAGGATCCTGCCCTGCTAATCCTCGACGAACCTCTGCATGGTCTCGACACCTATCGCCGCCATCTCGTGCGCGATGTCGTCGACACCTTCTGCCGCCGTCCCGACAAGACGCTCATCATGGTCTCGCACTACGAAGAGGAACTCCCCGCCAACATCACCCATCGGTTGGTGCTGTAAGGCCTCAATGGATAGTGATTCCGAGCACGTAGTAATGGGGGGCGTATTTCAGGATGTCCGACGACAGGTCGGGCTTGATGATGTCCTCTCCGCAGCAACGCGTCAACTTGTCCTCCGCATCATACCAGAATGAACAATAGCACACCAGTGGAATGAACGTTTCCTTTTCCAGGGGCGTTGTGAGTTCAAAGGGTTTCGAGATGTATGAGTAGATGTATTTGTCCTCACTCTCCCAGTAGATTTGCTTGAGTTTCAGTGAGGAAGTGAACGAAAGCGTGTTCTCCAAGTTGAAGCAGAATTGGACCAATGAATCAGTCTCCGAGGGAAGGAAACCGAAGATCAGTTTGTCACCATTTGACTCAAAGGTATAAGGCATCAGGAGTTGCGGATAATCTTCAACCTCTTTCCCGTTCACAAATTCCCTGTAGTTTACAGTCAAATTCCTACCTTTTATCGAACTGACATCAAAACTATAAGCCTTATATCCCTTTGCATTCAGCAATGGGATATAGTCGTTTATTGTTGGCTCGTTCATTTTCAGTTCCTGACTATATCCCGCCATCGCGACAAGGGCAAGCAGGAGGGTGATGATGGTTTTGTTCATGATTGTTCCTGTTATTTGTCATTGGTGAAAATTTCTGCCAGCTTTCTTTCGATATCCTCACCACGCAGGTTGCGGGCGAGGATGGTGCCATCGGGGGCAAAGAGGATGATGTGGGGGATGGCACGGATAAAGTATGCATTGGTGGCAATCTCCTGTGAGTTGATGATTTGTGGGTAAGGGATATGATCCTCTTCGATTGCTCTCAACGTGGCTTTTGGTTCATCCCATGCAGCAATGCCGACCACTTGAAGACCGCGGTCCTTGTATTTGTTGTAGGCTGCGATGAGGTTGGGAATCTCCCCACGGCAGGGACCGCACCACGAAGCCCAGAAATCGACGAGCACATACTGACCTCGGCCCACGTAATCGCTGAGACGTGTGGTCTTTCCGTCATATTTCACAGCGAAGTCCACAAATTTCTCGCCCACATTCGGGCTGAAAAAGGCTTCGCTCGACTCCATGCGGATACCCATGGAGCTGAGGGCAAGCTTCATCTGGTTCCAAACGTCACCCGCCTTGATTCGTGGACTCATCAGTTCGAGCCATGTCGCAGTCTGCAGCGGCTTGTGTCCAAGCACCATCGCCAGCTCAACCATTCCCAAGACATCGTCGTTATGGCGATTCAGTTCGCTCCGCATCAGGTTGTCGAGACGTTGTTGTTCGATGGAATCACCATATAGCAAGGGGGAAAATGCGTTTTGAAAAGTGCCAAGATCCTCGTTGAGAGGAGTGCCTGAGGGATGATTCAGGAATCGGATGGAGTCTTCATCCTGAGCGAGACGTTGCAGGTCCATGTAGAGGTGCGTCGTTCCATTCTCCAGGAAAAAACAGGGCGACATTATCTCTGGCATCGTGCCCTTTTTCGTGATGGATCTCAGGTTGAAAGCTGCAGCTTCGTCAAGCGTCCCTTCTATGGGCATCAGTTTCCCTTCGACAACCTCCACGGTGTCGATGGTGGCGTTGACCATGCGCATATCCGACATCCATTGATTCAACAGCAATTTTGTGTTCATCGTAGAATCGCCCACCGTTCCTTCCAGTCGGTAGTGGATTTGTCCTTCACTCGCCATAGCTATAAGGGCAAGCAGGAGGGTGATGATGGTTTTGTTCTTCATTATTTTCTTATATTGTGTAATTCTTCGTTGCAGTGTCTATGCAGGATTCCGTTCTCTACCATCCATCAATCTGGAAGCATACTCCTATACTGATTCCCAAATCGTGAATGAACTTGTTTCTATAATCATTCCTTCGGGTATCGAACGCATTAATAAGGTAAACGCCGTCATTTATACTGGCCATTATACCGATGTCTGGAGTGATATGAACCTTTACACCTAATGCAGGTGAAACAAACAGGTTGAAATCGGTTTTTTTGCTCGATATGGAATACTTCTGATTGGTATCTACGTTCTTTTTCCCAAACATTCCAAACCCTCCAACACGAAGATTTACAAAGGGAGAAAAACGTTTATCAAGAAAGAAGTAATGTGTACTTAGAAAGACAGGTATTGCAGAAAAGTCATGCTTCTCATGGTGACTATATCCGATACCACCTCCAATGGCAAATTGTTCGTTAATGAACACTTCGTGCAGGTAGTTCGCAGAAATGCATTTGTCACCATAATCGCCAAGCCCTTGCGAAGAAGAAACATCAATAACATTCAGACAACCGTTTCCAGTGTCAAAGGAGACCTGGGCCACCGTAATGGTCGCTATTGAAAGCATAGACAACAAGACCAGGAATAGTCTGATGTATTTCTGATTTTTCATTCCCTATTTTTTGTTTTGGTGTGCAAATATACTTATTTATTGGCAGAATAGCACGGAAAAGGTATATGTGATTAACTTAAAATAACGATATACAATTGTTTTTACAATGTTTTATAAAATTGTGGCAGATAATTGTTAGTTCGTCATGAAAAACTACACTTTTTTGTTTGTTTTTGATTTCCCATTTCAATGTATGACCAATCTTGGCCAAGATTGGTCATACCGCGATATGATAGAGCACTCTGACGGCCGACAGAGTGCTTTCTCCGAAAGGAGAATACCCAATCCTGGCCAAGAATGGTTATGCCGCGATAGGATGGAGTACTCTGTCGGCCGACAGAATGCTTTCTCCGAAAGAAGAATACCCAATCTTGGCCAAGAATGGTCATGCCGCGATAGGATATAGTACTCTGACGGCCGACAGAGTACTTTCTCCGAATAGAGAATACCCAATCCTGGCCAAGAATGGTTTTGCCGCGATAAGATGGAGTACTCTGACGGCCGACAGGATGTTTTCTCCGAAAGAAGAATACCCAATCTTGGCCAAGAATGGTCATGCCACGATAGGATGAAGTACTCTGACGGCCGACAGAATGCTTGCTACTATATGAAAAAGCACTATCCCGCGCGAGATAGTGCTTGATGATGGAAAAGACGAAAAATATTATTCCGTGATAAGCGTACGGGCATTAGCCAGGGCTTCGGGAGTGATATCGGAACCGCTGAGCATGCGGGCAATCTCTTGAATGCGCTGCTCGGAGGATAGCTGCTCGATGTGGGTGATGGTCTGCTCGTCGGTGTCGGCCTTGAAGACACGGAAATGCTGGTTGCCCTTGCCTGCAACCTGCGGGAGGTGGGTGATGGTGATGACCTGCAGATGGGTGGAGAGCTCCTTCATGACGCTGCCCATACGGTCGGCAATGTCGCCCGAGACACCCGTGTCGATCTCGTCGAAGATGATGGTGGGCAAGGTGCGTGCCGATGCCACCAGGCTCTTGATGCCAAGCATGAGGCGGCTGATCTCACCACCCGATGCCACTTCGCCTGCAGGACGGAGGGGCTGGTTCTTGTTGGCGGAGAAGAGGAACTCGAGGGAGTCCGACCCCGAAGGGGAGAGAGAGTCTAGGGGGGTGATGGAGACCTGGAAGCGGAGGTTGGGCATGCCGAGGTAGGTGACACGGGCGATGAGGTCCTTCTGGAGTTGCTGGGCGGCGTGCTTGCGAGTGTCGGTGAGGATGGCGGCGAGACGGGTGGCTTCGGCGGTGAGGCGCTTGACCTGCTGTTCGAGTTCGAGTATCTCCTCGTCGCTGTTGTCGATGTGCTGGATGCGCTCGAAGAGCTCGTCGCGCAACTGGATGAGTTCCTCGACCGAGGACTTGCCGTGCTTCTTCTGCAGCGAATAGAGGAGGCTGAGACGTTCCTCGACCTGCTCGAGGCGCTGCGGGTCGTAGTTGACTTCCTCGGAGCGGCTGTCCACCTCGTCGGCAATGTCCTTGAGGTCGATGTAGTCGCTTTCGAGACGCTGGGCAATCTCGGCAATGTCGGGATAGATGCGGCTCAGTTCGTGGGCCTTCTGCGAAATGCTTTTGAGCATCTGCACCACGGCGTCGCCTTCGCCATCGAGACCTTCGTGCATCTGACAGAGGCACGACTTGATGTCCTCGGCGTGGCTGAGGAGTTCCTGCTCGGCCTCGAGTTCCTCCTGTTCGCCTTCGACGAGGTTAGCATCGTCGAGCTGCGAGAACTGGAAACGTATGTAGTCGGCTTCCTGGGCATCGCGTTCGGCTTGGGCGCGGAGGGCTTTGAGCTTTGAGTCGTGAGCCTTGAGCTGGTCGTAGGCGGCACGGTAGCTGGCATATTCGGCCTGGTTGTGGGCGAGGGCATCGACGACGGAGAGCTGGAAGGCATCCTGCCCGAGCAGGAGGTTCTGATGCTGCGAATGGATGTCGATGAGGTGGCTGCCGAGCTCGCGCAACAGGGGCAGCTGCACGGGCGTGTCGTTGACGAAGGCACGGCTCTTGCCTGTGGCGTTGATCTCGCGTCGGATGATGGTGGCGCTGGCGTCGTACTCGAGGTCGTTCTGGGCAAAGAAGGCTTCGAGGTCATAGGCGGAGATGTCGAACTGTGCCTCGATGACGCACTTGCCGGCACCGCTGCGCACGGCCTTGGCATCGGCTCGTTGGCCGAGGATGAGACCGAGGGCGCCCATGATGATGGACTTACCGGCGCCTGTCTCGCCGGTAATGACGGTGAGGCCCTGGCCCGGACGGAACTCGAGGTGATCGATGAGGGCGTAGTTCTCGATAGTCAGGAATTGTAGCATATCTTTTTATTCCTTATATTCTTCCTTGATGGGAGCGAGTTGACGAGAGTAGGTGGGGAAGAGGTCGGTGAGCTTGTCGTGAATGGATTTCTTCTCGGACATAGGAGCCTCGCTGTAGATGTTGACTAGTTCGTCGAGCTTGGCGTTGATGAAAAGGGAGAGGAGCGGGGTCATGGCGTCGGCAGAGCGGACGGTGGCAAGCTGCTCGAAGGATGCGGAGATCTGGGAGCGTCCCTTATCGACGGATTGTGCCATTTGGTCAAGGCCCTGGCGATGGTAGGTGTACCAAAGTTCGCGGAACGGCTGCTGATTGGGGTCGAGGAGGGCGGTGATGAGGGCGTGGCGGTTGGTCTTCGAGTCGAAGGCCTTCCAGCCGTTGCTGTCGGACGACTGCATCTGACTGACGATGCTCTCGCACTTGCGCAGATACTGCTCGCCACCCATGCTGCTGAACGAGTCGAAATCGAGGCCGAGGACGAGATAGACGTAGTAGGCGATGGTGGCGATGAGTTCGTTGTCGAGGTTGAACTCGTTGTAGGTGAGGTTCTCGCCTTCCTGATAGGGCAGGGTGACGAGGTCGTCGCGCCAGTTGATGAGGATAGTCTGATAGGTGGAGTTATAGACGGGGCGGCGTGCCTGGACGGTGATGGAGACCTTATAGACATCGGACTGCACGACCTCGTTGATGGTGAGGGCGAAGGTGCAGGTGATCTTCTCGACGTTGGAGAACTGTGCGCCCGTCCACTGCTGGCCATTGATGAACTCCTCGAGGCTCTGCTTGAGGGTCTCGAAGCGCGGACGCAGCGATGCATCGATCTGCTGTGTGTTGATGTTCACCGTGGCGTTGAGCTCCTGGGCGTAGCTTCTCACTGATCCTCCCCAAAAGAGAAGGAGCACGAAGATGCCGATAATCCTATAAAGTGGTTTCATTTTCATATCTCACACAGATATCGCGGAAATGTTTTTGTCGTGGCGGGCTTTATATCTCACACAGAACTCACGGAAATCACAGAAAAACAAATATCTTGACCTTACCCTTTCTGTGAGTTCCGTGAGTTCTGTGTGGCCTTTTCAGGCCTTCTTCATCATTGCCAACTTGAGTTGGGTGAGCACGTGCTTGGTGGAGAGGGCGAAGTCGCCGTTCATCATCCAGGAGTAGTAGCTGGGATCCTGCGTCAGGACTTCGGTGACGGGGCGACCCTTGTACTTGCCGAAGTTAAAGACGGGACGATTCTTGTCGTCATAGACCATAGCCCCCATAGGATCGACGTTGCGGTTCATGCGCGTGAAGTCCTGCAGCCACTCGACATCGTTCTCCAGATCGTCGTAGCGATCGAGCTGCGCTTGGAGCACTTCGTAGGTGGCACGGATGTCGCAGTCAGCCGAATGGGCGCCGTCGAGTTCCTTGCCACAATAGAAGCGGTAGGCGGCAACGAGTGTGCGCGGCTCCTTCTTGTAGAATATGTTCTGCACGTCGATGAATCGCACCTTGCTGATGTCGTACTTGACACCTGCACGCAGAAACTCCTCGACGAGCAGGGGTACGTCGAAACGGTTGGAGTTGTAACCTGCTACGTCGCAGCCCTTGAAGATCTGTTCGAGTCGGCCTGCCATCTGCTTGAAGGTGGGCTTGTCGGCCACCATCTCGTCAGTGATGTGGTGGATGGCAGAGGCTTCCTCGGGAATGTGCATCTCGGGGTTGATGAAGAAGTTGCCCTGCTCCTCACTGCCGTTGGGCATGACCTTGATGTAACCAAGCTGGACGATGCGGTCCTTGGTGGCGCTGATGCCTGTGGTCTCGAGGTCGAAGAAGATGAGGGGCTTCCTGAGATTGAGTTTCATAGACGCGATGCAGTCTTAGAAATCGGTGAGCATCATCGGCATGATGAGCATGAGGAGCTTTTCGCCATCGTTGTTCTGCACGGGAGCCACCAGTCCGGCACGGGCGGGGTCGCTGAGCAGCACCTCGACATCCTGGGCAGTGATGGTGTTGAGGATCTCGATGAGGAAGTTGGCGCGGAAGCCGATGCTCATGGGCGTGCCCTCGTAGGAGCAGGTGAGCGTCTCGGTGCCCGAGGTGGAGTAGTCGACATCCTGAGCCGAGATGGTGAGGCTGCTGGCGTCGAGGTCGAACTTGACCTGGTTGGTGGCACTGTTGGCGAAGACGGCGATGCGACGCAGGGCGGAGAGGAACAACTGACGGTCGATGGTGAGACGGTTGGTGTTGTTCTTGGGGATCACCACTTCATAGCGCGGATAGCGTCCTTCGATGAGGGTGCAGATGAGCTCGTAGTCGCCGAGCTGGAAACGTGCGCTCTTCGAATCGAAGCAGACGGTGCAGAGAAGCTGGTCCTTGGAGATGATGTTCTTGAGGAGGTTGGCAGGCTTCTTGGGCAGGATGAAGTTGGACTCGAAGCCGGGCTCGGTGGTCTCGTTGATGAGACGGACGAGCTTCTTGGAGTCGGAGGCGACGAAGATGATACGGTCGGCCTTGATGTCGAAGTAGATGCCGTTCATGACGGGACGGAGCTCGTCCTCGGCAGTGGCGAAGAGGGTGCTCTGGATGCCGTTGAGGAGGGCCTGGGCGTTGATGTCGAACGAGCGGTAGTTTTCCTCGAGAGCCTTGACGCGCGGATATTCGTCGGCATTGCCGCCGATGAAGTTGTACTTGCCGTTGGCGTAGGAGACGATGACCTCGTAGTTGCCGTTATCGACCTCGATGGAGAGCTGCTGCTGTGGCATCTCCTTGAGGGGGTCCATGATGGTCTTGGCGGGGACGACGAAAGCACCATTGCCCTCGACGCCCTGGATGGCGATGGAGGTAATCATAGTGGTGCTGCCATCGCTGGCGGTGACTGTTAGCTTCTCCTCACTGACTTCGAAACGGAAATTGTCGAGGATGGGCATAGGGTTCTTGCTGAGCAGCACGCGGCTGATGGCAGCCAGATGACTCATGAGGTCGGAACTGAGAACTTCGAATTTCATAGGTTGTATGATTTAACAATTTATATTTTCAATTTACAATTGAATTGTACCTGTATAAATACATCGGGCAAATATCGGTATTTTTTGCGAAAGTACCAAATATTTGCCCGAAAAAATGCAAATTTTAGACGAAATAGTCCGAAAACCACCTATTTGAGTGATTCATCGACTGCTCATGGGGTTCAAATCGAGGCGATAATCTCCTTGACGTAAGGCCAGAACTTGGCTACAGAAGAGATGGAAAGTTTCTCTTCGGGCGAGTGGATGGCTTCCATCGTGGGACCTACGCTGACCATGTCGAGCCAAGGATACTTGGTGAGGAAGAGACCCGTCTCGAGACCGGCGTGGATGGCCATGGTCTCGGGCTCGCCGCCATAGACCTTGCGGTAGGCAGCCTCGGTGAGCTTCACCATACGGCTGTTGGGGTTGGGAGCCCAACCGGGATAGCCCTGACCCTGGGTGACTTCGGCACCAGCGAGGTCGAAGACGGTCTTGACCATCTGGGCAATCATACGCTTTTGGCTCTCGACGCTCGAGCGCTGGCTTGTCTCGACGCGGATGGTGCCTGGCTCGGAGATACGGACAGAGGCGAGGTTGGTGGACGTCTCGACGAGGCCTGGCATCGAGTGGCTCATACCGATGACGCCGTGAGGTGCTGCGATGAGTGCCTGGATGAGGCGGCAGGTCACGTTGGGGTCGATGACCTCGGCGGGAGCGTCGACGGTCTCGATGGACATCTTGAACGAAGGCTCGACACCAGCCACTTCGACTTCGACCATGGCAGTGAACTTGTTGAGGTCGGCTACGAGCTGGTCGCGACGTGCTGCGGGCACACCGATGACGGCGTAAGCCTCGCGGGCGATGGCATTGCGGAGGTTGCCGCCACGGATGTCGGAGACGAGCAGACCGGGTTGGGTGGTGAGGAAGCGTGCGAGCACCTTGTTGGCATTGGCACGGCCGAGGTGGATGTCGCCACCCGAGTGGCCGCCGAGGAGACCGCCTATGCTGACACGGGCGAAGTAGTAGTCGGCAGGAGTGGGCTGGGTGGTGTAGTGCCAGAGGGCAACGGTGTCCATACCACCGGCGCAGCCGATGAAGATCTGATTCTCCTGTTCGGAATCGAGGTTGAGGAGGAGCTTGCCGGTCATGAAGCCTTCGCTGAGCATATTGGCGCCTGTCATACCGGTCTCCTCGTCGTAGGTGCAGAGGAATTCGAGTGGACCGTGCTCGTAAGTCTTGTCGAGCATGGCAGCCAGGGCGAGGGCTACACCTGCGCCGTCGTCAGCGCCGAGGGTAGTGCCGTTGGCCTTCACCCAATCGCCGTCGATGCGTGTCTCGATGGGGTCGTTTTCGAAGTCGTGAATGATGTCGGAGTTCTTTTCGCACACCATATCCATATGGGCCTGCATGACGAGCGTCTCGCGGTCCTCACGGCCTGGGGTGGCAGGACAGCTGATGAGGACGTTGCCGGTCTCATCGACCTTGCAGTCGAGGTTGTGCTCCTTGGCGAAGTTGACAAGCCATGCGCGGATCTTGCCTTCCTTCTTGCTCGGACGAGGCACCTTGGTGATGGCATCGAAGATTTCCCAAAAGATTCTTGGTTCAAGATTCTTGATTTCCATAGTTTGATTTGTTTTGAAAAATTAGTGGTTTTATGTCGTTTTTTGTTTCGTAAAAGTGCAAATCAGTAATAATAATTGTTAAAAGTGGTCAAGATGTATGACTTTTTCCTAAAATCGAGACCAAAAATGGTGGATTGTTTCGGAAATTTTGTATCTTTGCAACCGCTATTCGCGAAGTTTGAGGAGAAATTCCCCCTTTGAACTGTTTGCGGGTGCAAAGATAATAAAAATGTGGCAAACTATTATCATTTCGGTCGGAATTCTTTTAATATCTTTTGTTTTTTTAGCAATTAAGGTATTATTTGTGAAAAATGGCACGTTTCCGAAGACGCATGTGAGCCAATCGAAGGCGATGCGCGACAAGGGAATCCACTGCGTGCAGACCCAGGATTATGAGGAGCGCCACAAGCAGGGGCTCTATGCCGACGGCCAGATGCCCACTGGAAAACTACAAGAAGAAAATAAATAATAACTTTAATATTGTATATGAAAAAATTCTTTACTATCGCTTCTGCCCTGGTTTTGGCGGGAGTTCTCGCCGGAGGTATGACTTCCTGCGTTAAATCGAACAATGCCGATGCCGCCAAGGTAGCCGGCGGTACGCTCACCGAGGGTGAGTCATTGCCAATTGCCTTCATCCAGGCTGATTCGCTTTACAACAACTATCAGCTCCAGATTGACCTTACCCAGGACCTTGTGAAGCAGAAGGCTCAGGCTGAGGATAAGATGAACAAGGAGATGGCCAAGTTCCAGAAGGAGTATCAGGACTTCATGCAGAAGGTTCAGACCAACTCGTTCATCGGTGGTCAGTCGCGTATGGAATCCGAGCAGCGTCGTCTGCAGCAGAAGCAGGCTTCCATCGAGCAGCAGGCCAATGGCTTGCAGCAGGATCTCGCCCTCCTCCAGAGTCAGGCCTTTGACCGTGTGAACGATTCTATCCAGGCTGTGCTGAAGGAGTACAACAAGGACAAGAACTTCGAGGTGATCTACAGCAGTGTTCCCAACACGACCGTCTTCTTCGTGAAGGAGAAGTACGACATCACCCAGGATGTTCTCGACCTGCTCAACAAGCGCTATGCTGAGGGCAAGAAGAGCGAATAATCAATTAACAATTAATAATTAACAAATAACAATTGTTGGTTGGTCCAAAGATATAATTAAGGCGTCGCGAATTGCGGCGCCTTTATTGTTTTTATCATTTCGTTTCGGGAGCTTCGTCGATGAGTTCGAGGAACTGGTCGAGCTTGGGAGTGATGATGATCTGCGTACGACGGTTGCGGGCGCGACCTGTCTCGGTGTCGTTCGATTCGAGTGGATTGTACTCGCCACGACCGCCGGCAGTCAGACGACTGGGATTGACGCCATATTGATTCTGGAGAGCCTGAACGACGCTGGATGCGCGGAGGCAGGAGAGGTCCCAGTTGTTGCGGATATTCTCGCGGCTGATGGGCACATTGTCGGTGTTGCCTTCGATGAGCACCTCGTAGTCCTTGTAGTCGGTGATGATCTTGGCGATCTTGGCAAGGGTCTGTCCGGCCTTGTCGGAGATCTCATACGAGCCGGTGCGATAGAGCATGTTGTCGTTGAGCGAGATATAGACCACGCCTTTCAGCACCTGCACATCGACGTCCTTGAGCTCTTCCTTCGAAAGGGAACGGGTGAGGTTGTTGGTGAGGACGATGTTGAGCGAGTCGCTTTTCGACTTGGCGTCGGTAAGCTGCTTGATGTACTTGTTGGAAGCATTGATCTCATCGACAAGCTTGGAGATGTTGGTGCCCGACTGGTTGATGCTCTTGTCGAGCGACTGCTGCAGGGCGTTGAGCTGTTCGAGGAGTCGGGCATTGTTGGCACGTGCCTCGTCCAGACGCTCTTCGAGGCTCTTGCTGCCCGTCTCGCAGGAGGCAAGGGCAATCTTTGCATCGTTGAACTGACTTGTCAATAGGTCGTAATCATCGCGAAGTTCATTGTACTTCTTCTGTGTAACGCAACTGCTGCTGAGCAGGGCCACGGCTGCCAGAATGGCAGCTGACATTAGTTTCTGTTTCATTGTTTCTGATCGTTTATAGGAGTCTTTTGTCTCTTTTCTTTGACGAGTGTTGTGGTCAAAGGTTTAAAATGGTCGAGGTTGATGTCGCGCAGGAGGATTGACTGCCCCTGCTGGAGGGCTGCCTGGCGCATGGCTTCGCAAACCTTGTACTCCTTGGGGAAATATTTCGAATAGTTGATCTTCAGGAGGTTTTCGCCATCGGAAGCCAACAGGTCATAAAGGGCAGCGATGGTGAGTTTGTCGGTCTCGCGGCCTGGTATCCAGTTGTTGGGCATATGCTTGTCGGTGGGGTAGGCTTCGCGAATGACGTCGATGTCGGCGAGCTGGCGAATGAGACTACCCGTCAGACGTGCGGGCAGTTTGAGCGCCTGACCGACCTCTTCGGTGGTAGGAGCAGGCTCCTCGTTGGCAAAGCGGTTGTAGATGTTGCCAGCAACGAGGATGAGGAGGAAGTCACGGTCGTGGCGCGAGAGCATCTCTTCGACGTTCTCGAAATTGTAGTTCTGGATGTTCTGCGAAGCGTAGGAAAGCTCGGCGCCATAGAGGCAGATGATCCACGACATCTGAATCCACAGGAGGAGGAGGGGGAGGGCAGCAAACGAACCGTAGATGGCGTTGTACTTGCTGACCCAGATCTGTCCGTGGATGTAGAGCCACTGGAAGAGGAGGAATGCCGTACCGGCAATGACGGCAGCTGCAAAGGCGTTGAGGAAACGAACTTTGCAGTTGGGGATGACGATATAAATGAACGTCAGGAGCAGGATGGTGAAGACATAGGGGACACAGCGAAGAATGGTGAGCAGCGTCTGACTGAGCACGTAGTCGTAGAGGTCGGTCATGATGTAGGTCTGCAGGAAAAGCTGTGTGCCCGAACTGATGGCAAGGAAGGTGGGGACGAGGAAGATGATGCTGAGGTAGTCGGTGATGCGGCGTAAGGTGCTGCGTCCGTTCTTGACCTGCCAAATCCCGTTGAAGACGTCCTCGATGTTGCTGATTAGCGAATAGATGACCCAGAGGAGAAGGACGATGCCGATGCCGATGATGATGCTCGAAGTGGCGCGTTCGAGGTACTTTTCGGCAAAGCCGTTGATGTAGTTGATCACTTCGACCTGTCCGGGGAAGGCGTCGGTGATGAGGTTATAGAACATCTCCTGCATGCCGAAGCCTCGACCAATGCCGAGGGCAAGCGCCACGGTGGGGACGAGGGCAAGCAGGGTGTAGTAGGTGAGTGCCGAGGCACGTTCCATGATGCGATGAGCGAGGAAGAAGCGTATGGAGAGATAGACCGCCTTGAAGATGTTCATCAGCCACAGATAGGTGCCACGGACGTCTTCGTTCGTGTAACTCCAGATGTCGTGCTTCAGGAACCTCCAGAAGAGGCGGATGCGCCAGATGAAATCGCTCATGTTATGGTTTTATCACGAATTATCGAATTACTTCTTAAGTGCGATGGAGCCGCGACCGATCATGTTGCCATCGGCATAGATCTCGACACGATAGGTGCCTGCATCGAGGGCTTCGCCACGCTTGTAGAACATAGTGACGGGCGTCTCTTCGCCTCCGAACTCGATGGTCTTGCGGGCGGAGTAATCGAGTTTGGTGTTCTCGTACTTGAACTTTCCGCTCTGCGCGTTGGTGAGCACCTCGTCGCTGGGACGCAGGATGCGCAGATAGACGTCCTTCTCGCCGGTCTGGGCGGTGACGTTGGCAGCGATGGTGAAGTTGACCTGGAACTTGGCAAGCTTATCGACGCGATTGCGTTTCTCGACCTTGTCCTTGCGGTCTAGGGCGGTAACTGAGACGTTGGTGGCCGAAAGCTGTGCAGCCACGGTGACCTGCTTGGTGAGGGTCTCGTTCTGCTGGCGCACCTGCTGGTTCTGCTGCTGCACGGTGCGCATGTCGCTACGTATCTGCTGGTTTTCGGCCACGAGGGCATCGTTGACCTTGTTGAGCGAATCGACCTGGGCTACATAGTAGCGGAGGACGCCACGCACTGTCTCGAGTTCCTTCTTGAGGGCGGCAATACGACGGGCATCCTGCGCCTTGGTTTGACGCAGCTCCTCGACGAGGCGCTGGATCTTGATGCGCTGGTCCTCGAGCTTCTGTTCGAGCGAGTCGTTGTTGACCTGCAACTTGTAGCCTTCGTACTGGATGGCGAGCTGGGTGTATTCGTCTTCGAGTTGTTCCTTTTCGAGCGCAAAGCCCTCGGTGAGTTCGTCGATGGTCTGCTGCTGACGCCAGATGTAGTAGCCACCACCGGCCAGCAGGGCAAGCAGGACGATGGCAGCGGCAATGATAATAACCTTATTCTTCATAATTGTTTTTTGATGTTTTCGTATCTATGGGGCGTTTTGCGCCATGTGAAGGGCACAAATGCGGTGCAAAGGTACGCATTTTTTGTGAAATACGGGCCAATTGACACCAACTTTTTTAAATATTGAAGATTTTTTTGTCTTTTGTTTGTTTTTATTCACAAAAAGCGCTATCTTTGCAGCGTTATTTTATTTAAATAGGTATAAATTTGGCACAAGAAGAAAATAATGGCCGCAAGAGCCAATGGGGCTACTTCGGCAAAATGGTTGGACTATCGATAGTGGGCATCATTGTTGCCACGGTGGCTGTCCTGACATGTCTGTCGCTTTGGATGAACTCCTACACGCATCACAACGAGCGTGTCGAGGTTCCCCGTCTGGCAGGCCTCCCTGCTCCCGAAGCAGAGCGTATCCTCGAAAACGCCGGGCTCAAGTCGATGATCATCGATTCGGTGTATGCCGACATCACGCCGGGAGCCGTCGTGGAACAGTTGCCTACAGCAGGCCTTCCCGTCAAGAAGGGACGCATCGTCTATCTCACCATCAATGCCCTTGGTGTGCGCATGGTGAAGATGCAGGAAGTGCGCGAGGGCGGCAGTCGCCAGGCGCTTTCGACCCTGCGTTCGCTGGGCTTCAAGGTCGATTCGATCAGGCAGGTGCCCTCGGAGATGCACGACCTGGTGCTCAGCGTCACCGTGGGTGACCAGGAGATGGTACCCGGCGCTGAATATCCCTACGGCACGCACGTCGTGGTTTCGGTGGGCAACAGCAAACTGGAACTTGAACCTGTGAACGAAGAAACCGAGGAGCAATGGATGGAGTAACCGGCGACGTCGGGAAGGAGGAGTTGTTCGAACACTTCCGATTCGTGGCCGACAGGGGACAGGGACCTCTTCGCGTCGATAAGTTCCTGGTGGACCGTATCGTGGGCACAAGCCGCAACCGCATACAGAATGCTGCCGATGCCGGATACATCCTGGTCAACGGCAAGCCCGAGAAGTCGAACTACAAGGTGCGTCCCGGTGATGTGGTGCAGGTCATGATGAACCGTCCGCGTCACTCCACCGAAATCGTTCCCGAGGACATCCCGCTTGACATTGTCTATGAGGATGATGACCTGCTTGTGGTGAACAAGCCTGCGGGTATGGTGGTTCATCCGGGACACGGCAATTACACCGGGACCTTGGTCAACGCCCTTGCCTGGCATTTCCTGCAGGAAGGCATCGAACTCGACCTGACGGGAGAGGACGAGGAAAGTGAAGAAGGGGAGGACGGAGCTGCGTTATCCGAAGGAAGTGCTTCGCCCGACACCGAACAAAAGCCCGACTTCCAGAAACGTCTGGGACTGGTGCATCGCATCGACAAGGAGACTTCGGGTCTGCTGGTGATTGCCAAGAACGAGGATGCAGGCACTTCGCTCAGCCGTCAGTTCTTCCACAAGACTACTCGCCGACTCTACACTGCCCTGGTTTGGGGACATGTGGAGGAGGACGAAGGAACGATAGTGGGAAACATCGGACGCAACAAGCGCGACCGCACCCTGATGGAGTATTATCCCGAAGGAAGCGAGGAAGGCAAGCCTGCCGTCACCCATTATCGGGTCATTGAGCGACTGGGTTATGTCACCCTTGTCGAGTGCCGGCTCGAGACGGGACGAACCCACCAGATACGGGTCCATATGAAGCATGCGGGACACACCCTCTTCAACGACAAGACCTATGGTGGCGACCAGATACTGAAAGGCACCACATTCGCAAAATATTCGCAGTTCGTGCGTAACTGCTTTGACATCTGTCCGCGACAGGCATTGCATGCCGGGACGCTCGGTTTCCGCCATCCCCGCACAGGGGAGGAGATGGACTTCGAGGCTCCATTGCCCGCCGACATGGCCCGACTCGTCGAAAAGTGGCGGGAATATGTTAGTAACAGAAACTATTAATGAAAAAAATCGCAATCGTGGCTGGAGGCGACTCCAGCGAATATGTGGTTTCGCTCCGCAGTGCCCAGGGCATATGGAGCTTCGTTGACCACAGCAAATATGAGACCAGCATCATCGTCATCAAGGGAACCGAATGGAAGATGGTGCAGTATGACGGCAAGCAGTACGACTGGGACAAGACCTGGCCCGTCGATCGTGAGGACTTTTCGGTCGTGATGGACGGCGTGAAACTCACCTTCGACTTCGCCTATATCATCATCCACGGCACCCCAGGTGAGAATGGTATCCTGCAAGGATATTTCGACATGATACGCATGCCCTACAGCTGTTGCGGCGTGCTGGCAGCAGCCCTCACCTGTTCGAAGTTCACCTGCAACCGTTATCTTTCTACCTTTGGCATTCCTGTTGCCAAGAGCATCCTGCTTCATGTGGGCGAAGAAGTGGATACCGAGCAGTGCGTCAAGGAACTGGGTCTGCCCGTCTTTGTCAAGCCCAATGCCGGTGGCTCGTCGTATGCCACCACAAAGGTGAAGACGCCCGAAGAACTGCAACCCGCCATCGCAGCCGCCAAACGTGAGGCTACGGGCGAGGTCATCATCGAAAGTTTCATGCAGGGCACCGAGGTAACCTGCGGATGCTATACCTCACGTGACGGTCTTCGCGCCTTGCCCATCACTGAAGTCGTCTCGAAGAAAGAGTTCTTCGATGTCGATGCGAAATATAATGGTGCAGTGGAGGAGATTACCCCTGCACGCATCTCGGACGAAATGACCCAGAAGATCCAGGCACTGACCCGACGTATTTATGGATATGTGGGTGCCAAGGGTATCATCCGTGTCGATTACATCATCATCGGCGACACCCCGCATCTTCTGGAAGTCAACACGACTCCCGGCATGACTGCCACCTCGTTTATCCCGCAGGAGGTCAGAGCTGCCGGTCTTGACATCTCGGATGTCATGGATGACGTAATTACCTTTGGATCATTATAGTTTTTTAATCTAAACCCAAAAACATTATGGCAGAATACAATTTTGATGACATTCGTTGCTACAACGACGCAGACATCCCTTCGAAACTTTGGCCACTGGCCGATCGTCCGGAAATACTGGGCGCCATCAAGGCCGGATTCCCTAATGTCGATCCCGAGCAGATGAAGGCACTCATCCTGAGTTGTAAGACGGTGAAGGATTTTCAAACCAAGGTAATCCTTCTCATCCTCGATATGCTGTGCAAAAAATGCACCGATGGTGTTGAGGCTTACGGACTTGATCAGATTGACTTTACCAACGGACACCTCTTTGTGACCAACCATCGCGACATTGTGCTCGATTCGGCGCTGCTTAACTACATTCTTGCCAAGAACGGCAAGGAGACTTCCGAAATCGCCATCGGCAACAACCTTTTTGCTGCCCCATGGATCGAGGACCTTGTCAGGGTGAACAAGAGCTTCGTCGTGCGTCGTGACATTACCGGTCGCCAGCTGCTCGAGGCTTCGATGAAGTTGTCGGCATATATCTATAAGGAGATTGTTGAGAACAAGTGCTCCATCTGGATGGCACAGCGTGAGGGACGTTCGAAGGATAACTCCGACAACACGCAGGCTTCGGTCATCAAGATGCTTTCGCTGGGTGGCAAGACCAAGGACCATATGCAGAACGTCCGTGCCCTGCACACAATCCCAGTAGCCATCAGTTACGAGTATGACCCCTGCGACTACCTCAAGGCTGCCGAGTTCCAGCTCAAGCGCGACAACCCGGAGTGGAAGAAGACCAAGGCCGACGACGTGAAGAGCATGGCAACGGGCCTGATGGGCTACAAGGGCCGCATTCGCTACACCTTCACTTCGGAGCTCAATGGCGTGTTCGATCAGTATCCCTGGATCAACGACAGGAACGCACAGGTCAACTGTGTCTGCGAAACCATCGACAATATGCTGCATGAGGCAATGGTGCTCTATCCGATCAACTATGTGGCCTACGACCTGAAGTATCAGACCGACCGCTACAAGAATCAGAAGATGTACACCGAGGCAGATAAGACCAAGGCTGCTGCATACTTGAACGGACAACTCGCCAAGGTTGACATCCCGAACCGCGACGAGGCCTTCCTTTGGGATATGCTGCTCACTATGTACAGTAACCCGGTATTCAACAAGGAGAAACTTTCCAGGGAGCGGGATACGAACTATGTACCCATGACTTAACGCCTATCTACTATGGACGAAAAGATTGTCAACGAGCTCATCGAGGAGCTCATCAAACTGAGTTTCGCCGAGGATATCGGCGATGGTGACCACACTACACTCTGCTGCATCCCCGCCGATGCCATCGGCAAGCAGAAACTCCTGATCAAGGAGGAGGGTATCCTCGCTGGCGTCGATATTGCACGCCGCGTGTTCAATGCCTTCGACCCTGAACTCAAGATGGAGGTTTTCATGCAGGATGGTGCACATGTCGTACCCGGTGATGTGCCTTTCATTGTGACCGGCAAGGAGCAGAGCCTGCTGCAGACCGAACGCCTGATGCTCAATATTATGCAGCGCATGAGCGGCATCGCCACCATGACCGCACGTTACGTCAAGGCCTTGGAAGGAACAGGCACCAAGGTGCTCGATACTCGCAAGACCACTCCAGGCATGCGTATCCTCGAGAAGATGGCTGTCAAGATCGGTGGTGGCTGCAACCATCGCATCGGTCTGTTCGACATGATTCTGCTCAAGGACAACCATGTCGATTTCTCGGGCGGCATCCACAATGCCATCAGCCGTGCCAAGCAGTATTGCAAGGAGAAGGGTAAGAACCTCAAGATCGAGGTGGAGGTGCGCAACTTCAAGGAACTCGACGAGGCATTGGCCGAAGGCGTGGATCGAATCATGTTCGACAACTTCACACCCGAAGATACTGCCAAGGCCGTGAAGATCGTCAACCATCGCTGCGAGACCGAGTCGTCGGGAGGCATCACCTACGACACGATGCTTCCTTATGCCAAGGCTGGTGTCGATTACATCTCGTTCGGTGCCCTGACCCATTCCGTGAAGGGTCTCGATATGTCGTTCAAGGCGGTTAAGTGATTCCAATCAAGGATCACCTTATGTTATATTATCTTGGGGCTCATCCTTTTAGGATGGGCCTCTTGCTTTTTTCCTGGCCAACTTGTAGTTCCTGCCTGACATTTTTCGTGTCGAAATGCATTAATTTGCCGTTTATAGTTGCTTTTTTATATAAAAATGAAGAAATATTTAAAATTTTGCATCATTTTTTTCGATTTTTGAGGAAATTTCAAAAAAAGTCTGTATCTTTGCAGTCACTTTTCGTGTATTGTGTTTAATTGGTTAGTTTTTACGACAAAATGAAGATTCAACTCAGAAGTGCTCAGACCACTGAGGGTCGCAGGATGGCGGGTGCCCGCGCCCTGTGGGTCGCTAATGGTATGAAGCGTGAAATGTTCGGCAAACCCGTTATTGCCATCGTCAACTCCTTTACCCAGTTTGTGCCAGGTCATACACATCTGCACGAGATCGGCCAGATTGTGAAGGCTGAGATCGAGAAACTCGGCTGCTATGCTGCTGAGTTCAATACCATTGCTGTCGATGACGGCATTGCCATGGGTCACGACGGCATGCTCTACTCGTTGCCTTCGCGCGACATCATTGCCGACTCGGTGGAATACATGGTGAATGCGCACAAGGCTGATGCGATGATCTGCATCTCGAACTGCGACAAGGTGACTCCTGGTATGCTGATGGCTGCTATGCGTCTGAACATTCCTGCCGTCTTCTGCAGCGGAGGCCCAATGGAGGCTGGCAAGTGGCGCGGCGAGAATGCCGACCTCATCACCGCGATGGTGAAGGGCGCCGACCCATCGGTGACCGACGAGGAAATGGCCGAAATCGAAGGCTGCGCCTGTCCAGGTTGCGGTTCGTGCTCGGGTATGTTCACTGCCAATTCGATGAACTCGCTTACCGAAGCCATCGGACTCTCTCTGCCTGGCAATGGTTCCATCTTGGCTACTCACGTGAATCGCATCCAGCTCTTCAAGGATGCTGCAAAACTGATTGTCAAGAACGCATTGAAATACTATGAGGAGGGCGACGAGAGCGTTTTGCCACGTAGCATCGCCACTCGTGCAGCATTTCTCAACGCCATGACCCTCGACATCGCCATGGGTGGCTCGTCGAATACGGTGCTTCACCTGCTTGCCGTAGCGCAGGAAGGTGGCGTGGATTTCGAGATGAAGGACATCGACCGTCTGAGCCGCGTGGTTCCTTGCCTCTGCAAACTTGCTCCCAATACGCAGAAGTATTCGGTGCAGGAGGAGAACCGTGCAGGCGGCATCCTCGGCATCCTCGGCGAACTTGCCAAGGGCAATCTGCTTGACCTGAGTTGCAAGCGCGTCAATGGTGCAACGCTTGGTGAGGACATCGAGAAGTATTCCATCCTCAAGGAGAACATCGACCCTGAGGCAAGCCGCATCTATCACAGTGCTCCAGCCGGCAAGTTCTCGATCAAGATGGGTTCGCAGAATGCACAATGGGAGACACTCGATACCGATCGTGCCAATGGTTGCATCCGCGACATCGAACACGCTTATACCAAGGATGGCGGTCTGGCTGTGCTCTTCGGCAATATCGCTAAGGATGGTTGCGTCGTCAAGACCGCAGGCGTGGCTCCTGAACTCTTGCATTTCGAAGGTCCTGCCGTATGCTTCGACTCGCAGGAGGATGCTTGCGAAGGCATCCTCGGTGGCAAGGTCAAGAAAGGCGATTGTGTTGTCATCACCCACGAAGGTCCCAAGGGTGGACCCGGTATGCAGGAGATGCTTTACCCGACATCCTACATCAAGTCGATGCACATGGGCAAGGAATGTGCCCTCATCACCGACGGACGTTTCTCGGGTGGTACTTCGGGCCTTTCCATCGGACACATCAGCCCTGAGGCAGCAGCCGGTGGCAACATCGGAAAGATCAAGGATGGCGACATCATCGTCATCGACATCCCGACACGTTCGATCAACGTCAAGCTCAGCGACGAAGAGCTGGAAGCACGTCCACAGCAGCCTTTGAAGCGTCATCGTGTGATCAGCAAGGCTTTGCGTGCCTATGCCCAGTCTGTTTCGTCAGCCGACAAGGGCGGTGTGCGTATCATCGATTAATATGTGCGTGTCAGGATTAATAAGGAAATAAATAAGAAACAACCCATAGAATGTCAGAAAGAATATCTGGTGCAGAAGCGCTGATGCGCAGCCTCGAGGACCAGGGTGTCACCACCCTCTTCGGATATCCAGGAGGTGCCATTATGCCTACTTACGATGCACTCTATGATCACCGCGACAAACTCAACCATGTGCTGGTAAGACATGAACAGGGTGCCATCCATGCTGCACAAGGCTATGCCCGCGTCAGTGGACGTACTGGTGTAGTTTTGGTAACATCAGGCCCCGGTGCTATGAACACCATCACCGGTCTTGCCGATGCAATGATCGACTCCACTCCGCTTGTCGTCATCTGTGGACAGGTAGGTGCCGCCATGTTGGGTACCGATGCCTTCCAGGAGGTCGATGTCGTGGGTGTGACACAGCCTATCAGTAAGTGGAACTATCAGATACGTCGTGCCGAAGATGTGGCATGGGCCGTGGCTCGTGCATTCTATATTGCAGGTACGGGTCGTCCCGGTCCCGTCGTGCTCGACTTCACAAAGAATGCGCAGACTACCGTCATCGACTATGAGCCTCAGAAGGTCAACTTCATTCGTTCATATGTGCCTGAGCCTGTTTGCGAAATGTCGGTAATCCAGAAGGCTGCAGAGATGATCAACCAGAGCGTGAAACCATTTATGCTGGTGGGTCAGGGTGTCGAACTTGCTGGTGCCAATCAGGAAGTGCTCGAACTTGCCGAGAAGGCACAGATTCCTTTCGGATGTACGATGCTTGGCCTTTCGGCAATCCCTTCTGACCATCCTCTCAACAAAGGTATGCTTGGTATGCACGGCAACCTCGGTCCCAATGTGATGACCAACCAGTGCGACCTGCTGATTGCCGTGGGTATGCGTTTCGACGACCGTGTGACCGGCAACCTCAAGACCTACGCCAAGCAGGCCAAGGTCATCCACTTCGAGATCGACCCTTCGGAAATCAACAAGAACGTGAAGGTCGATGTGGCCGTTCTCGGCAACTGCAAGCAGACCCTTGCCGACCTCATTCCTTATGTCGATGAGGCAAAGCATGGCTCGTGGATAGCAGGCTTCAAACCCTACGAAGAGAAGGAGTATGACAAGGTCATCGACAAGGCATTGCATCCCACCGAGGGACCATTGCTGATGGGTGAAGTGATCCGCAAGGTGAGCGAAGCTGCCAACAATGAGGCCATCCTCGTTACCGACGTGGGCCAGAATCAACTCTTCGGATGCCGTTACTTCAAGTTCACGAAGAAGCGCTCCATCGTCACTTCGGGAGGTTGCGGCACGATGGGCTTTGCCCTTCCTGCTGCCATCGGTGCCACCTTTGGTGCTCCCGACCGCACTGTCTGCATGTTTGTAGGCGATGGAGGTCTGCAGATGACCATTCAGGAACTGGGCACCATCATGGAACAGAAGGCTCCGGTGAAGATGATCTTGCTCAACAACAATTATTTGGGCAATGTGCGCCAGTGGCAGTATCTGTTCTTCAACAAGCGATACTCGTTCACCCCGATGCTGAATCCCGACTACGAGTTGATTTCCAAGGGTTATGGCATCCCATGCCGCACTGTCGTTGAGCGTGAGGATCTGGATGCGGCAATTCGCGAGATGCTCGACACCGAAGGCCCATTCCTCTTGCAGTGTGCAGTGAAGGAAGAAGATAATGTATTACCGATGACTCCTCCAGGTTCCAACGTGGATGAGATGTTATTAGAAATATTGTGATATGGCAGAACATGTAAAAAATGGCGGTGAGTGCGGCGATTGCAACACTTGCGGCAAATGCGACGAGGCACAGGCATCGTTGCAGGCTTTGGATGAGGCTGTGAAGGCAGCGGCTGCCATTGACCGCAATTCGTACGAGAAGAACCTCTATCGCGAACGTGCAGCATCTTTGGCCGAAGACCTCAAGGACGGAGGCTTCCACGAGCGTTTCTCAAAGACCGCTGTCGATGCACCTTCCACCTTAGGAAAAGAGGGAGCATTGCTCAGCCCATTGCATGAAGGACTGACACACTACACGCTGATTGTCTATTCCGAGAACTACGCAGGTATCCTCAACCAGATTACGGCAGTGTTTACACGTCGTCAGGTCAACATCGAGACGCTCAACGTGTGTGCATCATCGACGCCAGGCGTACATAAATATACGATTACCTGCTACTGCAAGCAGGAGATGGCCGAGATGCTCACCAAGCAGATTGAGAAGCGTATCGATGTGCTGCAGGCCAACTGCTTCGTCGATGACGAGATCTTCATCCTCGAGACATCGCTTTTAAAACTGGCTACTCCGATGGTGCTTGCCAATCCCGAGGTTTCGCGTATCGTGCGTCGTCACGATGCCCATATCGTGGAGGTCAATCCCACCTACACTATCGTCGAGAAGACCGGCATCACGGCCGATGTACTTGACAACTTCAACCAGTTGAACAAACTGGGCTGCGTCCTGCAGTTCGTGCGTTCCGGACGCATCTCAATCACCAAGTCGTGCATCGAACGTTTGGACCAGTATCTGACCAAGCGTGAGGAAGATCATGAGAAGGTGGAAGACTAGAAATTATTATTAACCCATTAATTATAATCAATATGGCACAAATGAATTTTGGCGGCGTCATCGAAAATGTAGTGACCCGCGAGGAGTATCCTCTTGAGAAAGCACGTGAAGTCCTGAAGGACGAGACTATTGCAGTGATCGGTTATGGCGTACAGGGCCCAGGTCAGTCGCTCAACCTGCGTGACAATGGTTTCAACGTTATCGTTGGCCAGCGTCAGGGCAAGACTTTCGAGAAGGCCATCAGCGACGGTTGGGTACCAGGCAAGACCCTCTTCAGCATCGAGGAGGCAGCCCAGAAGGCTACCATCGTGATGTGTCTGCTCTCTGATGCAGCTGTGATGAGCGTATGGCCTACTCTCAAACAGTATCTCACCCCAGGCAAGGCTCTCTATTTCTCACACGGATTCGCTATCACTTGGAACGACCGCACAGGCTGTGTTCCACAGAAGGATATCGACGTTATCATGGTTGCTCCTAAGGGTTCTGGTACTTCACTCCGCACCATGTTCCTCGAAGGCCGTGGCCTCAACTCTTCGTATGCTATCTACCAGGATGCAACAGGTCGTGCATACGACCGCACCATCGCCCTCGGCATCGGCATCGGTTCGGGTTACCTCTTCGAGACAACATTCCAGCGCGAGGCTACTTCTGACCTCACCGGCGAGCGTGGTTCTTTGATGGGCGCTATCCAGGGTCTTCTCCTTGCTCAGTATGAAGTGCTTCGCGAGAACGGACACTCTCCTTCGGAGGCCTTCAACGAGACAGTTGAGGAGCTCACTCAGTCGCTTATGCCTCTCTTTGCAAAGAACGGTATGGACTGGATGTATGCCAACTGCTCGACCACTGCCCAGCGCGGTGCCCTCGACTGGTATCCACGTTTCCACGATGCCATCAAGCCTATCTGCCAGTGGCTCTATATGAGCGTTAAGCTTGGCAACGAGGCTCAGATCTCCATCGATGCCAACTCCAAGCCCGACTATCGTGCCGGCCTCGAGAAGGAACTCAAGGCACTCCGCGAAAGCGAGATGTGGCAGACTGCCGTTACCGTACGCAAGCTCCGTCCTGAGAACAACTAATCCCGAGGACCTCTCTTTTACACATTGTGTAAAGATACTTTACAAAGCCCTGAAACCTATGGTTTCGGGGCCTTTTTTATTAAATATGTGAAAAATTAGGGTGTAGATTTTGTCATGTTAGATTTTTTTCGTAACTTTGCTCCCGATTTATATACATAACTCAATGATGCAAGAACGTAAACCTAATATTTATAACGACAATATCATCGGTCCTATCCACAGTCGCCGACTGGGTATCAGCCTTGGCGTGAACCTTCTGCCCAAGGATGCCAAGATATGCTCCTTCGACTGCATCTACTGCGAGTGCGGATGGAACAAGGACCATAAGGGAGGACATTTCCCCGATGCTGATGCGGTGATGGAGGAACTCGAGGCAAAACTCAAGGAAGAAGTGGCTGAAGGCCGTAATATCGATGTCATCACTTTCGCTGGCAATGGTGAACCCACCCTTCACCCGCGCTTTGCAGAAGTCATCGACCGCACCATTGCGCTTCGTGACCAGTATTATCCCCAGGCAAGGGTGAGTGTGCTGAGCAACGCCACACGTATGACCGACCCCAAGGTACATACTGCCCTTTTGAAGGTCGATAACAATATTCTCAAGATCGATGGAGCCTTCGACTCGACGATACATCTCATCGACCAGCCCACTGACAAGAACTACAGCGTGCGACAGGTCGTCGATGGTATGAAGTCGTTCCAGGGCCAGCTCATCGTCCAGACGATGTTTGTTCGAGGCATGCACGACGGCAAGGTGATCGATAACACTACACCCGAAGAAGTCAATGCATGGTGTGACCTCATGCGCGAAATCAAGCCTCACCAGATTATGGTATATAGCCTTGATCGTCCGACACCCGAGCCCAATCTCGTGAAGGTTTCAAAGGAGGAGATGGCGCAGTTCGTTGCTCCTCTCGTTGCCGAGGGCTTCAACGTCAGCATTGCTTAAACATCACTTATGGCACATTCCAATACGATGTATAAACAAAGATATCACATATTTCTTCTCCTGCTGCTGACGGTCGTGCTACCGGCCACAGTGGCAGCCCGCAAGAAGAATCCCCAACCCAGCGAAACTTCGCTGCTGAGCCTTGACGAACAGCAGTACTTCGATTCACTCTATTTCCTTGCAGTGACCCAAGGTCAATGCGAGCGTCCCGACTCGGCCGTAAAACTGATGAAGCAGGCTGTGGCCTTCTACGATTCGGTGATGACGTCGAAGGGTTATGAACTTTCTATCAAACTGCCTACCGAAGAGCCCAAGGAGGTGAAGAAGGGCATCAAGAACCCGACTACCAGGCAGGTGCCGGGTCTGGCTGCCGCATACTTTTTCCTCAGCAACCAATACCGCGAGCAGAACAATGCCATGAATGCGATATTGGCCATCGAGCAGGCCATCGCCATCGACTCGGTCAACTATTGGTACACCGAGGCTGAGGGTGACCTTTTCCTCGCACTCAACCGCATCGAGGATGCCCGCCTTTGCTATGAGCGACTGGTGCGCAACTATCCCGACAAGAGCGAACCGCTCTACAATATGTCGGAAATCTATCTGCGCCTCGATAGCGTGAACGAATGCCTCGCTATGCTCAACAAGCTGGAGGAACTAGAGGGCATCAACGAGCAGCTTACACGTTACAAATTCGCCATTCTCAGCGACAAGAAACGCACCGAAGAGGGCTTTGACGAATACCGCAAACTCATCGCACGCTATCCCTACAACGTGCGCTATCGTGTGCAGTTGGGTGATTTGCAGATGCAGTACGGACAGATTCCTCAAGCCAAGGAGACTTATGAGGCTGCAGCCGCTGTGGAGCCCGACAATGCCTATGTATGGGTTGCTCAAGCCAATTACTACAGCATGACAGGCGATCAGGATGCTGCCGACCGACTTGTTGCTTCGGCACTCGTCAACAGCAATCTCGATGTCGATACAAAGGTGGAGGTTATGGAAGAGTACCTGAAGGGCTCTTTCCGGAAACTTTCCAACTATCGTGACCAGGTCGAGAAAGGCAACGTCACTTCCAGCCTCGATACGATAGCGTTGTTCAACAATGTGGATTCCCTCTTCACTGCAGTCGTCGAGATGCATCCTACGTCGGACGAGATCTACAAACTGCAGGCTGATTGGCGTAATGCGATGGGACAGGACAGCCTTGCCTCCGAGAGCATGCGTTTTGCTGTTGATCTGAAGCCCACCTCGATGGAATATTGGGACCAGTTGCTCTACTACAGCACTTCGTGGATGCCAAAGCCACAACTTGTCGAGTTGACGCAAGAGGTTTTGAAAGAGCATCCCACCAGCCAGACTGCCTACCTCGTTGCTGCATGGGCATACATTCAGCAGGATCAGCACGAAAAGGCCATCGAGCAATACCGCCTGGCTATCGAGAACATGAGTCCTCCCGATGCCAACAGGGTCAGCAACCTTTATGGCAGCATGGGCGACATCTATTATCAGGACAATCGTATGGACGAGGCCTTCGAATGCTATGACAAGGCTGTCAAGTACAACCCGACGAACTATAATGCGCTCAATAATTATGCTTACTATCTGAGCCAGCAGAAGAAGGATCTCCACAAGGCCGAGGACATGGCATTGAAGGTTATCCAGAAGTACCCCGACAATCCTACCTATCTCGACACCTATGCCTGGGTCCTCTATCTGGAAGAGAGTTATACGTTGGCAACGTTCTATCAGCAGCACGCCATCGACTGCCTCGACAAGGACGACAAGGGCAACAGCACGTTGTTTGACCACTATGGAGATATGCTGCTCAAGAGCAATGACCTCAAGGGTGCTATCGAGCAGTGGAAGCGTGCCCTCGAATGCGATGACGTTGAAGACGTCGAGAAGATACAGAAGAAAATAGACAGTGCCGAGACACTTCTAAACAATTAAATTGCAATGAACAAGAACTTGAAGCATATTTATACGGCTGCGTTGTTGGCCTTTACCCTTGTGTTCACTTCCTGTCATACCACCAAGGTGGTCACAGGAACCTTGACTGGTGCTCATCCCGAGAAGGCTCGTTTTGAGAGCGTGGTACAGAATAACTACCAGTATGATGCCCTTCAGTCGAAGGTGAAGTATTCGTTGGGAAAGACCAGCCTCAATGGAAAGATGTGCCTGGAGTCGGGCAATCGTCTTTGTATGCAGGTCAATGCTCCTATCATCGGTTTCGAGGTGGCTCGCGTTGAAGCCAGCCAGGAGTCGGTTCTTCTGGTCGACAAGTACGACAAGATGTACACCATCCTCGAACTTGCCAATCTCTACGATATCAAGGACATCAATGGTCATGAGATGGAGGCCTTGGAGTGCATTATGCTTGGTCGTATCTATATCCCGGGTAGGGGACAGGCAACGAGTAAGGATTACTCGAAACTCACTTGGACGACACCTTCGCTCGCCGACGGCAAGCAGGGCTATTCCGAGGGCCTTTACAAAGGAAAGGATTACCGCATCCTCTATGCCATCGATGAGAATGGTCGCCTCGTCAGCACCCTGCTCGCCGTTGGTGGTAAGACGGCCCGATGGGAATACTCCGACTACCAGGAAGTGGAGCAGGGACAGTGGGTGCCCACCCAGGAATTCATCACCATTACCAATGCCGATAACAAGGAGATTTCGGCAGGCTTGAAACTGACCAATCCTTCGTTTGGAGAAAGCACTTGGCGTGATTTTGAAGCCAACGACTCGTATAACAAGGTCTCCATCAAGGATATTGGCAATAGAATCAAGAGTCTGACCAAGTAAGTTGTGTCCCCTATGAAGCGTTTCTTTCGATATCTTGTGGTCATCGTCTTTTCGGTCGTGCTGATGGCAGGACCTGATTGTTCTGTCGCCTTTGCACAGCAGAAGAAGACCACTACAACGAAGACTACGACGCAAAAGAAGCCCGCCCAGACCTCGCAGAAGAAGCCTGCCCAAAGTTCGGCAAAGAAGCCTGCACAGAGCACTTCACAGAAGAAGCCCGCCCAGACCTCGCAGAAGAAACCTGCTCAGAGTACTTCACAGAAGAAGCCCGCTCAAAGTTCGACAAAGAAGCCCGTACAGAGTACGCAGAAGAAACCCGCGCAGAGCACACAAAAGAAGTCTACCCAAAGCACGGCAAAGAAGTCAACGCAGAAGTCCTCCAGGGGTTCTGGTTCGAAGAGTTCTTCGAGTTCAAGCAAGAAGAAGGGCAAGCCGATGAGCCGACAGGCTTACGAAAAGCAGCAACGCGACCTGCAGCAACAGATTCGCGATACCGAGAAACTCATCAGCAACAACAATACTTCGCTGAAGAGCCAGAATCGCGATATCCAGATCCGTGCCGACGAGATTCGCAAGCGTCAGGCGCTTATCAACAGCAAGCATCGCGAGATAGAATCCCTCGTTGCCGAAGAGGATAGCCTCAAGCGTGAGATAAGCAACCTCGAGAAGCAGCACAATGCTACGCAGAAGAAGTATGCTGCAGCAATGCGTCACCTTTATAAGTGGCGTAGCGGTTATGACGAACTGCTCTTTGTCGTTTCGGCCAAGGATTTGCTCGAAGGTCTGCGTCGTGTGCGTTATCTGCGTCGCTACGGAGAGTGGCGCAAGAGCCAGGCCGAGCTGTTGGAGCAGCAGCGCAATGCTACTCACGAGGCCAAACAGTTGCTCGAACTCGTTCGTGTCGATCACGAGATCATTCTGGAGGACCTTGACAAGGAGCGTGCCTCACTGGCTCAACGTCAGCAGGAGCAGGAGACTCAGATAGCCAATCTGCAGAAGCGCAACAAGGAATTGCAGACCGAATTGGATCGTGACCGCAAGCGTATGGCTGAGGTGGAGAAAACCATCCAGCGAATGATCGAGGAAGAGATTCGCAAGGCCGAAGAGGCACGCAAGAAGGCCGAGGAGGAAGCCCGACGCAAGGAAGAGGCTGCCCGCAAGGCTCGCGAGGCCAAGGAGAAGGGTACTACTACTGCGTCGAAGGGTTCGACGAGTGGGACCTCAACCTCAACTTCGAAGTCTACCGGTACTACCACTGCACCTTCCAGAAACACTACCCATAATTCTGCCACGGTGAAGAAGGACGATGCTTTCCGCAGGCTTTCGGGCAGTTTTGCCGAAAACCGTGGAAGGTTGCCTTATCCCCTGGATGCCACGTTTGCCTTTGTCGATCATTACAATCCCAACAACGGCAACTCGAGCATTGTGCTCAGCACCCGTGTCGGAGCACACGCCTGTGCCATCTACGAGGGGGTTGTCCAGAGTTGTTTCCGAACGAGCGAGGAATGGACCATCATCGTGCAGCATGGCAATTATCGTTCGGTCTATATGAATCTGCAGAACGTTTTCGTTCGAGCAGGACAGAAGGTTTCCACGCGTCAGCAGTTGGGTACTTTGAAGACCGAACCGGAGAGCAATCGAGCAGAGATCCGTTTCTGGATCTATCAGAATTCCACCGCTGTCAATCCTGAGCGTTGGCTGAAACGATAACCTATTCGAGCGATAATCATTTGACCACATGGCTACAATAGACGACTGCAAGATCATCAATCTGCCCAAGGAGGAGGATCCTCGGGGAAGCCTGACGTATATCTATCAGAATGTGCAGGTTCCTTTCGAAATACGTCGTGTCTTCTACATCTACGACGTCCCTGCCGGTAAGGATCGTGGCGCGCATGCCCACAAGCAGTGCTGGCAGTTCATCATCGCTGCCTCAGGTGCCTTGGAGGTGTATCTCAACGATGGTCATGCCGAAAAGGTTGTGACCTTGAATCGTCCCTTCCAGGGATTGCTCGTCCCTCCCGGAGTCTGGGCTCACGAACAGGAATTCACCACAGGTGCCCTCTGTCTGGTACTGGCTAGCCATGATTACAGCGAAGACGACTACATCCGCAACTTCGACGATTATCTGAAATACCTTGCCCAAGCATGAACATCCATCGATATACGAGTAGCGATAAGCCGATATGGGACGCCTTTGCCCGTGCTTCGAAGAATGGAACCTTCCTCTTCGAACGTGACTATATGGACTATCATCGTGACCGTTTCTTCGACCATTCGCTGATGTTTCTTGACGACAAGGGACGCCTGGTGGCCCTCTTGCCGGCCAACGAGGTGGAGATCGATGGCGTCCGACATCTTTACAGTCATCAGGGATTGACCTACGGAGGCTTTGTCCTTTCGACGAAAAACACCGTCGAACAGGTTATGGAACTTTTCGACGAAACTGTTACCTATCTGGAAGCAGAAGGTTTCGAAATGTTTCATTACAAGCAGATGCCGACGATCTATCATCAGTGTCCGTCGCAGGAGGATGAATACGCCCTTTGGCGCCATGGAGCCACTTTGGAAGGCTGTAACATCTCGTGTACGGTGCCCCTTGCAGGAACACCTCAGCAGCCTCCTTTCGAACGTCGTCGTCGTCGCGGCGTAGTGCGTGCCGAAGAGGCAGGCTATCAAATTGTTGAGAATGCCTCGCTCGAAGTGTTCTGGCCCATCATGGTCAACAATCTTCAGGAGCGCTACGATGCTTCGCCCGTCCATGCCTTGGCCGAAATGCAGTTGCTGCAAGACAGTTTCCCACAGAACATCCAGTGTTTCCTCTGTGTCGATTCGATGGGAGAGGCACAGGCGGGTGCTGTGGTCTTCCTGGCCAATCCGATGACGATCCATGTCCAGTATGGGCATGCTACGTCGCAGGGCAAGGCTGATGGCGCCCTCGACTTCCTCTATACTCGGTTGATGGAGCGGTATCGCAATCTGGGCTTCCAGTATTTCGATTTCGGCACGAGCAACGAGCAGGGAGGACGTGTCCTCAATGCTTCGCTCATTGCCCAAAAGGAGGGCTTCGGAGGACGTGGCATCGCTTACAAGACGTTCGTCATCCAACTGTATCGTCCTCATAGTTTTTATAGCTTTAATAGCCTCTGAGGATTCAAAGCTTCAAAAACATCATCCATAATCATAGCGCTCTTCATGATTCCTTATCTTGACTTACATACCATCAATGCTCCCTACGAGGCAGACATCAAGCAGGCATTGCTCGATGTGGTTGACTCGGGCTGGTATCTGTTCGGGCAGCAGGTCTCTGCGTTCGAGCAGGAATGGGCTGACTATAATGGTGCACGTCATTGCGTAGCCTGTGCCAATGGACTGGATGCGCTGCGTCTGGTGCTGCGTGCATGGATTGAGATGGGATATCTGAAGCGTGGCGATGGCGTGATTGTTCCTGCCAACACCTACATCGCCAGCATCTTGGCAGTGAGCGACAATGGATTGGTACCTATTCCAGTGGAGCCTGATCCGGAATCCTATCTGATTGACCCTCGCACGATTGCTCAACTTTTGGAGAATCCTATGTCTTCCCCTGCATATCCAGTTGCCAGGGATGTTGCGATTCGTGCCATTCTTCCCGTGCATCTCTATGGTCAGCGCTGCGAGATGGAGGCTATCGACGAACTGGCTGCTCGGTATCAACTGCTGGTGTTACAGGACAGTGCACAGAGTCATGGCGTCAAGGCAAAGGGTACCTGCGCTTGGAGTTTCTACCCGGGCAAGAATCTTGGAGCCTTGGGCGATGCAGGTGCGGTGACCTCCGACGACGAAGCGTTGGCTACTGTGATTCGTCAGTTGGCGTTCTATGGCAGCGAGAGAAAGTATGTGCATCGCTACAAAGGCGTCAATTCTCGAATGGACGAACTGCAGGCTGCCGTGCTTCGCATCAAGTTGCGTGACTTGGATCGTGCCAATGCCCGACGTGTAGCAATTGCAGAACGTTTTGCTCGCGAGATTTCCAATCCGTCCCTCGTTTTGCCAAAGGCCAAGGCCGATCATGTCTATCATATCTATCCGGTGCTGACTGCTCAGCGTGATGCACTCCAGCGCTATCTGCTCGATCAGGGCATACAGACTCAGATACATTATCCCTTGGCACCTCATCAGCAGAAGGCCTACAACGAGTGGCAGGCTTTGCATTTCCCGATCACCGAAAAGATAGCTGCCCAGGAATTGTCGATTCCTTGTAATCAGTCGATGACCGACGATGATGTTTCGAAGGTTATCGCTGCGCTAAACCATTATCCCTATGTTTGATTCCTTCTTCCGCACCAATTGGTTGGCAACGCTGAAACTCAACCTCAAGTTGCTCCCTTGGCATCAGGCCTGCCGTCTGCCCATCGTGGTGGAGGGTCCTTTGCGCATCGAGATAGGAGAGGGGGCACGTGTTATTTTGCCCGACGATGCCCCTAGGGGAACTGTCATCTTGGGTAGTCGGCATGAGACCTTTAAGGCTGAGGCAGGAAAGGCGCAGTTCTCTATCTTTGGAACCTGGGAAATAAAGGGAAAGATTCGTATCGGCCTGGACAGCTGCCTTTACATCCATCGTGGTGCCACCCTCACTACGGGTCGTGATATTTTTGTTGCTCGCGACAGTCAGATAGAATGTGCCGAGCGAGTCATCGTTGGTGACAATGTCCTTGCAGGGGAGATTTATATCTGCGATAGTGCAGGGCATAGTGTAGCGCATGGAGACGCTGTACAACCCATGACCAGACCCATCGTAATCGGCGATGGTTGTTACTTTGGCTTTCGCACGATGGTGCTTCGCGGTGCTGTCGTTCCTCCCCATTCGGTGATAGGCAGTGGTGCGGTTTGTACCCGTGATTATAGTGCAGGACATCCCGAAGGACATCTTCTTCTGACCGGTGTTCCTGCCGAAGTCAAGGCTACCGACGTTACGCCCGATTGTCACGTTTAGCATTCTTCGGTTTATGGAGGTCCCATCCTACAGATCCATCGTCAAAGGTGCCGGCATTTTCGGTGCAGCCAAGGCTGTCAATATCCTGACGGCCCTGGTGCGTACTAAGTTTGCGGCTGTGCTTTTGGGAACTGTTGGCGTCGGACTGAATGCCCTTTTCAATACGGTTCAGCTTTTCATGAACCAACTGCTTGGCCTAGGTCTTTCGACGGGAAGTGTCAAGACCTTGTCCGAAGCCTATTCCACCCACGATCTTGCCTTCATCGATCGGCACGTGACCCGTGTGCGCCATTGGGCCATCCTCTGCGGTGCGGCTGCCATCGTGCTCCTTGCCTTGCTTTCTCCGCTTCTCAGCCTGCTTTATTTCGAAACCTTGCATTATGTGCCGCATTTCATGCTCTTGGGCGTGGGTGTGGCCGCACTCATTGTCTGCGACATCGAGCAGAGCGTGATGCGAAGTCTGCAGCGTTCAGTCCGATTGGCGTTCAGTATGCTGCTCACGGCCATCTGTGCCTTGGTCTTCACCGTTCCCTTCTATTGGTGGTTGGGCATACGTGGTGTCATCTTCGCCATCGTCTCCTGTGCCGTAGCTTCTGCCTGCATCTGCTTATGGCAGGGACACAAGACACATCCCTTCCATCTCGACTGGGGTCAGTTCTCCGATTGGAGCGAATTCTGGAAGGCATCACAGCCCATGCTTCGTACGGGCATGGCGTTTGTCATCACTGGTCTTTTCCTGCAGGGAAGCGATCTCTTCCTGCAGTCGGTGCTGGCCACCACGGCTTCATTGACGGTCGTCGGCCTTTTCAAGGCAGGCTATCAGTGCGCCTTCACCTATCCGAGTATGATCTTCTCGGGCGTTGCCAACGATTATTTCCCCCGTCTTTCGGCCGTTGCCGACGATGATATTGCAGGTCGACGCATCGTGGTGATTCGTCAGATTCGCGTTATGTTTCTCATCGCCCTTCCCGTGGTGATTGCAATCTGGCTTCTTGCTCCTTGGGTGATACGTATCCTCCTAAGCGAGGAATTCCTTCCGCTCGTCACGATGGTGCGTTGGTCGGTATTGGCCATCCTTTTCAAGTCCATCTATCTTCCTTTGGGATATCTGCCCTTGGCGCTCAATAAGCGCCTGCATTTCGTCATCCTTGAAGGACTGAGTTGCATGATCAACATCACAGTCGTTCTCGTGGGCTTTTATCTGGGTGGTCTCGATGGCATCGGCATGGGTATCTTTGCCGGCGGCGTCCTCGACCTCATCCTCTACATCCTCTTCTGCCGATATCATTATTGGAATTGATGTGTGCAAAGCCGGTTTGCCCCCTCATTGTTAATTGTTAATTATTAATTGTTAATTGTCAGTGCGCATTCTCTTCACCACAGCATGGTACCCCAACCGCAAGGATGCGGGCGATGGCGTCTTCATTCAGAAGCACGCCAGGGCTGTTGCGCGGCTCAACGATGTGGCCGTGCTGATGGTGCAGACCGACGTGGCTGTCCGAGGTCTGAGGATTGAAGTTTGTCCGAAGGAAAGCCGGGATAAATCGCTGCACGAGGTTCTTGTCTATGTGCCCAAGACTCGCTTTGAGATACCTTTGATTACGGGCCTTTTGCGACTCTTCTGGCTCATGATGGGATATTTCAAGGGCTATCGGTTCATCAAGAAAAATTATTGGCAGGGCGAACGGCCCGAAGTGTGCCATGTCAATGTCCTGACACGTGCGGCAGGCTTGCCTTGGCTCTTGCTCAAACTTCATCACATTCCTTATATCATCACCGAGCATTGGTCACGTTATGCCCGCGAAGGGGCTTATCCCGACAGCGCTATGCAACTCCGATTGGGCCGACGGTTCGTGAAGGATGCTTCCTGCGTTTGTCCCGTCAGTCTTAATCTTGAGCAGAATATGAAGAAATGGGGTTTGGAGAATCGTCATTATACGCGCATCGGCAACGTCGTCGATACCGATACGTTTGTGCCAGCTTCAAATGCAAAAGTCGGTTCAAAAGTCACGTTCGTCCACGTGTCGTGGATGCGCGACGACTCGAAGAACATCTCAGGCATTCTTCGCACGGCAGCAAGACTGAAAGAGCAGAATCAGGATTTCCACATCGACTTCATAGGGGAGGGGAATGACAAACCAAAGCTGATGGAATATAGCAGGGAACTTGGGTTGGACGAAACGGTGTCCTTCCTTCCTGCAAAGACTGGGCGTGATTTGGCAGAGGCACTCCAAAGGCATGATGCGCTGTTGATGTTCAGCAATTTCGAGAACCAGCCCGTGTCGGTGCTCGAAGCCCTTGCGTGCGGACTTCCCGTCATCGCTACCAAGGTGGGAACCATCCCCGCTATGTTGGCACAGAATCGCGGCATAACTGTCGAACCAGGAAACGAATCAGAATTGCAGGAAGTCCTGGCCGCCTTCATCACAACTTGGAATCGAATGACCGATGCGCAACGCTCTGACCGAACTTTGGCAATTCACCGCCATCAATATGTGGCTGAGCGACATAGCCCCGAGGTTATCGCCCAGCAGTTCGATGTGCTCTATCGTTCCGCAGTGAACCAAACCCCTTGACCTCTCATCCTCTGTTCCCGTAGCAGCCGTCTTCTCTTCCTTTGTTCCCGTGGCAGCCGTCTTTCTCTCCTCTGTTCACGTGGCAGCCGTCTTTGGCTGCCCTTATACCTCTCGATCCCAACCTTAGAACCCCACCTTCCTGCTGACTTCCGGATGACGAATCCACCACGTGACCAGTCTTTCGTTGCACGTCAGCAGTTTGACTCCAAGGTATTTCAGTTCATTGATCCACGGCAGCGGGTAAAGTTCCAGTTGCCGCAATGCTTCGATGCATTGCAGGGCATATTCCGTATCGTGCTGCTTCCTGATGAGCACGCGCAGCACGTCCATGCTCAGGTAGGACAATTTATACCGCATCACGGAGTCCAAGCCGTGTTCGTCGCGCCAACGGGTGAGATTGTTGAGGATGGTCATCGTGTCGTCCATCAGTTTGCGCTTGCGTGCTTCGGTGCGTGTGTTGATGCTGCTGCCCGAATGCTCGTAGTATAGATAGGTATAGCCCTGCTTATAGACCACAGGACCTGCCAGCGTGAATAGTTTGAAGATAAGTTCCTCGTCCTGGTGATAGATGCCGGGCGTGAAGCGCAGTTCGGGATGTCGGGTGAATAGGCTGCGCTTGAACAGATAACCATAGACAAGGCCTTCGATGTTATGGCTTCGCACAAAATCTGCGCCCGTAGCATATTCTTGGTCGAAGGGCCAGCGTTCCATCTGATGGCTCCACGGACGCTGTGTGCCGTCTTCGAGCCGATACATTACCTGCACGCCGATGATGTCGTACTTCCCGCTTTGCATCGTGTCGATAGGCAGCACTTTGCCCTCCATCATCTTGTCGTCAGCATCGACCATGTAGATGTATTCGCCCGTCGCCTTCTCGATGGCAAGGTTGCGAGCCACGCTTTGTCCCTGGTTCTTCTGGTGGAACACTTTCACGCATAGATGCTGTTGGGCATATTCGCCGAGTAGGGCAGGAGTGTCGTCGGTCGAACCGTCATCGACGACGATGACCTCCATATCGTCGATGCCTTGTGCAAGACAGGAGTCCAGGCAGGCAACGATGTATTTCTCCACGTTGTAGGCGGGAATAATGAAACTCAGCAGCATATTTGTAACTTTTAACGGTGCAAAATTACAAAAAAAATTGATTCGATGCACAAGGTTTGAACAAAAATACTTATCTTTGCAGCGAAAAATACCTCGTTCATCGATGAAAGTCCCCTTTTTGAAGATGTTTCTCGTTTTGATTTGCTGGGTGTCGGCCCTGTGTCTGACTCCTTTGGCTGTCATGGCCCAGGAGAAGGATAAGGACACTACGGTCGTGCAGTCTGTCGATACGACGTGGATGGCCGACCTTCCGGTCATCGAACTGTTCTACAACAAGGCGCGCTTTAACAGCGATACTTTCATCCCGGGCAGGATGGTCTATCACAGCATCGACAGCACGCGTCAGTACAGTTGCACCATAAGGCGTCGAGGTGGCACGTCGCTTCTTTTCGACAAGCCGAACTATGCGCTGAAATTCTACGACAACGATGGCAATTCGCTCGACGTGCGTTTCCTCGGTATGCGCAAGGACAACAACTGGATTCTCGACGGCATGGCGCCCGACCATTCGAAGATGCGCAACCGCGTCTCGATGGACCTTTGGCTCGACTTTTCGCATCCTTCCTATCAACAGGAAGAGAAACCCAACGCCGTCAATGGTTATCGCGGCAAGTATGTCGAGGTCTATGCCAATGGTCAGTATATGGGCCTCTTCTGTCTGATGGAGCGCGTCGACCGAAAGCAACTCAAGGTGAAGAAGTTTGTTACCGATGAGGATGGCACCTCCCATCATCGCGGTCTCGTCTATAAGGTCATCAATGGCAAGGATACACGTACACCATACTTTTATTGGAATCAGAACGCGCCTAACGATGCAAGTTCCTACTACGACGGTGTGCAGAGCGAATATCCCGACCCTCACGATGGCGAACCCTGGACATGGGATCCCTTGCGCAGGAACATCTATTACCTCGCAGGATATCGCGGAACGACGTTCTACACCCTTATAGGCAAATATTACGATTTGCCGGTCTTCATCGACTTCATGCTGTTCCTCGACCTGCTCTATGCTTTCGATAACGTCGGCAAGAATTACTATTGCTGGTTCTACGATTATAGTTCAAATGACAAGCGTTTGGGCATCACGCCTTGGGACCTTGACGTCTCGTGGGGACGTGACGAGACGGGTGTTCGTGTCGCGGCTACCACTGAATTGGCCAATAAGACCAATTTCCACACCCGTATGTCGGAACATTACAAGGGCTATGCCGATACCTTGTCCAACCGATATGCCGAGTTGCGCGACAGTCTTTGGACCGAGCAGTCGCTTCTCGGCTACTTCGACCGCTACTTCGACTTGTTTACTCGAACGGGTGCGTTTGAACGTGAGCAGAATCGATGGATAGACTCCAACTGCAAGGTGCGCGATCTTTACCTCGAGAAGGAGTATATCTACGGTTGGATCCACGATCGTCTCGCCTATCTCGATTCGGTCTATGGCTACGTTGCCCCCCAAGCCATCCGCAGCATCCCCACCGACAAGAATCAACCCTCATCTCCCTGCTACGACCTTTGGGGAAGGCGCATCCATCCTTCCTCCACCCGCTCCCCCGGTCTCTTCATCCAAGGAAAGCGAGTCATCAGCCACCAGCACTAGGCCCCTTCGTCCCCCTCTTTTTGTCCCCGTGGCAGCCGTCTTTGGCTGCCCTCATCCCCCTCAAGCCCCCCATGCGCATCCTTCTCTTCGGCGAATACAGCAACGTTCATCACACCCTCTGCGAGGCCTTGCGTCGCGCAGGGCATGAGGTGCTGCTCATCAGCGATGGCGACGGCTGGAAGGATTATCCGCGCGATGTGGACTTGCGTCGCACGAAGGAGGGCCCCGTCGGCTCCTTGATGTATCTGTCGAAGTTGGCGACTCTCTTGCCCAAGCTGCGAGGATATGATGTCGTCCAGATTGTCAATCCCATTTTCCTCGATGTCAAGGCAAGGTGGAACAGGTGGGTCTTCGATTATCTCAAGCGAAATAACGGCATCCTATCGGTGGGCTGCTTTGGCGACGACTACTACGTCATCAGCCGCATGCAGGACGACAAATACCTCGCCTATACCGATTTCTATGCCGCAGGCAAGATGATCGACCATGAAGTGAATCGTCGCCGCATCGCTGCGTGGACAAAAGGTCCGAAGGCAGCGTTGACACAATACGTGATGCAGCACGCCGATTGCCTTGTCCCCTGTCTCTACGAATACTGGAAGGTCTACGATACCCCCGAATTCCACTCCCGCCTCCGTTACATCCCCCTGCCCATCGATGTAAGGTATGTTTGTCCCCGTGGCAGCCGTCCTTGGCTGCCCTCATCCCCCTCTTCCCCCATCCGCCTCCTTTTCGCCTCCCAGAAACTGCGCGGCCAGATGAAGGGCACCGACCAGCTGGAACCCCTGTTCGACAGGCTTGCCCAGGAGTTCCCCGACATAATCGACTTGTGCAAGATTGAATCGGTTCCCTTCGAGCAGTATCAGCGTCTCGTGGCTGAGGCCGATGTTGTCGTCGATCAGCTCTACAGTTTCACGCCGGCGATGGGTGCCCTCGAAAGTATGGCGCAGGGTAAAGTGGTGATCAGTGGCTATGAGCCGGAATATCGGCAGTTCATCGACGGGCCACAGGAATCCGGCATCATCAACCTTCGTCCCTTCGACGATGCCCACAATTACGAGGTGCTGCGCACAACCTTGACCGACCGAAACAAAATAGCCCGACTGCAGTCGAGCAGTCAGGCTTTCGTTCGCAAGTATCACAATGCTGACGATGTGGCGCGTCAGTTCGTGGAGTTCTGGTCCTTGGCCTCTTCGTCCAAGCGGCCCTCCCACAGGTAGTACCTCGTCTCCTTGACGAGCACACCGCTCAGCACGAGGAGGCAGATGAGGTTGGGGATGGCCATCAGGGCATTGGCGGCATCACCGAAGTTCCACACTGCTTCGAGCGCATTCGTCGCACCGAAATAGGTGCCGATGGTGATGAGCACGCGGAAGATGTATCTGCCCACCTTGCCGTACTTGCCGCAAAGGTATTCCAAGGCCTTCTCGCCATAGTAGCTCCAGCCCAGGATGGTGCTGAAGGCGAACGTGAAGATGGCGATGCTCAGCAGGACGCCTCCCACATTGAAGCCGGCAAAGGCGATGGGGATTTGCTCGAAGGCCTGTCGGGTCAAGGTGGCCGAAGCCGACGAATCGACACCATTGTCTGCCAGGATGGTGGTGACAAGCACAAGGCCGGTTAGTGCGCAGATGATGACGGTGTCCCAGAAGACCGAGGTGCTCGACACCAGTGCCTGGCGCACGGGATTCTTCGTCTTGGCAGCTGCGGCTACGATGGGTGCCGAACCCAGACCTGCCTCGTTGCTGAAAAGGCCGCGGGCAATACCATAGCGCATCGAAAGCATGATGGTCGAGCCGATGAATCCGCCTGTCGCTGCCTGTGCCGAGAAGGCGCTCTTCAGGATCACCGTGATGGCTTCGCCGATATACTGGCCATGGTGGATCAGCAGCACGATGCAGCCTGCTACATAGAAGACCGCCATGAACGGAACGAGAAGCTCGCAGACCCTGGCAATGCCTTTCACGCCAAAGATGACCACCGAGCCGATGAGGATGGCAAGGACGAGTCCGATCCACGTCGTGTCCCATCCGAAACTCTCTGCCGCCATGGTCGAGATGGCATTGCTCTGGATGGTGCAGCCGATGCCGAAGGTGGCAAGGAACGCAAAGAGGGCGAACAGCACGGCCAGCCACTTGCAGCCCATGCCTCGCTCGATGGCGTACATGGGTCCGCCCAGCATCGTGCCTTCTTTCGTCGTGATGCGGTACTTGATCGACAGCAGGCCCTCGGCATATTTGGTGGCGATGCCGAACACACCGGTCACCCAGCACCAGAAGACTGCTCCCGGTCCGCCCATCGTCACTGCCGTGGCCACGCCGATGATGTTGCCCGTACCGATGGTTGCAGCAAGACCGGTGGCAAGGGCAGCGAATTGCGAAACGTCGCCCTTCGAGTTAGCATCACGCTGGAATGACAGTCGGATGGCTTTGCCGATGTAACGCTGTGGAAACTTCAGTCTGATGGTCAGAAAAATGTGTGTGCCTACAAGCAGCACGATCATGGGCCAACCCCACAGATAACCATTGATGGTAGTAAGTATCTCGTTCATACAAGAATCGCAATTTCGCAAATGCGTGATAAAAAAGAATTCGAAAAAACGCCGCAAAGATAACGGATTTTTGTCAAATTACCAATTTTTTGACCGATTATTTAGCAAAAGATGACTGTTTTCGTCCTTTTAGGTCCCACTGCTGTCGGAAAAACGGCTCTCAGCTTGCAAATGGCTGAGATGTTGGGTGTGCCCATCATCAATTGTGACTCGCGGCAGATTTATCGCGAGATACCTGTTTGCACCGCAGCCCCGACGGCCGAGGAGCAGGCACGGGTGCAGCATTACTTTGTGGGTACTCACGGACTGGAGGATGCATACAGTGCCGCGCAGTACGAGACCGATGTCATGCGTCTCTTTGCTTTGTGTCCAGGGGATTATCTCCTTTCGGGCGGCTCCATGATGTATATCGATGCGGTGACGAAGGGCATCGACGACATGCCGCAGGCCGACCCTGCCATCCGCGAACGTCTGCGCAGGCAGTATGAGGCCGAGGGACTGCAGCCGCTCCTTTTGCAACTCGAGCAGCTCGACCCCGCCTATTACGCTTCGGTCGATCGGCAGAACCCGCAGCGTGTCATCCATGGCCTTGAGATGTGTCTGACCACCGGCCAGCCTTTCAGCACCTTCCATACGGGTCGGAGCAAGGAACGTCCTTTCAACATCGTCAAGATAGGTCTGCGACGCGATAGGGAGGAGCTCTATCGTCGCATCGACTTGCGTGTCGAGCAGATGTTCGAGCAGGGAATTGTCGAAGAGGCACGTCGCGTCTACCTGCGTTATCAGTCGTCGGTCGACGAGCAGTTCGCCTCGGTGGTGCGTAATCCGGGCCCCACGCAGAAGCAACCCATCCCCAATCTTATACCCCCGGCATTGAATACCGTGGGCTTGAAGGAACTGCTGCTCTACTTCACGGGCGTCTATTCTCTCTACCGTGCCAAGGAGCGTATCAGCCACAATTCGAAGGTCTACAGCAAGAAGCAGATGACCTGGTTTCAGCGCGATCAGGACATACATTGGTTCCATCCCGACTACGCTGACAAAATTCTACAATTCGTACGAAATTTCCGCTGATTTTCCCCTCTTTCGACCAAAAAAGAATGTTATAAAACATATTTTTGTGATAAAATGCCGTTGTGCAACCGATTGCGCCGCAAAAAAGTTTCACGAAAATTTGGATTCGTTCAAAAAAAGCCGTATCTTTGCAGCACCTTAAATAAACAACCATAACACAATACCTTAAATAACGCAACAAAAGTAGTTTCTTTGGGACCTTAAATCTAATACCAGAAAAACAGGATAAAAGACATTAAAGCAAATCTGAGTCACCTGTCATTCATTGACAGGTGATTTAGTTTTTATAGCATAGCTCTTCCCGCCCAATTGTTAATTGTTAATTATTTTTTGCCGTTGCCCCTCCCACTCAATTGTTAATTGTTAATTGTTAATTGTTAATTTCAATACATTTTATTTTGATTTTTCAAGTATATTCCGTATCTTTGCACCCGATAATCCAAGATAATCGATGAAAATCTCTGTCGTGACATCCTCCTTCAATAGTGCTGGCACCCTACGCAGCACCATTGAGGGCGTGTTGGCTCAGGACTACGACGAATACGAACTGATCATCCAGGACGGTGGCAGCACCGATGGCACCTTGGCGCTCATCGAGGAGTACGCGTCCCGTTTGGGCGACCGGTTGAAGCTCGAGAGTTGTCCCGACAAGGGAATCTACGATGGGTTCAATCGCGGATGTCGTCGCGCTACGGGCGATGTTGTCGGCATCCTCAATAGCGACGACTTCTTCACCCGCAACGATATCCTTTCCACCATCGCGCGCACCTTCGCCCAGCATCCCGACGTCGATGCCGTCTATGCCGACGTGCATTACGTTTCGCCCAAGGATCCTACGCGCATCGTGCGCTATTACAGCAGCCGTAAGTTCACGCCCGAGCGTATGCGGATGGGTTATATCCCCGCTCACCCTACTTTCTACCTGCGACGCGAATGTCTGGAGAAGTTCGGCTATTACGACCTCGATTACAAGGTGGCAGCCGACTTCGAGTTCCTCCTACGCCTCATCTATCTCAATCGCATCAGGACCTTCTACGTCGAGGAGGATTGGGTGACGATGCGCATCGGTGGAGCCACGACCAAGGGCTTGCAGAGTCATTACCGAATCATGAAAGACCATATCCGCGCCTTTCACAAACACGGCATACCATTCAACCCCTTCATCTACTTCTGGCGTTATGTCGAGAAGTTGAGGGAATTCAGATAAAGACTTATGAAAAACTTTTTGAAATCATTCGCACTCGGAGTTGTTCTCATGAGTGCCTCGACCTTGTTGGCTCAGCCGGCAGGCGGTTTTGGCGGCTTTCAACAGCAAGCCGAATTGGAAATTTCCCAGGTTTGGAAGGACGTGAATTATGCCGGCGATGACCAGGCGTTTCACACTTGCGACATCTATCTTCCCAAGGTGGAGAAGGATGCCTATCCCGTGGTGGTGCACATCTACGGAAGTGCATGGTTCTCCAACAGCAGCAAGGGTGCTGCCGACTTGGGCACCATCGTGAAGGCGCTGCTCGATGCAGGTTATGCAGTGGTTTGCCCCAATCATCGTTCCAGTGGCGACGCACAGTGGCCTGCCCAGATCAACGACATCAAGGCCGTCATCCGTTTCATTCGCGGTGAGGCGGCCACCTATAGGTTCGACACTTCCTTCATCGCCACCTCGGGCTTCTCCTCGGGCGGACATCTTTCTTCCGTGTGCGGAACCACCAATGGGGTGAAGGTTGCCGAGGTGGGGAAGGAGACCATCGACATCGAAGGCGCTGTGGGCAACTACACCCACGAGAGCAGTCTCGTCAACGCGTCCTGCGACTGGTCGGGTCCTGTCGATCTCACCGACATGGAATGCGGCGAGCACATGACTTTCGGAGAGTCCAGTCCTGAAGATGTCCTTTTGGGTGGCACCAAGTTGGCCGACGAGCCCGACAAGTATGTCGGTTTGAGCGCAACGCATTATGTCGATCCGACCGATGTGCCCATCATCATCTTCCATGGCGAAAAGGACAATGTGGTGCCTTGCTGCCAGGGTATGAAGTTCTATGCCGTGCTGCAGGCCGCAGGTGTGAAGAGCGAGGCGACATTTGTGCCCGAAGGTGGTCACGGCATGGGCATGTATTCAGCCGAGAACCTGCAGAAGATGGTGGACTTCCTCGATGGTGTTCGCTTAGGCAAATGAGGTACCGCGAGATCACCGAGGACGAGATCCGTGAGATGACGCGCAAGTGCAGCCGCGACTACACCGCCACCTGCGGTTGCCTGAAGGTGCTCACGCCCACCGATATGGAAGCCATTTATCGAATGGCTCGCGGATAATCAGCATAATAATAGCCAGTACCAATGTCGAAAAGCTTGGTACTGGCTTTTTTCTTGGAATCGTGATTGCTTAGATATGCATTACGACAAAAACGAAGGCGACATTGCAGCAATAACGACGATGGCAATCATGAAGATGATGTAGAGGACGAAGGAGATGATGGTCAGCCAGCCGCAGTACTTCATGATGGAGTGGAGGTCGTCGGCAGAGGCTTCAAAGTCTGAGTTCGTGCCTGCACGGAGTGCCTTGCGGGTGTGATCGATGAGTTTGAAGCCTTTGACGATGGGATAGACATACACCACGCCAATTATCAGATAGAGCAAGCCCATGCCCAGCATGATCAAAGGCGACATCTCAGCTTCCGCCACCGGGAAGAAACTGCTCATGGCGAGCATCACAATCGCAATGATTGCAAGAATAACCACAGCGAAGCAGCACAGGATGACAAAGAACTGTATCCAGTTCATCGATGAAAGCAGCGATTCCTTCATCTTGGGTGAAACACGCAGAAGTGATTCGGGTGTCTGATTAACCTCTCCCTGAGAGGTGATGTTGTTTTCTTCCATAATGATTTTTATATTTATTTAAGTTACTTATTCTCAAAAGTCTTGGCAACCGTCTTGAGCAGTTCGCGGATGGGAAGATGCTGAGGGCAGACCTTCTCGCACTTGCCGCACTCGATGCACTCCGAAGCCTTGCCGCGTTCACCGCCTGTGAGGACGGAGTTGTAGTAGAATGTCGTGTTCCAGTTGTGGAAGGTGTCGTGCTGGTTCTTCGCCGCGAAGAGATCAGGAATGACGATTCCCTTGGGACAGGTGCTCTCCTCGATGCAGTAGCGACACGAGGTGCAGGGGATGAGGTTCTGTGCGTTGATGATGTCGCATACCTTGCGGACCGCCTTCATCTCGCGTTCGTCGAGGGGCTTGAAGTCCTGCATGGTTCGGATGTTGTCCTCCATCTGCTGCATGTTGCTCATGCCCGACAGCACCATGGTCATCATGGGGAAGCTGCCGGCAAAACGCATCGCGTAACTGGCGTTTGAGCCGCCGTGCAGGTCGCGCAGGATCTGATTGGCTCGGGAGGGAAGGTTCACCAGGCTGCCGCCCTTGACGGGCTCCATCACGATGACGGGCTTCTGGTGTTTGGCACAGACTTCATACACCTTGCGGCTCTCGACGGTGTCGGTTTCGTAGTCGGCGTAGTTGAACTGAATCTGTACCACCTCCACCTCGGGATGCTCGGTGAGGATCATGTCGAGCACCTCGTGCTTGTCGTGGAAGGAGAGGCCGAAATGGCGTATCTTGCCTTCCTCCTTCAGTTGCCACGCGGTCTCGTAAGCCTTGCACTGCTTGAACTTCAGGTAGTTGTTGCGGTCCTGTGCGTGCATGAGGTAGAAGTCGAAGTAATCCACCTTGCACCACGCCAGCTGCTGTTCGAAGAAGGGGCGGATGTCCTCCTGCTTGCGGAAGTAGGGGTCGGTGAGCTTGTTGGTCAGGAGGAACTGGCTGCGGTCGTAACGCGAAGAGACGCAGTCGGCAATGGTCGTCTCCGACTTGCCGCCATGATAACCATGCGCCGTGTCGAAGTAGTTGAATCCGGCAGCGATGAAGGCATCTGCCATACGGCAGAACTCATCGTAGTCGATGCCACCACCTTTCAGCTCAGGCAGTCGCATACAGCCGAATCCGAAGTTGCCGTGTATCTCGGGGAAGAAAGGGTTGGGGATCATAGGGTTATTTCTTCAAAATATACTTGATGAGAAGGAATCCCCCGACGACTTGCAGCAACATGCCGGGGATGCCGATGCGGAAATCCTGGAAACCGAGGGCGAGGGAGCCGAGCATCAGCGACTCGATGAGTGAGCCGACAACTTGATAGAGCAATACCACAGCAAGGAGCAGCGGAATGCTGACAGCCTGATAGCGACGTGCGATGAACGATGCAGCGAGTGCCAGCAGCACCGACTTCGTCACGATGCCGGAGAGCAATGCCACGGGAGGCATTCCGAACAATGCAGAGTTAACCAATGGAGAAAGCAGTGCCGTAGCAAGTCCAACCTGCCAGCCGTACTTATATGCCCCGATGAGGGTGAAGAAGTAGATGGGAAGCAGGATGAGCCCACCTTGTGGAACGAGGTGGCATAACTGAGGAAGCACGATGTTTCCTACGATGAACAAAGCAGCAAACAGATAGCTGCGGCTCTCGCGGTAGGTCAGCGAGTAAAGGGGGATGGATGCGTTCATAAAAAAGGAGTTTAGGAGACCCCCTCAATCCCCCTGCTTAGGTATTCTGCCCCCGCTGTTGCTCACTCTGTTCGCGTCCAGGAGAAGCGGGGGATAGAGGGGGTGCGGCAAGAGGACTGCTTGTCGGGGCTTAGTTCTTCCCCCTAAGCAGGTATTCTGCCCCCGCTGTTCGGGGGATTAGAGGGGGTGCGGAGGATTAGAGGGGGTCCGGTTATTTAGTTTTCTTTTTCATCTTCGCGAAATGCCCCCGCAGCAGCATCTCCACTTCGGCAGCATTTCGTGCGGGGGCAACGATGCGTTCCAGGGGGCAACGGGTGTCGCCTTCGGGGATGACGATGTGATCAACGAGTTGGCCATAGCGATAGGCAATGCCCGCCTCGTCGAGCAAAGGCAGCGCCAGGCGGCTCATCACCTCGGCATAGGCTTCGACCACACCGCCCTGCACAATCAGTCCGGCAGCCGCCTTGCCAATCACCTTGTCGACAATCACGGCACCACGCAGACGCTCCGCATCGTGGTCGAGCAGCCATACGAGGTCACGCACACCTTTTTTATTATAGGTGGTCACCTCGCCTGTCTTAGCCTTGACCACAAGCGAGCACTCCTGCTGGTGCAAAAGGTCGATGAGATGTTGCATCGTTTTGTATTTGCTTGATTATTCAGCGCAAAGGTATATACATTTTCTGGTATTTCCAAACATTTTCCAATTTTTTTGTAAAATTATATCGGCGGTTCGTTGACGAAACGCCGAATTGAAGGCTATAAGCGTTTCTGACTAGAGCAGATTTGGCATGTTTCTTGGGATGTCTTGTAATACTTTTTTTGAATTGTCACCCGGAAATTGCAGCTTTAGCCGTTACTAGCCGCTATTTTGCCCCTTTTTATCCCTTTTTGCCAGTGAACAAATAATGGCAATCGTGGCTACAAGTGCCTGTATCCACGATTTGGTGTTTTTAAAAGGGCAAAAATATGGGGTTTTTTAAACGGCGCATTTTTTGGCGCATTTTGGCGTTTTTTTTGCTGAAAAATTTGGAAAATTCAAAAATTTTTTGTAACTTTGCAACGTCAAAAGGATAACCTAAATCGAGTCAGTTACCCTCCGACACACACTGTTTCCTATATGCGAAAGAGAAGTTTCAGTCGCAAGATTAATGTGCTTGCGATGACAGCCATCAATGTGCCCATGGCACTGCTCCAGGAGGTCAAGGACGACCGCTTGGAGCAGAGTCTCGTGGCCATGAGCGTTGCCATAAAGTGCTTCAGTCCTAGCAGCACGTACATCTTTGTGAACGAACGCAAGTTCCGCCGTGACTTCCAGATGGGCTACACGAAATCCAAGAAGTTGCTCGATGCGATCTTCAAGGGTCATCCGCTCTTCGAGGTGAAGCAACTCGTCGACGGAAGGACGGTCATCGTAGCACGTTCGTTCAAGAGGCTCTACGGATACTGGATGACGCTCAGGACCGGAGAGACCAGCCTGGCGATGAGTGTCGCCAAGATGGACTTCCGCAGCCGAGGCAACATTCGCATAGCGGAAATCGAGAAGGAGATACAGCTGCTGCTCTTCCTGACCAATATCAATGCCAAGACCCGAGCCGACGAGTTACAAGCGAAGGGGCTTCCTCTCACGGGAAGTTCGTCTCATGCGGCGAGGACAGTCCTGTCAGTGAACTATCTGGCCAAGGCAACGAGCCGCAGTGCGCGCACCGTAGTCCGACGGAGCAGGTCCGCACGGGAGCAGGGCATCATCAGCGTCACGTCGCATCAGCTTGTCAGGTGCTGCAACAACCTCCTGCATGATGACCTGCACTCGTGTCCCTCCGGCCTCATCCCCATCGGCTTCCTCGGCTTCTCCCGCCTGTGCAACGACTACCAGCTCCTCTCGTGGGACTGGCGCCGTCGCTTCCAGCACATCATCTACCGTCACAAGGGCCGCATGACCTTCAACATCTATGTCTCGAAGGACAAGCCCCTAAGTCAAACCGACCTGCATGCGCTGTATGATTAGACCCCCTCTAATCCCCCTGCTTAGGGGGAAGAAGTATGCCCGGACACCTATCCTCTTACATTGAGGTGTAACCACCTGGGACAAGCCAGTCCTCCCCCTAAGCAGGGGGATTGAGAGGGTCTTCCTTGCTGGTCCATCCTGTCCTCCTATAACTACAAGGAAGGGTTAGGGATAGGGGTATGGGGGTAAAGGGGGTCGAACAGCGGGACAAAACTCGGGACCGGATGGGAGAGCAATTCTGAAAGAAGGAAATAGTCGGGGCTTAAAGCTCTTCCCCGCCCCCCCACAAAGGGGGCCGGGGCGAGCGCAGCCCCAACAAGACTATTTCCAAGAGAATTGCTCCCAACGAAAGGTTGATAAAGAAAAAGAGAGTGTCTATGACGGATGGATCCAGAGAGGCAGGATGGGGAGAGGTCCAAGGTAGAGTAAGCTGGTGGACCTACCTGTTCAAGCAAGGACAAGCAGGGAGAAGCATGGTCCAGCAAGGACGCGCATGGTAAGCACGTTCAGGCATGGACGAGGGGTGGACCCACTCGGACGATCCGTACAAAATTTTTGCCGCCGCGCCATTTTTGCACCCAAGTAATAACCTAATAAACAACAAACCAACAAAATGATTGAAGAAATCAAAACAGTCAGTACCGTAGAGGAGCTCTACAAGAGCAATGGGGCTCCCACGGGTGAAATTATCGTCGATGCCGTGGTAGACAATGTTAAGCGAACCACGACACACTCCTCTGCCGACATCGCCCTCCTTCTGAAGGTGAAGAACCTGACGTGGCTGAGTGGCGCCATGCAGCTGCTGGTGGGACTGCCTCTGCAGGAGTTCATCTTCCGCTGGCGTCTGATGCAGGCCATCGACCTGCTCGACAATCCCGAACTGTCGGTGGCCGAAGTGGCCAGGCGCACCGGATTCAGTAGCGAGAACTATCTCATCTCGGTCTTCCGTCGTCGCCTGGGCATCACTCCCTACGCCTATCGCAACGGCACCGTGCTCCGCAACGGCAGGTATCCCTTCAACCAATCGGCGCACGACCGCAAGATGCTCCTCGAAAAAGTTGCCGAACTCAAGTCGCGCAACGACGAGCCCACT
>ONNR01000004.1 GCA_900319235.1 uncultured Prevotellaceae bacterium
CTCTTACCATTCCGAACAGAGAAGTTAAACCTTGTAACGCCGATGGTACTGCGAAAGCGGGAGAGTAGGAAGCCGCCACCTTACATGAGACTCGAGTTATTTTAACTCGGGTCTCTTTTTTTATGCCTATATTTTTGTTGTGGAAGTACGAAAAAGTGTCAATCATCATACAGATTTCCGCCAAATCCTAAAAATCTACCATTAAAACGTCTTTTATAATTAAATAATATGTATCTTTGTTGCGCAATCACATTAATTAATCAGTAATATGCGTTTAAGTCTTCTGCTCGCTATCGTATTTACGTTGTGTCTATCTAATGCTACAGCAGCTTCCCGTATCTATTCTGAGGAGGTGGCAACGAGTTTCATTATCAATCATCCAGATCCCGATGTCATCCGCTGGGGCAAACAAAACAATCATTTCACCTGGCAGGCTGGCTATATCATGTTTGCCATGGAAAAACTGTGGCGGATAACCAACGATTCCACTTACTTTAACTATGTGCGACGCTATGTTGACCAGAATGTCGATGCTGAAGGCCGAGTGCCAGGGTTCACCCCACGGGCACTTGACAACTTCTTGCCAGGCTATGCTTGTCTCTTGCTTTACGAACTTACTGGTGAGCAGCGCTATGCTCGAGCAGCAGAAACTATCCGGCGAGGTTTCGACGACTATCCACGCAATGCATATGGCATCTTCTATCACTCTGTCACTATTCCGCAACTATGGGTCGATGGCGTTTTTATGGGACAAATATTTCTTGCCCGTTATGCCAAGACGATGGGGCATCCCGAGGATTATGCAGAGGTTGTCCGTCAGATTCAAGGCTTGGTTCAGCTTTGTGGTCGTCCCGATGGCTTGTTTTATCATGGTTGGGCAGAGCAAGGCAAGGGCGGTTGGGCTAAGCAGGAGGATAAACATTCGGCCGAGGTTTGGAGCGAAGGATTAGGCTGGGGTGCAGTATTGTTGGCCGATGTGTTCGACTATCTGCCAGAAGATGAGCCGGGACGAGAGCAATTGATGGATGCTTTGCGCCACCTTTGCCAAGGGCTGAAAGACTGTCAGGATTCTCATACTGGGCTCTGGTGTCAGGTCGTCGATAAACCCAATGAGGATGGCAATTGGAACGAGACGTCGGGCTCTGCGATGTTCATTTATCTGCTTCAGACAGCCATCAACAAGGGTTACATTCCTGCTGCCGATTATCAGCCTGTGGTTGATCGTGCCTATCAGGGCATTGTTCGCAAGGCAGTTCGCAATAGCGATGGCGGCTACAACCTCATCGATTGCAGCAGCATTGGTATAAAGGGCAGTTATGAGGAATACATCTCGCAGCCTCGCGAAATCAGCACCTATGCCGCCTTTGGCTCGTTCATCATCGGCACTGGCATCGTGGAACATTAATTAGGCGCTGCATCGTGTGGTGCTGCGCCTTCTCTTTAAAACGAAGGAATTGAAAAGGACGGAAAAGAGAGGGAAAAAAAATTAGCACGGCATGTCCTCCAAGGTTTGTTGGGGGACATAATTCTGTCGGAGCATATCCTCTAACGTTCATTGGGGGACATGCGGCGACGGGAAGATGTTCGCTTACGTTCGTAGAGGGACATGCGGCGACAGGATGATGTCCGCTTACGTTCGTAGAGGGACATGCGACGATTGGAAGATGTCCGCTTACGTTAGTAGAGGGACATGCGGCGACGGGAAGATGTCCGCTTACGTTCGCTGGGGGACATGCGGCGACGGGATGATGTCCGCTTACGTTCGCTGGGGGACATGCGGCGACGGGATGATGTCCGCTTACGTTCGCTGGGGGACATGCGACGATTGGAAAATGTCCGCTTATGTTCGTTGGGGGACATGCAGCGATTGGATGATGTCATTTAACGTTTGTTGGGGGACATGCGACGGTGGGAAATCGCTTTTTGATATTTGGGACCAGCGATTATCCTTTGTCGGAAAGACGGTAATCATTACATATTTTCGATCTTCTACGTCTTATTGCATTCTGACGGCCGACAGAATGCTAGCGCAGTTGGATAGAGTACTCTGACGGCCGACAGAGTGCTTGCTTCGATTGGATGGAGTACTCTGACGGCCGACAGAGTGCTTGCTTCGATTGGATGGAGTACTCTGACGGCCGACAGGATGCTTACTTCGATTGGATAGAGTACTCTGACGGGCGACAGGATGCTTGCTTCGATTGGATGGAGTACTCTGACGGCCGACAGAGTGCTTGCCGTGATTGGATTGAGTACTCTGACGGGCGACAGAATGCTTGCTTCGATTGGAAATTGCACTCTGACGGGCGACAGAATGCTTGCGCGATTGGATAGAGAACTCTGTCGGCCGACAGGATGCTTGTTGCGATAGGATGGAGTACTCTGTCGGCCGACAGAATGTTTGCCGTGATTTAGGATTAATGGAACAGGTTTGCGACTTGTTCGAGATAGATGCGGTCGGTTTCGTCGAACGTGTTGAGTTCGGCACTATCGATGTCGAGGACTCCAGTCACTTCGCCACTTGCATTGTGGAGGGGCACGACAATCTCGCTTCTGGAAGCAGAGCTGCATGCGATGTGGCCAGGGAACTGGTCAACGTCTGGGACAACCTGCGTCTGATTGGTTTGCCAGGAGGTACCGCACACGCCACGTCCTTTTCGGATGCGCGTGCATGCCATCGGGCCTTGGAAAGGTCCGAGGACGAGCATATCGTCCAGTACACGGTAGAATCCAGTCCACCAGAAACCAAAAGTCTCGTGGAGCATGGAGGCCACGTTGGCCATGTTGGCGATGGGATCGCTCTCAGCTGCTACGACAGCTTCGATCTGAGGGAGGAGTGCTTCGTACTTCTCGCGTTTGCTACCAGCGGATATTTCAAGATGTTCGGACATTTTTTAATCTTAATTTATGTGCAAAAATAGCGAGAAAAAAACAATTTGGCAACTTTTAGAGGAAAAATCGGCTTTATAAAGGAAAAAACAACGCAATTTTCATCATTCTAACAATAATTAACTATATTTGTCCACAAAAAAAAATCGTTTTGCTTAGTTTTTCGGTTCGCTGAAACGTCTTTGAAGTAAAAAGACTTTATGACACAGAAAGAAATTGAGACCTTATTCCGTCAGCATTACGCTGCGATGTATCGTCTGGCAAGGACGATACTCTACGATGCGGACGAAAGCAAGGACGTGGTGAGCGACGTGTTTGTCCGCCTGCTGCATAGCAATCCTTCCGTGCAGCCCGACAAGATGGAGAGCTACCTGATGATGGCAGTACGTAATCGCTGTCTGGATGTGCTCAGCCACAAGTCGGTTCGCGAACAGGTGGAGAAACTGTTTTCGCAAGAGTTGAAGCAACGGCACATCATTGCCCGAAACGAGGATGAACGGCTTGACCGACTGATGCAGTACATCGAACGGGAATTGCCGCCCTTGAGCCAACAAATCCTGCGATTGCGTTTCCTGCAGGAGATGACCTACGAGGAAGTCGCCCAGGAAGTGGGAGTGAGCAAGGTCACGGTGTATAACCATCTGTGGCAATCAATGCATCGCATCAAGGAGTATTTCAGCAAAAACAAGTAAAACGATAAACATTATGAAAAAGGACAAGATTGATCTCCTGCTCTCGATGCAGGAGCACCCCGAAAAATATTCGGAAGAGCAGTTGAAGCAGATGCTCGCCGACGACCCTGAGCTGGCTGAGCTCAGGGAGCAGCTGGCACAGACTAAACGTGCCTTGATGAAACGCGAGGTTGATGAGGAAGACGTTGCCGTCAATGAGGAATGGAAGAAGTTTGTAGGTGAACATACTGCCGAAATGGATCGTCCCCAGCGAGGAATGTTCTTCAAGGTGGCTGCCAGTATCGTTGGTATCCTCTTGATGGCTGGAGTGACCTTCGCTGCCATTCATATCGTTCGGACTATAGTTGGTCCAAACAATGAGCCTGAAATTGAACAGACCGTAAAAACAGAAACGGCAACATCCACTTCGGACGTCGAAGAACAAAAAGATGGGAAAAACGTCGGCGAACCAATCGTGTTCGACAACGTGCCGTTGGAGAAAATGCTGACGCAGATAGCTGCCTATTATGGCAAGGAGGTGGAGTTCCGAAATGACGACGCACGTCAGTTGCGTTTCTATTTCGTGTGGAAAAAGAATGAGACTTTGGATGCTACTTTGCGACGCCTCAACCTCTTCGAGAGCATCACCATAGAACTGAATGATAACAAGCTAATCGTGAAATAAACTATGAGACGACTGTTTTTCATTATGGCCTGTTTCGTAGCTGTTTTCACGAGTCAGGCTCAGCGTATCACGCGCGAATTCAATAATATGCCGCTTGACGAGGCATTGCGTCAACTGAATGACGCGCAATCGAGCTATACGATCAATTTCCTCTACAATGATCTGGAGGACTTTCGTATCACGACCCGCATCGAGGAAAAGACGGTGCCCGAGGCTATTCGTCAGATGATTGGGTTCTATCCCATCCGAATGACTATCCATCGGGCAGAACGTGAGATCTATGTGGAATGTGTGCAGAAAAGCAATCGTCATCTCACGGGCATCATCACCGATGAAAACAACCAGCCTCTGGCTTTGGCCAACATCGCTGTGCTCAATCCTGTGGATTCCACTTTGCTCAATGGCGGCGTTTCGAACGAGAGCGGACTCTTTGTCATTCCCATCGACCGGAAGGATGTGCTCACCCGCATCACCTACATCGGCTACAAGACCGTCTGGCAGCGCACCGAACGAGAAGACCTGGGAACCATCGCGCTGCAACCCGAGACGCACACCATCGGCAATGTAGCCGTGAAAGGTTCGGTGCCGCAATACAGGATGACATCGGGCGGAGTGACGGTAGAGGTTGAGCACTCGCTCCTGCATGACGTGGGGACTGCTGACGACCTGCTCTCGATGCTGCCGATGGTGCAGGGTCGCGATGGTGAATTCACCGTCCTGTCGAAGGGCGAGCCTGAGATTTACATCAACAACAAGAAAGTGAGCGATGCCAAGGAATTGAAGCAGCTCAAGTCGAATGACATCAAGCACATCGACATCATCACCGCCCCCGGAGCGCAGTACAATGCCGAGGTGAATGCCGTGATCCGCATCCGCACTATCCGGCCACAGGGCGACGGCTTTGGCGTGCAGGCCTACAGCGAGACTTCGCGCAACAACAAGTGGAACAACTACGACGACCTGACCTTGAAGTACCGCACGGGCGGGCTGGAGGTTTCTGGCAATGTGGCATTCGACTATGGCCACTACAGCAATGACCAGGACCTCATTCAGGAGCTGCACATCAAGAAAGACCAGTTCCTCGTTCGTGCCGATTTGCCTGTCAGGAGCAGTTGGACTCAGTTTCGCTATCAGGCTGGTGTAAGCTATGACTTCAATACGGATAATTCGGTCGGATTGAGTTTCTCGTCGCAAAAGTTGCTTGACAACAGCTTCAAGTCTGATATGACGCAGCACTACCAGAAGAACGGCGCCTATTACGGAGATGTTCGTCTGAAAACAGATATCGATGAACTTGACAAACCCGTCTGGGAACTGAATACGTACTATGTGGGAAAGGTCGGGAAATTGGGCATTGACTTGAATGCAACTATGCTGCGACGTGCATCGGAGGATCATCTCGACCAGCGGGAGTTCAGCGAGGAATTGGGCGACCGCACCATCACTTCGATCAATAGGGAGGACCGTCGGATGACTGCAGGCAAGCTGGTGCTGACCTATCCCATCGGGAAAGGCGTATTGAGTGGCGGATCGGAAATTACTTCAACCCAGAGTCAGGGCCAGAATGTCAATCAAGAGAACATCATCCCGGAATCGGATAACGAGATGAAGGAAAAGAACATTGCTGGCTTTGCTGAATACGAGATGCAGATAGGGCCGTGGCGGCTGAATGCTGGCTTGCGTTATGAGCATGTTTCGGCTGACTACTACTCGTTCGACACCTGGCAGGCCGAGCCCAGCCGAACCTATAACGACTGGTTCCCCAACCTGTCGGTGGCGTGGCAGAAGGAGAAGTGGAGCGCCCAGCTGAGCTACGGTAAGCGCATTACCCGCCCGCCCTACAATATGCTGACTTCGATGATCGTCTATGACAGCCGTATGTTTTATGAGGGCGGCAATCCGCTTTTGCGTCCTTCGGTACGTCAGAGCATCGACCTGAACCTGACTTATTCGTGGCTGACTTTTGTCAGCGGCTTTACTCGTGAGAACGACCTCTTTACCCACATAGGCAGAGTATATGACGAGGAGAAAGAGATTTGTATATTTCAGCCTGTCAACTTCGACCATCAGGATCGCGTCTATGCCACCCTCGTCGCTTCGCCAAAGGTGGGATTCTGGCAGCCTACTGCCACGCTGCATTACTATCAGCAGATGTTCGATGCCGAAGCGTATGGTGCGCCCAAGAAACTGGACAAGCCCGAATTCAGTTTCGACCTGATGAGCTGGTTTGTGGTCAGTCCCAGCACCAAAGCGCTTTTGCAAGTCAATTATACGGGCAGCAACCATTGGGGATTCATGTATCGCGGCAGCAACTTTGCGGTGAATGCCCGACTGCAGACTTCCTTCTGGAAGGGACGGCTGACGGGCACGCTTTATGCCAACGACATTTTCCGCACATCGAGGACGAAGGTCACCACGTATTATGCCATCGGCAAGACCGATCAGGATGTATATCAATACACACAGCAGGTGGGCATCTCCCTATCGTACAACTTCAACGTCACCCGTTCGAAGTACCGAGGCACGGGTGCAGGAAATGACGAGAAGAGCCGATTGTAATCCGACAAAAATCAGCGGGGAAGTCACTTTCCCGCTGATTTTTTTGGCATTTCGATTTTTTATTCATATATTTGCAGCAGACATTTCGACCAAATAATCAATCTCAGATATGAAACGCATCTTTTCTTTCTTTTTTATGTTTTCGATAGGTATGTTCGCATCGGCACAGGAAGTGAGTGTGGCACGATATCAGGGTGATCGCGTGTGCGCGGTGAGCTTGACGTTTGACGATGGGGTGCAGGAGGATTATACGCTCATTGCTCCGCATCTGGATCGCTATGCGCTGAAGGCGACGTTTGCCATCAACGGATACTATATTGGTGATCTGGATGACCATTATTCGCCACGCATGACGTGGGAAGAATGCCGCTCGCTGGTTCGTTCGGGCCATGAACTGAGCAATCATTCGTGGTCGCATCCCAAGCTGACCACGCTGAGCGATGATTCCTTGCGCATGGAGATTGCCCGCAACGATTCTGCCATAGAAAAGGAGACGGGTAAGCGCCCTGTGACATTCATTTATCCCTACAATGCTGTGGATGACCGCGTGCGAACGGCAACGATGGAGGGAAGGATCTGCAATCGTGAGTATCAATTCGGTTTGGGCCAAGCCAACAGCCACCAGACCCGAGAGAGTATCCAGCAATGGCTCCGTCAGCAGATTGACGAACGCGCCTGGGGCGTGACGATGAGCCATGGCATCTATTCGGCTTGGGACCGCTGGGAAGAGCCTTGGATCCTGTGGGACCTTTTCCGCGAACTGGCCTACAAGAGCGATACCATCTGGACCGAGACCTTTGCGAAGGTGGGGGCATACGTGACAGAGCGCGATGCCGTGAAACTGGATGTGGTGAAAAAGAAGGGAATCATCACAGTGACTCCTTCGCTGGATTTGGACCCTGTGCTTTTCAGCGAGAAACTGACCTTGAAGGTGAGCGGAATGCCCAAACCTGGGAGCAAGGCCGCGAAGAAGGTGTTCGGCTATCGTGCGGTGCAGGAAGGCAAGAACCTACCTTTGATACTGAAGGGCGATGACCTGTTGTGCGATTTCAATCCCTATGGTGGACCAATCACTATCGAACCCATAAAGGAGGACCCGTTGGCAGGAAAGACCATCAACATTATTGGCGACAGCTATGTCGCGAACCATCGCCAACCCTACGAGAATGCCTGGCATTACAAGGTGGCTGCCCGTCACGGGATGACCTACAACAACTATGGTCGCAACGGTGGCGCCATCGCCTTCGATCGTACTAACCGCAATTTCGGCAAGGCACTCTATGTGCGTTATGCCGATATGGCCGATGATGCCGACTATGTGCTTGTTGTGGCAGGGCATAATGATGCCAACTTTATAAAGCAAAGCGCCGATTCTCTTGTCCCCTTCCTTGAACACCTTGAGGATTTCTACGTAGGACTTCGCCAGAAGTATCCGCATGCCAAGATTGCCGTCGTTTCGCCATGGAACTTGTCGAGTGAAGGCTTCCCCATTGTAATTCGTGCCATTCAGGAGGCCTGCGAGCGTCATGGCTTCCCCTTCCTCAACGCTGCCACAACGAGCGGTATCGAGGTTGAGAATCCTGAATTTCGCAAGAAATACTTCCAGCATCCCGGGGACCGTGCCCATCTCAATCCCGAAGGACATGACTTGTTGGTTCCATGGGGCGAGCAGTTCCTGATAAGCCTTTGAAAAAAGAACAGTTATAGACAGAAAAAAGCGCCTCTTTGCGAGACGCTTTTTTCTTACTTGCGTAAAGCCAGATTGTAGTTGTAGTAGTCGAAGTTGCCTGTGATGTCCTTGACGATGCGGAGGAAGGGAGGGAGAAGAAGGTCAGCGTGGCAGGCGATGCCTTTGGTTTCGAGGATCATCAGACCTTCGTGCGGTGCTTCGTAGGCATCGAGTTCGAAGAACTGACCGCCTGCGATGAAGCTCTTGCGACGCTTGCTGATGGTATGGCGATAGGGATCGGCCTGCAACAGGAGCGTCTCATAAAGGGCATTGGATACCTGACGCTCGGTGACCACTTCTTCGCTGGTCGAGATGCGGCGACGAGTGGTGTGAATGTTGATGACATGATTGCCCGATGTGCGGCGACGGATACGGACTTCGGAGCCGGGTTCGGAAGAGAGATAGGTCTGCTGGATGTAGCTTTCGACGCAGTCATTGGGAAGTTCGCCAATGAGTTCGACGATGTACTTGCGCTCTTCAACAATGGCTTGTGGCAAACCAAGGACGGAGTTGATCTCGTAGAGTACACGGTTGAGCTTCTGCTCGAAGTCCTTGCGATTGTCGATAACGCGATGATGAGGGTGTCCGGTCCATGCCTGAATGACCTTCTTGTCGAGCTGGCGTGCCAGATTGAGACCTGCCTCGTCGGCCTTCTCATAGCGTGATGCGTTGTTGGCAGTAGTATAGAATGATTCTGCACCATCGGCTGCCGAAACGAGATGGAGCACAGCATCATAGCGTCCGCCATGACGTAGCTCTTCGACACTGGTGTGACAAGCGGCACAGAGTTCGTCGTACATCTCAGGTGAGATGTAGGCTGAGATATCAAGGGCACCTCGGTCGCAGACGATGACGCAGGGTTCGGTGCACGTCTCGGCCAGGCGTTGCATCTTGTCTTCCATTTCGAGCTGGAGTTCGAGGATGATCTTCTCTCCCTCGTAGTAGAAGTCATGATTGTCGGTCAGATAACTCCACCCTGATGCAGTGACCATGGTGGGAATTTCGGGCACAATGAATACTTTGTAACCGAGGTTGGATAAATACTCGTTGATGCGTACTAAGGCAGTTGTCTTGCCTGCACAGGGTCCTCCAGTGAGGACGATTTTCTTGATATCTCTTTTCATAGGAAGGAAAAAGCCCTGCCAACAGATGTGGCAGGGCATGGTTATGATGTGAATTACTTCTCGTCGTCAGAGCCGATGAGCTTCCAGATGAATGCAGCAAGGGCACCACCTACGAATGGACCAACGATGAATACCCAGAGCTGGCTGAGAGCCTTGCCACCCTCGAAGAGGGCAGGACCGATGGAGCGAGCGGGGTTAACGCTGGTGCCCGTGTAGTGAATGCCTACGAGGTGGATGAGTACGAGGGAGAGACCGATGGCGAGGCCAGCAAAGTTGCCGGCACCCTTCTTGGCATCAGTCGTTCCGAGAACTACCAGCACGAAGAGGCAGGTCAGCACGATTTCGGCAATGAGGCCGTTGGTGACTGTGCCAGCGCAAGCGTTGGCGCCAGTCTTAGTACCCAAAGCGAGTTCGGGAGAAGTGGAAACCAAGAGGTAAAGTACGCAGGAAGCAAGGATGGCACCAATAACCTGGAATACCATGTAACCACAGGCATCCTTACCGGAGATACGACCGGAGATGAGGCAGCCAAGGGTGATGGCTGGGTTGATGTGGCAACCGGAGATGCCGCCGATGGTGTAAGCCATGGCTACTACAGCAAGACCGAACGCAAGGGCAGTGCCCACAACAGAAGCAGTGTCGATGCCACAATTGAGGCTGACAGCGGTGCCGCAGCCAAGAAGGGTAAGCACGAAGGTGCCAACCAATTCTGCAAAGTACTTTTTCATAGAGCAGATTGTTGATTAATGGTTAATAATGTTATTGAAAAAAGTTATAAAAGGGGATCCCCTTATATTTTTTAGTCAAAGAAACTGTTATCCGACTCGGGAGCTTCTTCCTCATGCTCGAAGGCACCTTCGACAGTGCAGGGGTCGTAGCCCGAAGGATAGTAGAAGGTATCGGTCGACGAGTATGGGAGGGTAGGATCAGCGAGCACGCGCTTGATAAACATTGCCCAGATGGGCAGGGCCATCGATGCGCCTTGTCCTTCGGAAGTGCGATCGAAGTGAATCGTTCGTTCTTCGCCACCTACCCAGGTGCCACCGATGAGTCCAGGAGTGAAAGCCATGAACCAACCATCGGAGTTGTCGTTGGTGGTACCCGTCTTTCCACCCATTGGAGCGGTGATGCCGTAACGGTTGCGGATGCGTGCACCCGTTCCATAGTCGACCACATCGCGGAGGATGGGAAGCATCTTGTAGTAGGCTTCGGCCGAGAAGACCTCCTTGCGGACGGGGGTGAAGTGGGTGAGTTCCATACCGGAGTTGTCACAAATGGAAACGACGTAGAGCGGTTGGCTACGCATACCGTGTCCGGGGAAGCCTGAGTAGGCGGTGACCATTTCCTCGACGGAGATATCGCATGAACCAAGGCAGAGCGAGAGCACGGGATCGAGGCGGTTGCGAACGCCAGCCGAGTGGAGGAAATCGACGAAATGTTCTGGTGTCATACGGCTCATGACACGCGCGGATATCCAGTTGTTGGATCTCATCAAGCCCCATCTCAGAGTGACCATCTCGCCAATGCGCTGCTTGCCGCCATCGCGTGGGGTCCAGGGACGTCCGATGGCATCGTAGAGCACAGGCTGAGTGTTGAGTTCCTCATCGCAGGGCGTGCGTCCCTCTTCCATGGCCAGTGTATAAAGCAGAGGCTTGATGGTGGAACCTACCTGACGACGACCTGCCGTCACCATGTCGTACTGGAAGAAGGCAAAGTCGGGACCGCCTACATAGGCCTTGACATAACCAAGGGTGTCCATGCAAAGGAAGCCGGCACGTAGGAACTGCTTCTGCCAACGCAATGAGTCCCAAGGGCTCATGATGGTGTCGATTTCACCCTCCCATGAAAACAGCTTCATTTCGATGGGCTTTTGGAAAGCCTTTTCGATGTCTTCGGTCGAGTAGCCGTTGGACTTCATAGTGGTGTAACGCTCGGACTGTCTCATGGCACGGCGCAGGGAGTTCTTTACGTCATCTTCGGAGAGTCGGCGGCTATAGGGAGCATTGGGCTGATTCTGCTTCTCCTTGGTGAAGGCGGGCTGCAGGTAGTCGCGCAGATGTGCAACAAGCGCTTCCTCGGCATATTGCTGCATGTGAGAGTTGATGCTGGTGTAGATACGCAGTCCATCGGTGGTAAGATCGTAGTGCGAACCATCTGGTTTCTTGTTCTTGTTGCACCAACCATAGAGTGGATTGGTCTCCCAGGCGAGGGAATCGTCGTAGAACTGCTGATCCTGCCACGATGCGTAGCGTGAGCGATTGGGCTTGTTGGCACGCATGATTTTGCGCAGATATTCGCGCAAGTAGGGGGCCATACCTTCCTTGTGGTCAGCCGAGTGAGCGAGCTTATAGTTGCCCTTGTTGTCGGTTTGGGGCAGGAGTGGGCGTTCCTTGTAGTCGTTGTATTCGGCTTCGGTGAGATAGCCGGCCTTGTACATCTGGTTGAGCACAATTGTACGGCGGTTCTTGGTCTTTTCTGGACGACGGATGGGGTTGTAGAGCGAAGGGTTCTGCAACATCCCCACGAGCATAGCCGACTGCTCGACATCAAGCTCGGAAGGGAGTTTGTCGAAATAGATTCGGGCAGCGGAACGGATGCCGACAGCGTTGTAGCAGAAGTCGAAGTGGTTGAGATACATATTGATGATCTCCTCCTTGGTGTAGAGCTTCTCGAGCTTCACAGCAATGACCCATTCGATGGGTTTCTGCATGGCACGTTCCCAGATGTTCGAAGCCACCTCCTTGGTATAGACCTGCTTGGCAAGCTGCTGGGTGATGGTGGAGCCGCCACCTGCCGAACGCTGGTGGAGCAGAACCGTCTTGAATACCGCACGGAAGAGGGCCTTGATGTCGATGCCGGAGTGGTCGAGGAAACGTGCGTCCTCGGTAGCTACGAGCGCATTGATCAGGTTGGGCGACAACTCGTTGTAATTGATGAAGACACGGTTTTCCTTGGCACGGCTGAAACGACCCAGTTCGACGGAATCGGCCGAATAGACGATGGTGGCATACTTGCTCTGAGGATTTTCAAGTTCCTCGATGGATGGCATCTCGCCAATGTAACCATTTGAGATGGCCCAAAGGACTCCTCCTCCGATCAGAAGACCGAGGATGAAGAGGCCCCACAATGCCAGGCAAACGTATTTGGTGATCTTGAACATTTATAGATTTATTAAAGGTAGTAAAAGGGTAGTAAAACTTTCCTTATGGACGTAACTTAGCCAGAGCCTCCTTGACGCGGCGCATGGCCTCGGAGATCTTGGCTTGCGATGTGGCGTAGCTGAAACGAATGCAGGAGGGGTCGCCAAAGGCTTCGCCGCTCACACCTGCCACATGACCAGTTTCGAGCAGGTACATGGCTACGTCGTCGGCATTGGCAATTACCTTGCCATCGGGTGTCTGCTTACCGAAGAGGGCGCTGACATCGGGGAAGATGTAGAATGCACCACTGGGTTTCTTATCGAGACGGAAACCTGGGATGTCCTGTACAGCAGAGCAGATGAGGTCGCGACGACGCTCGAACTCCTGACGCATCTCTTCGACACAATCCTGAGGGCCGTTGTAGGCAGCTTCGGCAGCCTTCTGAGCGATGCTCGAACATCCGGAGGTGTATTGGCTCTGGAGTTTGCTCACAGCCTTGGCAATATAGGCAGGAGCAGCACAGAAGCCGATGCGCCAGCCTGTCATCGCATAGGCCTTCGACACACCATTGATGATGACTACACGATCCTTCATCTCGGGGAAGGAGGCGATGGACGTGGGTTGTCCACTATAGCAGATATGTTCATAAATCTCGTCGGCAATGACGATGATTTTCGAATACTTGGCAAGTACCTCAACGATAGCCGCCAGTTCCTCCTTGGTGTAGATGGCACCCGTAGGATTGGAGGGCGAGCAGAAGAGGAAAGCCTTGGTGCGTGGAGTGATGAGGCTTTCGAGCTGGTGGGGCAGAATCTTGAAGTCCTGCTCCTGGCCGCAAAGGAAGGGTACGTTGACGCCTTCGGCCAGTTTTACCATTTCGAAATAGCTCACCCATGCGGGGGTGGGGATGATCACTTCGTCGCCCTTGTCAACGATTGATAGAATGACATTGCAGATTTCTTGCTTGGCACCATTGCCTACAACAATCTGTGCCGGAGAGAAATCTACACCATTCTCACTTTTGAGTTTTCGGCTAATTGCCTCGCGGAGGGACATATAGCCAGGCACCGGTGTGTAGAATGAGAAGTTGTCATCTACTGCCTTTTTTGCAGCTTCCTTGATATGGTCGGGAGTAAAGAAGTCTGGTTCGCCCACCGACAGGTTGATGATGTCGAGGCCTTGACTCTTGAGTTCCTGACTCTTCTGTGACATAGCCAACGTTGCTGATGGCGACAATGCACAGAGGCGTGCTGATAAATTTTCCATACAAATACCTTTTTGCTTTAGTTTCTTTTATTATTGTTGTCGAGTTATTTTTTGTCCGTTCTGAATATAGATGCCGTTGGGATCTTGTTTTATTTGCCGACCCAGCAGGTCGTATCTAGGACTATTCTTATCGTTGCTTTCTATTACCTTATCCAATGCGGAGGCTTCTCGGATGACAAAGCGCACTGAAGCCTTGCAGGTGTTGTACTTGCCGGCAAGTGTGAATAGTCGGGTGGTGGTTCCAGCTTTTGTCGGGGTGCCACTGACGGTGAGGGTTTGTCGTTCGGTGTCATAGTTCCAGGATAGTCCATCGGGAAGATCGTTGTTGACCGTGCACGATTCGACTAATCTTGTATTGATGACGAGTTTGTAGGCTTGTCCGACTTCGACAGTATCTACGAGCGCGCCTTCGACAACCTTGTAAGAGCAGTGGAAGATATCGGGCAGATAGTAGCCGAGGTGAGGAGGCTGGTTGTAGCTCGCATTCTGCCACACGATGCCCATGCGATAGAGGTGATCGGTCATAAGGCAGGGGACGGGATATTGGGTAGTGGTGACGGTGCTGTAGATGTCGAGGGTGGCTTCGTCGGAAGCATCCCACATCACGATTTCTTCGCGCCAGTCACCATAGATATCAGCTATCAGGCAAGGAGTCGCCTTTGTGTAGTTGCACGATTGTGGATTGCCGCCATAGGTGGACAATCTTGTCGTAGTGGTTGAGGAACCATTCCACGAAATGATGCGGGGATTGCAAGTGTTAGAGCTGCTGCTGAATTGGCCGTCGAAGGATTCGTCATAAAGGTCACCATTCCAATAGATTCGGAAGTTGGTGTCGGGCTTTGATCCCACAGCAGACATTGATACAGCATTGATAGGAGTGCTTTCGGCACCACTCCAGAATTCCCAACCATAATAGTTGTCAAGGCCTGTGGATGAGTTGAACTTGTAGAACATGTCACAAGCAAGACCACGACCATTGTCCTTGCTGGTGTAACCACGATGAAGGATTTCGCCAGTGGCTGCATCGTGCAGGTCATCGCCATAGTCAGCCGCTGCTTCTTCATGGGGCATAAAGATTTGCAGACCTGGACGATCGGGGATAAACTTGCCAAGATGGATAGCATCACCGTGGCCGAAGCCTGTGGAGCAGAGCAGCTGGCCATCGTGATCGATTGTGGCCGAACCCATCACAATCTCATCTAAACCGTCGTCATCGACGTCACCTACTGAGATGCCGTGAACGCCCTGTCCGTAGGAAGACTTGCCGGAGCCCGATGCTGTCACGTTGCCGCTGCCATCGACGACATCCCAAGTGGATGCCGTATGTCCGCGGTGGAGCCAACGGGTGGTGAGGTTGGTGCCGTCCCAATCGACAGCCCAGAAATAGGCTTGGGTGTAGTAACCGCGCTGCATGACGATGGAGGGAAGATGATCCAGTCCGTCGAGGTAAGCAACGCAGGCATTGTAGCGTTCGCCACGGTTGTAGTTGGTCTTCTTACCCATGATGGTTTCCCAAGTGCCGTATGCACTTGCCTTTCCCGTTTCCATACCACGGTTCGGATTGTACCAGATGGTCTGCAGAGCACGACCCGTTTCGCCGCTGAAGATGGTGAGGAACTCTTCTCCATCTATGACATGTCCGTTGCTGTTGCGGAAGTCCTTCTCGTTGGTTGTGATGCCAGTGATGCTGTTGTCGATACCGGCTTCACTCACGTATGCTCCTGTGGCGTCCTTGGTGCCTGGTGCGGTTTTGACCACAAGTTCAGCCTTCCCGTCACCATCGAAATCATAGACGAGGAACGTAGTGTAATGTGCACCTGCACGGATGTTCTTTCCCATATCGATGCGCCAAAGTTGCTTGCCGACCTCTTCGCCCACGATTTCGTAGCAGTCGAAGAGGGTGTTGCCAGTGTAACCCGTCTGCGAGTTGTCCTTCGAATTGGAAGGGTCCCACTTAACGATGATCTCGTATTCGCCGTCACCATCAACATCGCCCACAGAGCAATCGTTGGGAGTGTAGGTGTAACTACCGCTTGGAGTGCTGCCGCCTTCGGGGCGACTGAGTTTCACTTGTCTCAGAGAAGCCTCAGGATAGGTCGTCAGACTGGTTTGGCCTTCTTGGATGATCCCATCCTTGAGGACCGATAATCTATAGGCTTCGTGCTTGTCTTTGTCGAGGAAGCAGGATGGAGAGCCGGTTTCAATCAGTAGGGTTGTTTCGTTTCCATCGCCAGAGATGAGAGAGAGTTGGAAACTGATGTTTTCGGTGTCGTCAGTAGGAAGGGTGCGCCACGTCAGGAGGTTCCCGTTGGATGTAGATACCACGTGGAAAGCACGGCCGAGGTGTTCGGACGTCTGCTGAGCCAACGCGTTACTAGAAACGAGGGCGATGGAAGAAGAGATGAGAAGAGGAACAAATCGGTTCATGAGAATGGGTTTGAAGGATTATGTCTCTTGCGGAACTTGCGGCCGAAGAATGCACTATGATTGCTACGCTGCTCGCGGTGCTTTTTGGCAAACTCCAGGATGGGACGACTGCGACGCATCACTTTACGCAAAAGTTGTGTGAAGCGGATCTTGTAGGTGTCCCAGTCGAAGAGCGGCGAATCGTTGACAGCGCGCCACGTCAACCAGATGCCGATGGGGGCAAGGACCATTGACGAAAGCCATGTGCCAAACCATGGCTGCATCATGCCGTTCTTGGCCGCTTTATAGCCCGTATTGTCGATGATATAGTAGAAGATGAAGAAGATGACACCCGTAATGATCGGGATGCCCATGCCACCCTTTCGGATGATGGCACCGAGTGGAGCACCAATGAAAAAGAACAACAGACATGCTACGGAGAGGGTAAACTTGCGATGCATCTCGATGGCGTGATAGTTGACGTTCTTCTGTTCGAAAGTCTGCATCTCACGTTGGATGGCAAATGTCTGAATGACATTCTTGGCACGGCTGGTGGCCTTTTCGGTCAGTTTCTCCATTTGTGCAGGCGTCAGCGACGCATAAATGCTGTCGAGGTCGATGACCATCTTCTGCGGTTTCTCAGTCTTCTCGGCGAAGTAAAGAGAATCGTCGCGCACCTGCTGGCGTACAGCAGTAAAGTAGATGCTGCTGACCAGTTTCTTGCCGTAACCGTAGTTGATGGAGTCGATACGCTGGTTGAGGGAATCGACTGAATGGGAAAGCTGAGCCAGGTTCTTGCCGACATGACGGTCGGAGATTGACTCTTCGTCGGTGTCAAACCCATTGTCGTAGGGAATGTACACTTCCTTTACGCTAAACGATTCGCGACGATACTTGGGATGCTTCTGCTGTTGCTGGTAGCTGTTGCCCGTTCCCTGCTTGAAGGTGCCCACCTGTTGGCCGCTCCAAAGGGTGAGTTTGAGATGCTTGCCGGTCTCGGCCATCGATATCTTTGCACTATCGGCTACGGTGACGGTGGCATCTTCGATGTTGGAACCGTCGAAGATATAGATGGTGACACCGTGGAGCATGCCCGTGTCGTAGTCCTTGTGATCGACGTAGATGTTGTAGTTGTTGATCTCCTTGTAGAAGATGCCTTCGGGAATCTCAAGTTCAGGTGAGGTGTGCTTGATGCCAATGAGGATGGAGTACATCTTCGTATTGGCCAACGGGAGCACACGGTCCTGGAAGAAGAAGGTGGCGATGGCCAGCACTACCATAAAGGCCGTGAGTGGCTTCATGATCTTGAGCAGCGAGATCCCAGAGGCCTTCATCGACAGCAGTTCTAGGCTCTCGCCCAGGTTGCCAAACGTCATCAATGATGCCAGCAGGATGCCCAGCGGCAATGCCATCGGCACAAAGGTGAGCGAGGCGTAGAAAAAAAGTTGCGCAAGCACGTCGATGCCCAGTCCTTTGCCGACCAAGTCACCCACATAACGCCATAGGAACTGCATCAACACAATGAAGAGGCAGATGAAGAACGTCATGAGGAAGAGCGGCAGAAAAGTCTGCAGCATGAACGTATATATGCGCTTGATTCTCATTTATTATTCTACGAGGAGAAGGTCTGCGCCTTCGAGGACATTGTCCCCCTTTTGTACATAAACGGCCTTGACGACACCGTCGCGACCACAGTTGATATTGTTCTCCATCTTCATGGCTTCGAGGACGATAGCCACATCACTGGCCTTGACCGATTGGCCAACGGTAACGTTGATGCTGAGGATGGTACCTGGGAGCGGCGACTTGGTAGCGCCCTCGGTAGAATGCACTTCCTTAGGTTGGGAAGTCGTGGACGTAGCAGTGGTGGCAGCAGGAGCTGTTGAACGCACGATGACAGGCTTAGGACGTTCTGTACGAGCAGGTTGGTCGAGTTCAACGGAGTAGGCTATGCCGTTGACTTCGACTTCGACGTTCTGGCCGTTAACGTCCTGGATGGCAACTTTGTACTCGTTGCCATTGATTTTCATTTTATAGGTCTTCATCAAATATTATCTCAAAAGATTTAGAAGCGTCGAATGGGCGAGCGTTTCTGGTTGTTTCCGGCTCCTGTCCAGGCGCTGTTGGAGGGAGTCAAAGTGAGAATGTTCGACTCCTGGTCGTGCATACCATCCTCATGGAGGAAGATAGCAACACCGATAGCTGCAGCGAGCTCTTCATCATCGATCTCCATGCCGGAAGATTTCTCGACCACCTTCATGTTGCGCTGCATTTGGGCTCGACGGTCGGTGATCTGCTCGTACTGTTTCTTGCGATGTGCAGACTTCTTTAGCTTTAGTCCGAGCATGGCAAAAAGAGGGTATATGTACTTGAAGCACAGGAAGAGGATGACGAGCGCACTGAATACCACCGACATGGAGATGACGGCCATCATCCAGCCGATGGGATCGTTTTGTGCAAATTTGTCGGCATTGTTTGCCAGCACAGCGGGAGCTGCACCGGCAAACATGGCGGCAATTATTGTTGTTTTCTTCATCATTTTTAGAGCGGCAGGTTATCGTGCTTCTTGGCGGGATTCTCGACACGCTTGTTGTGAAGCTTTTCAAGGGCGCGAATCACACGGAAACGGGTGTTGCGTGGCTCGATGACATCGTCGATGTAGCCCTTGTGGGCGGCATCGTAAGGATTGCAGAAGAGTTTTTCGTATTCAGCCTTCTTCTCCTGGATGATTGCAGCCTTGGCCTCGGGTGTCTCTGCTGCCTTGAGCTCCTTGCCATAGAGCACTTCCACAGCACCACCGGAACCCATCACTGCAATCTCGGCCGAGGGCCAAGCGTAGTTGACATCACCGCGAAGCTGCTTGCAGCTCATCACGATATGGGAACCACCATAACTCTTACGGAGTGTAACTGTGACCTTGGGAACGGTCGATTCACCGTAGGCATAGAGCAGCTTGGCACCATGGTCGATGACACCGTTGTACTCCTGTCCAGTGCCGGGAAGGAAGCCAGGTACGTCGACGAGGGTAACAAGAGGAATGTTGAAGGCATCACAGAAACGCACGAAACGGGCTGCCTTGCGTGAAGCATTTGAGTCGAGACAACCAGCCATAACCTTAGGTTGGTTGGCAACGATGCCTACACTCTGTCCGTTCATGCGGGCAAAGCCTACGATGATATTTTTCGCCCAGCCTGCATGCACTTCGAACATCTCGCCATTGTCAACGATAGAGGCGATGACCTGATACATATCGTAGGCTTGGTTGGCCGATTCGGGGATGATTTCGTTCAACGAATCCTCCATGCGGTCGATGGGATCGGTGCATTCGATGCGTGGAGCCTCCTCCATGTTGTTCTGTGGGATATAGCTGAGCAATTGACGAATCATTGCAATGGCTTCATCCTCATTTTCTGCAGCAAAATGAGCAACGCCCGACTTGGTGGCATGAACCGATGCACCGCCGAGTTGCTCCTGGTCAACAACTTCGCCCAGCACTTCCTTAACGACCTTTGGGCCTGTGAGGAACATATAGGACGTGTTCTTGACCATCAGCACGAAGTCGGTGAGGGCGGGAGAATAGACCGAACCGCCGGCACAGGGACCCATAATGCAGGAGATTTGCGGAATGACACCCGATGCAAGGATGTTTCGTTCGAATATCTCACCAAAACCTGCCATTGAAGCGATACCCTCTTGAATGCGGGCACCACCCGAGTCATTGAGACCGATGAACGGAGCGCCTACACGCATGGCCATGTCCATGATCTTGCAGATCTTCTCGGCCATGGTGACGCTGAGCGAGCCACCGCTGACCGTGAAGTCCTGGGCATAGAGGAAGACGAGTCGTCCGCCGATGGTGGCCGAACCAGTGACGACACCATCACCGAATGGGTGAGACTTGTCAGTGCCGAAATTGGTGCAACGGTGGATCAGGAACATATCAGTCTCCTCGAACGAGCCTGGATCGACTAGTGCCTCGATGCGCTCGCGTGCAGTCAGCTTGCCCTTGGCATGCTGTGCCGCAATGCGCTTCTCGCCACCGCCAAGACGTGCGGTCTCGCGATTCTTGATCAGTTCTTGTATCTTTTGTAGTTGAATAGACATAAATATTAAATGTACGCGCGAATATGTGTGGTTCTGGAGTAAAGTTCGGAGGGCTCGGAGTCATTATTCCTCCTCGTCCTCTTCCTTGATGTTGGTGAAGACGTTGGTCACATCTTCGTCCTCATCGAACTTGGCAAGGAGCTTGTCGAGCGTTTCACGCTGCTCGGGAGTAACTTCTTTGGTGTCGTTGGGGATGCGTACGAATTCAGCGCTGACGATCTCGAAACCATTCTCCTCGAAGTACTGCTGCATCTGGGCATACGATTCGTACTCGCCGTAAGCAGTGATGGTATTCTCCTCCTCGTCGAAGTAGATTTCGTCCACACCGTAGTCGATCAGTTCGAGTTCGAGCTCGTCCATGTCAACACCTTCCTTGGCCTTGACTGTGAATACGGACTTGTGAGCAAAGAGGAAACTCAACGAACCGGTTGTACCGAGGGTGCCGCCGAACTTGGTGAAGTAGGAGCGAACATTGGCAACGGTACGGGTGTTGTTGTCGGTAGCAGCCTCCACCACGATGGCGATGCCGAATGGACCGTATCCTTCGTAGGTGAGTTCCTTGTAGTTGCCGGCATCGTTGTCGCTACCCTTCTTGATGGCGCGGTCGATGGTGTCCTTGGGCATACTGGCCGACTTGGCAGTAGCAATCAGGGTGCGCAGGCGGCTATTGTTGTCCGGATCAGGACCAGAGGCCTTTACGCACATAGTAATTTCCTTGCTGAGTTTCGAGAACATTTTGCTGTTCTTGCTGTTGCGCGCCATAATGCGCGCTTTGCGGTATTCAAACGCTCTTCCCATAATTTTTCTTAGTTATATTTCGTATGGTTATTATTATTGTTTTTTGTTGGAATTAACGGAGTGATGCTCCAAGTTTAGTCTCGAACATCTTGATGAACTTCTGCATAGTGGCATCGATAGCCTTGTCGTTGAGAGTTTTCTCAGTATCCTGAAGGATGAGTGAGATGGCGTAGGACTTCTTGCCGGCAGGGAGGTTCTTGCCTTCATAAACATCGAAGAGGGTGATGCTCTTGAGGAGTCGCTTCTCGGTGTCGTAGGCGATACGCTCGATATCGGCGAACTGAACGCTTTGGTCAACAAGAAGAGCAAGATCGCGCTTGACGGGCGGGAACTTGGCAATCTCCTGCTGCTCGACCTTCACCTTGGCAGCATCCTTCATGAGTGCCTTCCAATTGATGTCGGCATAGCAAACCTCCTGATCGATGTCGAAGCGGGTGAGAATCTTGTTCGAAACGATGCCGAGAGTAGCGAGTACCTTTCCTTTTGGATTGGTGATGTCGAGACCGACAGCGAAGATGTCGGAGTTGAACTGCTTTTGACGAAGTGCGGTGTCAAGTCCGAGACGACGCAGGATGTTGAGCACGGCAGCCTTGAGTTCGAAGACGGTAGCCTTTGTATCGGCTACAGCCCATGAACCCTGATGACGATTGCCGGTGACCCAAAGTCCCAAGTGGCTTTCCTCGGAATAGCCAGCTAAGGCACGACCTTCCTGCTGAACTTCGAGAGCTGTCTTTTCGCCGCTGGCAACCTGAGCGTTGACCACAGCCTGCTTCTCGGCATTGTAGAACGAAGTATTTCCAAACTCGTAGAAGCGGCAGTTAGGCGACTTGTGGTTGATGTTGCGGCTGATGGACTGCAGACCACCGAACAAAAGTGTCTGACGCATCACATTGAGGTCGCTAGACAACGGATTCATCACATGAACGAGTTTGCTCTGGGGATAGGTCTCAAGGCCTTCATAGAATGCCTCGGCTGTAAGAGAGTTGCACAAGATTTCGTTGAAGCCGGCACCAGTGAGTTGCTCGCTGATGATTTGCTGCAGGCTGTTCGAAACGTCAGTTGCTGTCTTGCCGACAGCGCTGGTGCGTACGGTTCCGGGGAGTTCCACTCGATCGTAGCCATAGATGCGGAGAATGTCTTCGATGACGTCGCAGTCACGGGTGACATCCACACGGTAGGCAGGAATCTGTATCTTGACACCATTTTCATCTTCGGAAAGTATTTCCATTTCGAGAAGTCCGAGGATCTGCTTTACCCTTTCAGGCTGAATGTCGATGCCGGAAAGCGTATTGACACGCTTGTACGTCAAATCAACGACAGCGGGTACATTCTTCACGGGATAAACCTCCTGGATGTCGCCTACGATGGTGCCGCCTGCCAGTTCCTTGACGAGTAAGGCTGCACGACGTAATGCGTAGGGGATGTTGTTGATATCGACACCACGTTCGTAACGGAAAGAGGCATCCGTCGAAAGCTGCTGACGACGTGCCGTCTTGCGTACCCATGTCGGATGGAAGCAGGCACACTCGAGGAACACATTGGTGGTCTGCTCGGTCGTGCCAGATTCAAGTCCGCCGAAAACGCCAGCGATACACATCGGTTCTTCGGCATTGCAGATCATGAGGTCGCTGTCGGAAAGCTTGTGCTCCTGGCCATCAAGAGTGATGAAAGGAGTTCCGTTGTCACAGGTTCTGACAACAATCTGTCCGCCCTTGATCTTGTCGGCATCGAAAGTGTGCATAGGCACAGCAGTCTCGAAGAGGATATAGTTGGTAATATCAACGATGTTGTTGATGGGGCGCAGACCGATGGACTTGAGTCGGTTCTTGAGCCATTCGGGCGACTCCTTGACAGTCACTCCAGCGATGGTAAGACCAGAGTAGCGTGGGCAAGCATCGGTATTCTCGACCTTGATGGTGATGGGCTTGTAGTCCACATTGACTGCCATATCGGAACTATGTACCTTGTCGAACACATCAACCGAAGGTTTGGTGAGCTTGTGAGGGAGGTCGTGAGCACCAAGATAGGCATTAAGGTCACGGGCTACACCATAGTGTGAAGCTGCATCAATGCGATTGGGTGTTATGTCGACTGCAATCTGATAGTCGCTTTCGAGGTGATAGTACTCGGAGGCAGGCATACCGACAGGAGTATCAGCGGGGAGAACGATAATTCCAGCATGGTCGGTACCCACACCGATTTCGTCTTCGGCACAGATCATGCCGTTTGATTCTACACCACGGAGTTTGGCTTTCTTAATGGTGAAAGTCTGGTCACCGTCATAAAGAGTGGTGCCGAGTGTAGCAACGATGACCTTCTGACCGGCTGCCACATTGGGAGCACCGCAAACGATTTGTGCGATGATGTTTCCGGCTTCGTCTTGTGTGCAAAGTGATCCATAGGCATCGGCTACCCACTTAGCGTTGCCAAGATTCACGGTGGTGACGTGCATGTGGTCGGAGTTGGGATGTACGTCACATGTCAATACCTGTCCGACGACAAGACCCTTGAGACCGCCGCGGATGGATTCGATCTCCTCGACACCTTCTGTCTCAAGACCGATGGAAGTAAGGGCTGCCGAAGTCTGCTCGGGTGTGAGGTCGAACTCCAGATAGTCTTTCAGCCACTTGTAGGAAATGTTCATAGAATATATCTTGTTTTTATTGCTTATTACGCGTTAAAAATCGCGCGCAAATATACTCATTATTTATTACGTAACAAAAAAAACGGGCATATTTTTTGGCGAAATATGTCCGATTTGTAGATTTAGAGTCCTTTGTGCCCCCCATGTTTTGCATTTTAGCGGGTGAGTTGGAGTGTCAAAGTCATGCCGAAATCGCTGTTTACAGTGGGGTATGAAGTTGAGATGAGCGGTGTGTTGACCTGTCGGTCGTAATAGAGTTTCATCTGCAGCATCTTGGAGAACTGGTAGTCGGCCGAGAACTTGAATGACCAAGCCGAGTTGCCCGATGTGGCCTGCGTATATTCGTCGGTGATCTTACGGAGCAGCGACATCTGGTTCTTGTAGGTCATGTCGAATTTCAGGTTGAGGTCATGACTCACGCCCTTTTGATTTCCTGCAGGCATACCAATCTTCTGGTTGAAGTTGACAATCTTATAGCCGAGTCCGAAAGTCATATCCTTCGAAACGTTCTCGGTAATCTGTGCACTCGACATTGCCAGCGATACGGAGCGTGTGTGCTTGTATTCGCTCCTTACGGTGAGGCCATTGACAAGAGTCGCATTCACGCCTCCAAGGGGAGCCCAACTTTCGGTCAATGTCACTGTTCCGATATCGAACTCCGACGAGGGGAGAGGGCAGTTGTTGGTTACATCGAGCGTATAACTAAGGCCTTCTTCCAATTCGACGTAGTTGGTGTAGGTCTGATAGTTGCCAATGGCATAAGTACAGTTGTATGCATGGCTGAACTGAATCGTCTTGAACCATTTCGAGAGTTTCGGGAAGAGCTGGAGTAAGCCGTCGTATGTGACTTTCCAGTTGGGTAATGCCTTCCACATTTTTGGAATCGGGTTGAGGCTGACGGTATGCGCATCACCACCCAAGTAGGCTGCTACGAAAGCGGGAACAAGGATGTCGCTTGAATTCATTCGGGAGGCTCCGAAATTTTGCTCATAAAGTCCCGTCTCTGGATTGTAGCTGACCACATTCTTCCCGGCAAAATCCTTGTTGACCATACTGCTGATGAATCCGCCTTCCGACGGGAAGATGGCTTCTGCATATTTGGCAAGGAGACGCTGGTAGATGATTTCGCGATTGAGAATGAACTGATGGAAGACATCGCTCGAATAGTTGTCGCCTGCATCATTGCCTCCGAAGCTTGAGCCGAGAGCTATAGTGGTCATCTGGAACGATCCTGAACGAGTGATCGGAAGGTCGGGATACATGAACTGGTTGGACTTGCGCTCGTTGTTCTTCCACGTGCCGTTGATGTTGATCTTCAGGCCAGTCCAAGGTTCAAGGACTGCCGAGTAGGAGAGGTCCTTGGTGAAGTTATAGACTGCGGGCGATGTGAGCGAGTCGTTGACGATGAGCCAACCGTTGCGAGCGGCTTTTTCGGTAAAAGATTCTCCACTCTCGAAACCGAATGCAAAGCCCATGCCAGGCACGAGACCTGCATCGCTTGGCCCTTGTCCATAGAAGTCACCGACATTCGATTGGAAATAGGGCAAATAGGTGTCTTGTGTCTGCTTGTAGCCAACTTGTATGCTGCGTACGGCCATCAGAATACGTGAAGCTACCTGCATCGTCTTATACCATGCTTGGTCGTCGAGTGGCTTGTCGGCCTTGATGACCACTTCGATCTTGGAACTGTCGGAGGCCGTAATCCTGATGTTGTTCCTATCGACTTTCTTGAAGTTGAGCGGATAAGAGTGATCAGTTTCGGTATCCTTGGCCGAGACGATGATGCGACGCGTATCCAGGTTGTGCTTGAGGACGATGGTCGTGTCGTTACCGGCAAGTTGAATCACTTGCTTGAAGTCCTTCTTTGCCTTCGATTTTGTATCGTTCTGAGTTTTTCTGCTGTTATTGTTTCTTGTTTGATTGCGATTATTGTTGGCAGTGGACTTTTGCGCCTTGAACTTGTCGTTCACTTTCTTCAGGAACTTCGACTTGTTGTAGAGCGATTCAAGGTTGAACTTGCCATCAAACTGCCATTGTGAATTGTTCTGAATGGTATTGCCCGTCGATGTCTGCTCGTCAATCTGGGTGCCGCGATTCCATTGATAGGTGGACTTGTATTTGGCCGAAAGGTTGATCCAGTCGGTCCAGGTAATCTTGTTGATAGGTATCGTCCAGGAGACGTCGAACGACTGGTTGTAATCGACAGGTGTGCCCAACTTCCATATTTGTGTCCAGATGGTGTCCTTCCAGCGCTCATAGTCATCGGGGTAAAGATAGCGGTTGACTGGTGCATCCGGTTCGTCGATACGCGCATTGGAAGCTGATTGGAAATTGGCTTTCAGCGTCTTGGTAATGTCCCACGATATGCTGGTCTGACGCAGCATGGTGAAGGTCTTGGTGTAGGAGACGGGGATGGTGAAATCCGATTCGTAGGTCTCGATATTCCTGAGTTGCTCTTCGTGATAGGTGCGGTTGACTTGGGCCGAGAGGGAGATGCTGTTGGGCAGCCAATTGAATTGGAAGTCGTCCTTCAGTTTCTTGAAAGGAGCCTTGCTGTTCGAACTGTTCGATTTGCTGCTGGCTGCGCTAGCTTTTCTTGAGTCAGTCGTGTTTCTGCCAGCTTGCACATTGCCGCTTCTCGCATTGTTGCCCTTCTTGGTAGCAAATGGTTTCCAGGGTTTGAAGTAGGGCGACCAGTTATAGTTGATGTTACCCTTGTACGAATTGTTGTACTCGTACTCTGTGGTGGGATCGTGTGAGGTCTGCTTGTTTTGCGAATACCCCATCGTTACGTTGGCGGGATCCCAAGGCATCGAATGCTTCGACTTGACGTCAAATTTAACGCCGGTCAGCGACAAAGACTTTGTCTCTGCCGTGGTCTGTACGAGCGACTTGATGGAGTCTTTCTGGCGTTCGGTCGGATAGGTGTCGAGTGTCTCATCGACGGTAAGATCCTCGTTGTATGGATCGTACTTCGGCGTGTTCACCGACTTGGAGTAACTGTAATAGAAAGGTGCGTGCAGTTTGACTTGCGAAGGTAGCCACTTGCCGATATCTGTCTGGCCGGAGACGTTGTATTCGTAGTCTTTCGACAGTGAACGCACTGCAGTCGATTGCTCAACCGTGCCCCATCCGGCACTGGTGTAAGAGCCTGAACCGTTGATGGTAGCAAGGTCGGAGATGCGCAAAGTGGCGTTGCCGCGTGCTGCCCAACCTCCGCTCTCGTCCATACCATCGGTGCGGAGTTCGTTGACCCATACGACGGCGGATTTGGTGCTACGGCCGACGTTACGCACACCAATCATGAATACAGTACATTCGCCTAGTGAAGGATTACCTTTCACGGCGATGCGGTTCGACTTGTTGTCCTCGTCATATACTGAGTATTCGAGTGTATAGCTTACACCATCGACACCCAGTTCCTTCTTGGCATTTCGTTCGCGCTTCAGGGCGGTGAACTTCGAGAGTTCCACATTGATCATGTTGTCTTCCGGCCAGACGAGAAGACGGTCGCTCGACGAGTTGTTGTTATAGGTGCCGGAAGGTGTCTTATGGAGAGGCACTTCGTACTCGTAGTAGTTGTCCTTGTAATCCGAGCCGACACGGAGGAACACGGCAAGGTCGCCATCGTGCAACTGGTCTTCCTCGCCAGCGTTGGCATGGAGGTGGGCAAAGAGTTGGAGGTTGTCGTATTGGCGAAGATCGAGGCCAGAACTCTTATAGACGGCCATGGCATCATGCGGCTCAAGATTCGTGATCTTCAGCGCAAGAGCTTGTTCATTTTGCTGAACGGCATTGGTGCCTGGCGTCACAATACGCGAGATACCGGGAGGCAATACGTAGTTGACGGGGAGTGAACCCGAATGTTCTTCAATGTTGACGGTGCTTGAAGAAAGGAGGGCGTCGCTGCTCGGAGGATATCCTGGATCGGAGAGATCGTTGGAATAGGTGCGCCAGTCGCTTCGTACGAGGTCGAGGGTGGCAAGACGAAGTACCTGAGCTTCCTGCCAACCTGTCATGAGCATTCGCATGAAGCGGATGGACTTGAAGTTGCTGATGTTTCCTTCCCTACGGTCTGGAGAACGTAACGGGACGCGGAACAGGTACCACTTCACTTCGTGGGTAAGGCCATCGCGCAGACGTACTTGACGAGTGCTGATGTCGGCAAGATATTTGTTCTCTGCGAGGTTCATGTGACCACGAACCAGTTCGATATCGTACTCATAGAATCGCTCGTTTTCGTTGAGCGTATTGTCTGTGTTGATATCCTCGACGTCGGGAGTACTCTTGTAGGCAGTGCTGTAGGACTCCTGGTTGTCGGATGTCGATGGGGCGTTGCCTTCAGCACCATTGATATGCTTGTAGCGATTCAGGATCGAGACATTGCCGTTGTCCAATGCACTGCCACGGAAGTAATGGTAGTTGTCGCCTGCTGGGTCGTTGATAGGAGAATACGGATCGTTCTGCCAAGAAGAGAGGACATCAGGTGAAACCCTCTGGCGAAGAGAATCCACATAACTCTGATAAGTCGAGAAGTTTGCTTCGTCGGTTGTGCTAAGTCCATCGAGACCAACGTCTTGTGCGGCATGAGAAGAGGAAGAATTGTCGAAGGCATAGACCGTAGAGGTGCGTGTCGAGACGCGTCCCCAAGTGGTCTCCTTGATAGCAGAGAGATCACCATTGATGTCCAAGCCATTCTCAAACGACTTGTACCCGTCTTTCAGGATATCTTCTGATATTTCTCCGAGTTGCAGAATGAGTTTGCCTTCGTCGTTGGGTTTCCAGGTTTCGTCCCCTTCGACTTCGATGAATGGGTCCATCATCCAGAATTCAATGTATTCGTAGTTCGCAGATTCGAAGTTGGTCACATCCATAGCTCGCATCATACCGCCCCAGTTGCCTTGAGGATTGGCCAATGTGCCATCGCTTTGTATGCGTGAAGCACTTACATTATATTGTCCGCGCTCGCGTGGATAATAACTGAGGTTCATCACGTCGAGGATGCCCGTCTCACCGTATTCTAGTTCCTTGTTGGGATAGATTTCCTCGAAGGTAACCTGTCGTACACGTGGATCGCAAAGTTGCACAAGGTCGTTCTTGATGTGTGCAGGCGTCAGGTTGCTGGTTTGAGAAGTGAAGAGGTTGTCGATGCGGTACCAGGCAAGATGTGCACGACGGTCATTGTATGCGGTGGAGAATAGAGAACCTCCCACATCCCTGCCTTCGATGTTGGCGGGGGTGGAGGAGAGTTGCCAGAGTGTGGGCACAGCAAGGTTGGTCGATGATTCCGATGACTCGAAGTCGTCGATGTAGATCGAACCATTGTCGCCGATCTCGCTGCTGTGGCTCGCGATGAGCTGGGCCCATTCGCCTTCGATGCTGAAGTTGGAGGGAGCTGTAGCTTTGATCCAAGGAATGGCACCGATGGCATTGGTGAGCCACATGAAGTCCTTGTTCCATTTGAAATTGAAACCGTAGATGGTATTATTGATCGGAATCTCCGACATCGATACTTTCCTGGTCAGCGGCGTCTCGCTCAAATTGATGACTGTGGCACCCAATGTGAGGTCCTTCGACCAGTCGTATTGCAAGTCGAGGCCCATCATGGTCTTGCGCTGAAGTGAGTATTCCGATTGGTCTTCAAGGCTGACGCTGACATTGGTTCCACTCTCGATGATTGACTCATTGAGAATCGTGACTATGCCCATGGTGTAGTCAACGGTATAGTCCGATCCTTCGGTCAACGTAGTACCACCTGCTGTAACGCGTACTGAACCGCGGGCAACATTCATGGCTCCTAGGCTGATCTCTGCACCGCTCGAAGCCGTGTAGTCACCGCGGATGCGGAACTTGTTATGTTCGGCATCCTGCTCGGCATCGGTCAATGTTTGCGAATAGAGGTTCGGATAACAATAGCGGGCGACAAGGGCAGGATCATTGCCCAGTTTCTTGGCAAGATGACTGCCAAAAGGCTCGACGACAGGGAATATGATTCGGCCGGTAGATGCTTGAACGGTATATCCTGCGACCCAGTCGAACTGTCCGTCGGAATGACGTTCCTGATGGGAATTCAATTGGTCAAGGTTCATGACCTTGATCAAGAGTTGCTGGGCTATGGGACCTTCGTTGATGTAGTTGGTATAGACACCGACTGAATCGGTGAGATACTGGATCTGCATGGTAAAGTTCGACTGCTGAAGATTGGTGACTCCTAGCGAGTAGATGTTCTTCATCATGAGGTCCCAAATGGAATGCTCGGGATTGCCTGCTGTCGATTTCAGCAGTTTCACATAGAGGGTCTTTGAGGTATCGTCGGAATTGTCAGTACTGAATTCGCCGACCTGATAGGTCTGTCCACCTTTGGTATATTGGAAGGCTACAGCAAGAACACAATCATCGTCGATTTGCGTCTTGAGGGAGAGATAGCCGAGTGCAGAATTGAGCGAGTATTCCGAACTTGAAAGCAGTCGCGCAGATTCTATCTTTTCGTAGTCTGCACCGCTCTCCATCATTCCGCTTGACCTGGGAATGGCAATGGTTGGTATGGTGCTCGACACCAAAGTGATGTCACGCAGGGCAGGATAATTGTCTCGTAGGGTGGAATATAGCGTATTGTTGTTATTCGATGGAGCACTGGTGCCCATCGAAGTTGCCCATTCGGGATGCTGCATCTCGTCAGGATTGCTTTCTCCGAGGTCGGCAAAAGCAAGGATGTTGCGAGCGTTGTCGTACGACGACCTCTTGTTGGTCATCCACACTTCAATCTTTGTAATCTCGATGCCAGAGGAGATGAGCGGGAGTTTCTCCATGTTCTGGTCGTAAGTATCGCGGAAATAATGTCCGAGGAAGTAGTGACGGTTCTCGTCGTATTCAGTGGGAAGGATTTCATAGGTACGTTTGGTCACACCTCCCTTCGATGAAACAGTCTTCGAAGTGGATTCCTGCTTGGCCAAAAGAGCAGTGATGTTCAGTTTGCCGAATTTCAGTTGAGACTTAACACCGAACAGCGATGCACCACCCGAGATGAGCGAGTTGCCGGTAGTCATCGAGACATTGCCTGCCTCAAGGTTCTGCACAATATCGTCCTCTTCGCCCGCGAAGGCAAGTTTGAACTGCGTGGCATCGAAGTCGAAGGTCGCCTGCGTGTTATAATTGAGGTCGAACGACATCTTCGAGCCGATGGACGCCTTCATGTTGAGTTGTATCTGTTCGTCGAAGTCGAAGGTCCACTGGTCGCGTGCACGTTCGGAAAGTGTCGGATTATCGACGACGTTATGCTTCATGCCCATCGAGAGAGATGCCGAGCCTTGTGTCTTGACGCGAATGCCGCCAGGACCAAACAGTTTTTCGGCAGGACCGAGAGAGAACTGCATGTCGAGCAGGTCAAACTCTCCCTTTCCTTCTTCTTCCTCCACTGCCTTATGGTATTGATCGAGGAAGTAGGCACTGCGCTGCTGGCGTTCGGTGTACTTGCTGTACTCCTGCATCGTCATCGGTATAGGATTGCCAATCAGTTTTTCGCCGAGCATCGTCTTAATCAGGTAGCGGTTGTTCTTCCAATCGTACTCCACCACCGTCTTCACGTTTTCAGGAGTCTTGAGGTCTCCTGGATGAGCCTTCTCCAGATCGGGAGCCATGTCGGGCGTAGTGGGCGCAACGGGATAACGGCTGTGATATATCGAATCCGTCTCTTCATCATCCGCTTGCGTTTGCTGTCGGACATCCTGGCTCTGAGGCAGGCTGGCGACACGCATCCCTGCGGGAGCATAGCCATAGGCCAGGCTTCCGAACAGTATCGCACATCCCATACTCAGACCGAGCGCGCGCAGTTGATGATTACCCTTTGTTAGTCGCATCCGAAAAAGTATCTAAACCATAAAACGTGAACATCGCGCTTTTATTGTATAAGGAATTTGTCAAAAACAAGAAAAAATAGCATCTTTGGCAAAAAAAGCACGAAAATGTTTTTATGTTTCAGAAAAAAAGCCTATCTTTGCAGCATTGAAACACCTTATAATAATTATAACATGGCTAATAAAATTGTGCTTACTGGTGGCTGCGGCTTCATTGGCAGCCATACTTGCGTCGAGCTTCAGAATGCGGGCTATGACGTCGTGATATTTGACAACCTCTCCAATTCGGAGGCTTCAGTGGTAGATGGTATCGAGCGCATCACTGGCAAACGACCTGCGTTCTATCAGATTGATTGCACCAACAAGGGTGACGTCTATCAGGCTTTCCAAAAAGAGGGACCTATTGCCGGTGTCATTCACTTTGCAGCTTCGAAGGCTGTCGGAGAGTCGGTTCAGAAACCATTGCTCTACTATCGTAACAATCTCTCTTCACTGATGAACATGATGGAGGCTGCTGAAGACTTCCATCTCAAGGGATTCGTCTTTTCAAGTTCCTGCACCGTCTACGGCGAGCCTGACCAGAGCCCTGTCGACGAGAATGCTCCCATCAAGCCTGCCACTTCGCCCTACGGCAACACCAAGCAGATTGCTGAGGAAATCATCAAGGACTATCTCCATACCGGCGTAGGCTTCAATGCCATCATCCTTCGCTATTTCAATCCCATCGGTGCTCATCCGACAGCCGAAATCGGCGAGCTTCCACGTGGCGTTCCTCAGAACCTGCTGCCCTACGTTTGCCAGACTGCTATGGGCATTCGCAAGGAACTCAATGTCTTTGGCAACGACTACAACACACCCGACGGCTCTTGCATCCGTGACTATATCGATGTTACCGACCTTGCCAAGGCACATGTTTGTGCACTTGACCGTATGGTTCAGGGTAAGTCGGAGGAGAAGATTGAGTATTACAACCTCGGAACAGGCAATGGCGTTTCGGTGCTTGAACTTGTCAATACCTTTATGGAGGCTACCGGTGTCAATGTTCCTTATGTCATCAAGGGTCGTCGCGAAGGCGATATCGAGAAGATCTGGGGCAATCCAGGTCGCGCCAACACCGTGCTTGGCTGGAAGGCACAGGTGCCTCTCAAGGAGACCCTTGCCAATGCTTGGCGTTGGCAGACTAGGCTGCGTGAGAAAGGTGTAATGTGAAAAAGTATTTAATATACATAACTACAGGATTGCTTGCAATGGCTTCGATGTCATTGCAAGCATCTGCATACTATACTCACCCCCTTTCTGACGATGTGAAGACCTTGCAGGTCATCACCGATGACGATTTCCGCAAACTTCCTGTCATTGACAACACAGAGAACTCGAGTCTTGAGATTTCTTTCGATATCCTGTCGGATGAGGAGCTTTTCCTCCAATATCAGATAATTCATTGCGACGCCCAGTGGGAACAGGACGACCTTTCGGAACTCGATTATGTCGATGGCTTCCAGCCGACACGGGTCACCGAGGTTTCTCCTTCATTCAACACCTTTATCAACTATTGGCATTATTCCGTTGCGTTCCCCAACGAAGATGTACGGTTACTCGTCAGCGGCAACTATGCAGTAATCTTCCATTTGGAAAGCGATCCTGATGAGCAGGTCGCCATCGCTTGCTTCAGCGTCACCGAGCAGATGGCCTTTGTGAGTGGAGAAGTGAGTGGCTATACCGACATTGATTTTCGCCAGGAACATCAGCAGTTGACACTTCAGTGCACTTGGAGTCAGAGCAAACTGCCTTTCCTCAGTCCGTCCACCGACCTTCGACTTGTGGTGACCCAGAACCATCGTCCCGACACACGACGAGACATCCTTCACCCCTCGCGTATGGAGGCCAGCAAGGTATGGTACGAGCATGACCGTGACCTTATCTTTGAGGCAGGTAACACGTTCCGTCGATTTGAGTTCATCGATCGGCATTATGCTACGTTTGGTGTCGAGCGCTTACGTTATCAAGCGCCATATTATCATGCCGAACTTGTGATGCAGCAGGCCCGCAGCGGCAGTTTCTATCGTTATGATCAGGACCAGCATGGACGCTATCTTGTACACGCTTTGAATAATGTAGATGATGAGGCCACCGAGTGTGAATACTTCTGGGCAGAATTTAGTCTGGCAGGAGCGATGCCGCCGAAGGGCAGTGGCAACATCTATCTTACAGGAGATTTCACCTATGGAGAACTTACCGACGAATGGCGTATGGACTATGACCCCGAACTTCAGTGTTTTGTCGGTCGTGCCCTTTTGAAGCAAGGACATTACAACTATCAGTTCCTCTGTGGACACGAATGGGTGCCCGATTTCACAGGCGAATCCAATCCTCACGCTACCTTGTCGGTGTGTGAGGGCAACTATTATGAAGCACGAAATCAATATGACATCTATGTCTATTATCGCGCACCCGGAGCACGCTATGACCGCCTTTTAGGCGTGGCACAACTCGAACCATAATCCCATTTTCTATTTATGGCACAAGTAACAAGAATAGAATCGAAACAAAAGCACAATCCACTCATATTGCTTAAGTCGAAATTGGTTCAGGCTTCGGGCGACGACCTCGAACAACTCATCAACGAGAAACTACAGGAAAATGTTGCTTTGGAGGCAGTTGACCAACCTGATGCCTTATTCAGTGGCTCTGAACGTGATGAAGGAGGTGAATTTGATGTCGATGAAGAAGAGAAAACAACCAATCTTGATTCTTCCGCTTCGGCTGACGAGGGCGATACTTCCATTTCCGACTCGGAGAGAGGCGATATTGTCGCTTTCGACAACGATGATGATGAGCCTGTGAATACATCAAGCAATCAGAGCGCTGATGACGAGGATTTTAATCCTATCGACAATGCAACCAATGCGGATACCTTCCGTGACGATTTGAAGAAGCAAATCGAAGTGCTCGACATCACGTTGGAGGAACGTTACCTTGCCAGTTATATCATCGATTGTTTGGACGAGAACGGTTATCTGCGTCGTCCGCTTGTCGAACTGGTCGAAGATCTTGAGATGACCCAACATTACGAAACTACGGTCGAAGATCTTGAGGCTGTTCTGGTCGAGATTGTTCAGCAGGAACTTGATCCCAGCGGTATCGGTGCAAGGGATTTGCGCGAATGCATGCTCCTTCAGTTGGAGGAACGTAAGGCGACTCCTGCCAATCGTCTCGCCTACGAAATCGTCAGCCAGAAGTTCGATGACCTTTCGAACAAACGATATGACAGAATCGAGCAGGATTTGAATATTCCGACCCACGCAGAACTGGTCGATGCGCTGCATGTAATCAGGCATCTCAACCCCAAACCGGGTGGAATGCAGCCATCTACTGCCAAGACCGATGATCTGAAGGCACAGCAGATACGACCCGACTTCATCATTCGTAATGAGGATGGTCAACTTATCGTGACGCTGAATGATGGACATGTCCCTCAGGTTCGCATCAGCGAAGATTATGAGAAACTCTATGGCGAATTGCAGGAGAACAACGATGACAAGGCTGCTCGTGAGGGTGTGCGTTTCCTGCGTGAGAACATCCAGAATGCGCGTTCCTTCATTGAAGCCCTTGAGCAACGTCGTAACACCTTGATGGATGTGATGCAAACCATCGTCAGTATGCAGCGCGCCTATTTCCTTACAGGTCTTGTTGAGACGCTCAAGCCTATGACGTTGCAGGATGTGGCCGATCGCTGCCATTACGACATTTCGACGATAAGCCGTGTATCCAATAGCAAATACGTGGATACTGAGTTTGGAATCGTATTGGTCAAGGATTTGTTTACAAATGCTGTTGCCGATAGCAATCAGTCAGCCATCATCCAGGCATTGAAGACTATCATCGACAACGAAGACAAATGTCATCCGATGACCGATGAGGCATTGGCTGAAGAACTTAACAAGCAGGGCAACAAGATTGCGCGTCGCACGGTTGTCAAGTATCGCGAGTCGCTTGGCTACCCGGTGGCCCGTTTAAGAAAAGAAGCATAATTATAAGATATGACCCAACAGGAACAGATACGCAAAGAACAGGAGGCGCAGATTGCAGCTCCTCGCAAGCCCTATCAAGGCCTGATACAGTCCATCAGCAACATTTTTCATCCCTTGCTGGTGCTCACTTATACAGCCTTGGTTATTTGTATTTTCACCGCCATGAGGGCATTGCCTTTCCAAGTACAGGCATGGTTTGTAGGCATGGTTTTTCTTTATACTTTAGTCATGCCGGTTTTGGTGATAACGCTGTTGCATGTCACCAATATCATTGGCCATTGGGCGCTGCGCGACCGTCGTGACCGTATGGTGCCGTTTTTTACCAACTTTGTCTGCTATCTGGTCAATGCCATTGTACTCACTCGCACGGGATTCTTGCCCGACTGGGTGTTGATGCCTTATTATGGTTCCGTCATTTTGACGTTTGTGGCCTGGATCGTTAGTTGGAAATGGAAAATTTCGGCACATGCTTCCGCTAATGCCGCAGGTGCTACCTTCTTCCTGATGCTCTTCTTTTTCTTCCCAGAGACGATGCCTTTGTGGCTTCCTCTCGCTGCCATCATCGTAGTAGGTATGGTTTGCAGCACCCGTGTCTATCTGGGTCGCCATACCTTAGGACAGGTGGGTGCCGGCACCTTGCTCGGCATCTGTTCCATGTTGCTGGCTGATCTTTTGGTACTATAAATGGACTAGACAATCTAGATTCTCTAGATATTCTAGACATACTAGTTTTTTAGAACTGATAATCTGTTTTTGTAAATTTTATCGATATGACTCCTATAGTTTCAATCATCATGGGCAGCACCAGCGACCTTCCGGTCATGAAGAAGGCTGCCGATCTTCTCAACGAGTTTCAGGTTCCTTTCGAGATGCATGCTCTTTCGGCTCATCGCACTCCCAAGGAAGTGGAAGCATTTGCTACAGGTGCTGCTTCTCGCGGCATCAAGGTGATTATTGCAGGAGCAGGCATGGCAGCTCATCTTGCTGGTGTGGTTGCCGCCTCGACCCCTGTTCCCGTCATTGGTGTGCCTCTTACTGGTAGCCTCGAAGGTCTTGATGCCATGCTCGCCATGATTCAGATGCCTCCAGGAATTCCAGTAGCAACGGTGGCACTCAATGGTGCAATGAATGCAGCAATTCTTGCCGTACAGATCCTTTCGGTAGGAGACCCCGAATTGGCTGAGAAGTTCGTTGAGTACAAGAAGAATCTGGCTCAGAAGATTGTCAAGGCCAACAAGGAACTTGCGGAAATTAAGTATGATTATAAGTGTAACTGATATGTACAACTATAATAGAAGGAAATCCACCGAATGTCGCGTGGGTAATGTAGTCATTGGCGGCGAGAACCCGATCCGCGTGCAGTCGATGACCAACACGAACACCAACGATGTCGAGGCATCGGTGGCCCAAATCGAACGCATCGTAGATGCTGGTGCAGACATCGTTCGTCTGACGGCACAGGGCAAGAAAGAAGCCCTTGCGCTCAAGGAGATTGAAACTGGCATTCATCGCGATGGTTACAAAGTGCCGCTTGTCGCTGATATCCACTTCAATGCTGCAGTGGCCGACGTCGCTGCTGAGATTGTCGAAAAGGTTCGAATCAATCCTGGCAACTATGTCGATCCGGGTCGTACATTTGTGAAACTCGAGTATACCGATGAGGAATATGCACTTGAGATCGAGAAGATTCGCAATCGTTTCATCCCGTTCTTGAATATCTGCAAGGCTCATCATACAGCCATCCGTTTGGGCGTCAATCACGGTTCGCTCAGCGACCGCATCATGTCGCGCTATGGAGACACTCCTGCGGGTATGGTAGAGTCGTGTATGGAATTCTTGCGAATTTGTGTCGAACAGGATTTCACTGATGTGGTCATCAGCATCAAGGCTTCCAACACGTCGGTCATGGTTCGCACTGTGCGTCTGCTCGTACAGGAAATGGATAAGGAAGGCATGCACTTCCCGCTGCATCTTGGTGTAACTGAAGCCGGCGATGCCGACGATGGACGCATCAAGTCGGCGGTTGGTATCGGTGCACTCCTTGCCGATGGTATCGGCGATACGATTCGTGTCTCTCTTTCCGAGGATCCCGAAGCCGAGATACCTGTAGCCCGTAAGTTGGTTCATTATTTCGAGGAGCGTGCACAGCATAAGCATCTCGAAGGCCCATATGTCGACAATGAACTTTATAATCCCATCGAGCCTCGTCGATTCAAGACAACGCGAGTAGGGGTGTTGGGCGATGGACAACCTGTTTGTGTCTGTGGTGGCACCAAGTATGGAGCCGACGTCTGCATCGCGGGAATCCTTAATTACAGTCTTGAGGAACTGAATACTGACGACTCTATCATCGAATATCTGATGGATCATCCCGACATTCCGGTGATTGCTCGCGCCAATAATCATAATCCTATTGGTGCATGGCGAGCATTCATCTTCGGCATCCGTAAGATGAACTGCAAGAATCCGGTCATCATCAGTCGCGATTATTCGTTCTGCAAAACCTGGGAGGATGTTCAACTATGTGCTGCTGCCGACTTTGGTGTTATGTTGATTGACCAGTTGGTCGATGGCATCATCATCAATCATGTGGACTTCCCACTTGTGAAGCGCGTAGAACTGGCATTCAATATCCTTCAGGCATCTCGTGCACGTTTTACCAAGACGGAATATATAGCTTGTCCATCTTGCGGCCGCACTCTCTTCGACCTCAAGACCACTCTTGCTCAAATCAAGGAGGCTACCAAGGAACTGAAAGGTCTCAAGATTGGTGTCATGGGATGCATCGTAAATGGTCCTGGTGAGATGGCTGATGCCGACTATGGTTATGTGGGTGCAGGTCCAGGTTCGGTTTCTCTCTACAAGGGAAAGCAATGTGTGCAGAAAGGTATCCCCGCAGAAGAAGCAGTCCAGCGCTTGCTCGATTTCATCCGTGCCGACCAAAAGAAATAACAATAACTATTTTCCCTCAACTTATTCTATGAAGAAACACCTCCTTACCATTGTTATGGTAGTCATGTCGATGGCTGCCACGGCTCAGTATATCGATAGAGCTGAGCGTAAGTCTGTTGACAACATCCCGGTTTCGATTTTTGCCACCTATCAGCACCAACTGTTCAATTTCGATTGGAAATTCCAGTTGGGAGCACAGCCTGGTGCCGAGAACCCTGCATTCGACGATGCCAATTGGCGAACTATCGATCTGCCTCATGATTTCCAGTTCGAACAGCCATGGGACGAAAGTGCCGGTGGAGCGCGTGGTTTCAAACCGATGTGCGAAGGCTGGTATCGAAAGACATTCAAGGCTGAGGATGTTTGGAAAAACCGAAAGGTATGCCTCGATTTTGGAGGACTCATCTTCTATGGTGATGTCTATCTGAATGGTAAGAAGGTGGCTTCGACAGAATATGGATATGTGGGCTTCGAGGCCGATATTACCCGTCATTTACGTTATGATACCTTGAATGTTGTGGCTGTCTATGCTTCGACAGGTCCCTCGAAGGGTTCCCGATGGTACACGGGTGGTGGCCTTTTCCGCGACGTTTATCTTGAGGTCAAGAATCCCACACATATTGCCCGGCATGGAGTCTATGTGACCACTCCCGAAGTGTCAGCCGAATCTGCGACGGTACAATTACAGGTCGAGGTCGATGGCTGGCAAAAGCATAATGCAAGCATCAATGCAACCATTCGCGATCCTCAGGGAAATGTGGTTGCCGAAACGAAAGGACAGATGCCTCAGTTCACGCACCAACAGTGTAGTGAGGTTAAACTCGATCCCGTGACCTTGGCTAATCCCCAGCTGTGGGACCTCGATACGCCAAACCTTTATACAGCCGAAGTGATTGTAACCGCTGATGGAGTCACTGCTGATAGTGTTGTCGAGATATTTGGTGTCCGCAAGATTGAGTTCTCAAAGGATTTCGGCTTCAAACTCAATGGTCGTAAGGTGTTCCTGCAGGGTATGGCAAACCATCACGATATGGGAGGCTTGGGTGTAGCATCCTTCGATCGTGGCATCGAACGCCTGATGCTTCAGGCCAAGGCTTTTGGTTATAACTGCATCCGTTGTTCCCACAATCCCTATAGCGAATCGTTTACCCGTATTGCCGACAGAGTGGGTCTGCTTGTTGTCGACGAACTCATCGACAAATGGAGCGACAACGATTATTGGGGAGGACGTCAGCCTTTCACCAGTATTTGGCACAAGCTCATCCCCGAATGGGTGAAGCGCGATCGCAATTGTCCTTCGGTGATACTCTGGAGCCTGGGCAACGAACTCCAGACACGCAACGACTGGTCGGGCTTCAATACCAACGACTGGGGCGTTACGACCTATCGTATCTTTAGCGAATACCTGAAGCGTTGGGACGATACACGTTTGACCACGGTTGCCATGTTCCCCTCACGAGCTGGTGCCCTTCGCCGTGAACCCGATGGCAGTGATATGGAGCATTGTGTCGCACCCGAATTGGCACAGATCAGCGAGGTTTCGTCGTTTAATTATCAGAGCAATTGCTACAATGAGTATTTGAAGCATAACCCCGATATGATTCTTTTCCAGAGCGAGTGCCAGACGTCGCAGTTCCTTTGGGGGTTCTTCAACATGGATCGCGAGAAGATGGTTGGTCTTGCCTATTGGGGTGCTGTCGAATACTGGGGTGAGTCGAACAAGTGGCCTAAGAAAGGCTGGAACTACTCCTTCTTCGACACCGCCCTCAATCCTTATCCGACAGCTTATCTCATTAAGAGTGCTTTTGTGCCCGAGGAGCCGCTGGTTCGCATCGCTGTAAACGCCGGGGAAGGGGAGAGCGTCAACTGGAACGACGTGCAGGTTGGTAGTCTGCGTCTCGACGAGAACTGGAACAAGGAAGGAGGCTCCAAGCAGACTATCTACACTTTCAGCAACTGCGAGGAAGTGGAACTTCTGCTCAATGGGAAGAGCCTTGGCCGTAAGCCTAACAATCTTTGGACGAGCAACGAAGGCCTCGACAAGTACGATAAGGGTATGCCCAACTCCAAGAAACACATCATCCAATGGCCCGATGTCGCGTATGCAAAAGGCAAACTCGTGGCCGTCGGTTATAACCAGGGCAAGGAGGTGTCTCGCCATCAGATCGAAACTACGGGTCGTGCTGTTGCACTCCGTGCTGAGGTAGAGACACCGAATGATTGGAAGGCTGATGGTATGGACCTTCAATATATAAAGGTGTGGGCAGTCGATAGCAAAGGCCGTCGTGTTTTCGATGCCACTGGTGATGTGACCTTCGACGTGAGTGGTGCAGCTTCACTCTATTGTCTCGACAATGTTGACCATTACACCGATCTGCTCTTTACCAGCGATATCAATAGCAAACCGCTCAAGTCGGGCTTCATGCTCGGCATCTTGCGCTCTACTCGCTCAGCCGGCCCTGTCGCTGTTAAGATTTCTTGCCCCGGCATGAAGTCTGTCCAGCTCAAATTAATGACGAAATAATCTAGCTCTTCTAGAGCTTCTGGATTGTCTAGGATATCTAGATTGTCTAGATTATCTAGAGCCTCTAGATATTCAGGCCCTCTAAAAAACAATTAGCCCCGTACCATCATTGGTGCGGGGCTAATCTATTACATATTATGTCTTACAGGATTGTGCAGCCTGCGCAGGGTTTCAACTGCTTGAAGAAGTCGTTGCCCTTGTCATCGACGAGGATGAATGCTGGGAAGTCTTCGACGGTGATCTTCCAGATGGCCTCCATGCCGAGTTCTGGATATTCAACGCATTCGATCGACTTGATGCTGCTCTGCGAGAGTACTGCAGCTACGCCGCCGATGGTGCCCAGATAGAAACCTCCGTGCTTCTTGCAGGCGTCGGTAACCTGCTGTGTGCGGTTGCCCTTTGCAATCATCACGAGCGAAGCACCATTGGCCTGGAACTCATCAACGTATGGATCCATACGGTTGGCTGTGGTTGGGCCCATTGAGCCGCAAGGATATCCAGCAGGAGTCTTGGCTGGTCCAGCGTAAAGAATCGGGTGATCCTTGAAGTACTGTGGGATACCTTCGCCTGCATCGAGACGAGCCTTCAGTTTGGCATGTGCGATGTCGCGAGCTACAATGATGGTGCCCTTGAGGTTCACACGTGTAGAAACCGGGTACTTGGTGAGTTCAGCACGTACAGCATCGATACCCTTGTCAAGATCGATTTCGATTCCCTTGCCGCCTTCGCCTGGGTTGCGGAATTCCTCGGGGATAAGTTCTGACGGATTGTCATCCATCTTCTCGAGCCAGATGCCGTCCTTGTTGATCTTGGCCTTGATGTTGCGGTCGGCCGAGCAGCTTACGCCCATGCCGATGGGGCAGCTTGCACCATGACGTGGCAAACGTATCACGCGGATGTCATGAGCCAGGTACTTGCCACCGAACTGTGCGCCCAGGCCGATCTTGAATGCTTCCTTGAGCAGTTTCTGCTCGAGGTCGATGTCGCGGAAAGCACGACCAGTCTCGTCACCTGTTGTAGGCAGGTTGTCATAATATTTGATTGAAGCCAACTTCACGGTGAGAAGGTTCTTCTCGGCCGAAGTGCCACCAATGACAAATGCGATGTGATAGGGTGGGCAGGCAGCGGTGCCGAGGTGCTTCATCTCTTCAACGAGGAATGGCAGCAACGTGCCTTCGTTCTGGATGGTTGCCTTGGTCATGGGGTAGAAGTAGGTCTTGTTGGCCGATCCGCCACCCTTGGCTACCATAACGAAACGATATTCAGCACCCTCAACTGCTTCGATATCAATCTGAGCAGGCAGGTTGCAACGAGTGTTGACTTCGTCGTACATATTCAGCGGAGCGTTCTGCGAATAACGCAGGTTGTCCTCAGTATAGGTGTTGTAAACGCCAAGGCTCAAAGCCTCTTCATCCTCGAAGCCTGTCCAGACCTGCTGGCCTTTTTCACCATGGATGATGGCGGTGCCGGTATCCTGGCAGAAGGGGAGGATTCCCTTGACCGATGTCTCGGCATTGCGGAGGAATTGCAGTGCCACATATTTGTCGTTCTCCGTTGCCTCAGGATCCTTGAGGATCTTTGCAACCTGTAGGTTGTGTTCGCGACGCAGCATGAACTCCACGTCGTGGAATGCCTGCTGTGCAAGCAGGGTCAGGGCTTCTTTTGAAACTTTGACGATTTCATGGCCTTCGAAAGTGCTGACTGTTACGCCTTCTTTGGTGAGCAGGCGATATTCAGTCTTGTCTTCGCCCATCTGGAACATAGGCGCATACTTGAAAGGAACGTTTGCCATAATTTTAGCAGGGTTATTAAGTGATGGTGAATAGATATTAGTTGGTATTTGAATTGTAAAGATGTGCAAATATACAAATATTTTTTCGAAACCTCTTTTTAAAAACAAAATTTAGGTCAAAAAACTGACCTAAATTCGTATGTTTATGTAAAAATCGCTAACTTTGCAAGTCAAAAATGACAACCATGCGACTTGTCATTCTCTCGTATCTCCACACGACGTATCTTTCCGCTGATGGTCTTCGGCAATTCGTTTACGAATTCTATCACACGGGGGTATTTGTAGGGAGCCGTTTCATGCTTGACATGATCCTGCAGTTCTTTCACGAGTTTCGGACCTGCTTTCTGCTTGTAATCGGGTGCAAGCACGATAGTGGCCTTGACAACCATGCCTCTTATGTCGTCGGGCACACCAGTGATGGCGCATTCGACCACAGCCTTGTGGGTCATCAGTGCTGACTCCACTTCGAAGGGGCCGATGCGGTATCCCGAACTCTTGATGACATCATCGGCGCGCGACACGAACCAGAAGTATCCGTTCTCATCGTAATAAACCACATCTCCAGTGTAGTAGATGTTGTTCGAATACGCCTTCTCGGTCAATGCAGGATTGCGATAGTATTCCTTGAAAAGTCCGTAGGGCTTGCCGTTGTCGGTTCGAATCACCAGCTGGCCATGCTCCATCGGCTTGCACGGGTTGCCATCGTTGTCAAGCACATCGACCTTAAACAGCGGATTGGGCACACCCATCGATCCAGGCACGGGCTTCACATAGGGATAAGTGCCCAGCACCAGTGTGGTCTCGGTCTGTCCGTAACTTTCGTAAATCATGATGCCCGTCTTCTCTTTCCATTCCATGAAGACGTTGGGATTCAATGCTTCGCCTGCCGTAGTGCAGTACTCCAGTGCCTTGAGGTCGTATTTGCTGAGATCCTCGCGTATCAGGAAACGATAGACCGTTGGAGGTGCACAGAACGATGTGACGTGGTAGTCCTGCATCATTCTCAAAAGGTCAGCTGGCTCGAAATGTCCTTCAAAGTCATATACGAAGACGGTGGCTCCTGCTATCATCTGCCCGTATAACTTGCCCCACACGGCTTTTCCCCAACCGGTATCGGCCAAGGTGAGGTGAAGGCTGCCTTCATGTACGTTGTGCCAGTATTTGGCCGTGATGATATGTGCAAGAGGGTATGCGTAGTCGTGCATCACCATCTTGGGTTCGCCCGAAGTGCCACTGGTGAAGTACATCAGGAAGTTGTCGGTGACAAGGTTTTGTCCCTTCTGACTGACGAATTCCGGTGCATCGAACAGGCCTTGCCAGAAGTTGTCCCATCCTCGGGGAACTCTTGGCCCGATTGAGATGCAGTGTTCGAGAGATGAACAGAAGGCGCGAGCACCGATGACGTTGCGCAGTACGTCATAGTCTCCCACGGCGATGATAGCCTTGATTTCAGCTTCATGGCAGCGATAGATGATGTCCTTGTCGGTAAGCAGGTGAGTAGCGGGAATGGCCACAGCGCCAATCTTGTGGAGCGCCACCATAGTGATCCACCAGGCCAGACGGCGCTTCAAGATAAGCATCACACGGTCACCTCGCTTGATGCCGAGGGTCAGCAGATAACTGGCTGCCTGGTCCGACAGCCTCTTGTATTCGCCATATTTCAGGTGCTTTACCTCTCCGTGGTCGTTGGTCCAAAGGATGGCTTCCTTCTCTGGCTGTTCCTCGGCATAGGCGTCGATGACGTCATAGCCGAAGTTGAAATGCTCCGGAACGATAAGCTTGAAATGCTGCATGAAGTCTTCGTAGCTCGAAAACTCCACTTGATTCAGAAATCGCTCAATCATTTTTCTGTTGGATGGATAATTTGTTTCCACGCTGCAAATATGATGATTTTTAATGATTTTTGCAATTCATTGGCGAAAAAAAGACAATAATTTATTATTTTTTTCCCTTTAGGAACGTTTTTAAGGCTGAAAAGTGCCAAATTTAACAAAAAATTAGAATTCGAATTCGTCATTTGATGTGCATAAAACATTTTTTGACGTTCGTGTTTTTCAAATTTTGCAAAAAATGAATCAAAAAATTTGGACGACTCGAAAAATGTTTGTATCTTCGCACCGTCGAATGAATACTAACGCACACCAATGAGGCACAAGAGGATTGTATTTTTCATGTCGTTGCTCATCGCTTCTCTCCTGGGAGGGAAGTGTTACGCGTATAATAATGAGTCGGAACGTTGGCTTCAGCGTCTGGACTCGGTTGTGCAGCAGCGTCAGCATATCAACGAGCAGAAACGTCATCGCCTGCAACAGATGCAGATTATGCAGCGAGGCTTGGGCGATGTGGAGGAACTCTATCAGCTCAACCGTCGTATCTACGACGAATGCTTCACGTTCGACAGCGAACTGGCGATGAGTCTGGTCGATGCCAACCTGCAGATTGCACGTCAGCGAGGTGACCGTGATGGTATGGCTGAGTGGCAGATTCAGCGTTCGTTCATCCTTGCCTCCACCGGTCAGCTTCTTGAAGCAACCAATGCCTTGGAAGGACTGAAGCTGGGTAGTTTGAACCGCAATCTCAAACTTGATTATTATGCCCAACAGGAATATCTCTATTCCCACCTTGCACAATACTCGTGGTCAGAGCCGATGAAGGAGTCGTATCAGCAACAGGCATGGACCTATACCGATTCGATTTACCAGATCATGGAGCCCACCGATGATAATTATCTCTGGTGGCAATCCTGGCGTGCTTATAGTGTGGGCAATATACAGGAAGCCATCAAGGCGTTGTCCCCAGTGGTTGATACCTTGCAGTTCGATAGTCGTCATGATGCGATGTTGGCCTATTGCTTGGCCCGTATGTATCAGGAGATGGGAGAGGAGGATCTCTATTTGCAGTATATGGCGCGTTCGGGCATCGCTGACCTGCGTGCAGCTAATCAGGACATTGCTTCTCTCGAGGAATTGTCTTCGGTCCTCTACGACATATCCCTAAATGAATCGCGTCGTGGTCACGGCTTTTTCGGTTCGAAGGATCATAGTGCCGTCGATCTTTCGCGCGCATATACATATATTAATGTGTGCCTCGACACTTCGCGAATCTACAATAACCTTGTGCGCACTGTGAGCATCGCTCGTGTGATGGACGACATTCTTGCCAGCTATCGCGAACGTGTGGCCGAGCAGCAGAAGCGCCAGCAGGCCATCACGTGGATTCTGGCTATTCTGTTCTTCGTGCTGTTGATAGCAGTCATTAATGGTTGGCGACAGCGCCGCAAACTCAGCCAGAGCCGAAGCCAGCTTGAGGAAACCAATGTGCAACTGAGCGAAAATCGTGCAGCCCTTACACATGCCAATGCCGAACTCACCGAAGCCAACCGCAAGCTGCAGGCCGCCATGGAGCAACAGGCTGAGGTGAACCGCGAATTGCAGGAATCCAACTACGTCAAGGAGGAGTATGTGGGCTACGTCTTCTCGCTTTGCTCCAACTACATCAGCAAGATGGACGAATACCGCAAGAACATCAACCGAAAGACCAAGGTGAAGCTTTACGATGAGGTCTTGCAGATGACCGAGAAGAGCAACCTCGTACAGGATGAGTTGAAGGAGTTCTATCAGAATTTCGATGCCATCTTCCTCCACATCTATCCCGATTTCATCACCGACTTCAACAACCTTTTGCAGCCTGAGGAGCGTATCGAGCCCCGCAAGGGTGAGTTGCTCAACACCGATTTGCGCATCTATGCCCTGGTCCGACTGGGCATCACCGATAGTGTCAAGATTGCCGAGTTCCTGCACGTTTCGCCCCAGACCGTGTACAACAATCGACTGAAGACGCGCAACAAAGCAATTGTCCCAAAAGAGCATTTCGCCGAATATGTACGCCAGTTGGGCCGATTTAGCAATTCCTAACGGCCCAATCAAAACTTACCGATGCAAAACACGAAGTACCTGAAAAACAGAGAAATCACATATCATGAAACTTACCGATGCACATTACTTGATTGTACAACTTACTGATAATTGTCCTATCTTTGCACCGTCAAAAGTGACAAAGTGTCTATACCTGTGTTTGCACTACATTACTTGAAAACATTGTTCAACACATATTATATATTACTTACTAAAACAAATCATCAACATGAGAAAAACTTCAGACAAATGGATGTCAAGGATTACATTGCTCCTTGCGATCCTCCTTTTCTCACCATTGGGGCTCTTTGCCCAGACTATGGTGGTGAATGGCGTCGTTGTAGATGAGATGGGCGAGCCCGTCATCGGTGCTAATGCCTATGTCAAGGGTACAACTATCGGAGCTATTACCGATATCGATGGTAATTTCTCCCTCACTGGGGTCCCTGTCGGCGCTACTATCGGATTCAGTTTCGTGGGTTACATTCCACAGGAGCTTCCTGCTCGTATGAAGATGAACGTCGTCCTGGTTGAGGACAAGAAACTCCTCGAGGACGTTGTCGTTGTCGGTTACGGTGTGCAGAAGAAGAGTGTCGTTACCGCAGCCATCGCCAAGGTCAGCAGCGAAGACCTTGAGGGCAAGGCTCCTGTTCGTATCGACAATGCCTTGAAGGGTCTGGCAGCCGGTGTCAACGTCACCGCCAACTCTGGCCAGCCTGGTGAGTCGTCTCGCGTTCGTGTCCGTGGTACCGGTTCCTACAACGCTTCCGACCCTCTCTACATCGTCGACGGTATTCCGCTTGAAGGTGGTCTTGACATCGTCAACCCCAACGATATCGAGAGTATCGAAGTCCTCAAGGATGCTGCCTCGGGTGCCATCTACGGTGCGCGTGCTGCCAACGGCGTTATCATCGTCACCACCAAGAAGGGCAAGCAGGGCAAGGCTCAGATCAATTACAACGCTTCTTGGGGCTGGCAGACAGCCTGGAAGCATCGCGACGTGACCAACGCCACCGAGTATGCCGTTCTTCAGAACGAGAAGTACGTCAATGCCGGTATGGATCCTCTTTACGCCGATCCTTATAACCTCACCGATGCCATGGGCAATGCCATCCCGTTGAACGGTGGCACCGATTGGCAGTCACTTGTCTTCAACGACAATGCCCCCATCGTCAACCACGACGTATCGGTTAGCGGTGCTAATGATAGGATGAACTACTACGTCTCCCTCGGCTACTTCAGTCAGGAAGGTATCGTGGGCGGTAACTATGGTCAGTCCAACTACGATCGTCTGACCCTCCGTTCCAACAGCAACTACACGCTCATCGATGCTACCAAGGAGCGCAACTTCCTCAACAAACTTGATCTTTCAGTCAACCTCTCGTACCTGCGTACTCATAGTACTGGCATCTCCACCAATTCCGAGTTTGGTTCAGTCCTTGGTTCGGCTCTTTATATGTCGCCTATCCTGACCCCAACCGTATCGGGTGCTTATGCCGAGAAGATGAGGAGCAACTACTCCGAATTCGATCTCCCCGCCGACGAGAACGGTAATCTTTACAGTATTCCAAACTACGGTGGTACCTATCAGGAGATGAATAACCCACTCGCCATGATGGTAGCGCAGACTCCAACCAAGAACTGGAGCCACAAGTTCGTGCCTCACTTCAACGTCACCCTCGGCCTTTGGGATAACCTGAAGTATAGCTTCTCCTATAGCGCCGACCTCTCGTTCTGGGGCTACGATGGCGCTGTCAAGAGCCTCTACTACCTCTCGGGCAACAACAACACCGACCATACCTCTGCTACTCAGTTCTCAGCCAAGTCCGACCACTGGCAGATCGAGAACGTCATCTCTTACGACAAGGAACTTGGTCGCCACTCGTTCAACATCGTCCTCGGTCAGTCGGCCTACAAGTCGAAGGGCGCCGAGATCGGAGGCAGCCGCTGGAACCTCGTCAACATCAACAAGCCATCAATCAACTATGCAACGGGCAACGTCGAATTCTCGAAGGACGCCGATGGCAACATCACCGGTGCTACTGTTGAGCACAGCGTCTGGGGCGGTCCTTACACCGAGCACACCCTCTCTTCACTCTTCGCACGTGGCAGTTACAACTACGACGAGCGTTACATGTTCCAGTTCACCTTGCGTCGTGATGGTTCGAGCCGCTTCGGCTCCAACAACAAGTACGGTGTCTTCCCATCGTTCTCACTTGGTTGGAACTTCGTACGCGAACCTTTCTTCAATATGCCCGAATGGGTGACCATCGGCAAGCTGCGTTACAGCTGGGGTAAGAATGGTTACGAGAACATCGGTGACTTCACCTACACCACCCTCACCTCGATGGGCAACAACGTCCTCTTCGGTCGCATCGCCACCAAGCAGAACGGCTCAAAGGCCAACCGTATCGCCAACCCCGACCTCAAGTGGGAGGAGTCTGAGCAGCACGACCTTGGTATCGACCTCGGCTTCATGAAGGATGCACTCACCCTCAGTGTCGATTACTTCATCAAGAAGACCAACGGCATGATCCTTGCCATGCCTATCCCAAGCTATGTGGGCGAAACCAAGCCTCTTGGCAACGTGGGTGATATGGAGAACAAGGGTGTCGAAATCGAACTTGGCTGGAAGGGTCACATCAGCGACTTCCATTATTCGCTCAAGGGTAACGTCTCTTACGTAAAGAATACCCTAAAGAACCTCGGTAATACCGAAGGCTTCCTGAACTTCGACGGCATTCAGGGCATCGCCGGTGGCGGCACCCGTGCCGAGAACGGTCAGCCATTCCCATTCTTCTATGGCTACAAGACCGACGGCGTCTTCCAGAATATGGACGAGGTTCGTGCCTATACCAATGCTGACGGCCAGCTCATCCAGCCTAAGGCTGTTCCTGGTGACGTTCGCTTCGTCGATGTCAATGGCGATGGTCAGATTACTACCGACGACCGCACCAACATCGGTAACGGTACTCCTGACTGGACCTTTGGCTTCAATGCCAATGCCGATTGGAAGGGCTTTGACTTCAATATCTTCCTTCAGGGTGTACATGGCTCCGACGTCTTCGATGCTACTTACCGCAGCGACGTTTTCTCGGGCAACTATCCCAAGTGGATGCTCAACCGCTGGACTGGCGAAGGCACGTCCGACAAGTATCCACGTCTCTCTCTCCAGGACGAGACCAACTGGCAGGTATCTGACCTCTATGTCTGCGATGGCTCTTACCTTCGCATCAAGAACATGAGCCTCGGCTACACCCTGCCCGCCAAGCTCACGCGTCGTGCATTCATCGAGCGCTTCCGTATCTACGGCATGGTCGAGAACCTCGTCACTTGGACCAAGTATTGGGGCTTCGATCCCGAAATCGCCTCGGGCGGCACTTCTCTAGGCATCGACCGTGGTGTCTATCCTCAGGCTCGTACTTGGACTGTCGGATTCAATATTGCATTCTAAATTCACCCGCAATTAATTGTTAATTGTTAATTATTAATTGTTAATTCAAAACATATGAAAACTCAATATATAGGTTTACTGATTGCCGCTGCCTCTTTCGCTATGTCGTCTTGCAGCGACTCGTTCCTTGAGGTCGAGAATCCGTCGGGCGAACCCCTTGAAGAATATTATACTTCCGACGCACATATCCAGGAGGCTCTCATCGCCGCCTACGACCCCATCCATTGGCCCGACTGGGGACTCGGCCAGTACAATGCGCTCAATATCGACGCCGAGATTATGGGTGACCTCTTCTGGGTAGGTGGTTCCAACCTCGCCGATATGCAGAACTGGCACATGCTCTCCAACTACCAGGCCAACGAGAACAACACCCTCAGTTCGCTCTGGACTGTCGATTACAGTGGCGTAAAGCGCTGCAACGACGTGCTCAAGTACATCGAATACGAAGTGCCCGACATGTCGGCTGCCAACAAGTCGCTGTACGAGATGCAGGCCCGTGGTCTCCGCGTGTTCTACTACAATATGCTGTGGCACTACTTCGGCAACATCCCCTTCTATCTCGAGAACCTCACTGCTCCCTACACCGCTCCACAGCTCACTGCTGACGAGGTGTACGACCTGCTCATCGTCGAGCTCGAAGAGGTAGCTGCCTCTGGTGTTCTCCCAATGCGTTGGGATGATGCCAACAGCGGACGCATCTCACAGGCTATGATCTATATGATGTATGCTGAGATGGTAATGTACCAGAATGACCAGAGCCGCTACAGCAAGGCCCTCGGCTTTATGAACGAGATCATCTCGTCGGGCAAGTATTCACTTAACCCCGACTATGCCAACCTCTGGGATGAGACTGGCGAATGGTGCTCCGAGTCCATCTGGGAGATCAACTACGAGGATGGCAACAACGAGCGCGGATGGGGTAGCCCTCTCGCCATTGGCGGTACCGTGCTTCCCACCCTCATTTCGCCCAACTCGTGGCCCGGTGGCGACGGTTGGAATTCGGGTGCCGACGGATGGGGCTTCCTCCCTGTTCGTACAGCTACCTACAACATGTTCGAAGAAGGTGACGTTCGCCGCGATGCTACCTGCTGGGATGTGCGTGGCGTGGAGTACACCAACCGTTTCCAGGATACCCACATCTGGCTCCGCAAGTATCGCCCATTCACGGCCAACAATGCCGATGCCGGTTTCGACAACAACCTCAACTACAACAACAACCTCCGCTACTACCGCTTTGCTGAGACGCTGCTCAACGCTGCCGAGCTGATGGTTCGCACAGGTTCGGGCGATGCCAAGTCGCTCCTCACTCAGGTGCGCCAGCGTGCCGGTCTGGGTGCCGTCGATGCCACCATCGACAACATCATCAACGAGCGCAAGCTCGAGTTCGTGGGCGAAGGCAAGCGCTACTGGGACCTCGTTCGTACAGGTCTTGCAGCCTCAGTGCTCGTTCCCACTCCTTGCGATGGCACCAATCCCAACGATCAGGGCCGCGTAGGTACTTGGACTCCGAGCAAGAAGTACATCCCCATCGCTCAGTCTGAGTTGGATTCCGATGTTGCTCTCAAGCAGAATGAGTATTAATTCCAAAACAGTTACCCATTATGAAATCGACATATAAATATATATTGAGTGCCCTTCTGGTAGCAGGTTCGTTGGTTGCATGTTCTCCCGACGACATCGAAGGCCTCAACGAGAGCGGGGTGCCTCAGGCATCCAACTTCGAGGATATGGTTGAAATCACCGTCGATCAGTCCACCAACCAGGTGACCTTCAACCTCAAGAATGCCAAGGGTGTCTATCCCGTCTGGAACATCGACACTGGCAAGAAGATCGAGCGCAGCACAGTCAACGGCTATCAGCGCATCTTCGCCTCTTCGGGCGACTACACTGTGAACGTCCAGATTGGTAGCCGCGATGGCATCAGCGATGGCAAGGTTACTCGTACCTTCCACATCGACAACACCATCATGGACTTCACCAAGTACACCACCATGCTCAGCAAGGCTCCCTGGTACATCGACAACAAGACGCAGGGTCACCTCGCTTGTGGTGAAAGTGTAGGCAATCCTACCAACTGGTGGGCTGCTCAGCCCGACGACAAGGCTGGCACCGGCCTCTACGACAACTCGCTCGAGTTCACCGACGACTATCGCTACACCTTCAACCCTGGCAAGAACGGCACGATGTATGTCAACTACGGCACCACAGCGCTCAATACCATTGGTGCTACCGAGGACTTCAGTATGCCCGTTGAGGCAATGTCCACCAGCTATGCATTCGAGGTCGATGGCGATGACCTCTTCCTGACCTTCCCGGCCAAGACCTACTTCCCCTACATCGCCAACGACGCCATCTGGGAGAATCCTCGCTACCTCGTGGTAAACATGACCACCAAGTCGATGACTCTCGTCAGCGAAGGCCCCGGCATTGCTTGGCAGTACATTCTCACCACCACGCATGAGACTGTCTTCGAAGGCTTCGACTACACCAGTCCCGACAACCTCTGGAAGCAGGCCAACCCAGTCTTCAATACCATCTGGTATGCTCCAGGTTGGAGTCAGATTGCCGACTTCCCATATGAATTCGATGCCAACAGCGTCAAGGTAACCCTCCCCGAGGCTACCACCGACCAGTGGATGGCACAGTTCTCACTCCATACCTCGCTCGACAACAACATCGTGCCTGCAGGACAGACTTACGACTTCTCGTGCGTCATCACCTCTACCCAGGATCACCCAGGCATCACCGTCAAGCTCGTCCAGACTGGCGAGGGCAATGATGGCAACTTCATCTGCGCCGATCGTGTCAAGGTAGGTGCTATGGAAGACTACATCTACTACTTCTACGACGTGCCCGGCATCGACCTCGGCGGTCTCACCTACGACCTCTTCCTCGACTTCGGCGGCAACGCTGCTGGCACCGAGGTGACCATCAAGAACTTCTGCTTCATCGAGCACAGCAAGAACACCATCGTTCCTCCGAGCGATGAACCCGGCCCCGAGCCTGGTCAGGACGTTGATTGGAGTGGCGCCAACATCCTCGAAGGTATGCCTGTCGAACTGCAGTACTATTATGCTCCTGGTTGGGCACAGATTGACAATCCTGAGTGCGAAATCAACGGTACAGCTTACACATGGAGCTTGCCCGCAGCAACCACTGACCAGTGGCAGGCACAGGCTGGCTTCCACAACACCGGCATCACCCTCAGCAAGGATCTTACTTATGACTTCCGCTGCAAGATTGTCTCCAACACCGATCATCCTGGTGTCACTGTGAAGATCACCCAGGAAGACGACGACAACATCTTCATCACCGCCGATCGTCATGCAGTCACGGCTTACGAGGAGACTTGGGTTACCTTGCCTAACCTCGCGATGATAGCCAATGGCACAGATATGCGCGACATCACCAATATGAAGATTGTCCTCGACTTCGGTGGCAATGCCGATGGAACCGTCATCACCATCAGCGATATGCACCTGCAGGAGCACAAGGGTCCGAAGGCTATCGACTGGGATCTCACCGGCGACCGCAACCTCTGGCTCAAGGGTGCTCACCAGACCCTCTCGTTCTACTATGCTCCCGGTTGGGCACAGATAGCCGATCCCGAGACTGTTGTCGAGGGTAACAGCTACACCATCGTGCTCCCTGAAGCTACAAGCGACCAGTGGCAGGCTCAGTGGCATATTTCTACCGAACTCGGCAAGGCTGACATCAGCGCTGACAAGAAGTACAACATTCGCTTCACGCTCTTCGCCAACCAGGATCAGCCCGGTGTGACTGTCAAGTTCACCGAGAACGGCAACGACGACAACTACCTCACAGCCGACCGTCACGCTTGTGTAGCCTACGAGGAGACTGTAGTCGAGCTCACCGACCTTGCTCTCTCGAAGGGTGACATCACCAACGAGACCTTCAAGATGGTATTCGACTTTGCAGGCAACCCCGCTGGTAGCGAAGTAACCATCAAGGATATCATCATCCAGGAAGCAGAATAACGTTAGTTAGTATATATGTGTGTGTAAGTGCTGCCTGATGTGCCCGTCAGGACATGTCAGGCAGTTTTTCTCTGTTAAGGGATTCTAAGGGATTTTAAAGGATTCTTAGGGATTTTAAGGGACTAATGTTTTTTGGGGTTACATTTCCAACAAGGCGATGGTGTCGTCCCTAAATATCCCTTAATATCCCCAAATATCCCTAAATATCCACAAGAGATAGTAACGTCCCCAAATATCCCTTAATATCCCTTAATATCCTCAAATGTCCCTTAATAATTCATTAAGCTGTCAATGAAATCAATGAATATTCTCTCTGTCATCCTTTGCTCTGCACTGGCCTTCTCTTCCTGTGGCGGCGGCGATGATGATGGCGGCAGTGGAGGTGTCACCACCATCCAGTTGTCGGCATCACCCACCACCATCAATGTGCCCGCCGAGGGCGGCACTTCCAGCATCAGCGTCCAGACCGATCGCGAATGGGCAGCCTTTGCCACCAATGGCGAGACTTGGTTCACCGTCACTCCCGGTTCGGGCAAGGCTGGTTCAGCAGCCCTCACTGTCACCATCTCCGAAAACGTCAACTACGAGCCCCGTCAGGGCCAGATCACTGTCAAGGCAGGCTCCCAGCGTGAGTTCATCACCGTCAGCCAGGAGGCAGCCACCAAGCCCAGCATCACTTGCCCCATGGGACCCGAGTTCAAGCTCGTCTGGCACGACGAGTTCGAGAAGGATGGTACCATCGACGAGCAGAACGGCTGGACCTATCAGGTAGCCAATGCCGGTTGGGTTAACCACGAGTTGCAGACCTACGTCAATGTGGCTTCGCCCGGTGGACGTGAGGTGGCTACCGTCAAGAACGGCATCCTCTCCATCAACTGCTTCAAGGAGAACGGCAAGATCTACTCGGGCCGCGTCTATGCCAATCAGAAGTCCGGCTGGCAGTACGGCTACATCGAGGCCAGCATCAAGCTGCCTAAGGGCAAGGGTACCTGGCCCGCATTCTGGATGATGCCCGTCAACTTCCATTCATGGCCTGCCGATGGCGAAATCGACATTATGGAGGAGGTAGGTTACCATCCCAACTACGTTTCGTCGAGCCTGCATGCCAATGCCCACGTGCATTCCAATGGCACACAGGTCACCCACGAGATGTATTGTGCCGGTGCCGAGGGTGAGTTCCATACCTACGCCATCCATTGGACCGAGCAGAACATCACCACCTACGTCGATGGCAAGGTTCAGCTCAGCTACGACAATCGTGGTCTTGGTCGCGACGACTGGCCCTATAATGCTCCTTTCTATGTCATCCTCAACCTCGCTTGGGGTGGCGACTGGGGCGGCGCTCAGGGCGTCGATGAGAGTGCCCTTCCCGTTTCGCTCGAAGTCGATTGGGTACGTGTTTGGCAAAAGTAATTACGTTGTTATCTCGTAATCTCGTTATACCGTAATACCGATATATCGTGATTCCGGAATCCCGAAAAACTAAAACAATGAAACCCCAAAATATTTTAATCCTTGCCCTCCTTGCGGCCCCTGCACTCCAGGCCCAGACCTTGCCCGTCTATCTCGACGAGACGAAGTCTATCGAGGAGCGTGTCGATGATGCCCTGTCGCGCATGACACTCGACGAGAAGATTGCCATCATCCATGCGCAGTCCAAGTTCTCCAGTCCTGGCGTGGGTCGCCTTGGTATTCCCGAACTCTGGTGTACCGATGGCCCGCACGGCATCCGTCCCGATGTGCTTTGGGACGAATGGGAGCAGGCGGGTTGCTCGAACGACTCGTGTACGGCATTCCCCGCGCTGACCTGCCTGGCAGCCACCTGGAACACCGATCTTGCCCTCCGCTATGGCCAGTCCATTGGCGAAGAGGCACGCTATCGCAACAAGGCCGTTCTCCTCGGTCCTGGCGTCAACATCTGTCGCACCCCGCTCAATGGCCGCAGCTTCGAGTATATGGGCGAAGATCCTTTCCTCTCGGGCCGCATGGCTGTGGGCTATGTCAAGGGCGTGCAGGAGCAGGGCGTGGCCGTCTGCGTGAAGCACTATGCGCTCAACAACAACGAGCACGAACGCTACACCTCCAACGCTCTCTGCGACGAGCGTACCCTCCGCGAGATCTATCTGCCTGCTTTCGAAGCAGCCATTTGCGAAGGTGGGGCCTGGACACTGATGGGAGGCTACAACCTCTTCCGTGGTCAGCATGCCTGCCACAACCAGTACCTCATGAACGAGATCCTCAAGGGTGAATGGGGCTTTGATGGCGCCATCATCAGCGACTGGGGTGGCACACAGAGCACCCAGGAAGCCATCTACAATGGCCTTGACCTCGAGTATGGCACCTGGACCGACGGTCTCTCGATGGGCGCCACCAATGCCTACGACAACTACCTCATGGCCAATCCCTATCGCCAGCTCATTCTTGAAGGTAAGGTAGGGGAGAAGGAACTCAACGACAAGGTGCGTCGCGTCCTGCGTCTCATCTATCGCACCACCATGAACCGCAATCGTGGCTTTGGCTCCATCAACAGTGAGCCGCACATCCAGCTCGCCCAGCAGGTAGGTGCCGAGGGTATCGTACTCCTCAAGAACAACCCTTCGAACCCTTCGAACCCCTCAGAACCCTTGCTCCCCTTGAACCTGTCTAAGGTTCGCAGCCTCCTCGTCGTTGGCGAGAACGCCATCAAGATGATGACCGTGGGTGGCGGTTCCAGCAGCCTCAAGGCACAGCACGAGATCGTGCCCCTCGATGGCCTCAAGGCACGCCTTGCCGGCACGGGTGTTCAGATCAGCTATGCACGTGGTTACGTGGGTGATCCAGGCGGTTCCTACAATGGTGTATCTACAGGTCAGGACCTTAACGATTCGCGCAGTGCCGAAGAACTCTGCACCGAAGCCGTTCAGATGGCTCGCGAGGCCGATGTGGTCATCTTCATCGGTGGTCTCAACAAGTCGGGTGGACAGGACAACGAAGGCACCGACCGTGCCGACTATGCCCTTCCTTACGGACAGGACCAGCTCATCGAGGCCTTGGCTCAGGCCAATCCTCGTCTCGTGGTGGTCAACATCTCTGGCAATGCCGTAGCCATGCCGTGGATCGACCGTGTTCCCGCTGTCTTGCAGGACTGGTATCTTGGCTCTGAGGCAGGCACTTCGCTTGCCCAGGTCCTCGTTGGTGATGTCAATCCTTCGGGCCACCTGCCCATGACGTGGTATGCTTCGCTCGACCAGTGCTCCGTTCACGCTCCTGTCCTCAAGCAGGGCCGTCAGCGTGTGGCCGATCCTCGTCGCTATCCCGGCATTGAGCGTCAGGACAGCACCGTCCATCTCTGGGACATCTATTATGACGAAGGTCTCGACGTGGGCTATCGCTACATCGACAAGCAGAAGTTCGCGCCGCTCTTCCCCTTCGGCTATGGTCTCAGCTACACCACCTTCACGATGCACGATGCCAAGGTGGCCGATGCTACCCCAGGTGCAGTCAAGGTCAATGTGAGCGTCACCAACACCGGCAGCCGTGCAGGTGCCGAGGTTGTGCAGCTCTATGTGCAGGATGTCAAGTCGTCGGTCGTTCGTCCCGTCAAGGAGCTCAAGGCCTTCCAGAAGGTCTTCCTCCAGCCGGGTGAGACCAAGGAGATCACCCTCACGCTCAATGACCGTGCCTTCCAGTTCTACGATGTCGCTGCCAAGGATTGGCGTTCCGAACCCGGTCGCTTCAACTTCCTCATCGGAAATTCCTCGAAGAACATCCTTCAGACCCTCGCCTATGATTTGAAATAACCGTTAAGCAACGGAGTCATCTTACACGAAGCCCCTTGGACCTTCAAGCAACTGGTCCAAGGGGCTTTTCAAATGTGATCAATGTTTCTAATGCTTCTTCAGATGGGCTTTCAATAGCTTGACAGCCTGGCCATACGAACTCGTCGTTACGCTTTCGAAGTAGGCAGCCATAGTAGTGGTATAGGTGCATTTGAACACACCTTTGGCAAACAACTCTTCGTCGGTGAAGCTTTCCACTAGGCTCAGCATTTCCTGATGTGTCTGTTCCAACAGATTCTTGGCTTCTTCCAGACTGGTGCCCTGATGCTTTTCCACGAGCATCCTGTCCATCTCGTGGTAGTTCTTTCGGTATTCGTCGGGGAGGTAGTCCCTGGGATGTCCCTCACGGATGTTCCGCACGAATTCGCGCATTAGGACCTGCCATTCGTAGATGTGCGTCAGGAGGTCGCGCAGACAGCGGTCGTACATCCAGCGTACACCGCATTTCTTGGGGTCGGCCGAAAAGTTGAAAGGCGCAGCGGCGACTTCTGGAGTCAACTTGTCGATCTGTTCGTTCAGTTTCGAATAACCCTTCACGATGGAGGCTACGAACTCTTGTTTGTTGGTGGGTTTGCTCATAGTGTTTCTAATGTTTTTCTGTCGCCAACCTGTAGCTGTATTTGGCAATTTCGGCAATCAGATCCTTGGGTATCTCTTTGTCCAAAGGAATCTGAATGGTGCCTTTGCTCGTCTTGTAGTCATGGAGCGACTCCTCGAAGGCAAGTACGACTTCCGGACCGGGGTAGATGCCGATATGATTCTTGGCGGCTGCAAAATGGATGATGTTGCGTCCCTTCTTGAATGTGGGCATCGACCAGGAGATACGTTCTTCCGCATCGGGAATAGCTTCCCTGATGCATGTCCAAACCTGCCTCAGAAGGGGTTGAACTTCGGGACTTTGCGATAATATGTATTCTTCGATTGTCATTTGATTTTAGGGTGGGATGAATGTTTGTCTTGTGTTTCTTTGCGAAGATACGGATCTTTGTTCAATAATAGGCTAATACTGTGCGAAATTTTGCAGAAAAAGCGGCTTTTCTTACAGTATAAGCGGTTTTTGCTTATCGGAGTGGCAGTTTTTTGCCGTCTTTTTTCCCATGTTTCAATTATTTTGGCTATCTTTGCCGCATGAAACGCAATCTGATACTATGTGTCGTGCTGCTCCTGTCGGCAGCCAACCTTGTTGCCCAGGTGCCTGAGCGCACCGAGGCGAATGTGAAGCGATATACGAAGATCTGCCGCGAACATATCTGCCGCGATATGAAGGGAATGTATCGCGAGGCCGGTGAGGCTCTGCCTTATCCCTTCCTGGCTCCGGGCAGTGCGCAGTACAACGACGTGCTTTGGGACTGGGACTCGTGGCTCAGCAACGTTGCCTTGCGGCAGATTCTGCTCGAAAATGGCACGAAAAAGGACCGCGAGGAGGCTGTCCGATACGAACAGGGCTGCATCCTCAATGCCCTTTCCTATGGCGGTATGGACGGATGGATACCCATTTGGATCGAGCGTTTCTCGCCCAGTCGCGCCGAGTGGCTCAAGACCATCAACCCTTGGAAGAGCAATATGCACAAGCCCATCCTGGCGCAGCACGCCGCCTTCATCGTGCGTGGGCAGGGCGGCGATGCCGAGTGGTTGCGCGAAGACTTCTACAAGCTCCAGGCCTTCGAGGCAAAGTACATGAACTGGCATCGCCACAGCGCCACAGGTCTGCTCTTCTGGGAGGATGACTTCGCCATCGGTGTCGACAACGACCCATCTACCTTCTATCGTCCCAAGGAGTCGAGCGGTTCCATCTTCCTCAATGCGCTGATGTATCGCGAACTGCTCGCCATGCAGTACCTCAGCGAGTGTCTGCATCTCGACGACCTTGGCCGTCAGTATGCTGCCGAAGCAGAAACATTGAAACACGACATCCAGGAGCATTGCTGGGACCCGCGCGATGGCTTCTATTACAGCGTCGATCTGAACCTCCTGCCCAAGCAGAAACCCGATGTCGAAAGCGTCCAGCCCACCGACCTCTTCCTGCATGTGGGGCAGCCCCGTCGCTACGACTGCCTCATTCAGCGCTTCTCCGTCTGGAGCGGCTTTATGGCGCTATGGGCAGGCATCGCCACCGACGAGCAGGCTCGCGAGATCGTGGCGCGTCAGTATCACGACACCATCAACTTCAACTGCGCAGCAGGCATCCGCACACTTTCGCCCCTCGAAAAGATGTACAATGTCGAGGCTTCGGGCAACCCGAGCAGCTGGCAGGGCCCTGTGTGGATTGTCGCCAACTACCTGACGTTCCGCGGCCTCGTTCGCTATGGCTTCGATAGTGAGGCACGCGAACTCGCCGAGAAGACCATCCTCCTCCTGGGACGCGACTATGAGCGCTTCGGCGCCCTCCACGAATACTATCTTCCCGACAATGGCGAGCCCGTCCTCAACAAGGGCTTCCAGAACTGGAACCTCCTCGTCCTCAACATGGCCGCCTGGCTCGAAGGAAAGGAGGTGGTTGCGGAGTGGTGATTCGCTTTTCCGAGGACTCCGATTATTCTGAATACTCCGATTATTCCGAATACTCCGATTATTCCGAATACTCCGAAAATTATCTAACAAATATAAGCAATGAAAAACAAGTTTTACCTTTTGATGGCAGCAATGCTGGCATCGGTGATGCCGATGTTTGCTGCTGCAGAACCCGATGAGACGGGAATGACGATGGATGCACAGACTTGGTGCAGGAGTGTGAAGGCCGGCTGGAACCTCGGCAACTCGCTGGAGAGTGCCGGAGGCAGTTGGGACAACAACGACTGGGCCTGGTACGACGTATGGCAGCCTGACCGCAACAAGTGGGAGACCTGCTGGGGCAACCCCGCAACCACCGAGGCGATGATCAAGGCAGTGAAGGAGGCAGGCTTCAACGCCATCCGCATCCCCGTGCGATGGGAGGGACACATCACCGACTACGACCAGATGACCATCGACCCGATTTGGATGGCACGTGTGAAGGAAGTGGTCGATTATGCCATCGGGCAGGAACTGCTCGTTGTCATCAACACGCACCATGAGGCGTGGCTTGAGAACAATCCGCTCTACACTTATCAGGAGAAGATCAACAGTCGCTTGTCGAAGATCTGGACGCAGATAGCCACAACTTTCGCCGACTACGACGACCACCTTGCCTTTGCTGGCATCAATGAGGTGCAGATCAACTGGGCACAGCCTACCACCGAGAACCAGGCCGTGCAGAACAGCTACAACCAGACCTTCGTCGATGCCGTGCGTGCCACGGGCGGCAAGAACCACTACCGCAACCTCGTCGTGCAGACCTACAGCTGCAACCCCTATTATGGACTCAATGGCCTTGTGGTGCCCAACGATGTGGTCGAAGGCCGTCTCATCGTGGAGTTCCACTACTACGATCCCTACGAGTATTGCGGTTCGGCACAGTATTACTATTGGGGCAAGGAATATGCCAGCTACGGCGCTACTCCTTCGAGCAACGAGAACACGATGAAGAACCTCTTGAGCCAGGCACAGAAGAAGTGGTGGCAGGAAGGTCTTGGTGTGCTCATCGGCGAATATGGTGTGTCGAATCACTACCAGGCTTCGGCTTCCGAGGAGGTGCAGAAGATTCAGCTCGAGAACCAGGAATACTGGTACAAGACCTTCGTCAGCGCGGTGCGTGAAAACGGTTTCGCCGCCTTCGTCTGGGACAACAACGCCTTCGGCAACGGCTCCGAGAAGTTCGGCATCTTCAATCGTACGGCCAACATGCGCGTCGACAACACCTACGCCCTGCGTGGCATCATCGAAGGCTCCGGTCAGGACTATGTCGAGCCGCAACCGGGTGGCGACGATCCTGCCGACGACTGGTATTCGAAGGCAGGCAAGACGCTCTGGTCGGGCAGTGGCTACATGGCCTGGGGCGATGGCCTCCAGCTCTCCCTTCCCGCCTCCGATTTTGCAGGCACTGAGGCCGACGACCTGCTCGTGCTCTATTACGACATCGATGGCGCGGCAGGCTACAGCATGGTGCAGTTCTTCGATGGCCAATGGGCATCCAATCCCCAGTTCATCTACGAACACACCACAAGCCATGAGTTCAACTTCCGCGACATCACGGGTCAGTTCTCGGGTGCGCAGATCACCCCGTTCGTGATTCCCGCAGCCACCGTATCTACCCTGAAGACGAAGGGACTGATCATCCAGGGCTATGGTGCCACGCTCACCAAGGTTGTTCTCGTGGATGTCAGCGAAGCAGGACTTCGCGAAGTTTCGCGCGACATGCACGAAGGCACCCTCTTCGACCTGATGGGCCGTCGTCTCGATCAGACTCCCGCCAACGGCCTCTTCATTCGCAATGGAAAAAAGGTAACGTATTAAAGGATTAAGATAAATGGTTTCAGCTTGGAGAGAACTGGTAACGATTCCTACCTATGAGGTGGGCAAGCCCGAAAAGAACCCGATGTTCCTCGAGAAGCGAGTCTATCAAGGCTCGAGTGGTGTGGTCTATCCCTATCCCGTCATCGAAACGATGAGCGACGAGAAGGTCGATAAGAAGTACCAGGCCATCTGGATGGAGAACGAGTACATCAAGGTGATGATCCTGCCCGAACTGGGTGGTCGTGTGCAAATGGCCTACGACAAGATTGCCCGCCGCCACTTCGTCTATTACAATCACGTCATCAAGCCCGCCCTTGTCGGTCTTGCTGGTCCATGGATCTCGGGAGGCATCGAATTCAACTGGCCCCAGCACCATCGTCCCACTACCTATATGCCCGTCGATACGTGCATCGAGGAGAATGCCGACGGCTCGGTCAGCGTGTGGGTGAGCGAGATGGAGAAGATGTTCCATCAGAAGGGCATGGCAGGCTTTACGCTGCGTCCCGGATGCGCCTATCTCGAGATCAAGGGTCGCCTCTACAACCGCACCGACGTGCCGCAGACCTTCCTCTGGTGGGCCAATCCTGCCGTTGAGGTCAACGACCAGTATCAGAGCGTGTTCCCGCCCGACATCAACGCCGTGTTCGACCATGGCAAGCGTGCCGTCTCGTCGTTCCCCATCGCCACAGGCACCTATTACAAGATGGACTATTCGGCAGGCGTCGATATCTCCAACTACAGGAACATCTTCGTTCCCACCAGCTACATGGGTGTCAACTCGCGCTTCAACTTCGAAGGCGGTTACGAAAACGACACCCACGGCGGCATGCTGCACGTGGCAAGCCATCACTTTTCGCCCGGCAAGAAGCAGTGGACCTGGGGCAATGGCGACTTCGGCCGTGCCTGGGACCGCAACCTCACCGACGAGGCCACTCCCGAAGAGATGAAGCAGTGGGGCATCGACCGCACGGGATTCCGTCCCTACATCGAGCTGATGGCGGGCGTCTATACCGAGAACCAGCCCGACTTCACCTGGCTGATGCCCTACGAGGAGAAGATGTTCACCCAGTACTTCATGCCCTATCGCGAGCTTGGTGTGGTCAAGGAGGCATCGAAGGACCTTGTGTTCAACATCAACGAGGTCGGTAGGGGACAGGTCGAGTTCAAGGTCTTTGCCACCAGCCGACAGCAGGTAAGGATCGTCCTGCGCCGCGACGAAGGCAAGGTGTTCTTCAATGAGGAACTCACCCTTTCGCCCGAAGAGGTGCTTGTCCGTACGGTCGAGACCAGCGGTGCCTCCTTCAACGAGCTGACCTTCGAGATTCAGAAGAACTTCGTCTATGGCCAGCGCACCGTCCTCTCCTGGCATGCCGAGGCCGACGAGATCCGTCCGATCCCCGATTCTGCCGAAGCTGCCCTGCTGCCCGAGCAGATCAAGACCAACGAGCAGCTCTTCCTCACCGGTCAGCACCTCGAGCAGTATCGTCACGCCACGTGGCTGGCGACCGACTACTACGAGGAGGCCCTGCGTCGCGATCCGAACGACATCCGCTGCCTCAATGCCCTTGGCCTATGGTACATCCGCAAGGGTCGTTTCGCCAAGGCCGAAGAGTATCTTCGCAAGGCCGTGAAGCTCTCGCAGCGCCGCAATCCCAATCCCTACGATGGCGAACCCATCTACAATCTTGCGCTGGCGCTGAAGTATTTGGGTTTGAGTGGTTCGAAAGGTTCGAAGGGTTCGAAGTTGGATGAAGCCTACGAACTCTTCTGGAAAGCTACCTGGAACAAGGCTTGGGCCGACGCCGGCTATTTCGAAGCTGCCAAGATCAGCACCATGCAGGGTCGCTACGAGGATGCCCTCGACGAGGTCAACCGCTGCCTGAACAACAATTGGCACAATCACAAGGCACGTGCCTTGAAGGCTGCCCTGCTACGCAAAATGGAGAAGCACGGCGATGCGCTGGCGCTCATCGACGAGTCGCTCTCGTTCGACCTGTTCAACTATGGCTGCCGCTTCGAGAAGTACCGCATCGAGCAGGACGAGGCTGAGCTTGCCGAGATAAAGCAGATGCTTCGCCGTTCGGCACAGAACTACGACGAGGTGGCCCTCGACTACTGCGCTGCCGGTCTTTTCGACGAGGCACGCTCCCTTTGGCAGATTGCCATCGAAGAGGGTGCCGTCACCCCAATGACCTACTATTATCTGGCCGCCCTCATCCCATCTTCCCTCTCACATCTTCCATCTTCCATCTTCCCTCATCCCTCTTACATCTCCCAAGCCGAGCAGTTCGCCCCCGACTATTGTTTCCCCAACCGTCCCGAAGACGTCATCGTGCTCGAAGCCGCTAAGCGTCAGAACCCGCAGGGTGCCCGCGCACCCTACTACCTGGGTTGTCTCTACTATGCCGCTCGTCAGTACGATCTGGCCATCGAGAACTGGGAGCTCTCGGCTCGTCTCGACCCGACGTTCCCCACCGTATGGCGCAATCTTGCCCTGGGCCGCTTCAACAAGCAGGACAGGCAGGCTGAGGCCTTGGAGTATATGGAACGCGCCTTCCATCTCGACGAGAACGACGAGCGCATCCTGATGGAGCTCGACCAGCTCTACAAGCGTCTGCATCGTCCGCATGAGGAGCGTCTGGCATTCCTGCAGAAGTACCCGCAGCTGATCGAGCGTCGCGACGACCTCGTGCTCGAGGAGATTACCCTGCTCAACCAGGTGGGCCGTTACCAGGAGGCCATGCAGCGCCTCGATGCCCGCATCTTCCATCCATGGGAGGGAGGCGAAGGCAAGGTGTCCGCCCAGTATCAGATCTGCCGTGTCGAGTTGGCGAAGAAGGCCATGGAGGAGGGTTTGAGAGGTTCGAAAGGTTCGAGTGGTTTGAAGGAGGCCATTGCTTTGCTCAACCAGTGTCTCGAATATCCCCACCACCTCGGTGAAGGCAAGCTCTATGGCGCACAGGAGAACGACTTCTACTACCTCCTCGGTGTGGCTTACGAAGCCCTCGGTCAGGACGAGAAGGCGCGTGAGTGCTGGGAAGAGGCCACCCGTGGACCGCAGGAACCTGCTGCTGCCATGTACTACAACGATGCCAAGCCCGACAAGATCTTCTATCAGGGACTCGCGCTCCGCAAGCTCGGTCGCGAAGGTGAGGCTCACGGTCGCTTCTATCGTCTCATCAACTACGGAAAGCAGCACATCTTCGAGAAGCAGATTATGGACTACTTCGCCGTCTCGCTGCCCGACCTGCTCATCTGGGACGATTCGCTCGACACGAAGAACCTCATCCACTGCAAGTATATGCTCGCCCTCGGCTACTGCGGTATGGGCGACATGGAGCACGCTGAGCGCTACCTGCAGGAAGTGGAGGTTCTCGACAACAACCATCAGGGCATCCAGCAGTTCCGTTCGCTAATCAACGCGGGAATTTGAACTACAACGGCCGTTAGAGTGCTTCTTCCATTGAAGCTGGTACTCTGACGGCCGTTAGAGTATTCTATCCCGAAGCATCGGGTACTATGTCGGCCGCTGTGGTACTCCAAGCTGTAGGAGATAATGCATTCTCGGCCGTTGCGATGCTTGCGCAAATTGCGGAAGTACGCTGTCGCCCGTGATGGTGTTTCCGCAATCGTAGCAAGTACTCTGTCGCCCGTGAGAGTACTCCATCCTGCAGTATCGGGTACTCTGTCGCCCGTGAGAGTCCTTCATCCAGTCGCGGAAGTATTCTATCGGCCGTCACGATGTTTCCGCAAAAGGAGGAAGTACTTTGTCGTCCGTCAGAGTGCTTCACTCTGCGTTTGGGTCTGGAGCTCGAGAAAAAGTTAATCGTAAACATAGTTTCTTTGGATTTAATTAAACATAGGGTTAACGAACAAAAGGAGTTTCTTGTGTCTCGAAGGTATGCGCATTTTTCTTTTCGACAGTGCAAAGTTACGCATTTTTGGGGGGATATTGGCCAAAAAAGGCCTTTCGAGTGTACGATTTAACGGAAATTAAGACAATTTTTTATCTTTTACTCCTCCATTTTTGCCAAAATCAGATAACCGGCATGCCGTCTTTTCCTGAATAAGTAGACTTGGAGATCGAAATATCAATTTTATCAATTATCAATTTTATCAATTCTCAATTTTATCAATTCGCCGATTGACACACGCGCGTATATATTTATATAAAATAATTATATATTTATATATAAAAATATTTTGCAATAAAACGCGACCCCCCTAAAGATTAATTGTCCCCCAAACTCAACCAAAATTGATAAAATTGATAATTGATTTTGTTGATAAAATTGATTTTTTACATTTCTTTTTGATTTGTAAAACGTTGAAAGACAAGGCTTTGAACAAAACGTTAAAAGCCTATTCGAATGATCTGATTGTTTTAGTTGAAAAAAGACCTCGTAGCAATATGGATTCGTAAAGCGTTGAGAATCACTAAATACCCTTTTTTATGGAAATAAATATCGAATAGGCTGTTATTCAGGACATGGGTATTTATTCAGGAAAACGTCTACATTTTTAGGAAAAAACCAGCTTAACTTGTCTACTGCTGGTAGGAAAAGACAAAGTACACATTCTGAAAAAATCAATTTTATCAATTTTATCAACTTTATCAATTATCAATTTTATCAATTCTCAATTTTATCAATTATCAATTTTATCAATTCTCAATTTTATCAATTTTATCTATTCGAACGAAATAAAAGCCAAGTGGACACTTTACAACGGGCTTGCTTCGCCTAATATTTGATGGATAATATCGCATTTTTTCAAATTCTATTTGGAGAATGAGCAATTATTCTATATCTTTGCGCACGAATTCGACCTTTGCGTAATCAATTAAGGACAAAAATATATGAAAAGAATCGTGAATCTGCTGATAAGCAGTGTGCTGGCCGGTGTGTGCATCGGACTGGGCGGGTATGTGAATCTGGTGATGGGCGGTATCATCGGAGCTGTGATGTTCAGCTTCGGTCTGCTCAGCGTGGTGCATTACGGAATGGCGCTCTATACGGGCAAGTCGGGCTTCTTCACCAACCGTAGGGAACTGACCGACCTGCTGTATATCATCGCGGGCAACTTCGTGGGCTGCTGGCTGGTGAGCCTGATCTTCGACTATGCTTCGCCCCAGTACGTCGAGAATGCGCAGAAGATTGTGGATGTGATTGCGGGGAAGAGCCTGCTGGCGGTGTTCCTGCTTGCCATCCCTTGCGGCTTCATCATGAGCACGGCGGTGAAGTTTGCGCGTGAGGGACGTTTCCTGCCGCTGCTCTTCGGTGTGCCGCTCTTCATCGTGTGCGGTTTCAGGCACAGCATCGCGGACATCTTCTACTATTGCGCGGCGATGGACTTCATGTTCCTTCCTTGGCTGATGGCGATACTGGGCAACTTCGTGGGGTGCAATGTGCATCGCGCGCTGGAGATTGCTCGCGAGAAATAGAAGATTCATTACATTTTTCAAAGAAGACGAAAAATGGGCATAGAAGAATGAAGTGCTTCTGATGAAGCACTGTCGAAATGTGGGGAGATTGGCAGCTGAAAGTGAACTTTCATCTACTAATCTTCCCACTTTTCGTCACCCTTCGGGTTTACATTCTTCTATGCCGAAAATGGCTTCGCAGAAAAATATTAAAAAATCGTATATACCAGTCTTTTATGGGATGAATTCCTTTCTAAATGTGCCATCACTTTGCCTGCGGAGGATGATGCCGGAAGGGATGGTGCGGACGGGGCGGCCGTCGAGGAGGAAGGAGGAGTTTGAGGGGTTTGAGGGGTTTGAGGGGTTTGAGGGGGACGAGGGGTAATGGATGAGTTCGATGGAGTTGGGGGAGGGGACGCGACGGATGAGGACCTCGTCGAGGAAGAAGCGGAGGTCGGGGGTGAAGGTGAGGGTGGAGGCACCTGTGCCCCATATCTGCGTGACGAAGTGGGTCCACAGTCCCTGCTGCATCGTGAAGAGGGTGTCGGCAAGGAGGATGTCGGGATTGGAGGGCGTGACGAGGAGTTCAGGCTCGTCCTTGTTCCAGGGTGCGGCATAGAAACTCAGTTCGAGGGTGTCGCCCGTGAGTTCGAACGAAGGGGAGATGGTGATGCCCTGGTGCATGGCGTTGCCGAACTTGGCACAGCGTGCGCCACCACCCGCGATGAGCGACTGCCAGCCGCCCAGGTCGGGCAGGAAGTCGGCCGAAGCCACCGTGGCATTGCCCTTGAAGATGCCGTCGTTGCCGCCCGTGCCGAGACATTCGTTGAACGACTCGTAGAAGATGGCACCCGTGGTGTCGGGACGATTGGCCGAGAGGCTGTCCATGTAGATGATGCGCTCGCTGAGGGCGGCGTAGCGGAAGGAGACCGAACTGTCGGACTGGACGGTGATGTCGTGGATGCCGCGGTTCATGAAGCGATGGCGATCGACGTTGCCGTTGTGGAGCACGGCGGCAGGGGAGGAGTTGTCGGTGAGGCTGTCGTTCTGGAGATAGGGATAGGCGTCGGTCGATTCGGTCTGACGGGAGTAGTAGCCGCCTGCCACGCTCCAGTAGCTCTTGTCGTCGTCGTTGTCGGCATGGATGATGGTGAGGCGCTGGTGGTCGTTGAAGACGCGGTCGGAGCCCGGGACGTTGCGGTTGTCGACGATGGTGTTGACGTAGTTCCACTGCCAAATGGCCTTGTCGTAATCGACGTGGAGCACGAGCAGGCCACTGCCGGGCACGGAGGCATCCCAACCCGTGCGCTGGCGGTTTTCGAGCAGGTAGTATTCGTTGGGCTCGGCCTGGTTGTAGATGATGTAGGCATCGCCGCCCTGGCTGAGTGGACGGAGGCCATCGATCTGTGCATCTTCGTCGCTGAGCTCGACGGGCGTGAGCCAGCCGCAGACCATCTTCTCGTAGCTGGTGTAGCCTGCAGGCGTGAAGCCGCCATCGTTCCAGCCACCATGCGAGAGAAGGTCCCAATGTCCGACGCCGTAGTTGCCGGCATAGAAGGTGTCGTAGAGGTCGGGCAGACCCATGCAGTGGGAGAACTCGTGGCAGATGGTGCCGATGCCCTCGATGTTTCGACCGGGATCGACTTCGTTGGAGCAGGCGTAGGTGTCGATGGCCACACCGTCGAGATGGAGCGGGGTACGGCCCCAACCGGTGAGGGTGTATTCGTGGGGCCAGATGGTGTTGGGGGCGCCGCCATTGCTTTCGCCCAAGCCGGCATAGAGGATGAACACCTGATCGACCTCGCCATCGCCGTCCCAGTCGTAGTCGGCAAAGTTGATGTCGGCGTCGGCCTTCCGGCAGGCTTCGATGACCATCAGGTCGGCATACATGTCAACCTCGTTGCCGCGCTGGCCGTAGTAGGTATAGGAACTGTCCATGCGGACGGGTCCCACCACGTCGAAGTCGAGTTCGAAACGCCCTCCGCTCTGCGCCAGGAAGTAGTCCTTGACCGAGCCCTTGAAGCGTCCCTCGCTGAACCCTATCTCATTGAGGATGCGTAGGTAGAGCGCCTTGTCGTTGCCCTCCTGGAACTCCTGGTCGGGGAAGTCGGCAAGGATGACGAGTCCTTTCTTACGACCTATGAATTCGTCGGTGGCATACTGCTCGCGGTCGGAACTGCGACGAGGACGAGCGCGCCTCATTCCTTCGGACTGCGGGGCGGCAGCCTTGGCCTGGAGTGCCTGGATGGAAGTGGGGGCGTAGCAAAGCGTGGCGGGGTCGAAGACATAGCAGGTGCCATCGGCCGAAAGGAGGAAGTTGAAGCGTTCGTCGCCACAGAGCTGGGCGGTGACCTGCCTGCCATCGGAGAGGGTGATGGTGCGCCACGTGCCGGGCTTGGCTGGCATGGACAGGGCAACGGGAAGCGTGAATAGCGAAAGCAATATTGCCAGAATCAGTCTTTTCATAGTTCGTGAAGGAAATTGTGGAATCGAGGGTTAATCGAAAAGTTCGGTGCAAAGATACAATTTTTGGGAGATTATGCCAAGAAATGGAATAAAAAAAGGGCAAAAGCGATGGAAAAAAAGACATAAATCGATAAAAAGAATAATTTGAATGGACTTTTTTTGGATGTTTTGTATTTTCTCCTTATCTTTGCCACGTGTTTTGAATCTTCCAATACATTATTTAATAATTAATAAGCGCATGATTAAATCTACCCTTATTGTTGCTTGCCTCGGTTTGTTCACGGCCTCGGCAAGTGCTCAAAGTTTTCAGGTTTCGCCAAAGGTGTCTGCTCGTACAGAGACCGAGATCAGACGTGCCCAGCTGGACGAGGCCCCAGCCATCGACCTCGTGGGTTCGAGCCAGCGCAAGGCCCGCAAGCATCCCATCTGGGACACTCCGGACGGCACGGCCTACGACTATTCGCTGACCACGACGTACTACGACCCGCAGATGGATGAGTTTGTCACACGTAGCGCCATCAAGACCACCGTGGTGATTGACGGCGACGACGTCTATCTGCAGAACATCATCACGTCCTATCCCTACGACACGTGGATCAAGGGCACGATCAACGAATACCGCAACGCTGTGGTGTTCGAGAATCCCCAGGTCTATTACGAGGACCTGAACGGCAACCTGTTCTACGCCTCGCTGGCCTATGTCGATGGCAACAACGACATCCATGCCGACACCGAGTCGGACGAGTTCGAGATGGACTGGGACGATGCCACGGGTTCGTTCTGGAGCGAAGACCTTGAGATCTGCGTCGTCAACGAGGATGGCGGCGTCTTCTCGTACAACTGGGGCTATGCCTACGAGCGCTTCACCGACACGCTGGTAGTGGCTCCCGAGGGACTCGAGTTCAAACCCTATTCGCTGAGATATGAAAATACCTACAAGTACTACGTGCCCGAAATGGTGTATATTGCCCGCGACGGCAACGACTTCTACTTCAAGGGCCTTTCCACCAAGACTCCCGATGCGCTGGTGAAGGGTGAAATGGTAGGCGACTCGATCTACATCGCTTCGGGTCAGTATGTAGGCCTGTACAACGGACAGTACTACCTCTACACCAAGGGCGCTGCCTACAAGGGACTCGATGAAAGCGGCTACCCGATCTACACGAGCAAGGACTACTGCGTGATGGCGTACAACGAGGCCGAAGACTCGTTCTATGGTCCCGACGGCTTCCTCATCACCCTGGGCAAGGCACGCAATGCCAGCTACAGCCAGAGCTTCCCCACCCAGACCATCAAGCGCTTCTATGAGGTGGCTGCCACACCTGCCACTCCTGATATCCGCACCTGGGACGTCGATATGACCTATGGCATCATGACCTCGATGACTTACGTTGTACCTGTCGAGGACGTGGAGGGCAACTACATCAACCCCGACTCTCTGTTCTATCGCTTCTTCGTCAATGGCGAGCTGTTCGAGTTCGACAGGGACTGGTATCCCATGTTCGTCGATTCGGTGCTTGTGAATTCGAAGTTCTCTGACCGTGGCCAGACCTCACGTCAGCGTACCGACTGCGATGGCAGCTACCATGTGATTGCCTTCGAACACGACTTCTCGCTCACCGTCGATAGCATCGCGCTGCAGAGCGTCTATTTCATGGGCGGTGAGGTTCGCTACTCGGACTACTGCGTCTACGTGACCGCCGACGGCAGCAAGCACACCACGCCTTCGGGCCAGACGGGCATCGCCGCCATCACCAGCGACAACCGCCAGGCTACGGCAGTGAAGTACTTCGACCTCAGCGGCCGACAGCTCGCCGAACCCGGAAAGGGCATCTGCATCAAGCAGACTTCGTTCAAGGACGGCACGGTGCAGCATGAGACCATCTTCAGATAATAACATTTTTAATCAATCATACACTAACAACATGAAAAAACTTTTCTTTTCTGTAGTCCTTGGCGCCATGGCACTTTCGGCCAGCGCACAAGATGCCACCAACGAGATGTGGTGGGGTTATTATTCCGATCAGGCACAGAGCATCACGGGCAACTACAAGCTCGGCACCTACGAGGCTGCCACCTTCGTGGACGGTGCAGGCGACCTGAAGGGCGTGAACCTGACGGGTGTGCGTTTCCGTTCGCGCATCTATTCGGCCAATGTTGTCGATGCCAAGGTGTGGGTACGTGCCAGCCTTGATGGCGAGAACCTGGCAGAGGCCGCTTTGACGACACTTGGCGGTTCGGCCACCACATGGTCGGAGGGCGCATTTGACGCCGTGGCTCTTCCCGAAGAAGGCTGCTATGTGGGCTACAGCTTCACTTTGAGCAGCTGGTACAGCGACTATGACTATACTCCCGTGGTTTATGCCAAGAAGGATGTGGCAAAGAGCTTCTTCCTGAAGCAGCCCGAGGAGACCGAATTCTCCGACAAGAGCGGCACGGGCTGTCTGGCCCTGCAGGTGAAGATCAGCGGCGACAACATCAAGACCAACGCTGCCAGCATCAACGATGACCTCGACGACGTGGTTGCCCTGGTAGGCAACGAGGTGATTGTCACCCCAACCCTCAAGAACCTCGGTACTGCCGGCATCAGCAGCATCGACTTCACCTGCGACCTGAACGGCGAGACCAAGGAAGGACACGCCGACCTGGAGACTCCCATCGAGAACATGTTCCAGACGCAGGGCACCGTGACCCTCAACCTCGGCACCCTCGCCAAGGCCGGTGAGCAGGAGGTGACCATCAAGGTGACCAAGGTGAACGGACAGGAGAACGAGAACACCAGCAAGGTGAAGGCTACCGTCTTCGTGGTAGGTCTTGAAGAAAGCGCTACCCGCAAGAGCCTCGTGGAGGTCTATGTAGGTTCGGCCAAGTATTATTCGGGCCGCGGCTATGTGGGCGTAGAGCGTATGATCGAGACCTTGGGCGAACAGGTTATCCCGATCACCATCCATATGGGCGACTCGCTGACCCTCGATGCCTACAAGACTCGCACCGAGGACAGCAAGTTCTACAATGCACCTTTGGCCGACGTCGATCGCTGCTTCCTCACCGATCCATACTATGGCGACAACAATACGGCTCCCTATTCGTTCCAGGCCGACCAGGTGGTAACCAAGAACCTCACCAAGGTTTCGGAGGCCGATGTGGAGGCTGTTGCCGAGTGGACCACCGAGGCACAGGACAGCGTCAGCATCACTGCCACCACAACGTTCAAGATGACGAGCAACGAGGCATACTATCGTCTGGTATTTGCCGTCATCAAGGACTCCATCACCTTGATGCAGAACAACTACATCACTTACTATAAGAGCAGCTATCCCGAGGACGACATGGCCTACTGGCGTGACCAGCCTTGGACGGGCACTTCGATCAATATGAACCTTGTAGTGGCTGCCAGCGACTGCAATGGCGTAGCCAACAGCGTACCACGCAAGGTGACTGCCAACGAGGCTCTGACCTACGAATACGGTCTCAACGTGCCTGTTGTAGAGGATAAGGTGGGCGTCAATCCACGTCTCGTTGTCTTCCTGGTGAACACCAATACCCGCGAGGTTGTCAATGCCAACATCGTTGCCATCCCCGACTATGGCACCACAACTGCCGTGAAGGGCATCGAGGAGAACCAGAATGCCGGTGTTGAGGTATTCAACATCAAGGGCCAGAAGGTGGGCGAGAACGCCAGCCAGCTGACACCTGGTCTCTACATCATCCGCGAGGGCGGTGTGGCCAAGAAGGTGATCGTGAAGTAAAGTCTATTGTGACATTTCTGTACCTTTATCCCTAAAATATTGAGCCTCCCATTCGATTGAGAGGCTCTTATTTTGTTTTTTCGCGAAAAGTACGTATCTTTGCAGCGCACATTTCGACAAATCGAAGCAAATGCGGATTATAATATTGAGTGGTCGCACAGCTCAAAATTATAGAAAAATTAAATCAAAAAATTATAAGAAAAACGGGACGTTATTATAGCTGGTGCGGACATCCATCTTTTGATAATTTTTATAATCAATTTTCTTGTAATTTTGAGCGAAGCGACCCACTAAAACAAGGTCGTTGTATAGAAGAGTTTTTATTGAAAAAGAAAAAATGAAGAAGATGTTGATAGCAATTGTTTGCATCATTGTGGCTATTCCCTTTGGAGTATATGCCTTTGTGCACAGCAAGCCTTTCGGATCTTTGCCAAAAGGGGAGAGGCTGGAGCGTGTGCTCAATTCGCCCAACTATCGTGATGGATCGTTCCAGAACGAAGAGCCTACGACACTAATGGTACAGAACGAAGAAGGCGCAGGCCAGGGGCGGTTTAAGACGATGTGGAACTTCGTCTTTGGCAAGAAACCCGAGGGACGAGTGCCAGAAGAGGGCGAAGTGACGGTAGTGAGAAGCGACCTGCGAGGGCTTGATCCGCAGGAAGATGTGTATGTGTGGCTGGGACACAGCAGTTATCTGCTGCAACTGTCGGGCAAGACGTTTCTGGTGGATCCCGTGTTCTATCAGGGTTCGCCCGTGTCGTTTGTCAACAGGATGTTTCCGGGCACGGACTACTACAAGCCCGAACATATGCCCGAAGTCATCGACTACCTTGTCATCACGCACGACCATTGGGACCATCTCGACTATCGGGTAGTGAAGGAACTGAGGACGCGCGTTCGCCATGTGGTGTGCGGACTGGGTGTAGGTGCGCACTTCGAACGTTGGGGATATGCTCCCGAACAACTCATCGAACTGGATTGGAACGAGGAGGCTCCACTCGGCGAGTATCAGGCATTGACACCCGACAGCACGGAGGCACGTGTCGTCTGTCTGCCAACGCGACATTTTTCGGGACGAGGACTCAAATCGAATCAGTCACTTTGGGCATCGTTCATGCTCGAGACACCTTCGCTCCGCGTGTTTGTCGGGGGAGATGGAGGATATGACGGACGTTTCAAGCGAATCGGAGAACGGTTCCCGGTCATCGACCTGGCTATCCTCGAAAACGGTCAGTACGACAAGCGATGGGCGCAGATACACACGCTGCCCGAACAACTTGGCAAGGAGATGACCGAGATGGGGGCACGCCGATACATTACTGTGCATCATTCGAAGTTCTGCCTCGCCAACCATCCGTGGAAGGAGCCGCTCGAGAATGAGAGACAGGCGGCCCAGGAATCGGGCAAGGAACTGGTGGTTTGTCAGATAGGTGAAATTGTAAAGCTCTAAGGTTTGATGAAGACAAAGAAGATACTTTTCGTTTGCCACGGCAACATCTGCCGCAGCCCGATGGCCGAGTTTGTGATGAAATGGCTGGTGAAGGAAGCGGGCAGAGAAGGGGAGTTCGAAATCGCTTCGGCTGCCACAAGCACCGAGGAGATCGGCAATCCCGTCTATCCGCCTGCTCGGCGCAAACTGGCAGAACATGGCATCGCGTCGGATGGCAAGTATGCGAGGCAGATCACGCGTCGTGACTATCAATACTATGACCTGATTGTGGGCATGGACGAGTGGAACCTCCGCAACATGCGTCGTATGCTGGGAGGCGATCCTGAGGGCAAGATTTGTCTGCTGATGGATTTCACCGAAAGGCCCGGGGAGGTGGCTGACCCGTGGTACACGGGGGACTTCGAGGCCACGTGGCGCGATGTGTTGGATGGGTGCCGGGGGATATTAAGGGATATTTGTTAAGGGATATTTAGGGATATTTGGGGATATTAAGGGACGATAGTATTGCCTTGATGAAATTGGGCCACAAAAAACATTTGTCCCTTAGAATCCCTTAATATCCCTAAGAATCATTTCTCCGCCTCGATCTTGGTGAGCGTGTCTTGGAGGATCGCTTGGCGCAGGGAGGTGAGCCAGGGGGAGAAGGCGACGGTGTCGAAGGCGTAGGTCTTGTTGAGGTCGTACTCGTTGGCTGACCAGGTGTCGATGGGGGATTCGTTGTGCTGGATGAGGGCTTCGAGTTTGTCGAGCGACTTGTAGAGCCTGGCTTCGAGCGTCTTTTGCTCGTCCATCTCGGCATATAACGCAAGCATCGTTTCTGAGATATTCGCGGGCAAGGATTTCACCCATTGGGTGAGTAGGGTATCCTCGGTCTCGCGGTCGCTGTTGGTTTTCAGGAAGGTGGGGATGTCGCCTGTGAAACATTCGCCCAGGTCGTGGATGAGACACATCGAGACGACCTTGTTGATGTCGGCTTCGGGGAACTCGTCCTTCAAAAGAAAGGCCATCAGCGAGATGCGCCAGCTGTGTTCGGCCACGCTTTCGACACGACGCTTTGACGTGGTGCAATGGCGCGGGGTGTCCTTGAGACGTTCGGCAACGTGAAGGATGGAGAGATATTCGCGAGGGGTCATTGACAATTAATAATTAACAATTAACAATTGCTGGGGGCTAATGATATTATAAAGCGAGCTTGTAGATCTGCATTGTAGTGTCGGCATCGAGAGGGAAGTAGCCGGGCATCACGGCACCCTTGTTCTGATGGAGACGCTGGTTGAGCAGTTCAAGGTTCGGCTCGGGAATACCCAACTGTGCGAAGGAAACCGGCATGTGCAACACATCGTGGAACCACGTCTTGAGTTTCAAGGCACCCGCCATAGCTACGCGCTTCTGTTCGTCAATTGGCCAGGTGTTCGTATTGTTGATGTCGGCATCTTCGGGGAGATTGGGCTGGATGCCAAGCACACGCATGGCGAGTTGTGCCACCTTGTGGGGATGCACATTGGCCATATATTGCAGGAAGGCGGGGAAGATGACGGCAAGACCTGCACCATGCGTCACATCGTATTCGGCCGAGATTTCGTGTTCCATTGCATGGCTGTTCCAATCCTCCTGACGCCCCAGAGAGCAGGTGTCGTTGTGGGCGATAGTGCCGCACCACATGATGTTGGCACGTGCTTCGTAGTCGTTGGGATTGGCGATGACCTTGGGAGCCTCTTCCATGATAGCCAGCAGGATACCTTCGGCCATACGGTCGCCGATCTGCACATCGGGAGTGTTGCTGAGATATCGTTCGAGGATATGTGCCATCATGTCGGAGATGCCGCTGGCAGTCTGCCATTCGGGCAGCGTCATGGTCAGTTCGGGATTCATGATGGAGAATTTCGGACGCAATAGCATGGGCTGACGAATGCCCAGCTTCTGGAGCGTCTTTTCGTTGGTAATGACCGCATTGCCCGAACCTTCGCTACCGGCAGCAGGGATGGTGAGCACGACACCGACGGGCAGGCAGTTGCCGACCTTGGCCTTGCCGATAAAGAAGTCCCAGAAGTCGCCTTCGTAATAGTATCCTGCGGCGATGGTCTTGGCCGTATCGATGACCGAACCGCCACCCACAGCGAGCATAAAGTCGGGCTTGAAACTGCGGGCAAGAGCCAGTCCTTCGTATACCTTGGGGTCGGTGGGATTGGGGCGGACTCCACCCATTTCGATATAGGGGATGGCAACGGCATCGAGCGAAGCCTTGACACGATCGAGCAGGCCGCTGCGAACCACAGAGCCGCCTCCATAGACGATCATCACACGATGGGCACCGTACTTGACGCAGAGCTGGCCAACTTCCTGTTCGCGTCCGCGTCCGAAACAAAACTCAGTAGGGGAGTAGAAAGTGAAATTATTCATGTGTTGGGGATTTTGATTGTTGGTGCAAAGATAGCAATTGTTGCAGAATGCGCCAAAAAAAATGTCTAAAAAACCTAAAAAACTGTCGAAAAACATGTTTTACAACATAAAATTTGAAAAAAAGGGCTACAATAATGTGCAACATATCGAAATTTCACTTATATTTGCACGCGATTTTCTCGAATTCAGACCCTAACGAGACCAAATCTTCGTCAAATAATGCGAAAAACAAACATTAAATATATACCTTAATATTTTTAGAGTCTATGAAAGTTTACTCTTCAAAAGAGATTAAGAACATTGCCTTGCTTGGCAATGATGGAGCTGGTAAGACTTCCCTTACCGAGTCTTTACTTTACGTGAGCGGACAGATTAACCGCAAGGGTCGCGTTTCGCAGCAGAGCACAGTGAGCGACTACTTCCCAGTAGAAAAGAATTATGGTTATTCGGTATTCAGCACCGTATTCCATGTAGAGTGGAATGGCAAGAAGCTGAACATGATCGACTGCCCAGGTATGGACGACTTCGTAGGTCAGGCCATCACTGCCATGTCGGTAACCGACACCACCATTCTTCTGATCAACGGCGGCAACGGCCTTGAGGTAGGCACCCAGAACCACTTCCGTCATACCGAGAAGATGCATAAGCCTGTGATCTTCCTCGTAAACCGTCTTGATGACACCGAGTGTGACTTTGAGACGCTTGTTGAGGATCTCAAGTTGACATATGGCAACAAGTGCGTCCCCGTGCAGTATCCTGTACAGACCGGCGAGAATTTCCATCAGATCATCGACGTGATCCTGATGAAGCAGCTCACCTACAAGGACAACAATCCTACTCCCGTCATTGAGGATATCCCAGCCAGCGAGATTGACAAGGCCACCGAGATGAACAAGGCCCTTATCGAGGCTGCTGCCGAGAACGACGACGCCCTGATGGAGAAGTTCTTCGAGACCGAGGAGCTCACCGAGGACGAGATGCGCGAAGGAATCCGCAAGGGTATGGTTACCCGCTCGATCTTCCCAGTGTTCTGCGTTTGCGCCACCCGCAACTATGGCGTAGGCCGCTTGATGGAGTTCCTTGGCAATGTTGTTCCTTTCGTAGACGAGATGCCAGCTGAGCACAACAGCCGTGGTGAGGAAGTGAAGCCCGATCCAGCTGGTCCGACCAGCCTCTTCTTCTTCAAGACGGGTGTTGAGCCACATATTGGCGAAGTACAGTACTTCAAGGTGATGAGCGGTACCGTTCACGAGGGTGACGACCTGCAGAATGCCGATCGTGGCTCAAGCGAGCATATCTCCACACTCTTCGTATGTTCGGGTGCCAACCGTGAGAAAGTCTCCGAGCTCCAGGCAGGTGACATCGGCTGTACTACCAAGCTGAAGGATTGCCGCACCGGCAATGCTCTGAACCAGAGCGGTATCGACTGGAAATACAACTTCGTGAAGTTCCCACAGTCGAAATATACCCGTGCCATCAGCGCAGTCAACAAGCAGGAGACCGAGAAGATGATGTCGGCTTTGACCCGTATGCGTCTTGAGGATCCCACCTGGGTTGTCGAGCAGTCGAAGGAGCTTCGTCAGATCCTCGTTCACGGCCAGGGTGAGTTCCACCTCCGTACGTTGAAGTGGCGTCTTGAGAACCTCGACAAGGTGCATGTAGAGTACGCTCCACAGCGCATTCCTTATCGTGAGACAATCACCAAGATTGCACGTGCCGACTATCGTCACAAGAAGCAGTCGGGTGGTGCCGGTCAGTTCGGTGAGGTTCACCTGATCGTTGAGCCATACGTTGACGGACAGCCCGATCCCGAGGTTTACAACATCGCCGGCAAGGAGTATCGCGTAACCATGAAGGGCAAGGAAGAGATCGATCTCGCCTGGGGTGGCAAGCTCGTATTCATCAACTCGGTTGTTGGTGGTGCCATCGATACCCGCTTCATGCCCGCTATCCTCAAGGGTATCCAGCAGTGTCTGGAGCAGGGTCCATTGACAGGTTCTTATGCACGTGACGTACGCGTAGTAGTTTATGATGGTAAGATGCACCCGGTTGATTCGAACGAACTTTCGTTCATGCTTGCTGCACGCAACGCCTTCAGCATGGCATTCCGTCAGGCTGGTCCTAAGGTCCTCGAGCCTATCTATGACGTTGAGGTCTTCGTTCCCGGTGATCGTATGGGTGATGTGATGAGCGACCTCCAGAACCATCGCGGTATGGTTGTAGGTATGCATGCCGAGGCCGGCTACCAGAAGCTGCAGGCCAAGGTGCCGTTGGCAGAGATGGCCGACTATGCAACTACCCTTTCGAGCCTTACCCAGGGCGCTGCCAGCTTCATCATGAAGTTCGCAAGCTACGAGCTCGTTCCTGCCGACATCCAGAGCAAGCTCATCGCTGCCCACGAGGCTGAAGAGGCTGCCGAAAAGTAATGCAAAAGCATTCAATTTGGCATCATAATCCTTAATATTTGAAAAAAAAGTCCGAAAAATCGATTTTTTCGGGCTTTTTTTGTCGATTGTATTCAAAAAATGCGTATCTTTGCGCGCGATTTATACCCTTTGATTATTGATTTTTATACGATATTCCTCAATTATGAGAAAATTAAGCTGTCTTTTAGCCCTTTCGTTGGGTCTTGGTTCTCAAGTAATACTGCATGCGCAGGCAACCAGCGCCACTTCTGATACTTGTTTTGTCGCTATCTGCATCGATAGTGCTGATAAACCGTACACTGTTGAATCTGCCAACGGTCTTTTGAAGACTGAGGGCACTAGCAATGTGCTATATACGACAAGCCCTATCATCAAGATTGTCAACAAGTCGACAAACAATGCCAAGTCCCCCGAAGGTAATTACGCCATGATTAAGTTCGATAAGGGCAAAGCTACAGTTTATGACTATTCGACGAAGGGAGGAGATGGGAAGAAAAAGACATTCCAACCTGTCTCGGCAAATAACTTTACGAATTTCATCTATTTCCGCCTGGACGGTGTCAAGAATACAACACTTACCTTCCGCTTACCAAGCAACAAAGACTACAGTAAAGCAGGTCCCCTGCAGGTACGCATAGCCGATGGTACTGCTCCTGCCGATGTGCGCGAGAAATTCGGCATCGCTGCGGCTTCCGGTACATCGGAAGAAGTAGTAGAAGGTGAAGGTTCGGAGAATCAAGGCAGCGAAGTGGCTCCCACACAGAAGCCCAAGAAGAATGCCATGGACGAGCGTAGCACGTGGATCGATACCTTGCAGTCGATTCTGACTGCGCTGATTGCCTTTGCAATAGCAGCCATCATCTGCTATTACCTGTACAACCGACTCAAGAAGAAGCCGGGCAAGGAAAAGGGTCCACAGGAAGCAGCGAAGCCTGTCACTCCCCAGCCGAAGAAGAGTGAGAAGACCGTCGAAAAGAAGGTCGATCAGCCCCGAAAGGACAACTTCGTGAAGGCCGAGCCTGCCAAGAAGCAGGAGGCTGAGAAGCCTGCCGCCAAGCAGGAGACGAATGTGGCCGCTGTGGCTCCACAAATCAAGATTGTCGAGAAGATCGTCAAGGTTCCCGTGGAGAAGATTGTGGAGAAGCGCGTCGAGGTTCCCGTGGAGAAGATCGTGGAGAAGCGCGTCGAGGTTCCTGTGGAGAAGATCGTGGAGAAGCGCGTCGAGGTTCCCGTGGAGAAGATTGTCGAGAAAATCGTCGAGAAGCGCGTCGAGGTTCCCGTAGAAAAGATTGTCGAGAAGATTGTCAAGGTGGAAGTGCCTGTCGAGAAGATTGTCGAGAAGCCTGTTCCTATGGTCAATCTGTCGGATAAGGAGGCCAATGCCGAGATTCAGCGTCAGGTTGATTCGCTTCGTACCATCCTTCAGCAGAAGCAGCAGGAGCTTGCCACCAAGCAGCAGGAAGTGAACAATGCCAAGCAGATAGCCAATGCAGCCATCGTCGAGGCCCAGAAGAATGCTGCCAAGCAACTTGAGGCTGCTACGGCAGAGCTGCAGAAGAAGGCTGCCGCCGAAATCGTTGCAGCCAAGCAGGAGACCGAGGCTCTGCGCCTGAAGTCGAATGTCGAAATGGATAAGCTCAAGAAGAGTGCTTCCGAAGGCCTTGCTGCCGCCAAGACAGAGAACGATTCACTTCGCAAGAAAATTGCCGACGACCTTGCTGCCTTCAAGTCGGAGAAGGAGTCGCTGCTTCAGAAGGCTGCTGCCGAACTTGCTGCTGCTGTACAGAAGGCTGCCAACGACTTGGCCAATGCCAAGCAGCAGCACAGCGATGAACTCAATGCCATGCGACTGAAGTCAAATACTGATCTGAATGCTGCCAAGCAGGATGCCCAGAAAGCCATTGCCGCTGCTCAGCAGAGTGCCCAGCAGGCTGTTGCTGCAGCCCAGCAGAATGCCCAGCAGACCGTTGCTGCGGCTCAGCGCAAGTCGGATGCTGCCATTGCTGCTGCCCAGCAGAAGTACAGCGACGAGGTGGCTGAGGTACAGCGCAATGCCGACCAGGAGATTGCAGCTATTCGTCATAAGGCCGATACCGAAGTGGCTTCGTTGCGCCAGAAGCTGGCAGATGTGCAGAACGAGCTTGCACAGAAGTCGGTGGAAGTGGAGAACACTGTCGCCCTCAAGACTGCAGAACTCGAGATCGAGGCAGAGCAGAAGATTGCAACCGCAGTTGCCGCTGCCGAATCGAAGGCACAGGAGAGCATGGATGAAGCTGCAGCCAAGGTAGCTGCTGCCAATGAGAAGATGGAGCATCTCGAAAGCCAGCTGCAACTGCCATTGCAGATTCAGCGCGATGGCCTGCAGTCGTCGCTGGGACTCATCGAGGAGCACATCCAGCTGATGAAGGAGGGTGTGGAGGCCTTCAATGCCGACAACAACTACCACAACACCACCATGCATATTGCGCAGAAGTTCGACAGCTTTATGAACTGGTTCAACCGCAACATTGTGAACAACGAGGCAGAAGAGTCGCGTAATGTGGATGGCCTCTACAACCTGATGCAGACCACGTTCCGTCGCGATCTCGAGAACACCTATTCGTGGATTTCGGAGTTGCTGCGCATCTCGTCCTACAGCGCCATCTCACCCTTGTTCCTCAATGAGTTCAAGCGTTCGGGCATTCCTGTGGACAGCTTGAAGATTGCTGCTTCGGAGACTGTTGCCTTGATGGGCCGCTATGGCATTTCGCTCATTATGCCACATCTCTTTGTAGATGACTTTGAGCGTGACAACTTCAAGCTCAACAATGCTCCACTCATCAACTCCTTCTATCCGAAGGACTTCAAGGAGCAGGAAGAGGCAAAGCGTGGCGTGATTTACGATATGATTCGTCCAGGTTATGCCATCGGCGGACAGGTGCAGAAGGTGCCTGAGGTAAGCGCGATGCGAGCCATCAACGACTAAGCGAAACAACCGATTGTCTCTTCCCCCGAATGAGGGGGAGGGGAGATTTGAAGCCAGCAGGAGAGGGCTGGCAGGCGAGATACGATCATCTGTGATTTCAGGGCAGTTGATGCTATGACAAATTTTTATATTTCGATCCTCTCTTCTTTTTATTATATCATTATTAAGGTATTCTGTTATGATTAATTATCCTGTTATGACTGCCGAAGAGGCAGCGAGACTTATTAAAAACGACTACGTCCTGGGTATTGGCGGCTTCTCTTCGGTGGGAGTGCCGAAGGCTGTTCCTGCGGCCCTTGCCAAGTATGCGATTGAGGAGCACGAGGCAGGTCGTCCGTTCCAGGTTGGTCTCATTACAGGTGGTGCCACAGGTCCTGCGGTGGATACCGATCTGCCCTTGGCAAAAGCCGTCAAGTTCCGTACCCCGTTCCAGTCGAACCCGAACATGCGCAAAGCGATCAACGCTGGCGAGGTCGAGTATTTCGATTGTCATCTTTCGATGATAGGGCAGGACGTCTATTACGGATTCCTCGGCAAGATGGATGTTGCCATCATCGAGGCTTCGGAGATTACGCCAGAAGGTCATCTCATCCTTACGACGTCGGTGGGCATTGCGCCTTCCATTGCAGCGCATGCCGAGCATATCATCGTCGAGCTCAATGAGGTCCATGCCGGCAAACTCACTGGAATGCACGACATCTATCTGCCCGAGATGCCACCCTATCGCAAGCCTTTCGAGATTATGAAGGTGAACGATCGCATTGGTACCATCGACCTCAAGATTGACCCCAAGAAGGTCATTGCAGTAGTGCATACCAATGCGTACGACAATCAGCCGGGCTTCAAGCCTTTGGATAAGGATACCGAGGCTATTGGTGCGCATATCTCCAACTTCCTAGTGAATGAATTGAAGAATGGCGGCATCCCCAAGGAGTTCCTGCCCCTGCAATCGGGTGTAGGTAATGTCGCCAATGCGGTTCTTGGTGCGCTTGGAGATAACCCCGAGGTTCCTCCGTTCACGATGTTTACCGAAGTGATTCAGAATTCTGCCATCGACCTCATCATGAAGGGCCGCTGCCTTGGTGCTACCGGTTCGTCGTTGAGTCTGACTGATGACTACGTGGATAAGATGTACGCCAATATGGACATTTTCGGCAAACGTATCATTCTTCGTCCTCAGGAGATCACCAACCATCCCGAGTGCATTCGTCGATTGGGTGTCATTGCCCTTAACACAGCCCTCGAGGCCGACATCTTCGGTAATATCAATTCGACTCACGTACTGGGTACCAAGATGATGAATGGCATCGGCGGTTCGGGCGACTTCACCCGCAATGCGTTCCTGTCGATCTTCTCGACACAATCGTTGGCCAAGGGAGGAGCCATCTCATCAATCGTGCCGATGGTTACACACGTCGATTCGAACGAACACAGCGTGCGTGTGCTTGTCACCGAGCAGGGTGTTGCTGACCTTCGCGGCAAGTCGCCTTCGCAGCGCGCACGTCTTATCATCGAGAACTGTGTACATCCCGACTACAAGCAGTTGCTTTGGGATTACCTCAAGCTCTCGGAGGGCAAGAGTGTTCACACACCGCATTCGCTCCGTCATGCATTCGCCATGCACATTGCATACGAGGAGACAGGCGATATGAGAAATGCAAAATTCTAAATAAACAATTTGGACTGTTTCAAGGTAAATATTCTGGGCTGCGGAAGCGCGAAGCCAACGCTTCGTCACTCTCCGACGGCCCAGATTGTCAATTTCAGGGGCAATCTCTTTCTGGTGGATTGCGGCGAGGGTGTGCAAATCGGCCTCGCCCGTAATCACATCCCCGTAGGAAAAATCGGACACATCCTGCTGAGTCATCTGCATGGAGACCATTGTCTGGGTCTCGTCGGCTTTATTGCGACACTTGGTCTGGGGCAACGTACGGGAGAGATTGTCATTCATGCCCATAAGGATGCAGAACGGATATTCCAGCCATTGTTCGACTTCTTTTGCCCGAATCTCTCGATGAAGGTCACTTTCCAATCGTTCGACACCCGGAAATCGGAGGTAATCTATGAGGACGATTCACTCCTCATCAAGACCATCCCGTTGAGTCATCGTGTCCCTACGGCTGGATTCCTTTTCCAGGAAAAACCTCGCGACAGGCATCTGCTCGTCGAGAAGTGCGAGGCTCTCGGTATTCCTTTCGCCTATTTCCGTGGCATCAAGAAGGGGATGGACTGGACAAACCCTGAGACAGGAGAGGTCATTCCATGTGAGATGCTTACTACCGATCCGACACCTAGCAAGTCTTATGTATTCTGTTCGGATACGATGTATTCGGAGAGCATCATACCCATCATCAGGGGTTGTGATGTGCTCTATCACGAATCGACCTACAGCAACATCGATACGCTCAAGGCACATCAGCGCGGGCACAGCACTTCGGTGGAAGCAGCAACAATAGCCTTGAAGGCAGAGGTGGGCAGGCTTCTGCTTGGACATTATTCTTCGCAATTCCAAACCTACGAGGATGAGAAAATCCTGCTCGATGAGGCACAACAGATTTTCCCGAATACAGAATTGACCCGGGAACAGATGGTGATTGATATCTAACGTCAGTATTTTTTAAGGGTGCATTATCTGCAGGGTAATGCTGTCGCGTGACAGATCGCCGGGATTAGTGCCTGGTGCTCCTTCCGGCACGCGAATGCCGCGTTCAGCATAGAGTTTCTTCCAGTAGGGAGCGATGTCTCCCGAACTGTCGGTGAAGGACATCGGACGCGTCTTGAAGATGGGCGTGCCATCGGGACGCAGATAACTGAGCTGGACGAGTTCGCTGCAATAGATCTGCCTGGCATCGGGAATGTAGAGGGTGTCGTAAGGCAAGCCGAGATATTGCTTTGCCCGTTCGACCGAAGCACCCAAGCCCAGCGTGTCACGCAGTCGGCCCACGAGGATGCAGGGATTGCCTTCCTCGTCATATTCCGCCTCTTCGAAGAACTTGTCGATGGGTGTGAGCCATACGCCATGACTCGGCGTGGCTTCGAGCACCATCATCCTGCCTTGCTCTTCGCAGGCTATTCCCACATGCACTACTTGGGAACCGCCGACGCCCTCGGTAACGTTGGCAATGGCATCACTCAATCCATCGCCCGTGGGTTCCTCGATGCTGAAAAGCAGATCACCATGATAGATTTCGAGTCCGTTGATGACGGATGCAGTCTGCGTCGGAACTTCGCATGATGTGGCCAATACCATAAGGCCAAACACTATTGGAAGAGAAGAGAATCGTCCCATATATTTTATTTTAAAAGGTGTCAATTGAACGTAATGTTGACAATGCCGATTCACGTGGTTTAGCCGTTAAATAACCACGTGTAGCTTTTGTGGTGGCAAAGATAAATAAAAACTTCAACGTTTCCAAGAAAAGGTCCCATAAAAAGAAAACTATCACCCCATTTTAGTCATAAAAGTTGGCAAATATACTATTTTGGACATGCTAAAATGCAGTTTTTGGACCAAATATTTGGAATTAATAGAAAAAAGTATTATTTTTGCGCCCTAAAAATAGTACTATAATATGAAATTTGCAGAATATAATCAATTTAATCTGTCAGAAATCAATAAAGAGGTTCTGAAGAATTGGGACGCCAAAGACGTCTTTGTTAAATCGATGACCACACGTGAGGGCCATCCTTCGTTTGTCTTCTACGAGGGTCCCCCGTCGGCCAATGGTATGCCTGGTATTCATCACGTAATGGCTCGTTCGATCAAGGATATATTCTGCCGTTTCAAGACGATGCAGGGCTTCCAGGTGAAGCGCAAGGCAGGATGGGATACTCACGGACTTCCTGTTGAGTTGGGCGTCGAGAAGATGCTCGGCATCACCAAGGAGGACATCGGCAAGAAGATTTCGGTGGACGACTACAATGCAGCTTGTCGCAAGGAGGTCATGAAATATACGAAGGAGTGGACCGACCTGACCCGCAAGATGGGTTACTGGGTCGATCTCGATGATCCGTATATCACTTATGACAACCGTTATATCGAAACCCTCTGGTGGCTCCTCCAGCAACTCTATAACAAGGGCCTTCTCTATAAGGGATATACCATCCAACCTTATTCGCCTGCTGCAGGAACTGGTCTTTCGAGCCACGAGCTCAATCAGCCCGGCTGCTATCGCGATGTGAAGGATACCACGGTGACCGCTATCTTCAAGGCTCTTGATCCAAGACCTGAGATGACCGAGTGGGGACAGCCGGTTTTCGTTGCTTGGACCACTACACCTTGGACCCTGCCTTCGAATACCGCACTTTGCGTTGGCCCGAATATCGACTATGTAGCCGTTCAGACCTTCAACCCCTACAATGGTGACAAGCTGACCGTCGTTATGGCAGAAGCACGCCTCAAGGCTTATCTTGCTGGCGAGGAACTTCATACACTTGCCGAGATGGAGGCTCTTGACCTCAACAAGGTCGATGGCCGCAAACTTCCTTATCGCATCGTAGGACGTTACAAGGGCAGTGACCTCGTAGGTATGAAGTACGAACAACTTTACCAGTGGGTGAAGCCATGTGAGCAGTTGAACGAACTTGCTGCTCCATATATCAAGGAGTATGCCGAGCAGCATCCCGAGAAGGTCTTCACCTATGGTCAGGACCAGTTTGTCGAGATTGCCGAGAAGGCTTTCCGCGTCATCCCCGGTGACTATGTGACCACTGAGGACGGTACGGGCATCGTGCATATTGCTCCTACCTTCGGTGCTGATGATGCCAAGGTCGCCAAGGCTGCTGAGGTTCCTGCACTCTATATGGTCAATACTTTGGGCGAAACACGACCAATGGTTGACCTGACCGGCAAGTACTACAAGCGCGAGGAGCTGGCTCCCGCCTTTGTCGAGAAGTGTGTTGATCTCGATGCATATAGCGTTTATGAAGGCTGCTTCGTGAAGAATGCCTATGCCCCAGAGTTCAACAAGGATGGCAAGTACGATGCTGTCGCTGCTGAGAAGGCCGATGACCTCAACGTCATCATGAGCCTCGGTCTCAAGAAGGAACACAAGGCCTTCAAGATCGAGAAGCATGTGCACAACTATCCACATTGCTGGCGTACCGACAAGCCTGTGCTCTATTATCCTCTCGATTCTTGGTTCATTCGTTCCACCGCTTGCCGCGACAGGATGATCGAGCTCAACAAGACCATCAACTGGAAGCCGAAATCGACGGGTACCGGACGCTTTGGCGCATGGCTCGAGAACCTCAATGACTGGAATCTCAGCCGTTCGCGCTACTGGGGCACACCACTGCCTATCTGGCGCAATCGTGACACACGTGAGGAATTGTGCATCGGTTCGGTCGAGGAACTCTATAACGAGATTGAGAAGGCCGTTGCTGCCGGTGTGATGGCAAAGAACCCGCTCAAGGAGAAGGGCTTTGTTCCTGGACTGATGGAGAAGGACAATTACGAGAAGATCGACCTCCATCGTCCTTATGTGGATGACATCAAGCTTGTCAGCAAGACGGGACATGTACTTACCCGTGAACTCGACCTTATCGACGTGTGGTTTGATTCTGGTGCGATGCCATACGCACAGATCCACTATCCGTTCGAAAACAAGGAAGCGTTCGACAATGGCAGTGTCTATCCTGCCGACTTCATCGCCGAGGGCGTTGACCAGACCCGTGGTTGGTTCTTCACCCTCCACGCCATTGCCACTATGGTGTTTGATTCGGTATCCTACAAGGCTGTCGTATCGAATGGTCTTGTCCTTGCCAAGGATGGCCAGAAGATGTCAAAACGTTTGGGCAATGCCATCGATCCCTTCGGAGCCATCGAGACCTATGGTTCTGATCCGCTCCGCTGGTATATGATCACCAACGCTTCGCCTTGGGACAACCTCAAGTTCGACCCCGAAGGAGTGGTGGAGGTGAGCCGCAAGTTCTTCGGCACGCTCTTCAACACCTACAAACTCTTCGCCCTCTATGCCAACATCGATGGCTTTACAGGTCAGGAGCCCGAAGTAGCCATGGAGCAGCGTCCCGAGATTGACCGTTGGATCCTTTCTTCGCTCAACACCCTCGTCAAGGCTGTCGAGACCAATTTCGAGAACTATGAGCCAACGATTGCCGGACGTCTCATCGAGACCTTCGTATGCGACAACCTGTCGAACTGGTACGTTCGTCTGAACCGCAAGCGTTTCTGGGGCGGTGAGATGAACGATGACAAGCTGGCAGCCTATCAGACGCTCTATTCCTGTCTGGAGACCGTTGCCAAACTCATGGCGCCCATCGCTCCATTCTATAGCGACAAGTTGTTCCTTGACCTCAATGCTGTATCAGGTCGTGACAAGTGCGAATCTGTTCATCTCTCCACCTTCCCGAAGGTAGGAGACAATGATGCTGCCCTTGAGCGCAAGATGCAGTTGGCACAGACTGTTACGTCACTCGTGCTCAGCATCCGCAAGACCTCGAAGATCAATGTGCGTCAACCACTCCAGACAATCCTGTTCCCCGCTATCGATGCCGAGCAGGCTGCAGATATCGAGGCAGTGAAGGACCTCATCCTCAGTGAGACCAACATCAAGGAACTCGTGATTGCCGGTGGCGACAGCCATGTGCTGGTCAAGAAGGTGAAGCCGAACTTCCGCGAACTGGGCAAGCGCTACGGCAAGCTTATGAAGTCGCTGGCTGCCGCTCTCGGAAGCCTTGAGCAGGAAAAGATTGCCGAACTCGAGAACGAAGGTCGTCTGGCCCTTGTCATTGATGGCACACCAGTCGAGATCAATACGGCTGATGTTGAGATCATCAGCGAAGATATGCCAGGCTGGAATGTTGCCAGCGAAGGCCGCGTAACCGTAGCGCTCGACATCACAGTCACCGAAGAACTCCGCAAGGAGGGCGTGGCTCGTGAGCTCATCAAGCGTATCCAGAACTATCGTAAGACAGCAGGCTTTGAAGTTACCGATCGTATCCAGATCGTATTTGAGCCTAATGAGAATACCAATACCGTAGTCGAACAGTACAAGGACTATATTGCAGGTCAGGTTCTTGCCACCAGCATCACAATCGGTGCAGTAGGTGAGGGGGCTGTCGACCTCGATATGGACGACTACATTATCAAAGCGTCTATCACCAAATAAAAAACACATTTATAAGTTATGGCAAACGAAGACAACATCAAAGTTCGTTACTCCGATGAGGAGCTTGCTGAGTTCAAAGTTATCGTTGAGGAAAAACTCAAGGAGGCTTTGGCCGAGTACAATGAGATTCGTGAGCGCATGCGTCATGGCGACAACGACGACCGCGACACCGCTCCTATGTTCAAGAACATGGAAGATGGCGCCGAAACCCTTTCCCGTGAAGAACTCGGCCTCAAGGCCTCGCGTCTCGAGAAGTTCATCAAGGGTCTGCAGGGTGCATTGGTTCGTATCGAGAACAAGACCTATGGCATCTGCCGCGTCACTCATAAGCTTATTCCTAAGGAGCGTCTGCGTGCAGTGCCTCATGCTACGCTCAGCGTAGAGGCCAAAGAGAAGCGCACTGGTAAATAAGTCTTTCTATAGTGAGTACTCGCAAAAAGCAAAGCCTGCTGGCCATTGGGCTCTTTCTGGCCCTTATCCTTATCGATCAGGTTATCAAGATTTATGTCAAGACGCACTTCTACCTTCGAGAGTCGGTAGAAGTGACGTCGTGGTTCTATCTGTCGTTCATCGAAAACAATGGCATGGCCTATGGAATGGACTTCGTCGATAAGTATGTGCTTACGGGTTTCCGCATCCTGATGACGCTGCTTTTCGGCTGGGTGCTCTTCAAGGCCATCAGCAAACGTCTCGTCTCCACGGCCTTTGTAATCGTCGTCACAATGATCCTGGCAGGTGCTATGGGCAATATCATTGACTGCGTATTCTATGGCCGTTGGTTTACCGACAGTTATGGACACGTGGCTCAATGGGCCGATGCGAGTGCCGGATTGATTCCACAGGGGGAATGGTTCAAGGGACGGGTGGTCGATATGTTCTATTTCCCGTTGATTAACTTCGATTGGCCGGATTCATTTCCCGTTGGAGGGCAGGTAGTCAATTTCCTGGGTCTATCGTTTCGTTATCCCTCTTGGTTGCCTACCAGTGACGAACCGTTTATGTTCTTCAAGCCTGTATTCAATTTCGCTGACTCCTGCATCTCTGTGGGTGTAGTTCTGCTCATCCTCTTCTTCCGTCAGGATTTTGTACGTCTGGAGGAAGCGTATAATAAATATAAAAAAGAGGGAAACAAGAAATAACCTTGCATGCGTAAACTCCTGTATCTCGTTCTTGCATTGGTCTCGCTTTCGGTCGCTGCGTCGTGTATCGACCGTCCGGATTTCGTGCTCGAAGAGGAACAGATGATCGACCTTTTGGTCGATGTTCATCGAGCCGAGGGTTTGCTTGAGATGCAGCAGCAGCAAGGTGCAGGTTTCGGTACCGACCTCGACACATATCAAAAGGAGATTATCGCTGCTGTTCTGCAGAAACATGGTGTGTCGCGTTCTCGTTATGACTCGTCGCTGATGTGGTATGCCCAGCATCTGAAGTTGCTGACTCGTGTCTATGGACACGTCGATGAGCGACTTAAAGAGGAGCATGAGATGTGGAGCCTGCAAGTAACCGAGACACGCGATTTTGTCAATAGTATCGCTGGCGATTCCGTCGATTTGTGGACGTTGCGCGATCACTTGATACTCGATAGTCGCCGCTACTCTGATATTCTTTTTTGGGAAATACCTTCCGACAGCAATTTCGTAGATGGCGACACACTTCGTTGGCGATTTATTATCCGCCAGCTTTTGCCTGGTCAAAGGGTGCTCGCTTCCATCTCGCTTACCAAGTATGAACCCACCGAGGAGGAGCTGCGCCGTCAGGGCAAGAAGAAGCAGAATGAGCCATTGGGCGCACCCATCGGCTTTGACGCCAAGACAATTACGCAAAATGGGGAATGCCAGTTGATAGCCCGTGCTGACTCACTGCAGCCATTCCGTTCTGTAATACTCGGTCTCGTCCTTATGAATGACTCCAATAAGGCCGCGCCCGTCTTTGTCGATAGTATATCTTTGTTGCGAACTCATCTGAAAAATGAATAGGATATCCAAGATTTTCGTTTGTGCATTGCTCCAATTTGCTCTTTGCGTTGTGGGTGATGCACAAATGCGTTCACTTCCACCCATCTTCAAGGATTGGATCAAGTCGGATGGCATGAAGCATGCTACTGTGAGTATGGAAATTGTGCGCTTACCCCGTACAGCTCCCCAACAGACCCCTGACTCACTCAACCCTGCCATCAATCGTGGGCGCGTGCTCTATAGTTATGACCCCGAGCGTCTGATGACACCGGCTTCGGTACTTAAACTTGTTACAGCAGCAACGGGTTTCCGTGTGCTTGGCCCCAACTACGTCTGGCCGGACAGTGTGCCGATGATTGATTCGGCCGATGTGCGTCTGCCTGGACTCGAACGGTTCAATCCCGACCTGCTTGTCGAGGACATCGAGGAATATATGCCGGGTCTTGACAATCTCTTGCCCGATAGTGGACAGATGTTGATGGATGTGATGGACCGCACGCTCGCCGAGAGCCTCAATCTGCAGGCCGAGACATTGCTTCGCCTGCTCACACCGTCTTGTCGGCTCGATAGCGGATTGCTCAAGGTGCAGGACTATTGGCGGAAGAGGGGCCTCGATATGGAGTCGCTGGTGATGTACGATGGCTGTGGAATTTCGCCCAGCGATCGTGTCACGGCTCATTTCATCAACTCCCTCCTTGCCGATATGCAATTTGACGCACCTTTCCGAAAGGCGATGGCTGACATTGCGATGGAGGGTACGGTAAGGGAATTCCTGAAGAAAACACGTCTGTCGGGGCAGGGCCAGTTGAAGACAGGCACACTCAAGAATGTGGTGGCCTACGCCGGATATATCAGGGGATCGGATGGACGAACCTACGCTGTCACCATCTTTGTGGCAAACAACACCTGCAAGCATGCTGAGGTGCGCAAGGAGATTGAAAAGTTGCTTCTTTCGCTTATTCCATAATGCAATTTTTCGGTTTTCGTAGCCTTTTTCTTCTTTTTTCGCGTCAATGTAATCGTTTTTTCAGGAAAAAGAGTTAACTTTGCTGCCGACTCGTGCACCTGTAATAAAGATTGAACTATGGCAAAGCTCTATGTTGTTCCAACGCCTGTCGGCAATCTGGAGGATATGACCTTCAGGGCTGTGAATGTGCTTAAGCAAGCCGACCTTATCCTGGCAGAGGACACGCGTACATCGAGTGTCCTGATGCAACATTACGACATACACGTCCCGATGCAGAGCCACCACAAGTTCAATGAGCACGAGACGTCGGCACAGATGGCCGAAAAGATAGCCTCAGGTCTGAATGTCGCTTTGGTAAGCGACGCTGGTACCCCTGGCATCAGCGATCCCGGCTTTATGCTGGTGCGGGAATGTATCAGACTCGAAGTAGAGGTGGAATGTCTGCCTGGCGCAACCGCTTTCGTTCCAGCTCTTGTCCAGAGCGGCCTGCCCAACGAGAAGTTCTGCTTCGAAGGTTTCCTGCCACAGAAGAAGGGACGCGAGACACGGCTTCGCGAAATTGCTGCTGAGACACGCACGCAGATTATCTACGAAAGTCCTTATCGCCTCGTGAAGTCATTGATTCAGTTGGCACAGGTGATGGGCGAGGATCGTCCGGCTGCGGTTTGCCGTGAGATAAGCAAGAAGTTCGCCGAGACTCAACGAGGTACCCTTGGCGAGTTGATTGCCCATTTTACTGAGGTGGAGCCTAAAGGCGAAATAGTCCTTATCGTCGGCGGTGCCTCGGAGGGACCAAAGGAAAAGAAGATACATAAAAACAAATACAAGAATATCAATCAAAACGATGATCAAGATGAAGAAAATTAGTGCATTGTTCGCAGTTGTAATGGCTGTGGCACTCACCAGTTGCAATCAGGTGAGCAAGGAACAGTATCAGCAGGCTACCAGTACTAATGACAGCCTTATGTATGTAGCCCTCCAGCAGGGCAATGAGATTTATGAACTTTCGACCACTCTTAATGCTGTAAGTGACGAACTCAATCAGATCAATGGACAGATAGCCCTTTCCAATGGAGAGGATCAGAGCCTGGTGGCCAAACGTGAGCGTTTGCTGGAACAGATAGCCTTGGTTAAGCAGACCATTGAAGAGAAGCAGAAGGCTCTTGATGAACTCCAGAAGAAGTATAGTGCCCAGCTCGGGCAGAACAAGGTGCTCAAGCAGACCATCGAACGCCTTCAGAGTGAAGTGGCCGGCTACGAAACCAAGGTTGCCGAACTCAATGAGGCCGTGGCTACCAGAGAGCAGAAGATCGAGGGTCTCACCACCACACTGACTGAGACTCAGCAAACGCTCGAGACGACTGTCGCTCAGAATGAGCAGCAGCAGGAGGTAATCAATACACAGGACGAGATGCTCAATACGGGCTATTATATCGTAGCCGACAAGAAGCGTCTAAAGGACCTTGGTCTGCTTGAAGGCGCCCTTCTTGCCAAGAAGCGCCTTACTCGTCAGGGCTTCTCTTCCGAAGGCTTCAACAAGGTAGACATTCGCGAACTCAATGAACTTCCCCTTGGTGCCAAGAAGGTGGAGATCCTCTCTTCTCATCCAACAAATTCCTACGAACTCCGTGAGCAGGCCGATGGTACCCGCACACTCGTCATCAAGGATCCAACCGAGTTCTGGAGCAATACTCGTTTCCTCGTAGTAAAGACCAAGTAAGAATGCCTTTAATACTTCCCAAGAACCTTCCAGCAATAGAAGCTCTCAAGCAAGAGAATATCTTCGTGATGGACTATGATAGGGCAGATATGCAGCGGATACGTCCGTTGCGTATCTGTGTGCTCAATCTTATGCCCATCAAGGAGCAGACCGAAAACGACCTCATTCGTCTCTTGTCAAACACTCCACTGCAGATTGAGATTGTCTTTATGATGCTTTCAACCCACGTGTCGAAGAACACATCGACCGAGCATATGGAGCGATTCTATACGCCTTTCAGTGAGCTTCGTAACAAGAAGTTTGATGGAATGATTATAACTGGTGCACCTGTCGAACAGCTTGACTTTGAGCAGGTCACCTATTGGCAGGAACTCACCGATATCTTCGATTGGACACGCACCAACGTTCAATCGACTATGTTCATTTGCTGGGCAGCTCAGGCGGGACTTTATCATTTCCACAAGGTTCCCAAGTATCCACTCGACCATAAGATGTTTGGCATCTTCAAGCATGGGAAGGCCGATCCCAAGTGCCCTATTTTCCGTGGCTTCGATGACGAGTTCTATGTGCCCCATAGCCGTCATTCGGAAGTGCGTCGTGAAGATATTCTTAAGCATCCCGAACTTGAGATTATGGCCGAGAGTCGTGAGAGCGGTGTCTATATGGTTATGGAACGTGATGGTCGCGAGATATACGTCACAGGGCATTCCGAATATGCTCCCGATACGCTCGATAAGGAGTATAAGCGAGACCTTGCCAAGGGCCTTCCTATCGATATGCCGGTTAACTACTATCGCGATGGAAATCCCAACAACGGACCCTTGGTTCGTTGGCGTTCGGTAGCCAATCTTCTGTTTACCAATTGGCTGAATTACTACGTATATCAGGCAACTCCGTTCGATATCAATGAGATTCAGTAGTTAAAAATTAACAAAAATACGCCGATTTAACTGAAATTAAATCGGCGTTTAACATTTTTAAAATTATACCTCTTGCATATATCGTCAAAAAAAACTATCTTTGCACCCGATTTTGTAGAATTCTAATATAAAACGACATAAAAAATGGAAAGAGTTGACATTCGTGAGCTCAATGAGCTCATTGAGAGCAAAAGCGCCTTCGTGGGCGTCCTGACCCAGGGAATGGATCAGGTGATTGTTGGACAGAAGCATCTTGTCGAGTCATTGCTGATCGGACTGTTGGCCGATGGTCATATCCTCCTCGAGGGTGTGCCGGGTTTGGCCAAGACCCTTGCCATCAAGACGCTTGCCCAGTTGATCGAAGCCAAGTATAGCCGCATCCAGTTCACTCCTGACTTGCTGCCTGCCGACGTTATCGGTACGATGGTTTATTCGCAGAAGAACGAGCAGTTCACCGTCAAGAAAGGCCCGATTTTCGCCAACTTCGTACTCGCTGACGAAATCAACCGCGCTCCTGCCAAGGTTCAGTCCGCGCTTCTCGAAGCAATGCAGGAGCATCAGGTCACCATCGGCTCGGAAACCTTCAAACTCGACCGTCCATTCCTCGTAATGGCCACCCAGAACCCCATTGAGCAGGAGGGAACCTATCCGCTCCCCGAGGCACAATGTGACCGTTTCATGCTCAAGGTGAAGATCGATTATCCCAAGAAGGAGGAGGAGATGAAGATTGTTGCCAACCACCTTATCGGAATGAAGACCGACCTTGACCCGGTGATGAGCAGTGCCGAGATTCTCGAGGCCCGCAAGATCGTCAAGCAGGTGTATATCGACGAGAAGATCCAGAAGTATATCATTGACATCGTCTTTGCAACCCGATATCCCGAGACCTATGGTATGGAGTCGCTCAAGGACATGATCGCTTATGGCGCTTCACCACGTGCCTCAATCAACCTTGCTCTTGCAGCCCGCGCCTTCGCGTTCCTCAAGCATCGTGGTTACGTTATCCCCGAAGATGTGCGCGCCATCTGTCCAGACGTTATGCGTCATCGCATCGGCTTGTCGTACGAAGCTGAAGCTAACAATCTTACCACCGAAGAAGTTATCGCTGAGATCCTCAATAAGGTCGAAGTACCGTAATTATGGAAACCACCGAATTAATCAAGAAGGTTCGACAAATCGAGATCAAGTCGCGTGGCTTGAGCGCCAATATCTTTGCAGGTTCCTACAAGACGGCGTTCAAGGGCCATGGTATGTCGTTTGCTGAGGTGCGTGAGTACCAGTATGGTGACGACGTGCGTGACATTGACTGGAACGTGACAGCGCGCCAGAACAAGCCACACATCAAGATCTTCGAGGAGGAGCGCGAACTGACCATTATGCTGATGATCGACGTGAGCGGAAGCCGAGAGTTCGGTACCGCCACGCAGACCAAGCAGGAGCAGATCACACAGATAGCTGCCACATTGGCCATGTCGGGCATTCAGAACAACGATAAGATCGGTGTGATTTTCTTTTCCGACCGAATCGAGAAGTATATTCCTCCGCAGAAGGGAAAGAAGCACGTGCTCGCCATCATCTCCGAGATGCTGAAGTTCGAACCTGTACAACGTGGCACCGACATCAATCGTGCCATCCAGTATGTCTCGAATGCTCAGAAGAAGCGTTGCACCACTATCATCATCAGTGACTTCTTCGATGCCAATTCCTTCAAGCAGTCGCTTCAGATTGCCAGTTCGAAGCACGATGTCATTGCCATCCAGGTCTATGATCCGCGCGAGACTGAGCTTCCCGATGTGGGATTTATGAAGGTGCGCGACGCCGAAACGGGAGCCGAGCGATGGGTTGATACCAGTTCGCGTCGTGTCCGTCAGGCTTATTCCGACTGGTGGGCCAAGACTCAGGCACAGATGCAGGATGCATTCCTTCATTCCCGTGTCGATAGTGTGTCAATCCGCACCGACGAGGATTTCGTACCCGCCCTGCTTTCCCTCTTCAAGCGTCGCAGCTAATTCTTTAAGTATAATGAATAGAATATTCAAAACAGCCGCCGTTGTTCTATGCCTATGGGGCAGTGCCGTTGCCAGTGACGCCCAGCAGCCCAAGGTGAGTGTCGAGATGGATTCGACCTACGTCACCTTTGGATGTCCGATGACGTTTCACTTGCAAGCCATCGTGCCTGAGGGGCAGCAGATCATCTTCCCTCAGGATGTGCTCAAGCACGGCGGCATTGTGGCCTACGATGATTCTGCGCAATATCTGCTGGAGCTCGACACGTTCAAGCCCCTTTCAATCGATACTGTGCAGCAGGAAAGCGGTTTTGTGACCCTTCGTGAGGATGTCACTGTCTTCGCTTTTGATTCCGCCACATTCTATATCCCTCCTTTCGAATTCCTCAGTCAGACGGGCGATACACTTCGCACCAACTCCCTTGCCTTGAAGGTGTTTGTGCCTTTCGAGAGCATTGAAGTTGATCCGCAAAAGTTCGTGGGCCTCAAGGATGTCGAAGATCCGGAGTTTGTCTTTATGGACTACATCTGGTACTTCCTTATCCCGTTCTTCATCCTGGCAGCACTCGCTGCAGGGTGGTTCGGATGGCAGTATTACAAGAGGCACAAGAAGAATGCTCCTGTCGTTGTTCCCAAGACCAAGCCGTTGCCTCCGCATGTCATCGCTATGAATGCTCTCGACAACCTGGCAGAGAAGAAACTATGGCAGAATGGTCGTGACAAGGAGTTCCATACCGAACTTACTGAAATCCTTCGCCAGTACATCGAGGCACGTTTCGCTGTGCCTGCAATGGAAAAGACCTCCGATGAGATTCTTGACGAACTCTATGAGTTGGCCGAGAGCCAGAAGGCTTCGCTGGCCAACCTTAAGCAGATTCTTTCGATAGCCGACCTGGTAAAATTTGCCAAATATCACCCATATGCTGACGAGAACCAACTCTCGTTCGTCAACTCAAGAATGTTTGTCGAGCAGACAAAGAAGGTCGAGGTCGAAGAAACTGAGAAAGAGGTTTCCGAAGTTGAATCGACAGGGGAGGAGCAGAATCAATCTACAATGGCTGAAAAATAATCCATAATAAAATGCAGTTCGCCAATCCTGGATATTTATTCCTATTGATATTGCTGATACCCGCCATTGCGTGGTACATCTGGAAGCAGTCTGAGGCTCAGGCTTCGCTTCAGGTCTCTTCGACCAGCGCTTTCCAGAAGTTGCCCCGTTCGTGGAAGGAGTATCTTCGTCATGTCAATTTCGCGCTGCTCTGTGGTGCAGCTGCCATGACCATTGTCGCCCTGGCACGTCCACAGAGTTCCGACAGTTGGAGCCAGTCCAATACGGAGGGTATCGATATCGTCCTTTCGCTCGACGTGTCCAACTCAATGCATTTCGAGGATTTCCGTCCCGACCGACTGGAGGCTTCCAAGGAGGTGGCTTCGCGCTTTGTGGCAGGTCGTCCCAACGATAACATCGGCCTTGTGCTCTTCGGCAGCGAATCCTACACCATGTGCCCAATGACCAGTGACCATGCTGTAGTTTCGAATATGATTAATTCCGTGACCTTTGACCTCATCGACGGCGGTTCAACGGCCATCGGCGATGGTCTTGTTACCGCAGTCAATCGTATTCGTTCAGGACAAGCCAAGTCGAAAGTGATTATCCTTTTGACCGATGGTTCCAACAATTCGGGTGATGTGTCGCCCAAGGATGCAGCCCAGGTTGCTCATGCTATGGGTGTGCGCCTCTATACCATTGGCGTTGGCTCAAAGGGAGAGTTCGAGACTACCGTAGGATACGATCCGTTCGGGCGCCCTGTTCGTCAAAAGGTCAAGGCCGACATCGACGAGGAGACTCTCAAGGCAATGGCTCAGTTCACAGGCGGCCGTTATTTCCGTGCCACCAACAAGAATTCGTTGTCAGAAATCTTCGATGAGATTGACAAGATGGAAAAGACCAAGATGTCGGTTCGTGAGTTTTCACGCAAGGATGAAGAGTTCCTGCCCTTCGCTTTAGCCGCCATCGCCTTGTTGCTACTCCATGTCATTCTTCGAAATACCGTTCTTCGCAATATACCCTAAGCAATGGATAACTTTCGTTTTGCCAATCCTAATATACTTTGGCTGCTGATTGTAGTTTTTGCTCTCGTGGTCTTGTTCCTCGTGAGCCGAATGAGCAGTCACAAAGCCTTGCGTCGTTTTGGCGACCTGCGCCTGCTGCGTCCGTTGATGCAGGGTGTCAGCGAAGGGAAGCTTCGCGTCAAGTTCGCTATTGAGATGCTTGCCCTTGTCTGCCTCATCATCGCTGCTGCCCGTCCTCAGTTCGGTTCGAAGCTTGAGACCGTCAAAAAGGAAGGTATTGAGGTGATGGTTTGTCTCGATATCTCCAATTCGATGTTGGCTGAGGACATCCAGCCCAATCGCCTTGAGAGGGCCAAGCGTATGTTGTCGCGTCTTGTCGATAATCTCGACAACGATCAGGTGGGTCTCATTGTCTTTGCAGGCGAAGCCTATACTCAGCTCCCAATCACCAACGACTTCGTGTCGGCAAAGATGTTCCTCCAGAGCATCGACCCTCGTATGGTATCGTTGCAAGGTACAGCTATCGGTGCTGCCATCAATCTGGCTGTACGTAGTTTCACACCCAACGAGGCTTCCGAAAAGGCTATTGTTCTCATCACCGATGGTGAAAATCATGAGGATGATGCGAAGGGTGCTGCAGCCAACGCTCTTGCCAAAGGCATACACACCCACGTCATCGGCATCGGTTCGACACAGGGCGCCCTTGTCCCCGACGATTCGGGTCGTCCGGGTTCCTATCGCAAGGATGCTTCGGGCAATCCTGTCACTACACGTCTCGACGAGCAGATGGCTCAAGCCATTGCGGCAGCTGGTCAGGGCATCTATGCTCATGCCGACAACACTAATTCCGCTGTGCAGACTCTCACCGAAAGCCTCGGCCAACTAAAGACCACTGAACTCGAGAGTCATGTCTTTGCAGATTATGATGACAAGTTCATGCCATTTCTTGCCATTGCACTTATTCTCCTCTTGATTGATATGTTCCTTCTTGATAAGGCGAATGCTCTGCTTCGGAAGATTCGTATTTTCGTCCTCATTGGCTTTTGCATGACGATGTTCGACCCTGCTTCGGCACAGTCAGCACGAAAGGCACGTTCGGCCACTCGCGAAGGCAATGCTTTCTATCACGACAGTCTTTGGCACGATGCCGAGATGAAGTATCGACGTGCGCAGGAGCAGATGCCTACCGATTCCATTTCGCAGTACAACCTTGCCAATGCCCTCCTCCAGCAACAGGAGCAGGAAAAGGCACAGGATGCCATGTCGTTCTATGGTAAGGTAATCGAAAGTTCCGAGCGAGGTGGCAATCACCGCTTGGCTTCACTCGCTTCGTTCAATGCCGGCGACATCTGTATGGCTAGTCAGCAATACGATCAGGCGATCAACTTCTTCAAACGTGCGCTTCGCAATAATCCTCTCGATTACGAGGCTCGCTATAACCTGCTCCTTGCCAAGAAACTTCTTCAGCAACAGCAAAACGAAGACCAGCAGGATAAGCAGCAACAAGAGCAACAGCAGGAGCAGCAACAGCAGCAACCGCCGAAACAAGATCAACCTCAACAGGATCAGCAACAACAGCAGGAGCAGCAGGAACAACAGCAACCGCCGCAGAATCAGATGAGCCAGGACCAGGCTGAGGCTATCCTCAACGCCAATAATCGTGACGAGCAGGAGACCCAGGAGAAGGTCAAGCAGCATCAGATGCAGCAGATGAAACGTCGCAAGACCAACAAGGACTGGTAATAAAAATTAAACAATAAAATAATGAGACGCAAATTCCTATTCACTCTCATTCTTTCGTTTCTGACCACAGCAATGGTCTGGGCCGACACGACATTTCGTGCCAAAGCACCCAGTAGCGTCGCTGTCGGTCAGCAGTTCCGTTTGGAATATGTCGTCACTGCACGAGCATCCGGTATCACGGTAGATCTTAAGGATACCGGTTTCGATGTGCTATATGGCCCAACTACAAGTTCGTCATCGAGCACCAGCATCGTCAATGGACAGATGAGTTCCGAGGTGCGTACTACCTTCTCGTATGTTCTTTCGGCAACCAAGGAGGGAACATTTACCTTGCCGGCTGCCACGATTAAGGTCGATGGCGAAACGCTCACGTCCAATAGTGTTTCGGTCAAGGTTCTTCCTGCCGACCAGCAGCCTGCTGGCCAGGCATCGGGAGCACGTAGTCAGCAGGGTGGGGCACAGGCCAAGTTCAATAAAGACGATGTGCACCTTGTTCTCGACCTCTCGAAGACGTCAGCCTACGAAGGTGAAGCAATTGTTGCCACGCTGAAACTATATTGGCGCAATACCCAGATGGGTAATCCTTCGGATGTCAAATTGCCCGATTTCGAAGGGTTCACCGTGCAGGATATGGACAACGACAATGCACAGGCTTCGCTCGAGCATTTCAATGGCGCCAACTACCAGATGTATCCGCTTGTCAAGTGGTTGCTCTTCCCTTCGCGTTCGGGCGAGTTGACCATACCAGCTGCTACACTGACGGCTAATGTCGCCATCGTTTCGACACGACGTACCGGAGGATTCTTCGATTGGCCGATGGAATACACCGAGAATGTGGCTGTGCCACTTCGTTCGGCAGCACGCAAGGTCAATGTCAAGTCTCTTCCTGCTGGCAAACCGGGTTCCTACATGAATGCGGTAGGCAACTTCAATGTGAAGAGTGTTCTCACCGCCGATAAGGTACGAGCCAACGATGCTGTCATCTATCGAATCACCATCGACGGTGTAGGCAACCTCAAATATGTCAAGGAACCCGAACCAGAGTTCCCAACAGATTTCGAAGTATTTGATCCAAAGGTCGATCTCAGTACACGTGCCACATCGTCGGGTGTGCAGGGCAAGAAAACCATCGAATACACCATCATTCCTCGTCATGCTGGCAAGTATGAGATTCCAGCCTTGGAGTTCAGCTATTTCGATGTCAGGAGTGGTCAGTACAAGACCATTCGCACCGATGCCTACTCCCTTGAAGTGGAAAAAGGTCCGAATGAAGGTAGTACGGGCGGTGGTGCTGTTGACTTTACAGGCACCAACCAGGAGCGTATTCGTGTGCTTGGCAACGATATCCGTTATCTCCATAGTGTCGATGCAGATCGTCTCGATTTGGGCAAGATCAATCCAGAGACGGGTAAGCCGGAACCTCTCAAGCCGTTCTTCGGTACTCTCGCCTATTGGATGTTCTTCCTAGTGCCCTTCATCGCCTTCGTTATCTTGGCCTTTATCTATCGTCGTCGCATCCGTCGTATGGCCGACATTGCAGGTATGCGTACCCGTCGCGCAGGAAAGGTGGCTGAGCGTCGCCTTAAGACCGCCAAGAAGGCTCTCAATGCGAAAGATGAGAATGCGTTCTACGAAGCTATTCACAAGGCTATTCTTGGATATGTTTGTGATAAATTGCGCATTCCTTTGAGCGACTTGACGCAGGATACTGTTTTCGAAATGCTCGAGAAGCACAGTGTCCCTGAGATGACCATCCATGAGGTGAAGGAAGTGCTCGATACCTGTCAGTTTGCACGCTATGCGCCTTCCACCGACTCGCAGGCTATGGATGTGCTTTATAAGAAGACATCCAAGGTGATTGATCGCCTAGAATCCGAGATCAAGAAATAAAGCGATTCAACGAAAGATAATTGTTAATTGTTAATTATTAATTGTTAATTGTGAAAAGATATATTTTAGCCCTAATAAGCCTTGTGCTCGTCTCTTTCGGCTACGGAAAGACCTATGCCCAACAGGACCTGCTGAACACAGCTGCTGCTGCCTACGACTCGGCACAGTATCAGCATGCCATTGAAGCATACGAGCAGATAGCCGTACAGTACGGTGTCAATCCTGAACTTTTCTACAATCTCGGCAACGCCTACTACAAGCAGAAGAACTATCCCAAGGCCATTCTCAACTACGAGCGCTGTCTGCTTTACGATCCTTCGAATGTAGATGCTAAGGAGAATGTCGAACTGGCTCGTCTGCAATGCGTCGATAAGATTGAGTCAATCGAGCCCATGTTCTTCGTTACGTGGGGCAATAACGTTCGTGACAGTTTCTCGTGCGATACTTGGGGTATTTTTGCCATTATCTTCTTCCTGCTTTTTATTGCAGGCTGTGGCATTTACTTTTTCTCCCATCGTACCAGCCGTCGCAAACTTGGATTCTATGGTGCTTTGCTGTCCATCATTCTTTGTCTCGTCAGTATTCACTATGCAGTTGCACAGCGTGATCATATACAACTGCGTGACTATGCCATCGTGATGACTCCTTCGGTAATCGTACGTGCTTCACCTGCTGACAGTGGTACACAGTTGTTTACCATTCACGAAGGCCTGAAGGTGCGAGTTCGCAGCACACTTTCAGGATGGTCGGAGATCGAACTTACTGACGGTCAGGTCGGCTGGATGCCCAGCGAAGGACTGGAAGTGATCTGATTTCGAACAACGATAACCTGTTTACAATAGCAGCATACAGATTCTGTACACCAAATCTGTATGCTGCTATTGTAGTATATCGATTTCATCTATCAAAACTGTATGCTGCGATGGGAGCATACAGATTTCATCTATCAAAACTGTATGCTGCGGTTGGAGCATATAGATTTCATCTGCCAAAACTGTATGCTGCGGTCGGAACATACAGATTTCATCTACCAAAACTGTATGCCGTGGTCGGAGCATACAGATTTCATCTGCCAAAACTGTATGCCACGGTCGGAGCATACAGATTTCATCTATCAAAACTGTATACAACAATCGGAGCATACAGATTCTATTATCCAAAACTGTATGCTCCGATCGAAGCATACAGAATTCGTACACCAAAACTGTATGCTGCGACATAAGGAAAGGTTTCCTTCTGCAAAACTGATTTATTCACTGGCGCCCACGGCCTGTTTGTATTCGAGGACCTTATTCTGATAATCGGCGAAGGCATCGGTATAACTGTCGTGTACCTGCTGGCAAAGCAACTGGGCTTCGAGCAGGTCGGACATCTTGATTGTGCCGGCACGGTAATAGTCGCGATTCAGTCGGAGGTTCTCTTCGGCTTGCTCTATGCTGCGTTGTGTGATGTCGAGCTGTTGTCGAGCCTCGATGACGTTGTTCCAGGCATGCTGCATTCTGATTTGCAGCAGTTCGGACTTGTCCTGTTGTTGGTCGAGAGCTTTCTGATATTCTATCCGCTTGCGCTTGATGGCATGCGAACCTCCCCACCAATCGGAAATGGGGACGCTAACAGTCGCATAAACCATGGCGAAGGTACGGTCGTTTTCCATCAGATTGTGGTAGTTGTAGCCGGCTCCAACGGCAACGGAGGGCAGATTCTGACCTACGGCGATATTTCGTTGTAGCTTGGCTGCTTCGACCTGCTTGTCGAGCAATTGGTATTCGGCAGTCCCCAACAATGCCTGTTCGTGATTCTCTTTTATGGGCAGCATGGCCACGTCATCGGTGTTGGGTATCAGGGAGAAGGCAGTGTCATGGAGGCCGCAATATTGTGCCAGCAATAGTCTGACAAGCGATAGACCGTTGTTCAGTTTCAATCTCTGGCTCTCCACCTCGTTCTGTCGTAGCTCCACTTGCAGCAGGTCGTTGCGCATGGCAAGACCGGCGCGGACGGCCACATCGACATCCTTGTGAATATCATTGAGCATAGCCTCGACGGCACCAATGGTTTTCAGTTTCTCCTGAAGAGATATTATCTGCCAGAAATATTGTTGTGTGGTCAGTTCCATTTCATTCTCGGTGAGTTGCATCTGAAGGTTGGCCACTTCCTCGCCGACTTTTGCGAGGCGGTTGCCATTGACGATCTGCCCACCGGCGAATATGGGTTGCGTGGCATTGACGCCGGCGATGGTGCCGTTCTTCATCATCGACATGCTGATTGGATTGCTCAGTGCAGCCAAGGCTTCAACGGGGAAAACAGTGGCCAAAGTGGCTCCCAATTCCGGTGTAATCATTTCGGCAGGGTTAACGTCCATCTTGGCCATCCCCTTGTCGGCGTTGAACCATGCACCTATCCCGCTGATGGAGGGAAAGAACTTCGTGAATGCCTCTTTGCGTTGCTGTCGTGCGGCTTCGAGGTCATATTGTGCATCGCGCAGAGCGATGTTGTTCTGACGGGCAGAGTCGAGCATCTGCTCCAAAGTATAGGTGGATTGGGCTTCGCAAAAGGTAATGGCTGTGAGCCCGGCAAAAAGTGCTAAAAACTTCTTCATGACAAGTATTATTTTGTCGAAACTTTCCAATAAACCACAGGGAGCATGGTGACTACCATGATAAGCGAGCCTATACCACCTGCAAAGATGGTTACTCCAACGGGCATCCAGAAGGAAGACTGGGCGATGATCATCGGCACCACGCCAACGGCAGTGGTAGCTGTTGTGAGGAAGATGGGCACCATACGGCGACGGCCCGCTTCGTAGGCAGCATTGCGAACGGCTTTGTTGTAATCACGGCGCCATGTTTCGTGTTCGGGATCCTCTCGAGCGGGTTCCGGATGACCAAGCGAATAAGACTTGAGCAGGTCGATGGCATGTTCGAAGATGAGTATCTCGTTGCGCATGATTATTCCCATCAGCGTGATGAGGCCGAAGATGGAGGTGAGACCCAGGTCGCGATTCATCAGTCCCAAGCCAATGAGCGCACCTGGTATCATCAGTCCCAAGGCTGCCATACAGACTGTAGTAATACCATATTTCTTGAAATTGAAAAGCAGGAAGAAGAATACAATGATCAAGGCAATGACGATGCCACCGAAAATCTGCGGCAGGGCCTCATCTCCATATTCGATCTCACCGCCAACTTCCGAACGTACGCCTTGTGGTAGTGCTATCTCTTCTTGCATTACCTTTACCAGTTTCTTCTCGACGGGAGAAGTATATACACCGTTGGCAAATTGTGCCATGACGGTGATGCAACGTTCTCCACCACGATGTACGATGCGGCTTTCGCTCCACATTGGCTCAACTTTTGCTATCTGGCGAAGTGGAACGGTGGTGTTGCGGCTACCAATGCCCGCCGAGAGCATTGTGGTAGGTGACGATATGCCGAGGTTTTCGATATCGGAGTAGGTCATGTCGGCATTGTCCTTGACGACGATGGGTAACTCGTAGTCGCCTTCCCACATCTGTCCGACACGCAAGTCGCTCGACATGGAGCTGAGTGCAAGTTGTGCAGAACTACGCGTGATACCCAACTGCGCCGAAGCGACAGGGTCGAGTTCAACGTTGACGATGGGATGGGTAAGCAGATAATCGGTGTGAACCCATTCCAGTTCTGGCATCTGACGCATATGGTCCATCATCCGGTCTGCTGCCGTATGGAGCGAGTCAAGATTGCTGCCATAGAAGCGGTATTCCAATTCGTTGACCTCAAGGTAATCCAGCCGCTTGAATTTCACATAGGCACCAGGGAAGGCTTCGCTGAGTTGAGGCTGGTAATTTGCCAGCAAATCGAGGGTGGCCTTCTGACTCTTGGTATTGACGATGAACTGGGCATAGTTGGGACCTGCCATTTGAGGAGCGTAGGCATCCATGAAACGGGGCGAAGCGCAACCAATGAAGCCCGTAATGCTTGTGATGCGTGGATCTTGCTCCAGCTCATGACGTACGATACTAGCAATCGAGTCGGTCTCGGCTATGCCTTTGCCTTCGGGCAGGAAGATTTCGACGGCAAATTGATCACGATCGGCATAAGGGAAAAGACGCACTTTGAGTGATGGAATGATAGCTGTCGAAAGGGCAATGATGGCCAAACCTCCGCAGATGGTGATCCATGGATTGTGGAAGGTGAACTCGAGCACGTGGTTGTAGGTCTGTTGCACCCATTGTGTGATGGCATTTCCATCGGTTTTTACCTTGTCGGGGCGGATAATCTTCATCTCGAGGAACGGGATAACCGAGATGGCAAGGATGAGCGACACCATCAGGTTGATGGTAATGGTGATGGGGAAATCCACCAGACAATCATGGAAAATGCCCTTCATTGTAAATAGGAAGGGGTAGAAGATGGCGCAGATGCAGATGGTGGCCAGCATCATCGGTATGAAGTATTGTTGGGCAGACCGAAGTGCTGCTTCGTAGGTTTTCAATCCTTTGCCGAGATACTCCAAGTAGCCATCGATGACAACGATGCTGTTGTCGACAATCATTCCCAGCACTACAATCAGCGCGGCCAGTGTTACGATGTTGAGCTCAATACCCATCATATACATAATTGCCACCGATACGAAAGTACTGAGAGGGATAGTGACAGCTGCAACGATTGCTGACCTGAGTGGGAAGAGCACCATCATGACCAGAATGATGACGAGCATCGAGATGAGCAGGTCGCGAAGGAACGACGTAACGCTCTCGCGTACAACTTTCGGCTTGTCAGCTATGCGAGTAACGGTTACGTCGTCAGGTAGTACTTCTTGACGGAAAGTATCGAGTACACGATCGACGTCTTCGCCATACTGCACCACATTGAAGCCTGGCGACATCTCCATCGACAGCAGAACGCACGGATGTCCATCCTGTTCGATGCGGCTTGCCAAAGGGTCATACTCCCTGACAACGCGGGCTATGTCGCGCACCCTGACAACCTTTCCACTGGCTGCATCGCTGTAGATAATCTGGTTGGCTAATGCGTTCTCGCTGTTCTCCATCGCCTCGATGTGGATGGGGATCTGCTGGTCTTTGTCGCTGATGCTACCGCTCATGGTGGTGATGCCCTGGGCTTGGAGACGCGAGAAGAGCATCTGCTGACCGATACCATAGGCTTGCAGACGCTGTCGGTCGATGTAAAGACTGATCTGCTCCTTCTGTTCGCCGAAGAGTTTCACGTTGGCAACCGATGGGATACGGCGCAGCCGGTCACCGAGGTCATCACTGTATTGTTTCAGTTCTCGGTAACTGCGTTGTGGGCTCTCGATGGCGATAAGCAAGGCCGATGTGTTACCAAACTCATCGTTGGTGATGACAGCCAGCACGCCTTGTGGCAACTGTGACTTGAAGGCATTAAGTCCGTGCTTGATCTTCGACCATACTTCATCCTTGTTGTTTACATCGTCGTTAAGGCGCACCATGACGATGCACATTCCGTTCTGTGAAGTCGTGGTTGTCTTTTCTCGATACACTTCGCCATAAGTGAAGAGGTAACGTTCAAGGGGGCGAGCCACCTGCTCTTCGACTTCCTCGCTGGTTGCTCCTGGATAGACGGCAATCACCACACCTTGGCGGATGGTAGCGTGCGGGAACTCGTCCTTAGGCATCTGCTTCATGCCGTATATGCCCAGGATGAACAGCAGCGACACGATAAGCAGAGAGATGGAGTAGTGACGCAATGGCCAACTCATCCAAGACATTTTATCTCTCATTTCAGTAGATGACTTTATTACCTTCGCTCAGTTTCTGATATCCCTCGGTGACAACCCGTTGCCCAGCGCTGATGCCGGATGTGATGGCAATGCGGTTGCCGCTCATCTGTCCGATGCCAACGGCTTGGCGATGAGCAGTACTGTCGTTGGCAATAGTCCATACGAACAAGGTCCCGTCAGCAGGCTTCTGTATGCACGTCACGGGCAGTGTCGGTAGGGTTACGATATCCTCCTTCGGCGAAAAGGCGACATTGGCCACCATGCCAGGAAGGAGTCTTCGGTCAGGATTCGGCACGTTGATGCGGATGTCGTAGGTGTGGGTCAATGGGTCGGCCTGAACACCCTTTTCAATACGGCCGCCTGCGACTTCCTTGTCTGCGGCTGCTACTGTTACTGTCGTAGCTGTAGTCGGTTCGATATTGTTTATCTCGGCTTCTGGTATCGAGACCTTCACTTTTACGCTGCTTACGTCGAGCAAGGTAACGACAGCCTGCGAGGGCAGTGCAGTCTCACCGGCTTTGACGTGACGTGTTCCTACAACACCGCTTACAGGAGCTAGTAGCCGACAATCGGCAAGGTTCTTCTTGGCTGCTTCCTGCTGGGCGCGGGCTTGTGCCACTTTGCTCTGCACTTCGACCCATTGCTGTTCGGGCAAGGAACCAGCATCGTGCAGAATAGTCATGCGTTGCAGTGCATCTTCGGCCTGCATCACTGCGGCCTCGGAAGCTGCCAACGTGTTGCGAGCCTGGGTGTCGTCCATCTCAGCCAGGAGTTGACCTCGACCTACGGCCTGACCTTCACTGACCAAAACGCGGCGCACTACGCCCATTCCCGTAAAACTAACAGCTGTGGCTTCTCGTTCTTCCACAATACCCACAAAGTTCTGTCCTGATTCGTTCAAGCCAATGCTTACCACTTCAGTTTTAACGCGTGTCGGAAACTTTGTCTTAGCTTTCTGCTGATTACTACATCCGCTCATGATGGTAAGAGAGGCCATCAATAGAGCCATCGTTGTTATAGTTCTCATCGTTTAACTTGAAAATATAAATCTTATAATGTTGCTTGGGGTGTCCAGCAATTGAAGAATCGGAGTACTTTCTCTTGGTTGTAGCCGTTACCCTCTTCGAGGAAACTGGAATCCTGGGTATGGATCACCTTGCCGTTTTCGTCCAGCACGACGAAGACGGGGAATCCGAAACGAACGGGGTTGTTGAGTCGCTGCAACATGGCCTTGGTCAATTGTGCTTGGCCTTCATCATCAACCTTGCGTGGATTGTAATTCACATGGATATAAATATAGTTTTGGTCAATGACTTGGCTTATTGTGCTGTCTCGGCTGATAAAGTCAGCGAAACGCAAGCACCACGGACACCAATTGCCACCTACCTGACAGATGACATTCTTATTTTCGGCCTTAGCCTTAGCCAAAGCCTGATCTATCTGCTCGATAGGGTTAATATCCTCATTATAAACTTTCTTCAATGCCGTCTGTGCATTTAACAGGATGGCTGTGACGGCGAATAGTGCGATAAAGAGAGACCTTTTCATATTTTATTATGGTTTGTTTTTCCGTATTATTGTTTACTGTAGGGAACCTCGCATCTGATCTTTTATTTTATGTCATTGAAAGAGCATGAACACTGCATAGACCGCAAAAGCGAGCAAGGATGCCCAAAGCATGATGGTGATGGGAAGTGGGTTGACCGACTTATTCTGAGGAATACTGAAACGGTGGCAGAAACGTGTGTAGCAATAATAACCGAGCCAACCACAAAGGATACCAAGGATGGTGCCACAAATGATATCGCCAAGAAAATGCACGCCCAGATAGATGCGCGAATAGCAGTTAAGCACGGCATACAGCATCATTGCTGTGACCAAGGAACGCCGCTTGTAAAGGCAACTGACCCAGACTGCCAATCCAAAGCAATTGGCTGCATGCGACGACACGAAACCATAGGCGCCGCCATGATAGTCGTTGACGAAATGCAACTGGTCCATGATGGAACCGTCGTGTGAAGGACGTGGTCGTTGCACGAGAGGCTTGATGATACCAGCGCTGATCTGGTCGGTGAAAGCGAAGATAAGGGCAGTGAAGAGGAGCAAAAGGATGAACTTCATCCACCTTTTCTGTTTTTGGCCATCGCTAGGTTGTAACTCTCCATTTGGGCTGTAAGAAGACCATACCGTACGGAAGGAGTCCAAGAACATTACAAAGATGATGGTAATGTAGAGCGGTATCCATGATGGGATTTGGCTCAAAGTGTACCAGAAGGCATCCTGAAAGGTGCCTCCGTCGTAGTTGAGCCAAAGCATCAGCTCATGGTCTAAAGTGTTGAGGTTTTCGATCATTTATTGGGAGTTATTGGGAGTTAATGGAAGTTATCGGGAGTTAACGGACGATAGTATCGCCTGGTAAAAAATGGAGCCAATGAAACATTTGTCCGTTAACTCCACGCGTTAGCGCTAACTCCCGCTAACCCCTGTTAATCCTCCTATCATTTACTTATCCACTACCCAGGCGGTGTCGTAGATGTCGAAAGGCTTATCAGCATCGTAATACATGTCCTCGGCTAAGGGGATGGCAATCTTGTAGGAAGCGGGACTTCCTTTGCGGAATGTGAGCTTGTCGCTGCGCAACCAAGGGTTGAACTCCTTGAGCTGGAAAAAGTTGATGCCCTGTTTCTGGGCAAAGACAGCTAGATCGGCAATGGAGGTCTTGACTGTGACCGTAGTGGTGCGTATGGGACGATAAAGTTGATCGCTATAAAGCACAAAACCATAGCGATAGGGGTCGCGGAACAATTCCTTGTAAGCCATGATGCGGAACATATAGCGCGAGGTCTCTTCGACAAGAAGCAGGTCCATCGGATCGCTGACTTTCTGTGCAGTGAGTTTATTCTTTAAACCAGCCATACCGCCATTGTATGAGGCGGCAACTGTCATCCAGTCGCCGAATTTGGCATATGCATCCTTGAGGTAGCGACAGGCAGCGCGTGTGGCTTTTTCGGTGTTGTAGCGCTCATCAACTTCGTCGTTGACGATGAGGCCGTACTGACGGGCAGTTTCAGGCATGAATTGCCAAAGGCCGCAGGCTCCAGCAGGACTCTTGGCTCGAGTCTGGAGGTTCGACTCGATGCAGCAGAGGTAGATGAAATCGGCAGGAACGCCTTCCTCCTCAAGAATGGGGACGAGGATGGGGAAGAAACGGTTGGCACGTTTCAGTGTGAGGATGGAGGAGTTGTGGGTATAGCAGACATTGGTCAATTCGCGTTCATAACGTTCATGGAGGTCATAACGACTCAGGTCGTAGGTCTTCCCGAAAATAGTCTGCTGGTTTTCGAAACGAGGCGTAGCCGAGAACTGCTGCATGATGGGTAGCTCGGGCTTTTCCTTGCGGCTGCGTGATGCAGCGAGGAAAACAAGGGCTGCAGCGAGCAAGACAACTGACGAGAAAGCGTAGATAATGTGGGATTTGGTCATTATTGTATTAAGAGGGATTTAGATATCTCGATATTACGTAATTACGGAATGACGTCAAAGGGGAGGACACTAGTGATTGCCTGAGTTCTTTGTCTTGAGCACGTTAATGGCACCTTTCTTCGAATATTTCTGGTCATCGGTGCCCACTGCCTTGATGACATAATAGTATGCACCAGTGGGTACGGTGGAGCCATTGTGTTTGCCATCCCATCCTTCCGACGGATCGGTAGTGTGGAAGAGTTCCTGGCCCCAGCGGTTATAGACCCACATCTCGAAGGTACGAAGCGACTGGTACTTCACCTTGAATACCTGGTTGCTGCCCGATGGAGAATCGGGGGTGATGAGGTTTGGCACTTCGAGCAAGGAGGTGGAGATGGTAATCTCGTAGGGCTCTTCGGTGTCGTAGGTCAACGTGTCGAAGGCTGATTCGTAGAAGTCGGCAGTAAACCTGACGTAGAACGATCCCTGCTCGGCGAATTCGTAATCAAGTCGGGAAGTGAGACTGTCGTATTCGAGTGTGCGGAATTGGTCAATCAACATTTGGAATTTGCTGTCCTCGGCAATCTCCCATGCGAAATAGTCAGGCTTGCGAGACATCTCGACCTCGAAATGCACCGTAAACGGACAGGGTCCCTTGAACGTGTGGCCGCTGACAACCACCGAGTCGGCCTGGTTATCGATGTGCTGCATCTCATCGACGTAGGCGGTATCGGAGAGGATATAGTCCTGAGCCGCCTGATAACGGGTGAGGTGATGGGTGCGGGCAGATGCCGGGACGAGGTTCAGAATGACTGCGAAGAGCAGGGTGAGGATGAATTCTTTCATGAAGAGTTCGATTTAGAAATGGTCGGTGACGCGAGCAAATGCAGGGGCATCGAAGGGGCAGAATACCTTGTCCTGATATTTGTAGTGCCCCACAATGGCTATCATTGCAGCATTGTCGGTGGTGAATTTGAAAGGAGGGAGGAAAACCTTCCAATGGTACTTCTCGCCCAAAGCCGAAAGACCATCACGCACACCGCTGTTGGCTGAAACTCCACCGCTCAGGGCGACCTGACGGATGCCGGTCTCCTTGACAGCCTTCTTTAGTTTATCCATCAGGATATCAACGATGGTTTTCTGGAGTGAAGCGCAAAGATCTTCCTTGTTTTCTTCGATGAAATTAGGGTTCTCCTTAATGGCATCGCGCAAGGTATAAAGAAACGAGGTCTTGAGGCCCGAGAAGGAGTAGTTGAGGCCGTCGATATGAGGTTTCGCAAACTTGAATCGGTCGGGATTACCTTCGTTGGCCAAACGATTTACGATTGGGCCACCAGGATAGCCTAGACCCATGACCTTGGCGCACTTGTCAAATGCTTCGCCAGCGGCATCATCGATGGTTTGTCCGATGACTTCCATGTCTTTGTAACTGTTGACCTTGATGATCTGGCTGTTTCCACCACTGACAAGCAGACAGAGGAATGGAAATGTGGGGACTTCTTTCGGCACGTCGGGTTCGGTGACAAAATGTGCCATGACATGCCCCTGCAAGTGATTGACATCAATCATTGGAATGTTGAGCGAAGAGGCCAATCCTTTGGCAAAGGAAAGACCCACGAGCAGAGAGCCCATAAGTCCGGGACCGCGGGTAAAGGCAATGGCGTTTAGATCCTCCATTTTGATTCCTGCTCGCCGAATGGCTTCGCTCACTACAGGAACGATATTCTGCTGATGTGCACGACTAGCAAGTTCGGGAACTACGCCGCCGAAGGCTTCGTGAACAGCTTGGCTTGCGATGACATTGCTGAGCATTACACCGTCGCGGAGTACGGCAGCCGAGGTGTCATCGCATGAAGATTCGATACCTAATATAATTGTAGACATATTTTTGAGACTCCAAAATAACGGCGCAAAGATACACTTTTTTTAGCAAATGGCCAAGTAAAAAGTGAAAAAATCATGGCGCGGAGCAACTTTTGTCCGAATTGTTTGGAAATATCGCGAAGAAGTCGTACCTTTGCGTCGCATTTTTTGTGCATATACACCCGCATACGTATATGCGATAGAGATAATCGAAGATAATTATTCAAAAATAAACATGAAGATTTTACGCAAGTTCTGCTTAGCTGTGGTGATGTTTCTGGGGCTCTGTAGCCTCCAGAACCTCACTGCAGAAGTTCGATATCATACAGTTCAGCCTGGTCAGACACTTTACAGCATTTCCCGTGCCTATGGGGTAACGGTTGAGGCCATCAAGGCTGCCAATCCTCAGATTGAGGGCACCAGTATTCCAACCGGCGTTAAACTCATCATTCCGGACTCGACTACAGAACCCATCGATATGCCATTGGTACCTGAGGTCGTACATGGACAGATCAGTGATGAGCCAAGGAAGGATACTGCAACCACTTCATTCCGTCCGACACAGGACAATGGAAGTGTCCGTACATTGTGGGATCTTTCTGACGTTGACCATTGGACAGATGGCACGTTGAATATGGCAGTCATTATGCCTTTCAATCTTGGTGCAGGCACGGCTGCCGAGAACAAGACACAGATGCGCAGCGTGGAATTCTACGAAGGCGTACTGATGGCTGTGGAAGAGATTCAGTCGAGAGGACGAAGGGTGACGATTCAGGCTTATGACACAGGTTCGGAGTCGCTCTATAGTATTCTTGCCAATCCCCAGTTGATGATGGCTGATGTTGTCATTGCGCCTATGGAGGAGAATGAACTTCGCCAGGTTGCCGATTGGGGCGAACGTATGGGCACGCCTGTCATCAGTCCGTTCAATGTCTCGACGGGTCTTATCGAAAGTTACGAACACGTCTTCCAGGTGAATGTGTCGAAGGCTATGCTTTATCCTCAGTTGACGGAAGATCTTTTAAAGCGTTTCGAGGGCTATACTTTCGTCTTCATCGCCGATAGTGTGGGCAATCGGAAGGTCGATCCGTATCCTGCTTTGCTGAAGGAAGCGTTGACGGAGCACAATGTGCCTTTCCGCGAGCTTTCGTATCTCCATCCATCAAGGCTGATGGCTTGCGACTCAATCCTTGGTCTCAAGGAGGAACCGCTTGTTTTCGTCCCGGTAACTCCTCAGGCAGAAGCTATGCGTCGTATGTTCAGCGGCTTGCAGCACGTGAAGATTCTTCGTGATGCCCGTTATCAGGAGGCCTTGACAAAGGGCAATGCCAGTCCTGCTGGTCCTCCGAAACTGGCGATGTTAGGCTATCCGGAGTGGATACTCAACACAAGTGATTTCATCAACTACTACTATGATCTCAACGTCTATATGTTCTCCAAGGTTTATGCCAATCCTTTCGATCCTGAATTGAAGACCTTCTATTCGAACTTCAAGAAATGGTACGGCAAAGAGCCTATGTCGCTCGTCCCCAAATATGGAATTCTGGGATATGATGTCGCCAAGTTCTTTTTCGAGGCTTTGTCCCGTTATGGAGAGCATATGGAAGAGCGATTGGATGGACAGTTGTCCGATGGACTCCAGAATGTATTCTGCTTTGATCGGAGCATGGGACGAGGATTCTTCAACCGTGGCTTCTATCTTGTGCATTTCACACCTGAGTCAACTGTAGAGAAGATTGTCGTTGAATGATTATCATTTTTTGCACTTGAATGTGAACTTGCGTCACGGATGAAGATATCTGGATTACATATATTCCGTCGATTGTTGATAATCTGCTGCCTGATGATGTCGTTGAGTCTTCAGCAGCAGATTACTGCACAGACTCGTATCCCCCGAGAGGTTCATTTCGGTGTGATCGGAGGAGCCAACTTGAGTCAATACTCGTTTCTCCCAACTGTTACACAGAAGATGATGCAGGGAGTTACGAGCGGCTTGGCAATTCGCTACATCGAAGAGACATTGTTCGGACTACAGGCTGAATTCTTATTGACTCAACGTGGCTATAAGGACTACTACGAGGAATATCCTGAACTCAACTTCTCACGCTCGTTGCTATATGTTGAGGTGCCAGTTATGGCGCATGTCTATTTCAAGATAGGCAAGCATAACGAGATTGCCTTTGATGCCGGTCCCAAGATTGGATGGTATCTGAGCGACAAGATTGACAGCAATCTGCCTGCCGACTTTGGAGAAGAAGGTTCTCAATATAATGTCAAGGTGACTGCCCATCATTCGATGCCGGTAAGTCGAAAATTTGATTACGGTATTCAGGCAGGGCTCGGCTATGAATTCAAATTCGGTCCGAAGGTAAGCCTTCAGTTGCAGGGACGATATTATTATGGTCTTGCCAATATCTGGCCCGACACGAAAGCCGACGAATTCGAGCAGTCGTCCAACCAGTCTATACAAATAGTGGCAGCCCTTTGGTGGCATCATACCATTCGAGGCAAAAAGGTCAGGCGAGAGCCGATTCTCTAGTTTCCATAAATCTTAACAAATGAACGTAATTGAAACAAAAATACCAGGTGTATTGATTCTCGAGCCTCGTGTCTTCAAGGATGCGAGAGGTTACTTCTTCGAAAGTTATTCCCAACGGGAGTTCGACGAAATGATTTGTGCCGTACTTGGCCATCCCATTCACTTTGTGCAGGACAACGAGTCGATGTCGAGCTATGGTGTGATGCGTGGTCTGCACTATCAGCGGATGCCTTACACCCAGTCCAAACTGGTGCGTTGCGTGAAAGGTGCTGTCCTCGATGTGGCTGTCGATATCCGCAAAGGTTCTCCCACCTTCGGCCAGCATGTTGCCGTGGAACTCAACGAGGACAATCATCTGCAGTTCTTCGTTCCTCGTGGCTTTGCTCACGGATTCTCGGTGCTTTCCGAAACGGCTGTTTTCCAATACAAGTGCGATGCATTCTATCATCCTGCATCGGATGCCGGCATCAATATCAAGGACGAATCGTTCGGTATCGATTGGCGTATTCCTTCCGAGAAAGCCATCCTTTCGGAGAAGGACCTGCGTCATGCCAATCTGTTGGATAGCCCATTGGATTTTGACTTTAACGATAATCTTTATCCTGAGTTTTCGAAGTAATACAACAATCGAAGATGAATATTCTTGTAACAGGTGCTAATGGCCAGTTGGGCAACCAGATGCGACTTTTGGGCGCCAAATCGCGTGACCATTATATCTACACCGACGTAGTAGCGCCCGAAGGCGTTGCGACAACTATTCTCGACATTACTAATATCAATAATGTACGCGCGTTATGCGAAGCAGATCAGGTGGACGTCATCGTCAACTGTGCAGCTTATACAAATGTCGACAAGGCAGAGTCGGATGCAGAGTTTTGCGAGACGTTGAATGCAAAGGCTCCACAGAATCTTGCTGAGGTGATGAAGGAGCGAGGAGGCCTGCTTGTACACATTTCTACCGATTATGTCTTTGGTGCCGATCCCTACAATGTGCCCTGCAAGGAAGACCAGAAGGGTACTCCTTCGGGCGTCTATGGACTGACCAAGTTGCATGGCGAGCAGAACATCATTGCCTCGGGTTGCCAATACATCATCATCCGGACGGCTTGGCTCTATTCCGCTTTCGGCAAGAACTTCGTCAAGACTATGCTGAATCTAACTGCAACTAAGCCGGCTTTGAAGGTTGTCTTCGACCAGGTCGGTACCCCAACCTTTGCCGGCGATCTCGCTGACGTCATCTTCGACATTGTTGAGAACCGCAAGTGGGAGGGACGTACGGGCATCTATCATTATTCGAACGAAGGCGTCTGCTCGTGGTATGATTTCACGATGAAGATTGCAGAGCTGGCAGGCAATAAGGCTTGCGACATCCAGCCTTGTCATTCCGATGAGTTCCCTTCACCCGTCAAGCGTCCTGCTTATTCTGTGCTCGACAAGACCAAGATCAAGGAGACTTTCGGTATTAGGATCCCCTATTGGACCCATTCGCTCGAAAAGTGCATGAAACAAATTAAAGGATAGTCGTAAATGGGTGTAGTCGTTCGACAGTCTCTGAAAGGAACCTTTGTAAATTACATCGGTGTGGTGCTGGGCATCTTTGTCCAGTTCTACATTGTTGCCAAGTATCTCGACCCGGAGGTCATCGGTCTTAGCAAGGTGGTTTATGAAGTCGCATTTCTACTTAGTACGTTGGCCCTTTTCGGCTCAGGAAGCACGGGTATGCGATTCTTTCCTTACTTCAAGGACGAGAAGACGGGCAACCATGGCTTCCTCTATTACTATCTGCTCTTTCCGATAACGGGTGTGATAACCATCACCCTGCTTTATCTTGCCCTGCGTGTCCCGATAGAATCGTATTTCGGTGCCAAGAGCCCTCTATTCAATCAGCATTTCTATTATGTTATCCCGATGCTGATAGTGCTGGCGTTTTGGGTTTGGGCCGAAAACTATGCCAACATCAATATGCGCATCGCCGTACCCAAGGCTGTTCGTGAGATTGGTATGCGACTGATGATGCTGTGCATTTATCTTGCCTACGGATTCGGATATATCGGAGTGACGGGGCTGATCGTCGGATTCATCGTCTGCTACGGTATCTGTATGGTGTTTGCCTGCGTTTATTCGTTGAGCATCGGAAGCCGAACGCTCAAGCACGACTGGAGTTTCATTACGCCCGATTTACGCAGCAAGGTGCTCAAGTATGCAGGTTTCCTGATGTTGGCTACCATCAGCGGAAATATCATTCAGCAGATGGATACGTTTATGCTGGCAGGAGTGAAGGGACTATATAGTGCGGGCATCTACACCATCGTGATCTATATGGCTGAGATTGTGAATATGCCGTCGCGCAACATTACACCCATCAGTACGCCTTTGGCATCGCAGGCCATGAAGGATGGAAACATTGCTCGTGCCCAGCAGCTCTATCGTCAGGTCAGCGTTCACCAGATGCTCGCTTCATCGTTGCTGCTTCTGATCGTATGGATCAACCTGGATAATATCTATGCCATCATTCCCAATGGTGATAAGTTTGCGGAAGGCCGTTGGGCTGTGCTTTTCCTCGGACTTTCGAAGGTCGTCTACGGCACACTCAATTTCGGCAATACGCTGATATCCTTTTCCAAGTACTATTACTGGACGCTCTTCATCGCCCTTATTCTTGCTGCCATTTCTATCCTCACCAACCTCCACTTCATTCCCATCTGGGGATTGAGTGGTGCGGCAATCGCCTCGTTGATCACGGTGCTGGTAAGTTATGCCTATCAGCAGTACATCGTGCAGGTCAAGATCAGGACGAATCCTTTCTGCTGGGCACATGCGAGGATTCTTTTGTTCCTGGTTCTCCTTTTTGTGGCCAACATATTCATCCCGACATTGTCTGGAGTTTCTCCTTTGCTCGATATCGCTGTCCGCACTTCGATTATTGGTGTTATTGCAGTAGTGCTGGTTTATGTGCTGAGGATTTCTCCCCAAATCAGTTGGTTCGTCCACACCAAGATCTTGCGTAAAGATCCTAAATCATTGAACAAATGAAACCGATATTCATAGCAGGCCCCTGTGTGATTGAGTCACAGGAATGCCTTGATACCGTTGCTCAGGAATTATTGCGCCTCAATGCAAGATATGGTCTTGAGATTATCTTCAAGGCATCGTTCGACAAGGCTAATCGTACTTCCATCACTTCCTATCGTGGGCCTGGGATGGAGAAAGGCTTGCAGATGCTTGCCGACATCAAGGCAAAGTACGGCTTGCAGTTGCTGACCGATATCCACGAAGCCTATCAGGCAGCACCGGTTGCCGAGGTCGTCGATGTGCTGCAGATTCCTGCTTTTTTGTGTCGTCAGACCGATCTGCTCGTTGCTGCTGCCAAGACCGGGAAACGTGTCAACATCAAGAAGGCACAGTTCCTGTCGGGTGCAGATATGCAGTATCCTGTGCAGAAGGTCCTCGAATCGGGCGGCAAGGAAGTATGGCTGACGGAACGCGGCAATAGTTTCGGCTATAACAATCTGGTGGTTGACTTCCGCAATATTCCCGATATGCTCAAGATTGTTCCCCGTGTCATCATGGATTGTACACATTCGGTACAACGCCCAGGTGCAGCAGGAGGAAAGACGGGAGGCAATCGCGAGTTCGTTCCTGCTATGGCATTGGCTGCAAAGGCCTTTGGTGCCACAGGATATTTCTTTGAGACGCATCCCGACCCGGAACGTGCATTGAGCGATGGCCCGAATATGCTCTATCTGAAGGACCTTGAGCAGGTAGTCACATCATTGCTCTAAGCTCGGTTAGTTCCTACAAGAGTTAGTATCGTCCCTTTTACTTCCCTTTTACTTCCTTTAGACGAATGAGTGAGATAATAGATACTGGCATACAATGTTTGTCCGATGAGGCGCAGGCGATTCTCGATCTGATTCCACGGATGGGAACCGAGTTTGAGCAATCGGTTGACTTGATATTGAACTGCCGAGGCAAGGTTATTGTGACCGGTGTGGGCAAGTCGGGTCATGTCGGCTCGAAGATTGCTGCCACGCTGGCCTCTACTGGTACGCCCTCTTTCTATCTGAATCCCCTCGACGCCTATCACGGCGACTTGGGAATGATAGCACCAGGGGACGTGGTGATGGCCATCTCTTATTCGGGCAATACCGACGAACTGCTTCGTTTCATCCCTCTGATCCTTGAGCGCGAGATCCCCATCATCGGCATAACGGGCAATCCCGATTCCCTGTTGGCACGATACAGTACGGTGCATCTGAACATCGCCGTTCGCCATGAAGCCGACCCGCTTAATCTTGCGCCAACGTCTTCTACTACGGCAACTTTGGCTATGGGCGATGCCTTGGCCTGCGCTTTGGTCAAAGTGCGTCATTTCAAGGATGCCGACTTCGCGCGTTTCCATCCGGGAGGCAGTCTTGGCAAACGTCTGCTGTCGAAAGTGCGTGACTTTATGGCCACAGATGCTCTCGATATCTGGACTGTCAGCCCTGACGATATGCTTTCGGATGTCATCACCAAGATCAGCCAGGGACGCAAGGGGCTCGTTGTCGCCTTGAATGCGAATCAGGATGTTGTGGGCATCATCACCGACGGCGATGTGCGTCGCGCTATGCAACGCCATCGCGAGGCATTCTTCAGCCTCAAGGTGGGGGATGTGATGACGCGAAATCCCAAACGGATTCATCTGGATGCCAAGTTGTCGCAGGCTGCCGACCTGATGCTCAGCAATTCGATTCATGCCTTGATTGTGCTGGATAAGAACGATCGATTCTGTGGCATCATCGACTATTTCGCTTGTGTATGATTCTATAATAATGCAAACTGATATGAATCAAGGAACGCCCGTCAAGAAATTCGATCAACCAACCAAGCGTTACGTTCAGATCCTCGACATCACCAACGATGCTGAACTCATCCGCAAGTATTGCCACTGTCATTCTCAGGAGGTGTTCTGGCCCGAGATTCAGGAGGGACAGAAGCAGGTGGGCATCCTCGAGATGGAGATCTATCGCAAGGATAATCACCTGGTTATGATTGTCGAGACTGTAGCCGATTTCGATTGGGACGTGGCCATGGCCAAACTTGCCACGTTGCCGCGTCAGGCCGAATGGGAGGCCTTCGTCGCTGCCTATCAGGGTTGTGATCCAAATGCCAAGAGCGACGAGAAGTGGCAGATGACCGAGCGAATGTTTCATCATTACGAATGGTAGAAACTTTGTCGCAAAATTGGTAGAATCTTTGTCACAAAATAGAAATCTAAGTATATTGCAATAATATGAAACGTGTACTTGTTATAGGTGGGGCATCAGGCATCGGCCTGTCCTTGTCCCTTTATTTGGCAAATCAGGACGAGGTTGAGCACGTCTATGTGCTCGACAAGAAACCTTTTGATGAGCAATACAAGCAGGAAAAGATTTCGGCAGAAGTCTTCGATGTGACCAGTGAGGATTATTCCTTGCTCGACAACTATGCCGATGTGGATGCACTCTACATCACTGCCGGCTACGGACATCTGGGTATGGTTGAGGACTTCGACGACAAGTATATCCGTTCCATCTTCGCCGTCAATGCCGAAGGTCCGATCCGCATCCTGCGTCATTTCTATCCCAGGATGCTGGAGACCAAGCCGTTCTATTGTGCTGTGATGGTGAGCATCGCCGCACATCTCTCGTCGCCGCTCTTTGCCTATTACAGCGCAACGAAGGCTGCCGTGCGAATGTTTATCGAGGCTGCCAACGTGGAGCTCGAAGTGCAGGGTTCGGAAAATCGCATTATGGAAGTGTCTCCCGGTTCCCTCAAGGGTACCTCGTTCAATGGCGGCCAATCCGACCCCGCCCAGAACACAGCCTTGGCCGGAGAGATTGTCGATCGTTCGGTGCAGCGTCAGCAACTCTTCATTCCTCAGTATGACGAGGTGTTCAAGGGTGTACTGCAGCGTTATCAGGACAATCCGCATCAGTACGGCATTAGTTCCTATTGGTACAAGAAGAACGGTCGCCAGCACGTCAAAAAATAGTTGATGGGAATAGTTGGTGAAGCCCTCGAGGGGTTGAAGCGCTCACCGCAGTGGTATACACAGTCTGCTGCTGCACGCGACAAGCATCTTTGGACCTTCGGAGCTTGGGATGGCTTGCGCTATAGCGATAATTCGCGGGCACTCTTCGAATACACACTTGCGAACTGCCCGGAAATAAAGGCTGTGTGGATGACGAAGAGTCCAAAGGTGTATGAACGGCTTAACTCCAAAGGGTTGCCTGTGGAACTTTGCTATTCTGAATCGGGAAAAGCCGTACAGAGAAAGGCAGGTTATTTCTTTCTGACCAAAGGCCCTGACGATGGCGACCCCTTGCAGATGCGAGGCTGCCACCTCATATGGCTTTGGCACGGTATGCCGCTGAAGCAGATTGGTCGCGATTCGATGGCGTTCCTTCGCAGGAACACCTTGTGGAAGCGTGTCAAGACAGCCATCCGCAAGCAGATTGTGCCCTGGCAGTTCCTCAGTGGAGAGACGCTTAGTACGGCTCCCTTTTTCACACCTTTCTTGCAGTCAGCTTTTGGTTTGTCTGCTGATATGGTTTGGGAAGTCGGCTATCCTCGCAACGACCACTTCTTCAAGACGGATGTCACCGAAAGGATCATTTCCGATTTGCACAGCAGGTTTGACAGAAAGGATGCTACAGGGAAGGACGAACCTGCGAAACTCCTGCTCTATATGCCAACGCATCGCGATAAGGCAACGCGCGAAGGACATACGTTCGACCCGTTTCAGCAGGCAGGATTCGAACTCGCCAGGCTCGAGGAGGTTCTCGAAGAGAAGAATATCGTCCTGCTTTACAAGGGCCACTTTTTCGACAGTGCCAACCAGGGACTGCAATCTGCACGCCGAATCATTACGGTCACCGATGACGATTACGACGACATCTATACCTTCATCAAGGATGTCGATATTCTTTTGACCGACTATTCGAGCGTCTACTTCGACTTCCTGCTCTGTCGCAAGCCCATCATCCTTTTCCCATTCGATATGGACGATTACGTGGCTTACAGTCGCCCGTTCTATTTCGACTATGGCCTGATGGAGGGAAAGCGAGTCTTTTCGTGGCAGGAACTCGCAGAAGCCCTCGGCAATGACGATTACTATGTGCCAAGCGAGCAGACAATCCGTCTGATGAACACTTATCTCGACAATAATGCCTGTAGGCGCGTGGTCGAAAAGGTACGACAGCAGATTTCAGGCAATTAAAACTCATCAAGTATGTCCAAGGCATTGATCATAGGACCCAATTTCCATTATTTCAACCACAGCGTTGAAAGGGCCTTTTGTGCTTTGGGGTATGAGACACGGGTGCTGGCCTACGACAATCCGGTGCATCCTTACAACGTCGCCAACAAACTGCGCTACAAGTTCTGCAGCGACAAGCTTCGGATGAAGGAAGAGTCTCGCGCGCTGTTCCACTTGGAAGCTGAATTGGCATTTGAGGAGTTTGAGCCTGATTTCGTCTTCCTGATGAACGGAGATATGCTGTTGCCCGACACGCTCAGACATTGGCGAGGCAAATTGGAAGACGATCCCCAGCCTCCGCAGAAATCTGCCAAAGTGGCATTGTGGCTCTTCGACAGCTTTATGCACATCCCTTTCTGCGAAGAGAACATCCCGGCGGTCGATGCCGTCTTTTGTTATGAGCAGACCGACATCCCGCTTATATTGGAGAAGTATGGCGTCCAGGCATATTTCCTCCCACAAGCGGTCGATACCTCCATCTATCACGAAGAGAAGGTCGAGAAGTGTTATGACCTTGTCTTTGCTGGAGATATCTTCCATTCTCAAAAGCGCAAGGACATCCTCCAGGCTGTCGTGGCTCATTACCCCGATCTTCGGATGAAGATATGGGGAGAATATAAGCCCTGGTACAAGAATCCCTTGAAGTGGCTGACACGCGAGCGCAAGGATGTCTATATGAATCGTAACGCCAGCGGGAAGCAGCTTAATGCCGATTATAATCGCGCACGCATTGTCCTCAACATTCACATTGAGCAACAGCGCAATGGCGCCAATCCCAAGGTTTACGAGATCGCGGCTTCTGGCGCTTATCAGATTTGCGATGCCAATCCCTATGTCGAACAGATCTTCCCACGTGGCGAGGTCGGCTTCTATCATTTCGATGAGACGAAAGACCTTCAGCATCGTTTCGATGAACTCTTCGAAAGGATTGACTACGCGCTTGGCCACGATATGAGCCCTCAGGCCGAGGCAGCACACCGGATTATCATCGATAATCATACATTCGAGCAACGCATTCAGCAAGTGATTCACACCGTCTATGAATAATTCACCTCGCATCAAGTTCTATTGCCGTAGTTTCAATAAGGAACTCTACCTGCTCAGCCGTGGACTGTATGAGCAGGCGGGATATCCCTGCATTCGTCTCACCGACCAGACGGCAGATGGATATTTCTTCAAAATGCTGGAGGACGAGACTTGCGACATCGCCATCAATGTGGATGAAGATTGCTTCATTACCGACCTCGATGCGGTTTTGGCTTTGGCAAAAAAGGCACAGGCTGAAGGTTGGATCAACATCGGTTGTTCAGATGCGGGAAAAGGTGTGCCGCGCAAGGGAGATCCCGAGGTGACCAATCCGTTCTTCAACATCTTCAACCTGCACGAAATTCGCAGGGCCTGGAATGCCTATCGTCTCATCCCCGAACTCAAACGCGACAGTTACAAGGGCATTGAACCCTATTACAACTTCTTCCATTGGCTGGTGCGTACTTTTCCTGGAAAGACCTTGTATCTCGACAATGAGCATCACGCTGATGGCATAACCACCCGTCTCGACTTTTGTCTCCACACCTGGTTCGCACGTCAGTACAATACAGGTCTGCTGACTAGCCTGTTTGAAGGGAATGATGTGAAGGAAGTCAATCATCGGCAGCGCATCGACGCCATCATCGACGAGGCATATGCCTGCAGGGGCCTTCGTCGTCCGTCTTTTTCCATCGTGCAGCGCCTTGGATTCAAGGTCGACGAGATGTGTCGTTGGTCCATCAAGGTGCCCCAGCGTGTAGCAGGATGGCCCAACAAGATCCGTCGTAAATTTGGCAAGTGACCTATGAAGGTTAGCATCATTTCTCCTGTCTATAATTGTGCTCCCTATATTGTCGAGTGCATACAGAGTCTCCTGGCACAGACCTGCCAGGACTTCGAGGTTCTGTTGGTCGATGACCACGGGACGGACGACAGTATCCCGGTGGCTCGTGCCTTCGTCGATCAGCAGGGGATGGGGGAGAAGTTCCGCTTCCTTCAGACTCCTTGCAACAGCGGGCCCGGCATCGCTCGTAACATCGGCATCGAGGCCGCAAAAGGGGAATACGTGGCGTTCGTCGACAGCGACGATGTCTGGGAACCAACCTTCATCGAGAAGCTGCTTCGTGCTGCCGAATCGTCAAGAGCCGATTTTGCCTTTTGCCAGCTCAAGTATCGTGGTGGAGCAAAGGATGGAAAGATATTTCGCAATCCTGTGGTCAAGGCAGGCGATTTCACGACCTCCGCGAAGCGTCACTTCCTGCTTCATTTCGTCACGTTCTCGGTCTGCTTCCTCTTCCGTCGCGAGTTCCTGATTGACAATGGGCTTCGTTTCCCCAGCGAGAGGAACAGCGAGGATACGAACTTCCTGACACGCTGTCTGCTCGTGTCACGACGCATCGCTTGCGTCGATGAGCCGCTCTACGTCTATTGCATCCGCGAGGCCTCGCTCAGTACGGGTCACGACAGGCAGCGCTACAAGTCCCGTCTGTCGGCACTCAACAAGCTGATGCGGACGTTCAGCGATTTGAAGCACGATTCCCGGTATGCAGACCTTCATCTCAAACAGTACGATGGCGTGATGCGCATCATCTGGCTCAAGAAGGGGCTGGCGCAAAGCATAAAGGACTATATAAAAAACAATCTATAAAATGGATACAATCAAGAAACTGTGGCCCTCTCTACTGGCCATAATCATCTTTGCCGTGGTGGCTTGCGTCTATATGTCGCCTGTGCTCGACGGCAAGATCATCGCAACCAGTGATGGCGTGCAGGGTCGTGCTGCTGTGAACGAGGCTGTCGAATACTACGAGCAGACAGGCAATCGCTCGTGGTGGACAGGCTCCATGTTCTCGGGTATGCCCAACTATCAGATTGGTGGCGGCAGGTACTTGAAGGACTTTTGGTTGAAACCGGTCAAGGATGTCCTCCTTTGGGGCCATCGCAATGTGATAGCCATCGTGCTGTTCTATTGTCTGGGTTTCTTCGCCTTGCTTCGTTCGATGAAGGTCGATAAGTGGCTCTCCATCGTGGGTGCCCTGGCCATTGCGTTCTCCAGTTATTTCTTCATCATCATCGGGGCCAATCACCATTCCAAGACCTCTACGCTGGCACTTATGTCGGCTGTTGTGGCGGGCTTCTATCTCATCTTCCACGGGCATCGGAAGACGGGTATCGTCCTCACCCTCTTGTGCTCGGCCATCGGTTTCTTCCCGCATCCCCAGATGTCGTACTATATGTGCTTCATCATCGGTGCCTTCTGGGTGGCTGAACTCTGCTTGGCCATCACGTCCAAGGCTTGGAAGGCATTCGGACTCTCGACGTTGCTTTTTGCGGCGTCCTTCGGCATTGGCTTGGGAACGGGTACGGCTGCCATTTTCACCAATCTCGAATATGCCCAGGAGACCATGCGCGGCGGACATTCCGACTTGGAGAAGGCCGATGATGAGGATAATAAGACCGATGGTCTCGACCTCGACTATGCCACCGCATGGAGTTATGGCATCAATGAGTCGTGGACATTCCTGATTCCGAATTATATGGGTGGTTCGTCCAACTACACGTTGGGCAAGGAGTCCGACCTCTACAAGGATATGGTCTCGAAGGGCGTGCCTCGCAAGACGGCCGAACAGTTCTGCCAGAGTGTGCCCCTCTATTGGGGCGATCAGCCGTTCACCGCAGGTCCCGTCTATATGGGTGCCATCGTCTGTCTGCTCTTCGTCCTTGGTCTGTTCGTTGTCAAAGGTCCCTACAAGTGGTGCCTGTTGGCAGTCACGTTGCTCAGCATCGCGCTTTCTTGGGGCAACCACTGGATGGGTCTGACGCGCTTCTTCTTCGAAACCGTGCCGATGTACAACAAGTTCCGCGCCGTTTCGTCCATCCTGGTCATCGCCGAAGTCACTATTCCGCTGCTTGGTTTCCTCGCTCTCAAAAGAATCACCGAGGCGAAGCAGGCCGTTCTTGAATCTGCCGGCGATTCGGCCAAACAGTATGATAGTTCAGCCGTGATCAAGGACTTGTCACGTAATGTGCTCATTGCAGCTGGCGTAGTCGTTGCGCTGATTCTCATCGCTTTTGTCACCACTTCCGGTTTCATGGGCCCGAACGACGAGGGTATGTTTTCGCAGCTTCCCGACTGGCTGGTCGATGGCATCGTTGCCGAACGTGCAGCAATGTTCAAGGCCGATGTCTTCCGTTCGCTTGGCCTTGTACTGGTGGCTGCTGCTGTGGTATATTTCTATGTGAAGAGCCGCAAGTTCCGTGGCACAGCTGTCCTCGCCGCCATTCTCGGTGCCCTCATCCTCATTGATATGTGGCCCGTGGATAAGCGCTACATGAACGACAGCATGTTCTCGAAGAACAATGCATTCGAGCAGGCGTTCAAGATGCAGCCTTGGGAGAAGCAGATCCTCGACAGCGACAAGGATCCCAACTTCCGTGTCTTCAATCTTGCTGCCAACACCTTCAACGATGCCCGTACGTCCTATCGCATGAAGTCCATCGGCGGCTATTCGGCTGCCAAGCTGCGCCGCTATCAGGACCTCATCGACCAGCATCTCTCCAAGATGCATTGGCCTGTGCTCAATATGCTCAATGCAAAGTATATCATCTTCCAGGATCAGGAGAGCGGACAGACGCTGGCACAGCGCAACCCCGATGCGATGGGCAATGCGTGGTTCGTCGATACGCTTCGCGTGGTACCGTCGGCCAATGAGGAGTGCGATGGCCTGATGCAGTACGACCTGCATCATACGGCTGTCATCGACAAGGCATTCTCCGGATGTCTTGCCAGCGAAGTCAAGGATGGTATTTCGGTCAATGCCATCGATAGTGCTGCCACCGTGAGTCTCGCTTGCTATACGCCCGAATATGTCGAGTACGACTCCAGGTCGTCAAAGCCTGGCACCATCGTATTCAGCGAGATCTATTATGACAAGGGCTGGAAAGCCAGCATCGATGGCGAGCCCGTCGATCATTTCCGTGTGAACTATCTGCTCCGTGCCCTCAATGTCCCTGCCGGCAATCATCACATTCGCTTCGAGTTCCGTCCGGAGTCTGTCGAGCGAGGCAATATGCTCTCGATGTGTTTCGTCGTGGCGATGTACCTGATTATTCTCGCTTGCATAGGAATGGGCGTCAAGGAGTTATTAACAAAGGGATTGTAAAGGATTCTAAGGGATTCTAAGGGATTTTAAGGGACGTATGTTTCTTGTGTCTCAATCTCTACAGGCAAAGGTAACGTCCCCAAATATCCCTTAATATCCCCAAACATCCCTTAATATCCCTCAAATAAAAAGCAATGAAAATAACCATTGTCGGCCCAGCCTGGCCATACCGAGGAGGTATAGCGGCGTTCAATGAGCGTCTGGCGCATCAGTTGCAGGCCGAAGGTCATGAAGTGAAACTCTACACCTTCACGCTGCAATACCCCGGCTTCCTCTTTCCTGGCAAGACCCAGTATAGTGAGGAGCCCGCGCCATCCGACCTGTGCATCGAACGTCGCCTGTCGTCGGTCAATCCTTTCACGTGGATCGGTCTGGGGCGTCGCATCCGGCATGAGGCTCCCGATATGCTCATCCTGGCCTATTGGATGTCGTTCATGGCCCCTTGCCTTGGCACCGTGGGGCGTATTGCACGCCGCAACGGCACCACTCGCGTCATCGCCCTCTGCCACAATCTCATCCCGCATGAGACACGTCCGGGCGATACGTTGCTGACCCGCTGGTTTGTCGGCTCGGTCGATGGCGTTGCCGCGCTCTCGCAGTCGGTTTGCGACGATGTGCATCGTTTTGCTCCCGCTATGCCTGTAGTCGCCTCGCCCCATCCGCTCTACGACAATTTCGGCGAGCCTGTGGACCGAGCCGAGGCATGCCGGCATCTGGGCCTCGACGCCTCTGCCCGTTACCTGTTGTTCTTCGGCCTTATCCGCGACTATAAGGGCCTTGACCTTTTGCTCGAAGCTTACTTGATGCTTCTTGCTGAGCATCCCGAGATGAAGCTCATCGTGGCAGGAGAGTTCTACAGCGGGGAGGAGCGATATCATGCACAGGCGGCACGCTTGGGCATCGACGATAAGGTCATCTGGCGCACATCCTTCGTGCCCGATCATGAGGTGCGTTACTATTTCGCGGCTGCCGACCTCATTGCCCAGCCCTACAAGTCGGCTACCCAGAGTGGCGTGACGCAGATCGCCTACCATTTCCAGAAGCCGATGCTGGTGACCCGCGTGGGTGGCCTTGCCGAAATCGTCCCCGATGGCAAGGTCGGCTATGTGGTCGATCCTGATCCCAAGGCCATCGCCGCCGCCCTCGTTCATTTCGCCACCGAACATCCCGACTTCACCTCGGGCCTCGCCAGCGAACGCGCCAAGTACAGTTGGCCCGTCTTCACCAAGAACCTATTAACATTAACCAAGACCCAAGCCCCCCTCTAATCCCGAGGGGGTCTCCTCTTAACCCCTCTTAACCTCCCAATATGTCTGAGAATAACGAACAAAACGAACCCAACCAACCCAAGAGGTTGCTTCCCACCTTACAGGAACTCAACGATCCCGCTGAACTGACACGCATGGCCAAGAAGAAGCACTATTCGACCCTTGCTTGGTTTGCCGTGTTTGTGCATCCCGGCCATGAGATGCAGATTCACGATTATCTGATGGGCATCGACACAAAGAAAAGCAAGCGTCGTGGCAAAGCCAAGAAGGAGGACCTCCTCATCGCCATCGACCCCGAAAAGGTGCTGATGGAGTGCTTCGTCCCCCTCAAGCGCATGCATATCCAGTATTCCGACCGTATGGTGTGGAAGGAGAAGGTGCAGACCCCCGGTCTCATCTTCGTGCACACTGTACTCGACAATCGCGACCCATTGTTCCATAGCCGCATCTCCGAGCACGTCGTCGGTTTCCTCAACGACCGCACCCGCCATTGGCCACAGCCCATCCCCGATATTGAGATGACTGAGTTCAAGGCGCTGTGCCAGGCTGATTGGCTCATCTCGGTCGAGAAGCCCAAGTATGAGATCGGCGACAAGGTGCTCATCCTCGAAGGTGCACTTCGTGGACACGTGGCGCGCCTCTACGAGATTCGCGAGACGATAACCAAGGAGGTCGAAAAAGACCGCCAGGGCATGGATATTCTCGACAGTGAGGGCAATCCCATCCGCAAGCGCAAGACTACGCTCTGCGTTCGCCTCAATTCCGAGCTCGTCGCCACGTTCGAAGTCGATGCCGACAAGGTCGTCAAGGCGCCCAAGGATGCGCCCGACTATGGAGTATACGAATAAGGATAATTAGGGATATTAAGTGATTTTTGGGGATATTAAGGGATATTAAGGGACGACGCCTTTGCCTGTAGAGCATGGGATCCAAGAAACATACGTCCCTTAGAATCCCTTAAAATCCCTTAGAATCCCTTTAAAAACCCCTTTTTTCGCTTCTTTTTTCCTTTAGGAAGAAAAAAATTCGCCTAAAATTTGGAGATATCGACTAAATTCGGTATCTTTGCGGCATAAAATAAGGAAGCGTCAGCCTCATGGTTGGCGGCCAATCATTTTTGCTGAGTTATTCACTTTCTATAACTAACCTGTTTTAATTCTAAATTATGGCAGAAAACAAAAAGCGCGTCTATCTCTTCGGCAATGGTAAGGCCGAAGGCAAGGCAGACATGAGAAACCTTCTGGGTGGCAAGGGTGCTAACCTTGCTGAGATGAACCTTATCGGAGTACCTGTTCCTCCAGGATTCACCATCACCACCGATGTTTGTAACGAGTATTACCAGATCGGCAAGGACAATGTGGTTGAACTCCTCAAGGATGAAGTGCTGGGAGCAGTCAAGCACATCGAGGTGCTGATGAACAACACCTTCGGCGATCCCGCCAACCCACTCCTCGTTTCTGTACGTTCAGGTGCCCGTGCTTCTATGCCCGGTATGATGGATACCATCCTCAACCTCGGCCTTAACGATGAAGTTGTTGAGGGTCTTTCGAAGAAGACCGGCAATCCTCACTTCGCATGGGATTCCTATCGTCGTTTCGTTCAGATGTACGGCGACGTTGTGATGGGCCTCAAGCCTGTCAACAAGACCGATATCGACCCCTTCGAGGCCATCATCGAGAAGGTGAAGGAGGAGTACAACGTAGTTCTCGACAAGGACATTCCTGTTGAGGGACTTCAGGAACTCGTCACCAAGTTCAAGGCTATGATCAAGGAGCGCACAGGCAAGGCATTCCCCGTTGACGTATATGAGCAGCTCTGGGGTGCTATCTGCGCCGTGTTCGACTCTTGGATGAACGAGCGTGCCATCCTCTATCGCAAGATGGAAGGCATCCCCGCCGAGTGGGGCACCGCCGTTTCGGTTATGGCCATGGTATTCGGCAACATGGGCAACACCTCAGCTACCGGTGTATGCTTCAGCCGCGATGCCGCTACTGGCGAAAACATCTTCAACGGCGAGTATCTCGTCAATGCTCAGGGTGAGGACGTTGTGGCTGGTATCCGTACCCCACAGCAGATCACTATCGAGGGCTCACGTCGTTGGGCTAAGCGTGCCGAGATCTCCGAGGAGGAGCGTGCAGCCAAGTATCCTTCGATGGAGGAGGCAATGCCCGAGATCTACAAGGAACTCGATGCTCTCCAGACCAAGCTCGAGAACCACTATCACGACATGCAGGACATGGAGTTCACCGTACAGGAAGGCAAGCTCTGGTTCCTCCAGACTCGTAACGGCAAGCGCACCGGTACCGCTATGGTCAAGATTGCCATGGACCTTATGCACGAGGGTCTCATCGACGAGAAGACCGCTATCGAGCGTTGCGAGCCACAGAAGCTCGACGAGCTCCTGCACCCCGTATTCGACAAGGACGCTCTGAAGAAGGCACAGGTGCTCACCACCGGTCTGCCAGCTTCTCCTGGCGCTGCCTGCGGTCAGATCGTCTTCAACGCCGACGATGCTGAGGCTTGGCACAAGAATGGTCACAAGGTTGTGATGGTTCGTATCGAGACCTCACCCGAAGACCTCGCTGGTATGGCTGCTGCCGAGGGTATCCTCACCTGCCGTGGCGGTATGACCTCTCACGCTGCCGTTGTGGCTCGTGGTATGGGCAAGTGCTGCGTATCGGGTGCCGGTGCCATCCAGGTTGACTATGTAGCCAAGACCGTGAAGATCGAGGATATCACCCTCCACGAGGGCGACTTCATCTCACTCAACGGTTCTACCGGTCAGGTGCTTCTTGGCAAGGTTGAGACCAAGGCTGCCGAGATCTCTGGCGACTTCGCCGAGCTGATGAAGCTTTGCGACAAGTACACCAAGCTCGTTGTTCGCACCAATGCTGATACTCCACACGATGCAACTGTTGCCCGCAACTTCGGCGCTGTAGGCGTAGGTCTCTGCCGCACCGAGCATATGTTCTTCGAGGGTGAGAAGATCAAGGCAATGCGCGAGATGATTCTTGCCGAGAACAAGGAAGGTCGCGTGAAGGCTCTTGCCAAGCTGCTGCCTTATCAGACCAAGGACTTCTACGGCATCCTGCTTGCCATGGACGGACTCCCAGTCAACATCCGTCTGCTCGACCCACCGCTCCACGAGTTCGTACCACACGATCTGAAGGGCCAGGAGGAAATGGCTGAGGCCATGGGCGTAAGCCTCGAGTACATCCAGAACCGTGTAGCTTCCCTCTCTGAGAACAACCCGATGCTCGGTCACCGTGGCTGCCGTCTGGGCAACACCTATCCCGAGATCACCGAGATGCAGACCAAGGCCATCATCGGCGCTGCTATCCAGCTCCGTCGCGAGGGTCACGATCCACATCCCGAGATTATGGTGCCACTCGTAGGTCGTCACCACGAGTTCGACCAGCAGGAGGCTGTGATCCGCAAGACCGCTGCCGAGCTCTTCAAGGCAGAGGGCGTTGAGCCATTCGAGTTCAAGGTAGGTACGATGATCGAGGTTCCACGTGCAGCCCTCACCGCTGATGCAGTGGCTGTCCGTGCCGAGTACTTCTCGTTCGGTACCAACGACCTTACCCAGATGACCTTCGGCTATTCGCGCGACGACATCGCCAGCTTCCTCCCAGTCTATCTCGAGAAGAAGATCCTCAAGGTCGATCCATTCCAGGTACTCGACCAGAAGGGTGTCGGCCAGCTCATCAAGATGGCAGTCGAGAAGGGCCGCTCGGTACGTCCCGACCTGAAGTGCGGCATCTGTGGCGAGCATGGCGGCGAGCCTTCATCCGTGAAGTTCTGCCACCGCGTAGGTCTCAACTACGTATCTTGCTCACCATTCCGCGTGCCCATCGCACGTCTGGCTGCCGCTCAGGCTGCTGTTGAGGAATAATCATTTCTCCTGCATAATGTTGGGGACCTGTCCATTGTTGGGCAGGTCCCTTTTAATAAGATATACAGATAAATCGGAATTTGAAATTATGACAAGAGAAGAATCAAGAGCGCGTAACGCGTTGGAGAAAGTCGCCAATAAGTGTAGGAAGCAGGTAGGGAAGAGCTTTGGTTGGAAGCAATGCGACTACCTCAATTGGAAAATAGAATCCGGCTACTATTTCAGCCTGTGTCATTTGGTCTTGGAGCAGGTGGAGCTTTCCGTGAAGCCATACTTTATTGATGACTTATGGTGGGACATATTTGAGATGCCGGAAAACAAGAAAGCACCCAAAAGTTTAAGAGGTAATGGAACTTATGCCGTTTCAGGCATAGACATAAAGAAGTACGTTGTCTTTGATAGGGACAAGATTCCGGTTTACACCGAAGAAGATGTGATCGCCCGATGGGAGGACACGTTCAGTGCTATAGAAGCAGACATTGCTCAATTCATCAGCGAGAATCCCAATCCCGATCTTTTCTGCCCACTAGGGCGAACCAGCCGCATTTACGAACTAATGATGGACATACATGCAGGTAATCTTGACCAAGCTCTTGAAAAGATTGAGTTATTCAAGGCAAACCCAAATGGAGTAATCTATTCGGGTCCAAAAGGCTATGATTATGAGTATATCGAAAGATGGTGCAAGAAATAGATTATTCTGTCATCAAGAACATTTATCACTGCATAGGCTGCTGTTGAGGAACTCAAGTAATCCTCCTTATTGAGGATTCATAATAATCCCCCGTCATTGCAATCGCTTTGATGGGGGATTTTGCATACTCTTGCATGATGGGTCCAATTCACAATCGTAAATTGGACTGCTACGATCGCGGCATACATATTTGATATGCCAAATCTGTATGCTCCTGCAGGATGAGTCCAATTCACGATCGTAAATTGGACCGTTGCGACCGCGGCATACATATTTGATATGCCAAATCTGTATGCTCCTACCGGATGAGTCCAATTCACGATCGTAAATTGGACTGCTACGACCGCAGCATACATATTTGATACACCAAATCTGTATGCTCCCATAGGAAACGTCCAATTCACAATCGTAAATTGGACCGCCACGATTGCGGCATACATATTTGATACGCCAAATCTGTATGCTCCTGCAGGAAACGTCCAATTCGCAATCGTAAATTGGACCGCTACGATCGCGGCATACTTATTTGATAGACCAAATCTGTATGCTCCCACAAGATGGGTCCAATTCACAATCGTAAATTGGACTCATACCACAGAAGCAAATATTTTAGGTATTAATAAGCATTCTATGCTTAAAATGGAATCTCATCCGATACCTGGAGTGTATGTTCGCCTTCCGAAGAAGCGTTGTCGGACTTTTTGAGCAGCCAGCAGCCTATGCGACAACGTAGGCATTTGTGAGGCTGGCAGTAGTTCTTGAAGAGATGGAGTAGGGCCTGTGTGTCCATAGCGGATTTTACTTCGAGACCAGCCTCTTTCCATTGGTTGATGTATCGATTGCTCTCGGGCGGCATTTCTTCAAGCAGGTTGAGTGCCTTTTCGCAACGTTCGTCATCACCTTGCCATTGTGCATAGGCGAGTAGGAGAGGGACGACGGCATTGATGATGAGACTGCGTACCGTTTGCAGTCCAAGACCTTTGACGCCAAGGATTTCCTCCATTTGTTCAAGGTTCTTGGCTTCGAGTATTTCGTCGAAGAGATCCTGATGAGAATAGATTAGTTTTGCCAAGGCTCGCAGACGTGCTTCCGGCTGAGCAGGCGGTCGCACACGCCCTGTTTTCCAGTAGATTCCGTTGAGTGGAGTGAGGTTGAATTTCTGTCTTAAGAAAGCATATTCGCGCTGCATCAATCGCCATTCCTGCTGCTCGCCGGCCTCCTTAGATGCTGCATCCTGCATTTGCAGAAGTCCAGCTTGGCCCAAAAGTAGGGCTTGAATTTGCAGGAGATTGTCCTTGTGATGCAACAGACAGTTGTAGGGAAGACTGCGGGCCAGTCGCTCCATATTGTCACTGTTGACGCCCGTGCCGAGACTTCGTGTGAGCACCACATAGAATGCCTCGGGCCATGCCTTGAGTTGGCCTTCGACGAGGTCGCGTACACGTTGCAATTTCTCGATCATTCGCTGTGTGCAAAGAGCTGTAATCCAATCGTGTAACACGACGCGTGGCACCTGCTCCAATCTGCTGGAACATGAGATAGAAGAATAGGTCGGCACTTGCCCAGGTAGGAGCGGAGCTGAGCTCCCGCTGCATAACTGCCGGTAGCGCTCCATCAGGTCGTCGGGGATGTGCATCACCACGGTCTTGACGGCTTTACCATTGCGCAGTTTAACCTCGACATCGGGGTCTATGACAACGTGCAGAATGACGGAGTCGTAGGCAGGATCGTCCTGATGATGATGACGATACCAGTCGGATGCCTTGACGTGCATCTCTACGTTGCCAGCCCACACAATGCCGTCTTCCTTGACCTTGGCATTGAAGAAATCGGGCCCTGCATCGTAGTTGCGCAGGCCTGGATGAAGTATATCGAGGGGTTGGTGGTCGAGCGTCTCAATGTTGAGAAAGAGGCGTTGCTGCCATACAAAATACATGAGTTCCTCCATGGCTTATTTTTGCAAGAATTTGAGAATTTGCGAATTGTTTTGTCGTGTAATCAAGCGCAAAAGGGGTACATAAAATGTTAATTGTATGGCGCAAATATAATAATTTTCTGCGATATGGACACATAAAAAAGGCAAAAAACTTCAAAATATTAATAATTTTCGGCAATTATTACAATTATGTCAGAAAAAATGCGTATATTTGCCCCGATATATCGGTATCAATTGGGAATTAACAATTAACAAATAACAATTAATAATTGTTAGTTTGTAGAAAAGATAAAATATGAAGATTGCATTGATAGGATATGGCAAGATGGGCCATATCATTGAAGAAATAGCGAAGAGCCGCGGACACGAAGTGGTCTGCGCCATCGATATCCAGAACCAGGAGGACTTCGACAGCGAGGCCTTCCGCACCGCCGACGTGGCTATCGAGTTCACCACACCGAAGACCTGCCTTGGCAACGTCCGCAAATGTCTCGAAAGAGGCGTGACGGTGGTGGTGGGTTCGACGGGATGGTACAACGAGCTGCCGAAGGTCGAGCAGGAGGTGAAGGAGGCGAACGGTGCCCTCTTCTGGGCTTCGAACTTCTCGATCGGCGTGAATGTCTTCGTGGCGATGCAGAAGTACGTCGCCCGCATCATGAACAACTATCCGCAGTACGACGTGACGCTCAGCGAAACGCACCACATCCACAAACTGGATTCGCCAAGTGGCACTGCCATCACCATCGCAGGAGCCATCACCAGCAACCTCGACCGCAAACAGACGTGGAAGGAGACAGCTGCCATCTGGCAACATGAGGATGGAAGCGTCGATGTGGCACGCAATGCCGAGGTGGGCACAGCATTCGGTTCGCACAACGATGACGAGCTGGAAGTGGTGGCCTTCCGTCGCGGTGAGGTGCCGGGCATCCATACGGTGACCTACGACAGCGATGTGGACACGATCACGATGACGCATTCCGCCAAGTCGCGTCGCGGCTTCGCCCTCGGCGCTGTGGTCGCTGCCGAGTGGATGAGCGACGGAAAGAAGGGGGTGTTTACGATGGAGGATCTGATGAGGTTCTAACAATTCATCTTTAACACGAATTATCGCGAATTGAATCCCATTGCCATTTGGCAAACATTTATGGGATATAAAAGTAAGGTGAAAATGCAGACAACCTCGGCCCCAATGACCTGGTTGTTTCTGCGAGAAAATGTGCAGGTTCAATACCTGCAGAAAATTGCACTTCGTGCAGAAAATAAGTGGTCCAAAGCCTGGTCGCTACATCGACCCTCATTATTTTCTGCGTTAGCAATTTTCTGCTGCCATTGAGGCAGCTCATTTTCCGGATTGAGAGACGGGCTATTGAAGCCCAATGTCTCCAATCCATTTTCACCTAAATAATCTTTTATATAGAAGCGCCCCCTAACAAAGTTACACAAAATTCTCTAATTCTCTAATTCTTGATAGAAAAGCGTAATGGCTGAAAATACAGAAAAAGAAATACGCGGCTTCGGCCGCAAGATGACCAAGAGCGACAAGGTGTGGCTGGTCATCTGGATAGTGGGAATCGTCCTGTTCGCCCTTTGGATGGGGTCGTTTGTCCCGTTCCTTGTGCTACCGTTTGTTGCCGATGTGTACTGGACCCGATTCATCAAGTGGGACTGGTGGAAGGGCATCAAGAACGGCTTCCTCCGTGGCGTGATGTCGTGGGTGGATGCCATCGTGTTCGCCTTGGCTGCCGTGTGGGTGCTGCAGAACTTCTTCTTCCAGAACTTCCAGATTCCTACCACCTCGCTCGAAAAGACGATGATGGCGGGTGACTACCTGCTCGTGTCGAAATATCATTATGGTCCGCGCGTGCCGATGACGCCGCTGTCGCTGCCGTTGTTCCAGCACACGGTGTCGATAGGCTCGACACGCTTCGGCAAGAGCTACATTGACCATCCGCAGGTGAACTACAGGCGTATGCCGGGCCTGACGAAGATGGAGCGCTACGACATCGTGGTCTTCAACTACCCGAACGGCGACACCGTCTGCGTGAACTGCGAGAACCCCGACTACTACACCCTCTGCAAGATGTATGGCCGCGACAGGGTGTGGAGCGACAAGAAGACCTTTGGTGAAGTGATAGCCCGCCCCGTGGATCGCCGCGAAAACTACGTGAAGCGACTCGTCGGCATGCCGGGCGAGACGCTGCAGATCATCGACCGCAAGGTGCTCATCGACGGCAAGGAGCTGAAAGACCCCCAGTACCTGCAGCACAAGTACATCGTGCTGACCAAGGGCGGCGTCATCACAGAACGTGAATGGAAGAAGATGGGCGTCTATACCAAGGGCAGCAGCAACGGTTCGGTAGGTGCCGACGTGACGATAATCCAGGATGCGGCATTCTACCAGTACTACGACATCAAGCCCGACAGCATCACAGGCCGATATGCTCCCCTCTATCTGGCGAACCTGACCCGCGAGATGGTGGAAAGGCTCGAGAAGTCGGGCAAGGTGGAGTGGGTGAAGGACACCCCCTACCAGGAGGCTCCCGGCACAGTGTATCCGCAGGATGAACTGTCGGACTGGACAGGTTCGGACTTCGGCCCGCTCTGGATTCCCCAGAAGGGCAAGAGCATACGTCTGACCGACGAGAACGTGAAGCTCTATGGCCGCTGCATCAGGGTGTATGAGCCCAACAAGGCTACGGGCGACGGTCAGGGCAACGAGCTCGTTCGCCTCGGCAAGGACAAATACCAGCTGAACGGCAAGGAGGCAAGCGAGTTCACCTTCGGCTACGACTACTACTGGATGATGGGCGACAACCGCGACAACTCGCTCGACTCGCGCTACTGGGGCTTCGTGCCCGAAGACCATATCGTGGGCACCCCGCTCTTCGTGTGGTTCTCGATCAACCAGGAGACGGGTGAATGGCGCAAGGACCGCTGGCTGAAGAAAGTGAAAGGCCTCTGATGTCACCGATCGTACTTCCCACAGCCTATCTGGCTCCCATCTCGTACTACGCCGTGCTCTATGCGGCCGACGAAGTGGTGATCGAAGCGCATGAGCACTATACGAAACAGACGCTTCGCACCCGATGCACCATCGCCACCGACCAGGGTCCGCAGACCCTTTCGGTGAACGTGGAGAAGGGAAACAAGCTGAAGATGCCCATCGGCGAAGTGCGCCTGAGCAGTCATGGCGACTGGCAGCGCCAACACCTCTACTCGTGGGCAACCTACTACGGAAATTCGCCTTTCTACGAATACTACATCGACGACCTGCGTGAGACGTTCCTCCACGGACACGACGGGACACTCTTCGGAATGAACGAGGCCCTTCGCAGGCACATCTGCCGGGAAATCGGCTTCGAGCCGAAGGTGCGCTATTCGGAACAATGGATGGGACCTTTGGACTGCGTTGCACCCAACGGCACATTCAAGCCCGAGACCTTTTCGCACGTGCTGGGCAAGGTGGAGGTGCCACCCTATTATCAGGTGGCAGGCGTCGAAGGTCGTCAACCCTTTATGGCCGACGTGAGCATCCTGGACCTGCTGTTCAATATGGGACCGGAGGCCGTGCTGGTGCTGGAGGGGATGAGAGGTTCGAAGGGTTCGAAAGGTTCGAAGGGTTCGAAAGGTTCGAAAGGTTCTGAGGGGTTCGAAAGGTTCTGAGGGGGTCAAAAGGTTAAAATAGAATATAATTTTGGAAGAGAAATATAAGAACATACTGGACCGGATCGATAGTCCTGCTGATCTCAGGAAACTGCCCATCGAGCAGCTGCCTGATGTCTGCCAGGCTCTTCGACAGTTCATCATCGAACAGGTGAGCGTCCACCCCGGACACTTTGCTTCGAGCCTGGGTGCCATCGAGATCATCGTGGCCCTGCACTATGTGTACGACACGCCCGAAGACCGACTGGTGTGGGATGTGGGCCATCAGGCCTATGCGCACAAGATACTGACAGGCCGACGCGACTCGTTCCCAACCCTGCGCCAGCTGGGTGGCCTGAGCGGATTCCCTAACCCCAAGGAGAGCGAGTACGATACGTTCTCGACGGGACATGCCTCGAACAGCATCTCGGCTGCCCTGGGCATGGCAGTGGCAAACAATCTGGAAGGCAACAAGCGAAAGGTGGTGGCCGTGATCGGCGATGCTTCGATCAGCGGAGGAATGGCTTTCGAAGGCCTGAACAATGCATCGTCGCACCCCAACGATCTGCTCATCCTGCTCAACGACAACCAGATGGCCATCGACCAGAACGTGGGCGCACTCTACCATTACCTGACGCGCATCACCACCAGCCAGCGCTACAACCTGCTGCGCTACAAGGCCTACAATGCGCTGAAGCGACACGGGCTGATCAGCGATCGCCTGCGCCGTGCGCTGATACGCTTCACCAACAGTGTGAAGTCGCTCTTCTCGCGCCGACAGAACATCTTCGAAGGACTCGACATCCGCTACTTCGGACCCGTGGATGGCCACAACGTAGTGTCGCTCGTGAAGACCCTGCGCAAGATCAAGGACCTCGGTGGACCGAAGATGCTGCACGTCTGCACCATCAAGGGCAAGGGTTTCCAGCAGGCCGAGGAACAGGCGACCATCTGGCACGCACCCGGCAAGTTCGACCCCGTGACTGGAGAACGCATCAAGGAGCAGACCGAGGGACAGGCGCCCAAGTTCCAGGACGTCTTCGGAAAGACGCTGGTCGAGCTGGCCGAGAAGAACAAGCGCATCGTGGGTGTGACCCCGGCTATGCCGACGGGCTGCTCGATGACCTACCTGATGGAGCGCTTCCCCGACCGCACCTTCGACGTGGGCATCGCCGAGGAACATGCAGTGACCTTCAGCGGAGGCCTGGCCAAGGAGGGTATGCTGCCCTTCTGCAACATCTATTCGACCTTCATGCAGCGCGCCATCGACCAGGTAGTGAACGACGTGGCGTTGCAACATCTGCACGTGGTGTTCTGCCTGGATCGCGCGGGCCTGGTCGGCTCGGACGGACCGACGCATCACGGCGTGCTTGACATCCCGTATTTCCGTGCCATCCCCGGCATGACGGTTTGTTCACCCATCGATGAGCATTGGCTCCGCAAACTGATGGTGACCGCCGTGGAGGTGGCCGACGGCCCCTTCATGATACGTTATCCACGCGGACGCGGCAGCATCGGCGGCAAGGATGCCGAGGGTAACCCGAACTGGAAGAATGCCCTCGAGGCTGTGGAGATAGGCCGCGGCTATTGTCTGCGGGAAGGTGATGGTGATACTGCCGTCCTTTCGTTCGGCCCAATAGGCATGGAAGCCGAGAAGGCTATCGATAGGGTAGAGGCAGGCCTGACCTTGGAGGATGGCCGAACCGTGACGAAGAAGGGCGTTGCCCACTATGACATGGTGTTCTGCAAACCGCTCGACGTGGATCTCCTCGCGCGTATATTTAAAAGGTACACGCGTATAGTGACCGTCGAGGATGGCGCCTTGGCAGGAGGTTTCGGCAGTGCCGTGCTCGAAGAGGCCAATCGCCAGGGCTACGAGGGCAAGATCCGTTGTCTGGGTATTCCGGACGAGTTCATCACCCAGGGTAGTGTGAGCGAGTTGCAGCAGATCTGCGGAATCGATGCCTTGAGCATCGCCAAGGCTATCGTGGAGTGATCGAAGAGAGCGGAATGTTCGGAGTAATCGGAGAACTCGGAGTACTCAGAGTATTCCGAGAAATTAGAGATTAGACAATGAAAATCGTTATCGCAGGCGCCCAGGAAGTGGGCACACATCTTGCCAAGTTGCTGGCCAAGGAGAATCATGACGTCGTGCTGATGGATTCGGACATCAAACTCATCAGCCAGCTGACGTTCATGAACCTGATGACCATGGTCGGCAAACCCACCAGCATCCATTCGCTGAAAGAGGCTGGTGTGCCTGAGTGCAACCTCTTCATTGCTGTCACGCCCGACGAGAGCACCAACATCCACGCATGCATCCTTGCTGCCAACCTGGGTGCTCGAAGGACTATGGCGCGTGTGGACAACTACGAGACGCAGAAGGCCGACTCGGCAGAATTCTATAAGCGAATCGGTATCAGCGACCTGGTTTACCCGGAGATGCTGGGCGGACAGTTCATCGCTGCCGCCATTTCACGCCCCTGGGCACGACAGAGCGTGTCGCTGTGCGATGGCAACCTGTTGCTCCTGGCCGTGAAGGTGCGCGATGGTGCACCCATCGTCGGACAAAAGCTCATGGACATCGGACGAATGCACCACGAAGCGTTTCACGTGGCAGCCATCAGGCGAGATGAAGACCTGATCATCCCTCGAGGCAACGATGTGGTGCAGAACGAAGACCTGGTCTATTTCGTCACCCTTCCCCACAAGGCCGATGTGGTGCGTTTTGCCTGTGGCAAGAAGAACCGTGACCTGCGACGCATCATCGTGCTGGGCGGCAACCGCCTGGGTATACAGCTCTGCTACTACCTGAACAGGAAGTATGATATCGTCTTCATCGAAGATGACGAGCTCAATGCCAACCATGTGATGGACAGCGTGCCGCAGGTCAAGGTCATCAAGGGCATGAAGAACTATATCGAAACCCTGCAGGACCTCAACATCAACGAGCATGATACGTTTGTAGCCGTCGGACCCGATTCTGACTCGAACATCCTGGCCTGTCTGACAGCCAAGAAGATGGGTGTGGGCAAGAGTATCGTCGAAGTAGGCGATGTCGAGCAGGTCACCATGGCACAAAACCTCAACATCGGATCGACAGTCAACAAGAAGTCGCTTACAGCAGCATCGATCTATCAGATTCTGCTCGATTCGGACAAGACCAATGCGAAGTGCTTTAGTCTGATTGATGCCGAAGTGGTCGATCTGACTGCCCAGAACAATGCATCCATCACGCTGAAGCCGGTGATGGAGCTGCGTTTGCCCAAGGGCATAACCTTAGGCGGCCTGGTGCGCAATGGTGTGGGACAGACAGTTACAGGCCAAACGCACATCCAGCCTGGTGACCAGGTGGTGGTAATCTGTCCGAATGAGAGCATTGCCACTGTACAGGAACTTTTCACCAAATGACGGAACAATGAAAATCAACTGGCGGCTGATTCGCTACATCTTCGGTGTCCTGTTGCTCATGGAGGCTGGCTTCATGGGCTTGAGTACCGTGGTGGCGCTCTATTACCACTATACGTTGGGCGAGAGCGACTGGTGGACGCTGCTGTTGGGAACGGCCATCACTGCAACGGTAGGTTTTGCCACTTGGTACGGCAGCCGCGAACATTCGACGAAGATCACCACGCGTGAGGGTTTCCTAGTGGTCTCGATGTCGTGGTTCGTCTTTTGTCTCCTCAGCATGATTCCGCTCAGGCTTTCCGGGGCGTGCGATGACATCTCGAGTGCGTTTCTTGAGGCTATGTCGGGATTCACGACGACGGGTTGCACGACAATCACCGACCTGGAGATGCAGCCTCACGGCATCCTGTTCTGGCGCCATCTGATGCAGTGGATGGGCGGTCTCGGCATCGTGGTCTTCAGCCTGGCTTTACTACCACTGATCGGTGCAGGTGCCACGCAGGTGTTTGGGGCTGAGACCAATGGCCTGTCGGTCGATAAGCTTCGACCAAAGATTGATGAAACTGCACGCCGTCTTTGGGGCATCTATATGCTGCTGACAGTGGCTTGTGCTGTGCTCTATGGACTGGGCGACATGGGTTGGTTTGATGCTGTCTGCCATTCGTTCTCAACCATGGCTTCGGGAGGATTCTCGACGCATTCCGACTCCATAGGCCATTTCCATTCGGCCTATATAGAATACGTCTGCATTGTGTTCCTCTTCCTTACGTCGGTCAACTTCAATCTGTTCTACATGCTGTCGAGGGGACATGTCGGCCTGATGTGGAAGAACGAGGAGTTGCGATGGTTCGCAGGTGCGGTGGTCGGATTCACGGTGCTGTTCATGCTGCTCAATTATCTGACGCGCCTGAACGGGCTGATACCAGCCGAAGATATGGCCACGCTGGGTGACGGCACATTGGAGTGCACGTTGCGTGCCTCGATGTTCCACACCCTGACCATCATTTCAAGTGCGGGCTACCAGGCCGAGTACTTCGATTACAACCTGTGGGGCTCGATCTTTTGGCTGCCGACATTGCTGATGATGGTGATGGGCGGTTGCTCGTCGAGTACGGCTGGTGGACTGAAGGTCGTCCGATTCGTGGTTCTGATCAAGAACGGACGCAACCAGTTCCTGCACGCCCTGATGCCGCGTTCGTACAGCAACGTGCGACTGAACGGACAGGCATTGTCCGACAATGCAGTCTTCAAGATCCTGGCCATGCTGTCGATCTACCTGATGCTGCTGGTCGTGTCGATCTTCATCCTGCAATGTTTCGGCCTCAATTTCCAAACCTCCATCGGCACGGCGATTTCAGCCTTGGGCAACACCGGACCGGCACTTGGAGACACGGGTCCGGCCTTCACATGGGCATGGCTGCCAGCCACCGCCAAATGGTACCTCAGCTTCTTGATGCTGGTGGGACGTCTTGAGATATTCACTGTTATGGTTATATTTACACCAATGTTTTGGAAAAACTAGTTTAGAATGGGCAAAGAAAAGAACACTACTGCTCCCAAGGAGAAAAATGCAAAGGGAAAGGGCCCGAAGCAGCCATCGCGCCTGCTGGCCTTCCTGCGCGGTGAACAGGCAAGGTTCACCGCAGGATTACTTGTTATGTTGCTCGCTGCACTGCTGGGCATCGGATTCTTGTCGTTCATCGTCACCGGTAAGGATGACCAGGCCATCCTGGAGAACCTGAGCTGGTACCAGATATTCCTCCCGAATAACGACGTACACAACTGGGTCGGGACGTTTGGTGCATTCACGTCGGAAAGGTGCGTCAATCGCTGGCTCGGCCTGCCGGTGCTGCTCTTCGTCGTCCTGTTGTTCCGATTCGGACAAGGGTTGATGACCTCGGGACCTGTTCCTCGTCTGCTGGGCTCGTTCGTGCGCACATCGTTCATGGTAATCTGGCTATCGCTGTTCTTCAGTGCGATGAGCTACATCCTCGACACGATGTTCGGCACCGAATTGCAGTCAAACTTCATCTATCTGGGCGGCAAGCATGGCTATGAACTAACCCAGCTGCTCGTTGCCAACCTCCATGTGCCTGGCCTTGTGCTGTTCCTGATTGCTTCGGGACTGATTTTGGCCACCTTCATGTTTGACAGCACCATCGAAAAGACTCGTACGCTGTTCGGCTTGATACCCTGGCTCCAGGCTCGCCTGGATAGGCGCAGGGAGAAGAAGGCTGAGCGTGAAGCCGAACGTCAGGCTCAACTGGAGGCCGAACGCCTGGCACATTTGAATGAGGAAACGACTGACGATGAAACCATCGGCACCATCGATACCGGGGATATCTCCTCACCCGAGACCATCGTTCCCGACGAGCCTATTCCGACCACCAAGGACGAAACGGGACAGGTCGCCATTGCTTTTGGCGCTGAGACAAAGGAAGCTAATAAACCTGTAGAGGCTAAAAAGGATAATGCCGCCGATGACCCGGTTTTTGTGGTCAAGACGGGCAAGACTGACGTTGTGAAGGCTCCCGTCGCAGAATCCACCAATGACCTCCCCAAGACCGATTACGATCCCACGGCAGATCTCAGTCACTACAAGTTCCCGACTTTCGACCTGCTGAAATCCTATCCGAACCATTCGCCCATCGATATGGACGAACAGACCGCCAACAAGGAGAAGATACGCCAGACCCTGTCGGACTACGGCATCGAGATCCAGTCAATTTCGGCCACCGTGGGTCCTACGATCACGCTCTTTGAGATAGTACTGGAGAGCGGCACCAAGATCAGCCGTGTGAAGAACCTGAGCGACGAGATTGCCATGTCGATAGCCTCGAAGTCGGGTATCCGCATTATTGCGCCGATTCCCGGCAAGTCGGCCATCGGCATCGAGGTGCCCAACAATGACCCGCAGACCGTGTCGATGCGCGACTGCATCTCTTCGCGCGCTTTCCAGGAGTCGAAGTACGAACTGCCTATTGCGCTTGGCAAGACAATCATGAACGAAGTGTTCACCTTCGACCTTACCAAGGCACCCCACCTCCTCGTGGCTGGTGCTACCGGCCAGGGCAAGTCGGTAGGCCTGAATGCCATCATCACCTCGCTGCTCTACAAGAAGCATCCTTCACAGCTCAAGATTGTGCTCGTTGACCCAAAGATGGTGGAGTTCAGTATCTACAAGCGCATCGAGAAGCACTATCTGGCGAAGCTGCCCGATCAGGAGAACCCCATCATTACCGATGTCACCAAGACGGTGGACATCCTCAAATCGCTCTGTGCAGAGATGGAGGACCGCTATGCATTGGTGGAGGATGCAGGTGTGCGCAACATCAAGGAGTACAACGAGAAGTTTATCCATCGTCAGCTGAATCCACGCAAGCACATATCGGCACCCATCGGCAGTCGCGAGGGCACCAACCACCGCTATCTGCCCTACATCGTTGCCATCATCGACGAGTACGGTGACCTCATCATGACAGCAGGTAAGGAAGTGGAGCTTCCTATCGCACGTATCGCCCAGAAGGCTCGTGCCGTGGGTATCCATATGATCATCGCTACGCAGCGTCCATCGGCAAAGATCGTGACCGGTATCATCAAGGCCAACTTCCCGGCAAGAATGGCGTTCCGTGTGGCATCGGGCATCGATTCGGGCATCATCCTCGACCAGCCGGGTGCTCAGAACCTCATTGGTCGTGGCGACCTGCTGTTCTCGACGGGCAGCGTGCCCACTCGTGTCCAGTGTGCTTTCGTTGATACACCCGAAGTGGATCGCATCAATCGTTTCATTGCCGATCAGCAAGGTTATCCTACTGCCCTCATTCTGCCTGAACCGAAGATCCAGGAGGGTGAGGCCGCCGATGGCAATGGCGAAGCCGTTGACCTGCATCAGCTCGATCCGTTGTTCAACGAATGTGCAGAGCTCGTCGTGGCTACCGGCCAGGGTTCCACATCGATGATACAGCGAAAGTTCCAGATCGGCTACAATAGGGCTGGCCGCATTATGGACCAGCTGGAGGCTGCAGGTATTGTGGGTCCATACAGTGGTTCGAAAGCTCGTGCCGTGCTTGTCACAAGCGATTCGGAACTTCGTTCGATACTCGAGGATATAAGCTCACGGTAGTTCCCGTAGCGAGAGCCTAATTCATTAAGCCCCCAAACAGACAATGTCGTATTCCACAATTACCCGTCTATTCCTTTTTGTCGTGCTGTCAGCCGTCACTTGTCAGGTGGAGGCCAAGGGCTTTTGGCATGCACTCAAGAACTGGGTTGACAGTGCCGACATCAAGGGATGCGATACGACCTATCTGCATCTGCCCAAGGAAGGGTTTATAGGATACGGCAATGTCTATCTGGCTGGTACGAAGGCCTATCTGGATTATGACCAGGCTTTTACGCAGCTCGGCACGGTAAATGTCAAGAGTCACCTTTCTACACGTGTGGCAACGCTCCTGTCGGCAGGTATCTCGTATCGCGGATGGGGCCTTAGTTATTCGAAGGACTTCTCCAGTCATGGCGATTCGGAGTGGTCGTTCTGCTCTTATGGGCAAGGATACGGATTGGAGCTGCGTCTGCACAATTCCTATTCGCTCAGCGGTGTGATGAACGTCGATGAAGGGAGTGTCGAAAAGGAACTCGACATGGAGGCGAATGACTTTCATCAGCGCATGATACTGGCTAACATCTATTATGTCTTTGGTCGAAAGCGGTTCTCGTTGCCTGCAGCAATGTCGCATACCATCATCCAGAAGCGAAGCAGCGGCTCGTGGCTGGCTATTCTGAATTATTGGCATTCTGCATCAATGATTAATGACGAAATGTTGAGTTTCCCAATCGTCAAAGACTTGCTTGTTGAAGGGATGACGGGCATTGCCAAGTTTCGCAAGCTGTCACAATCACAGATTAGTGTGGGTGGCGGATATGCCTACAATTTCATCTTTGGCGATGCACATTGCCTGCTTCACTTTTCGGCTATGCCGATGATATCAGTATGGCATCGCAATCGCCGATACGACGACGTGCTCCTTTGGGATAGCAATGGTCGACTGCAGTACGACGAGTTATATGCCTCTGCCATCAGTCAAAGACTGACGTTCAATGGAACGGTACATTCCAGTTTTGTATATAACTTCAGTCGTTATGTCACAGGAGTAATGGCCATGGCAAATATTGATACATTTCCTGGTGAGAATAAGTTTTCGCTTTATACCTTCGACTGGTCATCGCGTTTCTTCTTCGGCATCAGATTCTAAAAACCCCTCATAATCCTCAGCCCACTATGCCACGCTGGTTCAGACTTATTATTACATATCTAGAATTTGGCATCCTGCTAGGATACATCTTCTTCATCATTGCCCCCATGGCCAGGATCTATGCCTGGTTTGGCGATAATGAACGTGTGCGTTATCGTCTGCATCGACATATACGCAGGTTCTGCCGTTTCTTCTCCTATCACTGTGTGACCAAGGTGAACCCGATCTTGCGCAACCCGTATGAAGAGACCTTCAAGAAGCCTGCACTTATCATCGCCAACCATCAGTCGCTGCTCGACCTTCCTGCTACTCTGATGCTCACCAATCGTCTTATTGTGATGACGGGACAATGGGTGTGGGATAGCAAGATCTATGGCCATGTGGTAAGGTTCGCCGATTTCTTCCCCGCCACGATGTCGATGGAAGAGATGCTGGCACATATCAGCAAGTGTATGAAACGTGGTTATTCGGTGCTCATCTTCCCCGAAGGCACCCGCTCGGAAGATTGCCAGGTGCATAAGTTCCGTCGTGGCGCTTTCCTTCTGGCCGAACAACTGAAGTGCGACATTGTTCCAGTTACTATCTTCGGCACAGGCTATCTGCTACCCAAGAAGGATTTCTGCCTGAATCCAGGACCAGAGTGCATCGAGATCGGCAAGCGTGTGTCGTACGATGAAGGTATCATGGGCCAGACCCATGGTGAGATGACGCGTTATTGGCACAAGTGGTTTGTCGAGAACTATGCCAAGCTTGAGGCTGAATTCCTCCCGCAGGTGAAGAAGAGAGATTGAACCCTTCAACCCCTCTTAATCTCATATCACAGATTTCAATCATTTGCATAAAGTGGGAAATTTCGTCTGAAAACGAAAATTTCCCACTAATTATTTGTATATTTCGAAAAATACAATTATCTTTGCAGGCAATAAAATTCAAACGTTACGATTCACTGATTGTAATTTTTAAAAGGATAAAGTTATGAGTTTTCTTGCCGACAAGGTCGTTATGGACGGATTGACCTTCGATGATGTCCTCCTCGTCCCACAGTACAGTGAGGTGCTGCCACGCCTAGTGGACTTGAGCACCAAGTTCTCACGCAATATTACGCTTAATGTCCCTATCGTCTCGGCTGCTATGGATACAGTGACCGAGGCCAAGATGGCTATTGCCATGGCTCGTGAAGGCGGTATCGGCGTTATCCATAAGAACATGAGCATTGAGGCTCAGGCGCATCAGGTCAGCCAGGTGAAGCGTGCCGAGAACGGTATGATTTACGCTCCCATTTGCACAACGCCTAACGCTACCGTGCGCGATGTCCTTTCCCTGATGTCTGAATATCATATTGGCGGCATTCCCGTAGTAGTGGGTGCCGATCGTCGCCTCGTTGGTATTGTTACCAATCGTGACCTGCGTTTCCAGAAGGACCTGAATCGTCAGATTTCCGAGGTGATGACCACTGAGAACCTTGTTACGACCACTGTCGGTACTACTCTTGCCCAGGCAGAGGATATCCTTCAGGAGCACAAGATCGAGAAACTTCCTGTGGTCGATGTCGAAGGCCGATTGGTCGGTCTGATTACCTATAAGGATATCACCAAAGCCAAGGACAAGCCATTGGCATGCAAGGACGACCGTGGCCGTCTGCGCGTAGCAGCAGGTGTCGGTGTCACTGGCGACGTGATGGAGCGTGTGGCTGCCCTCGTTGATGCAGGTGTCGATGCTGTGGTGGTAGATACCGCTCATGGTCATTCAAAGGGTGTTGTTACAGTGCTCGAAAAGATCAAGGCTACCTACGACTGCATCGATGTTGTGGTAGGTAATATTGCAACAGGCGAGGCTGCCAAATATCTTGCCGATGCAGGCGCCGACTCAGTGAAGGTCGGTATTGGCCCTGGTTCCATCTGCACTACACGTATCGTGGCAGGTATCGGTGTTCCGCAGCTTTCAGCCGTTTATGACGTGGCCAAGGCACTTCGTGGTACTGATATCCCGCTCATTGCCGATGGCGGCATCCGTTACTCTGGCGATATTGTCAAGGCTATTGCTGCTGGTGGTTACTGTGTAATGCTCGGTGGACTGCTGGCTGGTGTCGAGGAATCTCCCGGTGAGACTATCCTCTTCAACGGACGTAAGTTCAAGGGTTATCGTGGCATGGGTTCGCTCGATGCCATGCAAGCTGGCTCGAAGGATCGCTACTTCCAGTCGGGCGAGGCTGACGTGAAGAAGCTCGTTCCCGAAGGCATTGTAAGCCGCGTGCCTTACAAGGGAAATGTCAATGAGGTGATTTATCAGATGGTAGGCGGTCTGCGTGCCGGTATGGGCTATTGTGGTGCCAAGGATATTCCGACACTGCATGCAACCTCGAAGTTCACGCGTATCACCAATGCTGGTATTCTCGAGTCGCATCCTCACGATGTGACCATCACCAAGGAGGCTCCCAACTATAGCCGTGGTGAGTAATTGTCGAAAATGACTTTCGACCTCTAAGGTCTATTATTCTAACAATATGCCCTTCTCTCTGTATGGAGGGAAGGGCTTTTACCTTTCAATTTTTGTTCATGAAAAAACTATCAGTTCTTCTTTCGCTGCTCGCTTTGGTGCTTTTGCCCAATGTGACTGGCCAAACTGCCAAGGCCCAGACTCACGAGGTACTCATCACCACCAATATGGGCAACATGCGAGTGATGCTTTACGACGACTGCCCTCGCACTGTAGCTAACTTCTTGAGTAAGGTTCGTTCAGGATATTACGACGACTCGCTCTTCGGGCGTGTCATGCCTACGTTTATGATCCAGGGAGGAGCTCCTGACTCGAAGACTGCCTTGCCTGGACAAAGTATCGGCTGGGGCGACCTCAGTGAAGAGATTCCTGCAGAAATCCGCAAGAACCATGTGCCGAAAAAGGGTGCGCTTTGTGCCCCTCATCGTGAAGGTGTGGTTAACTCCGACATGTCGATGTTCTTCATCGTCGATGGTTACGTGATGAGCGAAGCAACACTCAACAATTGGGAAAAGACACACAATGCGACGGCACGTAAGGCAGCCCAACGCAAGGTGATGACCCAGTCTGTGAAAGATTCACTGGCTATGCTCAAGACCACAAGTATTGCTGAATACAATCAGTTGGCGCGTCGCATCAACCACAACATCGACAGCATTGCCCGCACTATGCCCGGCACACGTTTCTTCACTCCTGCCGAGCGTGAAGCATACAGCACGATAGGTGGAGCCTATCACATCTATGGCGAGTACACATGCTACGGTGAAGTCGTCGAGGGCCTTGATGTCATTTCGAAAATCGCAGCCCTCGAAAGCAATGCTGTGAATCGCCCAAAGACCGACGTGCGTATGAAGATTCGCGTCATCAAGTGATCAGACGGCAATGCTGAGTTCGGCCTTTGGCGCGGCCTCCTGCAACTCACGGTTCTGACGAGCAGCACGTGTGATGCTGGTGGTGCGTCGTGGCTCGTGGTTCATCGAGTCCATCAGATAAGCGAACAGTCCTGCTCCGATGATGAGCAATAGACCAAGGATGACGTTCATTCCTGAAAGGATGAGGTCCAGAACTACCATGCCGGCGATGACGATAATGATTGCAGCCTTTTTCATTGTTTTATTCTTTTTTGTGTGATTATTCTTGTTTTTCACACTGCAAAGATCGGGGCAGGGTGTTGCGTACATTGATACACCTCTGTTAAATTTAGTTAATTCGACGAATTTTTATGGAAAATCTGCGTTTTCGGCATGGAATGTGGCTTGTGAATACTCTTTTGAACTACAAAAAACTCAATCGAGAAGAGTTGAACAAGTTATGGGTGCATAATGTGGATTTGAGTGGAGGAGAAGAGTTGACTCGCAATCAGCTGAACCGAGCCATCAGCTCGGCCCTTGATGTTCTGGGCGTCTCTATAGAATGCGATGTGAAGGATCGTTATCGCTATTATATCTCGGGTGACAACAGCCTGAAGGCGACGGAATTGATGTTGTCGTCTTTCTCCATCAACCAGCTGATGACCGAAGGCGGAAACCTGCGCGAAAGGATCTTACTCGAAGAGGTTCCTTCCGGCCAGTTTTTTCTGCCAACTATCATCGAAGCGATGTCAAAGGGCAAGGCGATGGAACTCGACTACAAGAAGTTTTCCGATAGTGAACCCTATACATGCTTTATCGAACCCTACTGTGTGAAACTGTCTCAGCAGCGATGGTATCTGCTGGCACGTAAGAACCACAGTTCGCACTTGCAGTTGTTTGCCCTTGATAGGATGCAGCAGTTGCGTATCCTCGAGGATGTGGATTTCCAGATTCCCGAGTATTTCTCATCGAAGGACTATTTTGCCCATTATTTTGGTGTCTATACCACTATCAGTCCGGTTATCGAGACCATCCAGATCAAGGTTAATCTCTTTTGGCGCAGTTACTTCCGTACGCTTCCACTTCATCCTTCCCAGCACGAGATTGAGACCCACTCCGACTATAGTGTCTTCGAATATGAACTTGCTATCACTCCCGACTTGACCAATAAGTTCCTTGAGTATGGCTCGAGCATCGAGGTCCTTGCTCCGAAATCGCTGCGAGAACAGATGCGCGATCTTACGGCCCAAATGGCTTTGCTTTATCAATAGGGCTTTGCGGAATTCGGATCGTGGAAGTACCGATATTCCTTTCTATTAATCATAACTCATTACCTTCATGAAACACTTTATTATTCTACTGCTTTCGTTACTGACAATTACGGCTGCGGCGCAGCGTCAGCGTCGTCCCATCAGAGTGCGTACTGTGCCTCGTGACTCCATTATTCTAAGCGACCCATGCATCTTTCCGGATACTGCCTCTCATATTTATTATATGACAGGCACTGGTGGTATGCTTTGGAAAAGTCGTGATTTGGAGATGTGGACAGGCCCCTACAATGTGGTAGATATTGATTCGACGTCGTGGATGGGCCCACGTCCAATGATTTGGGCAGCCGAACTCCATCCTTATCAGGGCAAATACTATTACTTCGCCACCTTCACCAACAATGCTGTTCGCATCGACTCTGTGCGTGGCAACGTCATTCCACGTCGAGCCTCACAGGTTCTTGTCAGCGATTATCCCGATGGTCCTTATCGGCTCTTTGGTGATGCCGCCTACTTGCGCGCCGATCAACCTACTCTTGACGGTACGTTTTGGGTCGATACCGACGGCCATCCCTATATGATATATTGTGGTGAATGGCTTCAGAACTGGAATGGTACGATGGAAGCCATTCGACTGAAAGATGACCTCAGTGGTACGATAGGCGAACCTCGAATCCTCTTCCGTGCAAAGGATAGTCCCTGGAGCAAGGAGAAGGATATGGATGGAGAACATCCCAACAAGGTTACCGATGGTCCATATCTCTTTCGCACCGGTACGGGTCGCCTGGGTATGATCTGGACGTCGTGGGTCTATGATGTTTATACGCAGGGTGTCGCTTATTCCGAGTCAGGAACTCTAGCTGGGCCATGGATACAGGAAGATAAGCCCATCACGCCACCTAATTTCGGCCATGGTATGTTGTTCCGCGACTTTGAGGGACGTCTGCTTTTGAGCTGTCACAGTCACTACAATCAGAATGGTCGTTACATCCGCGTTCCTCATCTTTTCGAAGTTGATTTGAGTGGCGATAAGCTCGTCGTTACCTCTGATCCCTTCTGATGGCTATAAGATATGAGGCCTAGATAATATAGATACTCTAGAAGCTCTAGATCATCTAGATACTCTAGAAGATAATATTAAAGTTAACAATTCCACTTAAAATCATCATGAAACGTTCATTAATCCTAATTACATTCCTTTCTTTCCTTGTATCGTCCAGCACTTTGGCCAATCGGCTCATTGGCATTCAGGTGGTTGACAAGGATTATCTGATGCTTCATTTCCGCGATGGCGAAGTTCGTTATCGCGATGATGCCACAGGCCCCAGTGCATATTTGGGACATAGTTTTGCTGATGGCGATGACACGCTTCTCGTCTTTGGTCCTCGTCTCGATGCTGCATTAGCATCACAGGCTGCATTGTGGCAAGTCTCTTCTCCCGATGACAAGTCTTTCGCTTTATCTTCGCCAAAGGCTATCTATCGGAAGAGCAAACCTATGAACACGGATCACACTCTTACCTCCGAACTCGACCATTGGCTCTTCCTGCAGTTGCCTCAGTCCATGCGACAGGGTTGCACCTATCAAGTCAATATTCCAGAGGGTCTTGGCAGTGACCAGACCACCGCTTCTGTGAAGTACGATATCTGGACCTCGCAGTCCGAGGCCGTGCATGTCAATATCCTGGGATATAGTCCTGCCGAGGCAGTGAAGGCTGCCGATCTCTATATGTGGCTTGGTGATGGCGGGCAGCGCGACTACAAGGCTTTTGAAGGCAAGAAAGTCTGGCTCTATAATGTGAATACGCGTCGTAAACAGACAGTAGGTACTGTGCGTTTCTGGTTGCCGGCATCGGCTTCAGCCAAAGAGGCAGGTCAGAAGAATCTTGTCGGTACCGATGTTTGGAATGTCGATTTCAAGGTATCTGCACCTGGTCGTTATCGACTCGTCGTTGAGGATGTAGGTTGCAGTATGGACTTCGATGTCGATTCTGAAATCTATTATCAACCTTACCGTTATTCCCTTCGCGGCTACTATTATATGCGTTTGGGCGAACCTATCGACCCAGAGCACGTCACTCCCGTGCCACGTCAACCTCAGTTTATTCCTGAGGTCGATCCGAAGGGCTTTACCATCTACAAGACCGATTTCCAGCCATGGGATCCCGAATGGAGAGCATTGCGTACCGACGTTTGGGATGAACCTCACTTCAAACCAGCTCTCACGTCTATCTTCTGGCAGCATCGTCTTCCTGGCAATCCTGTGGCTGTCGATGTAAAGGGCGGTCATTCCGATGCCTTCGATTGGGATCGTCACCTAGCCCACGTCTCCAACATCTACGATCAGTTGCTACCCTATATTCTTACGGGTGGACGTTTGGCAGAGGATAACCTTGGCATTCGCGAGAGTGGGAATGGTTTGCCCGACCTCATCGATGAAGCTCGCAATGAGGTGGACTTTTTCTTGAGCATACGCGATGGCGAAGGTTACTCGCAGGGTGTCACCAATCCTTCGTCTGAATGGACCATTATGTTTCAGGCGGGTTGCACTACGATGGCTGCTTGGGCCAATGCCGCCAACTGCGCCATCACGGCCGAAGCACTTCGCATCCAGGGCAATGACTCGCTATGCAATTATTACACACAAGAGGCAATACGTGCATTCCGCTACGCTTCGCGGCAGGAAAACTCTCAACTTGACGACAAGCAGGATATCGGAAGCATCAGTATGCGAGGCCGAGACTTCCGGCAGATGGCTGCTGCCTTCCTATATAATGTCACGGGTGAAAGGGAATGGGAAGATATCCTAGCTGCCGAAAGCTTGATCACAACCGGCGATACACCGCTCTTCAATAAGGGACGTCAGGGATTCTTTACGGCCAATGTCACCAACGTTTTCCAGGCGGGTGAAGTGGGCTATTTCCAGTTCTATGCGGCTGCTGCTTATCTCTGCTGCCCACGCGAACGCCATTATCCCGAACTCTATGCCAATATAAAGTCGAGCGTCAATAAGCATGCCGATGCCTACAACGTCAACTTTGTCAATCAGCGTCCTTCGCGTCGTGCTGCCAACGATGCGCGGTGGCAGACGTCGCAGAATCTGCATCTTGTGGTCCTGGCGCATTGCATCGCCGATACCAAGGCACGTCGCCAGCAACTCGAACGAGCTTTATATCTCGAAGCAGGATGGGCATTGGGACGAAATCCAGGGAATATCGTTGAAATGACAGGTTTGGGCCAACGCCACCTTACCGACGTTTATACAACCGGACGAAACGATGGAACTCCCGAGAGCCATCCTGGCCAAACTCCTTTCAACGGCACTGAAGTTTGGTCGCCCGATAATGGCGGTGATGCACGTATTCTGCTCAATAGATGCTATCCTTCATGGACAGAAAATTGGCCGCGTCAGGAATCCTATTTCAATCAGCGTTACATGTGGGTAAATGGCGAGTTCACACCACGAGAGACGATGCGTGGCAAGATGATGCTCCTCGCTTACCTCTACGGAATAAGATAAAGGCAACATCCCTCATAATGATGAAGCCCGGACGTTGTTTGTCTGGGCTTCATCTGTTTCGGTTTAAGTTCAGGCAACTGCCCGAATATTCATTGTTGGACTGTTAGAGAAAATGCAGGGGAATCAGGATTTCCAAAGTCCGTGGAGATTGCAGAACTCACGTGCATAGACTTCCTTGGCATCGGTCTTGAATTCGGCAAAGGGTTGGTCTTGTGGGGTGAGATGCTGGCGAAGCACTCCATTTTCGGTGACGAGTTCAATCCACTGGATGTAGTGGGCCTCGGTCATCGGATGATCTACTGAACCTACCCTGACACGATAGCCATCAGCGGTTTTTTCAACCACAGGGACATGCTTTTCCTTGGCGCCGTCGGTGGTGTTCTCTTTTAGTAGCTGCATGGGTTTACCGCAGCATTCTGGAGTGCAGTCGCCAGCTATGACAACTTCCACCATCAAGCCGCATTCCTTGCACTTGTAAATTTCATTTACGCTGCTCATGATGTTTCGGTATTAAATGTTAATCAATTAGGGTTAGCGATTTGTTGCCTCGATAAGGCTATGCCTTTTCTGTGTAGTCCCGATAAGGACGTTCAAGGTCGAGAAGGTGGAAGTTGTGCTGGCGCTGGTGGTCGCCATCGGGAATCACCATATATTCACCGTATTTCTGCGAAAGATATTCGTGGGGGTGTTCAGCACCCCAGACCACTGCATCTTCGAAGGCTATCGGTGTGGGCTTGCCTAGGATGGACTTGGCCATTACACCTTTCAACCCATCGTCATGATCAACCACGTAGTCGCTGGCATCGTAGTCCCAACGCCGCTGCAGGCATCGCATCTTCTCCTGTATCTCTTGCATCGTATAGAGCTTTCGGCAGAGCAGAGGTATCCAGCTCGATGGACCATGTCCGTGCTTGTAGGGGTCACGATGAACAAGGTAGAGGGCGCGCTTGTACCATTCGTAACGCATGAAATGCAGGCGGTGTAATATCGTGCTCTTGGGCATACCATCGAGCGGAAATAGATCAATGTAGATTCCGCCAAGGTATTTGAGGTGCATGCGTTCGATGAGCGTAGTGCTGGCATCCTGTATCTTCGCGAAGGGGAGGGGATAGTTTTCGGGATCGGTTTCGAAACTCACCATCTCGTAGGGTGCAGGAAGCCACTCGCTGGCGTGTTGACACAGCAGGTCATAGTCGCGGCGTGGCATGGAGATGTCAAGATCATCGTCCCAAGGGATAAAGCCCTTGTGGCGTACAGCACCGAGGAGAGTGCCAGCAATGATGAAATAACGCAGGTTATGCTCTTCGCAGACCTTTTGGACGGCGAGGAGGATGCGCAGAATGCGCAGTTGAAGGGGACGTATGTCGTAGGTGGCCATATCAATAGAGCGATGCAGGAATCTTCTGCTTGGCATTCTCGAAGTCCTCGACAGTGTCGAGTTCGCAACTGAAAAGGTCTGTGACATCGAGAACACTGAATGTTTGACCTTGAGGAATGAGACGCATAAAGGCGAGTTCGTAGAACTTGTTTTCGAGATGCTCTTGATTCATCATCTTGTCAAGTTCGCCGTAGAGGGCACGACTGTAGTTCGGATCCATCTTCTCAATGCCAAGGCTTTCGCCTGCTGCATCTTCTGGCCGACAGGTCTTGCTGATTTCAACGATGGTTCCGTCAGTATCTTCGGTATGGTTGCGACTGGAGACAGTGACCACTTTCATCTCTTCTTCGCCTAGCGTGTGACGAATAAGCGTCAACACATTGGGCGCGTCGTTGGCAAGTACGCGTGTGATGATTTGCGGATCGTAGAGCAAGTCGCTGTCGAGCAGTAGGAACTCTGAGCCTTCCACTGCGGGACGTGCCAGCCAAAGAGAGTAGATGTTGTTTGTCGAAGCGTAGATGTCGTTGTGGATGAAGGTGACTTGTATGCTGTCGCCATATTGCTGACTCACGAACTGCTCAATCTTCTCGTGCAGATAGCCTGTGACAATGACAAACTGGCAGATGCCATTCTGTATCAGTGCATCCATCGAGCGTTGGAGCAGGGTTCGTTTCCCCACATGAAGCAGGCATTTGGGGGTGTCATTGGTCAATGGACGCAGACGAGAAGCCGTACCGGCAGCAAGGATGAGCGCTTTCATCGTGAAAGATATACTTTTTTGATCGTATCGACAACCACCTGAATCTGTTCGGGACGGCCCAAGGTGATGCGTAGGCAGGATTCAAGGCCCTTGTCCGACATGAACTTGATCTTGTACTCCTGCACGCGAAGTGCTTCCTGAAGTGCTTCCTTGATCTCGATGGGATATTTGATCAGGATGAAGTTGGCTACTGACTTATAAACCTTGAATCCTGGGAGATTGCCCAACTCCTTCTTGAAGAGGTCACGGTCCCACTGCATCTGATTGGCCACGTTGCGATAATGCTCGTCGCTTTCAAGTGCTGCAAGGGCTACTGCCTCCGAGAAGCGGTTGTATCCAAGATATTTATTGGCATAATTAAGGAACCCGTCGTGTCCCTTGCCCATAAATCCGAATCCCATGCGCAGTCCGGGAAGTCCATAGAACTTTGAGAGGGTGCGTGAGATGATGAGGTTGCTGTGCTTTTCGACCAAAGGTGCGATATAATGAGTGTCAGCCGAAATGAACGAAGCATAAGCCTCGTCGATGAGCACCATGGTGTCGGAAGGAATACTTTCCATGATGCGGGTTATCTCGTCGGGTGTAAGGCTATTGCCGGTGGGGTTATTGGGCGAAGCAATGAGAAGCATACGTGGATGTACGTCGCATGTGATTCGGATAACCTCATCAATGTCGTAGGCAAAGGTGTCTTCCAATTCGTGAAGGGGGTACATATGGGTTTCGCCGCCACATTCGCTGGCAATGCGGTTGTAGTACCACCAAGAGAATTCGGGAATCAGTATGGAGCGGTTATCGCCCTTGGTGAGATAATAGTGGACGACATTCTTAAGGATGTCCTCTCCACCATAACCCAACAGTACCTGCGACTCAGGCACTCCATAAATCTCGCTAAGGCGAACAGATACGACACTCTTCTTGCCTTGGTCGTAGATGCGGGTATAGAAGCAGAGATCCTCGGGGTTGAAGTTTTTTACAGCATCAATTACCTTCTGCGAAGGTTTGAAATTGAATTCGTTGCGATCTAAAAAAATCATAGCGTATATAATCGGAAAATTGTTTTCGAATAAAGCTTTTATTTATTAAAAGTTTACAAATATAGTGTGTTTTTTTCATATGATGGTCTTATTTGTCCGTTTTTCTAGTAAACAATTGTCTTAATTGCCAAGTTTGTCATGCATAGTATCCAATCTAAACGTCAAAAGGAGAGCTGGAGAGGTGTTTTTTATTTGGCGTTCCCGCTGATTGGTAGTCTTATACGTTGATAAGGGCCGAGGATGGCATCAAAATGTGTTTTTGCAAAGGTATTCGCCCTCTGTTGGAAATTTTAGTGGGGAAAAATAGGCGATTCGTTATGAAATAGGAAAAAAAATGCTGATATGATTTGGAGTATATTGTATAATGCTATATCTTTGCACCATAAGGCAATAAATGGTAACAATAAGTGAATGATTTTGTGATCGTGGGCTGTCGTGAGACAGCCTACGGTTTTTTTATTCTATGCCACTATTCCTTATCTCTCCAGAGGTGCGTGGCGATCGTCTATTTTGTGCCGGATGCCTCATAACAGCCTTGTCTGACAAAAGAAATCGAGATGATCAGGTTTCCTCTTGATTCTACATTTTAATAGGGGTAAAATTGTACAAATATTTGAAAATCAATATGGTTTTTCTGTTCTTTTGCTCCTTGATATTTACCGACACTTGTTTATTTGTAAAATATGTCGTATCTTTGCAGTCGAAAATAGTAATATGGATAACTCATTGGAAATTTAAGATTATTGGTTAGTTCTTAATTAGTGTGTGTGTATATCATAAGCCCGGGCTTGCGAAAGTCTGGGCTTTTTTCATTTTTTTGTCTTTTAAGGAAGAAAAAATGTGAATTACTTGGATATTATCTGAATTATTGCGATATTTGCTGCTGCAAACAATTCCACATTACTTATATTATATAATATGAAAAACTTTATTGCAATGACAATGATGGTGTTTTGCTTGACTGCATGCACCACCGCACCAGAGAACCCGCTGGTAAAAGAAGTGACAGGAGGCAAAGTACAGGGTATGCCTTCTGAGAATCCCAATGTTGTCGTCTTCAAGGGCATCCCTTATGCCGCTCCTCCTGTGGGTGAGCTGCGCTGGAAGGCTCCACATCCCGTCATCGCATGGGATACTGTACTGATTGCCGATCATTTTGGTCCTATCTCGTTCCAGCCACCTCATGTGGCAGGCCCCGATTCCGCTGTCATCAACAATTATGGCGACGTGGATTACGTGAAGGAATTCTTCTCTGAAGGCGACCCCGAGATGAGTGAGGATTGTCTCTATCTGAATATCTGGAAACCTGCTGACGCAAAGAAGGGCGACAAATTGCCTGTCGCACTTTGGATCCATGGAGGTGCCTTCATCGCAGGCTTTGGTTATGAAAAGGAGTTTGATGGCGATGCCTATGCCAAGCGCGGTGTCATACTTGTTACCATCAATTACCGTTTGGGTGCTTTTGGCTTCTTGGCTCATCCCGAACTTTCAGCCGAAAATCCCGACCATATCTCCGGCAATTACGGTATGCTCGACCAGATCAAGGCTCTCGACTGGACACGCGACAACATTGCAAACTTTGGTGGAGACCCCGACAACATCACTGTCTTCGGACAGAGTGCTGGCGCCATGAGTGTCCGCAATCTTCTTTGCTCACCGCTGACCAAGGGAAAGATTGCCAAGGCAATCATCCAGAGTGGTGGTGCCATAAGTCCCGATGGCAACGATGGTATGGGCGCAGCTTCCCTCAGCGATTACGAACAGTTGGGCAAGACGCTCATGGGTGATTTAAGCCTCGACGAGATGCGTCGTATGAACTACCAGCAGTTGCAGGAGGTCATCAGTCGCTTTACAACCGCCCACAATATGCCGTTCCTCATGCTCCAACCAAATGTCGATGGCAAGGTGCTCGTAGGTGGTCTTGCCGATTGCATCGAAAAGGACTTCGTTCCGCATATCCCCATCATGATGGGATGCACGCTCGACGACATGATGTTCACCCGTATGGGCGAACCCTATGCATATCTTGCCTCCCGACTGGCCGAAAAAGGCAAGGCGCCCTATGTCTATGAGTTCCGCCGTCGTCTTCCTGGCAATGGTTCAGGAGCTTTCCATTCCTCCGAGCTTTGGTACGTTTTCAATACAGTCAAGCGTTGTTGGCGTCCCTTGGGCGAGGCTGACGAGAAGCTTAGTGAACGAATGGTTGACTATTGGACGAACTTTATGAAGGCTGGTAATCCCAATGGATCTGGTCTTCCAGAATGGCGTGCTTGTACAAATGGACTGGCTGATGTAATGGCCTTCGACATCGAAAAATGATCTGTCCATATGCATTTTTTGTCATAATTTTGTTCAAAATAGAGGATTTTTCAGCAAAAAATACACTTAAAATGGATTTTTTTGGGTGATGGAACATTACAAAAGATTGTTGTTACAAAATCGTTTGGTATCTTTTGTAAATTCACCTATCTTTGCAGCGAGATTTCGAAGCAATTCTTTATAAATCTTTATAAAGGTTATTACTCTTAATTAGTGAATAGCAAATTGTATGTGTAATTAATTATTAAGGCAAAAGGAAAGGCAGTCGTCGTGAGACGGTTGCCTTTCAAATTATTTATAGGTTGATATTGCCAGATTAATCCCTTTCGAGATAAGTGTATCCGTATAGTCCGTTGCGGTAGTTATTGAGGAACTCCTTGCCTTCTTCGAGCGAGATGCGTCCTGTCTTTACAGATTTCGTTACCCACGTTTCAAGTGTGCGAACCATTTTCTTGGTGTCATATTCTACCCATCTCAGCACGTCTTGAACGGTCTCGCCATCGATGGTCTGGTCAATCTCGTAGCCGTTCTTGTTGACAGTGATATGTACGGCATTGGTGTCGCCAAAGAGGTTGTGGAGGTCTCCCAGGATCTCCTGATATGCACCCACAAGGAAAACGCCAAGGTAATACTTCTCGTTCTTCTTGAGCGAATGGATTGGCATGGCATTGACGATTTGGTTTTCGGCAATGTAGCTTTGCACCTTTCCATCCGAATCGCAGGTCATATCCTGCAACGTTGCTTTGCGGTCAGGCCGTTCGTTGAGGCGCTGGAGGGGCATTATGGGGAAGATCTGGTCAATCGACCACATATCGGGCAGCGACTGGAAAAGCGAGAAGTTGCAATAGTACTTGTCAGCAAGGAGCTTTGGAATATTATGCAATTCTTCTGGAACACGCTTCATGCCTGAAATGAGATTGTTGATCTCACGGGTGACGCTCCAGAACAGTTTCTCTATCTGAGCACGCGTCTTAAGGTCGATGATTCCGTGGCTGAAGAGTTGGAGCACTTCGTCGCGTATCTGTTGTGCATCGTGCCATGACTCAAGGGCAGAACGCTGTGTCAGGGTATCCCAAATCTCGTAGAGCTCCTTCACTAGGTCGTGATCGTCAGGACCAACTTCCCATTCCTCGGGCATTTCGGGAAGCGTAGCGGTCTCGAGCACCTCCATGACAAGTAGTGAGTGGTGGGCCGAAAGTGAACGTCCCGACTCGGTGATGATATTGGGGTGGGGTAGCTCGTTCTTGTCGGCAGCATCCATGATCTGGTACATGATGTCATTGATGTACTCTTGGATGGAATAGTTGACCGATGAACAGTTCGAGGCACTGCGTGTGCCGTCGTAGTCCACACCAAGACCGCCACCGGCATCTACAAACTCCACGCCGTAGCCCATCTTGCGGAGCTGCACGTAGAATTGTGAAGCTTCGCGTATGGCGGTTTTGACATAGCGGATATTGGTGACTTGTGAACCGATGTGGAAGTGAATGAGCTTGAGACAGTCTTTCAGGTCATGCGACTCAAGGTATTCCACTGCTTCGAGCAGTTCGGAGCTGGTGAGACCGAATTTCGAGGCGTCACCGCCCGATTCCTCCCATTTGCCCGAGCCCGATGAGGCCAGTTTGATACGGATTCCGATGTTGGGACGCACATTCAGGCGCTTGGCAATGTGGTCGATGGTTTCGAGCTCGTTGAGTTTCTCGGCAACAATAAAGATTCGTTTGCCCATCTTCTGGGCAAGTAGGGCGAGTTCGACAAACGATTCGTCCTTATAACCGTTACAGATGATGATGGAGTCATAGTCGGTGCAGGCGGCAATGACGGCATGCAGTTCTGGTTTCGAACCAGCTTCCAATCCCAGATTGAACTTCTTGCCGTGGCTCACCATTTCGGTGACGACAGGCTGCATCTGATTGACCTTGATGGGATAGACGGTGAAACATTCTCCCTTGTAGCCGTATTCTTCGGCTGCTTTCTTGAAGCATTGCGACATGCGCTCGATGCGGTTGTCGAGAATGTCGGGGAAACGCAGCAGCACAGGAGCCTGGATATCTCGCAGCGCCAGTTCGTCCATCACATCGCGCAGGTCCACCTGCACACCATCCTTCTTGGGGGTAACCACTATATGGCCCTTCTCGTTGATGTCAAAATAACTGACACCCCATCCATGAATATTGTAGAGCTCCGCAGAGTCCTCAATATGCCATTTCTTCATCTGATTTTACAATTTTACAATTAACCATTCAACATAAACCCTGCAACCTTTAGCAGGGAGATGCAAATATCAAAGAATTTTGCGGGTGCAAAGATAGGTTTTTTTTGCAAGATGGCGAAATATTTGGACAAATATTTTAAAATGTGGGAATAAATTCTTAACTTTGCGGCCGAAATACAATCTATATGACCCAAGATGATGCATAATTCCATCGAATCATATATTCAGAAGACAGACTACTGTCGCTTCCCTTCGCCCTGCTACATCCTTGAAGAGAGGTTGCTTCGCCGCAACCTTTCGCTGATACGTGATGTTGCAACCGAAGCGGGAGTGGAGATTATCCTTGCCTTCAAGGCCTATGCGCTCTGGAAGACGTTCCCCATCTTCCGCGAATATATCAGTCACACCACGGCTTCATCGGTGTGGGAGGCACGTCTTGCCTTCGAGGAGTTCGGATCGCCTGCCCACACTTACAGTCCCGCCTACACAGAAGAGAACTTCCCCGAGATACTCCGTTGTTCGGGCCACATCACCTTCAATTCACTTTGCCAATTTGAACGTTTCTATCCGATGGCCAAAGGAAAGGCTTCGTGTGGCATAAGGGTCAATCCGGAATATAGCGAGATTGAAACTGCCATCTACAATCCTTGCGCCCCTGGTTCAAGGTTCGGTGTCTTGGCCGACGACCTCCCTGACAAACTTCCCGAAGGCATCGAGGGCTTCCATTGCCATTGCCATTGCGAGGACGATTCCTATACGTTGGAAAGAACGTTGGCGCATCTTGAAGACAAGTTCTCCAGGTGGTTCCCTCAGATCAAGTGGCTCAATCTTGGTGGAGGTCATCTGATGACGCGCCGTGATTACGACACTCGTCATCTCATTGGTCTGCTCCGTGCCTTGCGTCAGCGCTATCCTTGGCTCAAGGTTATCCTCGAACCTGGCAGTGCCTTTGCTTGGCAAACCGGACCATTGCTGAGCCAGGTGGTCGATGTGGTCGAGAATCACGGCATCCGTACGGCCATTCTCAACGTCTCTTTCGCCTGTCATATGCCCGACTGCCTTGAGATGCCCTATCAGCCAGCTGTGCGTGGGGCCCAGTCCCTGCCTTTGTCTGCCGCTGACGATGCAGCAGCCGGTCATGGTGTGGTTGACGATGCCGATGGACGTGGATACATTTATCGTTTGGGAGGCAACAGTTGCCTGAGCGGCGATTTCCTGGGCTCTTGGCGTTTCGACCACCAGTTGCAGGTGGGTGAATATATTCTCTTCGAAGATATGATTCACTATACAACGGTCAAGACGCATACGTTCAATGGCGTCGCCCATCCTGCCATCGCTTTCTTCCGTGAGGATGGTTCAATAGATATTTTGAGGGAATACGCTTACGAGGATTATAAAAATAGAATGGATTAATATGAATAAACATTTTTCTTTACTCATCTGCCTGGCAGTAATGACCATTTCGGTCGCACTCAATGCTGCCGAACCTATCACGGTGGAAGCTGTCCGTGGTGGCCATTATCGCGGCAAGAGTGTACCTGCTTTCCGTAGTACAGCCGACGGCAAGCATTATACGGCCATCACCGCCGATGGTCGTGCCATCGTCAAGTATCAATACAGCAATGGTCACGCTGTCGATACGTTGCTCAATCTCAACAAGGTGAAGCCCGAAGAGGGGCTCGATGTCAGCCAGCTCAGGCTGTCGGGTTACGAACTCTCGCAGGACGAGGAACGTCTCCTCGTGTGGAGCAACCGCGAGTCGATCTATCGTCGTAGTTACAAGGCCGACTATTTCTACTATGTCATCGAAGCCGGTGGCGTGCGTCGTCAGGCCTTCAAGCGTCTCACCGAAGGCAAGGTGCAGGCCGTGACCATGGCTCCCGATGGTCGTCAGCTTGTCTTTATGCGCGACAACAATCTTTTCTATGTGCGTGTGATGTCGGCAGGTATCGACCTTGCGGAGCGCCAGGTGACCGATGATGGCGCCCGCAATAAGATCATCAACGGTGTGCCCGACTGGGTCTATGAGGAGGAGTTCTCGATGGACCGTGCCATTGCATGGAGTCCCGATTCGAAGACCTTCTGTTTCCTCAAGTGGGACGAGAGTGACGTGAAGGAGTATTGGTTGCCCACCTATAAGGGACAGTTCCCCGAATATCCCGAATATGAGCTCTATCCTGGCCAATATGTCTATAAATATCCTGTGGCTGGCGAAGTGAATTCAAAGATCTCTGCCTGGTCGTACGATGTTTATACCAAGAAACTCAATCAGCTTAAGGTTCCCGTCGATGCCGATGGCTATATCCCGCGCATCCAGTTCACCAAGGCCGAGGACAAACTCGCTGTGCTGACAATGAATCGTCTGCAGAACAAGTTGTCGCTCTACTTCGTCAATCCTCGCAGTGGCGTGGCCAAACTGATTCTCGAGGACACCAACGACCAGTATATTGCCGAGGCAGATCTCGACGCCATCCATTTCGACGAGAATGGCTTTACCTTCGCAAGCGAGCGTTCGGGCTGGCGACACCTATATTATTATAATATGTTGGGTCAGCAGCAACGCCAACTCACCAAGGGTAACTTCGATTTGACCAATGTCTATGGCTACGATCCTGCTTCGCGTTGTGCTTACGTGCAGGTCGCTTACGTTGGCAAGAATTCGGCCGTTCCTTCCGAGCTGACACGTGGTATCTATAAGATTGATGCCAAGTGCACGATGACCCCACTCTTCAATGGTGGACGCGATGGTGCTGGTTGTCGTGGCACGCATAGCGCTGCGTTCAGCCGTGGTTTCATCTACATGCAGCACTACTACAGCGATGCCGAGACGCCCACCCGCGTCACCATCGAAAGCGTACAGGGCCTCAAGGTTATCAAGACCCTCGAGGACAATGCTGCTCTTCGTCAGGAGGTGGCTGGTCAACCCAAGCGTGAGTTCTTCCAGATGACCACCGAACGTGGTGACAAGCTCAATGGTTACGTTATCCGTCCCACCAACGTCAGTGGCAAGGCTCCTTGTGTGCTCGAGCAGTATGGTGGCCCTGGTTCACAGGAGGTGCTCGACCGTTGGGAATTTGGTTTCCCTATGTATCTGGCACAGGAGGGCTTCGTAGCCTTGACTGTCGACGGTCGTGGCACGGCCTGTCGTGGTGCTCAGTGGGAGCGTCAGATCTATTGCGAATTGGGTGTTCGTGAGGCAGAGGACCAGTTGTCGGCCGGTCGTTATGCTGCCTCGTTGCCCTATGTCGATGCTGGTCGTATCGGTATCTGGGGATGGAGTTTCGGCGGATACAACACGCTGATGACGATGTGTGGAGGCAACGATGTGTTCAAGGCTGGTGTGGCTGTGGCCCCTGTCACCGACTTCAAGTTCTACGACACCATCTACACCGAGCGCTTTATGCGCACACCGCAGCAGAATGCCGAAGGTTACAGGAAAAGTTCTGTCTTGAGTCGTGCAAAGGACCTCAAGGGCCAGCTCCTCATCGTCACGGGTACTGCCGACGACAACGTGCATCCGCAGAACACCTACGAAGTGGCTGAGGCCTTTGTGCAGAACGATCTCGATTTCGATATGATGGTCTATACCAACCGCAATCACTTCATCCAGGGTGGCAACAGCAATGTCCACATCTATAAGAAGGTCTGCTCATACTTCAAGAAGAATCTGTAATCTCAACTTGCAGTATAACCAATCTGCGCCAAGATTGGTTATGCCGCGAACGAAAAAAGCACTCTGTCGGCCGTCAGAGTGCTTTTTTCGAATGAGGCATAACCTTTTTTGGCTTAGAATGGTCATTCTCCGATGGTAGCAAGTATCCTGTCGGCCGACATAGTGCTTTCTCCGATTGGAGCATAACCAATTTTGGCCAAAAAAGGGTATGCCGCGACGGGAGTATAACCAATTTCGGCTAAGAAAGGGTATACCTCGGTTGGATAAAGCACTCTGTCGGCTGTCAGAGTGCTTTCGCAGATAATAGCATAACCAATTTCGGCTAAGAAAGGGTATACTTCGACTGAATAAAGCACTCTGTCGGCCGTCAGAGTGCTTTATCCGAAAGAGGCATAACCAATTTTGGCCAAGAAAGGGTATGCTTCTACAGTAGAATACCCAACCTTGGCGCAAAATGGCTATGCCTCGATTATAGAAAGGGAATCATGTATCCCGCTTATTCCATTTCGCGACAATCTTGCGTTATAGATGGAGTTGCTAGAATCCACCTTCGTCGAAGCCGTCACCTCTGAAGGCTCGGCCGCCAAATTCGTTGGGGCGCTGACCACGTCCACGCTGCATATTCTGTCCGTCGGGGCGAGGTCCACGCTGGCCACCCATCATCGGGCGGCGATCAAGGGCCTTCTCAAGATATTCGATGTAGAGTTCTGTGCCAAGGATGGCGCGCAGCTGCTTGCGTCCTTCGGCGCGCTTTGCTTCCATCTGTGCGCGTCGTGCCTCGCGTGCCTCCTTGTCGAGTTTCTTGCCCTTTTCACCGTCTGCCTTCATCTCTTCGAGGTAGTTCTCGTTGAGCTTGGCTATTTCGACTTGCTGGGCTGTGGTGAGGTTGAGCTGGTTGGTGATGGCTGTGTCGGCCAACTGGAACATCTGCTGACGGAAGCCGTCACGCATGCCTCGTTTCTGGGGTTGGTCTTGTGCCAATACACTGCTTGTCATCATTGTCATGCAGCAAATGGCTGCCAAAAGAATCTTTTTCATTTTGTAGTTTGTTTGTTTTGTTAATAGATTTTATTTATTGATAATTACCAACTTTGCCTTTTTGACCTTGCAAAATCTGAAAAGTTTATTGGTAGGGAACGTAAATTTCGACGAATCGCGAATTTTTCAGCACAAATATTTTGTTTGTTAGAATAAAATGTTTATCTTTGCGACCGCAAAACCGGGGAACGTGACGTGTCACCACTCCCGCCTAGGATTGCACAAGTATTAACATCTTTAAATCAATTTGCGAAATGGCTACAAAGATCCGTCTTGCACGACATGGTCACAAGGACTACGCTGTATACAGCATCGTAGTCGCAGATAGCAGAGCGCCACGTGATGGTAAGTATATTGAGAAGATCGGTACTTACAATCCCAACACCAACCCTGCTACTATTCAACTCGATTTCAACCGCGCCCTCTACTGGGTCGAGACTGGTGCACAGCCCACTCTCACCGCTGGTCGTATTCTCTCCTACAAGGGTGTTCTCATGATGAAGCACCTCAACGGAGGTGTGAAGAAGGGTGCCCTCACCGCCGAGCAGGCTCAGGCTAAGTTCGACGCTTGGATGAAAGCCAAGGAGGCTAAGATCACTTCTAAGATCTCTGGTCTTGCTGCCGAAGCTGCCAAGAAGGTGAAGGAGGCTGCCAATGCTGAGGTTGCAGTTAAGAACGCCAAGGCTGAGGCTCTGGCTGCCAAGAAGGCTGAGGCTGCTGCTAAGGCTGCTGCCGCTGCTGCTGAGGCTGCCGCTGCTGCTGAGGCTGCTGCCGCTGAAACCTCTGCCGAAGCTTAATCGAGTTTCGATAAAGGCACACCGGATCATCGTCCCGATGGTCCGGTTTTTTTAGCATCATTTCTTTCCCATATGCGTTCTGCAATCTTTTTCTCATTATTCTTTCTCTTTGCATCCTTTGCCTCTTCCGTGGCTCAGGACAGGCAGAATGTGCAGCAACAGTGCATCATGTTCTGGAATGTTGAGAATGCCTTCTGGCCTTCCGATGATTCACTCCATCAGGACGACGAGTTCACGCCTGAGGGAATCCGTCATTGGACGCGCTCACGTCTGCGTCAGAAGTTATTGCAGTTGTCGCGTGTCATCCTTGCTGCTGGCGATGGCAAGGCGCCCATGATTGTAGGGTTGGCCGAAATAGAGGGCGATAGTGTGATGCACTACTGGACGCACTCCACGCCCCTTTGGGATTTGCATTACAACTACATCGTCAGCAACGGTCCTGATGTGCGAGGCATCCAGACGGCTTTGCTCTATCAGCCTACCGACTTCAAGCTGCTCCATGCCGACTTCCATCGTGTCCAGTTGCCCGATGGAGTCCGTCCTACGCGCGATGTGCTTCATGCCGCTGGGCGTATCGTGAATGGCGATACCCTCGATGTCATCGTCTGTCATCTGCCAAGTCGCTTGGGTGGGTCCAAGCAGTCGCAGTCCGCTCGCGATGCTGCACATCATACGGTGATGCATCTTGCTGACAGCATACGTCACTGTCGCCGGCATCCCGCCATCGTCATTATGGGTGATATGAACGACTATGCTCGTAAGTCCAGGGCTTGGTGGGGCAAGGATTATGTGAATCTGATGGCACCGTTGCAAAAGTCCCTGAAGACTCATCCTTCGTCCTACGGTAGTCACAAGTATCAGGGCGAATGGGGATTCCTCGACCAGTTCATCGTCAACACAACATCTTCGCCCTCTTTCTCCATCTCCAATGCCCGTGTCTTCTACCTCCCGTTTATGCTTGCCGAAGACACCAGCCATTTGGGACATCGCCCCGCACGAAGCTATTATGGGTACCAGTATGAGGGAGGATATAGCGATCACCTGCCTATTTTGCTCGATTTCGATGTCTATTTCTAGGCAAAAACGTTGAATTTTCGCTTCAAAAGACAAATTCTTTTCAAAAAATTTGGAGATATAACAAAAATACGCTATCTTTGCACCCGCTTTTGAGCGAATATTGCCGAAGTGGCTCAGTTGGTAGAGCAACGCATTCGTAATGCGTGGGTCACGGGTTCGAGTCCCGTCTTCGGCTCCCCATAATATAAAAGGGATTTAATGGTAAATCACGAAAACGACCTTGCTTGCGAAAGTAAGGTCGTTCATTTTATCTGAATGCATTGTTGTTTCAGTTCTTTCTTATCGAGGCAACCAGCAGTCCTAACGCTGTCAGTGCTCCATTGATCAGCAGCATCTCGTAGCCAATTTTATAACCATTGAACCACGCTTCGGAGTTTTGATCGAGAATCCAGCAGAGTAGGGGCGAAGCGATGCAGATCATCGGTATCCACCATCCATCCTTCACCTTGCACTTCGTGAACATACCGAAGAAGAAGAGTCCGATGAGCGGACCATAGGTGTAGGATGCCACAACATAGACGGCGTTGATGACCGAGCCCGATGCCAGCAGATGGAAAAGGTAGATCATGAATCCCATCATGATGGAGTTGATGATGTGCACCCAGAAACGTTTTCCTTCTATCGAACCCCTCAAACCATTCGAACCTTCCCCACTGGGCGCTTTGCGCAGAAAGTCCACCATAATGGCTGTGGTCAGCGCAGTGACTGCCGAACCTGCCGACGAGAAGGCGGCGGCCACAAGTCCAAGGACGAAGAGTACACTCACGATGAGGGGCAGGAAGGGCTGTCCCGTGGTCGGATTGATGCCTGTGGCAAGATATGGGAAGAGCTCGTCTCCGCTCTTGTCAACACCTACTTCTCGCGCGTACATATATAATAATATACCCAGCGAAAGGAAGATGATGTTGACGGGTAGGAACCCGAAACCATACGAGACCATATTCTTCTGGGCCTCCTTCAGCGATTTGCACGAGAGGTTCTTCTGCATCATGTCCTGGTCAAGACCTGTCATGGCGATGGTCGTGAACATGCCGCCCAGGAATTGTTTCCAGAAGTAGCGCGTGTCGTTGGCGTCGTCGAAGAACCACACCCTCGACATCGGGCTTTCGGCTATAGTGCCACACAGTCCCTTGAAGTCCAATCCCATGGCCGAACTGATGCAAATCACAAAGCCAATCATAGCTGCCAGTAGGCAGAGGGTTTGAAGCAGGTCGGTCCAGACGAGTGTTTTCACACCGCCACGGAACGAGTACAGCCAGACGATGAGCATGATGCAGGCCACCGATAGGCCGAAGGGTACGCCCAGTTGGTCAAAGAGCACAAGTTGCAGTACGACGGCCGTGAGATACATTCTGACTGCGCAGCCAAGATACTTGCTCAGGAGGAAGAAGGCAGCACCCGTCTTGTGGGCATAGCGCCCGTAGCGCTGCTCCAGATAGACGTAGATGCTCGAAAGCCCAAGGCGATAGTAGAGGGGCAGAAGGATATATGCCACGGCAAAATAGCCGCAGACGAAACCAATCACCATTTGGATGTAGCTCATCTGCTTCGCCTCGACCATACCAGGCACACTCACATAGGTCACGCCCGAGATGGATGTACCAATCATGGCAATCGCTACCACCCACCAGGGGCTCTTGCGATCGCCACGATAGAAGGTTTCGGTGTCACGGTCACGTCGGCGGGTAGTCCACCAGCTGACGCCGAACACCATCAGGAAGTAAAGGACGATGACGCCCAGTACCAGTGTTGCGTTCATTTACTTTTCGAATCTGATCCAATCAATGTCAAGGAAGGCACCGTCGTTCTTCACGCCGGGACGGGAATTGTAGAAACCGAGTTTCGCACCGATCCAGCGGCCTTCCTTCACGGTGAATTCGTCACCGATTTTCTTGTATTTCTTGCCGTCGAAGCTGTAGTAGAATTGTGCCTTCGACTTGATGGCATTGCCGGTGCCTTCGCTCTTCACTGTGACGCGTACATAGACGTCCTGCGTAGCCATACGGGGCTGTGGGATGTCATCGACGGCATACTTCTGCGTGTAGGGCGCTTTCATCTTCGACATCTTCAGTTCCACGCGCTTCTCGATATTCTCGGCCTTGCCTTTCATCGCATCAGCGCAGGTGACGTAGCGTAGTTCGCATCCGTCGCTGATGCTGACGATTTTGAGCGCTGCGTAGTCCTGTCCCTTGATGATGAAGCCGCCTTCTTCCCCTTTGTCCTTGTATTCGGGATTGGGGATGAACTGCATCTTGGCTGTTGCTGTGAAGTTCTCCGTGGGGAACTTCTGGAGTAGGGCGTTCTGCAGGTCTGAGAGGTTCTTGAAGCCGTCAGGGCGCTGTACTCCGTAGAGGCGCAGTTTGCTCTTGTTGGCATCGCAGAAGTACCAGTAGTGGCTGTAAGGGCCTTCAAACTGCCATTGCAGACCTAGTTCGGGAGCGTCGAACTCGTCGTCCTCAACAGGTTGGAACTCGCCCGAAGAGGGAAGGTTGGGTTTCTTCCATTGTGCAACGGCATCGCCGCATCCGTCACCATCCTTGTCTTCGCCGATCACGAGCCAGTCGTTCACCCATCGTGCAGGCTGCAGATGCACTACGCGTCCGTAGGCATGCTTGTCCTGGAAGTGAAGGAACCAGTCTTCGCCGTTTTGTGTATCAACCCACGCGCCTTGGTGAGGGCCGTTGACCTTCGACTTGCCTTGAGCCAGGCCCACATACTCCTCATAGGGACCGAAGGGACTGCGGCTGCGGAGTTCCACCTGCCAGCCGTACTTCACGCCACCAGCGGGGCTGAAGATGTAGTAGTAGCCGTTGCGCTTGTAGAACTTCGTGCCCTCGATGGTGGGCTGGTCCTCGTGTCCATCATATACGATACGTGAAGGACCGATTACCTTGGTGCCATCAGGCGACATTGGAGCTACAAAAAGAACAGATTTAACACCGGCACGCGAGCCTGCACAACCGTGCGAAAGGTAGGCCTTGCCGTCTTCGTCCCACAAGGGGCAGCAGTCAATCATTCCCTTGCCCTTCTTCACCCAGACGATAGGCTCCCACGTGCCTGCAGGGTCTTGTGTCTTGGTCATGAAAAGGCCTTGGTCGGGATCGCCGCAATAGATGTAGAACCACCCGTCGTGATAACGAATGGCGGGAGCCCACACATAGTTGCCGTGCTGGATCTTCTTGTGCCAGTCGAGGTCGGTACCTTCGTATTCCGGGAGAACGGGATAGTCGTCGGTCAGGGCATGTCCGATGAGCTCCCAGTTCACCAGGTCGGTGCTATGGAGGATTTGCAGTCCTGGGAAGCAGGCAAACGACGACGATGTCATATAGTAGTCATTACCCACACGGCATACGTCGGGGTCAGAGTAGTCGGCATCGATCACCGGATTCTTGTACATGCCGTTCTTCAGGTTGGGGTTCCAGGTCTTCGAAGGTGCCTGGGCTTGCATGGTCGCAGTCATGCCAAGTGTCAAGGCGATGACGCCCACAAGTGATGTGATAGTTCTTTTCATGTCGTTTAACTGTATTGAAAAATAGTGTGTTTTATTGTTGACGGATGAGTTTTTGATAGGCAGCAGGAGTCATGCCAAGTATGCGCTTGAACGCCTGATTGAAGCTCGTGGGCGATTTGTAGCCAAGTTGTTCGGCAAGCACGGCCATAGTAGGATTACCATATTTCTCGGTGTCTGCCAGTCGGCGTGAGGCTTCTCTGATGCGGTATTCATTCAGGTAGGTCTTGAAGTTCTTTCCATAGGTCGCATTGATGGCCCATGACACATATTTCGTGTTCGAACCCACCAGATTGGCCAGTGTCTGCAGCCCGAAGTCAGGGTCACTGATGGTGTGGCTGTCCTCCATGACCTTGGCGATGGCAATGAGCAGCATGTCTGACTGTTGCTTGCTAAGCAGTGGTGCTGCGCATTCGTAGCTCTCCTCGTCCATGGCGTTGCCACTCACTTCATTCTTGTCTCTGTCGTTGGCAATTTCAGCAAGTGGATTGGCTTGGGAATCTGATGGGGCAGGAGCCTTGAAGTATTCATCGCTCAACCTGTTCTGCATCTCAAGTTGCTTGTTCAGTTCGTTGTGCTTCTCGATAAGCAGTCGTTGTGTAGACACAAGTTCTCGATTCTGTCGGAAGATGTAGCTGATCAAAACGATGAGCGCTACCAGCATAAGTGAAAAAAGGACGATGACAGCTAAAAGTGTGCGGTTGCGGCTGTTGAGCGAACTGATCTCAAGGATATTGTGCTGCGTCTCGTAATCGACGATGCGCCCTCGCTTGCTATTGAATTCACGTTCGTTGAAGAGCGAGTCGGAAAGGCTGACGAATAGTCGCTGGTAGCGCATCGACGCGCTGTCGTTGTGCTGCTTGCGATAGAGGTTTGATAGTTTCTCATAAGCGGTAACGAGAGGGCTCATATAGCCGCCTTCTTTCGAAAGCTTCTCGCATTGCAGATACCAGTCAATGGCCTGCTTTTCGTTGCCCAGTTCCTCTTCGAGTGTGCCCAGTTGCCCCATTTGCGAGACTGCAAAATGCCCGTCCATCTCATGGTTGCGGGCATAGTCGAGTGCCTGTGTGTGCATAAAGATGGCTGCATGAAGATCTTTGCGCACACGTGCTAGTAATCCTTGATTAAGATAATTGTAGAAGCGTGTCAGATTAGGGTCCTCCATATCTAATGGTCCTAATTTGTCGTAGCACTTTTGCGCCTCATCGGCATCGCCCATCATGCAGTAGCACATCAGCATATTGGCACCTGCACGCGAGCGCATCAATTCATTGCCCGCGTTTTGGGCCTTGTTGTAGCATTGCGTGTAGTAGTGCAAAGCTTGCTCGTAGTCGTTGAACATCGAATGGATGTTGCCGATCGAAAGAAGCGCTTTCTCCATGGCAATCTCATTGCTGGTGCCATCGGCCCTTTCTACAGCCTTGGCAAGCGCGTCCAGTGCATCCATATATCGGTATTCGTTATAATAATGATGGGCGGCATTGACGAGACTGTCAGCATCTTCGCTGTGCGTCATGGCACACAACGAAGGCAAAAGACTGAGGCAAGTCAATAGTGCAAGGAGCGCTTTCTTCATTATTTAGCTTACGAGGGGTAATTATAGTCCCTGAATCTTTGGCAAAGTTACACATTTTTTCCATATTCTGTAAGCAAAGTGAGCAAAAATCAACCGAAATCCATCTTTTTTTATTCAATTTCTTGAAAATGTCGAATCCAAGAGCCACTTTTTTTGCATTAATCGCCCAAATTGACTATTTTTGCAGCATTGAATTCATCTTTTTATTCACATTTAATAATTCACAACATGAAGAGAATCTTACTCCCTTTGGCAGCCGTTCTCTGCTTGACAGTTACTGCTGATGCGCAGAAGCTCGTCCCGCAGCAGAAAATCAACGCTGCAGAGTTGAAAGCAACTCTCAACCCCAGTGATGTGACCTTCCTGGCCACTCCAAACACCGTCGATGGCTTGTTTGATGGCGCTGCTTCTGCAGCTGCTCGTCCCGCCCGTCGTGCTCCTTTGGCTCGTCTCGAAGCCGCCGATGTAGATACTGTGTCCTACTTTGCCGTAGCACAGTCCTACCATAACGGCTACACTTTCAACTACGAGGGTGGAGACATCTTCACCTATAACGTTGGTCTTGCGCTCGATGGCACCAAGGCTACGTTCTCCAACCTCTTCGACATGCTGGCTGCTTCGGCCGGTTCTTACTATCAGTCTTACGACTATCCTGTCGATGGTGTTTATGATGCCGATGCAAAGACCATCACCATCGCTACTGGAACCACAGGTGTGGCTTGTGGTAACTACATGGGTGGCTACTACACCGCTATGTTGCTCGCTGGCACAGTCAACGAGACAGGAACATTGACCCCTGCCGAGGAACTCGTTTTTGACGTTACTGTCAACGAGGATGGCACTATCGCTACGATTACCAGCCGTACTTCTTTCCTCGCAAAATATGACTACGGCAACATCCGTGTCTATAAGTCGTTCACTGCTGTGCTGCCCAATCCTGAGGTGGCCAACGTCATCACCTTTACCGAGTCGATTGACTTTGGCGAATGCTTTGTCGGCACATCTTCTACCAAGGGCTTCCAGCTCATCAACACTGGTGGTAAGGATGCCGATTTCGTCATCGAGCTCGAGGCTGAGGACGATGCATTCACTTCTGCTGTGACCGGAGGCACTGTTCCCGCACAGGGCACGCTCGACCTCTCGTTCGACTTCCTTGCCAACAAGGCTGGTGCTTACGAGGGCATCGTAACCATCACCTATGATAATGGTGCAGGCGAATCAACCCTCGTCGTTGACCTCGCTGGTTCTGCCAAGGATTATCCCGACTATAGCGCTGTCATCAAGAGCGGTAACTTCACCGCTACCACTGGCATTGAGTTCCCATTCGAGATCGTGACTCTTGAGGATGGCACCACCGTAGCCACTTCTACCACCTATGGTCGTTACGGTTCTTCATGGCTCAATCTTGCCTTCTCCGTTCCTGAGGGCAAACTTGCTACTGTTGCTTGGAAGGGTGTTTCGAATAATGTCAGCTACTGGTATTACAACGCTGGTGGTTACTTTATCGATACCCTCAATGGCGCCAAGGCCTCCTTCCAGGGCGCTAATGAAGATATGTCGGGCAACTGGGAGTTCGCTCCTGGCGAGCACTTCATTCGTTTCCAGTACGATGGCAATTACTACTCAGGCCTCGCCGAAAACCGTCTCTATGTCTATGACATTGAATATACTGAGGCTACTCTCAACGCCGACTCTGCTGCAGTCCTCACTCCTGAGGTAGCTCTTGGCAACGCCATCCTCCCCGTGGGTGGCACTGTGACCAAGAATGGCTTCATTACTGTCAAGAACCTCGGCGCTAATGCTCTCACCATCTCCAGCGTAACAAGTGACAACGAGGAGTTCACTGCTGACATCAGCGGACTCGCCGAAGCTGCTACTATGCAGGAAGTTAACATCCCAATCGCAATGGAGGCCAAGTCTTCTGGTGAGAAGTCGGCTACCTACACCATCGTCACTTCTGCTGGCACTTTCACTGCACAGGCAACAGCCAGTGTGATGGATATGCCCGACTTCGCAAGCCTTGTAGTTGAGGGTGCTGAGTACATCACCTCATGGTCGATGAATGAGTCCTATCCGTTCGTCATCGTCGATGGTAAGGCCACCAACAAGAACGCTGGTGACAACAGCGCATACGCCACCGCTTACTTCCAGATGAACCTCACCGTTCCCGAGGGCAAGATTGCCTATGTATCTTGGGATGGTCAGATGTGGGGACGCCCAGTCACTGAGGATTCCTACGAATACCAGTACAGCAGCTATGCAACTTACAACGTCTCTCACCCCATGACTTCCGGTACGAAGACAGCTTATGGTTCCGATGGCGCTGATGCCAGCTCCGATGTCTTTGCCAACGATCCGTTCTGGGCTGACTACCTCGCTTGTATACCAGGCAATCACTATTATCAGTGGGGTTGGTACCACAATGGTGACGGCACCGTTCCCGAGGGAGATAAGATTGAAATCTCGAACATTCGCATCAAGGTATCTGATTTCAACGAGACCGGCGTAGAACTGCTCGATCCAGAAGTGACCTTCGATGATACTTACGTAGGTCCTAACCGCTACAAGACTGCCGTTGTCCGTCTCCACAACACGGGCTCTAACGCCCTCAGTGTAAGTGCTATCAATGGCGAGGCTCCATTCTATGGCATTGAGACTACCGAGGTCGCACAGTTCAACAAGAACATCAATGTGACCCTCTGGTTCTATCCTGAGGAAGCTGGTACTTATGACGGCAAGGTAACTATCACCACCAGTGCTGGTGATGTCGAGGTCGTCTGCCACGGCACCGCTCTTGACCCTGCAGCTGAAGGTTTCATCCTGCTTGGTGACTTTGAGGATGATGCAGCTGGATGGACCGCTTCCGATCCTGATGGCGACGGCGAGACCTGGAACTTGGGCTCCAACCTCTGGGGCGATCGTCCCGAGTACTGCCACAGCGGCAGCCAGTGCCTTGCTTCCATCTCTTATAGCAACTACCTCGGCGCCATCGAGCCCGACAACTGGACTCTTTCTCCAATCATCTCCATGCCTGAGGATGGTGGTGCAACACTTTCTTACTTCGTAGCAGCCTTCAGCCCAACTCGTTGGGCCGAGCACTATAGCCTCTACATTGCTGAGTACGACGCTGAGGCTGGCCTCGACATCCAGCAGGTGGCTCTCACCGATCCTGTTTGCAGCGAGACTCTCCCCGAAGAGGCTGGCGCTATGGATGGTTGGCAGTATCGTGAAGTAGATATGGCTGACTACATGGGCAAGCAGATCGTGCTCTTGTTCCGTCACCATGATTGCAACGGTCAGTACATCCTTCGTCTCGACGACGTGAACATCGTCCACGTCCAGCAGCCCGATGCAATCCGTAGCATCGATGCTGTCGAGGCTTCTAAGGCCGCTCAGATCTACACTGTCGATGGTCGTAAGGTCAATGGTATGGTCAATGGCATCAACATCGTTCGTAAGAACAACGCCGACGGAAGTGTCAGTGTTCAGAAGATCATGAAGTAAACTTTGAACAATGAAACGTCTTACGTTAATCCTAACCGCATTGCTCACCCTTATCGGGGTGGGCAATGCTCAGACTTCGGGCTTCCATGTAGGGTATTGCCAGGGCGAGATGGGACCTTTCCCCTCGACGGCTGACGAATATTTCGCCAATGTTTCCACACAGAAGGACACTTGGACAAGTGCCGCCATCCTTCTTTCTGCCGACAAGGTGAAGATGTTCGAGGGCAATGAACTCCGTGAAGTCAGTGCTGCTCTTGCCTCCAAACTCAATGTCGATGAACTTCGTGTTTGGGTGCGCAGCGACCTCAATGGCGAAAACCTCGCAGAAGGTACTGCCGAGAGTGTCTCTAAGAATTGGAATACCGTCACGCTCAACGTGCCTCTCGCCATCACGGCTGAGACGGGTGCACTCTACATCGGCTATTCCTACCATCAGAAGAGCACCAGCAAGGCAATGAGCGCCTTGGAACAGGGTGTGCCTGGCCTCTCGTGTTTCGTGCAGTCTGGCAGTGATGAGTGGACCGACCACAGCGAAAACTATACCACCTGTGTCGAAGCCGTCTTCTACGGTGATAATCTTCCCAAGTATGACCTCACGCTCGAAGCTGCTACGCTTCAAAAGAACTTCGTGGTCGATGAGGGAACGTTCAATTTCTCTTTGCAGGTGCGCAACAATGCTACCGTGACAATCACGGGCTTCGACGTTCTTTGTGCTATCGAAGGCATCGCCGACACCTACTCTGTTCACTGCGATTCGGTCATCGCTTACGGTGAGGTCAAGACAGTGAAACTCACTGCCAATTTCCCGGGCATTCAGACCATGGATCCTGCCAAGCGCACGCTCACTCTTACTATCGACAACCTCAACGAGGGAAAGGACGAGAACATGAGCGACAACTCGATGACGGGTTCTTTCAGTGTGACGCTCCACAGTTTCGAGCGCAACGTCCTGCTCGAGGAGTTCACCACCGAGAAGTGCGTCAACTGTCCTCGCGTAGCAAGTTACATCCATGATGCTATGAATGAACCTGAGTTCGAAGGCCGTCTCTTCACCACCGAGCATCACGCCGGATACTATACCGACAACTTCACCACCCGCTTCGATACCGATTGGTGCTGGTTCTACGACAATCAGTATGCCCCTGCCGTGATGTACGATCGTTATGCTCAGCCCGATGCTATAACTCCCGTCAGCAACCCTGGCAGCAAGCAGGAGATGTATTCCCTCATTCGTGAGCGTATGCGCGAAACGGCTTTTGTAAGCCTCAAGGTAACTGCCGAAGCTGATGTCGAAAACCTTCAGATTAAGGTTCGCGTCACAGGTTCCCGCGCCAAGGAAGACTTCACACGTCAGCCTGCCCGCATCACCGTTGTCCTCACCGAAACCAATCTCGCTGCCATCAGTCAGGCTGGTGCAAGTGGCGAATATATCCACTACAATGTGGGTCGTCGTGTCAACAGCACGTGGGGCGATGTCATCGAATGGGAAGGTGACGACTACACCTACGAATGTGTCATCCCATACAACCAGAACTACGTCTTCGAGAACCTCGGTATCCTCGCTTTTGTCCACGATTACGATCCAAGCGACAAGACCAAGTGCGAAGTAGCCAATACGATGGCCATTACAGCCTCTCAGTTTGGCAATGGAGATGAGGGCATCCGCTCGATTTCGACCGATGGTGCAGCTCCTCGTTATTACGATGCCTCTGGCCGAATCTCCGAGTCACCCGTTCATGGTCTGAACATCGTCGTGCGTGGCGATAAGGTCACCAAGGAGTGGCATTAATACCCTTTTATCAAAAGACATCCCCTCCATTTCCTCTTTATAGAAATGGAGGGGATTATTTATAGTCATTATTATTATAGTCACTATAGTTATTATAGCCACTATAGTTACTATTGCCACTATTGCAACTATCCCTTCTTCGAAACCACAGGTATCCTCACCCAAATCCACCGTGGTATCACCTTCCAGAAGAAGACCAGGATGCGGTATTTCCAGTCCACAGTGATGATCTGTTTTTTCTTTCCGACTTTCTCCACAATCTCCGCGGCTACCTTGTCCACATCGAGTTGCAGAGGATAATTACCTCCGTCGTTGAGTAATGGTGTCTTGACAAAGCCTGGACGGATATCTGTGATGGTCAGGTGTGTGAGTCCTTTGATGTGTTTCAGTTGGGTGAGGCATTCCAGATAGTGGTTGACGTAGCGCTTTGTGGCCGAATAGGAAGGGGCTGCACCCAGTCCTTTCGTGCCTGCTATGCTGCTGATGACGGCAATCTGTGCTTCCTGCTCAGGCCTTTCGGCATAATAATTGAACATCGTCGCTACCATGCGTGTGAAGCCGAGGGCATTGGTCTCTACGGTCCTGAGTTCCTTGTCAAGGTCGAGTTCTGGATTCTGATATCCGATGCCCGAACTGTGGAAATAGAGGTCGATGTCTCCGCCCATCTTGCCTACGAGCGTCAGCAGTTGCTGCGATGCTTCTTCGCGCGTCACATCGATCTGCTGGATGGCCGTCACGTTGAGGTCCTTGCGTTGCATCTCGATGAGCCGATCCATCCTTCGTCCGGCAATGCCCAGTTGCCATCCTTCGGCACTGAGCCGCTTGGCCACGGCAAGTCCGATGCCCGAAGTGGCTCCCATGATAATTGCGCGTTTTTGTTCCATTTGCTTTCAAATTGTTGAAATGTACGCTGCAAAGATAAGTCATTTTCCTGAGGTGACCAAGGATTTTGCGGTTATTTGGCCATATTTTGATACAAGTTATCGAAAAAAACGTTATATTTGCGCCGTAAATAGATTTTCCGTCGATATGGCAAAGAAGAAGACAGCCTATTTCTGCAGCTCCTGTGGCTGCGAAGAGCCCAAGTGGTTCGGCAAATGTCCGTCGTGTGGTGAATGGGGCACCTGTGTCGAAGAGATTGTCGATACCCAAACGGGTGCCATCGGCAAGGCTTCCCGCAAGTCGGGTGGCGTGCAGTGGAGTCATGGGGGCACCTTGGGCCTTCCAGGGCAGAACGAGCGTCCTCGCCGTCTCTCCGAAATCGAGGCACGCGAAGAGCAGCGCATTGATATGCACGACGATGAACTCAACCGCGTGTTGGGCGGTGGCCTTGTGCCCGGTTCCTTGGTTCTGCTGGGTGGTGACCCAGGCATCGGCAAATCCACCCTCGTCCTCCAGACGGTGATGAACATTCACGACCATAAGGTCCTCTATTGTTCAGGCGAAGAATCCACCTACCAGCTCAAGCTCCGTGCCACCCGCCTTGCTTCAAACCCATCACTTCCCTCGAACCTTTCGAACCCCTCGAACCCCTCGAACCTTTCGAACCTTTCACCGCAGCCGTCTTTGGCTGCCTCTTCTCTCGACTCCGTCTACATCGCCTGTGAAACCAACCTCGACGCCATCTTCACCCACGTCGCCAATGTCGAGCCCGACATCCTCGTCATCGACTCCATCCAGACCATCGCCACCGACGACCTCGAGTCGAGTGCAGGCAGCGTTGGTCAGGTGCGCGAATGTGCTGCCCGTATCCTCAAGTTCGCCAAGGAATCGGGCACGCCCGTCATCCTCATCGGCCACATCACCAAGGAAGGCTCGTTGGCTGGTCCGAAGGTGCTCGAACACATCGTCGATACCGTCCTCCAGTTCGAAGGCGACCAGCATTATATGTACCGCATCCTCCGTGCTATCAAGAACCGTTTCGGTTCGACCTCCGAACTGGGCATCTACGAGATGCTTGGCACGGGTCTCCGACAGGTGACCAACCCCTCCGAACTCTTGCTCAACTCCGACCACAAGGACCTCTCAGGCGTTGCCATCGCTGCCGCCATCGAGGGTATGCGTCCCTTCCTCATTGAGACACAGGCACTCGTCAGCACTAGCGTCTATGCCACCGCTATGCGTTCCACCACGGGCTTCGACCAGCGTCGTCTCAATATGCTGCTCGCTGTCCTCGAGAAGCGCGTAGGCTTCAAGCTGGCGCAGAAGGATGTCTTCCTCAACATCGCCGGCGGTCTGCGTGTGTCCGACCCCGCCATGGACCTGGCTGTGATGGCGGCTATCCTTTCTTCCAACCTGGATATGCCGCTTCCTCCGCTCACGTGTATGACGGGCGAAGTTGGCCTCTCGGGCGAGATACGTCCTGTGGCTCGTCTGGAACAGCGCATCCGTGAGGCCGAGAAACTTGGTTTCGAACGTATCCTCATTCCAAATATTGCACTCAAGAGCATCGATGTAAAGACGCTCAAGATCCAGGTTTGTCCCGTTGCGCGTGTCGACGAGGCTTTCCGTCTTTTGTTCAAATGATTAAGAATATCAAAATACGTGTCCTCCCGCAGGTATGGCGCGATGCTGAGCAACTCGAGGCGCAGATCTGCCGTGAGTTCGCCATTAGTCGAAAGTCATTGCGCGGTCTGCGCATGAAGCACACCAGCATCGACGCTCGCCAGCGTCAGGTGATGGTGCAGCTCGACGTCGATCTGTATATCAACGAGGAGCCTCCGCAGCAGACTTTCCGCAAGGTTGTCTATCAAGAACTGCCTTCCCATGCCCATCAGGCCGTCGTTGTCGGCTCGGGTCCCGGAGGACTGTTTGCGGCTCTTCGGCTCATCGAACTGGGCGTTCGTCCCATCCTTATCGAGCGTGGTCGCCCTGTGGGCGATCGTCGTCGCGATGTGGCTCTCATCACACGTGAGCAACGTGTTGACCCCAACTCCAACTATTGCTTTGGCGAAGGTGGGGCAGGGGCATTCTCCGATGGCAAGCTCTTCACGCGTTCCAAGAAGCGTGGCAATGTGCAGGGAGTGCTCGAAGGTTTGTGCCAGTTCGGTGCCGACACGGGCATCCTCGATGCTTCTCATCCTCATATAGGCACCGACAAGCTTCCCTCCATTATCTCGAATATTCGCGAGACCATTCTAGCTTGTGGCGGTGAGATTCATTTCGAGACCATTGTCTCTCGTTTGATTCTTTCCGACGATAAGGTGGTTGGTGTCACCACCCTCGATGGACGTGAGTTCTTGGGCCCCGTCATCCTCGCCACAGGTCATTCTGCACGCGATATCTACACGATGCTTCACGACGAGAGCATCCTCATCGAAGCCAAGGGTCTGGCCATCGGTTGTCGCTTGGAACACCCTCAGACCCTCATCGACCAGATCCAGTATCATTCCAAGGAGGGTAGGGGTCAGTACCTGCCTCCCGCCGAATACAGTTTCGTTACACAGGCCGACAATCGAGGCGTCTATAGTTTCTGCATGTGTCCCGGTGGTGTCATCGTTCCTTCGGCTACGAGTTCCGACCAGGTCGTCGTCAATGGAATGAGCGCCAGTTCTCGTGGTGGTCGTTGGGCCAATGCGGCCATGGTCACCGAGATTCGTGTCGAAGACATCCCGATTCTCGCCAGCCAGCTCCATCTCGACATCGACCCCGGTAGTCCCTTGGCGATGATGGCTATTCAGGAGGCCATCGAGCATCAGTGTTGGCTCAATGGTGGACGCACACAGGTAGCACCTGCCCAACGTATGACCGATTTCGTCAATGGTCGCTTGTCGGCCGACCTCCCTGCTTCGTCCTACACTCCGGGTGTCGTGGCCAGTCCGTTGTACTTCTGGCTGCCTAGGTTCATCAGTGCACGTATGCAGGAGGGCCTCCGCTACTTCGGTCGTCGTGCGCATGGTTTCCTCACTGCCGAAGCTTTGCTTGTGGGCACCGAGACGCGCACCTCGTCACCCGTCCGCATCCCGCGCGACAAGCTTTCGCTCTGTCATCCCACCGTGCGCGGGCTCTATCCTTGTGGCGAAGGTGCAGGTTATGCAGGCGGCATTGTTTCGTCGGCTATGGATGGCTGTCACTGCGCCGATGCCCTCGTCGCTCAGTGCTTTTAAGTGGAAATAGTAAGAAAAAGGGGGCAAAATTTGGTGAGTTCATTTTTTATCACTATCTTTGCACCCGCTAAAACGTAATTTTATGGCTGACCAAAGATATATGATGCGTGGCGTAAGTGCCAGCAAGGAAGATGTGCACAACGCCATCAAGAACATCGACAAGGGCCTTTATCCTCAGGCTTTCTGCAAAATCATTCCCGACATCCTCGGAGGCGATCCCGAATACTGCAACATCATGCATGCCGATGGTGCAGGCACCAAGACGTCATTGGCTTACATGTATTGGAAGGAGACTGGCGACCTCTCTGTTTGGAAGGGCATCGCACAGGACTCTCTCATCATGAACATCGACGACCTCATCTGTGTGGGTGCAGTCGATAATATCCTCGTCTCATCTACCATCGGTCGCAACAAGATGCTCATCCCGGGCGATGTCATTAGTGCCATCATCAATGGCAACGACGAACTGATGGCCGAACTGCGTCTGATGGGTATTGGTGTCTATGGAACAGGTGGCGAGACGGCCGATATTGGTGACCTGGCACGCACCATCATCGTCGATTCCACGGTCACTTGCCGAATGAAGCGCTCCGATGTCATCAACAATGCCAATATCGCAGCAGGCGATGTCATCGTCGGTCTTGCAAGTTTCGGACAAGCCACCTACGAGAAGGAATACAACGGTGGTATGGGTTCCAATGGCCTGACCTCTGCTCGTCATGATGTCTTCGCCAAGTATCTGGCGCAGAAGTATCCCGAGTCCTACGATCACGCAGTGCCCGAGGACCTCGTTTACAGCGGTGGGCTCCATCTCACCGACCCCGTTGAGGGCAGTCCCCTCGATGCCGGCAAGCTAGTCCTCAGTCCCACGCGCACCTATGCCCCTGTAGTCAAGAAGATCCTCGACGCCTTCCGCTCTCACCTCTCAAACCCCTCAAACTCTTTGAACTCCATCCTCCACGGTATGGTACACTGCTCCGGTGGCGCACAGACTAAGGTGCTCCACTTCATCAAGGACCTGCATGTCATCAAGGATAATCTCTTCCCCATTCCTCCACTGTTCCGCACCATCCACGAGCAGTCGGCTACCGACTGGTCCGAGATGTACAAGGTGTTCAACATGGGCCATCGCCTCGAAGTCTATCTTCCTGCCCAGTATGCCCAGGAGGTCATCGACATCGCGCGCAGCTTCAACATCGATGCACAGGTCATCGGTCACGTCGAAGCTCGTCCCGAAGGTGCCAAGGTCACTCTCCACACCGAGAACGGCATTTTCGAGTACGAATAAAGGGTTTAAAATGCGAAAGGGGCGTTTCACAACGACCCTTTGCATTAACCTTAAAATCTAATACCATGAAAAACACGATGCAAAGATATGCGATTTTTGCCCTTATAGCAAATAATTTCATAGAAAACTGCATATTTCCCTCAAAAATATGTTGAAAAACATACGTTTGTCATCTGACTGTTGCAAATGCAATGGTTTGTACAACCTTTCGAACCCCTCGAACCTTTCGAACCCCTCTTAACCCCCAAATATGTCCAAAGTCCTGATCAAGACCTCCCTCGGTGACATCACCGTCCGTCTCTACGACGAGACCCCCCTACATCGTGATAATTTCCTCAAGTTGGCCCGCGAGGGCTATTACGACGGCACTCTCTTCCACCGTGTCATCAAGAACTTTATGGTTCAGGGTGGAGATCCCGATTCGCGTGGCGCTTCTCCCACTGCACATCTTGGTGCCGGAGGCCCCGACTACACCATCCCTGCCGAGTTCAACAAGTCGCTGATACATAAGAAGGGAGCCCTCGCGGCTGCCCGTCAGGGCGACGAGGTCAATCCCGAGAAGCGTTCCAGTGGTAGCCAGTTCTACATCGTCACTGGCGAGATCTACAGTGCCGGCAAACTCACCCAACTCGAGCGCCAGATGGCTCAGCAGCAGTTGCAGAACATTTTCAACGACCTCGTGGTCGAGAACCGCAGTCGCATCATCCAGCTGCGCAAGAACCGCGACAACGCAGGCCTGATGGCCTTGCAGGACGAACTGCAGAAAAAGACTATGGCACTGGCCAAGGAGAAGGGCGAACCCAAGTACACTCCCGAACAGCGTGAGCTCTATACCACCGTTGGTGGCACTCCCTTCCTCGATCAGAACTACACCGTCTTTGGCGAGGTAGAGGAGGGCCTCGATGTGGTCGATAAGATTCAGCTTGTCCAAACCCAGCCTGGCGATCGTCCCGTCGACGACATCACCATGCAGATCTCGGTTCTCGAAGATTAATTTCTCTTTCTGAAAAATAATTCTCAAATTCGTGATAAAAAAAACGTGACCCGCCAGTCCTCCCCCTAAGTATGAGGACCGAGTGGGTCTTTGTTTCCGTTGCGGCCGTATTTGGCCGCCAAAATATTCATTGTAACAGCGGGGGCAGAATACCTAAGCAGGTGACCCGCCAGTCCTCCCCCTAAGCAGGTATTCAGCCCCCGCTGTTCGGGGGATAGAGGGGGTGCGGAGGATCGAGGGGGTCCTCAACGTTCGCGCCTTCCCCTACCTTCTCTTCCATCGCCACCTCCGCGACCTCCTCGTCCGCCGCGCTGATTGAACTTCACGCTGCAGCCCACGAGGAAGTATTCCTTGAGGATAGTGCTCTCACGGTCGGTGATCGACGTGGCCGAGATAGAGCGCCAGATGCTCGTCTTCTGATGCAGGATGTCGAACACCTTCACGAAGGCCGACAGGTTCTTGCGTTTCAGGAACGCGCGCGAAAGCTGCGCGTCCCAGATGGTCTGGTTGCGTGTCAGGCCTGCCGAATAACCACGTCGTCCTGTGTATGCGATGCTTGTCGAACAACTCAGGTTCCAGGGCAGACGGGCGCTAAGGTTGCTCCGCACGCCGAACTGATGCGTCGTTCCCAGATTCCCCGAGGTGACAATCGTCGCCTCGCTGTGGCTCAGATGATAGTTCCCGTGCAGTTCCACGTTGAGCCATTCGTTACGGTAGGCGATACCTGCGTTTTCGCCTGCCGTAATGTTGTGTATATGGTTCACCTGCGTGTCGGTGCTCTTCAGGTTGGCATATCCTACGCTCTCGCGGTAACCAAGGGTGGTTTGTGTAGTCACGTACCAGTGGTTGTCGGCAAAGGGGAACGACCCTCTGAATTCGCTCTGCACGTTCCATGCGCCCAGTCCGTCGAGGTTCACCGTCATCGTCGTATCGGTGCGAAGGTCGGCACTGTACCAGCGTTTGGTGGCGAGGGTGTTGAATTGAGCACTGGAGCTGATCGAAGCCTCCAGCGTGCGTCCTGTCTCCTTGCTGTTGGCTCGGTAGCGTATCTGCAGGTTGGTCTGGTAGGAAGGTTCCAGGTCCTGGTTGCCCAAGGTCACATGGGTGGCCGATGTCTGGTTCTTGCGTGCCTGCAGTTGGTTGATCGATGGCTGTGTCGTTCTGCCGTTCAGGGTGATGCGCAGGTTCTTCCTGCGGTTCCAGTTGTAGCGGTATTCCACACGTGGAGCAAGGTTCATGTACGAACGCTTGTAGTCGCGCCTGTGGTCGTAGTGGTCGGTGTAATTCTGCGTGTTGGGCAGCAGGTCCATACCCAGTGATGCATTGACGCGTTCGGTGACGTAGCGATAGCTGGCCGACAGCGTGTAACTGTTCTGCTGTGTGCGCGAATCGGTGCTGTAGTCGATGTTCGAACGTCCGTTCACCGAATCAGCATACTGCCCAAGCTGGTCGTCCCAGAAGTGGTAGAGCTGTCGATGGGTGTTGCTTATGAAACTGCCCGTCGCACCCACTTCGATCATATGATGTTCGGCGATGGGTTCCACATGGGTTAGGCGTATGCGATAGGTTAGCGAGTTCTGTCGCTCCTCCTGCCACTGGTGTATGGTGGTGTCGTTCACGAGGCTCAGGTCACCCACGAGCAGGCTGTCGTAACTGGTGAACGACTGCGTGTAGTGGTCACCGTTGTTGTGTCGGCCGTTCAGGCTGACGCGTATGCTGCTGCGTCGGCGTCCACGGTCTGTCTTCTTGGCATACGAATAGGAGAGCGAGAGCTCGTAGTTGGCTCCCTGCTGCTTCATATGGCTTGCCCTCTGTGTCTGGCTGATGTAGGTTGAAGGATCTGCCGTAATCTCATCCTCGGCATTCGGGTCGAGGTGATAGTTCCTGCTGGTCGAATGTTCGTCGGTCTCTGTACTGTTGAAGGCCAGTTCGGGATTGATCTGCAGACGGTGTTCACCGTCGGCCACCTTGCCCCAGGTCTTCTCGAATTTGAAGTCGAGCTGCACGTTCTGTCCCTTGTTGTCGCCCGTCTGTTCGGTGTCTGTGCCGGTGTTGCCCGACTTCAGGTAGTTGATGCGGTGCGACGATGTCTTCTCGCTCTGTTTCTCTCCGCCATAAAGCACATCACCGCCGATGGCGAAAGGTGTGTTCTCGTCACGCAGTCGGTTGCCCTTGTCGTAATTGAGGTTCAGGCCCACGCTCCACGAGGTGTTCAGTCCATCGCCGCGTCGTCCGCTGTTGCGGTTGCCGCGCATCGACGAGTTGCTCATCACCTTCTCGCCCATATCGCCGAAACCCGTGTTGTTGGTGTTGTTTGCATTCACCACCAGCGCGTTCTGGTTGTTGCCACGGAAGTATCCCAGCATGCCTTTTGTCTCAAAACGGTCGTCGATGCCGCTACCGTCACCCCATGCGCCTGCAGCATTGCCGAAGTATCCGCGTCGCATCCTTGGCTTCAGCTTGAAGTTGATCACCTTCTCGCGTTCACCATTGTCAATGCCCGTGAGACGGCTCTCTACTGTCTTCATATCCACCACTTGCACCGACTCAAACATGTCGGCAGTGAGGTTCTTTGTCGTGGCCTGGATGTTCGAACCGAAGAACTCCTTTCCGTCCACATAGACTTTCGTCACTGTCTCGCCTTGCGCGGTGATGCTTCCGTTGGCATCCACCTCAATGCCCGCCAGGCGTTTCAGCAGGTCCTCAGCGGTTGCATCGGGCTCCAGCTGGTAACTGCTCGCATAGTATTCGATGGTGTCCTCGCGAATCACCATTGGGGGAGGGGTGGCCGAAATGACGGTCTCGCCCAGTAGGCGATGTTCTTCCTGCATAAATACGTCACCCATTGCGAACGACTTCTGTCTGTGATGCAGCGTGAACGTCTTCAGGGTCTCCTGAAAGCCCACATACGTAAAGTGCACCAGCACTTTCTGCTGCGCCTTTCTTGGCTTGAGCAGTCCGTCCAATCGCGAAGTGTGAAGGGTGAAGTTGCCGTTATGGTCAGCAAAAGTGCCCACCACGAAAGTCGAGTCGGGGAGGGTCAATAGTCGAATGGTAGCCCCTGCCAAAGGTGTGTCGTCCGTAGCCGAAGCCACACGTCCCGTGATGTTGAACGCATACGACACAACGCAACTGCTCCACCCAAGCAGGATGAAGCAGAGGAGTAACAATCTGCGTCCCAACGGGAACGATTGATAAATCTTCATATCCGCCTCTTTAGACTCCCTTTTTGCCCTTAGGTTTAAATTAAGCATGACAATAACCGCTCAAATAGCGATTCAACAGTATTAATTGTAATTAACGGCCCATTATACGGTCATTAACGTTAAAGGATAGTGGTCGAACTGATTTTTTGTAAAAGAGAGGGGATAGGCAAATATTTTTAATGATTTTTCAAGATATTTTCGATTCAGCGAAGATGAAGCCCTGAAAGGGTGATGGATGGGGTGGAAGCGGCAGATGAAAGCTTGCTTTCAGATGGCGTTTACAGCCAATCCATCAGTGCTGCTATCGGGCAGTACCATCTTCGTTGAATCCATTTCTTACCTTTGCACCTGAATAAAGAATATCCAGGTGCAAAGAATAATGTTCTTTGAAAATTTGGATATACGATCATAATTTAGTAGCTT
>ONNR01000018.1 GCA_900319235.1 uncultured Prevotellaceae bacterium
CAGGTATCCCTTCAACCAATCGGCGCACGACCGCAAGATGCTCCTCGAAAAAGTTGCCGAACTCAAGTCGCGCAACGACGAGCCCACTCCAAACGCAGAGTAACTCTTCCCCAATCGAGGCATACAGATTCCATCGACCAAATCTTTATTCTCCGCTCGGACCATACAGATTTCATCTACCAAAACTGTATGCCGCGCCCGGAGCATACAGATTCTATCTACCAAAACTGTATGCCTCGATTGGAGCATACAGATTCCATCTACCAAAACTGTATGCCGCGCTCGGACCATACAGATTCTATCTACCAAAACTGTATGCCTCGCTTGGACCATACAGATTTCATCTACCAAATATGTATGCCGCGCTCGGACCATACAGATTTCATCTGCCAAATATGTATGCTACGATCGGACCATACAGATTCTATCTATCAAAACTGTATGCTCCTATAAGAGTATAAAGATTTCGCATGCCAAATCTGTATGCTACAATGTAACGGGTCCAATTCACGATTCAGAATTGGACCCGCTACTGAGAAATAGACTTATACTATTGTTTTTGCAGCTAAACAATCACTTCATAGATACGTTTGCCGTTCCAATCAATCCATTGCGGATTGATGTTTTTCTTGTCCTTCGAAAAGTCAAACGTGACTAAAAAACCTTCGTCCATGTTGCGGGTGGAGAGATAGGCTGCCAATTGATCACGACCGCTCTCCTCGTACTTGTCTCCTCTCCAAATCTTCAATTCGATGATGAATTCCTGTCGACCGTAAGTCACTACCAGATCCATGCGACGGTTGTCGCGTGTCTGTGGTTCTACATAATAGAAGCCGGTGCCGTTGATAATGGGTTTAAGAAAAGTGAGGAATAGCAATCTTCCCTCTCGCTCAAGGAAGGGCACGGTGCTGTCGCGATATTCCTCGTGCATTAGGTCGGCAAAGCGTCGGATAACGAAATCCATCTGTAGTTGTCCGTCGCGAACGTAGTTGAGTTGTGGACGTAGTTTGCCCATGTCGGCGATGCTTTGCTCAGCGATGAAGTAGTTGTTCAACACCTCTTCAAAGATAATGTTATGGATGCGTACTTTGCGCGAGGCATCGTACCGGATGATGCTGAACATAGTGGCAAAGTCCATCACCGGATTGTTGGCATCGTAAGTAATTGTGTCGCCCAATATGGAAAGAGAATAGATGAATCGTTTCAATTCTGGGTACTCCTCCAAGTTCTTTGTCAAACTGGTGAAGAGGGTATTCTTTTCCAAAATGGTCTGCTTGGTGGCAGTTTGCACTCCTTCCAAGGTCCAATTTTTATCCAATTCTTCATCGATGACTTTGCACAATTTGCTCACCAAAAACGGGTAACCATTGGTATATTTGTAAATCTCTTCACTGATGGCCTTGATGTCCATACCTGTATGGAAATCGGTTTCGTAGTCAGATAGCATCTGAGCTATCTCGTCGGCTTGGAAGGTCATATCAACTTTGAAGTCGGCTGCGATGTTCCAAGGCGAGTTATATTTCTTTTCGGCATCAGGACGCAACTTCAATTTCAGGTTCTTCACGTCATATACACCTGCCAACACAATGCTGAAAAAAGTGGAATCCATACCGCTTAAACTGCGCTCCAAATATTTGTTTCGCAGCATCCCGAGGAAGTTGAGAAACAATTGATTGTCACTGCTCTTATCAACTTCATCAATAGTCAACACAACAGGCTTTGCGCTTGTCTTGCAAAATTTCGTGATTATCGAAGCCAATTCTTCAATCGACTTGGCTGCGCTTTCTTGCCAGATACTTACCAGTTCATCATCTGTTTTTATGGAAGCGAGACGGTTTGACATCATCTTGGAGAAGGTCCCTACGAATGCCTCTTCAGAGGCAAATGCACTATCGCCCAATCCTTCGAAGCTCATTGGTACAACAAGGTAGCGATCTGACATTCGGCGCCAGATCATCATCAGCGTGGTAGTCTTTCCGTATTGACGTGCACGATTAATGGTAAAGTATTCTCCCATATCAACCAATTCTTCCACAAATTTGAATCTTTTGGCAGAATCGACCATATAGTGCCATTCGGGGTTACAACTACCTGTAATGTTGAATCTTTTTCTCATAGTTCAAACTCTTAGAATTCGCGAAAGCCGTTTCTAGCTATTTCACGGTGCAAATATACGATTTATTTTTCAAAATGCAAAAGAAATTCATAGGAATTGTGTTATTTTTCTGTTTCCTGTGCTTTTCGACCACTACTTCCATATTTTGTAAAAAGCTAATTATCAGAAAATAATTTGCGATGGATAGCCTGATGGCTTTCCATCGCAAATCGAAACGGTCAATTCAAGCGATCAACGAGCACTTACGTACTTGTGGAGTGTAGCACGCACGGCACCGGGACCGGCGTAGAGTTCCTTGACCATACCCTCGATCTTTTCGCCGAGGCCGACTTCGTAGAGATCGACAGCGAAGACATCCTTGCGGCTGAAGAGCTGGCGCAGGCAGCTGAAGTCCTGGTCGGGCTTGCCGAGTTCGAGCGGAGCCACGATGGCCTGGAGTTCGGCGAGCAGCGGGTCGGTGGAAGGAGTGAAAGGTTCGCCCATATCGTCGAGGCCCTTCAGATAGCGTGCATAGCCTGCCAAGGTGAGCGGGATGAGCACGAGGTTGTCCTTGTCGAGGCCACGTGCCACGTACTTCTTGATGGTCTCACCGAAGCGGATGGGCAGCTTCTGCGACGTGTCGGTGGCGATACGCTGCGGAGCATCGGGCATGAACGGGTTGGGCAGACGACGGTTGATGACGGTGCCGATGAACTCGTAGGGATTCAGTACACCGGGATCGGTAACCACTGGCATTGCCTCGATGTAGCCAATCTTCTGGATGAAGGCACGCAGGTCGGGGTCGGCCATCTCGGCTGAGATGAGCGTGTAGCCGAGCATGCAGCCATAGATCGACATGGCGGTGTGGAGCGGATTGAGGCAGGTGGTCACCTTCATGGTCTCGACCTTATCGACGGTCTCGCGGGTGGTGTAGAGTGCGCCACCGAGTTCGAGCGGTGGACGACCGTTGGTGTAGTTGTCCTCCACAACGAGGTACTGCACCTCTTCGGCATTGACGAAAGGAGCGGTGTAGGTGTGACGCTCGGTGATGATGGTCTGGTTGTCCTCGAAGCCATCGGCAGCAAGCATGGCCTGTACCTTCTCGTGTGGACGTGGAGTGATCTTGTCGATCATCGACCAGGGATAGGTCACCTTGGTCGAATCCTGCAGATAACCGAGGAAGTCGGCAGGAACAAGCTCCTGCTCAACCCACTTGCGTGCATAGGCCTGCACACCTGCCTTTACCTTGTCGCCATTGTGCGAGCAGTTGTCGGTGCTCTGCAGGGTGATGGGCAGCTGTCCTGCCTTGAAGCGAGCGAGCATCAGCACGGCGAGCTTACCCATGGCGAAGACGGGCTTGAGGCCGCGCTCGAGGTCAGCTGGAGCCACGCTGTAGCCCTTCTCGGTGATGGTGAAGGTCACCATCTGGAGGCTTGGCTGACGGAAGATCTCGACGAGGCGTGCCCAGTCGTCGGCAAACTGATAGTCGGCCTTGAGGCTCTCGGTAACTGAGGCGATGACCTTCTTCTCGATGGTGCCCGTCGATTGGAGGCTGACGAGGAGCGACAGGTTGTCGTAAGGACGATAGGCCTTGTCGATGATCTCGTAGTCGAAGCTCTCGGCCACGATGACGCCACGGTCGTACTTGCCGCTGTTGAGGGCATCGTTGAGGATGGCAGCGGGGAAGGCACGGAAGATGTTGCCGGCACCGAAGTGCACCCAGGTGGGTTCGTCGTGCGTCTTCTTTGCCACTGCTGCGATGTCAAACTTTGGAAGCTCATATCCTTTGGCTTCCCATTCGGCAGCGTTGAAGCTGCCCGAAGTGATTTCTTTTAATTTCATGAGACTATAATTAAAGATATTTGGTGGCTTGAGGATCTAGAGATTCTAGAAGATCTAGACTATCTAGAATATCTAGAGAATCTAGAGAAAAAAACTACTTCTCCCTTGGGCTCTCGACCCCCTTCAGGTGCGAGGGGTCGTAGCCGCCGAGGTCGATGACGACCTTTTCGACCACAAGACCCGGGTCGAGCGGACGGATGGTGAGGTGGTGGAGGTCGGCGGGCGAGATGGGCAGCTCGGTGACCGTCTCGATAATGCGGGTGGCGGCGATGGCGTACATCTCGTTGGTGTTCTCCTCGATGTAGCGGCTGTTGTAGTTGACTTCAACGGCCTCGCCATTGTCGAGCTGAAGCGTATAGCGATGGCCTTCCTTGCGCAGGAAGGGCAAGGTGCTGTTGGTGATGATGTGCACCTTGACGCTTGTTCCCTCGAAGCCTTCGGCACGGAAGGCATAGTCGAGCGAAGCGCCTTCGCAGGCTGCATTGTGCGGCAGCAGGGCAACGCCCGAAAGGGTGCGGCCCAAGGTGGGCAGAATGGTCCACGTGCCGTCGGCACTGGGACTCGCCTCGAAGTAATGTTCGGCCTCGATGCTCACCTGTCCGTTGTAGGCCTTGAAGACGTAGTGCGGGGCTTCGGGCTTGGCTGGCTTGTCGGCATCGACACGAACGACCTTCGGGCATACCTGCACATCGGGCTGCTGCCATGATCTGTAGCCGATATGGGTCTGATCCATCAGATGGTTCCACTTGCCTCCTCCGATGCTGTGATATTCACGCGTCAGCTCGTCGTCACGGGCGAAGCATTGCTCCACAAGGTCGGCATAACAGTTGGCACGCGGGTCACCGAGGGCAGCGAGATAGAGGTTCTGCGCCTGGGCATAGTACATCTCGTAGAGGTTGGCCATCGACTGGATGGGGAACAGGATGAGCTGATGATAGGCGTCGCGTGCCGGGGCGGGCACCTTCTGCCACAGGCGATAGGCATCGGCCTCGAGCGCCTTGTACTGTAGCATCGCCTGCTCCCACTCTCCGCTCTGCAGGTTGTAGGTGCGCCAATTCAAGAGCTCGGGGGTGACGCGGCTGTTGTAGCGGAGGTAGGTCTCCAAGAGACGAGCCGCTTCGCGGGAAAGGTTTGAGGGGTTTGAGGGGTTCGAAAGGTTCTCACCCAGCATCTGAGCGCAGAAGTCGAGGGCGTGCTGGTGGACGCTGCTGATGTCGGCGTAGTCATCGGGACGCCAGGCCATCTTGAGGAAAAGGTCGATGGGATGCTCCATGGGCTTGAGGTCGCCCACATTGAGAATCCAGAGGTCGTCGATGCCATATTCGTAGCACAGGCGCATCTGTTCCCACAAGTGGTTGGTGGTGGTGACGTTGGCCCACTTGGTGTTGCGCGGACCACCCACGTAATCGACGTGGTAGTACATGCCCCATCCGCCCTTGCGGTTCATGAGTGCCTCCTTGGTGCGCGTAGCTGAAACGTTGGCTTCGGGTACACGACGAATGTCGCCCCAGTTGTCGTCGCAAAGCATGATAAGCACATCGTCGGGCACATCGAGGCCCAGGTCATAGAGGTGCTGCACCTCCTTGTAGAGTGCCCACATCTGAGGCGTGCGGTCGGCCTTCTTGCCTGTCACCTCGGCGATGATGCGGCGCTGGTTGCTGATGATGTTCTCGAGGAGCTTCTTGTTGTAGTCGTCAAGGTTCTGGGTGAGGTGGTCGAAGCCCTCCTTGCCTCCCAGGCCCGTGTCGCCATCGCCTCGCATACCGATGGTAATCAGGTCCTCGGTGCCACGGGCGCGTTCGATGCCTTCGCGGAAGAACTGGTCGATGACGGGCTTGTTGACTGCATAATCCCAACGAGCCTCGGCAGGCGCCTCATCGTCATTACGGGCACCTGCTTCCTTCATCTTTGCGCGCTTGTAGCGCACCCATTCCTGATGGTTGCGAGCCATGGGTTCATGATGGGAAGTGCCCATAATGATACCCATCTCGTCTGCCAATGGTCCGTTGAGCGGATCGTCGAAATAGAAGGCATTGCCCCACATCGCGGGCCACAAATAGTTGCCTTTCAAGCGGAGCAGCAGTTCGAAGACGTGTTCGTAGAAAAGGTGGTTGAAGCCGCGGGCATAGGTGTTGCCCCAAGGATCGACGGGAAGGTTCTCGCACTGGCTGTCGGGAAACTTCTCCTTCACCCAACCCGAAAGACAGGGAGCCTCGTCGTTGAGAAAGATGCCACGATAGCGAACTATGGGTTCCCCATCGGTGTAAATACCTGGAAGGAGGAAGATGCTATCGCGCTTAACAATGGGCATATCGGCCCACCATGCCCATGGCGAAACGCCCAACTGACGGCTCAGTTCGTAGATTCCATATTCGGTGCCTCGCTTGTCGCTGCCTGCGATGACGAGCATCCGGCCAGTCTTGCCTTTGTACAAGACACCAGCATCAAGCAATGTGATGATATACTTCTCGCGCTTGTCTTTCAGTTCCTTGGCATCAATGGCCTTGCGCTTGACCAATTGCTGAATGCAACTGCTCTTCTCAAGCGAACCGACAAGGAGAATCGGCGCATCGCCTTCGGCCTGGGTCAGAATCCTGGCAACACTTTGACCGGTCACCTGTTCGAAGTCCTTGCTTAGGTTATCGAGTGCACGACGGATGCCGGGATAGTCGTTCTGGTCGAAGACAATCTGGACCGGGCCCTGCTGTGTAGGATAGATGCAGAGGGCATTGTCCTGGTCTTGGAAAGTGACAAACTGATCGGCCGCCTGCATCGCAGTTGTCAAAGACAGTGCTAAAAGAAGCACTATGGATGTTAGAATCTGTTTCATGTAATAGGTGAAAAATAAGGCTTCGATTAAGAAATACGGTGCAAAGATAGTAAATTCCTGGGATTATTCGCCTATCGGGATGCGATTTTTTTGCATTTTACACCTTTTAAATATAAATAAAAAAGAAAATGCAACAAAATCTATAATGATTTACGCGAACTTGCAACCCATTTGCAAACAAAATGGCCTACCTTTGCAGCGTAAAAACTAAAAAATATGGCACACGAACATCATCACCATCATCATCATGATGAAGACGAAGAGGCATGCAAGAGCTGCATGCATCAGCACGAACATCATCACCATCACCACGACGAACATGATGAAGAAGGGCATCATCACCACGACCACGATGAAGAAGGACATCATCACCACCACCATCACGACGATGGAATGAGGGAATCGGTCATCAAGATTGCAGTGGCCGTCGTTCTGCTCCTCATCGCAGTATATATCGAGCACAACTTCGCATTGCCCACGTGGCAACTGCTGCTCATCTATCTTGTCCCCTACCTCGTGGTAGGACTTGACACCATCAAGGAAGCCATCGAAGGCGTGATGGAAGGCGAACCATTTGACGAAAACTTCCTCATGACCATCGCCACACTGGGCGCTCTCTGCATCGGATTCCTCCCAGGTGCCGAGACACAGTTCCCCGAAGCCGTCTTCGTAATGCTCTTCTTCCAGATCGGCGAACTCTTTGAAGGCTATGCCGAAGGAAAGAGCCGCGAATCGATTTCGCACCTGATGGACATCCGTCCCGATACGGCCAACGTGGAACGTGAGGGCAAGGTGGTGGCCATTGCTCCCGAAGAGGTAGCCGTGGGCGAAACCATCGTCATCCGTCCGGGCGAAAAGGTGCCCCTCGATGGAGAGATCATCGAAGGGCAGACCAGCCTCAACACCGTGGCATTGACGGGCGAAAGCGCTCCACGCGATGTAGTGGAGGGCGACGAGGTCATCTCGGGTTGCATCAACATTTCGGGACTCATCCGCGTGAGGACCAGCAAGACTTTCGGCGAATCGACCGTTTCGAAGATTATCCAACTGGTCGAAAGCGCATCGGACCACAAGTCGAAGAGCGAAGCCTTCATCACGCGTTTTGCCCGCATCTACACACCTATCGTGGTCTTTGCAGCCATCGCCCTGGCTCTGCTCCCACCCCTGTTCTGCACAGGCGGATTCATGGCGAACTTCCCCACCTGGCTCTACCGCGGATTGATGTTCCTCGTAGTAAGTTGTCCCTGCGCCCTGGTCATCAGCGTTCCACTCACCTTCTTTGGTGGCATCGGTGGCGCCTCACGCAATGGCATCCTCATCAAAGGCGCCAACTACATCGACCAACTGGCGAAGATCAATACTGTCGTATTCGACAAGACCGGCACCCTCACCGAAGGAGTATTTGCCGTCACTGCCGTGCATCCCGACAAATACGACGAAGAACATCTGCTGCACCTGGCTGCACACGTTGAACACTACTCCACCCACCCCATCGCACAGGCGCTGCGCGACGCCTATCCGGAAGCCGATCACGACGGATGCAGCCTGGAAGAGGTCGAGGAAATTGCCGGACATGGCATCAAGGCCAAGGTCAATGGTCGCAAGGTATGCGTGGGCAACAACAAGATGATGCAGGCCCTCGGCATCGGGGAACACACCTGCGAACTGGTGGGCACCATCATCCACATCGCCATCGACGGCATCTATGCCGGTCACATCGTCATCAACGACCGCGTGAAAGCCGATGCCAAGGAGGCCATCGACCAACTACACCAAGCGGGTGTCAGCAAGGCTGTGATGTTGACGGGCGACCGACAGGAGGTGGCCGAAGATGTTGCCAAGGCATTGGGCCTCGACGAAGTGCATGCCGAACTGCTGCCGACCGACAAGGTTGCGCTCTTCGACAAACTCGTACAGGAAGCCAAGGGTCCAAACAACGAAAAAGACCAAGCACAGGGCCTGGCCTTTGTGGGCGACGGCATCAACGATGCGCCGGTACTGGCACGCGCAGACGTGGGTATCGCCATGGGTGGACTGGGCAGCGATGCTGCCATCGAGGCTGCCGACGTGGTGCTGATGGACGACAAACCTTCGAAGGTTGCCCTGGCTATCAGGATTGCACGCCGCACCATTGGCATCGCCAATCAGAACGTGATCTTCGCCATCGGGGTGAAGGTGCTGGTGCTCCTGCTTGCCGCCTTCGGTCTGGCTACAATGTGGATGGCCGTCTTCGCCGATGTCGGTGTCACCGTCCTGGCGGTGCTCAATGCGATGAGAGCACTCAAGGTGAAAGAATAGACAACAGCGCGACATGAAATGAAACTCATGCCGCGCTAGTTTTATAGAAGATCTAGATAATCTAGAAAATCTAGAGAGTCTAGACAGCCTAGATATTACATAAGTCCCTTCTTCTTCATCCTTTCAACGAGGAAGGGCTTCATCTGACCCTTGCGGTCGAACCAGAGCGGATAATCGGAGCGACCCTTGATGGGCCAATCGTTCTTCCAGGAGTCGGCATCGGTGACGCCCCAAGCGGTGACGCGACGCACGTTCTTGGCATACTTATCGACAATGCCGAGGAAGGTGGTCATACGCTCGTTCCAAACAGCAGATACGCTGTCGGGCAAGGCTTCGGCATAAGGATTGAGCTCGGCACGATACTCCTCGGTGTCGCTCACGTTAGCGCCAAAGTTTACAGAAGGCAATGCACTCATATCGACTTCAGTGAACTGCACATCCACACCGGCTCCGATGAATGCCTTGATGCTGGCCTCAAATTCCTCCCAAGAAGGATGATCCATGCCCATGTGGCTTTGCAAGCCTACAGCATCGATGCGGATGCCACGTGCCTTGAGCTTCTTGACAAGTTCGACCACGCCTGCACGCTTACCGGGCTGAGCCATCGAATAGTCGTTGTAGTAGAGTTCAGCATCGGGGTCAGCCTCCATAGCACACTGGAATGCCCAGGGGATGAACTCCTCGCCAAGAATCTGATAGAAAAGTGAAGGACGATAACTTCCATCGTCGAGGATAGCCTCATTGACAACATCATAGCCCGTGATGCGACCCTTATAGCGAGTCATGACGGTGGTGATATGATCCTTCATGCGCTGCTTCAACACTTCTGGCTTCACCTGCTTGCCCTTGTCATCGACAAAGAACCAGGGAGCGCACTGGCTGTGCCAGATGAGGCAATGGCCGATGATCTGCATATTGTTGTCCTCGCCAAACTTCACAAAGCGGTCGGCATCGTCCCAGAAATAGGTGTTCTCCTCGGGATGAATCTCCTCGCACTTCATGCAGTTTTCGGCCACGATGCTGTTGAAGTGCTGCTTGATGATGGCAACACCCTCGGCATCCTTCTGGTTACTCTGGTTCACATTGATGGCCACGCCGACGGTATAGTCGGGGAAGGCATCGGTAAGCTTAGGTTCTACAACCTCAGCGGTCTTTGGCTTTGAGCCACAGGCTGCAAGAAGCAGGGCGCTGACTGACAGGAAAAGGAATTTTTTCATTGTTTAATTATTTGGGGTTTAGGAATCGGAGTAATCGGATTTTTCGGAGGGTTCGGAATAATCGGAGGAATCAGAGTAATCGGAATACTCCGAGTACTCAGAGTCACTTGTACTCATAGAGCTTTACATGCAGGATCTGCCAGTCGTCCACACCGATACGGATGTGGCGGCCCTGGTGGTCCTGATCGCCATTGAGGCGACGAAGGTATTTGAGCGAACCATCGCTAGCAACCTCCACCTGATCGCAGTAGGCAATGCCGATGCGACGGGCACCACTCCATTGGTCTTCGGTGGTGCGTTGGTTGGTGCCAGCTTCGACAAAGCCGTCTTCGCCCAGTTTCTTCTGTATCTGCCGTTCGCCCTCGTTCTCGAACTGCACGACGACACCATTGCCTGCGAGCAGATACTCGTACTTGTTGAGACGGATGAGCATAGCACCGGCTACGGGCCAGGGTGTGCCGTCGGTGGCACGCGGATCCCAAGGCAGGGTGAAGAAGTGACGACAGGTAATCTTCATGCCATCCTCATGGATGATGCGTTCCACAGCTTCGTTGCCCGAAGGGTCCTGTCCTTTTTGGAGCGTACCATCGAAATAAAGACCGTGCATCTGACCTTGACCCTGCCGTTCGGTGATGATGGGCATCAGACTGCGCAGCATCGCGTAAGCCTGCGTGGGCTTGTAGTCGGGGCTGTCGGGCCCATCCTCGATGGCAAAGGGACTGAAACTGATGGCATCGTGTTCGGCAAAAACATAACAGGCTTGTGCACCATTGGCCTCCGAACGACGTATCTCGGGTATGAAGAGCGGGTTGTCGGGCAATGCATACTGACGCGTCCAGGAAGTGAAACCAGAATCGTAGAGGTCGGGCGCCAGACAAAGCAACGAGGGGGCAGCAGCATGCCAGATGTCCTTGAGATGGGCCAAAGGACCAGCAGCCGGATATTGCCCGGGCTTGCGTCCTCGACTGTTCATCGCCGCGTTCACATAGACAGGCAGTGGATAGATGGCCTTCACGGATTGCGCCATGCGCTCGACATATCGGGCATAGTAGTAGGCTGTGAAGTACTCGTCGCCATAGACATCGGTTCCGAAAGCCTCGCCCCAAGTAGGATTCTTCAGTTTTTCGGTCCCAAGCGAATCCAAGCGGGCCTTCAACTGGGGATGGAGGGTCTGACGATTCTTCTTGAGGAAGGTCATCAGTTCCTGAGGAACGGCCGACTGATACTGCTTGACAGCCTCGGGACTGTAGTCGCGAGCATCTTCGAGCATGCCAATCTCGTTCTCGATCTGTACCATCAGGACGGTTCCACGTTCGCCATCGACCTCCTTCAGATGCCTGAGCCAGGCCTCAAAGGCACGATTGTCGGCCTTGAAGACATTTTCGGAGAATGCCGAAGCTATCTCCAGCGGTTTGCCAGCCTTGGTATGGGCTCGCGGAAAACGCTTGTAATCGACCTTGAACCATTCGGGCGCATAGCAGGACATCGAGTTTTTCCAAGCACCGAACCACAGATAAACCACGCGAAGGTCATTCCTGCGTGCCTCGTTGATGACAGCATCGACCAACGAGAAGTCATACTGCCCTTCGACTGGCTCGAAGAGGTCCCAATAGTTGGGCACCAGCACCGTATTCAGTCCCATGCGATGCAGATGGGCAAAACAGCGGGCGATGTCGTCGGGACTTGACGCAGCGCTATTGGATGTCTCGCCACCGATGATCAGATAGGGAGCGCCATCGACCACGAGCTGGGTCGCCGTCCCATGCTGGCGCACGGTAGTCTGTTGTGCCAGGATCCCGATACAGATGGCAAAGAAAGAGATGAGAGACAAAACACGTTTCATAAGATGTGCAAAGAATAATGTGTAATCAATATAAAAGACACGGAGAAACGGGAATTAGCCATCCCGCCTCTCCGTTATAAAGGTAATTAGTTGTTTGTACGACGTGCTTCGATCTCCTTGTTGATCTGGTCGATCTTCTCGTCGGTCAGTTCATACTTGGAGATGATGAACATGGCCAGGCACAACAGAGCAGCCGGGATGACGCACACCATCCAAAGGATACCTTCCTGAGCGAAAGGAGTCTGCTCGATGGTCTTGCTATTGTAACCCACGAAGCCGAGAATTGCCGGATTAACAATGCTACCGAAGGTCATACCTGCCTTGAAGAACAGACCGGTGAGGGCGTTGACGATGCCCGAAATGCGACGACCGGTGGTGTATTCGCCATAGGAAATAACCTCAGGAACCAAAGCCCACATGTAACCAGTAGCCACAATCACACCCGTACTCTTGATGAACTGGGCGATATAGACCATCATCATGTTCGGATGCTCCATCTTGGCAATGAAATAGAGCATTGCCATACCCACGACGGCTGCGCCGAGGAAGAGGTAGAACATATTCTTCTTGCCTACTGCCTTCTTGATGGCAGGAACGAGTGGCATGAAGATGAATGCAGGAATAGAGCCGAGAGCCATGAAGATGGACAGCTGCTGAGCCGTACCACCGAGGTTGCTGTTGATGAAGTAAGCACCAGCTGCATTGCCTACCGACATCATGGCGAAAGCCGTAATGAAGAAGAAAGCGATGACACGCAATGGACGGTTACGCACAAACTCCATCCAGAGGTCGCTCACCTTCACGTCTTCGGTGTCCTTGGCATCCATCACGACGCGTTCCTTACACTGCGAGAAGCAGAATACGAGCAGGCACAAACCAACGAGGGCATAGATGGTCATTGCGGTAAACCATGCCGATGGCTCCTTGGGAAGGCTGTCGGAAGCCGAACTTGCAATCCAGGCAATGATCAACGGCAGACCCGAGTTGACGGCAAGACCGCCAACATTTGCCATGAACATACGCACGGAGGTGAGAATGGTGATCTCATCGGTGTCGCGCGTAAGCGAAGAGTTAAGTGCGCCGTAGGGCACATTGATGAAGGTATAGAGCAACTGCATGCCCACATACGTCACGTAAGCGTAGAGCAGCGAGGGTGCGAATCCGTTGTAGAAACAAAGGATTGCGAATCCTGAAAGCGGAATACCTACATAAAGCAGGTAGGAGCGATATTTGCCGTAACGTGGATTGCTCTTGTCGATGAGCGTGCCCACAATGGGGTCCCAGATGACGTTTGCCACGTTGCCTACCGTAAACATCACAGCCACAGCCGAAGGAGTGAGTCCGTAGATGTCGGTGTAGAAGAACAGCAGGTAGGTGCAAATTACCTGGAAGATCAAGTTCTGTGCAAGGTCACCCGAGCCGAAGCCGATGCGCTGCAACCAACTAAGTTTGTAGAAGCCTTTTGCCTCTTGTTCGTTTGACATAATTATATTAGGGATATTAAGGGATTAGTCCTCCATTCCGTCAATCGTAATGATCTTGCCATTCTCGTCGTAATGCAGTTCGCAAACCTTGAGGGAGCGAAGTGGAGTATAGCCCTTCGAAGGCTTGCAGTCGTGGTGGAAGAGATACCACTTGCCCTCATACTCCACGATGCAGTGATGGGTGGTCCATCCCTCGACAGGAGTGAGGATGACGCCCTGGTAAACGAATGGTCCATCCGGCTTATCGCCTATAGCGTAGCAGAGGAAGTGGGTATCACCCGTTGACCAGCTGTAGTAGTATTTGCCATTGTATTTGTGCATCCACGAAGCCTCGAAGAAGTGATGAGGATCTCCTGCCTTGAGTGGTGTTCCATCCTCATAGACGATACGAATGGGCTTTGGCTCGCAAGCGAAACCAAGCATATCGTCGCTGAGCTTCACGATGCGTGGAGAGATGCAAGGCTCATCGCCCTGTGGGAAACGAATGTCATTGACTGCCTCGTTGTCCTCACCATAGCGCTGGAGCTGGCCGCCAAAGATTCCGCCAAAATACATGTAGTAGGTTCCGTCGTCATCCTTGAAGATGGCATAATCAATCGAATAGCTGCCCTCGATGGGATGTGGCTCGGGGATGAATGGGCCTTCGGGCTTGTCGCTGATGGCAACACCGCAACGGAAGATGCCAGTCTTGTCCTTGGCAGGGAAATACATGTAGTATTTGCCATCCTTCTCCTGGACGTCGCAGTCCCAAAGCTGCTTTTTGGCCCACGGAATCTGCTCACGGGTAAGGACAACGCCTTCGTCCTTCACTTCACCTGTCATTGGGTCGCCGGTGATCGAAAGCACATGATAATCCTTCATGTCGAAGTGAATGCCCCAATCATCCTCGGGGATGCCAGAATAATAGTCGTGCGATGGGTAGATGTAAATCTTACCGTTAAAGACATGCACCGATGGGTCGGCCATGTAGTCTTGGGGGAAAAGGTATCTTTTCATGATTTGGTAATGAGTTTATGAATATTAATTTTTAAAACCGGTGCAAAGATAACGATTTTTAGGGAAACTCCGAACATTTTTTGTTACATTATTAATAAAAATCGTTACATTTGCAAAAAAATATTATTCTGCGGGGGCAATGTACAACAAAAATTCGTATATTTGCCACGTAAAACCAAACTAAATACGTATGAAATACAATAAAATTCTCACTTTATTCACGCTATTCGCCGTTCTGCCGATTCTATCTTTGCAGGCAGAAGTCAAGACTCCACGCTTCATTTCGGATGGCATGGTGCTGCAACGCAATGAGACAGTTCGCATCTGGGGAACTGCCGACCCTGGCGAAAAAGTTACCGTTACCTTTTTAAAAAAGAAATATGTAGGCACTGCGGATGCTGAAGGCAACTGGATGGTGTACATCCCGACCACAAAGAAGAACATGGTGGGCGGTCCCTACACGATGACCATCAACGAACGGAAACTGTCGGACATCTATGTGGGCGACGTCTGGCTCTGCTCGGGCCAATCAAACATGGACCTTCACACCGCACGTCTGGTTGACCTCTACAAGGATGAGTTCGACACCGACGTCAATCCCGCCATCCATCTGATGCAGACGGGTCGCAACCCATCAATCAAAGGTCCACAGGACGATATCGACGAGCAGGGCAGTTATCCCTGGGAGTCGCTGAGCCCCGACAAGGTGGGACACTGGTCGGGCATCGGCTATTTCTTTGCCAAGGAGATGTATAAGCGTTCGGGCGGCGTACCGCAGGGCATCATCAACTGCAGCATGGGCGGCTCGGACATCGTGGCATGGATCCCTACCGACCTGCTTCGCGAAAATGCTCCACGTCACGTCCAGACCGTCGAGCATCTCAAGCAGCCAGGATATCTGGAGCGCTGTGCAGCACTCAACCGCGTCATCGGACAGACCTACAACCAACTGCTCGAAGAGGATCCAGGACTGAAAGGTCAATGGATGCAGACCGACCTCGACGACTCCGACTGGGAAATCGTGAACCAATATGACCCACACCTGGGCGATGCCGACGGACGCACATGGGTAGGCACACTCTGGTTCCGCAAGGAATTCAACGTGCCGCAGGAACTCGTCGGCAAGGATTCCCTGCTCCGTCTGGGCTGTCTCGTCGATGCCGATGTGGCTTATCTGAACGGTGTGAAGGTGGGCGAAATCACCTACCAGTATCCTCCGCGCAAATATACGCTGCCCGCCGGCCTGCTCAAGGCAGGACGCAACGTCCTCGTCATCAAGCTGCGCACCAATGGCAGCCCTGAGAAGTTTGTCAAGGAGAAACCCTACAAACTCTTCTTCCATGGTGGCAAAACCATTAACCTCGAAGGCAACTGGCGAATGAAACGAGGCATCCTGATGCCGCGTCAGCCAGGTGTCGAAGGTGTCAACAACGGCAATGCCTCCGCACTCTACGACAATACCATCTATCCGCTCCGCAACTACCGCATCGCCGGCATCCTCTGGAACCAGGGCGAGACCAATGCCGGTCGTCCCGACGAATACCGCAAGCTGCTCCCCGTGCTGATTGAGGGTTGGCGTCGCGACTTCGGCAATGTACCTGCCGTCATCTTTGGCTTGGCCAATTATATGGAGCGCCATCCGAATGCCAACTTCGACGGAGGATGGGCAAAGATCCGCGAATCGCAGCGCTTGGGCACCCAAGCACTCGACAAGGCTGCCCTCGTGACTGCCATCGACCTCGGCGAATGGAACGACATCCATCCACTCAACAAGAAGGAGTCGGCTCGTCGTGCAGCCCTGCAGATGCAGCGTCTCTATCTGGGCAATACCCAGGAGGTCTGCGAAGGTCCATCGTTTGAAAGCGTGACTTTCGGCGAAGGCAAGGCGCGCATCACGTTCAAGCCAGGCACAGCCGAAGGACTTGAACTGCGTGAAGCCAAGCCCCACAGCAAAGAAAACCCCTGCCTCGTCTCGAAAGGTTTCAGCATCGCCGGTGCTGATGGCGTCTTCCATTGGGCCGAAGCACGGGTCGAAGGCAATGAACTCATCGTCTGGAGCGATGAAGTAAAGGACCCGAAGGCCGTTCGCTATGCCTGGGATGACGATCCCATCGTCACGCTCTACAATGGTGCGGGGCTTCCCGCTCCTTCGTTCTCGACGAAGTAAGGGTTGTTTAAAGGGATACTAAGGGATATTTGGGGACTTTAAGGGATATTAAGGGACGATACATTCGCCTGTAGAAAAAGAGGCAAAAAAAGTATCGTCCCTTAATATCCCTTAATATCCCTTTTTTCTCTTAAAATCCCTTAGTTTTTTCTCTCAAAAGAAGTACAAAACGGTACAATAACTCGTCAAAATGGCGAACAGAACCATACACGAACTCGTCAAGGAGGGCATCAAGTAAAGATTTTTTATCAATTATGACCAAAAATGAAAGCAAAACGGTCGTAAAAAAGCATTTTTTTGCATTTTTTGACAAAAAACGTCATTTTTTTTATTTTTTTCTTTGCAGTTATTTTTTTTATACATATCTTTGCACCCAAATTTCGAGTCAGAAGGCTTCAGAAAGCCATATGGTCTTCTCTTCTGCTAGAAAAGCAAACTGCACAATAAGTGATTTCTTGTCGAAACAATATACAATGTGTTCAATAAATATTATTAATGTATCAGTTATGAGAAAACTCTTATCTATCATTGCCATGCTCGTCCTGAGCTTGTCAATGTTGATGGCGCAAAACAGAACCGTTACAGGTAGCGTCATCTCAGCCGAAGATGGAGAGCCAGTCATCGGTGCGACTGTCATTGTCCCCGGCACGAACATCGGTACTGTTACCGGCCTCGACGGCAAGTTCTCACTCAATGTTCCCGAGAATGCCAAGCAGTTGACCATCTCTTATGTAGGTATGGCCAGCCAGACCGTCAACATCAGGAACAACAAGGTCAATGTCAATCTCGAAGCAGATGACAAGATTCTTGATGACGTGGTAGTAACAGCTTTAGGTCTGAAGAAGTCCGAGAAGTCCATTGGTTATGCCGCCACGAACCTCAAGTCGGAGGACCTCCACGTAGTTCCTGTCAGCAACGTAGGTGACGCTATTGCCGGTAAGGTAGCTGGTGTAAGTGTTTCCACTACATCGACTTCTCCAGGTGCTGCTTCTTCTATCACAATCCGTTCCTTCAGCTCACTGACTGGAAGCAACCAGCCTCTTTGGGTTGTCGATGGTGTACCGATTGTCAACAATAACATCGGTTCCGACCAGGGTGACAACACCATGGGTGGTGGTGTCACGAACCTCAATCAGGACGACATCGAGAGCATGACCATCCTCAAGGGTGCAGCCGCTACTGCCCTTTATGGTAGCCGTGCCGCAAATGGTGTAATTCTTGTTACCACCAAGTCCGGCAGCAGTCTTAGGGACAAGAACTTCATGGTAGAACTGAATGCAGGTATGCAGTGGTCAACCGTCGGCATCCTTCCTCAGTTGCAGAACGTCTTCGGACAGGGTTGGGACGGTAACCGTACACTTGACGAAAACGGCTCATGGGGTCCTCAGATGGATGGCAAAGAACGTGTATATGGTGCCATCTACGACAACGCCCAGCTTCTCCAGAAGTTCCAGGCCGTAGAAGACAATGTCAGAGGATTCTTTGACACAGGTGTTTCCTACAACACTTCGATCAGCGTGTCTGGAAAAAGCGACAAGACCGACTATTACCTTTCATATTCACGCGTAGGAGATGATGGCATCATGCCCACCGATGCAGACTCTTATGGACGTAACACCATTTCGATGAATGGTAGTCATCGCTGCACAGATTGGCTGAAGTTCTCGAGCAACATCAACTTTGCAAACTCCCTCACCAAGACGGTTCTTACCGATCAGGGTACCACCGTAATCGATGGTCTTTATGAGATGCCACGTAACATCAGTGTGGCCGACCTTGCTGATCTCAGCAGCCCATTCAATACCCCTCTCGCCTACTACACCGAGTATGGTATTACCAATCCCTATTGGGCATTGGAGAACAATTACAGCCAGCTCAGCCAGAAGAAGATCTACGGTAAGGTTCAGGCTGATATCAATCCTATCAAGGATCTGACCCTCACCTACCGCTTTGGCTTCGACTATTCCGACTATGACCTCAAGGAAGGTATGGCCAAGATTTCGGTCGACAATCCATCCACTTCGGGCGACAACAAGCAGGATGGTACGGTATATGCACTGTATCAGCGTCGTTACGAAATCAATCACGATTTCCTCGCTAATTATACCCACACATGGGGAGACTTCGAATTCAACGCCACTGCCGGTGTGAATATGAACGAACGTTATGCCACCCAGATGTCAACTTCCGCCTCAGACCTCACAATCGAAAGTGGCTGGTGGCACCTCGCAAATGCAGCCTCGCTCACTCCCTCTGAGTCTTCGAGCAAGCGTCGTCTGGTTGGTGTCCTCGGTGACTTCTCGCTGGGTTGGAAGGACATGCTCTTCCTGGATGTTACCGGACGTAACGACTGGTCGTCCACCCTTCCAAAGGACGGCAATCACTTCTTCTATCCTGGTGTCACCGTTAGCTGGCTCTTCTCTGAGCTGCTTTCTGACAAGATGAAGGATTACATTTCATATGGCAAACTCCGTGCTGCATACGGTAAGACCGGTAATGATGCCGATCCATACTTGACCAACAATACATTCGTAAGCGGTTTTGCCAACAATGTTTATACCGAAGCTACCAACTTCCCAATGTCGAATGGCACAAACGCCTTCAAGACCTCAGCCACCCTCGGTTCCAACACCCTGACTCCTGAGATGACGACTGAATGGGAACTTGGTGCAGACCTCTACTTCCTTAAGAACCGTGTTCACGTTGACTTCTCGTACTACGACCGTACTACCGACGACATGATCATGACGCTCAATGCCGACCCAGCTTCTGGCTACAGCTTTATCGTCACGAACTTCGGTTCGATTCGCAACCACGGTGTCGAACTCATGGTCAACTTCACTCCAGTACGCACCAAGGACTGGCAGTGGGATGTAAACTTCAACTGGAACAAGAACTACAACAACGTAGAGAAACTTCCTGAGGAACTGGGTGGAGAATATGTTATCAATAGCTTCTCGACCTCAAAAAATGCAGTCCGCATGAAGGCTGTTGTCGGTCAGGAACTGGGCCAGTTCTACACCTACGAACCTCAATATGTTGATGCAAACGGCAATTTGAAGTATATCGTCATTGACGATGTTCTTCAGAGCAACCCAGCCTACTCGGGCGAAGGCAATATTGTTGTCAATGAAAGCGACGGTCTTCCCGTCCTCACCACAGATGTTGTTGCTTCCGGCAAATCCACTCAGAACAAGTGGACGGGCGGTTTCGGCACCAGCCTTCGCTACAAGGGATTCTCCATCAGTGCCAACTTCGACGTACGCTATGGCGGCTACATGTTCTCGCGCACCAAGAACCTGATGCGCTTCACCGGCAACGGCATCGAGACCATTTACAACCAGCGTCGCGCTTATATCATCCCAGGTTCTGTTAACGTCACTACTGACGATAACGGCAAGAATATTGTCAGCGAAAACTACACTGCCATCGACACCTATGGTGATGGTATCCAGGCGCTTTATGACCTTGGCGGTATCGCAGGTGGTGAAGAACTTCTCATCGACCGCACCTATTTGAAACTTCGCACGCTTGCAGTTTCCTACACTTTGCCTAAGGCATGGTCCAAGAAAGTCTTCCTCGACGACGTTCGCGTATCGTTCGTGGCCAACAATCTCTTCACCTGGACACCTGCCAGCAACTGCTACATCGATCCAGATGTATCTTCCTACGGTACCGACCTCTCCGGCTCGTTCGGCGAACTCTACTCCAACCCTTCGTGCCGCAAGTATGGTTTCAACATCGCTGTTAAGTTCTAATTCTAACGAAGTGCATTCATTATGAAAAAGATTATATTTTCCCTGGCATGCATGGGTCTGACGACCCTTACGGCTTGCGATGACTATCTTGACATCAATGACAGCCCCAATGCCATTTCGAGTGTCGAGAATGACTACCTTCTTCCGACACCAGAAGTCAACATCGCCGCAACAGTTGGCGTTCATTTCAACGTATTGGGCGGCTACAATGCCCAAGTATATGGACAAAATGCAGGTTGCTCCAACTACCTCGACTATTCACGTTTCCTTGTGACAGCCAGCAACTGCCAAGGCGCATGGACCCAGCTCTATTCTCGCGCACTCCAGCAGCTCGAGGTTATTCGCACTCAGTCAGCTGAAGAGCCCGGCACCTATCTTGCAGCTACCGTACTGCGCGCTTATGCTTTCCAGCTCATCGTTGACGCTTGGGGCGAAGCACCCTTTACGGAGGCCCTCAATCCCAACATCACCCAGCCCGTCTATGACGATGGTGCAGCCATCTATGCCAGCATCATTGCCGAACTCGAAGCTGCCAAGGCTGCTGCTCAACCAGGCGATGCCGTCTGCGCAAACCTTCTCTTCGGCAAGACTTCAGCAAAGGCTGGCACTGCTGCCAACTGGATCAAGTTTGCCAACACCCTGCTCCTCAAGCTCTACATGCGCGAACATAATGCTGTGAGCGTCAACGACAAGTTGAACGCCCTTGTCTCCGAAGGCAACTTCATCACCGAGGATGTCACCTATGACATGTGCTGGGGCAATTCTGCCGGCTCCTATAGCCCACTCTTCGCCGAGAGCAAGACCATCAGCAACGATATGGCACTCAACGTAGCCCTGCAGGGTACAACCCTTTCCTCTCCTGGTGATCAGCGTCTTTCCTATAACTTTAAGCCAACCGCCAATGGTTACATCGGTGTCGTATCGGGTACGAACCTTTCTGCCGAGATTGGAGGCGCCAACACCAGCGACTTTTCTCAGCCCAACTACCGCTTCGACATGCCTGTCAATCTGCTTACCGTATTCGAGCTGGACTTCTTCCTTGCTGAATACTATGCTACTGTCGCTGGAAACCACGCTCAGGCCGAGGCATATTATCGTGCAGCCGTCGCTGCTTCGTGTGCTCTTTGTGGTGTGGAGGATGCTTCCAATGCCGTCCTAGCAGCCTATCCTTATGAGCAGGCCAACCCGATGAAGAACATCGGCATCCAGAAATGGGTGGCCCTCGGCACTGCCTTCTCTGGTTTTGAGGCATGGTGCGAAGTACGTCGTCTCGGATATCCCGAGTTCTCTGACGTGAAGGCTGATGACATCATCAACAACGATGTTGCCAACTTCAACACGGTGCCCAACACCTACATAGCCGGCACCCTCTACACCCCCAAGAACGTAGTTGCAGAGGTCGGAGCCAAGACTCTCCGCCAGCGTCTGCCTTATCCATCTAGTTCGACAAGCTACAACAATAACGTTCCTGCCACCAAGGGTGCTACCGTCAAGGTCTTCTGGGCTAAATAATCAATGTAAAACAATTAGAACATTGAAGATATGAAAAAGACTATCAAATACAGCATATTAGGCGTCATTGCAGGTGCTATGCTCGCATCCTGTGAAACCGACCCCGAAACAGGTCTGGTGAGACTCACCCACTATGCCACCTTCGATCTGACTGGGGGCGAAATCTACTCAGTTCCAATCGGTGGCTCGTATTCCGAACCCGGTGTGGTTTGCATGGAAGGTACAGAAGATATCTCCGACAAAGTCAAGACCACCATCTACGACATCACTGGCCAAGTGGTCAATTCCATCAAGACCGATGAAATTACGTTCTACAATGTAGAATACTCAGCCGTCAATGTCGATGGATTCTCGTCTTCTGCCACACGTACTGTATTCATCTATAACCCTGAAGTAAAGGGCAGCTGTGCCGGCACGTTCGATGTCGATATGAATAATACCACATACGGCGGCAACCCCATTTTCGATGAAGCAACAAAACGTGGCTATAAGACTTCGGCTGAGATAACCGTCACCGAACTTTGTCCTGGCATCTTCTACATCAACGACTTCCTTGCCGGCTGGTACGAACAGATGCGCGGAATCGGCGCTAGTTACGCTATGTACGGCTACTTCAAGCTCAATCCCGATAATACCATCGATTTGATGTACAGCCACGTCAATGGTTGGGGTGATGGCCTCGACTATATCCAAAATGGCAAGTGGGACGAAGAAACCGGCACACTCTCCTACGAATCCGGTTATGCTGGTGTTATCTACATCAACCCAGTCCTCATACGTAAATAATACTTAATCCGCAAAGCAATTATGAAAAAGATACTATTTTCAGCTTTTGTACTCGCTGGTGCTCTTACAATGAGCTCTTGCAGCGATGGCGCCTTCGGAGGAGACTTCGAGGTGGACAATACTGAACTGGTTGATATGGCTGGTACCTGGTGCTGCACCGTTGAAGCCAACGATGCCTATTACACCACACAGTATTATATTTACAATGGCTACACAGCAGAATTCCTTAACTCTTATTTCGGTGATCCTGTAGGCTACTACAATCCGGATGTCAATGGTGACGGGAAAGTAGATATGACCGACCTTGAGAGTGACGAATACGCCAACTGGTGGGCCGAAAGGTCAGAAGGTGTCTTCGTGTTCCGCACTTTCAATACAGCCGCCAACAACGTCACCGAGATGTGGGTGGAAGATGGTTACTGGGGCACACAGACCAGAGTGAATGTGGATTTCAACAACATGACCTTCGAAGCCCCCGGCACACTGGAACAGGGCGTCAACGAGGTAGAGACCGCTCCTGGCGTAATTACCAAACTTGATGAATATTCCAACAAGGCTAATGATGTTGCCTATGGTTGCGGTGTCGTGATTGTAGGTGGCAAGATTCTGAAGGGCGCTGCCCACGCTCCAGGCTCGGGCATGCAGACCGACTCCATTTTCTTCTACATCAAGTATGACGATGATTATGGCCAGAATATTTACACCAAGGTTTCTGGTTATCGTAAGACCGGTTATACCGAGGACGATTGATTCGCCTATCGTATTTCTATAATAAATGCCCCGAGGATTGATTCCTCGGGGCATTTCTTTTTTTAATATATATAATGTATAAATCCTTTTAGTACCTATTGAACGTCAACTCAAGCAAAGAGGAACGGAGAGAAAGGTGTTTATTGTCGAGCCTAAGGATCTCAAACCGTTCGTCAAGGCTCTGGATACCGTAGGGTTGCAGGACTGTGGCATCGTCGAGCGGCTTGTCTCCTTCGTTGCGAGCCGATAGAAAAGGGTCATAGACGCGCAAATGGGCATCGTCCTGCTGGAAACGCAGCAGGTAGGTGCTGTTCCTTCCACTGTGGTCAGAAAGTTGCAGCAGATGAAGTTGTACTGACCAGAAGATGCGCGACGAAACCATATCGCATCCTCCCCCACCGATGGTGTCGATGCGGGCCAATTGCCAGAATCCGTCGAGTTTCCCATTGTCCGACATCTCAAGGTCGCAGGAACTGAAGGAGAGAAGGCCGAGAAGCGGGAGGGTGAGAAGTATGCGTTTCATTATTGTTTATACCTTATATTATATATTATAGTCCACTGGGTTCCCAGGTTATTGCCCAGCAGTTCGCCGTGGTCGTAGCCAATGCCGACGCGGAGGGAGAAACCTCGCAGCGAACCATTATCCGGGAAACAGTATGTAGCCTCAGCGAGGAGGCTGAGGTTGCGCTGTGGCTCGAGGAAGGGAGTGCCATAGGTTCCTAATCCTTCCTGCCAAGATGCCAACAAGCGATAGCGCAGACCTTCAAGCGGGGAACCTGCCAGGCCAATATGCCAAGCTGTAAAACGATTATCCTTGACAGAAAGCGAGCCATCCTCGTTGTAAATGGGCGAGCGATAGAGGGGATTGCCCATTACCTGCCCCCAATGACTCCATCCGGGATAGAGACGATGGTTATAATAGTTGTCAGTTCCTCCGATATGATCGTTCAAGCCAGGATTGTGGTCGTGATAGATAGGGCCACTCTGATAGCGTGTATTGAGGAACTCGACCACCACAGCATCTACCCAAGGTGAATCATTCAACTTCAGCTCTGCGCCCAGCAGAATATCCTTGAGCGGATAGAGCAGGTAACGGTTCTTCTTGCGGTTGTCCCAATCTGGGCCCGAGCCATAACCATCGTAATCGAGGAAGAACATGGCAGAATGATCCTCAAAGTAGTGGTCGGCATAGAGAGCAACGCTCATTTCGTCATCCATATAATTAAGCCGAGCGACCCAACTGCCCAAATGATCACCACCAACGTTGGTATAGACCTCATCCACCTCGTCATCGCCCGAGGCAAAGAAAGCATCCACGTAGTCCTTGAAGCCTCTACCTACCTCCAAGGTATTCGATGGAGACAGATAGAGCGTACCACCAAATTCGCAGGCCATCTCAAGTCCCAGTTCCACACTGAACGGATGTTCCTCATCGGCAGGACCGATGCGCAGATAGCCCGACTTGCTGTGATAGCGAACATCCTCGGCATAATGCATCTTGTTCCGGGTCCAATCCTTCTGGAAATGGCTATCAGTGAGCCATCCGTACGAAAGATGTCCCTTGATGGCCAACCAACCGCCCAAGCCGGGTATATTCCAATAGTCGGGAAACGACAGACGAACCTCGGGAATCGGTCGGGCATTGATACCGAAAGTTTGCGAGCCGCTACTCAGTTCCATGTTCTTAAGTTGCATGGGCTGCTGCTTTTGCCCGAGAGTCAGGATGCCGTGCTTGTAACGCACTTCGGCATAGCATTGCTGAATAACGAAGTCGCTGGTATAATGCAGCGGAACCGCCAGATCGAGGCCATACCCTATCCCCCACTCCTTATCTGTATCCACACACAAAGGACGCTCCACACGACCACGCGCATAACCATTGGTCGAGCTGAGCGAACTTAGTCCATAACGATTCGCATTGAGCCAAAGAGGAGTCAGATTCGTGCTTGCCGACATCTGCAGTTCATACGTCTGCTCCAGACCCTCGGAGAGTGTCTGGGACAATACAGGCATCGAAATCAGCATCAGAAGCAGACCGGCGATTCGCATGAGAGAGGGTTTCAGTCGTCGGTTTCGGTCTTCGAAATGACAAAAAGCGTATAGAGTTCAATCACTACGGTGATGCAGAGGAAAGGCAGCCATTCCATCCCGCCCTTGAACATGAAATAGGCAGTGACGCAATAGAACAAGCCGAGCATCCAGCGCATACGCACGATGCGACGCCTGCGCAGATTCTTTCCATCGTAACGTTCACGCAGATGAGTGGCCAACACGCCAAGAGCACCCACGGCCATCAGCCAAGGAGCAATCGTTCGCGAAAACGTCCAAACGATGGCTGAAGCGAGTATCAAGAGATATGCGATTCGTTCTAAGATTTTCATAGATCAACAGAAACTATAGTGACTATAGTTATTATAGTTACTATAGCCACTACAAGATTAAAACTAGTCTTCAATAATATAAAGGTCTTCGTTTTCGCGATGCATACGCATCCGCTCGCGAGCATGGCGTTCGAGTTGTTCGCTATCGACACTCACTTCGTCGATGCGACGCTCGAAATTGCTGATCGAGTCCTTATACTCCTCTATCTCCTTGCGCAATGCCGCCTCCTGCGAATGCAAGGCGACGATATTCTTCAGGCTATACTCTCCTCCAAAACACATATACAGGACGAAAGTGAAGCAAAGGATACCAAACCAATGACGCGATATGAAACGACTTGTAGTCTTTATCTTATTCATTATTCTTTCATTTTATGCTGCAAATTTACGCTTTTTCGATGAGAATGTAAAGTTTTACACAAAAAAACTGCTTATTTATTGAAAAAAAACCTTCGATTTGCTTATTTTGTCGAAGTTTTCGTTATCTTTGCACCAATAAATAGACCTAAATGACAGAACTAAACGAACTCATCGAGCGTCTCTACAGCGAAACCATCGAACGAGGCGAGTTGCCAAAGCCTTCCATCGAAACGTCATCCATCTCCGTCAAGCACGAAGAAGAAGCCGACACCCAGCGTATGCTTCATGTGCTCAACGAAATGGGAGCGCTACTCAACGAAGATGACCAGCCGAAGATTGAAGAGAGTCCTTCTGAAGAGGCCCTCCTCCGCGTCCTGAACCATTGGGAAGCAATGATACATTCGGTGCAAGGCATCAAGGAACATATGCAGAGCCTCGAACAGGACATCGTCAAGATGCAGCCATGGGGCGACTTCGACGTGATGAAAGTGGAACAACTCGCTCACAATGGATGCTACATCCGTTTCTGGAAGATGGACAGCGTTCGGTTGTCGTCGCAGTTTACCGAACCTTGGTTCATCGATGGCAATGTGCTTATTGTGACACAAGATGCCGAGACTTCCTATTTTGTGACGGTTACCGACAGAAACGATCATCTGCCCGTACCTGCCGATGTCGAAGAGATAAGCATCTGCCCATGTCCTGTCAGCACACTCATCATGCTTCAGACACGCGACAAGGACTCGCTGAAGAAGATGGAGACACTGCTCGGCGACTATGCACTGGTTCACTATGGCGAAGTCTATTCCGCGCTGCGCAAGAAGTTGCCCAAAGGCACCGAACTCCCCCATCTTGCTGTCCGTCGCGAAACGCTGAGTGACAAGATTCGCCGCTTCTTCAAAAAGACAAAAAAATAGATACAAATATGCTTCCAGCCGAATGGGAACCGCAAAGGTTCGTACAACTGACTTGGCCTCATGCCGACACTGACTGGGCTCCTTATCTGGATGCAGCCCAAGAATGTTTCCTGAACATCGCCCGTGCCATCACTCGACACGAGCCATTGCTTGTGGTCACTCCCACGCCAGAAGACGTGGAAGCGCAACTGCGCGAAGGAGGTGTGGATATGAGTCAAGTGGTGATTGAAGAATGTCCGACCAATGATACCTGGGCTCGCGACCATGCCTTCATCTGCACTCGCGAACCCGACAAAATCGGGGGCTCAACCGATGATTATGTGGAAGGTGGTGGAAACATCATCCTTCATGACTTCACCTTCAACGGTTGGGGCATGAAGTTTGCAGCCAACCTCGACAATCAGATCAATCGCACCATCTACGACGACGACACTTTCGCAGACAACGACATTCTCGACATCTGGGATGCTACCTACCAGGATAATCGCGACAAGATCCTTGAGGGTGGCTCGATTGAAAGCGACGGCAAGGGGACCATCCTCACAACCACCGAATGCCTGCTCTCGGCCAACCGAAATATCTTCGAGGGCAAATCATCGTTCAAGCGCTGGTTCTTCGATGACTTCGGTGCACAACGTGTCCTTTGGCTCGACGATGGCTTCCTCTTGGGTGACGACACCGACTCCCACATCGACACCTTGGCCCGATTCTGCCCCAACGACACCATCGTCTATGTGAAGTGCGAAGATCCTGACGACATTCATTACGACGCCCTGAAGCAAATGGAAGAGCAACTCAAAGGATTTAGCACTGTCGATGGCAAACCCTTCCGTCTTCTGGCTCTACCTCTCCCTGCTCCCATCCTCGAATCAGACTTCCCCGATGCAGTAGCCAGCGAAGGCGACCAGCGTCTGCCTGCCACCTATGCCAACTTCCTCGTCATCAATGGTGCCGTGCTCTATCCGACCTATAATCAGCCTGACAACGACCAGCGTGCTGCCGAGGTGCTGCACGACGCCTTCCCCGACCGCGAGATCATCGGCATCGATTGCCGCGTCCTCATTCGCCAGCATGGTTCGTTGCACTGCGTGACGATGCAGTATCCCAAGTGAAAGTCTAAGGGACATTAAAGGATATTAAGGGATATTAAGGGATTCTAAGGGACGTATGTTTCTTGGGCCCCCATTCTCTACAGGCGAAGGTAACGTCCCTAAATATCCCTTAATATCCCCAATATCCCTTAATATCCCTAAAAAAGACCGCCACTCCTTTTGGAATGGCGGTCAATTATTGTTTTGAATATCTTCCTGAGATTATTTGAGCTCAGCGAGGTACTTAATGGTGCGAACCATCTGAGAGGTGTAAGAGTTCTCATTGTCGTACCAAGAAACAACCTGTACCTGGAAGGTATCGTCGTCGATCTTGCTAACCATGGTCTGGGTAGCGTCGAAGAGTGAACCGAACTTCATACCGATGATATCGGAAGAAACGATCTGATCCTCGCAGTAGCCGAAGCTCTCGTTGGCAGCAGCCTTCATGGCAGCGTTGATGCCCTCTACGGTTACGTAGTTGCCCTTAACGACAGCAACAAGGATGGTGGTTGAGCCAGTTGGAGTTGGAACACGCTGAGCAGAACCGATGAGCTTGCCGTTGAGCTCTGGGATAACGAGGCCGATAGCCTTGGCAGCGCCAGTAGAGTTAGGAACGATGTTCTGAGCACCAGCACGTGAACGACGGAGGTCACCCTTACGCTGTGGGCCATCAAGAATCATCTGGTCGCCTGTGTAAGCGTGGATGGTTGACATGATGCCAGAAACGATAGGAGCATAGTTGTTCAGGGCAGCTGCCATAGGAGCAAGGCAGTTGGTGGTGCAGGAAGCAGCAGAGATAACAGTATCCTCTGGCTTAAGGGTCTTGTGGTTGGTGTTGTAAACGATGGTTGGGAGGTCCTTGCCTGCAGGAGCAGAGATAACGACCTTCTTGGCACCAGCCTTAATGTGAGCAGAAGCCTTCTCCTTAGATGTATAGAAACCTGTGCACTCGAGCACTACATCTACATTGAGTTCGCCCCAGGGAAGCTCAGCTGCATTTGGCTTGGCATAGATGGTGATCTCCTTGCCGTCAACAGTGATAGAACCAGGAGTAACAACGGTCTTGCCGTCCTCAGCCAAAACAGCATCCTTGTAAGAAACACAGTGCTTGCCCTCACCGAACTTGCCAGCGAAGCCACCCTGAGCGGTGTCATACTTGAGAAGGTGAGCAAGCATCTTTGGGCTGGTGAGGTCGTTGATAGCAACTACTTCATAACCCTCTGCTTCAAACATCTGACGGAAAGCGAGACGACCGATACGACCGAAACCGTTGATAGCTACATTTGTCATCTTTTTATCTTAAATTTTTTAAAGGTTTGTGAATAATGATTGATGGAACACGTGTCATAATCGACATTGCAAAGATATAGTTTTTTGCCTAAAGTTGTGCAATAATTGAGCAATAACTATGCAAAAAAGTTACTTTGCCCTAACGATTGCCAAATAGACTTTGCTTTTTAACAATACAACATGCGTCACGACTGCTTGAAAAGCAAACTGGAATCCCCGTAACTGAGAAAACGGAAGTCGTGCTGAAGGGCATAGCGATAGATGTTATGCCAGTGTTCTCCCACAAGGCTATCGCCATCGACAAATGCACTCACAAGCAACAATAAGGTGCTTTGCGGCATATGGAAATTGGTGACCATTGCCTCGACAAGTCGGAACTGGAATCCCGGTGCAATCAGGATCTGAGTAGCAGTTACAAGATTGTCCTGTCCCGTCTGCTGAAGGTAGTCGATGATTGTTTTCAGAGCGGTCTCCAGACTAATGGTGTGCACTTCGTCATAAGGCTCCCACTGATGCACCACGAGGTCCTCTGGATGGACGTTTTCGAAGTCCTTCATCCCGGCAAGTTTCTCGCCGATGTAATACAGACTCTCCAACGTTCGGACACTGGTCGTTCCAGTGGCTACAAACCGTGCTCCCTCTGGGCGATGGATTTCAAAAGCATAGATATCCTCAATAACCGAACGGGGCACCGAGATGAATTCGGTGTGCATGTCATGCCCCTCTATCGTCTCGCTCTTGACGGGCTTGAAGGTTCCTGCCCCCACATGGAGTGTCAGGTATTCCAGGCGAATGTCTTTCTGCTGAAGCGCTTCGAGCACCTCCTGCGTATAGTGAAGGCCAGCCGTCGGAGCTGCCACACTGCCCTTGATGCGCGAATAGACGGTCTGATAGGTCTCCTTGTCCTTCTCTTCGGTTGCACGATTGAGGTAGGGAGGGATGGGTAGTTCGCCCATCGCATCGAGCAGTTGTGCGAAACTGACTGCCGTTCCGCCCACGGGCTGTTTCCAATAGAAATGAATCAACTGGCTCGGTCCAAGACTTCCTGCTCGTTCGCAATACAAGGTGACCGATTGGCCGTCGGGCATAGTGACACTCAACGAAAGGGGGCCGTCCTTCCACTTCTTGCTGTTGCCCACGAGGCATGTCCAGGTACATTCCGTTTCGCTGGCAAAGTTCTGCTGATAGTCCTTCGGCGATTCCGGTTCGAGGCAAAACACCTCGACAATACCTCCCGTAGGCTTGCGGAAGTGCAGACGTGCCTGGATCACCTTCGTATTGTTGAACACAATCATCGAACCGGCAGGTATCTGCGAGGGCAGGTCGCAAAAGTGATGTTCCACAATCTCGCCCTTCCATACCAGCAGCTTGCTCTGGTCGCGCTGCTCCAATGGATATTTGGCAATACGCTCTTCGGGGAGGTTATAATCGTAATTCTTGATCTCTAGATTACGTGGATTAATCATTATAATATAAAATGTGTAACGTTCAACTGAATTTTCGACTGCAAAGATAGAGCGAAAATAATTATTTCCCAAATTTATTTGGCAAATTGTGCAAAAACACCTATCTTTGTGCCCAAATACAAACGAAAATGAAAATCGGAGATAGAGTCAGGTTCCTCGATGCCCAAGGAGGAGGCATCGTAAAAGGCTTCAACAGCAATGGCCTTGTGATGGTGGAAGACGAAGACGGATTTGAGATCCCAACCATGGCGTCGCAATGTGTCGTTGTCAGCCAGGAGGACGATGATCGTCAAGCAGGCCATGCCCCCGTACATCAGGCACCGTTGACACGTGCCCAGAAGGCTGCACGCGAAGCGATGACCGAAGTTGACAAGCTCAAGGAGGAGAATGGCCAACTCAAGGCCAGGATTCACGAGCTGGAGACCGAGATGAACAATCTCAAACTGCAACTGCTCAAGGCACAGTACCAGAGTGCCGAACAGCAGAAACAGGGCAAGGGCGGAGTTCATCAGGCCATCAAGACCAATCCCTACGAGGTGTTGCGCAACGGCATCATCGAAGTCGATCTGCACATCAACCAGCTCGTCGATAGCACAGCCGGTATGAACAATGCCGACATGCTGCGTCATCAGCTCCACATCTTCCGTCAAACCATGGATTCCTACAAGCACGCCAAGGGGCAGAAGATTGTCTTCATCCACGGCAAGGGTGAAGGTGTGCTGCGCAAGGCCATCATCGACGAACTCAAGCTGCATTATCCCAAATGCGATTACCAAGATGCATCGTTCCAGCAATATGGTTTCGGTGCCACCATGGTCACAGTACATTAATAAGTATGAAAAGATTCACTAAAATCATCCAGCAACGCCAGTTGAAGCAGATGGCCAAGGACTATGTCTTCATCTTCGTCGGCATCTGTCTTTACAGCGTGGGCTATTGTGCCTTTCTATTGCCTGAAAAAATCGTGATGGGTGGCGTCACCGGTATCTCGACCCTTTTCTACTACTCATTGGGGTGGAACCCTGCCATCATGTTGTGGGTCATCAATGTCCTTTTGCTGGCCATTGCCTTCCGCTTCATCAGTATGGAGTTCACTATCCGCACCATCGTCGGAGTAACATTGCTGTCGCTCACCATTGGTGTGATGCAACCCATCTTTGAGGCCCATCCCGTCATTACCGCTGGCGAAGACAAGTTCATGCACGTCTTGATTGCCGGACTATTGGGTGGCGCCGGACTCGGATTGGCCTTTGTACACAACGGATCGACTGGCGGCACCGACATCGTCGTGGCACTTATCAGCAAGTTCTCGCGCATGTCGCTAGGTCGTGCGCTGCAACTCACCGACATCTGCATCATCTCCAGCTCCTACTTCCTCTTCCACTCCGCCGAACTCATCGTCTATGGTGTCTGCTTCACACTCGTCGCTTCGTTCATGATCGACTATGTCGTCAGAGGCACGCATCAGACCGTTCAGTTCCTCATCATCTCCAAGCGTTATGAAAAAATTGCCGACGCAATGAACAACAGTCTCCATCGCGGCGTGACCATTCTGCATGGCGAAGGTTGGTATTCGAAGTCCGACGTAGAGGTGGTGATGGTGCTTTGCCGCAAATACGAGAGTCAGTACGTTTTCAACCTCGTCAAGGCCATCGACCCCAATGCCATGGTCAGTCAGACGTTCTGTCAGGGCGTGTTTGGCGAGGGCTTTGATAAGATAAAATAATATGAAAATCGGTTTCGACGCCAAACGCTATTACCATAATCACACAGGCATCGGCAATTACAGCCGTGCCATCATCAAGGGATTGCAAGCGCTCTATCCCGACGATGACTATCTCCTCTATGACGAGAAGACCTTCTCGCGCACCTTCCGACTGGGACGAAAGGCAGCACGCGACGGCTGTGAACTCTTCCATGGCCTCTCCAACGAACTTCCTGCCGACATTCTGAAGAGTGGCGTGCGTTCCATCGTCACCCTGCACGACACGGCATGGCGCACCTACCCGCAGATGTACCATTGGATCGATCGCCAAATCTACGACTACAAATATGGTCGCAGTTGCCACATCGCCAACCATGTGCTTGCCATCTCCGAAAGTACCAAGAAGGATGTGATGCGCTTCTACGACATTCCCGAAGTCAAGATTTCGGTCATCTATCAGCCCGTCCAGGAACTTTTCTACAAACCACTCTCCAGCGACGAAGCCGACCGGCTCATTGCCGATGCGGTTTCATCGGGAATGCTTTCGGCTGCCCTTCCCAAAGACTTCATTCTCAACGTGGGCAGCATCAACAGCCGCAAGAACCTACTGGGACTCGTCCAGGCCCTCGAGCTCATTCCTGCCGAGCAGCGTCCCCCGCTTCTCGTTGTCGGCAACGGCCACGAATATAAGCGCGACGTAATGAATTACATCGCAAAGCATCATCTCGAGCGGTATGTCCGTATCGAGACTGGTGTCAGCGACAACAAGGTGTTGCAAGCCCTCTATTCCAAAGCACTCCTGATGGCCTATCCTTCCCATTATGAAGGTTTCGGACTGCCCGTGGTCGAAGCAGCCCTCCAAGGCTGTCCCATTCTGACCAGCAATGTCAGTTCTCTCCCCGAAGCAGCAGGACCAGGTGCCCTACTCTGCGACCCCGCCGATATCGAATCCATCCACAAATATCTCACCGAACTGCTCGACGACAGCAGCATGGCACAACGTCTGGCCGAAGTAGCCGAGGAATATGCCCGCTGCCATTTCGACCCGCGCACACTCACCGAGCAGCTGCATGAGCTTTACCTAAAAATCTGTTAGGGATTTTATAGATATTAAGGGATTCTAAGGGATATTAAGGGACATCACCTTCGCCTTTCAAGACTTTTTGGCCAAGAAAAACAAACGTCCCTTAATATCCCTAAATATCCCTTAGAATCCCCAAGAATCCCTTAGAATCCTATCTTTTATCCAAATCGTCAAACAATCGCTGGAGGAAAGCCTTGCCCCAGCGCTGCGCTTGATGTTCAGGATCATAGCTCCACTTGAGCGGCACATCCACCTGACGGTTGTCCTGTGTATAGCAGATGGTCTTTACGCCCGTAGTGTCACACACATCGGCAAGGAGGCCGAAACCATCGGGGTAATCGTAGAATGCATAGCGAGGCGTCGTGAATCTCCACGCCTTCGGTGTCCAATGGCAACTGCAGAGCTCCACCTGTCCAAACCATCGGGATATGGTATCGGTCGGGCTCCTGGAACTCCAAATTCTCGGGATAATAACTGCAATGGTCAGGTAGGACGACTACGAGCAGGTCGTTCCAAACCTGAGTATCGGCTTTCAACTCGTCAATAAATCTGCCCAAGCAGGAATCTGCATACGCAAAAGAATTGGCAAACGGATGCTCGAGCCGGTTGAACGAAGGCACGTCAAATGGCTCGTGACTCGACAAAGTAAGCACGACCTTGAAGAATGGCTCTTCCTCTCCCTTAGATTCAGAACCCTTCGCACCTTTCCGAACATCCTCCAATATCCTATTATACACCACTTCATCGGGAGCACCCCATTGCTGCATACGTTCTGCTCTTGAGAAGTTGTTCATGCTGACCACTTCTTCGATGCCTCCAGCACGCAGGAAGCCCAACATGTTGGTGAAATTGGCATCACCACCATAATAGAACTGAGGATGATATCCCTCTTCCTTCAGTCGTTGGGGCAGATACTGCAGATGATTGCACTTCGACTGGTCCTTCATCACCGTCGTGGTGGGTTGAGCAGGATAACTGGCCAATATCGAAGCTACGCCACGGTCGGTGCGCCACGAGGTACAGTAAAAGCGCGTCCAGCCCAGTCCCTCCTTGTAGAGTCGCGTCAATTCGGGCATCACGCGTGGATCGGCATCAGGATATAGGGCTGTGCAGGCCTTTCCGCTGAATCCTTCGAGAATGATGAGCAAGATGTTCGGGCGATTGGTCTTCAACAATGTCTGTCGGTTACTTCTCAGCGAATCGGAAGTGTTCACCGTAAGTCGATTCAGCTCGTCAAGGGCCTCATCACACTCCTCATCAGTCATGAAGCGATACATCTCGTCGTAATTCTTCTGCTTACTCAGAGAATAAAGGAACGAAAAGACGGGATTGACAGCCGCCTGGTTAAGATTCATCTCGGTCGAGAAATATGCCCTGCCCACATTCATCGTGCTTTCGCTCACTCCTCCACGGATGCAGAGGAAAACGATTCCCGCAAACAGCAAGCCCTGCAGCGTGTGAATGATTCGTCTTCGAAGCGGTTCGGGACGATTGGAGCATGCCTCACGCCACAAGTGGCTATGACTGCGCTGAGGTGACGGCATCAGTTTGTGCAGCAACCATTCGACGACATAAAGTATCAGGAGGATACCTCCGATGCCCAAAACGTACATCCACCAGGGAGCCGAAGCCAAAGCCTCGGCAGGATTGTCGAGCAGATAGATGAGTGGTGTAGCATCAAGTCGGAATCCCCAATAACCAAACAGCACCAGGTCGGTGAGCCACAAGAAAAGGACGACGAAGAACAGGATACCCAGCACCCAATACATCAGATGACGATACCAGTTGCCCGGCAGCCATAGGTGAAACAGTTTCACAATCAGGGGGACAGCCACGACATATCCAGCCACTGTGAGATCCTGTGGCACGCTGTGGATGAGCACCTGCAGCCAATCGCCTATACCATATTGTCCATATACCCCGTAGTGGAACACCATAAAGATGATGGTTCCGACAAGGAAAAAGCCCACCACCGAGGCAAATATGATCATTAATTTTCGCATAATACCTTTTTTATATATAACCCAACATCCCCTATCGTTTTCGAATGTTGAAAAAACGCCGCAAAGTTAACAAAAGAAAAGAAAACCGCAAAACTTGGACGTGCAAAAATGAATTATCTTTGAATAATTTTGAAATAATGTGCAATTCATTTGGCATTTTGCAAAATAAAGACTAACTTTGCACCCGATATTCGAAAGTTACCCTCAAACAATTAACTACTTTGAAACCTATAGATTCTCTCCGACGTTCGGCCCCAGGGGTCATCGTAGCCTATCTTCTTAACATGTTGATGGCCTACGTGGCATTCATGATCTGCCGCGTCGTATATGTTGCCCTTAACTGGACCGCCTTCCATGAAGGTTTGTTCCAGAATTCGTGGAGCGACCTGCTGGCCGGATCGCTGTTGTTCGACACCTCAGCCTTGCTCTATCTCAATGCGCTCTATCTGTTACTGATGCTCCTGCCCATCCACCTGAAGGAGCATGCACGCTATCATCGCGTGGTACGCATCGTCTATCTGGTATTCAATGGCATCGGCATCATTGCCAATCTTGCCGATGCGGTCTATTTCCCTTTCACGGGACGTCGCACCACAGCCACGGTCTTTAGCGAATTCTCCAACGAAGGCAATCTAGGAGACATCGTGGGCACCGAGATTTTGCACAGTTGGTACCTCGTTCTGCTGTTCGTCGTACTCATTTGGGCAATGTATAAACTGTACGTCCTGCCCTGCCGCGAAGAGGATGAAGCCAAGCCTATTCGGCTCCGCAACTACTACCCCACCCTCACTGCTGCATTGCTCGTCATGGTGGGACTCACCGTGGCCGGTATGCGCGGAGGCTTCACCACTGCTGTGCGACCCATTACCATCTCCAACGCCAATCAGTACGTCAGCCGTCCGGCCGATGCCGCAATCGTGCTCAACACGCCCTTCTCGATCATTCGCACGCTGGGCAAGAAGACGTTTGTCGATCCCGGATATTTCGCTTCACAGGAAGAACTCGATGCCATCTTCACCCCCGAGCATTACCCTGCCGATACCACGGCCTTCGTTCCGCGCAATGTGGTCGTCATCATTGTCGAGAGTCTGGGCCGCGAATACATTGGCGCACTCAACGACCTCGGTCAATGCGGCGATGACTACCAGGGTTATACACCATTCATCGACCAGATCTGCCGCCACGCCTTCACCACCGACTGGTCGTTTTCCAACGGGCGCAAATCCATCGATGCCATGCCCTCCATTCTCAGTGGTATACCGATGTTCGTCGAACCCTTCTTCCTTACTTCCGCTTCGCTCAACGAAGTAGGTGGCTTGGCACGCTGCCTTGGCGGCAAAGGTTATGAAACGGCCTTCTTCCATGGTGCACAAAACGGCTCGATGGGCTTCCAGGCGTTCAGTCGTGCCACCGGTTTCGACTCCTACTATGGTCGTACCGAGTATGATGCCGATCCAGCTTTCGGAGGCGAAGACGATTTTGATGGCACATGGGCCATCTGGGACGAACCGTTCCTGCAGTTCTATGGCAAGAAGATGTCCGAGATGCGCGAACCGTTCATGACCACCGTCTTCACGGCCTCTTCGCATCACCCGTTTGCCATCCCCGAACAGTACCGCGACACTTTCCCCGAAGAAGGCATCGCCATGCATAAGTGCATCCGTTACCTTGACCATTCGTTGCGCCGTTTCTTCGAACGCGTCAGCACTGAGCCCTGGTACGAACGCACCCTATTCGTCATCGCAGGCGACCACACCAACCTCACCGACCAGGCCTTTTACCAGACCGACCTTGGATACTTCGGCTCGCCTTTCATTCTCTTCGACCCCACAGGCACGCTCGTCGCTCCACAGCGTCGTCATGCCATCGCCCAGCAAATCGACGTGATGCCCACTGTCCTCTCGGCCCTTCATTACGATGAGCCATACGTCGCCTTCGGATGCGATCTGCTCACCACGCCCGACAACCTCACCTGGGCCATCAACTATGCAGGAGGTATCTACCAGTATGTCGAGGATGGCTATCTCCTCCAGTTCGACGGCGAGCAACCCCGTGCCCTCTATGACATCCTGGGTGACTGGTATCAGACCCACGACCTCAAGGACGATCCAGCGGCTCAAACCATCCTCGAAGCCCGCCTCAAACGCACCAAGGCCATCATCCAAAGCTATATGCAGCGTATGGTAAATGATAGCCTTATCATTAGGCGATAATTTTTCGAAATAACGACATTCCGGTATACCGGTATACCGTTATATCGGATTTTCGGTATCACGGCATTACGAAATCCCGAACCCCGTCAAAAAATAAAACAATGGCAAAAAAGCAAGACAATATCTTCTACCGGGTGCTCTACTACATCATCCTCGTGCCAGGCTATGCCGTTTCGCTGCTCCCGATGTGGTGGCATTACTTCTGGTCCGATGTGCTCTACCTTTTAATTTATCGCGTAGTGCGTTATCGTCGAAAGGTGGTGCGCCGCAACCTGACGGACAGTTTTCCCGACAAGACAGAAGGCGAACTCCGCAAGGTGGAGAGGGATTTCTATCACTACTTCTGCGACCTGCTTGTCGAAGCCATCAAGTTCATCTCCATCAGCCGTGAAGAGATGCGTCGTCGCATGAACTTCGAAGACATCGAACCTGTCCTCGACTCCTGTCGTCGCGGCAAGAACTGCGCTGTCTATCTTGGCCACTACGGCAACTGGGAGTGGATCAGTTCCCTGCAACTTTGGATCGACCCGAAGATAGGTCAATGCACACAACTTTACCATCCGCTTGAAAACCCCGCGATGGACCGACTTATGGGATATATCCGACAGCGTATGGGTGACATCAACATCCCCGTCGAGCAGTCGGTGCGTCACTTTGTCCGCTATCGTCAGCAGGGCAGGCCTGTCCTCGTAGGCTTTATCGCCGACCAGGTGCCCCATTGGCGCAACATACACTATTGGACGAACTTCCTTAACCATCCCAAGACGCCCATCTTCACGGGTTCCGAACGACTCACACGCCAGTTCGACATGGATGCCTACTACCTCCACGTCACCCGACCTCGTCGCGGATATTGGAACGTGCGTTTCGTGCCTATGGCGCGCGACTGCAAGCAGACGCAGGAATTCGAGATTACCGAACTCTACACGCGTCTCCTTGAAAAGAACATCCTCGAAGCGCCCCAATACTGGCTGTGGACCCACAACCGCTGGAAGCGTACTTACGAGGAATGGCTCGTCAAGAAGGAATCCTGGGAAAAGAAGTCCACCCAATCTGAATAATCCGAGAACTCTGAGTACTCCGAATAATCCGAAACTCTGAGGACTCCGAATAGTCCGAGTACTCCGAGAACTCCAACGAAGACATTATGGACGACTATATCAGCAGCCTCAACAGCAGGCAACGCGAAGCAGTAGAGGCCACCGAGGGCAGAATCCGCGTGGTGGCCGGAGCGGGGTCAGGCAAGACCAAGGCGCTCACCTGCCGCTATGCCTATCTGGTCAACGTGCTGGGTGTCGATCCTGCCAACATCCTCTGCCTCACCTTCACCAACAAGGCTGCACAGGAGATGCGTCAGCGCATCCACAAGCTGGTGGGTAGCGGCGACTACAACGACTTCGTCTGCACCATCCATGGCTTCTGCGTCAAGTTCCTGCGTCAGGAAATTCATCGCCTCGGTTATCCCAAGTCGTTCACCATCCTCGACGAAGACGACCAGAAACAACTTGCCAAGCAGGTAATGGAAGAACTGGGATTGAACCGCACCGTCGAAACCGTCGGACAGTTCCTCGACGCTGCCGCCAACCGTAAGGTGGCACTCTTCCTGCAACAGCCCAACTATATCGACCGCATGATGCTCACCGAAGGGCTCAGCGAGCATTTCGACCCATCAGCGCTCGAACCTGAGCAAGCCGCCGAGATGGCCTTTGCACGTTACCTGCAATTGCAGAAGAAGACATTGGGACTCGACTTCCAGGACCTCATCTTCTTCACCATCCATATCCTCAAGCGCTTTCCCGACGCGTGCCAATACTGGCAGAACGAGATGGAGTACATCATGCTCGACGAGGCTCAGGACTGCAACAAGAGCGACTGGACCATCGTCGAAACTTTGCAAGGCATCCACCACAACCTCTTCATCGTGGGCGACCCCGACCAGGCCATCTACGAGTGGCGCGGTGCACGACCCAAGATGTTCATCGAGTTCCAGAACGACAAGACCATCGTCCTCGACCAGAACTATCGCTCCACCTCCCCCATCCTCAACGTTGCCAATTCGGTCATCAGCCGTAATCGTAACCGCGTCCCCAAGAACCTCTTCACCACCCGCGACGGCGGCACCAAGGTAACCCACTTCCACGGGCGCAGCGACGAGGAGGAAGCCCGCTGGATTGTCGGCAAGATCCGCTCGCTCTGCCCATCTGCCGACACCGACTCAGTCGGTCCCGCCTCTGTTGATGTCGGAGCCAAGCTTGGCTCCGAACGCCAACCGCAACCCACCCTCAGCGACTTCGCCATCCTCTATCGCGCCAGTTATCTGAGCCGAGGCATCGAACAGGCGCTTGTCCACGCTGGCATCGACTACGTCATCTGGGGCAGCGTCCGCTTCTTTGACCGCGCCGAAATCAAGGATGCCCTCTCCTATCTGCGCCTCATCGACCAGGGCGATGACCTCTCCTTCCTGCGCATCTGCAACGTGCCCAGCCGCAAAGTGGGCAAGGCATACCTGAGTCGCCTCAAGGCTTTTGCCGATCAGGATGGCACGACGCTCTACGAGGCACTCAAACGTCACATCAGCGCCCGCGAACTCTACAAGGAGACGATGATTGCCTTCATCGACCTCATCGAGCGCTGCCGCCAGCTCGTCGAAGAACGCATGAAACTGCCCATCCTCCTCGACCAGCACGGCACCGTGGTCAGCACGCAGCGCCGCGACCACGTCATCAGCGATGTGCTCGACATGGTGCTCGAAGAAAGTGGTTACAAGAAACTGCTGCGTGAGGATGACGACACCGACCGTCTTGAAAACCTCACCGAACTGCTCCAAAGTGTGCAGACCTACGAGGAGGCACATCAGCAGGATGAAGTGCTCACCATTAGCAGTTACCTTCAGGAGATTGCCCTCTACACCAATATGGACCTCGACGAAATGAAGCAAGGCAAGTCAGCAGCCAAGGGCCAAGGTTCGACTGCCGATGCCCAAGCAAAGAAGGCAAGGCCGAAAGTACGCCTCATGACCATCCACCAGGCCAAGGGCCTCGAGTTCCCCTACGTATTCGTCACAGGACTGAGCGAAGGCATCTTCCCCAGTATGAAGACGTTGCGCGAACGCAAGGGCGACGGCGAAGAAGAGGAACGACGACTGATGTACGTGGCGGTGACACGTGCCGAACGAGAACTCTTCCTCACCGAAAGCGAAGGGTTCAGCGCAGCAGCACGACTCTCGAAGTATCCCAGCCGCTTCCTGCGCGAAATCAAGCGCAGTCTCTTCGTCACCGAAGGCGATATGGACGAATTGCTTTGGCAGGAGTCCTCGAAGATGGTTCGCTCGCTGGGTCTCGATTTCAGCCAAGGTGGAATCACGGCCGATGGTTGCACCGCTCCCTCGGGCAGCGACATCCTTGCCCCTGGCACTCGCGTCAAGCACGACGTCTTGGGCGAAGGCATCATCCAGGACTACAATGAAGCACGCGGCTCCTACACCGTACAGTTCGGCAACGGCACCCGCAACATCCGACGAAACTTTTTGAAACCCCTCTGAAATGGCAAAACAACAATCTGACGTCCGTGAGCGCACTCGCCTCTCGCACGACATACCCCGCATGTACCGCGTCATCATGCACAACGACGACTTCACCACCATGGAGTTTGTCGTCGAAGTGCTCCGCAAGGTCTTCTTCAAGCCCGAAGAAGAGGCAAACCAACTCATGCTAAAAGTCCATAAGGAAGGCAAGGCCATCGTTGGCCTCTACACCCTCGACATCGCCGTCAGCAAGAGCCAGAAGGCCATGCGCATGGCACGCGACAAAGGTTTCCCCTTCAAACTCACTTGGGAACCCGAAGAAAGGGATATTCCTTTTTAAAATAACAATTAATAATTAACAAATAACAATTGGAATCATAGAGGAGAAAAAACAAGATGAACAGAACAGAACGGCTGAACAAAGCCTACGAAATAGCATTCAAATATGCATGGAGCAACCGCCACGAGTTCGTGACGCCCGAACATTTATTGTTTGGCATTGTCAAGCAACCCGAATTTGAAGCCATATTCCGCAGTTATCAGTACGACAAGGAAGTCTTTTGCAACAATTTGGAATGTGCAATGAACGAGAGTTCCAACGAGGTGCCCGAAGACGTTGGCGACTACGAGCTGCTCGCCTCAGCCCAACTCATCCAGGTTATCGCCATCAGCGAACAGATGGCAGCCAGTTCTGGGCACGACGAGGTGGATATCCCCCATGCACTCAATGCCATCATGCACCTCGAAGACTCGCAAGCACTTTATGATATTGTCCATTCCTTCACCGACGATCCCGGGGAGTTCCTCAATTGCGTGGTCATGGCCATGAATGGGGAAACGTTGCCACTACATGCTTCGCCCCAAAGCGATCGTTACGATGACGATTTCGATGACATCCCGACCGACTTCGACACCGAACGCGATCCCGACCGTGACGTCAGATGGCGCAACCTCGTCACCTGCATCAACGATCAACTCGACCAGCACAATCCGCTCATCGGACGTGAAGCCGAACTCGATCGCACCATCCAGGTACTCTGCCGACGCGAGAAAAACAACCCGCTGCATGTGGGAGAACCTGGTGTCGGAAAGACTGCACTCGTCTATGGCTTGGCCGAACGCATTGAGCGCGGCGATGTGCCCGAACGTCTGCGTGGAGCCACCATCTACCAGATGGATATGGGCTCGATGGTGGCTGGAACGACCTATCGCGGCGACTTCGAGAAGCGCATCAAGGCCGTGATGGAAGGCGTTATCGCCGAAGGCAATGCCATCGTCTATATCGACGAGATTCACACCCTGGTTGGCTCGGGCTCGGCTGGTGATGGCTCGCTCGACGGTTCCAATATGCTCAAGCCCTACCTCGAAGGCGGACAGATACGTTTTATCGGCTCCACCACCTACCAGGAGTACAACCGCTACTTCCAGAAGAGCAAGGGTATGGTGCGTCGATTCCAGCAGATCGACATCCCCGAACCTTCTGTCGAAGAGACCATCCGCATCCTCGAAGGGCTGCAAACCAAGTACGAGGAGTTCCATGGCGTGAAGTATGCTAAGGGCGTGCTGCGCTATGCCGTGGAAGCTTCGGCCAAGCACATCAGCGACCGCTTCCTGCCAGACAAGGCCATCGACCTCATCGACGAGGCCGGTGCCTACCGTGAACTGCATCCTCTGATGCGCAAACTCAAAGGCAAGATGGTGGCGCAGAAGACACAATGGGTCGATCGCGACCTCATCAACGACGTGCTGGCCCGTGTCTGCAAGATCGACCCCAAGTCGCTGCACGAGGAGGATAGCCAGAACCTCGAAACGCTCTACGAGCGCATCACCGCACAGATCTACGGACAGGACCATGCCGTGCGTCAGGTGGTCGAAGCCGTGCAGATGGGCAAGGCAGGTCTGCTCGAAGACCAGAAGCCTATTGCCTCGCTCCTCTTCGTAGGTCCCACGGGTGTGGGCAAGACCGAAGTCTGCCGTGTGCTCGCCCAGGAGCTGGGCATCCAGCTTGTACGCTTTGATATGTCGGAATATACCGAGAAGCACACCGTGGCCAAACTCATCGGTTCTCCCGCCGGCTATGTAGGCTACGAGGATGGTGGATTGCTCACCGATGCTATCCGCAAAACGCCCAACTGTGTGCTTCTCCTCGACGAGATCGAGAAGGCGCATAGCGACATCTACAACATCCTGCTCCAAGTGATGGACTATGCCCGACTCACCGACAACAAGGGCCAGAAGGCCGACTTCCGCCACGTCATCCTCGTGATGACCTCCAACGCCGGTGCACAGTATGCTCATCGTGCCAACATCGGCTTCGGCAGCACTGTCTCGGCTGGCCAGGCCATGCTCGGCTCGGTCAAGAAGACGTTCAAGCCCGAGTTCCTCAACCGACTCTCGGGCACCGTGGTCTTCAACGATATGGATCACACCATGGCAGGTATGATTCTCGACAAGAAATTGCGCCAGCTCAGCCAGCGCCTCGCCGCTCGAAATGTCACCCTCGAACTCACCCCTGCAGCACATGACCTGCTACTCCAAAAGGGCTATACCCGCGAGATGGGAGCACGCGAAATGGATCGACAGATCAACCAGCTGCTCAATCCTATGCTGATGCGCGAGATACTCTTCGGCAGCCTCAAGAAAGGCGGCACAGCACGCGTGGATGTCGAGGGCGATACGCTGAAATTGCTTTAAAACACGCTAATTTGTCATACATCTTTTCTAAAAATCATTTCGAACAAGGAATGACCTATTTTAAATCACGGCATGACCAATCTTGGCTAAGAATGGTTATGCCGTTTTTGTTGCAAGCATTATGTCGCCCGTCAGAGTGCTATTTCCCGTAGAAGAAAGCATCGCGTCGGCCGTCAGAGTACTATTTCCCGTAGAAGAAAGCATCACGTCGGCCGTCAGAGTACTATCTCCCGTAGAAGAAAGCATCGCGTCGGCCGTCAGAGTGCTATTTCCCGTAGAAGCAAGCATCATGTCGGCCGTCAAAGTGCTATTTTCTTTAGAAGAAAGCATCGTGTCAGCTGTCAGAGTACTATCTCCCGTAGAAGAAAGTATTATGTCGGCCGTCAGAGTGTTATTTCCTGTAGAAGAAAGCATCCTGTCGGCCGTCAGAGTGCTATTTCCCGTAATAGGAAGCATTATGTCGGCCGTCAGAGTGACATTTCCGTTGGAGCAAGCCTCGTGTCGCGCAACTTAATGCTCTATGACGTTGACGGTACTAGTTGCGGACAAATAGTACCATCTCACCACAATATTGCACTACTTGTGTACACGTGGAACAATCTCCGCCGCAATATTGTACTGCCCGTGTACACTTGATACCATCTCACGGCAAGATTGCACTGCTTGTGTACACTTGGTACAATCTCGCCGCAATATTGTACTGCCTGTGTACACTTGATACAATCTCACGGCAAGATTGCACTACTTGTGCGCAATTGATACAATCCTCTTCGCAAGATTGTACTACTTGTGTACACTTAGTACCATCTCACCGCAAGATTGCACCATTTGCGAACAGATAGTACAATAATCAAAAAAGGTGCAGCACCACACGATGCCACGCCTTGATGTAAGACAATCCGTTCTGCTCTAAAAGGCATTATAGGAGAACTCGAATCGAGGCAGAGCGTTCCAGTTGTTCCAATTGTTCCAATTAATTATAAGCATATTAAAAACGACAATTTTCTTCCTTTATTATTATATATATAATTAATATATAGATAGTTATATAATAAAAGAAATGACAAATTGGGTTCCTGAATCATCAAAAAAAACTGGAACAACTGGAACAACTGGAACACTCGAGTATTACAAATTACCTAAAAGGCTGAATTACAACAAAATACAAACAAGCAGATGCTCTTTCCCTATGATGCAAAACCTTGAAAAACGACCAGAAATCATAAAAATTCTGCTCGCATAGGCATCAAAAGACATATAAAACCTCCTTGTTCCAATACTTTTCCCCATTCTCAGAGCACATTTCAGCGGGACATTTTTTCAGTATCCGGGTCTCGTTTGTAAGGAAAAGATCACCATGATGGCCCATTCAGGGGCCAATAGTGGCTGAAACAAGAGTCAATTGGAACATCTTTTCAAAGCTCTTTGCCGCGAATTCTATCCATATTCTATGCTTCGATGAAGAAAAAGGCCAAGTTATTTCAAGAAAAACACAAAAGTGTAAACTTTCTTAGTGTATAGCAGAATACCAAATAACTATCACCACCATTTGGTGAAGTAGTTGGTCTAATCCATACAACATCCAATATGGTTTATGTCGATTGTCTGACAAATATAGAAATCGGATACAGTCGGCTGATGTCCATATTGTCTTCCAGGTCAGCAGTCTTCGCCTCCCTTCCAAGATGAAATTATATGATCAATGGCATCAACGTCTCTTCAACGACTTGCCTATTCAAACGATGTTCTCCATGAAAGTGAATCACGTTTTTATAGTATTTGCAAAAGATATCCTCGCAATTGACTGTGGTGTCGTTGTCTGCAAAAAGGCCATAGACATTCTCACGATCTTCATCGGTAATGCCGTCAAATTGGTGCGCCTCCATCTCAGCGAAATGTTGGATGATTTCGGGTGTGATAGTGAAAGTAGTTTTTCCATCCTTCCGCGGATTGAAGAACTCAAAGGTGCCTTCATACAAAATATCTTTATGTTGGGGCAGGTCGAACGCAGGGTTGACACAGATGCGATTGAAGCCCCGCATCTGCTGAGCATACATTCCACCCATACTGGTGCCAACAATCACATTGGGCTGCTCCCTTTCACATAACATCTTCAAAAAAGGTAACGCTTCTTTTGGATCAACAGGAATGTCAGGTGCGATTACAGTCCAGTGAGGTAAAAGTTCTCTAAGAGTTCTCACCGTACTTCCTTCTCCTGATGAACCAAAGCCATGGAAATAAATAAGTTTTTTCATCTATAGGGTCAGTTAGTAAGTTTGGTTATGCAGATGATTCTTCGCTGCAAATATAATACTTTTTTCGATTCTACAATCAAAAAGACTGCTTTTTTTTCATTCAAAAGATGAAAAAAAGCAGTCATTTCGTCTCTTACGCTGAAAAAACTGATTAATTTTTTAACCTTCAAAGGATCTCAAACAAACAGTGTCGGGCTATGATGGCAGTTGGACGTGAGACATTCCACGTCAGGACAAGCCTCTGAGATGATATCGGCCAGCAGAGCGGGAGCAATCTGCTCGGTCTCGAAATGACCGGCTTCGATGAGGAGGATGTCGGGATGGCCAAACCAACTATGATAATGCATTTCTCCCGTGAGATAGGCATCAGCACTCAATGACTCGGCTTCAGCGATGAAGTCGCTGCCGGAGCCTCCGCAAAGGGCAAGACAGTTGATTGGAGAAGCGTCTGGACGAAGACAAGCGGCTTCGCGATTATAGCGCAAAATACAGGATGAGGTGGCATCAGCAATCCCGGCCGAGAGTTTCGTCCGGAGATATACAAGCAGCTCTTGTGCAGACATGGAGCGAGGAAGTTTTCCTAGAACGCCACACTCCGACATCGGACGTACGTCGGTGAGTTCGAGCAAAGCTGCCAAACGATGATTGATACCTCCCTGAGCCTTGTCGAGGTTGGTGTGGGCGCTGTAGATGCCGATACCATAACGGATGGCAGCCATGAGGATACGGCTGATGTAGTCGCTCTCAGGATTGACGACCTTCAGCCCGTGGAAGAGCAGCGGATGATGACTCACCACCATCTGACAGTTGCGCTGACGAGCCTCCTCAATCACCTCTTCGGTGATGTCGAGACAGATAAGGACGCGACTGACCTCCATGCGGGGATCACCGCATTGGAGGCCAGCGTTGTCATACGATTCCTGCAGTTCACGAGGCGCAAAGGCTTCGATGGCGCAGGCGATGTCATAAAGTTTCATTACCACTTGTATGAAAGACCGAAGCTGAGGAGCTCGGTGAACTGGAAGTAACCCCAGCCCTCACCCTTTTTCTCAGGAGCTACAGCGTCGTCGAAACGAAGGTGCGTGTAGAGCTTGGTCGAGAAATACTTGTTGAGAGGCATATCGAAGGTGTTCTCCCAATCGACCTCGGTATATACGTTGTTCTTGTACTTGCCGCAATCCCAAAGAGGAGAATAGTAGGTAGCCTGGCTGTTCCAAGTCAAATACTTGCAGACCTTGTACTCGAGGGTAGCCTTGGCACCCACACCGAAGTCATACAGGTTGAAGTCTCCGGGATGCAGACCAAACTGGGTGCCATCGATGCGACCCTTATGCCAAACGCCGTCTGAATCGTATGCACGACGAGGATCACTGACGAACTTGAGGTTGTAGCCAAAGGGCGACATGTAAACTGAGAACTTGATCTTCTCGGTCTCCTTCTTCCAGTCCATACCGACAGAAAGGTTGATGGTTCCTGGGTTGAGGAACTTCGAAATCTCGACCACATCATTGTCTACCTCCTGCCAGCCAGTGCAGAACTGTGTCTGAGCAATACCTTGCACGGTATAGTACCAATGCTCGGTGGCCTGATAACCAAGTTTGGTGGTCCACTTGAGAATATCGTTATTGGTGATGAACGTGCGATACTGACTGCTTGCGTTCACGAAACCGAGTTTGGCCTCGATAGCGTTGTCCCAAGCGAACTTCTCATACTTGTAGTTGAATGTGTAATCAGCAGTACCGAGCAGAGCAAAACTCGACACGCCGCCCTTGTACCAGTTCTTCGAAATGTAGCCCTGGGTGAACTGCAGGCTGGCATTGCCCGACTTGGTCCAGTGCTTGTTGGCATCTTCGGCAGCATCTTCTGCCATTACACTTGTTGCCGCCATCGACAAGACGATGGCCGAAAGAATCAGTTTTTTCATAATTTTATTGGTTTTAGTTATGAATTTTGAGTTCTAGATTGATGAATAGTGGGGAAGCCCCAATTGTAATTTGACATTTGTCAATTGTTAAATACAAATGCAAAATTATAACAATTATTCCTTATTTGCAAAAAAATTTGATAAAACGACCAAAAAATTTGTTTTTTTGGCATTTTTGTCCTATCTTTGCAACCGCTAAAAGACAAAAGATGCTATATAAACGTCCGCCCACGCGACCTGATCTACTCGGCCGAATGGGAATGGTGACCAGGGGTTATGACAAAATCACGTCATGACCAATGGTTTAGACCAAAAACGACGGGTATATGGCTTTTTTGTGTCCCAAAACAAAATTGTTAATTATTAATTGTTAATTGTTATTTTTATATTATTATGCCAAAGATTGAAAAAGAATTCAGTGTAGAAGAGAAGCTGGCTAACCTTTACAAGCTGCAGCTTTACGTTTCGGAAATCGACCGTATCAAGGGTCTGCGTGGTGAACTGCCACAGGAAGTGGAGGATATGGAACGCGAGGTGGAAGAACTCAACGCCCGCATTGCCAAGTTCCACGAGGACATCGAGGCCTGCCATCACAAGATCCAGGATATGCAGGAGAAGATCACCCAGGCCGAAGAGCTGATTGAGCAGTACACCCATCAGCAGGATGATGTACAGAACAACAAGCAGTATGAGTTCCTGACCAAGGAGATCGAGTATCAGGGTCTGGAAATCGAACTGGCCAACAAGCGCATCCGCGAGAACCTCGACCAGATTGCCTTGTTCGAAGAGAGAGAGGCCAACTGCCGCAAGGAAGTGGAGGAGCGCCGTGGCGACCTTGAGACCAAGAAGGGCGAGTTGGACGAGATCATCGCCGAGACCCGCAACGAGGAGGAAGTAATGCGAGAGAAGGCCAAGAAGATCGAGAACTCGATGACCGACAAGAGCCTGATGACAACGTTCCAGCGCATCCACCGCAAGGCACACAACGGCCTGGCTATCGTTCCCATCGAGCGCGAATCGTGCTCGGGTTGCTTCAACAAGGTGACCCCACAACGTCAGATTGATGTGAAGCTCCGCAAAAAGATCATTACCTGCGAATACTGCGGCCGTATCCTCATCGACGAAGACCTGGCCAACCAGAACGAGATGCGTCGCCGCAAGAAGGGACTCCTGGCCGGCCTCTAATGCGACATGCCTACGAACAACAACTTTAGTCCAAACGGAGGTGCGCCGGCCAACCGTCGCAATACCCGTACACAATCGCCCCAGCAACCTGCTTTGGGCAAGGTACAGCCTCAAGCCACCGAGGTGGAAGAGGCTGTGCTGGGTGCCCTTATGCTCGAAAAGGACGCCTACTCGGTAATCTCCGACCTGCTGAAGCCCGAATCTTTCTACGACCACAAGCACCAGCTGATCTTTGCTGCCATCCAGGAACTGGCATTCAACCAGGAACCTATCGACATGCTGACGGTGACCAACCGTCTGCAACGCAATGGTGTGATCGAAGAGGTGGGCGGTGCCTACTACATCGCCACTCTGACGGGCAAGGTGGGCTCGGCGGCCAACATCGAGTATCATGCGAAAATCATCGCCCAGAAGTCGCTGGCACGCCAACTGATCAACTATGCAGGCAAACTCGAGTCGGCAGCATTCGACGAGACGACCGACATCGACGCCTTGATGCAAAGTGCCGAAGGAGAGCTGTTCCAACTCTCGCAGCACAACATCAAGAAGGACGTCATCCAGATTGACCCTGTGATTCAGGATGCGCTGAAGAAGATCGAGCAGGCTTCGAATCGCGACGACGGCCTATCGGGTCTGCCTTCTGGCTTCCACGACCTTGACAAGATCACCTCCGGTTGGCAGAACACCGACCTGGTGATTATCGCAGCACGCCCTGCCATGGGCAAGACGGCGCTGGTGCTTTCGATGGTGAAGAACATGGCGGTGAACTACAACATTCCCGTCGGCATGTTCAGCTTGGAGATGAGTAACCTTCAGCTCGTGAACCGATTGCTGCAGAACGTCTGCGAAATCTCGGGCGAGAAGGTGAAGAGCGGTAGGCTGACCAGCGATGAGTGGACCAAACTGACCACTCGAATCACCCAACTGCAAGGTGCCCCCATTTATGTAGACGACACCCCAGGTCTGTCGGTATTCGAACTTCGCACGAAAGCCCGCCGACTGGTGCGCGAACATGGCGTGAAGATCATTATGATCGACTACCTGCAGCTGATGACGGCCGCTGGTATGCAATTCGGTTCGCGCGAACAGGAGGTTTCGACCATTTCGCGTTCGCTGAAAGGATTGGCCAAGGAACTCGACATCCCGATCATCGCACTGTCGCAGTTGAACCGTGGTGTCGAGACTCGCCAAGGCGAGGGAAAGCGTCCCCAGTTGGCCGACCTTCGCGAGTCGGGTGCCATCGAACAGGATGCCGATATGGTGTGCTTTATCCATCGTCCCGAGTACTACAAGATCTTCGAGGATGAGAAAGGCAACGACCTGCGCGGCCTGGCCGAAATCATCATCGCCAAGCATCGTAGCGGTTCAGTAGGCGACGTTCGCCTGAGGTTCCGTGGCGAGTTCGTTCGTTTCCAGAACCTTGACGAGGACTCGAGCCTCACCCCCACCCTCACCCCTTGGAGCGGTGACCACGAACTGACGTCTCGTATGGACAACGAACCACGTCCCGATATGTCACAACAGCCTAATGGTTTCGAAGCTCCTTCGGGCAGCTTCGGCGCACCCGAACCAGGGGAAGCTCCATTTTAAAGGTTTAGAAAGGTTAAGAGGGGTTTTGAAAGGTTCGAAAGGTTAAGAGGAGTTTAGAAAGATTCGAAGGGTTCGTTTTTTTCGGAATACCGGAATCCCGTTATAACGTAATTTCGATATAACTTAATACCGAATCGCGTGAAGAAATAATATAATGATGAATATTTCAAATAAGATAGGAATTGCATCGATTGCGCTGACCATGCTGGCAGGGCATATGACGGCACAGGAAGTCGTCGCGCCCAACTATCGCGAAATCCGCACATCGATACAGAACAGCAAGAGCCCGAACTACTATCCACAGCTCATGCGGAGATACTTGGAAAACGATACCACGCTCACCCTCGAGCAATATCGTTGCCTCTACTATGGCTATACGCTCCAAGAGGACTTCGTGCCCTATCAGAAAGAAAGGGAGAAACTCTTCGAGATACGCCGCGAACTGGTCAACACCAATGGCAGCAAGTCAACCTGCACCGAGGCCATCAAAGTGGCGCAATCGGCACTGGAGGACGATCCATTCGACCTGCTTGCCATCTCCACACTCGCATTCTCGTACCTTCAGTTGAAAGACACGGTGAGCCACTTGCTGTGGAACAACAAGCAGGATGCACTACTCGATGCCATCGTGTCGAGCGGTGATGGTACAGATGTTGATGATGCCATCCACGTTATCAACCTCGAGCATGAATACGAAGTGCTGAACCGTCTGGGTCTGCAAATCGAATCCGACTCGCTTTGCAACGACAACGTGGAATATCTGAGGGTCCAGCCGAATGCCGAGGACGTGAGAGGCGTCTTCTTCAATTTCGGCGCCTGTCGACAGGCTTATCGCAAGAAGTATGAGTGACAAATAGAGAATCTAGTACATCTAGAATATCTAGTACATCTAGATAAAATTTAGGGGCGCATCACGCAATCGTGATACGCCCCTAACTATTGAAGAAAAATCACCTTACTTAGAAAGATCTACAGCGAAGTAACCCACACGGCCTTGAGCAGTAACTGCGGCGATGAACATCACAGGATCCTGATCGGCAGAACGCTTGGTGGTAAGCTGGTTGAAGATATTCTCGATGTCCTTGTCGCTCTTCACGGCCTGGTCATTGATCTTGATGATGACCATCTTCTCACGCAGACCCGCACGGTAGAATAGTCCGTTGGTCTCAAGCTTATCAATCTGTACGCCTGTACGAACGCCATAGCGGATGAGTTCCTCGGAAGAGAGGTTCTTGAATGTGGCACCCAATTTGTCAATACCCTTGGTCTGGATCACGTCGGTGTTGCCCTTGGTGTTCTTGAGCGTGACGGTGAAGTTTTTCTTGTCACCCTTACGATCGACTACGACCTTCACCTTATCGCCTGGACGATAGCGGGCAATTTCGCCTTGGAGTTGAGCCATAGTATTGATGGTGGTTCCGTTGACCGAAGTGATGACGTCACCTGGCTTGATGCCTGCCTCTGCAGCGCCTCCATCTTCAGATACCTGATCGACATAAACGCCCTCGTTGACCTTCAGATCCTTCTGCTCAACCACGTCGGCATTGACATCGCCACCGATGATTCCGAGCAGTGCACGCTGAACGGTGCCGTACTGCTTCAAGTCGGTCACAACCTTGCTCACGATGCTCGAAGGCACTGCGAAGGAATAACCTGCATAGTTGCCAGTCTGCGAATAGATGGCAGTATTGATGCCCACAAGTTCGCCGGCCGTATTGACGAGGGCACCACCCGAGTTACCGGGATTGACGGCTGCATCGGTCTGGATGAAACTTTCAATACCGAGCTTGCTGCTGCCTACGCTGATGCTACGTGCCTTGGCGCTGACGATACCCGCGGTGACAGTGCTGGTGAGGTTGAATGGATTGCCCACGGCAAGTACCCATTCGCCAATCTTCAGCGCATCACTCTGACCTATCGGAATTGTGGGAAGGTCTTTGGCATCAATCTTGAGCAAAGCGATGTCTGTGGTAGGATCAGTGCCCACAAGAGTTGCGGAGAACTGACGACGATCGTTGAGGGTGACGGTGAGCTCGTCAGCCTTGTCAATCACGTGATTGTTGGTAACGATATATCCGTCGCTCGAGATGATGACACCCGAACCGGCGCCAACGGGCATCGGATCGCTCGACTGAGGCTCCTGCTGACGCTGGCCACGCTGACCGAAGAAGAAGTCGAAGAAAGGATCGTTCATACCACCGAACGACTGCGTCTGACGTACCTGCTTGTTGGTGATGCCCACCACGGCATTCACCGTCTTCTCGGCTGCACGCGTGAAGTCATTATCGGTCACCGAACCCGTGGAGGTGGTGAAAAAGCCAGTAGGTGTTAGTGATATCGAACTATCCTGCTGGGCAAGGGTATTTACCATCCTGCCCTCCATTACCTTAAATGTGGCTACAGCAGTCACACCGCTCACTACAACCATTGCTCCTAAGAGCTTTAATACACTACTTGTTTTCATAACTATTTTTGAATTTTTAATTGTTGATTTCTTGTTTTTCGTCTTATTTGACGATGCAAAGATACACAAGTTTAAGCTAATTAAGTTAAAATGGGACGAAATTTTAACATTTTCTATTAAAAAAGGGGCAAAGAATTAAAATTTTGATTTCCGTTTACATTCATTTTAAATAATTTTGCGTATCTTTGCGCCCGCAGTAGGCCTGTCTGTCGCTCGCTCCACGCGAGAGGAAAGTCCGGGCTACACAGGGCTCCATGCCGGTTAACAGCCGGTAGGCGGCGACGTTTAGGTTAACGTAACAGAAAATAACCGCCCCGCAAGGGGTAAGGGTGAAAAGGCGAGGTAAGAGCTCACCGCACACTTGGTAACAAGGCGTGGCTGTACGTCCCATGGGTTGTAAGATCATGTATACTGGTGGTTGGTACGTGTCGGAAACGATACTGTGTCCATGAAGGGCGGCCCGTCCAAGCCAGGGGGTAGATTGCTAAAGTGCGTCAGTAATGGCGAACTCAGATCAATGGCAGACACCTGTCGAAAGACAGGGACGGAACCCGGCTTATCAGCCTACTGCATTTTTTACTAAAAACCGAGAATGGCGGACAAAGACAAGCAGGCTAGGACATACGAAAAAGTAGTGCGGCGGCTGGTGAACGGACAACTGCAAAATGCATTGACGTTGATCAGCAAGCATTGTGTTTTGGAGCCACGTCTTTATTCCATTGGCGAAGAGGCCGAAACGGTGCAGAAGGACTACGACCGCATGCTCTCCTTTTTGGCAAAAGGAACTCACGACCCCAAACTTCAGGAACAACACGACATCCTGATGGAGCGTGCCTGGAAACTTGCCGAAAGCCTTTACGATGCCGAACAACCTGTGGAGTTACCCTTCGAGGAAAACGTCAGTGTACTCCTCGAGCAACTTCTGGCCGAGCCGGAAGATGACCATTGCCTCAACCGCATCTTCGAGCAAGTGGCAGAAAGCAGACATATACCTAAGGCAGATCGCAAGGAGCTGCATAAGGCCATGCTCAACGACGGTATACCCGAATATGTGCGTGCCACCATCCTTTCGGCCATCACGCTGCACCTGACACAGAACTTCGATGCCCGCATGGTGGAGGATCTCTACACCTATACGCTCGACGATCAGCCGGTGCAACTTCAGATGCAGGCGTGGATCACATTGGTTTTTGTCGCCCTCATCCATACCCATCGCATCGAACATCTGCCCCGTCTGCGCGAGCAATACCAGTTCATCTGCGAGAGCCAGCCCGATTTGCTATTCGACATACAGATTGCTCTTTTGCAGTGCCGTGAGGCATTCTCCTTCGACAAGAAACTGCACAAGATCATCAACCAGGATGGCGAAGAGGATGAATTCAGCGAGCAGGAACGCGTCAGGGAATTCTTCGAGTTCATCACTGAAGGCATCGACACCACCCTATCGATGTTCTCCCACCTCAAGAAAATCAAGTTCTTCAGCGGCGAAGGTACACGTCACCATTGGCTCGAACCCTTCAGCCTTACGCAACCCGACATCAAGGCCGTGCTCGACGAGAACCCCAAGGCACTGCCGTGGACGCGGATGATGATGGCTTCGGTTGCCCAATGCAACACCGACAAGTACGGTTCGTTTATGACCATGCAGGCCTACAACAAGGACTTGATGGCCAACATCAGCGAGAAACTGCAAGAGAAAGGGTTGGTCTTCGACGACATCCTGCCGGTAAGTCCACTCTATGTAATGCGCAACTATCTGCATGACCTTTTCCGCTACTGCAATATGCATCCCAAGGGCGAAGAGATGCGTTATCCACTCTTCGATCGCAACCTCGACTTGAGCCAGAACAAATGGCTCTGCAACGGCATTAGCCACCCTGACCAGTTGAAGAAGACCGCTGAGTTCCTTTTCCGCAAGGAACGTTGGGACGAGGCATGCATCACTTATAGTACCCTACTCAAGCACGAAGTGACCGAGGAGACCCTGCAGAAACTCTACTACGCTATGTGGAACGGCGAAAGCAGCTACGACAAACGCAAGGCCACGCAGACGCTCATCAAGTGCAACACCCTCTTCCCCAGCAACAAGTGGACACTTCGCCATCTGGCTGATGCTTATCACGAAGCACAGGAATATGAGATAGAGGGACAAGTGCTCCACGAGGCGCTCGATCATTTCCCCGACGACCCGACGATGCTGATGCGCCTGGGACGATGCCTCACCTGTCAGGACCGCATAGATGAAGCCATCGAGATACTCTACAAGGCCGACATCAAGAAGGAAGGGCAACTGCGCGTGCATCGCGAATTGGCCAACGCCCTCTTCCTGACCTGCGACCATACGCGAGCCGAGCGATTCATTCGTATGGTGCTGAGCCGTCCTGAGCCCGATATGGACGATTGGATTCTGGGCGGTCATATTGCCCTCCAGGACCAAGACATCCCTCTTGCCGTCGAACGATACAAGAAGGCAAACGACACCGCGTATGCCTATAACGGAATACTCCGCGACAAACCTAAACTCATACGTGCCGGCATCGCCGAACACATCATCCTCCTAGTGATGGAACTTTTGTTAAAGGATTTGCAGGCCACTTCGAACCCCTCTTAACTCTTCGAACAATTATTAACTCTACATAAAAATGGAATACAACTTCAGAGAAATCGAGCCGCGCTGGCAGGCTCAGTGGGTCAAGGATCAGACCTACAAGGTCGAGATTGACCACAAGAAGCCCAAGTACTACGTGCTCGACATGTTCCCCTATCCTTCGGGAGCGGGTCTTCACGTAGGCCACCCACTCGGCTACATTGCTTCAGACATCTTCTCACGCTACAAGCGCCTCTGTGGCTTCAACGTTCTTCACCCGATGGGCTACGATGCCTATGGCCTGCCCGCCGAACAATATGCCATCCAGACGGGACAGCACCCCGCCATCACCACCGATAAGAACATTGCGCGTTACCGCGAGCAACTCGACCGTATCGGCTTCTGCTTCGACTGGAGCCGCGAGGTACGCACCTGCGACCCTGGCTACTACAAGTGGACACAGTGGGCCTTTGCGCAGATGTTCGAAGCCTATTACGACAACGATGCGCAGAAAGCTAAGCCCATCGCCGACCTTGTCGCTCGATTTGAGGCCAATGGCAGCAAGGGCGTTAATGCCGCCTGCTCCGTCGAGCTCGACTTCACTGCCGAAGCCTGGAAGGCCAAGACCGAAGTGGAGAAGCAGCAGACCCTGATGAACTATCGCATCGCCTATCTGGGCGAGACAATGGTGAACTGGTGTCCCATGCTCGGCACCGTGCTGGCCAACGACGAGGTTGTCAATGGCGTGAGCGAACGTGGCGGTTATCCCGTCGAGCAGAAACTCATGCGCCAGTGGTGCCTCCGCGTCTCTGCTTATGCCCAGCGTCTGCTCGACGGTCTGGAGACCATCGACTGGACCTATGCCTTGAAGGAGACCCAGCGCAACTGGATAGGACGTTCGGAAGGTACCGAGGCACAGTTCAAGGTGGTGCCCAACGACAACCCACAGACACTGACCGCTGACGGCAAGCCTCTCGAGTTCACCATCTTTACCACTCGCGCCGATACCATGTTCGGTGTAACCTTCATGGTGCTTGCTCCTGAAAGCGAATATGTGCAGATGGTAACCACGTCCGACCACAAGGCCGAAGTGGAGGCTTACCTCGACAAGTGCAAGCACAAGACCGAACTGGAGCGCCAGGCCGGACATGAGGTGACGGGCGTCTTCAGCGGTGCCTACGCCATCAACCCAATTACGGGCGATGAGATACCAATCTGGATTGCCGAATACGTGCTCGCCGGCTATGGCACAGGTGCCATCATGGCTGTTCCGGCCCACGACTCGCGCGACTGGGCTTTTGCCAAGCACTTCAACCTCCCCATCATCCCGCTCATCGAAGGCGACTATGACCTCAACGAGGGTTCGTTCGATGCCAAGGAAGGCATCATGAAGAACTCGTCGAACGCCGAACTCAGCCTCAACGGTCTCTGCGTCAAGGACTCCATCCAAGCCATGAAGGAGTACGTCACCCGCAAGGGCCTGGGACGCGTGAAGGTCAACTATCGTCTGCGCGACGCTATCTTCAGCCGCCAGCGCTACTGGGGCGAGCCCTTCCCTATCTATTACAAGGATGGCATGCCATACGTGCTGCCTGAGGAGTGCCTGCCACTCCAACTGCCCGAGGTGAAGAACTTCAAGCCTACCTCAACAGGCGAACCACCGCTCGGCAACGCTCAGGTTTGGGCTTGGGACGAGGCCAACAAGAAGGTTGTGGACAAGGCTTTGATCGACAACAAGACCGTCTTCCCACTCGAACTCTGCACCATGCCAGGTTTCGCAGGCTCGTCGGCCTACTACACCCGTTATACTGACCCGCACAACGATGAAGCACTCGTCAGCCACGAAGCCAACGAGTACTGGGACAACGTCGATCTCTATCTCGGCGGTTCAGAGCACGCTACTGGTCACCTCATCTACAGCCGCTTCTGGAACAAGTTCCTCAAGGACTGGGGCGTAGTTAAGAGCGAGGAGCCTTTCAAGAAGCTCATCAACCAGGGTATGATTCAAGGCAGCAGCCGTTTCGCACTGCGTTTGAAGGGTACCCAGAAGTATGTCAGCGCCGACATCGCTGCCGAATACGGCGAATGCGACCCCGTACATGTGGACGTGAACTTCGTCAATGGTCTGGAAATGGATGTCGAGAAGTTCCACCAGTGGACTCCCGAGTTCAAGGATGTGGAGGTAATCTGCAATGCTGATGGCAAGTTCATTACGACTGCCGCCGTTGAGAAGATGTCGAAGTCGAAATACAATGTGGTTAATCCCGACGACATCTGCGAGCGTTACGGTGCCGACACGCTGCGTCTTTATGAGATGTTCCTCGGCCCCATCGAGCAGTCGAAGCCTTGGGACACCGCAGGTATCGATGGAGCCTTCCGCTTCCTCAAGAAGTTCTGGAACCTCTATCAGACCCCAACCGACGCTGCTCCTTCGGCTGACAACCTCAAGTCGCTCCACAAACTGATCAAGAAGGTGACGGGCGACATCGAGCAGTTCTCGTACAACACTGCCATCTCGGCATTCATGGTAGCTGTCAACGAGCTCACCCAGCAGAAGTGCAGCAGCAAGGCTATCCTCGAACAACTCGTCGTGCTCATCGCTCCTTTTGCTCCACACATCGCCGAAGAACTCTGGCACCAGCTTGGCAACACCACTACCGTCTGCGACGCCCAGTGGCCCAAGTGCGAAGAGAAGTACCTTGTCGAAAGCACTATCAAGTACCCCGTCCAGATCGGTGGTAAGATGCGCTTCACCATCGACATCCCAGCCGATGCCACCTCCGACGAAGTACAGGCCGCTGTCCTCGCGCATCCCGATGCCCAGAAGTGGATTGCCGGCAAGACCGTCCGCAAGTTCATCTTCGTGCCCAAGAAGATCGTCAACCTCGTTGTAGGCTAAGCACACACATTATATATATTAATATTACAGGCTGCAAGCAAAAAGCTTGCAGCCTGTAATTTATTATCACTTTAGTAGATTTAGAACTCAGCCGACTTGGGAGTGCGGGGGAACGGGATGACGTCGCGGATGTTCTGCATGCCGGTAACGAAGAGGATGAGGCGCTCGAAGCCGAGGCCGAAACCTGCGTGTGGGCAAGTGCCGAAGCGACGGGTATCGAGATACCACCACATATCCTTCATCGGAATGTGACGCGTCGTGATTTCGTTCATAAGCTTGTCATAGTTCTCCTCACGCACCGAACCGCCAATGATCTCGCCGATCTGTGGGAAGAGGACGTCGGTACCCTGTACGGTCTCCTCCTTCTCCTCGCCATTGAAGATAGGACGCTTGTCATCAATCTTCATATAGAACGACTTGATCTTCTTGGGGTAGTTGGTCATGATGACAGGCTTCTTGAAGTACTCCTCAACGAGGAAGCGCTCGTGCTCGGAAGCAAGGTCGTCGCCCCAGTTGCAGGGGAACTCGAACTTCTTGCCATCCTTGATGGCCTGCTGCAAAATCTCGATGCCCTTGGTGTAAGGAAGATGTACGAAGCTGTCCTTCAACACACCTTCGAGACGCTCGATGAGCGTTGGGTCGATGAGCTTGTTGAGGAACTCGAGCTCCTCGCGACAGTTGTCGAGTGCCCAACGTACGCAATGCTTGATGAAGTCCTCTTCGAGTGCCATCAGGTCGTCCATGTCATAGAAGGCAACCTCCGGCTCGATCATCCAGAACTCAGCCAAGTGACGTGGCGTATTGGAGTTCTCTGCACGGAAGGTAGGACCAAAGGTGTAGATCTGACCCAGTGCCGTAGCTCCCAGTTCGCCTTCGAGCTGACCGGAAACGGTGAGCGACGTCATCTTACCGAAGAAGTCGTCATCGTAGATGATGGAACCATTCTCATCCTTCTTGAGGTCATAGAGATTCTTGGTGGTCACCTGGAACATCTGGCCTGCGCCTTCGCAGTCACTGGCGGTGATGAGGGGCGAGTGGAAATAATAGAAGCCGTGCTCGTGGAAGTACTGGTGAATAGCAATAGCCATATTGTGGCGGATGCGAAGGATGCAACCAAAGAGGTTGGTACGTGGACGCAGATGTGCCTTCTCGCGGAGGAATTCCATAGAGTGGCCCTTCTTCTGCAAAGGATACTCATTGGGATCGCAGTCGCCAAGCACCTCGATGGTGCTGGCCTGGATCTCGCACTTCTGGTTGCCGCCCTGGCTGGCCACAAGTTTGCCAACGACCTTGAGACAGGCACCTGTGGTGATACGCTTCAGGAGTTCTTCGTCGAACTTGGCAACGTCGGCTACGATCTGCACGCCTGAAACGCAGGAACCATCATTGAGAGCTATAAATTTAATGACCTTGTTGCCACGCATCGAACGGACCCATCCGCACACGGTGACTTCACGGTCGAGGACCTCCGACTTCAGGAGACCTTTGATGATTTCTCTTTTCATACAATATACTTAAATAACACTGTTCGGGATTAGGCTAAATAGAAAGATACCTCACCCTTCCACCAGGAAGGGCAAGGATCTTGAACATTCATTATTCGAATGCACCCATCTTGAGCATGCTTACCTCCTGCTGGGTGAGGTGACGCCAGCGGCCACGTGGCAGGTTCTTCTTGGTGAGTCCTGCGAAATAAACGCGGTCGAGCTTCACGACACGATAGCCGAGGTGCTCGAAGATACGACGCACGATACGGTTCTTGCCCGAGTGGATCTCGATACCAACCTGGTTCTTGTCCTCTTCGTTGGCATAAGCAATGGCATCAGCATGGATGGGACCATCGTCGAGTTCGATGCCTGCTGCAATGCGAGCGAGATCGGTCTCAGCCACATCCTTGTCAAGCCATACGTGATAGATCTTCTTCTTGATGTACTTGGGATGGGTGAGTTTCGAAGCGAGGTCACCATCGTTGGTGAGGAGCAGCACACCAGTGGTGTTGCGGTCGAGACGACCAACAGGATAGATGCGCTCGCGGCTTGCATTGCGCACCAGATCCATAACGGTCTGACGGCCCTGTGGATCATCGCTGGTGGTGACGGTATCCTTCGGCTTGTTGAGGAGTACATAGACCTTGCGCTCGAGGCTTACGGGCTGGTCGTTGAAGGTCACCTGATCCTTGCGGGTCACCTTGGTGCCGAGTTCGGTAACAACCTCACCGTTTACCTTGACCAAACCAGCTGCGATGTGCTCGTCGGCTTCACGACGCGAGCAAACGCCTGCATTGGCCAAATACTTGTTGAGACGCAGTTCCTCATTCGGATCGACGATTGCCTCGGTGTATTCCACCGGACGATGTGGGTTGTAGCCCTGATGCTTGCGATTGGGTTTCTGCTTCTGAGGACGTCCGAAACCGCCCTGCTGGGGACGACCGTAGCCACCCTGCTGGGGACGACCATAACCTCCCTGCTGGGGACGGCCATAACCGCCCTGCTGGGGACGACCGTAGCCACCCTGCTGGGGACGGCCATAACCACCCTGCTGACGACCGTAACCGCCCTGCGGACGGCCGTAACCACCCTGCTGAGGACGCTGATAGCCGCGTGGCTGGTAACCGCCCTGTGGCTGATAGTTCTGAACATATCCACCTTCCTGTGGCTGCTGATTCTCCTGAGCCTTGCCTTCCTGAGGCTCGCCCTGTGGATGCTGATAGCCCTGATTATCGTTGTAGCGCTGGTAGCCGTTATTGGGACGCTGTGGACGCTGGTAGCTCTGATAACCGCCCTGCTCGCCATCCTGGTTGTAACGACGATAGCCGCCCTGGGGACGCTGTGGACGCTGATAGCTGCCCTGGTAGCCGCCGCCCTGTGGACGCTGGTAGCCACCACCCTGCTGATAGCCGCCTTCGCCTTCCTGTGGGCGCTGATAGCCTTCGCCATCCTGCATTGGACGCTGGTAACCGCCACCACGCTGATAGCCGCCACCACGCTGGTAGCCGCCACCACGCTGATAACCGCCGCCACGACCATATCCGCTATAGTCGTTGGCGCCACCGCGCTGATAAGAGTTACGTGACTGTGGATCATAGGCGGCTGCGTTACCGAAGCGGCTCTCGCCGATTCTGGGACGACGCTTTGGCGCCTGCTGTGATGCACCTTCTGGTGCTGCATTACCCTCCTGTGGGGTATTTGCCTGTGGGTTCTGATTTTCTTCCATAATCAAATTCCGGTGTAGTTAGTTGGAGAAAGCGCATGCAACTCTGCTTTCACTGACTCCGATACGTTTAATGAATCTATAAAATTAGCAATGGTTTGTTCGTTCATACCCGTATTGACACGGGTCAAAGCTTTAAGTGTCTCGTAAGGCTTGGGATAGCCTTCGCGACGAAGAATGGTTTGGATGCCCTCGGCTACGACAGCCCAGGCATTGTCAAGATCGCGACGGATAGCGTTCTCATTGAGCAGAAGTTTGCCAAGTCCTTTCTTTGTCGATGCCAAGGCAATGAGCATATGGCCCATGGGGACACCGACATTACGCAAGACTGTCGAATCGGTGAGGTCGCGCTGGAGACGGCTTACCGGCAACTTGGTGGCAAGGTGATCGAGGATGGCGTTGGCAATGCCAAGGTTGCCCTCCGAATTCTCATAGTCGATGGGATTGACCTTATGAGGCATAGCGCTGGAACCTACCTCGCCGGCCTTGATCTGCTGCTTGAAATACTCCATCGAGATGTACTGCCAGAAGTCACGGTCGAGGTCAAGGAGAACTACATTGATGCGACGCATGGCGTCGAAAAGAGCCGCAAGGTTATCATAATTAGAAATCTGCGTAGTCCATTCCTCACGTTCGATACCAAGGCGCTCGTGGAGGAACGCGTTGCCGAAGGCACGCCAATCGCGGTTGGGATAAGCGATGTGATGAGCATTGAAGTTGCCTGTAGCACCGCCGAACTTACCGCTGATCTTCACCTGGCGCAGGTTCTCGAGCTGCTGGTTCAAACGATAGACAAAGACCATCACCTCTTTACCAAGGCGTGTGGGTGAAGCGGGCTGACCATGAGTGCGGGCAAGCATTGGAATGTCCTTCCACTCTTCGGCATAGCGAGCAAGGATAACGATCACTTCCTGGAGTGCAGGAATATAGACCTCATAGATGGCCTCCTTGATCGACATGGGTACAGAAGTGTTATTGATGTCCTGGCTGGTAAGACCGAAGTGGATGAACTCCTTGTACTTCTCAAGACCAAGACGGTCGAACTCCTCCTTGAGGAGATATTCTACAGCCTTCACATCGTGATTGGTCACCTTCTCGATGTCCTTGACACGCTGGGCTTCGGCTGGGGTAAAATTGCGATAGATATCGCGAAGACTGTCGAAAATACGACTATCGACACTGGACAATTGTGGCAACGGAAGTTCACAAAGTGCTATGAAATACTCGACTTCCACACGAACGCGATACTTGATGAGGGCAAACTCGGAAAAGTATTCGCTAAGGACCTCCGTCTTGGAATGATAACGTCCATCGATAGGCGAGACAGCCGTCAGTGGACTGAATGAAAATTCCATTTTCTACAAAAGATAGTTAAAAGGGGGTTAAAGGGATGTTAATGTAATACTAATGTGACGTAAATAGGGAGCAAAAGAATAGTAAAAAGGGACAAAAGTTTCTTGGGGTGAACAATTATCACTTATTTCCAGAAATGGAATCCTACGTTGAACATGAGTGCGCTGACTCTGGCCGTACTTCCGTCGATGACGTCATTCCATACACCTGGCATGTAATCGACGCCAAGAGAAACGTGTCGCCAATCGTACCCTATCCCTACCATAGGGCCGAAGTCCCAATTCTCTGCATCGCTGTACGAACCGACGATGCGCGAAGCATAGATACCAGCGTCGAGCGAGAAACGGCTCTTGTAAGTCACGGGGATGAAATAACGATACTTGCCTTCGACCATCACTTCGTTGAGATGAATCACTTGCGTCAGGTCGTAACGCTGCTGACGGCCATAGCCAAGACCAAGATCATTGTAATAAATCTTCTCGCCTCCAAACTGAGCATATACGGCACTTACACGGAAACCGTGGTGCTTCTTCTTGTTATAGTCCCATGAGAAACTGAAAGCATACGAATCGCGGGTGTTCTGATAGGCTCCCGAGCGGCCAAATGTCGAATCGGTAAAACGGTCACGAGTCAACCAGCTGTGCACATATCCAGCCGACACGGTGAAGGAGTTTCCATAAAAGTAGTTGATGGCACGTGCTTCACGCTTGGCCTGTTCCTTTTTTGTGAATCGTTGAGCGAAAGATGGCATCGCAACAACCATCATAAAGATAATAAGTAGAACCGATCTCTTATTGATTTGCATAAAAATTTCTCTTCTAATGAAATACAACCTGCAGCTATTATAATATATTAATATTAAATGTGGGCGCAAAGATAGTTAATTTTCAGGCAGGTTGCAAATCCAAGGGGGGCTTTTAACTTACTATAACCCGATAATAGGGACTAATGGCATTTTGTGTTTACAAAAACGCGCAAAGACTCACGCCTCTGCGCGTTCTGTGTGATGTTCGTTGAAATAGATTGATGCAGTCTTGAACGGATTACTTTCCGCCACCAATCTTGTCGGCTGACTTGCCACCGAAAATATTCAGAAGAACACCGGCAACAACGAGTACGAAGCAAACGGCAAGAATAACGGTATTAAGACTAGCGTCCTGAAGTGCTTCAGTATAGAAACTGATTGCCAAAACTACGACAACGATAAGGATGAGGATCGAACCTCCATACTGTTTAAGAGCTCTCATAATGTATTGTTTTGTGTTTTTAAAATGTATTTTCGACTTATATTTTGGGGCAAAGTAACAAAAAAAATCAATATGTTGGTCAAAAAAAACAAAAAAAATGCTTGAATTAACGAAAAAAAGCATATCTTTGCCCCGAAAATAGTAAAATAAGCGTTTTTTTCTGCAATTATTTGACAAAAAAATGACGATTCCTATATGGAATCAATGATTATATGACAGTTCTGTATTTCGTGTATCAATGGCTCATCTTTGTGCCACTTCTCATCATCGTATCCATTTTTGCCTCTCTTGCAACTATCATCGGATGCTGGCTTGGCAACAAGAACTTCTGGGGTTATTGGCCTGGAGTCATCTGGGCTCGTTGCATCATACGTCTCTCCCTCTGTCCCGTGACTGTCGAAGGTCGCGAGAACATCAACAAGGAAACTGAATACGTCTTTGTTGCTAACCATCAGGGAGCATTCGACATCTTCCTCCTTTTCGGCTTCCTGAACCATGACTTCCGCTGGATGCTTCGCAAAGGTCTCCGAAAGATTGTCTTTGTAGGCGCAGCTTGTGAACGTGCAGGTCATATCTATGTGGATTCACACGGCACCTCGGGTATGATGCACACCATACGCCAGGCTTTGGCTACGCTCAAGGAAGGTCACTCGCTCATCATTTTCCCCGAAGGCACACGTTCGAATGACGGTCATCTCGGCACCTTCAAGAAGGGCGCATTCACGCTGGCTGCCATGCTCAAGGTGCCTGTGGTGCCCATCACCATTGAAGGTCCCTACAAGGTGATGCAGAAAGGCTCCTGGCTTATCCATCCCCATCATCTGAAACTCACCATCCACCAGCCGCTTGAACCCGTATCACGCAAGGAAGGCACCGATGCCGGCGTGGATCGTCTACTCCATGAGTCACAACGCGTCATCGCTGAGTCGCTGGGCGAGCCCTTGCAGAAATAACATGAAAGTCATCGAGCAATATACCGAAGGCAAATCCACCACTGTTCCATCTGAGGATGCTGCAGTGGTGAATGCGTTTTATGCGGCAGTCATCGATGGTGCAACACCCAAAACCGCCTTCCGCTATCCAGGTGGAGAGACACCGGGACACCTCGCTGCTCGTCTTCTGAGCGAAGCTATACGTTCCATGCCCGCCGACCTTGATGCCGAAAGCTGTGTCGCGAGGTTGACCAAGGTTCTGCACCAAGACGATGTTACACCTTCCAACCGACCAATCGCGTCGCTGGTCATCTATTCCGAACCACGTCGCGAAATATGGATGATCGGAGATTGCCAATTCGGCTACATCGACCGGGAGAATATCTTCCGCACAGTGACGAATACCAAGCTTATCGACAAGTGCCTTTCGGAATGGAGGCGTGACATCATCCTCAGCTATCTGAGCAGAGGTCGCATGACAACAGAAGGAATTGCAGCCAACGACCCTGGACGGCGCATCATCCAACCGTTCATCACCCACCAGGTACGCTATCAGAACGCCAAAACGCAGAACCCCTTCAACTATACCATGCTCGATGGGGAACCTGTTCCGAAGCATTACATCAAAGTGTACCAACTTCCTGCCGATGTGCATCAGCTTGTACTCGCCACCGATGGTTATCCAGTACTGATGCAGAACCTTGAAGAATCGGAGAAGGAACTGCACCATCTATTGCAGGAAGACCCGCTTTGCATTGGCCCACTGCTCGGCACAAAAGGCGTGCAACCCGGGAACAAAAGCAACGACGACCGCACATATCTGAGACTGGAAATATGAAGACAAAAAAAGAATCGACCGGGACTCCTCCCATCCTCGCACGACTGCAGCAATTCATGGATCACGAGAATCTCACAGCCTACCAGGTCAACAAGGACTCGGGGTTGTGCAAAGGTCTCCTCATCAATGCCTTCACCAACCAGCGGGGACTCACGACATCGACACTCGAAGCCATCCTCAACACTTATCCCCAACTCAATGCCAACTGGCTCATCGTGGGACGAGGCGAAATGCTCAATCCCGAACCCGATGCTGCAGTTCCCTTGTCAGCTACCGAACAACACATTCGTCATCTGGAAGAACTGAAGAAGCAATGCCTCGAAATGATCAAGTCGATACAGCAGATGAAGATAGAAGAACAGAAGTCGGCCGATGACAGACTTATCGGCAGTCTGCTCAAGGATTGAGATGCATAAGGGCCGAGACACAATTCGGGGGCTTCCCACTTTGCGTGTGGGGAGCCCCCGAACTATATTTGTGACTATTAAAGAATCTTCTTGTAGAGGGCAACGATGTCGTCACGGGTCACCTTGCGAGGATTGCCTGGAGTGCAAACGTCGGCGATGGCCTGATCAGCCAGTGCGTCGATGTCCTTCTCGTAGATACCAATCTCACTGAGGTGCTGTGGAATACCCACTTCGATGGCCAATGCACGAACGGCATCGCATGCAGCCTGTGCAGCCTCAATCTGGGTCATACCCTTCTTGTAAGCGCCCATAGCCTTGGCGATCTCAACATACTTCTCGCGGCAAACAGGAGCATTGAACTCCATGACCGTAGGCAGAAGGATAGCGTTGGCTACACCGTGAGGAATGTTGTGGAGCGAACCCATTGGGTGAGCCATGCCGTGAACAACACCGAGTCCTACGTTCGAGAATGCCATACCGGCAACGTACTGTGCGAGTGCCATGCCTTCGCGACCCTTAGGATTCTGTGGATCGAATACGGCGAGACGCAGGTACTTGTTGATGAGACGAATGGCCTCAATCTCGAACATATCGCTGAGTTCCCAGGCAGCCTTGGTGATATAGCCTTCGATAGCGTGTGTCAATGCATCGAGACCCGTAGCAGCGGTAGTAGCCTTGGGGAGAGAATACATCAGCTCGGCATCGACAATCGAGCAGCAGGGGATGTCATTAGGATCCACACAAACCATCTTCTTGTGATTCTCCTCGTCGATGATGACATAGTTGATGGTAGTCTCGGCAGCAGTACCTGCAGTCGTTGGGAAGCAGATCACGGGCACGCTCTTATGCTTGGTAGGAGCTACACCTTCGAGGCTGACGACGTCGCTGAACTCAGGATTGTTGGTAACAATACCAATTCCCTTGGCAGTATCCATCGAAGAGCCGCCACCGATGGCAACCATAAAGTCGGCCTTGGCATCAGCGAATGCCTTCACGCCATTCTTCACGTTGGTTACGGTTGGATTGGGCACTACATCCGAGTAGATCTCGTAAGGGATGCCGGCCTCATCCATAACGTCGGTCACCATCTTGCATACGCCAAATTTAACCAGACCTTTGTCGGTTACCACGAGGGCTTTCTTGAAACCAAGACGTGCAACCACTGCGGGCAATTCCTTGCGAGCACCAGCTCCGAAGTAGCTAAGTTCATTAAGAATAAAACGGTTTACCATAATAGTTTGTTTTAAGATAGAAGGTTGAAAATAGGGGTTAGAACTCTAATTGATTATCTCGTTATAAGTTGTATTTCTCATAAAAGTCACGCTCGGAAATGATTTCGACGCCCAGTTGACGCGCCTTGTCAAGCTTGTTCTGCCCTGGAGCATCGCCCGTCACCACATAGTTGACCTTGCCGCTCACCGATCCCACATATTTGGCTCCGTGTCCGGTAAAAAATGCCTTGATCTCGTCGCGTTTAAAGCGATAACTGGTGCCTGTGAAAATCACCGTCATGCCTTCAAGGGCATTGCCAAGTTTCTCGGCACTCTGATAGTCCTGCTGGAACTGATAGTCGGGCGAACCGATGCAAGTATAGTCACTCAGATCGGCTTCAAGGATGTTCCTGGCCATGATTTCGCCGATGCCATCGATAAGCAGCAATTCTTCGAACGTCGCAGCGCGGAACTTCGACCAGGAGCCGAAATGTTCGGCAAGGAGTTTGCCGGTGATCTTGCCTACACCATCGATGCCAAGGCCTCCGATGATGCGGTCGAGGGTCAGTGTACTTATGCTTTGCGCAATGCCATCAAACATCAGCGCCACCGACTTCTCGGCATACCCCTCTCCCAACAGCTGCTGAATGTGGGTTCGGTAATTGGGGCAGAAGACATCGGGCTCCCACGTGTGCTCGTCCTTGACAAAGACACGATAAAGGTCATCGACCGAAGCGATGTCCAGCTTGTCATAGAGGTCGGCGAGGACGTTCGGGCCCAAGCCCTTGATATTTGCGCAATCCTTACCGCACCAATACTCCAGACGCTGGATGGCCTGTTCTCGGCAATGATGATTCGGACAGATCCAATATTCGCCCTTCTTTACCAGCGCTGTTGCGCAACAGGGACACGTCTCGGGGAATTTGATGGCCTTGAGTTGTACCTCCTCGGCAGCATTGCGGAGCGCATCGATGCCGGTCACCTGAGGAATCACCTCGCCAGCCTTTTGCACAAAGACATACGAACCGATGGCCAGACGGAGGCTGCGGATATATGACTCGTTGTTCAACGTGGCACGTGCTACCACCGATCCGGAAATGGTCGTCGGTTCAAGTTCGGCAACGGGTGTGATATGACCTGTCATACCCACCTGGAAGGTCACGTCGCGTATTACCGTAGACTGTGCCTCCTGCGGGAACTTGCGCGCCTTGCACCAGTTGGGGAACGTTGTGTTCAGTCCCAGAAATTCCTGGTGCCGACGTTCGTTCACCTTGACAACGACGCCATCGCAATCGTAGGGCAACTTACGGCCGATACGCACCTCATTGAAGGCGTTAATGGCATCGGTAAGTTGCTTGAGGTCGCTGAAAGCTTGACGTCCGGGCGTCTTGTAGTAGTCAAAACCCAGCTTACCAAGCAGTTCGAGCGTTTTCTCCTGGCTGCTTAGCACATCGCGCTGAAATGCCTCATCAGTCGAATAGGCAGCATAAGCATTCACCACAAGTCCACGTTTGGCAGTAACCTTCGGGTCGAGTTGTTTCAACGAGCCAGACGCAGCATTGCGCTTGTTGGCAAATGGACGTTCTCCGTTCTTCTCCTTCTCAGCATTGAGTCGGTCGAAAGCACCTTGCGGCATCAGCACTTCTCCTCTTACCTCGAAGTAGGATGGCAATTGGAGTTGATCTGCGGTTTCGGAACTTTCTTCGGCAAACAGGTCGTCGAACAACGAGGGTTCCTTCGAAACAGCCTTCGATGATGTCTTCGTGCCACCTTTGACCATCAGTTTCAAAGGCACGTTTCGAATGGTGCGCACGTTGGCAATCACCGATTCGCCCTCGATCTGATTACCGCGTGTCACAGCATCGACGAGTTCGCCTTCGCGATAGACGAGCGAGATGGAGAGGCCGTCATACTTCGGCTCATAAGTGAACGAAATTTCGTCGTTCGGAAAGGCAGCCTTCAACTTCTGGCTGGTCGAAAGCAACCATTCCTGCAGTTCCTCGTCACTATACACATTCTCGATGCTCTGCATAGGGATGACGTGACGATGCTTCTCGAAGGCGCCTTGAATGTCCGAGCCGACACGCTGCGTGGGGCTGTCGGGCAAGACCACGCCCGAAGCCGCCTCCAACGCCTGCAACTGCTTGAACTCCATGTCGAATTCAAAGTCCGTCATCGGCGGGTCATTCTCTATATAATATTTGTAGGAAGCCCACGCCAATGCTGCGGTCAAGCTGGCTTGATCGTTGATGTCACGCTTGTTGAATTCCTCAAGTGTCATCGGAGGGTTGTCTTATAGGTAGTCAATCTTGATGACAATCTTGCGCGGAGTGCATGGCTGCTTGCCGATGCCGGTCGCCTGATGTATATCGTCGGGGAAGAAAAGATAGAAATGCTTGGGGTCGGAGTCGATGACGAGGCACTCGTTGGCTGCTGGGATCTTCTTCTTGTCCCAACCGAAATTCTGCACATCCTTCTTCTCGTTGTATTCGTTGCGCGGAACGAGGCATTCGGGCGAATGGGTCACATGGTAACGCTCCGAACCTGTCACATCCCACTGCAGGTCGATGGTGCGACGATGCTGTTCCCACTGGCAATTCTCAGGAGTGCGAAGCGTCTGGTTTAACACCTTCACGTAAGCGTGGCTCCATTGCATGGCATTGTTGCTGGGCTCCATCTTCATAGGATCGACGCTGGCAAGCCATGCAAAAATCGAATCCCACATAGCGGGAGCCTTCTGATACTGCTCGTAGAACGTCTGCACATTGATGTGATCGTAGGGTTTCACCTTGAAACCATTCTTCCACTTGCCTTTCTTGAACCAAGCCATGGCCTCGGCAGTTGCCGTAGGTTTAGCGAATGACGCCTCCTGTGCCATAGTTACACAAAGACATGATAAGGAAAGAACCAGAATGAGAAATATCTTTTTCATCGTACAAAATTGGGTTATAGATAATTTTTCGGAGCAAAGATAAGGAATTTTATTTAAAGTTGTATCGGCAAACGTAAAAAAAATGTGCGATTTTTTGTTTTGTTAGGAAAAACCTATTATCTTTGCAGCGAAAAACAACAAAAAACACTACACAGAATGATCATCAAGCAAGTCAGCGTCAGCATCGAGGACCGCGTCGGTTCCAGCTGGCAGGTTTTCCAGTCTTTGGCCGACAACCGCATCAACATCCTTTCGTATAGCATCGAAGATACTCCCCCGCAAGGCACCCTGCGACTCATCGTCGACGATGCGACCAAGGCCGACGAGGTGCTGCGCAATGTCGGCTTCCGCACACAGCTTACCAACGTGTATTCGATGAATGTCCCCAACCACATCGGATCGATGAGTCGTGTGCTCAAATACCTGACCGAAAAAGAGGTCTCGATTGACTTCATGTACGTCTTCCAGTACATGGGTATTTCTCAGACCGTTCTGCATTCGCGCAACATGAAGCAGCTTGAGCAAGTGCTCACCCGATATGAACAAGAGCAGCTCAACTTGACATCCAAATAAATCAACTGTATGGGCTTCATAGGAGGATTTTAGGATTTTTTAATACGATATTTTTGCCTATTAGTCGAAAAATGATTATATTTGCGCCGACTAATTACACACATTCCCCTTTCCTTCGGGTTGAGGAAGTTGCTATAAATAAAAATCATTTACTGTAAACCATATAAATAAAATTAATATCCGCTATGAACAAAATTTACAGTGACCCCACCGAGAAGGCACAACTTCTCATCGAGGGACTTAAGAAAAATCGTTCCTATCTTGAAACCAAGGGCTACGACCTGTCAATCATCGAGCGTCTGGAAAAAGCCTGTGAGGAAATGACCCGCGAAGGTGAAGCTGTTGCCATCGAGGAGGAGGCTCTCTCGAAGCATCGCGTCAGATGTCACACCATCCTCAGTGGTCTTAAGCGAGATTTGTACGCCGGCAAGAATGGCATCAAGACGATGTTCGACCAGGAGCAGTGGAATCAGTACGGCGTGCCCGACAAGCGCTGATCTCGATTGGGTTTTGGCAATAGATAGGACAAAACACCAGCACGATGAATAGATTGTCCGTCTTTATTGCAACACTTATCCTCAACCTGACCTTCTCAAAAGGTTGGGCTGAGGATTTTCATATCTATGTATCGCCTGTCGGCAACGACACGTGCCAAGGGACTGCACTTTCTCCTGTTGCATCCTACCAACAAGCTTTACGCTTGGCTCGCGAAAAGCGACGCGCGGGTTGGAAAGAAGGAGCACTTATCATCGACTACCCCGACACGCCCGAACGCTTTCTCCTCACCGAGCCCATCCGCATCCGCCCCGAAGACAGCGGCACACCCGAAGCGCCTCTCATCATCACCGGAAATTCGTCGATCGAAGGAAGCGAACTGTGCGGCGGCATGCCCATCACCCGATGGAAACGACAGGGCAAACTGCTTGTAGCCGACGTTCCTGAATGGAATGGCTATCCCATCGATTTCCGACAGTTCTACACTCCCATTAAGGCTGTGCGTGCCCAGGATGTTCCCATAGGCGTTGATTCCGAACAGGACGAATACGAACAGATGTCTCGCATCCTGAGCCTTGACAAGACTCGACGCATTCTCTATGTCCCCGCCACGCCGGCCATCCGTAAGATTGCTCGTCAGGGCGTTGGACATACCGAGATGGTGCTGCACACGATGTGGTGTACCAACAACTTGCGCATCAAGTCGATCTCCATCGAAGGTGACTCTGCCGCCATCCTATTCCATGAGCCCGAGGCAGATGTTTTTTGGGAACATCCCTGGCCACTTCCATTCACTGGCCAACACGCTTCGCCCTTCTATCTCACCAATCATTTCGCCTTCTTGGATGAACCGGGCGAATGGTTTCACGACATCGGTTCGCACAAGTTGTACTATTATCCTCGCAATGCCGAAGAGGCTGACTGGATGCTGCACCCGAATTCGAACCGAGAACTAATCCCCTATGTGCCCGCTCTCGAGAATATCCTCATCATCGAAGGTACACCCGAACGTCCCGTTCACGATGTTGTGATTCGTCAGCTCGCCTTCTCTGGCACCACCTGGACACGTCCTTCCACCCACGGTCACGTGCCGCTCCAAGCTGGCATGTATCTCATCGAGGGCTACAAGTTACGACCTTCCATCGTTCGTCCCGACCGCAATCACAAGCTCGACAACCAGGCTTTCTGTGGTCGTCCTGCGGCAGCAGTCCGTGTTCATCATGCCAAGCGCATCACCTTCGACCAATGCTCGTTCTCACAGACCGCATCCACCAGTATCGACTTCGAGGAAGGCACCCAGGACTGCATCGTCGCCGACTGCACCTTTTATAATATAGGTGGGGCGGCCATTGTAGCTGGGTCTTTCAGCCCCGAGCCTTTCGAAGGACATCTACCCTATTCCCCCCAAGACCCTCGACAACTCTGCCGCGGTCTCATCGTTGCCAACAACTGGATAGAGAACACCGGACTCGAAGATTGGGGCACTCCTGCCATTTCTGCCGGATGGGTCACCGATGCGCTGATTGCATACAACTCCATCCGCAACGTGCCCTATACGGGCATCTCGTTGGGCTGGGGATGGACGCAGTCGGTCAACTGCATGAGCGGTAACGAGGTCTATCGTAATCGCATCACCCGCTATGCGCGCCACATGTACGACGTGGCTGGTATCTACACCCTCAGCGCACAGCCCAAGACCTACATCACAGAGAATGTCATCGACAGCATCTGCCACCCCTCCTACGTCCACGACCCGAACCATTGGTTCTACCTCTACACCGACGAAGGGTCCTCGTTCATCACCGTGCAGGACAACTGGTGCCCTACCGAAAAGTTCCTGCAAAACGCCAATGGTCCCGGCAACACCTGGCAGAACAACGGCCCCACCGTCCCCGACTCCATCCTCCACCACGCCGGCTCTAAACATTGGCTTTGGGAGGGCACAGACCCCATCCCCTCGATGCCCCTCGACGACATCAAGCGCATCCGTCCCCTCCTCCAAACCCGCAAGCCGCGCCAATAACCCTATCCTCTCCGTTTGTCCACGTCGCGGCCGTCTTTGGCCGCCCCAATAATATCGTCCATCCTAACCCCTGCTCCTTCCCATGACCTGGCTTTGGTACCCCGCCGACTTCGAAATCTGGCTCGGCAATCGCTTCAACAACCGACGCACCGAACGCGGTGCGATGTTCCCACCCTTCTGGAAACAGGACAGCCATTGGGCGACTGTCGAATTCAGTCGCGAATATGAATTGGCAAAGCCCGAAACCATCCGCATCTATGTGGAGGGCCGCTACAACTTCATGTTCGATGGCAAGTTGCAGTTCGGCGAACCCACCGAATGGTTGGTTCCCGCAGGCCGTCACAAGATCAACATCAAGGTCCACAATCCTGCCTCGCCTCCTGCTCTCTTCATCGAGGGAGAAACCATCAAATCCGACGCCTCCTGGCGCGTCACCCATGAGGACAAGATCTGGATTGACGAAAACGGTGTCGCACATGGTTCGGGCATCTACCTCGTCCCAGGGTTCTGGAATTTCAATACGCCCTCCGATCGTCCTTCCCTCTTCCGTCTTGCCCGCGAGGAATGGAAGGCAGTCTCCTCGCACGTCTTGTCGGGCACATCTTCCGACGAACCTTCGAACGGGAAAGCCACAACCCTTCTCGTCGATTTCGGCAGGGAGACCATGGGTTACATCGTCCTCAACGGCATTCAAGGCCACGGTATCGTCGAACTCTACTACGGCGAAAGCGAAGCCGAAGCGCTCGACAAGGATTATTGCGAGACGCTCGACAAGCTTGAGGTCGAAACATGTCCGCGCTTCGTAGTCCCCGAGTCGAAAGCCTTCCGCTTCGTGCAGGTCGTGCTGCCCAAAGGAATGACTGTCGAAAGCGTCAGCATGGAGTATGAATATTTGCCGCAGGACCTCGCAAGCAGTGGTTCGTTCGAATGTTCCGACGAGGAGCTGAATCGCATCTGGCAGGTCGGCGCTTACACAATGGACCTCACAACACGCGAATTCATGATGGACGGCATCAAGCGCGACCGCTGGACATGGTCAGGTGATGCCATCCAATCCTATCTGATGAACTACTATCTGCGCTTCGACTGCGACACCGTGAAGCGCACCATCCGTCAGTTGCGCGGTAAGGATCCCGTCTCGTCCCACATCAACACCATCCTCGACTACACCTTCTACTGGTTCAAGTCAGTCTATGACTATTATCAATACACAGGTGACCGCGACTTCGTCTGCGAGATGTATCCGCGCATGCTCACCCTCATGGACTACTGCCTGGGCCGTCTCTCTGAGGGTTGGGCCATCGGTCAGCCCGATGACTGGGTCTTCATCGATTGGGTCGATTTCCCGATGCACAAGCGTGGCATCGTATGCTTCGAACAGTTCCTTTTCTGCAAGAGTCTCGAGACCATGCAGCTTTGCAAGGATCTTGTTGGTCCGCTCTCCACCTTGCAGATGAGCAATCTGCACCTCTCCTATCCCGATGTGGACTATGGAGCCAAGGCCGCCGAACTCCGCGAGAAGATAGACAAAACCTTCTGGAGCCCTGCCGCCCACGCCTATCTTCATGCCCTCGAACCCTCAAACCTCTCAAACCCCTCAAACCTCAACTCCCAGGTCACCAAGTTCCCCAGCATGTTCGCCATCCTCTATGGCTATGCCGACGAGCAGCGCCAACGCGAGATCCTGGAGCATGTGATGCAGAACCCCGAAGTGCCAGCCATCACCACACCCTACATGCGATTCTACGAACTTGCCGCACTCTGCCAACTCGGACAGCACGACGATGTCCTCTCCGAAATCAAGGCCTACTGGGGCGGCATGTTGCACGAAGGGGCTACGACGTTCTGGGAGAAGTACAATCCCGAAATGAAGGGTGACGAACACCTCACGATGTATGGTCGTCCCTATGGCAAGTCGCTCTGCCATGCTTGGGGAGCCAGCCCCGTCTATCTGCTCGGCCGTTATTTCCTCGGCATCGAGCCGACTTCTCCTGGTTATACCACATGGCAGGCAAAACCTCATCTATCCAACCTTGACTGGATGCGCGGAGCTGTACCCACGCCTTTCGGTCCTATCCGTATCGAAGTCTCCAAGCATAAAGTTACCCTAACCACCCCTCTCGGTGTCGGTCCCGGCACGCTCTTCATCGATGGAAAAACCATCTCCATTCCACCAGCTCAAGCTACAATAATCGACTATTGATATTTTGAGTGAAGAGACTCTAACAAAACGACAAGCTATGAATCAAACGAATCGGCTCCACCTTTTGCTACTGGCCTTTGTCATCGTAGTCTTCATCTGGTCAGTAATCAATGTGCAAGATACCTATCTCACCTGGGTACTTGAAGCTGCGCCTGTCATTATCGCACTACCTATCCTCCTCTTCACCTATAAGAAGTTCAATTTCCCCACTTCTCTTTATGTCATTATCGCCATTCACATGGCACTTTTGCTTGTCGGTGCACATTATTCTTATGCCAAAGTGCCCCTTGGTGAATGGATGAAGGATTGGTTCGGCTTCGAACGCAACAACTATGACAAGATAGGACATTTCATGCAAGGATTCACACCTGCTCTTGTTTCGGTGGAGATCATTCGTCGCTGCATCCCGCTTACATCTTTCAGGTGGATAAGTTTCTTCTCGTTCTGCATCTCAATGACCGTTGCAGCCCTCTACGAAATCATTGAATGGCTCTCGTCTTTGGGCAATCCGGAAGACACCGAAGCTTTCCTGGGTACTCAAGGATACATCTGGGATACACAGTCGGATATGTTCATGTGCCTTTGTGGAGCAGTCATCGCGCTTCTCCTATTAAGGACCATCCATCCGTGGTCGTCGAAAACTCAAACAAGTGAAGGACGTCAGCCGTGACATCCTGCCTTATAACCTTTTTTGGCCAAGATTGGTTATTCTCCTCCAGAAGAATGACCTTTATTGGCCAAAATTGGGTATTCTTCTATCGCGGCATAACCATTCCTAGCCAAGATTGGGTATGCTCCCGTCGCAGCATAACCTTTCTTGGCCAAGATTGGGTATGCTTCTATCGCGGCATAACCTTTCTTGGCCAAGATTGGGTATGCGCCCATCGTGGTATGACCTTTCCTGGCCAAGATTGGGCATGCGCCCATCGTGGCATAACCTTTCTTGGCCAAGTTTGGGTATGCTCCTATCGAGGCATGACCTTTCCTAGCCAAGATCGGGTATGCGCCCATCGTGGCATAACCTTTCTTGGCCAAAATTGGGTATAAAACAATCGCGGCATGACCAATCTTAGCCAAAATTGGTCATGCCGTTGTTGTAGATTGCTGAATCTCTATTCAAACCAGGTTTTCTACAATCATATCGTCGTTATTTCTGTTCGTACCACTCCTTCAGCACATAAAAGGCCTTTTTCTTTTCTCCGTTATCGGAGAAGAGTCCTTTGCGATTGTAGTAGTCCTGAACACCATTGAGCACACGACGAGGAGAGCGGAAGTCCTTCAGAATCCAGGGAGAGGTGCCAGCCAAGCCCTCAACCTTGTCGAGCATGGCGCAGTTCTCGCGATAGAGGTTCTCCTGGAATTCTTCAGTCCAGCGCTGATTCTTCTCCCCATGAAGGCCATATTTGGCACCACCACCGAACTCGCTGACGATGACTGGTTTGTCGTAAGGAATTTCCCACGACATCTTCGCAGCATCGTTCACATCACGATACCAGCCGATGTATTGGTTGAAACTTACCACATCGACATATTCGTGCATATTGTCCTGCAGACGATTCTTGAAGTTGGAAGCCGATGTAACCTCCATCGCCATGGAGATGAGACGTGAGGTGTCGAGCGAACGAGCGTGCAACGCCAAACGACTCAGGAACTGGTCGCGTTCGGGCGAATGGGGCGTTTCGTTGGCAATGCTCCAGATGATGACATTGGCGCGGTTCTGATCGCGCAGAATCATGTCGGTCAACTGGCGCTCGGCATTCTTGTAGGTGTCAGGATTGGTCCATGCAATGGTCCAATAGACGGGAATCTCCGACCAGACGAGAATGCCCATTCGCTCTGCCTCACGCACAGCATATTCGTTATGGGGATAATGAGCAAGGCGAACGAAGTTACAGCCCAGTTCCTTTGCCCATGAAAGCAACGTGTGGGCATCTTCGGTCGAATTGGCACGTCCTCCACCATTGGGTTTCTCCTCATGGATACTGATTCCCTTGAGGAAGATAGGTTGACCATTGAGCAGCAACTGTTTGCCACGTGTCTCGATGGTGCGGAAGCCAATCTCATCCTTGATAACTTCTTCGCCCAACCGAATCTCAACCTGATAGAGTTTGGGATTCTCGGGTGACCAAAGCTGCACTTTCTTGGCCTTCATGGTCACTGAAGCCGTGCCTTCATTATCGGTTGTAACAACCTGATGCAGTTTCAGTTCGGGGATATCGAGCGTGACTTGCTGCCCTGCCTCTGCCTTATTGAGCTTGAAGCAGAAGGAGACGGGACGAGTGCCCCGTTTGTCAACTTCTGTACTGGCAAGACGAAGGCAATAATTCTCTACATAGGTGGGAGCGACATCGATGAGCAGCACGTCGCGTGTGATGCCACCATAGTTCCACCAGTCGAAGATTTGGGTGGGAACATTCTCGGCATGGCGCTTGTTATCGACCTTGAGGATGACGAAGTTTTCTCCCTCCTTCAACTCATCGGTCACATCGTAGTTGAATGGGGTGAAACCTCCCACATGGTGTCCGACAAACTTGCCATTGACATAGACATATGAATCATAGTTGACTGCACCGAAATAGAGCAAGGTGCGATGGTTCCCGTTGGGACGCCAGTCGAAAGAACGCTTGAACCACACGGTACCCTCATAAAAGAACAGACGTTCGTCCTGAGTGTTCCAATCGCCAGGCACCTGCATGGTCGGAGCCTTGTCGAAGTCGTACTCGATGAGGTCTTCGGGACGCTGCGGCTTGGCATTGACGAAAAAGCCCCAACGCATGGGCTTCATACGATAGTCGTAGTAGCCCTCCTCCTGCACATCGACAATATAGTTCCAGGAGCCATTGAGCGAAGTTGTCTGACGTGCCAGCACATTAGCCACTTGTGGCACCTCGTTTGCTACGATTGTCCCTCCTGCCAAACAGTAGAGGAAACACAAGGAAGTCAAGAGTTTTTTCATAAGGATGTGAGTCTTAAAAATCCGTGGCAGTCGATTGGACTACCGCGGATTATCAGTGTTATAAAAGATAGTTATCGAAAGTTGATCAATACATACCAGGCACCACCACAAGCGAGCAATGTTGTGCCAAACACGATGAGAAGCTGCCACCATGTCATAGGGTTGGCGATGTACTTGAAGTCCTTCCATTCCTTCCGCTGCCAAAGCTGGATATTCTCGCGAAGCCAGTTGGCGAACTGCTGCAGATTGAGAGGTTCACCATCGTGGTCGCGTGCCCAGCTCTCGAGCGCAATCTCCATCTGGGGTTCGTCCATCCAGCTGAAGGCATTGCACCAACGGAGCACGTAGGGATCCTCGCCGATATCGTCCGAAGAATCGCTCACCTTGGGACGCTCCACGCCCAGACAGATGGTAAACTCGTTCTTGTTGCCGCCATGCCAGTAGGCACGTTGCTTCTCGCCTATCGTCAAGCCCTTGCTCGCATCATAGATGAGCACGAAGAAGTGCACCTGGCACGAACTGCCCATCGTGGCATTGAGCAACTGGAAGGCTCGCTGGTCAGCATCGGTGGCTATGTCGAGTCCGAAGATAGGCTGCTGTTCGTAGTTGTGGATTGCCGGATAGTCGTAAAGCCCCAGTTCTTGAGCCTCCTGCTTGGAAATTTCCTCGTAGCGGAAGATGGAGTTCGAGCGGTCGAGGGGGTTGTCGTAACGATGGGGATAGGTTTGCGTCTGCATATGCTCGATGACCTGGTCCCACACGCAAAGGTCGCCACCGCCACCTGCCACACAATTGGCATGGAAGGTAGAAAAGTAGGAAATATGTCCACCCCAAAGCCATACCAGCTGATCGAAGATGGCATGTGAAATGTTCTCGACATGGCCCGTATTGAGTGTCCACGTCCAATATTCGGGGTGATGGACATAACGCACGCGCTGCACGGTGCGCGTATTACCCCTGCCATCACGGACGGTCTCGAGATAAACCTGACGCTCGGTCCACTCGCGATAGTGGCGTACCTCGGTGACGTAGCCACTGAGGAACTCGGTATCGAGGCCCGCACGACGTGCCAGATAGTGCGCCAAGCCCACCAAACCTTCGGTCACGACAAGAGCTACCGCGTAGAACTCATAGGGTACACGGTAGGCGTCGCCCCCTCCTTGATAGACCCACAGCCAGTGGGCAAAGAGGGCAATTGGAGGAAGTAGATAGGCTAAGCGATGCACTTCTGCAGATTATTTCTTCTTGAAAAGCTCGACTTCGTCATCAATGCCCGTCGTGGTGACGGTCTTGGTGCGGGTGCTGGAGATGATGGTGTAGTCAATCTTGCTCTTGTTCGAGATGAAGAACTTGGCAGGAATGGTCTCAAGCAGTGTGTCACGCTGACGGATGATGTCGAGCATACGTGTCTGAGCCTGAGTGAAATAGGAACGCTGTACCTCGATGGCTTGCATCAGGTCCTTATAGAGACAGGTGTCGAAGTCGGGGTTACTCTCCTGAATCCACTTCATAGCCGTACCACCGTCCTGGTTGTAACGTCCTGAAATGATTTCGGGGTAAACCTTCTCGAACGTTTCACGATACTCATCGGAGACACCAGCCTTCTGCTGGATAACCTTCCACATCTGGTCGTGTACGCTCTCTACCTTGCCCTTCTGGGCTTCTGCCTCCTTGCGAAGAGCAACCTCCTGGTTGTTGTAAACGATATACATGCCGATGAGAATGATAGCCGCAACGGCAATGACCGCAATTAAAATCAAAGTTGCCATGTTTCTGATGGATAATTGATAGTTATAATAAATAAATGTACTCTCTGAAGAATGAATAAAGCATTTCAACGCCGCAAAGATAAACACTAAATCGTGATTGTGCAAATTTTTTGGCGAAAATATTTTGTCGAAGCGCAAAAACAGTTATTTTTCTGCGAACAAACGTTAACAAACGCACAAAATTACAAGTATTTTGTAAAATTATCTTAAATGTAATGTACTTTGCAATACAAGGTACTAAAATAATGCATATATTTGCAGCGGCAAAACAAAAGAGCCGAAAAAGAACCTCTTACATAATAAATGTATCAATATGAATACGGAAAACGCTAAATCACAGATGCGGAAAGGCATGTTGGAGTACTGCATCCTCCTCTTGCTGCACAAGGGGCCGGCCTACGCCTCCGACATCATCCAGCAGCTCAAGGAAGCCCAGCTCATTGTGGTGGAGGGCACCCTCTATCCCCTGCTGACACGCCTGAAGAACGATAGGCTGCTGAAGTACGAATGGCAGGAGTCGACCCAAGGGCCTCCGCGCAAATACTACGCGCTGACGCTCGATGGTGAGGAATTCCTCCGACACCTCGACTCGGCCTGGAACGAGTTGACAAACACCGTCAACATCCTCCACAATGGCAGCGAAGTCGTCATTTCCCACGAATAGTATAATATATATAAAGGAAACCAAATCATCAAACATCAAAACGTCAAGAATATGAAAACGAGTATAAACATCAATCTGTTCGGCACGCTGTACGCCATCGACGAGGACGCACACCAGCTGCTCAGTCAGTATCTCGACAACATGAAGAGCTACTTCAGCAGACAGGAGGGCGGCGACGAAATCTCGGACGACATCGAGCACCGCGTGGCTGAACTCTTCTGGGAACTGAAACAGGCCGGCAACGAATCGATCACCATCGAACAGGTGAGAAGCATCATCCAGGAAATCGGCAATCCCGAAGAAATGGGTGGAACACAGACGGGCGACGAAGCACGACCCACTGACGATGGACAAAATACGAACAATGATGGTCAGCAATCGACCGACGGAAGCCAACAGTTCAAGCAAGAGATAAAAGACTCTGTACGTAATGCAGGCTCGAAGACCAAGGACTGGATGAGCCATCGCCGCTATTACCGCGACCCTCAGGACAAAATGGTTGGTGGCGTTCTCTCTGGTATAGCACATTACTTCGGCAATGGTGACCCCATCGTCTGGCGTCTGCTCTTCGTGGTGCTGACCCTCTTTGGCCTTGCCATCCCCATCATTCCCATCTATCTGATAGTCTGGCTCTGTGCTCCCGAGGCAAAGACCGCCGAAGAACGCCTTCGCATGAAGGGCATGGAAGTAAACCCCGAGAATATCAAGTCGCAGGTACTGGGCTATGACGATCCCTCGACAAGCACGCAGCAGAACAACAACGGATGCCTGGGCAGCTTCACAGGACTGATGGCTATCTGCTTCAAGATACTTCTTGTACTGTTGGCCATCCCCGTTCTCTTTGTCATCGCTGTTGTGCTCTTCGCCCTCTTTGCTGTATTGTTCAGCCTCGTAGCAAGCCTCTTCGGACTGGCAACAGGCCTCACGGCAGGCGGCACTTCGCTGATCGGATCGGTTATCGCTCCCGAAAAATGGACCATCCTCGCCCTTGTTCTGGCTGCGCTGGCGTTCATCGCTCTCATCATCTACACGATCTATCGATTCTTCCATCGCGACCGCACTCCCGCCAGCGGGCTCACCTATATTATCCTCTTCGCCCTGATGCTTCTGTCTGCACTGATTGGCTGGACCAGCATCAACAGACTATCGCAAAAGTGGCACGACGTGGACTGGGGTTCCTTCATCAATGGCGTCGATTGGGATATTGACGACGACGATTGGGAGAACCGAGGCAGTACAGTCTATTGTGACTCAATCTATTCCATTCCAGCCTTCGATAAGGTGGAGGTTCAGGGAATCGCCCGGGTGATCTATCGCAAGGGGGACAGCTGCAGCGTACGCGTCAATGCTGCTGACTTCCTGCTGAAGCACACCATCATCGAAGAGGAGGACGGAAAGCTGTTCGTCTCCCAGGACGACCAGCTGGGGCACAAGCATAATCTGGGCAACTTGAACCTGAAGGTGTATGTCACAGCCCCCTACCTCACCGACCTCTGGATGCGCGGCATCGGAAAGGTTGAATTCGACGGACAAATCGAGCAGGAACAGCCCATGCGTGTGGAACTGGAAGGTATCGGCAAGGTTGATATCGAAAACGTGACCTGCCCCAAGCTCGAAGTGGTGAACAAGGGTGCCGGAAAGGTGGACATCAAAGCCTATGTGGACAGCCTTATTGTCTCGAACGAGGGCATCGGCAAGATTGACATCGAAGGACGTGCCTACAGTTATCAGCGCAACAACGAAGGCATCGGCTCCATCGATGACGACGAACTGAAAATAGGAATGTAAGATGATTACCGAGCAACAACTTATCGAAGTGGGCTTCATCGCCAAGCTCCACGGCCTGAAAGGCGAGATGCAGGCTCGCATCACCGACAGCGTCATCGACGAGGTGGAGCACTGCCCCTACCTGGTGTGCGAACTGGATGGCATCTATGTCCCATTCTTCCTCGATAGTCTGCGTTTTCGCTCTTCAGAAAGTGCACTCCTGAAGTTCGAAGACATCGACTCGGCCGAAAAGGCAGAACCTTTCTGCGGACTGAAACTATACTTCGACCGCAAGTGTTTCACGCCCGAAGAACAAAAGCATTATGATCAAAAGGTTGAGGAAGACCTTGAATTCATCGGCTATCAGCTCATTGACAAGACCTTAGGCCCTATAGGCGAGATTGTGGATATCAACGACCTGACCGAGAACGTTCTTTTCATCGTTGAGCATGAGGGAGAAGAAATAATGATTCCCGCCGCCGATGACCTTATCTTAGATATCGACGACGAGAACGGAACCATTCTAATGGACTTGCCCCAAGGACTTGTCAATATTGATGAGGCAGAGGAAGAGTAAAGGCTAGATTGTCTAGATAATCTAGAAGATCTAGACAGTCTAGAACAAAAAGAAAATTATTTATTGAACCGAATCACCACCCAGTCGTGACGACTACGGTGATGATGATAAACAAGACCCAGCTGTTCGGCGCAAGCTCGGATGGCTGGGATATCTGTCTCATAGAATCCGCTCATCAACAAAGTTGCGCCCGGGCTCATAACGCTAACATAACGCTCCATATCCTGCAAAAGGACATTGCGATTGATGTTGGCAAGAACAAGATCGTAAGTCGGGCCCTCGGTGAGCAGTGAGGCATCTCCACATTCTACCTTCATTCGTCCGGCCAATCCATTGTAGAGCACATTGTCAACAGCATTGGCAGCCACCCAGTCGTCAATCTCGATGGCACGCACTTGTTCGGCGCCAACAAGGGCACACAGAATGCCGAGTACGCCCGTACCTGTTCCCATATCCAGCACCTTGCCCGTCGGCTTGATTTCCAGTATCTCTTCAAGCAATTGGCTTGTCGTCTCGTGCGTTCCCGATCCGAACGACATACGCGGATCGATGATCACATCATATCGGCACGCGGGAATCTGGCTGGCAGGAGTGAGCGGCGAATGCACACAGCACTCCTCTCCCACCACGATGGGCTCGAACTGCCGGCTTTGCTCCCACTGATGGTTCCAATCCTGCATCTCGATAACCTGTGATTCCCATGTCACCTTGACATCGGGCAAGGGAAGATTGGCAAGCAATGCATCGAGTTGATGGCCTGAGAACTGTTTCTCTGGTATATATGCCTTAAGACAGGAGATCTCACCAACTTCCGTAGCAAATGAATCGAAGCCCAGCGGAGCCAATAAGGAAGCAAGGACATCACACGTCTCCTCGGCAAACGGCGTGGGCATTAATTTGACTTCTATATAATCCATAAAGTGTTAAATGTTAAATTTCAAATGTTAATTGAAGCCCCTTTTTGTTAAATCTCTTTTCATCGCTGCAAATATAGCTATTTTTTTGCTTGTCAAGGCCAAATTAATCAAAGTTTTTTTAAACTTTTATTAGGATTCCCCGTCCAAACACTGAAAATTAAAACCTAGATAGCAATGATGAAACGTTTGATTCTAGCTGCGCTGGCAGTGGTAGTCACACTTCCCGCAGCAATCTCGACCCAGGCTCAGGACGACGTCTATTACAGCCGTAAGAACAGCCGCAAGCAGGCTTACGAATCGACTTCGAACGACGTTTGGTCCACCAAAGCCAATGACGATTGGGACGTTGACGCCTACAACCGTCGGTCGTCTTCGTTCAACACTACTCCCGAAATAACACTGCAGAGCGACAGCCTGATGCTTTCGGCTCAACCTAAGACTGTCCCCGATACCATCTATGTGGTAGAGCAGTATTATAACAGCAACCGTATTCGTCGTTTCCACAATCCACGCTTCACCTGGTGGATGTGGGACCCCTGGTACGACGTAGCCTACTGGGATCCATACTTCTGGGATTACTGCTACTGGGATCCCTGGTGGTATGTCACCCCCGCCTTCGGTTTTCACTGGGGCAACTGGTGGTATGGTTGGAACTACGGCTACTATACCGGATGGTACGGCGGTTGGTATTCTCCCTTCTATCATCCTTATCCCCACTACTGGGGTCTCTACGGATGTGGTGGTGGCGGTGGCTACCGCAACAACATGGGTGGTCACTATGCCCACTATGATGGGCATGGAATGGGGAATCACTATGGTCGAAACGGCTTCCATAGCGGACGCGATAATACGCGCACATCTTCAATCTCCACCCAACCGGGCATTGCCAGCCGAAATGGTGCCAACCTTCGCAACAGCAACATGCGAGGCGATATGCGCCGCGGCAATCGCGGACGTGATGGCGGCAACGTGGCAACACGTGGTGGCAACGGTACTCGCGGCGGTAACGGATCGCGCGGTACTATAGGCGCAGATGGCAGAACATCCACTCGTCCTGGATCGGGCAACAACCCTGCCGTAAGCTCGCGCAGCAATCGCAACTTCGACAACAGCAGTGCTCGTCGTAGCGCCAATGGTGTACGCCAATCCGACAACGGACGCACAAGCACACGCCAAACTGGTGTTAGCGGTACCCGCAGCAGTTCACGCGGCAGTGCCAGTGTCAGCGGAAGAGGCGTTGGCGGCTTTCACATCGGCGGTGGCGGCTACAGCGGCGGAAGCTCTCGCAGCAGCGGTGGCGGCTATAGTGGCGGCACACGCAGTGGCGGTGGCGGTGGCGGCGGCAGCTACAGCGGCGGCGGTGGCGGCGGTGGCAGCCACAGCGGTGGCGGCGGTGGACACAGCGGCGGCGGTCGTCGATAAAAGCTAAATCGATAGCGGCATCCTATCAGGGATGGCCGCTATCTTGAAAATCAACGTGAAAAAGCATAATATTTAATTCGAACATCCTCATATATATGAAACGAATTATAACATCAGCAGCCGCCATCCTATTGGTTGCTGCATCAGCAAACGCACAAAATATTGTCAATGCCGCACATATTGGCTCCGAAAGCATTAGTGGAACTGCACGTTATCGGTCGATGGCAGGAGCCTTTGGCGCATTGGGTGGCGACCCATCGGTAATCACCGACAACCCTGCCGGCTTGGCTATTTATCGCGGAACCAATGTTTTGACCATCACCCCACACTGGGGATTCACTGGCACAAAATCGAAAGGTTCGGAAGAAGCCACCAATAGCGACCACAACTTTGCTCTCTCGAACCTGGCAGCGATCTTCTCTTACCGCACGCCCAATAGCGACAACCTCGTGAACTTCAACTTCGCCCTCAGCATCGACCGTCAGTACGAGAACAATTCGAAATACAATACCATCATTGATGGAGGAAGCAGCTTTGGTCAGTACCTTACGAACCAGGCCAACAACTATCTTGGCGGAACACTGTCTCCTCAAACGGAGTTCGACTGGTATAACAACGGCTCGCGGGCACCATTCCTTTCAATGATGGCCTACGACATCTATGCCATTGTCGATGATCCCCACAATCCTCACGCTGTGATTGATCCGATGAAAGGACAGACAGCCTACAAGCGCCTTTTCGTCGATGAAGACACACGCTTGGATCATTACAACATCTCCGGCGCCTTCAACTTCAACGATGTCTTCTACTTGGGAGCAACGATGAGCATCTCGGATTATCGGTCAATCCAGCGAACTGAATTTGACGAAGACTATTCTTACGACTACGATGGCAGTTACATTGCGTATGACAACAAAGTTGAATTCAAAGGTTCTGGCATCGACTTCAAAGCGGGTGTAATCTGGTCTCCTTTCGACAGTTGGCGAATTGGTGCATCTGTGCACACTCCTACATGGACCACCATCAGCGAATACTACGAGGGATCCATGATTACCGATGACGAGCATGTGAGCGATTGGAGCACATACTACGACAGTTGGAAATATGAGTTCAGCACACCTTGGGAATATCAGTTCTCAGCAGCCTACATCTTTGGCACACGAGGACTGTTGAGCGTCGAGTATGACCTTCGCGACTTCACGACCATGGAATACTCTCATAACCGCAGCTATGGCTTGACCGACAACTACTTCAGCTACGCCAATGACTGCATCGACACTTACCTGCAGCCTCAACACACCTTCAAGGTCGGTGGCGAGTATCGTATCACGCCGCAACTGAGCGGCCGTCTTGGTTATGCATTCGTCACATCACCCTTTACCGACGAAGCCCTCTATGGCAACGTTGCTGCTGGCGACATCAATCAGTGTTTCTACGAGACTACCAAAGTCAACTACCAAACCCTTGGCAACCAGTACTACATCACGGGCGGTTTGGGCTGGAGCGGCCAGAACTGGTATATTGACGCTGCCTTCATGTACCATCATTCGAAGATTCATGCTGCCGCTTATCCCGGTGACTTTGCTCCCACTGAGCCCATCGACGTAAACTTCGGCGAAAAGAATGTCGATGTCACCATCGGTTACAGATTCTAATAATCTTCAATAATAGTGGAGAATTACCTATCATCACTCAATGAAAGCCAACGGGCCGCCGTAGAATACTGCGACGGCCCTCAACTTGTAATTGCCGGTGCAGGTTCAGGCAAGACGCGCGTCTTAACTATGAAGATCGCCTATCTTTTGACCCACGGATATCGTCCCCAGGACATTATTGCACTGACCTTTACCAAGAAGGCAGCCACCGAGATGCAGCAACGTATCCAGCAGATTGTTGGTCCTGCACCCGCCCGACGACTCTGGATGGGCACCTTCCACTCGCTCTTCTGCCGCATACTGCGACGCGAAGCGGGTCGTCTGGGTTTTCGCTCCGACTTTACCATCTACGACCAGACCGACTCCCGCTCCTTGATCAAGACCATCATCAAGGAGATGGAGCTCGACGACAAGATCTACAAGCCTAACAGCGTGCAGGCTCAGATTTCAAACGCGAAGAACAACCTGATTACTCCGGGTATGTACAGTGCAAACAAGGAACTCCTCACCTACGACGCACGCTCCAAGCGCCCACTGCTGCACATTATCTACCGGAACTACTGGAACCGCTGTTTCCAGGCAGGTGCTATGGACTTCGACGATCTGTTGGTCTATACCAACATCCTCTTCCGCGACCATCCCGATGTGCTTGAATTCTACCAGCAGTATTTCAGCTATGTGCTGGTCGATGAGTATCAGGACACCAACCGTGCCCAGCATCTCATCGTAGAGCAGCTTGCTGCTAAGCACGGGCATCTCTGCGTAGTGGGCGACGATGCCCAATCTATCTATTCTTTCCGTGGCGCCAATATCCACAACATTCTGGATATGCAGCACAAGATCCCCGACACCAAGCTCTTCAAGCTGGAGCAGAACTATCGCTCGACGCAGAACATTGTGGATGCCGCCAATTCTCTTATCGCGAAGAACAAGGATCAGATACGCAAGACAATCTTCAGCGAAAACGACCGAGGCTCGAAACTCATCCTCACCGGCACCTATTCCGACCTGGAGGAATCCTATCAGGTGGCAGGACGCGTACAGTCGCTTCACGACGACCAGGGTTACAACTACCGCGACATCGCCATCCTATACCGCACCAATGCACAAAGTCGCACCCTCGAGGAAGCCCTGCGCAAACGCAACATCCTCTATCGCATCTACGGAGGCTTGTCGTTCTATCAGCGCAAGGAGATCAAGGATATCATCAGCTATCTGCGACTCATCACCAATCCTGCCGACGAGGAGGCATTTAAGCGCATAGTCAATTATCCGGCTCGCGGCATTGGCCAAACCACCATCAACAAGATTGCAGCCATCGTGGCAACTGGCAAGACCTTCTTCGAAGTGTGCTCCGATCCCGAGGCCCACAACCTGGATGTCAACAAGAGCACAGCCGCCAAATTGCGTGGGTTCACAGCGCTTATCCAGCATTTCCAGGAACTGAACGAACAACTCAACGCTTATCAGCTTTGCGATCGCGTCATCGTCGAGAGTGGTATCAAAGCCGACCTGGCTCAGGACAACACTGTCGAAGCAATAAGCCGTCGTGAAAATGTCCAGGAACTTCTGTCAGCCATTCAGACGTTTACACTGGGAGCCGTTGAAGAAGGTCGCGAAGTCAAACTCGTCGATTTCCTTGCCGACGTCTCTTTGAGCGGAGATTTGGAACCCGAAGGACACGACGCCGACAACGACATCAAGAACTCCGATTATGTTTCCCTGATGACCATCCATTCAGCCAAGGGTCTCGAATTCAAGAATGTATTTATCGTAGGCATCGAGGAGAACCTGCTGCCTTCCGAAATGTCGCTCAACGAACCTGGTGGTGTAGAAGAAGAGCGTCGCCTGCTCTATGTAGCCATCACCCGTGCCGAAGAGAATTGCTTCATGAGCTATGCCAAGTCGCGTTTTCGCAACGGAAAGAGCGAAGCAAGCCGTCCAAGCCGATTTATCAAGGATATCGACAGGCAATTCATCCAGCAGACCGGCAGCCCGGATTCAAGCACCGACTACGGCAGCGCAGGCGGTGGAAGGTTCGGCTTCGATTATGGTGGGCACAGCAGCTTTGGCACAGCGGGCAAAGAGGGAAGGACGATAGACAAACGCAACATTGTCTGGCATCATCCCGGAGAACTAGCCGAGACACAAAAGCGGCCGGAACAGAAACCCTCTCCGCTCGACCTCTCCGGTCCCATCCGCAAGACCATTCGTCCCAACGGAGCATACACCGAGGGAATGAAGCCCAAGGCCACCCCTGCTTCATCCGAATCAGCCACCATCACCTTCAATGGCCAGCTTTTGCAGGCAGGCACACGCATCGCCCACGACCGTTTCGGCGAAGGCACTATCACTTCGGTCGATGGCAGCAACGACAGCGCGCGTATCTCAGTCAATTTCGACCATGTCGGGAACAAAACCCTCCTGCTGAAATTCGCAAAAATCAAAGTGATATAACCAAGCCCCCTAAAACGACAAGCGTGTCAAGGAATTTCCCTTGACACGCTTGTGTTTTTCTATAGTAACTATAATCACTATAGGAACTATCTCGCTATTAAGCCAGCAGCTTCTGGAACTCTTCGAAGGTTACCTCCTTCTGCTCGAGAGTGATGGCATTGCCGACGAAGTTCATGATCTTGCGGGTGATGGCACTATCACGAAGCTGGCCGCGCTGCTTCTCATCCTTAACCATATCCTCGGCGTACTGCTTTACATACTCCTCAGGGATGTCGGTAAGGCCGTACTGAGCCATCTGAGCCTGTACGTGTCCAGTAGCCTCAGCCTTGATGTCGTCGTCAGAGATCTTGATGTCATTGGCTGCAACAATCTTCTCTTCGATGAGCTGCCAAGTCAGGTCCTCCATCATCTTGGGGAAGTCCTCATCAAGCTTCTTGGCATCGCGCTTCTCGTCCTTCGAGAGGAGCCACTTCTTGAGGCTTGCCTCGGGGAACTTGAGCTCACCTACCTGCTCGATGAGAGTCTTGCGAGTATCAACGCTGAACTTATAGTCGCTGCTGCTCTTGTACTGAAGTGCAATCTGGGTTGCAACGGTCTTGCGGAACTGCTCCTCGGTGGTGCACTCGTCACCGAACACCTTCTTGAAGAACTCTTCGTTGAGCTGGGCAGGTTCGTGGTGGTTGATCTCGTTGATGGTGAAGCGGAAGTTAGAAGTCAGGCCTTCTACCTTCTCCTTCTTCTTGCCAAGCAACGATGCGAGCTCGTTCACGTTGTTGTCGTAGGCAGCAGCAGGATTGAAGTCAACGCTTGAGAACTTCTTAGCGCCCTCAAACTTGGCCTTCTCATCATCGCTCTTCATATAGCGAGGATAAACGGTGGTGCCTTCGTACAGGATGCCACCTTCCTTGATATTGCCGTCGGCATCGAGCTCGGCGATGTCACCCTTGATGACGTCATCCTGGGAAGCAGTTTCAGCATTTACATACTCGCCGTACTGGGTCTGGTAAGCCTTCACCTGGTTGTCGATCATCTCATCGTTAACCTTGATGTTGTAGTAAGGTACCTTCACGCTCTTGTCAACGGTAAGGCTGAACTCTGGGGCAATAGCAATGTCGAAGCTTACGGTGAAGTTCTCTTCGTTGGCAAAATCGACAGGCTTCTGATCCTGAGCAACCATAGGCTCACCAAGGACGTTAAGCTTGTTGTCAGCGATATACTTGTACATCGAATCGTTGATCAGTTTGTTCACCTCATCGATAACGATCTGTGTGCCATACATTCTCTTTACAAGGCTGGCAGGAACCATACCCTTGCGGAAACCAGGCATCTGTACCTTCTTGCGGGTCTCCTTGATCTGCTTCTCAACTGCTTCTGCGTAGTCGGCCTTCTCGATGTCGAGGCTAAGGACGATATTTACGTCATCTACGACTTTCTTTGTAATATTCATTGTTAGGTTTGTATTAATTATATAGTTTTCGATTTCTTTGTTTATGCATCAATCTCGGCGTATGTGGCATTCTGCTCGATGAACTCACGTCGTGGAGCCACTTCTTCACCCATCAGGAGCGAGAAGGTCTGATCGGCCTGAATCGCGTCCTCGATGTTGACCTGCTTCAGACGACGATGAGCCGGATCCATAGTGGTGTCCCAAAGCTGCTCGGCATTCATTTCACCCAGACCTTTGTATCGCTGGATCTTTACTCTGTCTTCCTTGCCTTGTCCATAGTTCTGGAGGAAGGCATCACGCTCGGCATCGTCCCAGCAATACTCATCGTACTTGCCGATGGTGCAACGATAAAGCGGAGCCTGTGCGATATACACATATCCACCATCAATGAGTGGACGCATGTAGCGGAAGAAGAGGGTAAGGATGAGGGTGGCGATGTGCGCACCATCGACATCGGCATCGGTCATGATGATGACCTTGTGATAACGCAGGTTATCGACATCGAGCGTCTTGTCCTCACGCAGGTTCACACGGAAGGCGCGGAACATGTTCTGAATCTCCTCCGAGTCGAGCATCTTATGGATAAGCACCTTCTCGACGTTCAGGATCTTGCCACGCAACGGAAGGATGGCCTGATAGAAGCGATTGCGTCCCGACTTGGCGGTACCACCTGCCGAGTCACCCTCGACCAGGAAGATCTCACATTCTTCGGGATTCTTGCTCGAGCAGTCGGCCAGTTTGCCTGGCAGGCCACCGCCTGTGAGCTTCGACTTCTTTTGCACATTTTCGCGTGCCTGACGGGCAGCGATACGTGCCTGGGCTGCCAGGACAACCTTCTCGATGATGATGTGAGCCTGTTCGGGATGTTCCTCCAGATAATTGTCCATAGCCTTGCGCACAGCCTTCTGTACGGCAGGACGCACTTCCACATTACCCAGTTTTGTCTTGGTCTGACCTTCGAACTGTGGCTCGGCGACCTTCACGCTCACCACGGCGGTGAGACCCTCCTTGAAGTCCTCGGCTTTGATGTCGTTGGCAAGCTTGGCCTTCTCAAACATCTTTTCCTTGTTGCCATACTCCTTCAGAGCGCCACCCAAGGCTGAACGGAAACCATCGAGGTGTGTACCGCCCTCGTAGGTGTTGATGTTGTTCACGAAGCTGTGGATCGTCTCCGAATAGCCGGTGTTGTAGGTCAGTGCCACTTCGACGGGCACACCATCGCTTTCGGTAATGAGGTGAATGATGTCGGGAATCAACGGGGTGCGGCTCTCGTCCATCCACTTCACGAACTCCTTCAAGCCCTCGGTGCTGTAGAACATCTGGAAACGTGGCTTGCCATCAGCCTGGACGGCCTCTGGACGCAGGTCAGTGAGCGAAAGGCGGATGCCCGTGTTCAGATAGCAAAGGTCGCGCAGACGTTCTGCAAGACGATCCCATTCGAACACCGTCTCGGTGAAGATCGAGTCATCAGGATGGAAGATGATGGTTGTACCGGTATCTTCGGCATCGCCAATGATCTCCACTCCCGTCACGGGCTTGCCGAAAGCATACTCCTGACGATAGATGTGACCCTGACGATGAACCTCGGCCACGAATTTATCCGACAAGGCATTGACGCAGCTCACGCCCACGCCATGGAGACCACCGGAAACCTTGTAGGTGTTCTTGTCGAACTTTCCACCAGCGTGCAGCACAGTCATAACAACCTCAAGAGCCGAACGCTTCTCCTTCTGATGCATGTCCACAGGAATGCCTCGTCCGTCATCGACCACCTTGATGGTGTTTCCTGGGAGGATATATACCTCGATATTGTGGCAATAGCCGGCCAGGGCCTCATCGATACAGTTATCGACCACTTCGCTGACGAGGTGGTGCAAACCCTTCACGCTGGTATCGCCAATATACATGGCCGGACGCTTGCGCACAGCTTCAAGACCCTCAAGGACTTGGATGTGACTGGCGTCGTAGTTGTTCTCAATCTGTGACATGTTGTAAAATTGTGTTTTTTAGTTTTCTCCCGATTATTCGGAAGAGTCATTCACGTGCGTACGCGCGCGTAATATAATAATGTCCGCAAGGTCCAATATGGGCACAATACGGGCATTATTGGGCACAAACGACCCTCGTACAAGCTTACAGCTTGTTGACGTACTTGGCAAGCTTGGACTTGAGGTTACCAGCCTTGTTGGCGTGGATAACGTTCTTCTTAGCCAGCTTGTCGAGCATTGCAGATACCTTTGGGAGAGCTGCAGTAGCCTCAGCCTTGTCGGTAGTGGCACGGAGCTTGCGAACGGCGTTACGTGCAGTCTTGGCATAGTAACGGTTTGCGGTGTTGCGGGTAATGGTCTGCTTGATGCGCTTCTTTGATGACTTGTGGTTTGCCATTGTTTTTTAATAGTTTTTGCGGCATTGGAGTTACAAGCGGCCGCGTATTGTTTGATAATTATTTTAAAATGTATTGCTCTCGCTCTTCCCCTCCGATGTCATCGTCAAGACGAAGCATCCAAAAGAACTCTCCAGCCAAGCACCGCCATGTCGCTCCCGCTGGTATTGCCCGATCACGAAGCCGGGACTTACAGTGTACCAAGGTGCACTTTTTGGAGGAAAAGCCCAAAAGCGGGTGCAAAGATAGTTAAATTTTCTCATATATACAAACTTTTTTGAAGAAAAATCGAAGAAAACTTTGTTTTTAAAGCGAAATGCGCTATATTTGCACGCAAATTTGACAATCGAAACTAACAAACTTTGCTGCCGCGTTTTCATAATGGCCAACGAAACCGATAAGACACAAGCCATTGTACTCTCCACAGTACCCATCAACGACCACTCGCAGTTCGTTCATCTCTACACCGAGCAATATGGTCGGATGACGTGTCGTATCCCCTTGGCTTCGAAAGGCAAACGTGCTAACCGTCTGCGAACGATGATGACACCCATGACCGTGCTCGACCTGGTGCTCAAGGGAAATCCCTCCGACGAAATACGGTCCATCGGCGAAGCACAAATCGTGCAGTCGCCCTATATGCTCACCTTCAGCCATCCCGACAAGTCGGCGCAATGTCTCTATATGGCCGAACTCATCGCACACACAGTGCGTGAGGAGGAAGCCAACCCGCGTCTCTGGGACTACATCCTCGCCAGCCTGACAATACTCGAGCAATGCGAGGCGGGATGGGCCAATTTTCACCTCATCTTCACCTGCGGACTCATCGCCCAGCTCGGCTTCAGCGTCGATACCAGCAATTATGAGCAAGGGTGTCGCTTCGACCTTGTCGAAGGCATCTTCACCACAAACCCCATCCTCCACCCCTATTACCTCAACGAGGAATCGGCCCGATGGTTTTGTAAGCTCTTCGACACGCATTACGACACGATGCAGCAGCTCGACGTCAATCGTGCAGGGCGCGACTACCTACTCGATACCCTGCTCATTTTCCTGGGCCAGCACATCCCCGAAATGGGTCGTCTGAAAAGTGTCGATGTGCTCAAATCACTTTTTGAATGATTTTTTCGTCACACTTCTTGACTTTCTCATTTTTTCTTTGTATCTTTGCACCGGAAAAAACCGACTAAACTAATTCCACTATGTATAAGCTTCTCAGACTCCTTCTCGTGTTCTGCATCACCCTCGGTATCGGCACCAGTTGTCAACCAGATGCGCCCGTGATCACCATCATCCACACCAACGACACCCATTCGCAGTTCGAGCCAGGCAAGACGCGCCAAGGCACCGTACAGGGCGGCGTCGTGGAACGTGCATCAATGCTTCAATATTTCCGCCAGCAGGATCCCGACCTGCTTTATTTCGATGCTGGCGATATGTTCCAGGGTTCACCCTACTTCAACATCTTCAATGGCGAGCTCGAGATACTATGTATGAACCAGCAGCAACTGGTGGCTGGCACTTTGGGCAACCATGAGTTCGACAACGGATTGGAATTCCTCGGTGAAATGCTGGCTAAAGCCAACTTCCCCATGCTCAGCTGCAACTACCATTGCGAAGGCACGCCGCTCGAAAGCCATATTCTCCCCCACCTCATTCTTGAACGCCATGGCGTAAAGATTGGTGTGACGGGCGTCACCGTGTCGCCCGAAGGACTAATTGCCAACCGCAACTGGAAAGGCATCACGTTCGAGGATCCACGCACAGCAGTCAATCGCGAAGCCGATTTCCTGCGCGGCGAAGGCTGCGACCTCGTCATCGTGTTGAGTCACCTGGGCTACCTTCCCAACCCCAAGACCGATAGCGAAAGCGAGAGCGTGCTCGACAACGACCTTGTTCCAGCCATCCACGGCGTTGACATCATCATCGGCAGCCACACCCACTACAACATTGAGGAGGGCGTCTATATCAACGACGCCGACGAACAGCCCGTACTCGTCACCCAGACCGGCGGCAAGATGCTGCCCATGGGCTTCCTGAAGATAACCATGCAGAAAGGCAGCCGCTATCCCAAATGCAAATACAGCGTATCCACCATCGAATGCAAGAAACTGCATCCCGAGGACTATGACCTCAGCCCATACGGTCAAGAGATGCGCGACGTTATAGCTCCCTATCAGCAAGCCCTCGTCGACCAGATGAATGTGCGACTGGGAACTGCCCCCGAACCCCTGGTCAAGGGCAAGCCGCAGAGCACATTGGGAAACTTCGTGGCTGATTCCTACATTCAGATTGGCCAGAAGAAGACCGGCAAGAAAGTCGATTTTGCCATTGCTAACCTTGGTGGTCTGCGCTCAGAGATCGATGCCGGTGACGTGACCGTCGGTACGATGTTCAACATCTTCCCCTTCGAAAACAAGATTGTCGTGCTGGGCCTAAAGGGCAGCGACCTCAAGCAGCTCATTGAAAGCAACGCCGGACGCAAGCTCGATGCTACAGGTGGTGCCGTCATCACACTCGAAATGGATGGCGACCGCTGCATCGCTTCCAACATCCTGATAGGAGGCAAGCCTATCAACCCCAACAAGATCTATTATGTCAGCACGCTCGACTTCCTGGCAGAAGGCAACAGCGGTATGTCGGCATTGACACGCGCCGTCGAGACCTACGACCCCAACATCTCGGCCCGCGACGCCATGATCGAATACGTCAAGGAACTTGATGCAGCCGGCAAGACTGTAAGCGCCAAGATCGATGGTCGTGTCATCGACAAGACCAAACCGTAATTTTCTGATTATAGGTACCCAAGAAACTGTATGTTCAAACTTAATTTCTATGATAACGAATGCCATCGTCGTACACGACGATGGCTCGTCTTAATTGGCTTGTTTGCCCTCTGTTCAACTAATCTCCTTGGGCAGAACATGCTTCGAAAAGTGGATCAGGAGAAGATGAAGGAGTGGGTCGATGAACAGATGGAGAAACTCACTCCCGAGCAAAGGTTGGGCCAGCTCGTCATACCGCTGTATTATATGCCAGATGCCACAAAGGCCAACCTCAACAGCATCACCCTCGACATCCAGGAGTATCATTTCGGTGGAGCCTTATTGAGCAAAGGCTCCATGGCCACCCACGCCAAACTCGTCAACCGCCTCCAGGAGGTTGCACAGGAAGAGGGTCTGCCCGGTATGATGATATGCATCGACGGAGAATGGGGCCTGGCCATGCGTCTAAGCGATGCCATCAAGTACCCCCGCAACGGCGCACTCGGCAAGATCAACGAAGACGTACGCGACACGCTATGTTATATGTATGGTTTCGAAGTGGGTCGCCAGTGCCGCGAACTCGGCATTCAGGTCAACTTCGCCCCTGTACTCGACGTCAACACCAATCCCAAGAACCCCGTCATCGGAACACGTTCGTTCGGCAATAACCCCGAACTTGTCAGCCTCGCTGCATCGAGTTATGCACGCGGTCTGGAAGATGCTGGCGTACTGGCCGTCGGGAAACATTTCCCGGGTCATGGCGACACCCAAACCGATTCGCACACATCCCTGCCGAAGCTCTCTCATAGTGTGAATCGATTGAATGAGGTGGAACTGCCCCCATTCCAGCACTTCATCAACCAAGGACTGGGCGGCATCATGACAGCTCACCTCGACGTGCCAGCATTGGCCGAAAAGAAAGGAATGCCGGCCACCGTCAGCAAGCGTATCATCACTAACATTCTGCGCAACACCATGCACTTCGACGGACTTGTCTTCACCGACGGCTTGGCGATGGTAGGTGCCAAATACAAGGATGTCTGCATCAACGCACTTCTCGCGGGCTGCGACATCCTGGTGCAACCCACACCCCAGAAGACACAGATGAATGCGTTACGCAATGCACTCAAGAAAGGTTACAAAGGCAATGGCTACAAGCTTACCGCCCAGGAATTCCAGCAAATAGTGGACGAGAAATGCCGTCGTGTGCTCGAATGGAAATACGCCTTGGGTCTCGACCAGCCTCAGATGGTCGAGGTGGAAGGCCTGGCCGAGCGTGTCAACTCTGAATTTGCGGTTCACCTGAAGGATGAACTCCAGCGTCTGAGTGGCAATTCCGGGCTCGTGGAATACGATCCTACCTTGCAGAACCAGTTCAACGACATCGCTATGACCGAAGTCGCAAGCGAGTCCGCCGAACCGGCTGTAAAAGAAGAGGTTTTGGAAACCTTTGAGCCTCCCTACCCGCTCATTGCCTTACCTACGGCCACCCCGCAGCAGGTGGGTATGGATATCAATCGGCTTGGCGAAGTGTCCAGGCTTGCCAACGAGTTCGTCAACTCGGGGGCAGTGCCCGGTTGCCAGATTATCGTGATTCGCAAGAACAAGGTGGTCTATGACCAGACGTTCGGACGGTTGGGCGGCAACCACGCGCAGAATCCCTACGGCGATCGACCCGTCACTGCCGAAACCATGTACGACCTCGCGTCGCTCAGCAAGGTGCTGGGCACCGTGCCCGCCATCATGCTGCTTGTCGACGACCACAAGATCAGGCTTCGCGACCGCATCACCAAGTGGTTGCCCGAGCTCAAAGGCACGCACTATGCCAAAGTCACCGTCCAAGACCTCCTCTACCACGAGTCGGGACTGAGATCAACCTGTTCTTTCTACAAGCTCACCGAGACGCCCGATTCAATCTTCCGCAGCAAGACCATGCTGCAGACCATCGCCACGCTGGACCCCAAACGCAAATTGGGCCGATATCTGTACTCCGACCTAAGTTTCGTGCTCCTCCGTTACATCGTCGAGCGGCAGACGGGCGAACGTCTCGATCGGTTCCTCGAACGTCGTCTGCCCGACTTCTACGGCCCCTGGTGCTGCTACAATCCCTTGCAGCATGGTGTTCCCCGCGGAGCCATCGCTCCCACTGAGCAGGACGACGTCGTCCGCCATCGCTTCATCCACGGCACCGTCCACGACGAGACGGGCGCCTGGGCATTGGGCGTCGAGGGCAATTCGGGTCTCTTCGCTTCAGCTGAGGCTCTGGCCCCGCTCATCCAGATGATTGCGAATGGTGGCGAGTTGGGCGGCAAACGCTACTTGTCGAAGGAAACCTGCCGACTGTTCACCACGCAGCGTTCGCCCCACAGTCGCCGTGGACTCGGCTTCGACCGCCAGAGCGCAGAACTTGACAACCCCAACCTTCCCGAGGTGTGCAGCCCGCAGACCTGGGGGCATACGGGTTTCACCGGCACGTGCTTCTGGGTTGACCCCAAGCGTGAACTCACCTACATCTTCCTTTCCAACAAGATTTGTCCCGTGCGCGACAATAAGGCCTGGACCGATGGCCATGTGCGCCCACGCATTCTTCAGGCCATCTACGATGCGCTAAAAAGATAACTTCGAGAAAGCAAAATAAAGAAAAAAACCGCGAAAAAGGGATAATTCCAAAGCTTTTCGCGGTTTTTCTTGTATAATCATCTTCGATTGATTAACTTTGCACACTGAGAGTATACCAGCGTTCCAAAACATATTCAAACAAATTTACTATATGGAAGGATTACAGCCTATGGAAACCGCCCTGCTGCTAATGATAGTCGGCATGGGCACTGTGTTCATTATTCTGATCCTGATCATCTACCTTTCCAGGCTGATGATTATGGCCGTCAACAAGTTCGCTCCTGAAGAGGAGGTTGCGCCCAAGAAGGCCGCCGCTCCTGCTCCAGCTGCCGTTCCTGCCAACATTGAGGCCGCTATCAAGGCCGCCGTTGCCCAAGTGGCTCCAAAGGCAATGGTTACAAAGATTACAAAGGGCTAATTAAGAACTCCTAAAAAGAAATCGCATTTACAAGAAATTATGGCAAAAGAAGTTAAGTTTTCGCTTGTCTTCCGTGACATGTGGCAGAGTGCTGGCAAGTACCAGCCTCGCGTTGACCAGCTCGTTAAGGTAGCCCCCAAAATCATCGAGATGGGCTGCTGGGACCGTGTAGAAACCAATGGCGGTGGCTTCGAGCAAGTTAACCTTCTCTATGGTGAGAATCCTAACCGTTCGGTTCGTGAGTGGACCAAGCCCTTCCACGAGGCTGGCATCCAGACCCACATGCTCGACCGTGCACTCAATGCCCTCCGCATGTTCCCATGCTCCAAGGACCTCCGCAAGCTCTTCTATGTCGTGAAGAAGAAGCAGGGCACCGATATCACCCGCATCTTCTGCGGTCTCAACGACCCCCGCAATGTCATCCCATCCATCGGATATGCCAAGGAGGCAGGCATGATTGCACAGGCTGCCCTCTGCATCACTTTCTCTCCTATTCATACTGTTGAATACTATGTCAACCTCGCCAAGAAGTTCATCGAGGCTGGCGCCGACGAAATCTGTCTGAAGGATATGGCCGGCATCGGTCGTCCCGATAGCCTCGGCAAGATTGTGGCCGGCATCAAGGCCTACAAGAAGGACATCATCATACAGTACCACTCGCACGCAGGCCCAGGCTTCAACACCGCCTCTATTCTCGAGGTTTGCAAGGCTGGTTGCGACTACATCGACTGCGGTATGTCTCCTCTCTCTTGGGGCACTGGCCATGCCGATGTCATCACAGTTCAGGAAATGCTTAAGGATGCCGGCTTCAAGGTGAAGGACATCAACATGAAGGCTTATATGGAAGTGCGTACCCAGATTCAGGAGATGATGGACGACTTCCTCGGCTACTATATTCCCGCTCTCAACCACCTCAACAACTCGCTGCTCGTAAAGCCAGGTCTTCCCGGCGGCATGATGGGTTCGCTGATGACCGACCTCGAGGAGAACCTCGAAGGCCTTAACCGCTGGAAGGAAAAGAACGGCCAGCCCAAGCTCACCACCGACAACCTGCTCATCAAGTTGTTCGATGAAGTGGCTTACGTTTGGCCTCGCGTGGGCTATCCCTGCCTCGTGACACCATTCAGCCAGTATGTCAAGAACCTCGCCCTTATGAATGTCATGCAGATGGAGAAGGGCAAGGAGCGCTGGAGCCTCATCGCCGACAACATCTGGGATATGATTCTCGGCAAGTCGGGCCAGCTGCCCGGACCCGTTGCTCCCGAACTCGTTGAGCTTGCCAAGAGTCAGGGCCGCAAGTTCGAGACCGAAGACCCTCAGACCTATGCACCCGACTGCCTCGACGAATTCCGCGCCAAGATGAAAGCCAACGGTTGGCCTCTCGGTGAGGACGACGAGGAGCTCTTCGAATACGCCATGCACCCATCGCAGTACGAAGCCTACAAGAGTGGCAAGGCCAAGGCCGACTTCGAGGAGGATCTTGCCAAGCGCAAGGCTGCCAAGAACGCTCCTTCGGGCGAAATCAAGGCTCAGGACCTCAAGGTCACCGTCAATGGCGAAGTTTATACCGTAAGCATTGCGCCTAACGATGGTTCTGCTCCCGCTGCTACTCCTGCCGCTGGTGCCCCAGTAGCCGCTGGTGAAGGTGCCGACGTACTCGCTCCACTCGAGGGTAAGTTCTTCCTCGTCAAGAACGCATCCGAAGTTCCTGTGAAGGTAGGTGACATGGTGAAGAAAGGTCAGACCATCGGTTACATCGAGGCCATGAAGACCTACAACGCCGTGGCTGCCGACTGCGACGGTCAGATCACCGCCATCCTCGCCAACCCAGGCGACAAGGTATTTGAGGACGACCCCATCTTCAAGATCAAGTGATTTCAAGCAATTAATCTAATTGTTAATTGTTAATTATTAATTGTTAATTGATAATTGTTAATTGATAATGGATTTCATCAATACAATATTCTCCAACCTGTGGCACATGACAGCGTTCAGCGACATCGCCGCTGATCCACGCTTCATCATCATGTACCTGCTTGGCTTCCTGTTCCTCTATCTGGGCATCTCGAAGCACTACGAGCCGCTGTTGCTCGTCCCGATTGCCATGGGCATTCTTCTGGCCAACTTCCCCGGCGGCGAGATGGGTGTCTTCGGTGCCGACGGTCAGGGCATCGTCCATCACAATGGTCAGGAATACCACGTCTATGAAATGGGTCTGCCCGAGATTGCTCACGAACTCGGTCTGATGAATATGATTTACTACTGGCTTATCAAGACGGGCCTCATCCCACCGCTCATCTTCATGGGTGTGGGTGCCATGACCGACTTTGGCCCAATGCTCCGCAACCTGAAACTTGCCATCTTCGGCGCTGCTGCCCAGCTCGGTATTTTCAGTGTGGTACTCGTAGCTATCGGCGTGTTCGGTTTCACTCCTCAGGAGGCTGGTTCTCTCGGCATCATCGGTGGCGCTGACGGTCCTACCGCCATCTTCACCACCATCAAGCTGGCTCCTCATCTGCTGGGTCCCATCGCAATTGCTGCCTATTCCTACATGGCCCTCGTGCCTGTCATCATCCCGTGGGTTGTCAAGATCTGCTGTCGCAAGAAGGATCTCGAGATCAACATGAAGGAGATGGATAAGCTCTATCCCGATAAGCTCAAGATCAAGAACCTGCGCGTGGCCAAGATCATCTTCCCAATCTTCGTCACCGTTCTTGTGGCCATCATCGTGCCTTCGGCTGTCAGCCTTATCGGCATGCTGATGTTCGGTAACCTCATCAAGGAGATTGGCTCCGACACTGCCCGCATCGCCGACACCGCAGCCAATGCGCTGATGAACATCTGCACCATCTTCCTGGGTCTCTCGGTAGGTGCTACGATGACCGTCGAGTCATTTCTCAACCTTACCACGCTTGGCATCATTGTCGGAGGCTTCCTGGCCTTCGCAGTCTCTATCGCAGGTGGTATCGGTCTGGTCTATCTCTTCAACCTCTTCTCAAAGAAGAAGATCAACCCGCTCGTAGGTGCCTGTGGTCTCTCCGCCGTGCCCATGGCCAGCCGTGTTGCCAATGGTATCGCCACCAGCATCAACCCCAAGAACAACATCCTCAACTACTGCATGTCGTCCAACATCTCTGGTGTGATTGGTTCTGCAGTCGCTGCCGGTGTGCTCATCTCCTTCTTGGGATAATCCAATGAAATAAGAAATGCGCGTCCGTCTTTCCCAGATCGGGCGCGCCATTTCGTCTTTTTGCATTTGCCCGATTAAACCTTTCGATGGCAAATGCGTCCAAACAACGAATTTTAACCCACTAATACACTATCAACAAGAAATGTCAAGAGTATTGCTTATCGGCTGCGGAGGTGTAGGCACCGTAGCAGCGCACAAGTTGGCCCAGAACGCCGACGTGTTTACCGACATCTGTATTGCCAGCCGCACCAAGAGCAAGTGCGACGCAACAGCCGAGGCCATCCGTGCCAAGGGCTACAGCAAGAACGGCGTGGTGGCCAACATCACCACCGCACAGGTCGATGCCGACAGCGTGCCCCAGCTTGTGGCACTCATGAAGGAGTTCAAGCCCGAACTCTGCATCAACCTCGCCCTTCCCTATCAGGACCTCACCATCATGGATGCTTGCCTCGAAGCTGGCGTGAACTATATGGACACCGCCAACTACGAACCCAAGGACGAGGCACATTTCGAGTACAGCTGGCAGTGGGCCTACCGCGAGCGCTTCGAGAAGGCCGGCCTCTGCGCCATCCTCGGCTGCGGTTTCGACCCAGGCGTGACCTCCATCTTCACAGCCTACGCTGCCAAGCATCACTTCAAGGAGATCCAGTATCTTGACATCGTCGATTGCAACGCAGGCAATCACCACAAGGCTTTTGCCACCAACTTCAACCCCGAGATCAACATCCGCGAGATTACCCAGAAGGGCCTCTACTACGAGAACGGCAAGTACATTGAGACCGAACCAATGGAGATTCATAAGCCCCTCACCTATCCAGGCATCGGCCCCAAGGAGTCCTATCTGCTCCACCACGAGGAGATTGAGTCGCTGGTCATCAATTATCCCACCATCAAGCGTGCGCGCTTCTGGATGACCTTCGGCCAGCAGTATCTCACCTATCTCGACGTGATCCAGAATATCGGCATGTCGCGCATCGACGAGATTGAATACAAGGCACCCCTTGCCGACGGCTCGGGCGATGCTGTGGTCAAGATCGTGCCTCTGCAGTTCCTCAAGGCTGTGCTGCCCAATCCCAAGGAGCTTGGCGAAAACTACGACGGCGAGACCTCCATCGGCTGCCGCATCCGTGGCATCGGCAACGACGGCAAGGAGCACACCTACTACGTCTGGAACAACTGCAGCCACCGCGAGGCATATCTCGAGACGGGTATGCAGGGCGTAAGCTACACCACTGGCGTGCCTGCCATGATTGGCGCCATGATGTTCCTCAAGGGCATCTGGAGCAAGCCGGGCGTCCACAACGTCGAGGAGTTCGATCCCGATCCATTCATGGCCGAACTCAACATCCAGGGTCTGCCCTGGCACGAGGAGCACGACGGCGATCTCGAACTCTGATCTTTCTTTGCTATCAAGAATTTGAGAATTTGAGAATTATAATTTTGTGTCCCCTCTCAATCCGACCCTCAATTCTCTAATTCTCTAATTCTTGATAATAAAAAAATAGCCCTCGAACCATCCAGGATTCGAGGGCTTTTCTTGTCTTCAAGTCAAAGCTTAGCGCAGGCGCTCAAGGCTCTTGATCAGCGCGATGTCGAAGATCACGCCGCGAGCGGCCATGATCAGGGCGAAGATGCTGACAGCAGGCATCACGAGCATCATGATGTTGTAGTGCACATCCGCCACGCCACCCTGCGAGAGGGCAGCCACCTCACCTTTCAGGCGATAGCACTCCCAGAAGAAGAGGCCGTAATAGAGCACGTTGAGTATGATCGTATAGATCAGCACACGCAGCTGCAGCTTGCGATTCTTGTAGAGGAAGATGTTGATGAGCGGCAGAGCTACCATCAGGAGCAGCACGATGAAGAGTTCCCACACCATACGGTCGGTCTCGAAACCCTTTGTTTGGCATACCAGGCCCAGCGAGTTCAGTTCGAAAGTGGCCTCTGGTATTGCGAACGATGCCAGCCAGAAGAAGTGCATCGTGAGGATGGCTATCACACTGGCCAGCATGTAAATGGTCTGTACGCGCTGTATCATAACTTTAGAAACGCTGCGAGCTCAAAGGCTGCTCATCCTTGTTCTGGTTCAGGCGCCAATAGACGTTGCCATCCGAATACTCCTGTGTAGCGATGAGCGTTGGTTTTGGCAGCTTCTCGTAGTAGCGGCTGATCTCGATCTGCTCACGGTTCTCGAACACCTCATCGAGGTTATCCGTATTGGTAGCAAACTCCTGGAGCTTCTTGTCCAGGTCGTGCTTCATTTCGCCGGCAATCTGATTGGCACGACGAGCGATGATCTCGACAGTTTCGTAGATGTTACCGGTATCCTCGCACAAGGCGATGATGTCACGCGTCACGGTGTTGCTTGGCGCATTAGTCTTCTTATAATCCATTTATTCCGTTTTTATTTATTGGTTTCTAAATTTTCTAATTCCCTCTCTTCTTTTCTTTCTTTATCCCGAAATCCCGATATTCCGAAATCCCGAAAAGAACCTCAGTCAATGTAAGCCGCGAGCTTCTTCTGGATTCGCTCGTTGAGCCTGTTCACCTCTTTCGAATATTTACCCTCGGGATAATCATTGATGAAGGTGTAGTACTCATCCGAAGCTTCACGCAGACGGTCCTCGGCCTTTTCGTCAACCGAATTCATCGCAGCCTCATAGCGTGCACGGAAGATGATGTAAGCCAAATCCTCACGATACTTGCTGTAGGGATACTCATTTTGGGCGTTGCGTGCCGTGATTACGGCCGATTCGTAGTTGTTGCCCATATAACTGCCAAGGTTCAGATAGAGCTTAGCGCTCAAATACTCCTTGTAGCAGAGTTTGTCGGTCAGTTCCAAGCGCATGATGGCAGCGCTATCGGCCAATGAGCTGTGCGGATAGACATCGACAAACGAGTCAATCTCCTTGATGGCACGGCGGGTGATTTCCTGGTCCAGACGTGCGTCGGGCGAATCCTTATAGTCTCCGTATGCCACATTAAAACGCGACTCCATCGCATGCTTGCCTCTAGGGTAGTTGTTGGCATAACGCACGAAATACTCTCCTGCCGAAAGGTAATCCTTCTGATTGAAATAGCTCATCGCCAGCAGCCAAAGGGCATTTTCGGCCTCCTCAGTGCCACGATAGATTGGTACCACATCTGACAGCAATGTAGCAGCCTTGGCATATTTACCCTGTTCGTAATAGATCTTGGCGTAGTCGTATTTCTCGTCAGGGTCATTGCTCTTCAGCAATCGGTTGTATTCTCCGCAGGAGCAGAGTGCAACCATGCTGAAAGCCAGATATAAAACGATATGATTGATTCTCATTTTGCGATAATTATCGAATTTGGGCGCAAATATAGTCATTTTCCCCAACATGACCAAATATTTTAAGCATTACTTGACATTTCACCCACTATTTTCGATTTATTTAATAATCGACATGGCATTTTGCAACTATAATAAAGCACCCCGACGGTTGTCGAGGTGCTCTACACACACATATTATTAACTATAACCAAACCTATTCAGAAGTTACATTGCATGATTATGATTATCCATGATCATGGCACCAATTCTCAATGCTACTGAAGCAGAGATTGCGAGGGTGATGAATGCGATAGCGATCATAGTCGTATATTTTTTAATGGGTTATTATTTTTGTTTGTTGTCACTTGTTTGAGATTCTTTGTTTTTCTCACTGCAAAGATAAAGTGTATTTCGCGACTCTGCAAACTTTTTCCAGAAAAATCGTTCTTGATATAGCGTCATGACAGCCAAATGGCGACAAACCTTGTTATACCCCTTCCGAATCTGTCGTCCCGATATCGAAAAATTCTCAAAAAAAACGTAGCGAACATCGTGTCGGCCGTCAGAGTGCTCCATCCAATCGCATCAAGCATCCTGTCGCCCGTCAGAGTACTCCATCTAATCGCGCAAGCACTCTGTCGCCCGTCAGAGTGCTCCATCCTATCGCGCAAGCATTCTGTCGCCCGTCAGAGTACTCCATCCAATCACATCAAGTATCCTGTCGCCCGTCAGAGTACTCCATCCAATCACATCAAGCATCCTGTCGCCCGTCAGAGTGCTCCATCCTATCGCGCAAGCACTCTGTCGCCCGTCAGAGTATTCCATACATTCGCGCAAACACTCTGTCGCCCGTTAGAGCATTCCATACATTCGCGCAAACACTCTGTCGCCCGTCAAAGTACTCCATCCAATCACATCAAGCATCCTGTCGCCCATCAGAATGCTATAAGACGTAGAAGATCGAAAATATGTAATGATTTCCGTATTTTCGACGATGAATATTCACAAAAAAAGAGACCCGAGCTATAGCAACTCGAGTCTCATATAAGGTGGCGGCTTCCTACTCTCCCGCTTTCGCAGTACCATCGGCGTTACAAGGTTTAACTT
>ONNR01000013.1 GCA_900319235.1 uncultured Prevotellaceae bacterium
CCAAAAATAATGTGGGGAGTAGTATTTTCGATATCTTTTTTTCGGAAATTCAAAAAGTTACGAAGGTATTTTCAAAGAACATTTAGGACACTAGTGAATAGAATAATTTATTTATTTCGCTGCAAATTACGTAAATATTTTTGACATATACAAGAAATTCGCTGAAAATCTTGTCAATAAGTATGGGTATTTGCTATGAAGGTGCGTTATTTCCCGTTTTTCACCTTCCTCCCGTGAGCAGGTTGCATAATGACGGGGCGATGCGCTTGAGGATGAGATACATACCGAGACAGAAGAGGATGGTGAAGGATGGGACGATGAAGTAGAGCAGAAGCAGCGTACCCATGTTGATGGGAAGATTCAGCGCAGTGAAGAGCACCTTGCCGATGTCGTCTATGACGAGGGTGTGGAGGGCGAAGACGAGGAAACTGCTCCCTGCGAGCGAAGCCATCGCTCCAAACTTGCCGCACTCCACGAGACGTGTGGCAATGTAGAAGATTGCGACGATACCAAGCAGTATCCCGGCCTTGTGGATGAAGATGTTGTATTCCCATCCCTTCGTCAAGGCGTCGGCAATGGCCAGGGGCAGATAGATGAGTACGACGGGCCATAGCTTGCGAATCTCATTCAAGGGATTCAGCCCTCGGATGCCGTAGTATGCGCCCCAAGAGAAGAAGAACGCGGCATCGAGCAGCATCGTACCCCATCCTTCTCCCCACATCGGAAATAACAGTGGACGAAGATACCAGACGGCGCCAAGAACAACGACAAGCCAACGCCCAGCTCGCCTGACTGACCACCAGATGACAGGGGCAAGCAGCACCATGACCATCAGGTCCCTCACGTACCAGAGCGGTCCGTCGGCGGGATAAGGAAGTTCGGATACCATGCCGTCGTTCTCGGGCGTGACGAGGATGCCCTTGTTCCAGTAATTGTCGAAGAAGGTGAGGAAGAGCCGTAACGGCGTTAGCTGCACCTCCATCAAATGTGCGCTGGGGAAGACGTATGAGAGGAAGGGCAGACGATGGGAGAGCAGGACGAGCACGGCTATCACATTCCACAGCAGATAAGGGACGAGGAGCGTGCTTGCGCGGGTGCGAAGCTTGCGGCGATAGACATCGGTATCGAACGATCCCCCACGGAAGAACAGATAGCCCGAGATGATGTAGAACAGGGGGACTGCCGTGCGCGGCAGCACGTCGCTGAAGAGGGCGGTGACCCAGCGGAACCATTCGGGCGCGTCGAGCCCGTAGGTCACGCCATGCAACGAGAAGCCGCGCACGCCTATGTTGTAGTGGATGAATACCACGAACACCGTCAGCGGGAAGCGCAGCAGGCTGATGGTCTCTGATAATAGCTTGTCTTTCTTCATTTCCTTTTTTATCACGAATTATCGAATTATAGAAGGAGTGCTACTGACTCTTGATGATGTATTTTTTGCCGCCTTCTATTATGATGCCGGTGTATCCGCTGGAGACTGGCATCCCCCAAGCGTTGTAGGCAGGACCCGTCTGCTCGATGGGGCTGTAGTGGGATTCTTCGATATGAAGGGCTCCTATCTCCTCGGTGATTCTTTCGTCCAGCCATGCCTCGCGTCTTCTGAACCAGGCCCTTGCCTTGTCCAGATGGTCTCCCAGACAGGTGTAACCGCTGTTCCACCGCTCTGCATCCAGCCGCATCGAAGCATCGACGGCCGAGGTCTCCTCCGAGGCGGCATAACTGTCGATGTACGACAGCATTCCCTCGAAGACTGCCTGATGTGTCTCGTTCCACAACCAGAGGTATGCCCTCTTGAACGTGTCGTCTTCGCTGGCAAGCATATGATGGAAGAAGAAGCGCTCATGGTGGACGTTCGCCCAAGCGCCCTCCATTCGGAAGATGGTGTCGAAGTCCCATAGCACGGGCATCCGCACCTTCGAATCGAGCGTGTCATAGCGTGCGATGAAGAGGTTGGAGCCATAGCTGTCCCATGTGCCGAGGATGTCGTGCGCCAGCAGCCAGCGGGCGAAGGATTCCACGTCGATTCGTTCGGCATAACTGTTGCCTGATAGTGCGTCTTCAAGTCCCGCCAACTCGCTTGTGAGCCATACGAGACGTTCCTCCGTGATGTTGTCCGCATCGGGATACTTGAGCGTCCAGCCGAATGGACGAAGGGAAGATGGGATGTAAAGGTCCTCGTTCCAGAAGTAGGCATCTGATTCGACGATGTAGCCCGTTTCGCTGACGTTGATGCGGCAGCGCGTGTTACGTTCCACGGGTTCGCACAGCAGGTACAGGCCGCGATAATCGCCGTTCATCGCCACATTGACATAGCGGTACCCCGGCGTCCACTCCATACCCATCAGTCGGCTTGTCTCGTAGCCGATGGATTGTCGCAAGTCGGGATCCTTGATGAGCAACCAGTCCTTGTCGGAATACGTCTCTTCATCGCCACGCAGCAACAGGTCAGCACCGGCTTCCAGCTTCATCTTGTAGGGTTTCTTCTGGGGATAGGCGCTCGAGTTGCCGCGAATCTTGATGCGCATTCCGCCGACGTTCTTCGCGTAGGGGCCGCTGTCGTAGAGCACTTCGTCGCCCAAAGTGATGGTCAGTCGTCCCGGCACTTTTGTTGCGTTCCTGATTCCGTAGCCCGCCATACCCTCGGGATGATCAACATACTCGCACGCCGGCTCCTCTCCATCCACCGTTTCAATCGTGATAACGGGCAAGCCAAGGGACTTGATGGAGTCAAGAGAGATGGAAAATAGTGAGGGAGCCTGTACGAATAATGAAAGCAGTAGAATCGTGAAATGGCTTTGATGAAACATAAGGATATGGTCTTATCTCATATATTTTCTTTTTCACATTATTTATTATATGGGGGCATCGGCTTTTCGGGGCATCCTCGTTCGAGGTTGAAGCACTTCAAGAGAGATCGGATCTCTCGAGATGACGATGCGGCCTTTTGAAGCTTTTGCTTGATTTGAGATTTGGTGGCACGAAATGCAGCCTCTCCTGTGCTGCCAGAATAAAACCACAACAATCGGGGATTGTGCTTATTCTCTTTGATGAACAGACAGATGGCTTTGTGACGAGAGGAAAGGTCGATTTTGTCTAGTTCGTCGAGAAGAGGGCGGCAATCGGGCGATGATTCGCGACAGATGGTGAGAATCTCATCAAATATCGATGAAGGAAGAGGCGCATTCATATCATGCAGGATGAAGCGACGCAATATGCTCCCGATTTGAGTACGTAAGGATTGGTTTTCGATGCGTATTTCACTTAACCTCTGTTTGAGTTTCACATCATTGACTCTGCTTTCGTCAACCTGGTTGTCGAAGTCTGACTGGCCTTGATTCAAATCTTCACTCAGTTTATCCATCTTGTTTTATCAGTTTTTTGCGCAAAGGTACAAAAATAAAAATGCCGTGTCAAGAAATTGTTAACACGACATTTTTGCAATAAACTGAAAATAAGTTGCTTAAACCGAGATTAATTTATTTTTTTACCTTTATTTTTAACATCGGGTATTGGTTGGGGTGCAGGACCACGATCCTGCGGGAAACAGGCTAAAAGTTCCTGTATCTCACGGGAAGTGGCGGCAGCCTCCAGGAGTTTCCGTTTTATTTGTGACTTGGTAGTCCGAAACGCTGCTTCATTAGCACATCCTGCATAAAACCACATTTCCTTGGGGTTAATCTTGTTTTTGTGAATGAGCAGACAGATGACCTTTTGCCGCGAGGACAGCGCATGCTTGTCCAGTTCGTTGAGTAGAGGGCGGCATTTGGGAGACGACTCCCGGCAGATGACAAGAAGGTCGTCAAATATCGATGAAGGCATGGGTGCATTTATGTCGAGCAGCATGAAGCGGCGCAACAAGAAGTCAAGTTGTTCGTGTAAGGATAGATTGTCGATAATTTGCTTATTGATCATGCATTACGTTTCGATAATGATTATTATGCGGTTGAAGAAGACTAACTATTTTTGTTTTGGTGCTGCAAAGATAGTGCTTTTTCTTCAAAAAGAAGGGGACATTTTCGAATTTTTCTATTTTCCGACTCAATTTGTAATCTGCTGAATTTCAATAATAAAAAATGCGTCTGATGAAAAATTTTTCATCAGACGCAAAATGAAAAGGGGACATTGTCACATAAGAGCGGCAATCTCGTCACGATAAGGCGATTCGGACTGGATGATCTTCTGCTTCAGCCGTTGTATTCGTTTCTTTGTAGCGTCGATGCTGTCCCGTTGCATGAGCAGGCAGATGGATCGGATGGTGAAGCCTGCCACCTTGTAGCGAAATAGTTGCAGTTCCTCTTCGGACAGTCCAATCTCCGGAGCCTTCACCTTCTCCATCGCATGGTTGTAGTTTTCGTCTATGAGGCTTTCCAACTTCTTCTGTTTGGGCTCGGTTGCAAAGTCGTTGATGAGTTTGCAGACTTTCTTGAAGATTATCCTTTGTTCTCCAATTTGCCCTTGGCAGTTGTAGTATTCGGTACAAAGGGCATCCAATTCCTCAAACCCTTTTGCAAAGAGATTCTTGATTTGACGATGGTGTTCAGCCTCTATGACCAAATGCTCTTTGTTGATCTGGTCGATGCGATCTTGCAAGGATGAGATATTTTCCACGTAGGAATCGAGGGCGAACTGAACCTCCTTTCGATTCACACCGGCAAGCAACAGAATTATCAGTATCACCGCACCGAACAAGGACCAATAATGATACTGCCTGTATCGAAATATGGTGGATATCGTCTTGTAGGTTTGCTGGATGGCGTCAATCGAGTCCTTGTTGTGTATCTGTGTCTTGAGTAGGACATAACGAGTGTGCTGTGTCTCTCCGTCAAGCCGCACCATACCAGAAGCGAGCATATTGTCAAACCTATTCAACTCAATAAGTGCGGAGTCGCTATGCTCCTCGGCCAAAGACTCGATACGGTCGAGCATTTGGTCTGTAAGGTTGTTATGGCGCTTGCATGACACAAACGGGAGCCCCACAACCAGTGATATTATCGCTGGAATCAGCAATCTTATGGTATTTATGGTCTTCATAGCAGCAAGAATTAAGAAGAGAAGAAGAAATGTTCCGTTATAATATTATTACGTACAAATCCTCCTTTTATTGTGTGGGGGAAAGTTTTTTTTCAAAAATATTATCCCTGTGTATTCGCTGCTGCTATGAAGAATGCCTATTCCTCGCAAATGATTCGCAAAGCGATGCCGTGTGTTTTGGATGCTTCTTTGGGGAGGGTGATGGTGACGGTGTCTCCCTTAACGGTGTAACGGACTGAGCGGCCTGTGGCGAGATTAACGATGCGTGAACCTTTCTTTGGCAAGTTGTCTTGCCACGATATGGTGGTGGAGATTCCCGACGCATCGTCGTTGGGGATGATGGCGTAGCGCGTGTGGCCGTCCTTGCTGGCGGTGAACCAAACGGTCTTCTCGTCGTTGGTGTAGATGGGAGTGGGGACGGTGCTGTAGATGGCTTCGCCATTGGATTGGAGCCACAGGCCTATCTCGTGGAGACGCTCGACACTGCTGTCTTCGATGAGACCCTGCGGGGTGGGGCCCACGCCGAGCAGGAGGCTGCCACCCTTAGCAACGATTTCGGAAAGGATGGCGAGGATGCGATTGACCGACTTGTACTGCGGATGGTCGTTCCAGCCCCAGTCCTGCGTGAGCGTGATGCAGCTCTCCCATGGTGTGAGGATCTGATGGTCGGGGATGGTCTGCTCGGGCGTCTGATAGTTCTCGAACTCGCCTCCACAGGTGCGATCGACGACGATGATGCCTGGCTGCAGGCGGCGGGCATTGGCGACGATGCGCGGCAGGTCGATGTCCTCGCGCGGTGGCGTACACCACCCTCCATCGAGCCAAAGGATATCGACGGGGCCATAGCCCCGCATCAGTTCATCGACCTGGTCATAGACATATTGCTTATAGCGCGCCCACCGTTCGGGATAGTCCTTGATGTTGTAGTTGTGATGGCGCGTGGGCGTAGCCTTGGCGGGCCACCAGTAGTCGGGACTGTGCCAGTCGGGCTTCGAGAAGTACATGCCTGCCATCAGCCCTTCGGCGCGATAGGCGTCCATGACGTAGCGCAGCACGTCGGCACGGGGATTGCCCTTGAATCCACTGTTGGTGACCTTGTAGTCGGTGGTGCGGGTGTCGAAGAGACAGAAGCCGTCGTGGTGTTTGGTGGTAAAGACGACATACTTCATTCCAGCTTCCCGCGAGACACGTGCCCATTGCGTGGGGTCGAACTGCGTGGGGTTGAAGTCGCGGCTGAGGCCCCAGTACCAGAGTTTCTCTTCCTCGTAGGTGCGGGTGGTGTCGGGTGTGATCCAGTCCTCACTGGTGATCTGCCACGATTCGACCATACCGGGCACAGAATAGACACCCCAATGGAGAATGATGCCGAACTTGAGGTCCTGCCACGCCTGAAGTTTTGCTAGGACGTCGGGTTCTTTGGGCCATTGATAGGGCTCTTCTTCGGTTTGAGCTTGGGCAGAGAGAGGGAGGAAGATGGTACAGAGTGAGATGAAGGTTAAGAGGAGGTGTTTCATGAATTTTGGGGATAGTGGCTATAGTAACTATAGTGACTAGAATGACAAAGGAAACTATAAAGATAAAAATAACTCATACCCAGCGCCTGAAAAGAGCAGACGGTGGGTATGAGATTGTCGGGGATATTACTCGTAGCGGATGGCTTCGATGGGGTCGAGGTTGGCGGCCTTTTGGGCAGGGATGTAGCCGAAGACGATGCCTATGATGGTGCAGACCACGAAGCTGAGGATGACTGACCAGAATGGTACGGAGGTGGGGAGACCGAACAGGCTGGTGGCGAGCGCGGATATGCCGTAGCCCAGCAACACGCCCAACAGGCCTCCCGTGATACTTATGAGAATGGACTCGATAAGGAACTGCACGGAGATGTCGATGCTTCGGGCACCTACCGACATTCGAAGGCCGATTTCCTTGGTACGTTCGGTGACCGACACGAGCATAATGTTCATAATGCCGATGCCTGCGACAAGGAGCGAGAAGGCGGCTGCCACAACGAGGATGATGGTGATGGAGTCCATCGTTGATGACATTGTTTCCATCATCTCGGCTTGCGAGTGGATGGTGAAGTCGTCTTCGGCATCGTCCTTAAGCTTGTGGCTACGACGCAGTACCTCGGTAAGTTCCTCTATGGTCTGGTCGGTGGTCTCTTCGGTGAGTGACGAGACGTTGATAGTCTGGAAATAGGTTTGGGCGAGAAGTCGCTTCATAACCGAGGTGTAGGGCATGATCATGAGGTTGTCCTGATCCATACCGAAGGAGTTGTAGCCTTTCGACTTGAGTACGCCAATGACACGGACGGGTGTGGATTTGAAGCGGATGGTCTTGCCGACGGGCGACTGTCCGTCGGGGAAGAGGTTATCGACAAGGGTCTTGCCGATGATGCAGACCTTGGCGGCAGTCTGTACGTCCTGCTCGGTGAAGCAGGTGCCGTCCTCGATTTCCCACTGCTTGATGTCCATATACTCGAGGCTTTCACCGTAGGCCGTGGTGTTGTAGTTGTTGGAACCGTAGATGGCTTGACCGCCCGACTGGACTTCGGGCGAGATGTACTTGACGTATTTGCACTCGTTGCGGATGGCCTCGTAATCCTCTTGCTTGAGGGTCTGCATCGACGAGGGGTCCATACGCACGCCGCCACGACGATCGGCACCGGGACGTATCATGATGATGTTGGTGCCCATCTGTGAGATGTTCTTACGGACGGCTTCCTTGGAGCCTTGACCGATGGACATCATGACGATGACGGCAGCCACACCGATGATGATGCCGAGCATGGACAGGAACGAGCGCGCCTTGTTGTTCGAGAGGGCCTTGATGGCCACCTTGAAGATCATACCGAGCAGGCTCTCGTCGCGATAGCGCCGGTATATTAGGAAGGCAACAACGAGGATGGCTATTAGGATGATGATGTTCATATTTTCTTTCTTTTTATAGTAGCTATAGTAACTATAGTAGCTATAGAAACTCAGTCCTTCTTGGGAAGTTTCGCCAAAGCTTCTTCGGCGTTGAGGATGTTGTGGTTGATGGTGTCGGACTGCACCTGTCCATCGCGGAGGAAGATGTTGCGCGAGGAATACTGGGCAATCTCGGGGTTGTGGGTCACGAAGATGATGGTGTGACCCTCGTTGTAGAGTTTCTGAAACAGGACAAGCATCTCGAACGACGTGCGGGTGTCGAGGTTACCGGTGGCCTCGTCGGCGAGGATGATGGTTGGGTCGTTGACGAGCGCGCGGGCGATGGCTACACGCTGCATCTGACCACCCGACATCTGGTTGGACTTGTGTTCCAGACGATCGCCGAGGCCGACTTCGACGAGTGCCTTGATGGCACGCTGACGACGCTCCTTGGGCTTGACCTTGGCATTGTACATCAGTGGCAGTTCGACATTCTCGACGGCCGTGGTCTTGGCCAGCAGGTTGTAGTTCTGGAAGATGAAGCCTATCTTGCGATTGCGGAGCTTGGCGCGCTGATTGCTGCCCATCTTGCGCACCGACACACCATCGAGGTAGTATTCGCCCGAAGTGGGGGTGTCAAGACAACCAATCTGGTTGAGCAAGGTGGATTTGCCAGAGCCCGATGTGCCCTGGATGGTCACGAACTCACCTTCGTAGATCTTGAACGAGACACCACGCAAGGCGTGGACCACCTCGTCGCCGACCTTGAAGTCGCGACAAACGTCCTTGAGTTCGATGACGACTTTTCTATTGTCTTCGCTCATATAGTGAGGGTTTGAAAGGTTCTGAAAGGTTCGAAAGGTTCGAGGGGTTAACGCCTATTGTTTCGGTTGCCTCGTGGACCTGGCATGAACGGGTTGTTGTTCTGCTGCGGCATCTGTGGTGTCTCGGCATTGCCATCGTTGATGACGGCTTCGTTGATGACCTCCTGGCCTTCGTTGACACCCGAAGTGATCTGGGTGAGGATACCATTGGAAGCACCTAATTGGACGGGATAGGCCTTAATGGTTTGACCATCGCGATACCAGAGCTTGGGGCTGCGTCCTTCGGCTGGCTCGATGACATCACCCTTCATAAGGGCTGTCTCGCGGGGGAAGTAGCGCAAAGCCTTGGCGCTGACACAGAGCACGTCGTGAAGCTCGAGGGTGAAGATCTCGACATTGGCGGTGAGGCCTGGCATCAACTTGAGGTCGGGGTTGGGTGCCGAGATGACCACCTGATAGGTGACAACGTTGGAGGAAGTGGTGGCCTGCTGGCGAACCTGCGTGACGCGACCTTCGAACTTATCGTTGGGGAAGGCATCGACGGCAAAGGATACGCGCTGACCTACCTTGACACCGCCGATGTCGGCTTCGTCAACGTCGGCAATGACGCGCATGTCGGTGAGGTCCTGTGCGATGGTGAAGAGGGTAGGCGTGGTCATTGAAGCGGCCACGGTCTGGCCTTCCTCGACTTCGCGGCTGAGGATCACGCCATCGATAGGTGAATAGATATAGGCGTAGGAGAGGTTGGTCTGTGCCTCCTGCACACTGAGCTTCTGGGCATCGTAGGAGACGCGAGCCTTGTCGTAGGAGAGACGAGCCGACTCGAACTCATCGTCGGAGATGTATTGCTTGTCGTGCAGTTCCTTCATACGGTTGAAGTTATTGCGCTGATATTCCATCTCGTTCTTGGCGCTTGAAAGCTGTGCGTTAGCACTGGCGAGGCGCGACTTGAGGTTGGTCTTGTCGAGCTCGGCGATGAGCTGGCCCTTCTTGACCTCGCTGTTGAAATCGACGTAGATCTTGTCGATGATGCCTGATACCTGAGTACCTACCTCGACCTCGGTAACGGGTTCGATGGTTCCGGTGGCTGTGATACTGGTGAAGATATCGCCCTTTTGCACCTGCTCGGTGCTATAGGTCACCTTGTAGTCGTGGCCACCGCAGCTGGCGAGGATAGCGCAGCTGGCGAGGGCGAGGACGATGTTTTGGATTGTAGTTTTCATATTATTCTGGTTTTATATTATTCGCTTATTGACCGGTATAGAAGTCGAGGAGTTCGAGGTCCATGAGAGCCGTGTATTTCGACTGGAGCGTCTCCTGCTTGGCGCGGAGGTAGTTGTTCTTTTCGGTGAGGAGGTCGATGACCGATTCAAGGCCGACGTTGTAGCGTTCCTCCATCATCTCGAAACTCTCCTTTGCTGAGGCTTCGCTGGCGATGGCGCTCTGGTAGCGCGACTGAGCGGATAGGATGTCTAGATGAAGCGAAGCGATGGTATTCTGGAGTTTGAGCAGGGTGTTCTCCTGATTGAGCAGGGCGTTGCTCTGCTGGATCTTGGCTCGGTCGATGGCTGAGCGTGTGCGGCGATTGTCGAGGATGGGCACGGAGATGCTCACACCGATGTTTTCGCGCAAGTGGTCCTTGATCTGCGTGCCGAAGTCGCTCTTATATACGTTGCCGTTACTAGAGCTGACGCCACCATTGAGTGAGATGGAAGGCATATAGCCGGCCTTGGCAATCTTGGTCTGCAGTTCGGCTGCCTTGGTCTGCAATTCGGCTGCCTTGACGTCGGGCAGGTTGTTGAGGGCCATCAACTCGGCATCGGCTACCGATGGGATGATGGAGAGGACGTCCTCGTCGCTGAAGTCCTGGTAGTTGATGCTGAAGTCGGCATCGGGGCAGAGCTGGAGGAGCTGCTTGAGCGAAAGGATGTTGGAGGCCTCGGTGTTGCGCGCATTGACGAGGTTATAGGTATTCTGCTGCAGCTGGCTCTCCATCTGAGCAACATCGACCTTGGTGCCCTTGCCCACTTCCAACTTGGCCTTGGTGCGGTCGAGTTCACGCTGGGCAACAGCTACGATCTCCTCGTTGGTCTGCACACTTTCGTGGGCATAGAGGATCTGATAGTATGCCTGGATGATCTGCACCTGGATGTTGTTGGCAGTCTGCTGGGCTTCGAGTTCGGAAGCCTGCTTGTTGATCTTGCTCTGCTTGAGCGAACGCCAGTTGGCGCCGCCGTCAAAGAGAGTCATATTGGCCGAAAGGTTATACGAACCGTTGTAGGTGGGGTTCTTCTGCATGGCGTCGAATGTGGAATAGCTCTGGCTCTCGATCTTCTGGAACCCTAGCGATTGGGAGGAACTGAAGGAGAGGGACGGGAAGAGGGCAGCGCGGCTGGACTTGACGTCGGCCTCGGCACTCTCAACCGAATTCTGGGCCTGTTGTACCTGAATGTTGTTCTCCAAAGCATAGGTAATGCAATCGCTGAGCGACCAACCCTGGGCTTGGACGGTGGTGAAGGAAGAAACAGACAGCAACAGGGCGGTCAAGGTAATGAAGGGTCTCATAATATATAAATAACAATTAATAATTAACAATTAACAATTGGGAATTAGCAAATAACAATTAACAATTGTCACTGGTTTTCGGGTGCAAATGTACAAAAAAAAATATGGAACCCCAAGGAATTCCATAATTTTTTTTTCGAAATTTGCATAAATTATAGTTTTGGACGCATTTATGCCCAAAATAATTGTTAAATGTTAAATGTCAATTGTTAAAGGGGCATTTTTGTCATTTTGTACGCGATATTTGTTATTTTGTTGAAAAAATCTCACATTTTGTTGAAGAGGAAATGTACTATTTTCCCCCATTTTGGAGCAAAAAAGCCCTTGAGACATATTTGCCGTCCTTGTCGAAACCTTGCAGCAGGATGCGGTATGTTCCTGGGGTGGAAGGAGCGGTGAAAACGACGGGATGAGAGGCATCGGACACAACTTCGGGACACCAGACGACAGTGCCTGCCTGCGGGTCGGCAGGGGTGATGAAGTCGGGACGATCTTGCGGGAAACTATACGACACAAGATGGGAGGTGCGGTCGAGATTGAAGTTGGAAAGCAGGCCCTTCTGCGAGACGAAAGAGATGATGCCCCAATAGGGAGTGTTGCCGAAGGTGTAGCGATCGGTGTAGATCATGACGTACTTGAGCAGACGGGCATCGTAGTCGAGGATTTCATCGATGTCGAATATGGGCATACCGTCGAGCAGGACGAGGGCAGACCACTTGGAGTAAATGCGCATATCGGGGTCGAAGATGAAGAGCTGGTTGACGCCATGTACCTTGTCGCGCTTGACGCCACGGACGAATTCGATGAGGATTTCGCGCACGCTCTTGAACTTGGTGTATTCGTCGAGGTCGTAGCTCCAGTGAGGTTCGCTGGAGAGGAGGTTGGCGCTGAAGACAAGAGAATCCTTGGAGAGCCATTCGGTGATTTCCTGTTCGCGCTGTGCACTTTCGGCACGGCGCTGCAGGTCGGCTTCGGTGCATCCTACCTCGAGTTTGGGCAAGGAGAGCGGCAGTATCCTGACAAAGGGCGAAACGAACTCCATGGCGACTGGATGTCCCTCGATGTCGTAGGTGTTGAGCATGGCAGGACGTCGGCCGTAGAGGTTGGAGGTGTAGTAGAGCCAGGTGCCGTCGGGTTGCCACTGGCCGTCGAAGATGGCATTCTGTCGGCCTACCATAACGAGACGTGTCTGCGAAACGGTGGATTTAGCTTCGGTGGGACGGGCCAGAACGAGGTGTCCTTCGATTTCGGGGAGTAAAGGAGTAGTCGGCTGGCGGGTGAGCATACGCCGATGGACGTGCAGACTGGAGTAGCCGGGCGACAGGAGGTCGTGCCTCATCACCGAGAGCGAGGAGAAGAGAAGGTCACCGCTGAGTTCGGCAGGGAGTGCGACGGATTGTCCGGCACGGCTGGTGAGGGATGTGGCCTGGCTGATGGCGGGAGGCAAGGGGATGCTGTCGGTGGGGAGGAAGATGATGTCGTCGGCACGCGACAAGTGGGTGGGGTTGACGATGGAGATGACCTTCGAGAAGAGCGCGTCGGTGGTGGTGAGGTCGAGGTTGCGCATGGCACGGGTATAGACCGTGAGCAGATAGTTGCCGCTATGGAGAGAGGCGGGCAGGGCGATGTCGGCCCAGCCGCGACCGGCGACCAGCGACACCAGACCTTGTGCACAGAGACGGTAGCTGTCGGAAATCTCGACGTAGGCAACGCAACTGAGCGAAGAAGGGCGCATATCGTCGTCAACAATGCACACGCTGACGTGAAGGCGTTCGCCAGTCAGATAAAGATCCTTGTCGGTGAGCGCCAGGGCACGCTCGGCAGCTCGGCACGGGAGGGTGCAGACGAGGAGGAGAAGAAATATGATACGCTTTGTCATGGGGAGTTGGCGGAAGTAGGGGGTTAACCGGATTTGATGGGAGTAGGCAGGAATTGTTATCAATCTTCCCAGAAACTGGGACGTACGAGGGATGCACCCCAATAGGGGGAGGTGCAATCGACGCACCATCGGCTTGCCCATGAGACTGGAGGGTCAAATTCAGGACGGTATTCATAGACGCGCCATTCTCGTTGCCATAGTTCCTTCCATGTCGATTTAGAGACAGTCTCTTCATCGGCTATTTCTACCCGGCGCTTTTCGACATGTCCCACGTCCCTGCGAGTGACGTAGATGTAGGCCGATGTGGAGTTAAGGCTCACACCGACATAACCGATGGCATGGACGTCGGCCGTCTGGCAATGGATGTTGGTGGGCAAGGCGGAAGGTTGGGGCGTGAAGAGACCTCCCATCTCGTTGCTGAGTTGGGCAGATAGACGCTCGTACTCGAATTCTTCGCGCGAGATGGCTGTCTGATGAACACGGGTATAATAGCGATAGTTGAACCGGTTGTCGTCCTTGTCGACATTGTAGATCACGAAGTTGCGCATTTGCCCGGACTCGTAGTTCTCGTTGTTGCCGAAGATGGGGGAGTGATTGTAGTGTTGTGCCCATCCGGTATTGAGGAGGGTCTTGACAGGAATTATCTCATTGGTTTCGGGGGCATATTCATAAAAGGCAGTCAGCGGGGTATGCACTTCCCAGGTCTCTTCGTAGTTCCAACGATAATACTGCTTTTCGGCAGAAGTGGGAGCGGGGGTAACCATGAAATTGACATTCTGGCCATCGATGCCCATCTCCCAACTGAGTCCCTCGATTTCGGGAGTGGGGAGGGGCTCCTGTGGTGTGGACGTGTATGTGTTGTCGTTCCAGATCACTTCGAGCCAGTATTTGCAGGAAGGGTCAAGCTGTCCGACGCGGACCATATAGGTGCCGTAGAGGTTGTTGCCCTTCCATACGTTGCCGTTCGAACCATGTACGGCAATCTCTGCATCGTAGATTGAGAGGCCTCCGTATAATTCTTCGTCATCGGGGTCGATGGAAATGCTGTGCGAAAGGTAGAAGAAGCATTCGGTGCTGCTCTGGATGGTACCTTCGACGCAGAGAACCTGGGTGTCGGACTTGGAGAGGTTGGCATCGAACTCATCGACACAGGAGCAGCACAGCAACGCGGCTATAATTATATAATATATGTACGTGCGCATGGGTCAGAACTTGATGTTATAGGAAACGAAGGGGATGGGAGCACCGAAGATTGAGAGCTTGTAGCCCTGGACGGAGCCATAATTGCCAAGATAGTAGATCGAGTAGGCGTTCTTTCGAGCCAGGAGGTTGTAGCATCCGATGGAAATCCAGGAATGGAAGAGTGCGGTGAGATGATGGGAGGGTTCGATGTTGAACGAGGCGTCGACGCGGAAATAGTCGGGCATTCGATAGCCGTTGCGTTCGGTGTAGAACGGGAGGAAGCGCCCCTGCGACTGATTGAAATACTGACCTGCAGGAATGGTGGTGGGACGACCGGTGCTGTAGTCGAGGTTCATCGAAAGGCTATAGCGATGAGTGAACTTGTAGTTGCCAACAAACTTCAGTTCGTGTGGCCTGTCGTATTCGGCAGGGAACCACACGCCTCCATTGATGGCCAGGGAGGCCGATGCGTCGTCCTGCTGGAGTTCGGTACGCGAATAACTGTAACTGATCCATCCGGTGAGCATACCGACATCCTTCTTGAGCTGAAGCTCAACACCATAAGCTCGGCCGCGTACACCGAGGACATCGTTCTCGAGGTCGGGATTCATGAGCAGCTGGCCTGCGCTGCGGTAGGTCAGGTAGTTGTTCATCTGCTTGTAGTAGGCTTCGACGTTGATCTCGTACTTGGCGTTGTGGGTCTGGTAGTAATAGCCTGCTGCCACCTGCCATCCATCCTGAGGCTTGATGCGAGAGTTGCTGAGCGTCCAGGTGTCGGTGGGCGACATGATGCTGGTGTTCGAAACCTTGTGGATGAACTGGTGCATCGTGGTGAAACTTGCCTTGACGGACTGATCTTCGGCGAGCTTGTAGCTGGCCGAGAGACGTATTTCGGGTGACTGATAGGTGTGGGTCTTGCCTTCGCGAAGGGCATTGAAGAGATTATACCGAAGGCCGCCGATGACCTTCAGTCGAGGCATCACCTGCCAGGAATCTTCGGCAAAGAGGGCCGACTCGATGGCCTTGTCCTCGTCGAGTTCACGGAAGGCGATAAATGAATCGTCACCGACGGGTTCGTAAGTGCCGGGATTGATCAGATAGAACTGGGAGTGGAGTCCTACCTGCAGCTGGTGGCTGTCGTTGATCGAGATATTGACATTGCCGCGTGCAAACCATTGGTTGATGTTGAACGAAAGGCGTGCGGCTTCATAAATCTTTTCGGTCTCCTCATTGTGGTAGTCGTAATGGTCCATACCGATGCTGAAACTGGAGTTGACGCGGCTGCTGTAGCGGCTCTTCCATTCGAGCGAACCGTTGAGGTTGGAGTAGCCATAGCGGCTGTAGGGAGAAAAAGAGAATCGGTCGTGGCTGGTGTAGAAATAGGCGTTGATGCGATGATCGCGGTTGATGGCTGTGGCGAGCGTGGCACTGAGATCCCAAAAGCCTGCCTTGCCATTGCGGTACCCGCTTTTCTCGGGAATCATATCGAGCATCCAGTCGCTGTAGGTCGAACGTCCGCCTACGAGGAGGGAGACATGTTCGGGAACAATGGGTATTTCGAGATTGGCCTTGCTGGTGACGAGTCCTATGCTGGCCGAACCATGAAACTCCTTCCAGTCGGCATTGCGGTTGTGGATGTCCATCACCGAAGAGATGCGCCCGCCATATTGGGCAGGGATGCCGCTCTTGTAGAGTTCGGTTTCGCCAACCATATCGCTGTTGAATGCCGAGAAGATGCCGAACATATGCATCGGATTGAACACGGTGTTTCCATTGAGCAGGATGAGGTTCTGGTCGGCAGCACCTCCTCGCACATTGAATCCGCTCGAAGCCTCGCCCATAGTCTTGACACCAGGCAGGGTCTGCACGACCTTCATGACATCAGCTTCGCCCAGTGCCAGAGGAATGTTGCGGAGTTGGGCGGGTCGGAACTTCTCCATACCTACCTGAGCATTGTTGACCTTCTGCTGGAATCCGCGGACTGTGACTTCGTCGAGGATGTGGTCCTCACGAATAGGTTCAAGGTCGGCGAAGATGTCCGACTCGGAGAATGTCTCCTCTTCGTCGTATTGAGGACGGTTGTCGCCAAGATAAGCTTGGTAGGACCTGACTTCGACGGGCTCGTTGCTGAAGATCGAGTCGGGGGCGAGGAGGGGAGGGGAAAGAGGGTTCTGAAGGGTTCGAGGGGTTCGAAGGGTTTGAGAGGTAAAGAGGGGTGAAGTATAATCGGCTGCAAGCAACTTGTCTAGGCAGATGACATCTTCGCACAGACTTGACTCCATGAGTTTGGTGTTGTACTTGTGTTTGGCCTTGCGACTATTGTTACGCAAAAGTTGCTTGTACTGTGGATATGCTTTGATAAGGTCCTTGACGTTCTTGAGTTTGAAGAGCGTGGAGTCGGGTGTGAGAAGGAAATAGTCGTCTTTTTGGTCAAGATAATGATACGTATGCATATCGCGGATGACATCACCACCACGAGTTTTGACCCTTCGGTGGACCAGGGCCACGTGTTTCCCTTCCTGCAATATCTGCTGGTAATGTCCATTGATGGGTACGAAAGGCTTGCCATCGATGACGAAGTAGTCAATCTTGTTCTGGTCGGGAAGAATGTTTATGCCCTTGACGGGTGAAAGCACAGCCAACCAGTTGCGATAGATATCGTAACGAAGCCAGACATTGCGATAGAGCCGGCCTTCGAAGCAAACGTCGCCTTGCACAAAATCCTTGCTGTCCCAGTAGGGATGGTTCATCCAGGCTTTCAGAGGAAATCCTGGTTCGATGCGGCCATGGTAGAGGGCCGCATAGTCACCCGCCGCCTGCAGGTACTGCTCGAAAGTCTGTGCCTTGAGCGAAGGAGCGAAGGCCAAAAGCAGGCATGAAAACCAACTGAGGAAAATACCTTTGCTTGACATATCAGAATGAGAAATGCTTGATGATGGAGCTCATCATATTCTTTAGAGTGTATCTTTATATCCAATAAATGCGGAATAAGGGGAAACCTTGCACGATTGGACATCGTATTTTACAATAATCGCCCATTGTCGTATGGTATTTGGACAATAGGCGATGGATCAGTATTGTTTCGACAACGAAAGTCCAATGGCAGAAAGACCGGTAAATCCGTGTATGTCCTTCGTGTCGGGGATGAGCATCATTCGATAGGACCCCAAGGAATCGAACTGTATGGAGATGTCGTCGATGAACCCGTCGTAGTCGATGAGTGAGCCCCAGGAGGGCCCGAGGGGACGACCCAAGGTGTCACGTACGGCAGGGGCAATATGCCTGCGAAGGACGTTGCGCACGATGTGTTCACAGCCTCCGGTGGTGTCGGTCTGCTGGATGATGAGTTGCATAGGCACCCGCGTATAATGAAAGTCGGCCGACATCCGCACGCTGTACCCCATCGTGTAGGGGATGCCTTGCAGGATAGGAGTACGTATGGTCGTGGGGTCGGTGATCTGTAGGGGGAAGAACAGGGTGTCGGCGGCTTTCCATCCGAGAATTGGAACATCGATGACCTTGTTGTAGGCAGGATCAGTTCCGTCCTCGTTGTTTTGGCATGCGTTCAACATCATTGTTGTCGCTGCCACCATTGCCATTCGACGGATTGCTCTGATTATCCTGCTGTTTGTTGTCATTGTTGCGGTTCTTGTTAGCGCGCTTCTTCTTTTTCTTCGAACGGTCGAAGCGATTGAGCGCTTCGTCGCCTACGCCGTCGGTGAACTCGGGGCTGTCGTTCGTTTCGGCACTCTCGATGTCGAGCCGCTCGGGTTTCTCGCCGCGCTTGTTCATATGATAGACATCGAAGGCGCGTTGTGCTGAGATGGTGACCAGATTAAACCCGCCTTCGCGACCGGATGAATAGGTGCATTTGCGCGCCAGTGTATCGACCTTGAAGAGGTGCCATTCGCCACCGAGCGTGTAGAGGACGATATCCTTGCTGGGAATGTCGTTGCTGGCTTCCATGTAGCAGTCAACCTCGTAGTTGAGGCAACACTTCAGCTTGGCGCATTGTCCGGCCAACTTCTGGGGATTGAGCGATAGGTCCTGGAATCGGGCTGCAGCAGTGCCTACCGACTGGAAGCGTGTCTGCCACTTGGCGCAGCAGAGTTCGCGACCGCAGGGCCCGATGCCGCCGATGCGTCCAGCCTCCTGGCGTGCACCAATCTGTTTCATCTCGATGCGGATCTTGAAGGCTGCAGCCAGGTCCTTGATGAGTTGGCGAAAATCGACGCGACCGTCGGCAATGTAGTAGAAGATGGCCTTCTGTCCATCGCCCTGGAATTCCACGTCGCCGATCTTCATCTCCAGTCCGAGGCCTTCGGCAATCTGACGACTGCGCAGCATCGTCTCCTGTTCGCGGGCTTTTGCTTCGTAGTAGCGCTGCATGTCGTTCTCGCGGGCATGGCGGAACACTTTCTTCTGGGCATCGGGCGAATCGAAATGGAAATTGCACTTCTTCATCTGCAGATGCACTAGGTAGCCGGTGAGCGTCACCTCGCCAATGTCGTGTCCGGGATTGCCTTCGACAGCCACGATGTCGCCCTTGTGCAGGTCAAGCCCCTCGGAATTGAGGTAGTAACCCTTGCGGGTGTTCTTGAACTGCACTTCCACGTAGGGGCACTCGCCTACGAGTTCCGGAGCATCGTCCATATAGTCATAGACCATCTGGGGTTTGTTCTGTCGGCAAATCTGGCTGTGGCTTCGGCAGTTGTCCGAGTCCTTTTGGCTGGGTTCCGATTGAAAAACCTCGTATGGCTCTATGGCGTCGATATATTCGATTTCCTTTTTTGCTGCCATGAGATATCCTTTTCAGCAATTCTCGGCTTACTTGGCGTAAGCCACTGAACGTGTTTCGCGAATTACGGTAATCTTGACCTGACCGGGATAGGTCATCTCGGTCTGTATCTTGCGGGCGATATCAGCGGAGAGTTTCTCCGATTCGGCATCACTGATCTTGTCAGCACCGACGATGACGCGAAGTTCGCGACCGGCCTGGATGGCATACGACTTGACGACACCAGGATAGGACTGAGCCAGATTCTCGAGGTCGTTGAGACGCTTGATGTAGGCCTCGACAATCTCACGACGAGCACCAGGACGAGCACCCGAGATGGCATCGCAAATCTGCACGATAGGCGCGATGATGGAGGTCATCTCGCATTCCTCGTGGTGGGCTGCGATGGCATTGACGATGTCGGCCTTCTCCTTGTATTCCTCGGCGATCTTTGCGCCAAGCAGTGCGTGTGGCAATTCGGGTTCGTCGTCGGGTACTTTGCCGATGTCGTGCAAGAGACCAGCGCGGCGTGCCTTCTTGACATTCAGGCCAAGTTCGGCTGCCATGATGGCACAAAGGTTGGCTGTCTCGCGGGCATGCTGCAGGAGGTTCTGACCGTAGGACGAACGGTACTTCATCTTGCCGATCATTCTGATAAGTTCGGGATGCAGACCATGCACGCCCATATCGATACAGGTACGCTTGCCGGTCTCGATGATCTCTTCTTCGAGCTGCTTCCTGACCTTGGCCACCACTTCCTCGATACGGGCGGGATGGATACGGCCGTCGAGCACCAACTGATGGAGGGCGAGACGAGCCACCTCGCGACGCACGGGGTCGAAGCATGAGAGAACGATGGCTTCGGGAGTGTCGTCGACAACGACTTCGACACCAGTTGCAGCCTCAAGGGCTCGGATGTTGCGACCTTCACGGCCAATGATGCGTCCCTTCACCTCGTCGGAATCGATGTGGAAGACGGTGACGGAGTTTTCGACAGCAGTTTCTGTGGCTACGCGCTGGATGGTCTTGATGACAATCGACTTGGCCTCCTTGTTGGCGGTCATACGAGCATCGTCCATAATCTCGTTGATGTAGCTGGCAGCCTCTGTCTTTGCTTCGTCCTTCAAGCCTTCGATGAGGTTCTTCTTGGCCTCTTCGGCGCTTAAGCCGGCAATCTGCTCGAGCATCTTGCGTCCTTCAGCAAGGCGTGCTTCGGCTTCCTTCTTCTTTTGCTCCACCAGGTCGAGCTGCTTCTGCAGGTTCTGACGAGTGTTGTCGTTGTCGTTGATGCGACGATCCAGCTCGCTCTGCTTCTGCTGGAGTTGCTGTTGCTGCTGCTTGATGCGCTGCTCGTTCTGCTGCATCTTCTGGTTGCGCTGATTGGCCTGACGGTCCAATTCGCTCTGCATTCGGCTGATTTTTTCCTTTGCCTCAACGAGTTTCTGCTCCTTGAGGAGTTCGCCTTCCTTTTCGGCCTCAGCCAGGGTCTTCTTGAAGGTCTTGCCCAGGAATGTGTTCCATATGGCGAAAACGATACCGCCTCCGATGACGAAACCGATGATCGCTGCTAAGATTATTGATGTCATTGATAGAACAGGGATTGAAAGTATATAATTGAGTTAAATATGTGCAATGCAGCAGCGCCGACAATCTCTAGAAAGAGATGCCGGTAAGCGATGGATGCGGGATGGAAAGGGGATGGGTCAGGACGGTGTATTGTCAGCGCCGAGGAACTCCTGCAAATCGGCCACAATATTTGCCAGGCTAGCTTCTGTGGCCTCCAGGTTTGCATTGTTGCCCTGCTTTTGGCACAATACTGCCAAATCAACGGCAGCCATAGCCATAATGCGCTCGGAGGGGAGATTTGCTCCTCGGTATTTGGTACTATAGGCAATGAGTCGTCGATTCACCATCCGGGCAGCCTCGCGAAAGAGAGGTTCTTCCTTGGGCTCAACCCAGAGGGGGTAGATCGACTCTCCGACCTGTATATTGATTCTGATCTTCTTATCCATGTTGCAACGTCTGGATGCAAGCATCTATCTCGCTTACCATGGCGAGGTATTGTTTCTTCAGCCTTTCCACCTGCTCGGGATCGTTGCCCGAAGCAGCCAGTCCTGACCGGAGATACTGATATTTTCTGTCAAGTTCGGCTTTCTCCTGCTCCAGCTGCCTGCACTTTTCCTGCTGTTCGTCGAGTTGCCGCTGCAAATCCTTTGCGCGGGCTTCTGCCTCAATGCAACGTTGCTTGAGTTGGCCAATCAGCATGCGCAAGTCGCCGGTCAGTTTGCGAAAGTCGATACTCATGACATAAAATTGTGTGCGAAGATATGTATTTTTTTATAAATGTCAAAATAAAAGCCCCGATTTTTACAAAATCAGGGCAATTTTTCCTCCTTTTTGTTCGATTTTTTCAAATTATGCCGATTTTTTTCATCTCATTTGCACAAATTTCCAACTCGTTGTACCACTCCTCGCCGAAACGGCGAATCAGCCCGTCACGCACGCATTGATAGATGTGGATACCCTTCTTCCGACCGAGTTTCTTGGCGCATCCGCACATCCCGGGTTGTTGGTCGTAGTTTACAGCAGTGTATTCGCCGATCTTCTTCAGTCGGATAGGGTAGAGTTGGCAGGAGATGGGCTTGATGAAGGGAGCCTTGCCTTCGCGATAGCCTGGCAGCGTAGAGAATTTCCCCTCACGAAATGCTTTTTCAATGGCACAGAGGCAAGCGCCTTTGAGCGGAGCTTCGACGTTGGCATCGTTATAGGTGCAGAACACGCAGTCGTGACCATCGACGACTGTCGTTACCCAGTCGCCTGCCTTGTCCTTGAAGTAAGGCCCTGCCTCGCGAAGTGTCTTTTGACCACGGGGCGTAAGGTCGTCCCACACGATGGGGATGACCTCCTTCATTGCCTGGAGTTCGTCGTCGTCGAGCGGTGCGCCGCTTTCGCCTTCGCTGTTGCAGCAGTTGCCTTTGCAGACGCTCAAGTCACAGCAGAATGCCTCAGAGAGCACGTCTTCGCTGACCAATGTGTCGCCAATGTGGACCATATCAATTAACAATTAATAATTTACAATTAACAATTAATAATTGGCAATTTGAGCTATAGATTTGCGATGAACCTCATCAACTTGTCGTAAATCTTAGGCGTATTGTCGAGGATGAAGAGAATGGCCTTGGGATAGGCATTCTTTTCGAATACCGAGGCAAAATGGGCGATGGCTTCTTGGTTCTTTGCTTTTTCGAGCATCGTGTAGTATGCCATCAGGTTGGTGGTGATGGTCTGTACGGCCTCTCCCTTGATGTCGCCGGCTTCCAGATAGCGGAAGATGCCGTCGTTGACGATGGCGAACTGATGCAACTTGTATTTGGCGAGCACGGCTTTGTATTTGTCGAAGTTGAGCAGCACCTCCATACCCGAAAGGACTTTGTTGCCCGTGATTGACCCGAAGAAACGGCTGGTGGCAGCAGGACCTACGATGCCTGCCACAAGTTTCTTGTGCAATTCGTTCAAATCCTCCTTGCCCAGGAGCACATCCGACACCTTCTTCCACGCACGACGGTCGGGTGTCTTGTCGAGGCCGGTGTCGATGCCGGCCTTCTGTCCTTCGTTGCCGTCGAGCCATACGCCTTCGTTCTGGATGAATGATACCACACGATAGTCGAGTCGTTCTTTTTCGGCCCAAAGCAGCCATTCGTTGATGGTGGGGCGGAAGTTGTAGATGTTGAATCGAGAGACGAGAGCAGGGTCAAGGTCGGTCAACTGGTATTCCTCACCCGCATTGACTGCCGAGATGATGCGCGACCCTTCGGGCAGCAATCTGCCTGCCAACTTGCGATTGAGCGCAAGGTCCATGATAGTCTGCAGCACTTCGGGACGGGCGCGGTTAAGTTCATCGAGGAACAGTACGATGGGTTCATCGTTGAGCGGCCACCAGTAAGGGGGAATGAATTCGGTGCGCACGAGGACCTTGTTACCGTTCTCCCCAGTTGAGAACTCAGCCTTCGATGGCAAACCAATCAGGTCGCCTGGATCAGACATTTGACCCAGAAAGAGGGCAACGACCTTCATACCCTTTGCCGAAAAATATTGCGTAAGGATCTCGCTTTTGCCGATGCCATGTCGACCCACAAGCATGATGTTTTGTGTGGCGGGAGTCTGGTCGAGGATTTCAAGCAGGTCCTGTGTTGTGATGTTGATGCCCATTATATTTATATATAAATAAAGGTGTAAATTGATGTTGTTTGTTATCTCCTATTCGAAAAGTGGTTGCAAAGATACGCCAATTTTTGCGAAAAAGCAAATTATTGGACGCGAAAATATGTTTTAGGACATGTTTTCGTTAAAAAAACGGCAAATAATTTTGAGTTTTCTTCGAAATATCATATCTTTGTACCCAACATTTTGCTATTTTTTTCAACAGCAATAATTCTACGGTCTTAGATTTTTTACCTTAAAAATATTTGTTATTATGTTCCTTATGATTCTTGAGCTGCTCATCGTATTGGGAGCGCTCTACGTTGGCTCACGTTACGGCAGCCTTGCCCTTGGTGCAATTTCCGGCATCGGCTTGGCAATTCTCGTTTTCGGCTTCCACCTGAAGCCAGGTACCCCACCCACTGATGTTATCTACATCATCATTGCAGCCGTAACCTGCGCCGGTATGCTGCAGGCTGCAGGTGGTATGGACTGGATGATCCAGATTGCAGAGAAGATGTTGCGCAAGCATCCAAACAACATCACCTTCCTTGCTCCTCTCTGTACTTTCTTCCTCACCGTGTTTGTAGGAACTGGCCACGTGGTTTACACGCTCATGCCAATTATCTGTGACATCGCGCTCAAGAAAGGAATCCGTCCCGAACGTCCTTGCGGCGTTGCTTCTGTTGCCTCGCAGGTAGGTATCACTTGTTCACCTATTGCCGCTGCTGTTGTTTCATTCACTACCATTTCCGCAGCCAATGGCTTTGATATCAGCAACCTCCAGGTTATCGCCATCACCATTCCTGCATGTCTTTGCGGTTTGATGGCTGCTGCTGCTGCCAGCTACAAGCGTGGTCTCGACCTCGATAAGGATCCCGAGTTCCAGGCACGTTGTCAGGACCCCGAACTCTATCAGTACATGTATGGCAACTCTGCCACCCTGCTCGACAAGGAGATTACTCCTGAGGCAAAGCGTTCGGTTTATATCTTCCTCCTCGCCCTCGGTGTTATCGTTCTCTTCTCTATCTGTCAGATTCTCGATTGCGATATCCGTCCTAATTTCGAGACCGGAAAGACCCTTGCTGACGGCACTGCCGAAGTAAAGCCATTGAAGATGAACCTCATTATCCAGATTGTCATGATTGCAGCTGCAGCATGTATGATCTTGTTTGCCAAGGCTAAGCCAAAGAAAGCAGTTTCAGGCGCTGTATGGCAGTCGGGTATGGTTGCAGTTGTCGCTATCTATGGTATCGCCTGGTTGGCTGATACATATTTCAGCAATTACATGACCGAGATGCAGGATGGTCTGCAGGGCATCGTTGCTGAGTATCCTTGGGCCATCGCATTCGCATTCTTCGCTGTGTCGGTACTCATCAACTCTCAGGGCGCTGTCGTTGTTGCTATGCTTCCATTGGCATACTCTCTCGGCATCGAAGGTCCAGTACTCCTTGGCTTGCTCCCATCGGTTTACGGATACTTCTTCATCCCCAACTATCCATCGGATATTGCTACCGTGAACTTCGACCGTTCGGGTACCACTGTCATCGGTAAGTACCTCTTGAACCACTCGTTCATGATGCCAGGTCTGATTTCAGTTATCGTTTCTTGTCTTGTAGGCTACGGCTTGATCACCATCTTCTATTGATTCGTGATATAATAAATAAAGCGTCGGGATTTGGTCCCGGCGCTTTTTTGTTGGGCGGTTGTTCTTGATCAGGAGTAAGGGAGATCCTTGATGTCCTCGATTGACACGATGCCGTTCACGATGGCATAGATGACGAGACCGGCAGGGGAGTGGATGCCGAGTTTTCGTGCGATGTTGCGTCGATGAGTCAATACAGTGTGGATTGAGATGAAGAGTTGGTCGGCAATCTCCTTGTTGGTCTGGCCTTTCACTACACCTGTGATGATTTCCTTTTCACGGTCGCTGAGGGCGTCCTTCTCCTGAATGCTGTCGCTTGTGTTGTCGTCGACCTCTTCGTTGACATCGACTTGGCTTTCGAGGAGCGAGACGACAGGGATGAAGATGGTGTCTTCGAGTTGGGTGTGGCTGTTGAGGTCATTCTCAAATTCGAAGAGGTGGAGCAGTGCATCGTTGAGTTGCTCCTTGTGCGACGAGGTAGGACAGTAGCGGATGATGATGTTCTTCAGGTCGGACATCTTCTGTGCAATCAGTTTGTCGTGATCCTTGTGAACGCGGTCACTCTCGAAATTGGCAAGGCAGATGTCTGCCTTTCGTTTGCCCTGGAGCAGGCCTTCCACGTAGTTGAAGAAATGCTCCGATTCGTAGTTCTGGTGCTTGGCTATTTCTGCCACATAGTCGTCGAAGAACTTGAGGATGAGGAAGCCAATCTCGTTGTTGGTCGAACAATCGACCGAATCGACAAATTCGCGGCGAATGCTCGGTAGCATGAAGTCGAGGAAGAAGTTGTGGCTATTCCGCAGGTAAGTCAGCAGACTGCCCACGTTTAGCGAAGTGAATTCGTCGAACGAGGGCTTGACGCCTTGACTGATGAAGTTGCACACGGCGATGAATGTGTCGGTGTCAACATTATTTTCTTTGCATACTTGTTCCACACACTTGTCGCCGAATCCCAGTGCGATGCCGAATCGGCTAAGCACCTGCAGCAACTTGAAGTCGTCGCTGATGAGTTCGGCCAATGAGTCGTTAGCCTTGTATTTGTGTCCCATTCGTTATTGATTATTACTCTCTATTTCTTCTTTTTTGTTTTTTTCTTTGCTTACCTTTATCATTTCAGTAGTCTCTAAGTCAGAGCCGCAATACTTGCAGAACATGGCATCCTTGTCATGCCCGATTCTTCCACAATTGGGGCAGACGCGACGTATTTGCTTTTTGTTGTATTTGACTATCTCTGAGGTAACGATGGCAGGGGGCACGGCCATCGTCGTATAACCCAGGAGCATAACAATGGTGCTGAAGAATCGTCCCATACTGGTCACCGGAGTGATGTCGCCATATCCTACTGTGGTCATGGTCACTACTGCCCAATAGATGCTCGTGGGAATGTCGGTGAATTGCGAGCCTGGCACTCCACTCTCTACCATAAACATCACCGTGCCCAGGCATATCACCACAATCACCACAAAGAGGAAGAAGATGACCATCTTGTGAAGCGAGTCCTTGATAGACTTGAGCAGAAGATGTCCTTCTTCGAGGAATGAGAACAGTTTGAAGATGCGGAACACACGGATCAGTCGGAATGATCGGAGCATGAGCATATAGCGCGCGCCATGAAGAAAGAATCCCAGGTACATCGGAAGGATGGACAGCAGGTCGATGATTCCGAAGAAACTGAGCGCATAGGCACGAGGCTTGGGAGAACAATAAAGTCGAACCAAATACTCAATCGTGAAGAATGCGGTGAGCAGATATTCCAGCACAACAAAGGCCCCCATCACCCATGGATGGTTGCGGAACAGGGAGTCGCACATCACAATGAAGATACTGAGAATGATGGCGATGATCAGAACGACATCAAATTTCTTGCCAACTTCAGTTTCGCTGCCGAAGACAATCTTGTATAGCTTGTCCTTCAGCTCCTGATTAGCCATTAGGTTGTTCCATCGTTGTTTCAGTGTCATATTGTCAAGTATTGTTGACGCAAAGATAGGGGTTTTTGCAATATGATGGTGCAAAAATCATATAAAAATGCCCAAAATCTATAGAAATTCGCAGTTTTTGCATTATTGTGTTTGTTTTTTTGCTATCTTTGCAACCACAAATCAATACTTTAGCACAACACATTTCAATTAAAAAAATCATGTCTGTACTCAACGTCCTCGTGCGTCGCTACAGGAATCTCCGTAACCCAGCCAACCTCAAGACGGTGTTGGGTGGTTTCTTGGCGCTCATTGCCTATTTCGGCGTTTTGTTTATGGACCCTGCTGTCTATGGTCTTCCCAACCTTACTGCAGTAGAGGTTCGTGTCGTGGCAATCTTCCTAACCGCTGCCATCCTCTGGTTATCGGAAGCTATTCCTACGTGGTGTACTTCGGTGCTCATCATCGTTGTGATGCTGCTCACCGTTTCTGACTCCTCTCTATGGTTCATGAAGGTCGCTACAGCGAAGGACCCCATCGAGATACAGCAGCAATATGGTCTGGGCATCGACTATAAGGCCATTATGGCAACTTTTGCCGATCCTGTTGTCATGCTCTTCATGGGCGGTTTCGTTCTCGCCATTGCTGTTGAGAAGGTCGGACTTGACGTATTCATGGCCAAGGCACTGCTGAAGCCCTTCGGATCTCGTCCTTCATCCGTGCTGGCAGGCTTCATCCTGGTCACCGCGCTTTTCTCGGCTTTCATCTCCAATACCGCTACGGCTGCCATGATGCTTGCGTTCCTGGCTCCAGTGTTGCGTTCGTTGCCTGGCACCAGCAAGGGTAAGGTTGCGCTCGCCATGGCCATCCCGCTTGGCGCAAATATCGGTGGTATCGCTACGCCTATCGGAACACCACCGAATGGTGTCGCCATGAAGTACCTTAACGATCCCGGAACGCTCGATATGCTGCGTGAGGCAGGTCAGGAGGCTCATGAGGTGACGTTCGGTCAATGGTGTACTGCGATGATTCCCGTGACCTTGATTACTCTCTTCATCGGATGGGTTGTGCTTCAGATTATGTTCCCCTTCCAGAAGGGCGAACGCATCGAGATCAAGATCCAGGGTGGTTTGCGCAAGGGATATAAGACCTGGATGGTTGCCATCACTTTTGCCCTGACCATCATCCTTTGGTTCACGGGCGAATGGAACCACCTCAACGCTAATGTCGTGGCATTGGTACCTATCTGCTGTCTCTGCTTGACGGGTATCCTGCACAAGCGTGACCTCGAGAAGATCAACTGGTCGGTGCTCTGGATGGTTGCAGGTGGCTTTGCCCTGGGTCTCGGCTTCAATAAGTCGGGTCTTGCCCACGACCTCGTCACTTCCATCCCATTCGGCTCGTGGTCGCCACTGGTAGTGCTCATCATCGCAGGTATCATCTGCTGGACACTCTCCAACTTCATTTCCAATTCGGCTACTGCAGCTCTTCTCATTCCAATCCTCTGCGCTGTCGGTGTGGGTATGGGTGACAAGCTTCTCGAAATCGGTGGCCTCCGTTGCCTCCTCTTCGGTACAGCCATGGCTGCATCACTTGCTATGACGCTTCCTATTTCGACACCTCCGAATGCTATCGCTTCTTCGACAGGCATCATCAATACGTCCGATATGGCGAAATCCGGTCTCACTATCGGTATCCTGGGTGGTATCGTAGGTTACCTGCTCCTGATTTTCTTAGGTTAATCTTGACAAATCTTATAATACAACGTCCGAATTCCTTCCCTCTCGAAGAAATTCGGACGTTTTTTGATGGATAGAGCAATAGTATTCGGAATTAATCTATCTTTTATGGGAGCATACAGATTTGGCTAACGAAAACTGTATGCCGCGGTTGGAGCATACGGATTTGGCAAACGAAATCTTTATGCCGCAGTTGGAGCATACAGATTTGGTAGATGAAATCTTTATGCCACGGTTGGAGCATACAGATTTGGTGGATGAAAACTGTATGCCACGGTCGGAGCATACAGATTTGGTAGATGAAAACTGTATGCCGCGATGGGAGCATACAGATTTGGTGGATGAAAACTGTATGCCAAGACTGGAGCATACAGATTTGGTAGTTGAAAACTGTATGCCGCGGTTAGAGCATACAGATTTGGTAGATGAAAACTGTATGCCGCGATTGGAGCATACAGATTTGATAAATGAAAACTGTATGCTGCTACATCATTCCTTTTTCTTGCGTTTCGAGGCATCGAAGAGCATCTGTTTCTCTTCGGCAGTCAGTCCGTCGTAGCCATACTTTGAGATTTTATCGAGAATGGCATCGATCTGTTCTTCGTGGCTGCGGCGATCGGCATTGTAGTCCATATCGCGCTGCTTTTCGGTGCCGATGGGACCACGTCCGCCTCCGCGAGTGGCCTTCATCTTGGGTTTGCGGAAGTCCTCAATCCACTTGCCGATGCTGTCGATGAGTCTGGACGGCCAGGCGCAGATGTCGGTGCCGCGACGCTCCATCCAACCATACCACAAACCGAACAGAATGCCTCCGATGTGGCAGACTTGTCCGCCTGCATTGCTTCCATTGAAGCCCGTGAGCACAGTGAGTGCAAGAATCACGAGTGCAAGCCACTTCATCTTGACCCAAACGACTTTGACGAAAAGGTTAAGTCCTATGACCTGCTGAGATTGGTTCATACCGACGGCGACGATGAGGGCGCAGATGGCACCAGATGCCCCGACGACATAGGAATACATTCGTTCCAACTGGAAATAGGGGAAGACATTGTAGCAAAACAGGAAGAAGAGACCTGCGAAGATGCCGCTGGTGAGGTAGAACGACAGCAACTGACGGCTGGTGTGGGTTCGGAGGAAGAACTGGCCGAACCACCACAACCAAAGCATATTGAAAATTATGTGGAACGGATCCTGACTAAGGTCTGCGTGGCAGAACATATAAGTGAGGAGCGTCCAGGGATGCATAAGGAAGTCGTTGAGGTTGGATGGCAGGGCAAGCCAATGTGTCCAGTTGTAGCCGCTCCAAACGAAGAGTACACCAACGAGTTTCCAAAGCTGTGTAAGCAGAAAGACCACTACGGTGATGTAGATGAGTTTGCCGTAGATGGGAAGAGTCTTGTATTTGATCATAAATCAGAAAGTCATGCGTTTGTCATGTTTCCATAACATGATGAGGATGAATCCGAAGAGCATACCGCCGAGGTGGGCGAAGTGTGCCACGTTGTCGCCGGCAGTATTGGCAACGCCGCAGAAAAGTTCGAAGACACCATATCCGATGACGAGCCACTTGGCCTTGAGCGGCATAGGCGGGAAGAGCAGGAAGATTGTGGCGTTGGGGAACATCATACCGAAAGCAAGAAGAATGCCAAAGACAGAACCGGATGCACCCACGGTGATATAATTGTTCACATATGCTTCGCAATAGTTGAGCAGTTCGGCATACGACATAGCGCTGATTTGGTCAGCTGGAACGCTGGGATTGGCGTACATCAGGGCACCTGCCATCGCATCGTGCATACCCCAACGCCAGGTGAGTTGCTGAACAAGGGCAGCGCCCACGCCACAGACAAGATAATAGATGAGGAAACGTCGTGCACCCCAAACCATCTCGAGCAGGCGTCCGAACATATATAGCGAGAACATGTTGCTGAAGAGGTGGGTGAAATTGGCATGCATGAACATATAGGTAAACGATTGCCAGACGTGGTAGTTCGGGGCGTCGTAATAGTGGAGTCCCAGGAGTTGTGTTAGATTGATTCCCTTGGAGCGAAATACATTGTCAGCAATGAGCATCACCACGTTGATGATGATGAGATGGAGAGTCACCGGTGTTGAGGGTGAACCTGTGTAATTATTGTTTGAAAAAGCCATATCGATAAGTTTTTAGGGTGCAAAAATAGTATTTATTTCTCAAAATCGTGCCATTAAACGACGTATTTTGTTCTTTTTCATGCAAAAAAGTTGCTTTTCGTGCAAAAATGTATTATATTTGCACCGATTTTGGGTAATTTCGGCTCATCCGAACCATCCAAAAATTGTTTAGATACATAAAATTGATATTTGTAATCTGTCAGTATAAATGAAGCGATTCTTCGGCGCAAAGTTTACTTCCACCCTCAGCATTGCCCTGGTGCTCTTCGTGCTGGGACTGATGACTATGGGCGGTTTGGTGGCTGCGCGTGTGGCCAAGGAACTGCGCGAGCGGTTTACGGTAACCATCACTGTGAGTGACGTTGCCTCGACCGACTACGGACAGCGATTGGTGAAGCGACTCAATAGGTCGAAATATACGGCCGATGCCGTTTATGTGAGTGCGGACAGTGCCTTGAAGGTGCTGCAGAACGAACTCGGCGAGAATCCCGCCGAATTCTTGGGATATAATCCGCTGTCACCCACTGTTGAACTCAAACTGAAGGCTGAGTATGCAGTGGCTGACAGCATCGAGATGATTGTGAAGGAACTAAAGCGATCGCAAGGAGCTAACATTGCTGCCATCGATTACAACGACACGCTGCTCGACATGGTGAATGCTAACCTCAAGCGATTTGCCATCGTGTTGTCAGTCCTGGCTGTTGTTCTGCTGATTATTTGCGTCTCGCTCATCGGCAATACAGTTCGTCTGATATTGCATGCCGACCGATTCCTCATCAACACTATGCGACTGGTGGGTGCCACAAAGTGGTTCATCCGCTGGCCCTTCATCAAGACCCACATTGTTTGTGGCCTGATTGCAGCTTTCGTTGCGCTGCTGGCTCTTGCTGCTCTCGTTTATGGCGGTGCCAGCCAGGGTTTGGCCAATGTCATTTCAGAGGTACTTCTGCAACCTATTCCACTTCTCATCCTGGTTGGAACAGTGGTGGCCCTCGGAGTTCTGATTCCAGCTCTCGCCGCTTGGCATGCTGCCGACAAGTATATGGGCAAGTCGGTAGATGATCTCTACCTGATGTAACTCGGTCGAACCAATAATTGTTATTCGTAAATTATTAATTGTTAATTAAAATATGCGTCTTTGTTTAACTAAGATCAACTTCATCATCATGGGCATTGCTGCCCTGATGATTCTGCTTGGGTTCATTATGACTTGTGGCCCTGCAAGCACTCCCGAGCACTTTAACCCCGATGTATTCAGCAATACCCGCGTCGTCTATGGCCCTAATCTCTGTTTCTTCGGCTACCTGCTGATGATTGTGGGAATTTGCGTGAAGGGTCGCAATAAGAAGGATAGCGTAGAACAATAACCAAATATCGAGACAATATGGATTGGTTACACGCTCTTATCCTAGGCATAGTTCAGGGCCTCACGGAATATCTTCCCGTTTCTTCAAGCGGACATCTCGAGATCGGCAAGGCACTTCTCGGCCCAGAGGCTGAGGCTGGTGGTTTGACTTTTGATATCGTGGTTCATGTGGCTACGGTTTTGTCAACATTGGTCATCCTTTGGAAGGAAGTGATCTGGATTTTCGGCGGACTGTTCTCTCCATTCAAGAATGGTAAGATGAACAACGAGCAGCGATATGTCGTGAATATCCTCATTTCGATGATTCCAGTGGGCATCGTCGGACTCTTTATGAAGGACAGCATCGAGTCGCTTTATGCTGATGACACCATCAAGTTGAAGGTTGTCGGTGTCTGCCTGCTCATCACTGCCTCTTTGCTTGCCTTGACACATTTCTATAAGCCGAAGGAAAAGGAAACCATTTCCCCCTGGCATGCTTTCATCATTGGTATAGCTCAGGCTTGTGCTGTGCTGCCTGGTTTGTCACGCAGTGGCTCGACCATTGCTACTGGCCTGCTGCTGGGCAACAGTCGTTCGTCGCTTGCCCAGTTCTCGTTCCTGATGGTCATTCCACCCATCTTGGGTGAAGCACTACTCGACTTCAAGCATATCGTAGCTCCTTCGGCGGAATATCTGGCTTCGTATAATATGACTGAGCCGATAGGTCTTGTGCCGCTTGCTGTTGGCTTTGTTGCCGCCTTCGTCAGCGGATGCTTTGCCTGCAAGTGGATGATAGCCTTGGTCAAGAAGTGTAAACTTATCTACTTCGCCCTTTATTGCGCATTGGCTGGTATTTTGACCCTTGTTTTCCTCTAGAATCTCTAGAAAAATAGATTATCTAGACTCTCAGGAAGCATGAAAATCTACAATTTCATCGAGGGTGAAGTATTGGCGTTCGACAAGCCACTGACCTGGACCTCATTCAATCTAGTGAAGGTAGTGCGCAACAATCTGAGTCGTCGCCTTGGACTGAAACGCCTGAAGGTGGGACATGCGGGGACCTTGGATCCGTTGGCCAGCGGTGTGATGATTCTTTGCACGGGCAAGTGCACGAAACTGATTGACCAGCTGCAGGTAGGAACCAAGGAATATGTGGCTACACTGCGATTGGGCTGTACTACACCCTCGTTCGATGCCGAACATCCCATCGACGCCATTTATCCTACGAGCCACATTACCCAGGCAGCAATTGAAGAGGCTTTGAGCCGGTTCCGTGGATCCATTTGGCAGGTTCCTCCTGTCTATTCGGCTTGCAAGGTGGAGGGACGTCGTGCCTTTGACTACATTCGTCAGGGCGAGGACGTGGAACTCAAGGCCAAAGAACTGGTGATTGACGAACTCGAACTCCTCGACCTGCATTTGCCGGAGCAAGGACTCATCTCCCCTCATGCCGACGAAGTTGCCAAGATGGCACGCGAAGACATCCACATCAAGGATTATGGGCGAGATAAGGAAACCTACGAGATTGCTGAGGCTACCAATATTGACACCGAGCATCTGACGTATCTGCAGATTCGTGTTGTCTGCTCGAAGGGAACCTATATCCGAGCCCTTGCCCGCGACATAGGACAGGCACTCGGCAGCGGAGCCTATCTGATAGGTTTGCGACGCACCCGTGTGGGAAACATCCGCGTGGAAGACTGCCTGCCCGTTGAAAACATTGAGCAGTGGTGCTATACTGTCCCGATTGTGGAACAACCGACAAAATAGATTTTTAAATATATACAACCGTGAAATTAAGCCAGTTCAAATTCAAGCTCCCCGAAGAGCGCTTTGCCTTGAAGCCAAGTGAGCATCGCGACGAGTGCCGGATGATGGTACTCCACAAGAAGAGTCGCGACATCGAGCACAAGGTGTTCAAGAATTTCATTGATTATTTTAATGAGAAGGACCTCGTGTTGTTCAACGACACCAAGATTTTCCCTGCCCGACTTTATGGCAACAAGGAGAAGACTGGTGCTCGCATCGAGGTGTTCCTGTTGAGAGAACTCAATCCCGATATCCGTTTCTGGGATGTGCTGGTCGATCCTGCCCGTAAGATCCGTATCGGCAACAAACTCTATTTCGGCGATGACGAGAGTCTGGTTGCCGAAGTGATAGACAACACCACATCGCGTGGGCGTACGTTGCGATTCCTTTTTGATGGTTCGCACGACGAGTTCATCGAGACGCTCTATGGATATGGTGAGACACCTATACCTCCTTCGCTCAAGCAGCGTCGTGACGTGATTGATGCCCCTGAGGATGATGATCATCCTTTTACCGACCGAGAGCGTTACCAGACCATTTTCGCTCGGAATGAGGGAGGCGTAGTGGCTCCACAAGCTGCTTTGCACTTCAGCCGCGAGTTACTCAAGCGTATGGAGATCAAGGATATCAATTATGAATTCATCACCGTACACAGCAATCAGGGCAACTTCCGCGAAATTGATGTGGAGGACCTGACCAAGCACAAGATGGACTCGGAGCAGATCATCATCAGCGAGGAAGTAGCCGAACATGTGAATGCAACCAAGGATGCTGGCCACCACGTCTGCGCCGTCGATACCTCGGTGATGCGTGCCATTGAGTCGAGTGTATCAACCACAGGACACCTCAAGCCTTTCGAAGGATGGACCAACAAGTTCATCTTCCCACCCTATGATTTCTCAATCGCTGATTGTATGGTGGCCAATTTCTATGAACCATACAGCACTTTGCTGATGTTGTCATCGGCGTTTGGCGGTTATGATTTCGTGATGGAGGCCTACAAGCTTGCCATCAAGGAGGGTTATATGTTTGGTCCTTATGGCGATGCTATGCTGATATTGCCCGATTGATGAACCGGCATATAGTATATATCGGATTGGGCAGCAATTTGGGCGATGGTCCGAAGAACCTGGACAAGGCGGTAGCTTTGCTGCAGAAAGAGGCAGGAGTGGTGCTCTATACTTCTGCCTATATCGAGAGCGAGCCATGGGGATTCGAAAGTGAACATCGCTTTACGAATGCTGTGACGGTAATCAGCACCACATTGGAGCCTCTGCCTCTCCTTGACCTTACTCAGCAGATTGAGCGACGGATGGGTCGTACACGTAAACGCCGTCGTGGCGAAGGGTATTCCGATAGGGTCATCGACCTCGATTTGCTCATGTACGATGACCTGCAGCTTGAGACCGAGCGTCTTGTCCTCCCTCATCCGCACATTGCCGACCGCGACTTTGTCAGACTCCCTCTCGAGGAGTGTCAGGCATTTATCCGCAACGCGAATCTGTCATCTGATTCAAATGAATAATCAACTATTTAAATAATTAACATTTTAACTTTTATGAACAGCTTTTGGAAAACAGTGTTGGCCGTTATTGTCGGCACACTTTGTGTAAGCATCATCAGTTGTCTCTTCACTACCTGCGTCTTCGTGGGTATGATTGCTTCGTCGTCATCATCCGACAAGGCTGTCAGCACCAAGGAGGGCGATGTGTTGTTGCTCAAGATCAACGGTCCTGTGACCGAGATTCCTGCATCCATGCCTTTCAACTTCGATCTCTTGGGTGGTATCACCAAGAATCAGGAACTAAGTTTGCGTGGTTATCTCAATGCCATTGCATGTGCCAAGGCCGATCCTAACATCGCCGGTATTTATCTCAATACTGATGGTATGTCGGCTGCACCTGCCAGCTACGAGGCTATTCACGATGCGCTCGTGGATTTCCGTGCCAGCGGAAAGTGGATTATTGCCTATAACGATAGTTATGGTATGGGCCAGTACTACGTGGCTTCGGCAGCCGACTCAGTGTATGTCAACACCATCGGTTCTGTCTCTTTTGATGGTATGTCAAGTGTCTTGACATATCCCAAAGGGTTGCTTGACAAACTCAACATCGAGATGCAGGTATTCCGCGTAGGACAGTTCAAGAGTGCCGTCGAGCCTTATATGGTGGAGCACATCAGCGACGCAAATCGTCTGCAGGTCGAGACATATCTTCGCAATATTTGGGATCAGATGATGAAGGACATTTCAGCATCGCGTAATATCCCTATTGAGACACTTGAGTCGTTGGCTAACCAGGCAGTGAGTTATATGGAGCCCGAAGAACTCGCTCCGACTGGCCTCGTCGATAGTATGCTCTATAAGAGCGACGTTGAGAAGATCCTGCTTGCCAAGATGGGACAGGACGAACTCAAGAAGCATGCTGTCACCGCCAGCCAGTTGATCAAGAATTACGATAAACTGTTCCCCGAGACTGGCGAGAAGATTGCCGTGCTTTATGCTTCGGGTGAGATTGCCAGCGAAGCCAAAGGCAGTGGCGACGACATTTATTATGATGATCTCATCAAGGATATCCGCAAGATTGCCGAAGACGAGAAGGTCAAGGCCTGCGTACTTCGCGTCAATAGCCCTGGTGGCAGCGGCTTCGCCAGCGAACAGATCTGGAAGGCCCTTATGGACCTGAAGGCTGCAGGCAAGCCTCTTGTGGTTTCGATGGGCGACTATGCTGCCAGTGGTGGTTATTATATCAGCTGTATGGCCGATTACATTGTAGCTGAGCCCAACACCCTGACAGGTTCAATCGGTGTATTTGGTATGATTCCTAACTTCGGCGGCTTAGTTACAGGTAAACTTGGAGTCAACTTCGAGGAGGTCAAGACGCATGAATTCGGTTCGCTCACCACTATGCGTCGTGTCACCGAGGCTGAGGCAGCCAAGGTTCAGCATGGCATCGATTCCTTCTACGACATCTTCACCAAGCGTTGTGCCGAAGGCCGTGGAATGGAGCAGGACAGCATCAAGGCAATCGCTGGAGGTCGTGTGTGGACAGGTTCGGATGCCGTCAATATCGGCCTTGTTGATGAGTTGGGCGACCTCAACACTGCTTTGAACAAGGCTGCTGAACTTGCAGGTATCACCGATGGCAAGTATTATCGCGCAGTATTCCCCGAGGCCAAGTCTTCGTACGAGACACTGCTCGAGATGTTTGATGATACCAAGCAGGATCTGACCCTTCGCATCGTTGACCACCTCATTGGCAGCACTCCAGCCGATCGTGAAGCATTGAAGTTCATCGAGCACCTGAAGAATGCCGACCGCATCCAGGCTCGTTCGTTCGATGCTGTAGTATATTAAATTATGTGTCGATATGCCGGAATATCGTAATTCCGGCATATCGACCTCATTAATCTCATGTATCTTCCAAAGGTAAAAAATCTGACATTGCTTGCCCCGCTCTCCCTGCTCTACGGATTGGGAGTTTGGGTGCGCAACAAGATGTTCGATTGGGGGCAGAAGAAGTCCACGTCGTTCGAAGACATCGTCCCCGTAATCTGCGTCGGGAATCTCGCTGTGGGTGGTACAGGCAAGACTCCCCACACCGAATATCTGGTCAATCTGCTGCATCGCAACGGCTATGGCCCCATTGCTGTGTTGAGTCGTGGTTACAAGCGGCATAGCAAGGGGTATCACGTGGCTATGCCTCGTGATGGCAAGGATTCCGACGGGAAGGTTACTGCCGCTTTAATTGGTGACGAGCCTTATCAGCTTTACCGCAAGTTCCCGTTCCTTATTGTTGCAGTTGATGCGAATCGTGTCCACGGAATCAACGAGCTGCTCAAACTTCCCACTACTCCCCAGGTCATCATTCTCGATGATGCGATGCAGCATCGATATGTGAAACCAGGTCTTACCATTTGCCTGAGCAGTTATCATCGTATCATGTATAAGGATATGTTGCTGCCGGCTGGCCGACTGCGTGAGCCTATGTCGAATGTCTCTCGTGCCGAGATGGTCATTGTTACCAAGTGTCCCAAGGCTTTACGTTCGGAAGAAGAGACCGAGATTTTGGCAAATATTCCTACCCGCCTTGATCAACCTGTCTTGTATTCGGCATACCGGTATGGAAGGCTTGTCAACCTCAACACGCTGGAGGAATGCGATATCGACCATTCGACCGATGTGCTCATCGTGGCGGGCATTGCCGATCCTAAGGTTATGGCGGATTATGTGCATACTCATTACCGCCTTCTCGACATTATCAGTTTTGGTGATCATCATCACTTTTCCGACAAGGACATCGAGACCATCAAGGCACGCCTGGACGGTGTGAATGGCAAGGAAAATGTTTCCGACGGCAGCGGCCGCCAGGCTGTCATCATTACTACCGAGAAGGATGCAGCTCGCCTTGTACACCATCCTGCGGTGAACGACGAACTGCGCCAGCGTATCTATTATCTCCCCACCGAGGTCTATTTCCTTAAGAATCACGCCGAAAAGTTCGACAAGATTGTGCTCGATTATGTGAGGAAGCCTCGTGCAGGCGTTGTAAAAGGTTCAAATTTAACCATTGGCAAATAATTAGCAAGTATGGAAATCAGTCATTACGGCGAATTCGGTCTGATACGTCATCTCACCGAAAACTTCCCGCTCAAGAATCCCAGCTCCGTATATGGGGTGGGCGACGATTGTGCGGTGATCAACAATCTGCCTGAGGAAGGCCTGACGGTGGTCACTACCGATCTTCTTCTTGAAGGCATCCATTTCGACCTGACTTATTGCCCGCTTCGTCATTTGGGCTACAAGGCATGCATCGTGAACTTCAGCGATGTTTATGCCATGATGGGTACTCCTCGTCAGATTACGGTGTCGATAGGTATTTCGAAGCGTTTCAGTGTGGAGGATCTCGACGAACTTTATGCCGGCATGAAGCTTGCTTGTGACATTTATGGCGTCGATTTGGTGGGAGGCGACACTTCTGCGTCGATGACGGGTCTCACAATTTCGATCACTGCTATTGGTGTGGCCAAGAAGCCGGTCTATCGCAATGGAGCCAAGCCGAACGACCTGGTCTGTGTGAGCGGAGACCTGGGAGCTGCCTATATGGGCCTGCAACTCCTTGAAAGAGAGAAAGCGATGTTCTGGCAGGAATTCAATGATTGGAGTCGTCGAACCAATAGTGGTGCCGATGGCTCGAAGGCTCCCAAGTTCCAGCCGAAGTTCGAGGGACGTGAGTATCTGCTCGAACGTCAACTCAAGCCCGAAGCGCGCAAGGATATTGTAAAGGCATTGCAGGATGCAGGCATTACACCCACCAGCATGATGGACATCAGTGACGGTCTGTCGAGCGAAATGCTGCACATCTGCAAGCAGAGCCATGTGGGTTGTCGAATCTATGAGGAACGTTTGCCTATCGATTACCAGACTGCTGTACAGGCTGAGGAATTCAATATGAACGTGACTACCGCCGCTATGAATGGTGGCGAAGACTATGAATTGCTATTCACCGTTCCCTTGGAACAGCATGAATTGATACAGCAGATATCCGGTGTTCGCCTTGTCGGACACATCACTGAAGAGAAGCTCGGATGCGCTATGATTACGCGTGATGGCAATAGCGAGGTGACCCTTCGTGCCCAAGGCTGGAATGCATTTGTGGATTAAAAATAATAACCCTAATAATAATTTTATACATGAAACGCAATTTCCTTCTCATCCTTGCAGCGGTATTGCTGCCTCTTTCTCTCTTGGCCAAGCCTAAGGTCAAGACACAAGTTGATCTTTGGCCCGATGGTACTCCTGTTGGAGAATGGTTCCACGACCTATCGCCTGTCAATGTGGAGTCGTTGGGCAAACAATACAAACTGACCGACTACGGCATCTTTGCCGATGGTACGGTCCACACTCAGCAGATTCAGGCATTGATTGACAAGATTGCTGCCGATGGCGGCGGTGTTCTTGTTGTTCCTGCAGGCACTTATATCACGGGTGGAATTTACTTCAAGCAAGGCACACATCTTCACCTGCTCGAAGGCGCTACGCTCCAGGGCTCCGACTTCATCGGCGATTATCAACTTGCCAAGACCCGTATGGAGGGTGAAACTTGCACCTATTTCGAGGCTTTGATCAATGTGAAGGGCCTTGACGGTTTTACCATCACTGGTAAGGGAACCATCGATGGTAATGGATTGAAGTATCACCAGTCGTTCTGGCTTCGCCGCAAGTGGAATCCCAAGTGCACCAACAAAGACGAACAGCGCCCGCGCCTCGTCTATGTGTCCGACTCCAAGAATGTAACCATCGAGGGTGTTCGTCTTCAGAATTCTGCCTTCTGGACTACACATATATATAATAGTGCGCGTGTGAAGATTGTCGGTGTTTCCATCTTCAGCCTTGCTCAACCCAATACGCACAAAGGTCCATCGACCGATGCCATCGACCTCGATGTAGTGGAGGACGTGCTCGTTCATGGATGTTATATGGAGGTGAACGACGATGCTGTCGCCATGAAGGGCGGCAAGGGACCTTGGGCCGACGATCCGGCCAAGAGCGAGGGCAATGGCTCAAACCGCAATGTCATCATCGAGGATTGTACCTACGGTTTCTGTCACGGTTGCTTGACTTGTGGTTCGGAATCGGTGTTCAATCACAATATTATCCTGCGTCGCATTCAGGTTAATCATGCAACACGTTTGCTTTGGCTCAAGATGCGCCCCGATACTCCCCAGCGCTACGAATACATCACCGTTGAGAACATCACCGGACAGGTTTCGCGCGTGCTCTATGTACGTCCCTGGACACAGTTCTACGACTTGAAGGACCGCAAGGACATTCCTATGTCCTATAGCGACCACATCACATTGCGCAACTGTACCATCGACTGCGATATCTACAAGGAAATTGAACTGAAACCCGATCAGTACGAACTCTCCAATTTCGTCTTCGAAAATATGAACATCACCGAAAAGAGCCCCGAGAAGGCTCCAAAGCTCGATGATGCAGGCGGACATGTCTTCTGGACCGAAAAGTAACTTTCCATTCCTATCTCTATAACAACACATTATCCACACATCTATGAAGAAGCTTTTTTTGACCATTGCTCTAACAGCTCTGACCCTCTCGGGTTTTGCACAAGATCAGCTCCCGTCGCGTGCTGAAGTCCTCAAACTTGCCCAGAAGGTAAACTCCTGGTTTATGAAGAAATATGATCCAGCCGATGCTTTCCTTGGAGGCGGAAAGGTTCGAACCACCAATCTTTGGACCCGCGCGGTCTATCACGAGGGCCTCTGTGCACTCTATAGCATCTATCCGCTTGAGGAATACTACGAGTATAACCTGAAGATGGCTGAAGGCAACAAGTGGAGCCCTCGCTATGGCGCATATAGCCTAGATGCCGACAATTATGCCTGCGTGCAGACTTACGTCGACCTCTATCGCCTTGAGCCTGAATCCTACAAACTCCGTAAAGCCATCGCATGCTTTGACGCTATCGTCAACAACCCCGACAACAGCGGTTGGTGGTGGATTGACGCAATCCAGATGGGTATGCCTGCCTTTGCCAAGTTGGGCCGCACCACTGGCAACTATAAATATTGGGACAAGATGTGGCAGATGTACGAATACACTCGCAATCAGTATGATGGCGGTCTTTGGAATGCTGCCGAGGGACTTTGGTGGCGAGATCACGACTTCAATCCCCCTTATACCACACCCAATGGCAAGAACTGCTATTGGAGCCGTGGCAATGGCTGGGTCGTGGCAGCTTACGTCCGCACAATGGACGAGCTCGACGAGCCTGCTGCTCCTGTCAAGAAGGGACAGATTGTAGCCGATCCTTATCATTACAACGACTACAAGGCAGACTTCATTGCTATGTGCAAGGCACTCAAGGGCATCCAGCGTGAAGATGGCTATTGGAACTGCGACTTAGGCGACCCCGACAACTTCGGCGGACCTGAGACCTCGGGAACGGCCCTCTTCATCTACGGTATGGCTTGGGGTGTGCGCAAAGGTTATCTCGATCGTGACGAGTTTATGCCTACCATTGTGAAAGGATGGCAGGCTTTGGCAAAGGCTGTTCAGCCCAATGGCTTTGTAGGTTACATCCAGGGCACCGGCAAGGAACCTAAGGACAGCCAGCCTATCACCGTCGATGGCAAACTTGATTTCGAGGACTTCGGCATCGGTTGCTGGTTGCTTGCTGCTACCGAGGTTTGGAAGCTCTCTCCAGGTGAGCAGGGGCTTGGCGCTGCCAAATTGGCTGCTCTGAAGAAATAAACTTTCATAATTACATCAAATGCGATACCATAATTTCTCCCTAATTGTGCTATGTCTTGGCCTGTTGGCCATGGCAGGGCTTGATAATGTCAATGCTCAGGAGTGGCCCGTCGTAAAGCAGGAGGCCAAGCCAGGCACCCGTTGGTGGTGGCTGGGTAGTGCTGTCGATAGCGCCAACTTGACATATAACCTTGAGACATACGCTAAGGCTGGTATCGGTGCCGTCGAGATTACACCTATCTATGGCGTGCAGGGCAACGAGAAGAACGACATTGACTTCTTGTCGCCGCGTTGGATGCGTATGTTGGGGCATGTTGAGGCCGAAGGCCAGCGCTTGGGCATCGAAATCGATATGAACACCGGCACTGGCTGGCCATTCGGTGGACCCGAGGTGACTGTCGATGAGGCTGCTACGCGTGTCTATTTCACCACATGGCATGCTGGCGACGTTGTTCCGCAATTGTCCGACAAGGAAAAGAAGAACTTCCCTAAGCTGCATAAGGTATATGCTTATCTCAACCTGAACGAGATTCTTGAGGTCGAGGCACAGTCCAAAGACATCAAGAATGAAAAGAAGCGTCAGGAGTATCTCGCCAACTACCGTTACGATACGCTTTTCGTGGCCTGTTACATTGCCAAGACCCGCCAGCAGGTAAAGCGTGCAGCACCTGGTGGTGAGGGTTACGTGATGGACCACTTCAATCCGAAAGCAGTCCAGAATTACTTCAAGCGTTTCGACAAGGCTTTCGCAGCCAGCGGAGTGCCTTATCCTCACACGTTCTTCAACGACAGTTACGAGGTCTATGAGGCCGACTGGACGCCTGCCATGCTCGACGAATTCAAGGCTCGTCGCGGCTATGCCCTCGAGGAATATTTCCCCGTCTTTATGGATGCTAGCTTTGACGATTCGAAATATTTCTCGATTAATCATCGCACATACCCACAAGCCAAAGGAATCCGATTCAGGACACACGAGGAGGTGATTGCCGACTATCGTCTCACGTTGAACGACCTCCTGCAGAAGATGTTCACTAATCCTTGGATCAAGTGGGCTCATTCCCATGGTGCAAAGGTGCGCAATCAGGCACATGGCAGCCCTGCTAACCTGCTTGACCTGTATGCCTCTGTCGATATTCCCGAAATCGAGAGCTTCGGTCTTTCCGATTTCGGCATCCAGGGTTTGCGAACCGATACGCTCACGCGTCGCAACGATTCCGACCTCTCTATGCTCAAATATCCAGCCTCTGCTGCACACTTCTACGGCAAGGAGTTTGTTTCGGCCGAAACCTTCACTTGGCTCACCGAGCATTTCCGCACTTCGCTCAGTCAGTGCAAGCCCGACTTCGACCTGATGATGGTGGCAGGTGTCAACCATTGCTACTTCCATGGTACGACGTATTCGCCTAAGGATGCTCCATGGCCTGGCTATTTGTTCTATGCATCAATGGAGATGTCGCCCATCAACACAATTTGGGCCGATGCACCTGCGTTCTTCGAATATATTACCCGTGTACAGTCGTGGATGCAGTATGGACAGCCTGATAACGACTTGCTCGTCTATATGCCTTTCAATGACATCATCCATGAGTATCCGGGCAGACTTTTGCAGTTCGACATCCATTCGATGGCAAAGAAGGCGCCACGCTTCATCCATGCGGTCAATACCATCTACAATGCTGGCTACGACATGGACTATTGCTCCGACCGTATGATAATTGACATCACTGGCGTCGATCCGCAAGGTCGCATCATTGCTCCTAGTGGAGTGCGCTACAAGGCTTTGATTCTGCCTGAGGTCAAGTATCTTCCTGACAATGTCAAAGCACGTCTCGAAAAATGGAAGGTCTTTGGTGCCACCATCATCACCGTCGATAATCCTGATGATTATGTTTCGGCTTTGAAGAAATACCCTGCTATTGTTCCCGAGGATATGACAGCACTGCATGGACTCAAGTACATTCGTCGTCATAATATCACTGGTTATCATTACTTCATCACGAGTCTGCAGGACAAGGGTGTGGATGATTGGGTTGCGCTTTCCACCGAAGCACACCGAGCTTATGTCTTCAATCCGTTGACCGGTGAAGTTCGCGAGACTCCCGTACGTCAGCAGAATGGTCGCTCTGAGGTATATCTCCGTCTCGCCAGTGGTGAGAGTTGTATCCTTCAGACCATCGTCGCCGATCGTCAGCTCACGTCTTTCGATAGTTCCAAGGAGAAGATTCTTCCAAAGATTAAGGCCGCTCCTCGTACGTATATGACACCTATCGATCTGACAGGCAACACTTGGACACTCGTGCCACGGCAGTTTGAGTCATGGGGAAAGACAAGTTCACAGACCATTCGCGGACTCAAACCTTGGACAGCGCTTGGCAAGCCTTGGGAAACTGGCAAGGGAACGGTGCGTTACAAGACCACGGTTAATGTACCTGCAGGCTCCATCAGTGGTTCAAATGACGTGCTCCTCGACCTCGGTGATGTGCGCGAAAGTGCTCATGTCTATATAAATGGTCGCGATGCTGGTGTGGCGTTCTGCGCGCCCTTCCAGTTGAGTGTAGGAAAATATCTGCACGCAGGCAGTAACACCATTGAGATTGACGTGACAGGTCTGGCAGCTAATTATGTGGCTGAGATGGATCGACAAGGCATCGTGTGGCGTATCTTCAAGAATGCCAACATCGCCAACCTCAAGGGCGGTGCAGTCAGCTACTATGGAAATTGGGATGTTATGCCTTGTGGCCTCAATTCCACTGTCAAGCTGATTCCTATCAAATAAAGAGTCAGCTCCTTCCGAACCCTTCGAACTTTTCTGAACCTTTCGAACGCTAAAAAATGAAAATAGCAGCATTATTATCAGGTGGTGTGGACAGCAGCGTTGCTGTCCACCTGCTTTGTGAACAAGGTTATCATCCCGACCTTTTTTATATCAAGATTGGTATGGATGATGACGGATATAGTTGTCCGCAGGAAGAGGACCTCGAGATTGTTCGAGCTATGGCACGACGCTATGGCTTGACATATGACGTGGTCGATTTGCAAAAGGACTATTGGGACAATGTCGTGGCATACACTATTGACAAGGTGCGTCGTGGCTTTACGCCGAATCCCGATGTGATGTGTAATCGTCTGATTAAGTTCGGAGCTTTTGATCAAAAGGTCGGACATCTTTATGACAAAACTGCGACGGGACATTACGCCACTGTCATCGAGGAGGATGGTCGTTTCTGGCTTGGCACTACGCCCGACCCTGTGAAGGACCAGACTGATTTCCTGGCACAGCTAACAGGCTTGCAGGTTTCTCATAGCATGTTCCCCATTGGTATGATGGCGAAAGGAGAAGTGCGTCGAATTGCAGAGGAGGCCAAACTCCCCAGTGCGCATCGCAAGGATTCTCAGGGCATCTGTTTTCTCGGCAAGATTGACTACAATCAGTTCATTGAGCGTTTCCTTGGAAAGAAGGAAGGGCCGATAGTGGAGATTGAGACGGGTAAGGTTTTAGGGCGTCATCAAGGATTCTGGTTCCACACCATTGGCCAGCGCAAAGGCCTTTATCTCAGTGGTGGTCCATGGTTCGTTGTTAAGAAGGACATCCACGAGAACATTATCTATGTAAGCAAGGGCTATCAGCCCGAAGCCCAGATGAAGGACGAGCTCGTAATGCGCGATATGCATTGGATTACGCTCGATCCATTTGCAGAACAGACCACAATCTTCCCTGTTGCTAACGATGAGGCTCCCGTTCTCTTCAAGATTCGTCATGTAGCAGAGCTTCGTTCTGGCCGTTTGACACGTCGAGCCGATGGCAGCTATCACCTTCAGATGGATGCCAAGACCAATGGTGTCGCTCCTGGTCAATTCTGCGTTATATACACCCCCGACGGCCGCATTTGCCTCGGTTCGGGCGAGATTGCTTGGGAATAACCTTTTTAACCCTAGAACACCTTCCTAATGAACAGACTTCTATTAGTCCTTGTATCACTATTCGGCATTATCGTTTCGTCATGTCAATATAAAGAAGACCCGTTGGTCGTCAATACAAATTGCGGCCCAATCCGTGGCACGGTACAGGAAGGAACGATGGCCTTTCTTGGTATCCCCTATGCGAGTGTCGAACGTTTCTTGCCGCCGCAGCCCGTCGAACCATGGGACACGGTTCGCTCGTGTGACCACTTCGGGCCACAGGCGATGCAGCAGATAGGAGGGCGTGAACTCTCCGAAAGCGAGATGTCCGAGAAGAATTCCTGCGTGCTCAATGTCTGGACCACCGACAAGCGAGGTCATCGCCCCGTGATGGTGTGGCTGCATGGAGGAGGTTTCGACTCTGGCTCTTCGGCTTGGGATCCTGGTCAAAACTTGGCCAAAAAGGACGTGGTAGTCGTCGGCGTGAACCATCGTCTCAACATCCTCGGCTTCCTCGACCTCTCGGGTGTTTCAGCGCGATACAGGTACTCAGGCAACGTAGGAATGCTCGACATCATAGCCGCCTTGCAGTGGGTGCGCGACAATATCGGTTACTTTGGAGGCGATCCGCATAATGTTACCATCTTCGGCGAATCGGGAGGTGGGGGAAAGGTAGGTACGCTGATGTGTATGCCTGTCGCCAAAGGCCTTTTCCACAAAGCCATCATCATGAGCGGTACTATTCTGAATGTCAACACGCATGAGATGACTCAGGCCTTGGGCCGTGCTGTTCTGGAGGAACTCGGTATCGACAAGACAAATCTCGACAGCATCCTCGAAGTACCTTATCAGGACCTTTACGAGGCAGGACAACGTGCTATGGCTGCAAGCATCGGCACACGTCGTCCTGGAACACCAATGATGTGGGGCTTCGGACCTACACCCGATGGTGAGATGCTGTTGCAGCAACCTTTCCAACCTGGTTTTGCCAGCATCTCCGATCATGTGCCCTTACTCATAGGTACAACGTTTAATGAGCTGCAAAAGCTGCAATATAATCGTGAACTTACCATTCAACAAGCACGCGAAGAACTGCAAAAGACCTTCGGTAACGAAACCAATGCATACATCGAGGCATTTGGTAAAGCTTGGCCCAATTATTCACCACAGGACCTGCTGAGTATCGATTGGCTCTTCCGCCCCAAAACGCTCATCACACTCGATGCCATTGGAGGACATCGTCAGGCTTCGACCTACGCCTATCTTTTCTCCTGGCCTTCGCCCGTGAGCCACGGCTCAGTGCATGGTAACGAACTGTGTTTCTGCTTCAATCGTCTCCACCAGGCTCCCAACATTGTGCCCGATCCCTCATCCGATGATTTGCGTTTAGCCGATACCATGTCCAGCATCTGGTCTGCCTTTGCTCATACAGGTAATCCCAACGTAGACGGCCTTCCTGCTTGGCAACCTTACACCAAGGAAAACGGCGAATTAATGATCTTGGATTACAATTGTGAACTTCGTCACAACCACGACCGTGAACTCGAGGAAATCATCGATCGTCATTGCTTCCGTCAGCTCGACGAGTTTCGCGCCAAGGTACAATGATATTTCGATTGTTGTTCCTCTTAACAATAGTTATTGTTAGGACTTTAACTGGACTAATTGGTTTTTGTAAAAAAATAGACGGGTCGCTTGTTTTTTTCAAGCGACCCGTATGTGTTGAATATCAAATGTCTTATGCATTCAGAATCCCTCAATCCCACGATCGGCGGGTGGGTAGTCGATGGAGTAGTGGCAGCCGCGGCTTTCCTTACGCTCCATAGCCTGGCGCATGATGATGTAGCCGGTGTTGATCATATTGCGGAGTTCGCAAATGTCCATGTTGACCTTCGAGCGGAGGAAGAGTTTCTCGGTCTCTTCGTAGAGGATGTCTAGACGGGTCCATGCACGCTTCAGGCGGAGCTTGGAACGGACGATGCCGACGTAGGTTTGCATGATCTGCTGCACTTCGGTCTTCGAGTCGGTGATGAGGTAGAGTTCCTCCTGGCGTACGCTGCCGGTATCGATCCAGTCGGGGATGTCGGTGCGATAAGTGAGTTCATTGATACGGGGGATGCTGTGCTTGGCAGCCAAGTCTGCATAGACGATGGCCTCGATGAGGGAGTTGGAGGCAAGGCGGTTGCCGCCGTGCAGACCCGTGCAAGAACATTCGCCAGCAGCGTAGAGGCGATTGATGGACGACTGTCCGTTGTAATCGACCTTGATGCCGCCGCACATGTAGTGATGGCAGGGAACAATGGGGATGCACTCCTTGGTGATGTCGATGCCGATGGAGAGACACTTCTTGTAGATGTTGGGGAAGTGGTGCTTGGTCTCCTCTGGATCCTTGTGTGTCACGTCGAGCAGCTCGTGGTCTTCACCGCGCATTTTCATCTCGTTGAAGATGGCGCGTGCCGTGATGTCACGTGGTGCGAGCGAAAGGCGCGGATCGTATTTGTGCATGAATTCCTTTCCATCCAAGGTGCGCAGGATGCCGCCGTAGCCGCGCATAGCCTCGGTGATGAGGAAGTTCTGGTGATCGCCGGGATGATAGAGCGCAGTGGGATGGAACTGCACGAATTCCATGCCTTCGACGGTGCCCTTGGCACGATAGACCATAGCCGTGCCGTCGCCTGTCGCAATGGGAGGATTGGTGGTGTTCAGATAAACCTGTCCAACGCCGCCAGTTGCCATCATGGTCACTTTTGAGAGATAGGTGTCAATCTGGCCCGCTTTTTCGTCGAAAACGTAGGCGCCGAAGCATTCGATGTCGGGTGTGCGGCGCGTCACCTCTACGCCCAAGTGATGCTGGGTGAGGATCTCGATGGCGAAATGACGCTCCAGAACATCGATGTTGGGATGCTTCCTGACAGCCTCGATCAGTGCGCTTTGTATGGCGTGGCCAGTGTTGTCGGCATGATGGAGGATGCGGAATTCGGAATGTCCTCCTTCGCGATGCAGGTCGTATTCGCCATTATCATTCTTGTCAAAATCTACGCCCCATTCCACAAGTTGACGAATTTGTTCGGGGGCTTTGGTGACGACAAGTTCCACGGCCTTCGGGTCGGAGAGCCAGTCGCCGGCCACCATCGTGTCGTGGATATGTTTCTCGAAATTATCAAGTTTGAGGTTGGTTACCGACGAAACGCCGCCCTGAGCAAGGTCGGTGTTCGATTCTTGAAGTTCACTCTTGCAGATCAGTGCAACTTTGCCGGCATGTGCCACCTTGAGGGCGTAGCTCATACCTGCGATGCCTGACCCGATGACCAGAAAGTCGTAATACTTTTGCATATATCTCATTTTTAGTGCTGCAAATTTAAGGAAAAAAGAAATAGGATGGTATATGGAGGGCACTTTTTGTGATAATTTTTGGTAAATAATTTCAAAATATGCCGTTTATGTTCTAAAATTTTGGCATTATCGCGTCTTTTTTGTATCTTTGTGGCCGATAATGATGAAAGAAAAAATGAAACATACTGTTCTATCACTCCTCGCTGTCATCATGATGACGGTGATGCTATGCAGTTGTCACAGCAGGGAGAAGATTGTTTATGTTCAGGGGGCCGATGTGATTGGTTCTTTCCAGAACCCGACACCTTACGAGGCTCGCATCGCCAAGGATGACCAACTGTCTATACTGGTGACCTGCAGCGACCTGCTGTTGGCCGTTCCCTTTAATCTTCAACGTCCTCAGGCTTCGATGCAGGAAGGTGGCGGAAGCTATAGCACCAACATCAACGATAATGACAACCTTTATTATCGCGTGGATTCTAATGGAGACATTCTCTTCCCGAGCATCGGCAAGTTGCACGTCGAGGGTATGACACGCGGAGAACTCTCGGATTACCTGACCAATTACCTGAGTTCGAAAGGCTACATCAGCGACCCGATTGTCAATGTCTCTTTCACGGGTGCTCACTATTCGGTGATAGGAGAGGTGAACAATCCCGGCATCATCTCGATGACACAGGATCGTGTCACCATCTTCGAGGCATTGGCTGCAGCTCACGATATGACTATCTTTGGCGAACGTGATAAGGTCCAGTTGATGCGCGAAGAGAATGGCACACAGAAGGTGATACGATTGAACCTCAAGGATCCGCAGATCATTGCCAGTCCTTACTATTTCGTGAAGAATGGTGATGTGATCTACGTGGAGCCCAGCGGCACTCGTGCAGCAAACCGTGAGGTTTCGAATCTCTCGTCGTTCGCCATCTCTATCACTTCAATTCTCATCACCATCGCCAGCCTGATCATCACTGTGACGAAGTGATTCTTTTGAGTTGTTTTTACTTTTTTGTCTGTTATGTCGTTATTCCGGTATTCCGGTATAACGAAATTACGAAATATTCGAATCCCCTTTAACCCTATTGAACTTATTAACCCCACTAATATATGGCTTTACAATGTGGTATCGTAGGATTGCCTAATGTCGGCAAATCCACTCTTTTCAATTGCCTGTCGAGCGCAAAGGCACAGGCAGCAAATTTCCCTTTTTGTACCATCGATCCTCAGGTTGGCATCATCACTGTGCCCGACGAGCGTCTCAATAAGCTTGCCGAACTTGTTCACCCCGGTCGTATCGTTCCCGCAACTGTCGAGATCGTAGATATTGCAGGCCTTGTCAAAGGCGCTTCTAAAGGCGAAGGTCTTGGTAATAAGTTCCTCGCCAATATCCGTGAGACAGATGCCATCATCCATGTGCTTCGTTGCTTTGACGATGACAATGTGGTGCATGTGGATGGTTCGGTCGATCCTATCCGTGACAAGGAAATCATCGATACGGAACTTCAGCTCAAGGACCTTGAGACTATCGAGACACGTCTTCCCAAGGTCGCTAAGTTGGCGCAAGTAGGCTCCGACAAGGATGCCAAGGTGCAATACAATCTGATGATGCGCATCAAGGATGCGTTGTCGCAAGGAAAGTCTGCCCGCACGGTGCAGCCCGAGAATCCTGATGAAGAGAAAGCCTATCATGATCTTTTCCTGCTGACCAGCAAGCCGATTCTTTATGTCTGCAACGTGGATGAGGCCTCAGCAAAGGATGGTAACGCTTACGTTGAAAAAGTAAGAGAAGCGGTGAAGGACGAGGATGCCGAAGTGCTCGTTATTTCGGCAAAGATTGAGTCTGAGATTGCTGAATTCGAGAGTTACGAAGAACGTCAGATGTTCCTCGAGGAACTCGGATTGGAAGAGTCGGGCGTCAATCGCTTGATCCATGCTGCGTTCAAGCTCTTAGGCCTCCAGACCTACATTACTGCCGGTCCGATGGAAGTGAAGGCCTGGACTTATCGCAAGGGTATGAAGGCACCCCAGTGTGCTGGCATCATCCACGGCGACTTCGAGAAGGGCTTCATCCGCGCCGAGGTCATCAAGTACGACGACTACATCAAGTATGGCAGCGAAGCTGCTGTCAAGGAAGCTGGCAAGATGGGCGTCGAAGGCAAGGATTATGTCGTGCAGGATGGCGACATCATGCACTTCCGCTTCAATGTATAATAAAAAGAAGGGCCTTTTACTTCCTTTATAACTTATGAAACGACTGTTCCTTTTGGATGCATACGCGCTGATATTTCGCGCTTACTACGGGTTCATCAACAAGCCGCTTGTGAATAGCAAGGGACAGGTTACTTCGGCCATCTATGGTTTCACCAAGACCCTGCAGGACGTTTTGGGAGGCCAGAAGATGCCCGATGTCAATCCTGCTTGGCTCGATGAGTCGGGGCTGCTTCGTCCCGACTGTATCGCCGTGTGCTTCGATCCAAAAGGCGGCACGTTTCGCCATAAGCAGTTCCCTACATACAAGGCGCAGCGCGAGGCCACACCCGAGGACATCACTTTCGCCGTGCCATGGATCAAGAAGATCATCGAGGCCTATCGCATCCCCATCATCGAAGTGCCTAACTACGAAGCCGATGATGTGGTAGGCACGATGTCGCGCCTTGCCGACGAGAGCGGAGAGTTCGAGACATTTATGATGAGCCCCGATAAGGATTATGCACAGCTCGTCACCGACCATAGCGTTATCTTTAAGCCTAAATCCTTCGGCCCAGGTTACGAGATTCTCGACCGGGAGGCCGTGCTCAAGAAATATGGATTGAAACGGACTTCGCAAGTCATCGATATGTTGGGTCTGCAAGGCGATTCGGCCGACAACATCCCAGGTTGTCCAGGTGTCGGCCCGAAGACTGCACAGAAACTTATCGAGGATTTCGATAGCGTGGAGAATATGATTTCGGTCGTTGAGGCAGCCATTGCTGAGGGTAAAAAGGAACTTCCCAATTTGAAGAAAGGCATGTTTGCCAAGGTGGCAGAAAACATCCAGCAGATCAAGGATTCCAAATACCTCGCTACCATCTGCCTCGACGTGCCGGGCACTGTGCTCGATGCCGAGGCACTTAAGGTCGAGACTCCCGACTATGCCAAGCTCGCCGAACTCTTTAGCGAGCTCGAATTCCGCAAGATGCGCGATGAGGTTCGAGCAAAGATAGGCAATGACTCCCTTTTTGCAGAGCAGTCTGCACCCGTCACTGCGTCAGGCCCTGCAGTTGCCTCTTCGGTTTCTGTCGGTCAATCTGCGTCCTCGTCTCAGCCAAGTTTGGCTGAGGGAAGAGACGCAGGCAGCAGCCCCTCTCAACCAATCCCCGAAGGAACCCCAGCAAGACCTCAGTCCTATCAGACTATCCGCGACATCAAGACCAACTATATCATCGTTGATACTCCCGAGAAGCGACAGGATATGGTTTCCGAACTTTTCTGGACTGCAGAATGGGCTTTCGACACCGAGACAACCGCTCTGAACATCATCGATGCAGAGCTTGTGGGCATCTCGTTTGCTGCTGCAGATCACAAGGCATGGTATGTGCCCGTGCCTGCCGATCAGATTGCTGCGAAAGCCATTGTCGAGGAACTTCGTCCCATCTTCGAGAACGAAGCAGCTCTCAAGATAGCACAGAATGCCAAGTATGACTATTCCATCCTGAAGCGTTATGGCGTCGAGGTGGCTTATCCGCTTTTCGATACGATGATAGCACATTATTTGCTCGAACCTGAGCAGCCTCACAATATGGATTACCTGTCGGAGATCTACCTTGGCTACAAGCCCATCCCGACCAGTGCGCTCATCGACACCGGCAAAAAGAAAAAGGCGGCCGAAGCTGACCTTGACCTCTTTGCTATGATGGATGCGGCCGAGGACGAAGAAAAACCGAAAACCATGCGCGACTGCCCAGTGGAGCAGGTGGCTGAGTATTGTTGCGAAGATAGCGACGTGACGTATCAGCTCGCACAAAAGTTGCGTCCGATGTTGAAGAAGGAGAATTTGCTCAAACTCTTCACCGAAGTCGAGATGCCTCTTGTTCGTGTGTTGGCAGATATGGAACTTACGGGTGTTCGTTTGGATGTCAGTGCACTTACCGAGTCGAAGGCAATCCTGGAGGAGGAGCAGAAGCGATTGGAGCAGCGGCTGGGCGAGATTGCAGGACATCCCTTCAATCCGCTTTCACCCAAGGTTGTGGCACAGGTGATTTTCGATGAATTGCGTCTTGACCCGAAATCCAAGAACCGCAGTACGGCCGAAGATGTGCTTGTGCAACTCAAGAGTCGCCTTGACAATCCTGTCCATCTCGAACTTATCGACGGCATCCTGAGTTATCGAGGCAACAAGAAACTGCTCGGTACCTACATCGAGGCGTTGCCTCAGGAAATCAATCCGAAGACACATCGCATCCATTGCCAATTCAACCAGACAGTTACGGCTACGGGACGACTTTCGAGCAGCAATCCCAACCTGCAGAATATTCCGATACGCGATGCTACAGGCCGCGAATTGCGCAAGGCATTTGTTCCCGACGAGGGCGAAGTCTTCTTCAGTGCTGACTATAGTCAAATTGAGTTACGACTCATGGCTCATTTGAGCCAGGACCCGAATATGGTGGAAGCCTTCCTCGAAGGAGACGATATTCACCGTGCCACGGCTGCAAAGATTTACCATAAGTCCCTCGAAGAGGTCACCAAATTGGAACGTACCAAGGCCAAGACGGCTAACTTCGGCATCATCTATGGCATTTCGACCTTCGGCCTGGCTTCCCGTCTGAATATCCCACGTGGAGAAGCCAAGCAACTCATCGATGGCTATTTCTCTACCTATCCACGCATTCGTGAGTACATGGATGAGAGTATCCGCGTAGCTCGTGAGAAAGGATATGTGGAGACTTTGTTCGGCCGTCGTCGTATGCTCAAGGACATTCATTCCGCCAATGCCACCGTGCGTGGCTATGCCGAACGAAATGCCATCAATGCGCCCATCCAGGGAACTGCTGCTGATATCATCAAGATTGCCATGGTACGTATCTGGGAGCGTATTCGTCGCGAGAAGCTTCATGCAAAATTGTTGATACAGGTACACGACGAATTGAATTTCACTGTGCCTCCACAGGAACTTGAACGACTCAAGACGGTGGTGCTCGAAGAGATGTCGGGTGTCGTCAAACTCTCCGTGCCTCTTATCGCTGATTGTGGAAGCGGTCCCAATTGGTTAGCAGCACACTAAAGTATGCTTTGCGACAAGATTTTGGAAGACCGTGATTTCGGTCATCTGTATATCATCGTCAATCGTCGTGCGGTTCGTTATACATTTCGTCCCGCCAATGATGGCACGCCAAAAGTCGGCATCCGGGTAACTGTCCCACCTCGTTATGACGTGAAGGATGTAGTGCGTGCGGTTGAGCAGAACCGCACGCAACTGCTTTCGATGCTGCAGGTTAACCAGACTGCCAAAGACAAGAAAACGGAAACAGTGCATATCGATTGGGATTTTCGCATCGAAACCGATTGTTTGCTTATTTCGTTTATCAAAGGAACGAGTCAGAAGGTCCTTTTTCATAAGGAAGCCGCCCAAATCGACAAGAATATGCATGGTGAAGAAATTATTTTGAAGCCTGCGATATTACAGTTTGTTTGTCCTCCTGATTTCGATTTTGATAAAGGTGACAGACAAGCTTTGTTTGAGCGTGCAATCATTGAAGGTGTCAGATTGCATGCCAAGGCGCAGTTGCTTCCACGTTTGCTTGGTTATGCCTCGCGTTATGGCATCCAGTTGAATGAGGTCAAAATCAATAGCAGCAAGGGAAGATGGGGGAGTTGCTCACTACACAAGCAAAGAACCTTTCTCAATAGCAAAAAGAGTTACAACATCAATCTTTCGCTCTTCACGTTGCTCTTGCCTATGCATCTCCAGAAGCTGATACTCCTTCACGAACTTACCCACACGATCTACATGGATCACAGCCCCGCTTTTCATGCTCACCTCAACACGTGGCTCGAAGGAAAGGAAGACGCGTTTGAAAAGGAGTTGAAGAAATACACTACCTCGATATTCTCGTTCGTCAAAAAGGAATAAAGAGCATAAAAGAATACACCCTGATACAGGATGTATTCTTTTTTATTGCTGCGGTCCAATTCACTAAAGTAAAATGGACTCATCCAATCGTGTCGGTCCAATTCACTAAAGTAAAATGGACTCATCCAATCGTGTCGGTCCAATTCTCAATCGTAAAATGGACTCATCCAGTCGTTTCGGTCCAATTCTCAATCGTAAAATGGACTCATCCAGTCGTTTCGGTCCAATTCTCAATCGTAAATTGGACCCATCCAATTGTGCCGGTCCAATTCACTAACGTAAATTGGACTCATCCAATCGCGTCAGTCCAATTCACTAAAGTAAAATGGACTCATCCAATCGTGCCGGTCCAATTCACTAACGTAAATTGGACTCATCCAATCGCGTCAGTCCAATTCACTAACGTAAATTGGACCCATCCAAACGAAGCATGACCAATCCTGGCTGAGATTGGTCATGCTGCTATTTAGGTTTTTGCTTCCGCTATTGCGAAAGTTGTCGACTTATCGGATGATGATCTTCTTACCGTTCACGATGTTGATGCCCTTCTGGAAGCCGTTGAGGCGACGGCCATCGGGAGCAAAGATAAGGTTCGAATGGTTCGGGTGGTTCGAAGAGTCAACTTGTACTTCCTCGATGCCGAGGCTCTCTCCATTGGGACCATCAGGTCCGATGTAAGCGGCTTCGGTGACGAAGAAGAGTACGATTTGTGCGGGACGAGCGCTGATGGTCTTCTTGTAGGAATAGGTATAAACGATACCAGTCTTGGTAGTAATGGTCGCTTTCATTTCGAATACGCCATTGGTTCCGAGGCTGCACGTCATATCGACAAGCGAACCATCCATATCTGTCTTGAAGGTGTCCCAATTGTAGTTGCTCGAACAGCCGGTGTTCGATCCGGTGGTATTGTCCCAGTTGTCGCAACGTACGCCGAAGTATTCGGTGGTGATGTTGCCATTGCTGAAGGACTTGCATCCGTAGAGCGCCCAGTTCTGCCAGTTCTGTTCACCCTTGGTATAGTTGTAGAACTTGAAGTTGCACTGGGAACCTGCCTTGAGCGTGTAGGTGGGTGAGAAGGTCTGCCACCAGCCATTGCTGAAATCCTTGGCACCACACTCGGGGAAGTAGGTCGGGGTGGCTTCACCATCGACGGTGACAGCGAAGTCCTTGGTATAGACATAGCCGTCCTTGCGGATAGTGGCTGTCAAAGTGGTCTGGCCATTGCTGACAATCTTGCCTTCGTTGGTGAGGACGTTGGGATTGCTCGATGTCCATTCAATAGTAGCGCCAAGCTTTCCTGCTGGAAGCGTGATATCGGAGTTGACTTTGGTGCTGAGGCTTACCTTGTCGAGGGTGTACTTGATGGCAGCCTTTGCATCGGCTTTGCTGCCCCAAACCTGGAGGCCGCGCGTCTGATTTGATGTCGAAACATAGCCATTGCTCGAACTGAGGGCGGTGAAGCAGAGCGCAGAGATGTCGGTGAAGTCGATGGTCTGACGTGTCAATACGCCCTTGAATTCGATCAGGTTATTGCCTGTACGGATGCCCTTGAGCGAAATGTTGATGTAGCTGGTGCCATCGACGAGCTGCCATGTGCCCGTGTATTGGCCTGTGACAGTGCCGTCGCTGTTCAGATGGATAGTAACAGGAGACTCGTAGGCCTTGTTGTCGGTATCCTGATTGTAGGGATGGGTGATGAGCTGGTAGTCGCCTGCCACCTCGTCAGCACTATAAAGCTGCGATGCTGCGATGTCGGCAGTCGAAACTGTTTCGCCGCTGAATTCGTAGGGCGCTGTGACGAGCCAGCCATCCTCGTTGACGAACATCTGATGGACGCGCACCTGATGTCCTTCGGTATTATTGTTGAAACGGGTGTGATAGACGAGCAGTGCACGACCCTCATGATCGACGATAGCTGAATTGTGTCCTTGGGCAAGTTCAGCAGTAGGCATAGTGTCCCACTGATAGTTGGCCAGGATCTTCACACCGATGCAACGACCGATGTTTCGGCCGTAGTTGAGGATGTAGCTGTTGTAGATGGCCGATTGCCCGGCAGCGGTGCAGCAGTCCTTGTAGGGGCCATCGGGTTTATCGCTGCGGAAGACGCGTATCTGGTAGCCACCATTGGCAACCAGTCCACCATAGCTCATGAAGAGGTAGTAGTAGTTGCCGATGTGCTCGATGTAAGAAGCCTCACCCGAGACATAGTAACCACCCGCAATCTTCTTGCCGAAGTAGGGGTCGCAGGTCATGTCCTTCGAAGCAGTCTGGGAGGAGGAGTCGACGCCGTTGATCTGCAGCGGGTAGGTGATGGTGTAGTCACGCAGGCCAGTCGTTTGGTCGAGGCGGATGATGAAGATGCCGCCCGACCATGAGCCATAGCTCATCCAAAGTTTCCCTTCTTCATCGTAGAAGACGCAGGGGTCGATGCAGTTGGGGTAATACTGACCCCAGTTGCTCGAAACGTTGTAGCGAGAGGGGAGGCTGGATTGTTCACCGATGGCAATCTCAAGGTCGGTGTGCTTGTAGTCCTGGGTGCGTTCAAAACCGTTGTGGGCATAGAACCCCTGGAAACCAGAAAAGACTACGGGACCTTGATAGATCCATGGACCTTGTGGAGAATCAGAAGTCATGCAGACAATGACCGAAGCCCAATGGTCGCCATTGATGCTCATATACATCAGCCACTTCTTCATCGTTGGGTTGTAGATTACATCGGGGGCCCATTCGTTGCCCTGGATATTGTCGCCCTTATACTGCCAGTCGTGGGCATTGAAGTTTCCGAAATTAACTTCTGTGCCCTGGTAGTTCTTCACTTTCTTGATGGCGTGCGTATTGTAAGCACTGGAGAAGTTGACGCGATTGCCGTTGAGGTCAGCGAAGAGGGTGCAGTTGCTAGTCTCGCCATTGCCGAAAGCGGTCCAGTTCTGGTAGTTGCTGGTGGGGGAGGTGTAGCCGGCTCCGAGGTGTGAACCGTAGATGTAGTAGCGTGGAGAGGTCTTCTCGAAGTTGATGGTATCCATGAAGACCGAAGGGTCGTGGCATACGATGCGCTGGCCGTAGCTCTTGGTGTGCCAGGCACCCACAAGGTCGGCATCGGTCAGAACAGTGTCGGCCAATGCAGGAAGTGCAGCGGCAGAGAGTGCTAAGATTAGGAGATGTTTCATATAAATATATATAATGTGTAGTCGGTGGAATCGGAGTGCTCTGAATAATCGGAGTACTCGGAATACTCAGAATACTCGGAATAATCCGATAATTCGAAAATTCCGAGTACTCCGAAAAAGACTTACTTCTTGACGATATATACTGCGAAGGTCTTGGCCTTCAATGTCACGTTGAGGACATCGCCCTTGGCAGAGATGCTGGTTTCCTCGGGCACGATCTTCTCGGGCTCGTCGAGGGTATTGTCGGCATCGAGGTCATCGCTGTGGAGCAGAATCTGACGAGCAGAGGTGATGCCGTCAAGACCATTGAAGCGTACGGCGAGCGATTGGTCGGAATCGCTGGTGTTGGCTACTTTGACGATGTATTCGCCTGTGCTCTTGTCAACGACAGCCGAAGCAAAGAGTCCGTTCTGGTCTTCGTCTCCTGCCACAACCTTGCCATCCATGGTGAGAAGCAGGACGTTGGTGCCCTTGTGGTGGCAATAGAGCTGCTGTACATAGTAGGACACGGACTTCATCGAGCGGAGGTTGTCGAACCAGATCATATCGGGACGCCACTGCCAGCCCTTGACGTGGGCAAAGAGAGGAGCGTAGGTGGCCATATGGACGATGTCGGCGTTGCGCTCGATACCGGTCATGTGGGCAGCTTCGTAGAGTGAGGTCTCGAAGTGATTCCACTTCTTGCCCTTGCCGTGGCAAGCATATTCGCCGGCGAATACGGCTGGACCCTCGCGATCATAATTGTCATAACGATGGCCGTGGCTGAGGAACCATGCCTCGTCGCGGTAGTAGTGCTCGTCATAGAGATCGACCTTGAGCTCCTTCATGCGTGGCTGCAGGAGGTCGAAGTCCCAACCTTCGGAGTTGGGTCCGGTGGTACCGATGAGCTTGAGGTCGGGATAAGCGGCACGAAGGGCGTCACTGAAGAGTTTCAGACGGGAGGTGAAGGCTGGATTGTTGCCGCCATGTGCCTCGTCGTAGTCCCACTGCTCGTTGCCGACACCCAGATAGTGGAGGTTGAAGGGCTCGGGATGTCCCATTTCGGCGCGAACCTTGCCCCACTTGGTGTTGACATCACCATTGGCGAACTCTACAAGGTCGAGAGCATCCTGGATGTAAGGCTTCAGGTCTTTGAGGGCAACGTGTACCTTGGCCTCGTCCTTGATCTCATTCTGGAACTGGCAAGCCAGACCGCAGCTGATGACAGGAAGTGGCTCACAACCGAAGTCCTCGCAAAGCTGGAAGAACTCGAAGAAGCCAAGGCCATAGCTCTGGTGATAATCGGGATAAAGGCGATGAGGGAAGGTGTTCTCCCAACGGTTCTCGTTGATAGGACGATTCTCGACTGGACCTACGGAATTCTTCCACTGGTAGCGCTGCTCAAGGTTGGTGCCCTCGACGATGCAGCCGCCGGGGAAACGGAATACGCCGGGCTTGAGGTCGCAAAGCGCCTGAGCAAGATCCTTGCGCATGCCATTCTCGCGGCCCTTCCAGGTATCTTTGGGGAATACAGAGATGTGCTCGAGGTCGGTAGCCACGATTGGTTCCTTCTCGTCAAAGCCACGAAGGAAGATACGGAAGGCGAGATCATCGGCAGTTACTTTTGCGGTGATCTCTGTGGTGTACTTCTTCCATTCCTTGCCCTCTACGTCAATGCGACCGGAAGCAGTCTCCTGGGTCTCACCCATAGAGTCATTGTCGGAGAACCAAAGGAGTAGGGTGCTCTTGCCGCCATTTGGGCAACGAGCCCAAAGGCTTACACGATAGACTTCATCGGCCTTGGTGGCAATACCGAAGAAACCTTCGTTCTCAATACCAGTGCGCTTGTGTACGTGACCTGGATCGGAAAGACGTACATAATGAGGATTACGCTTGAATGGACCATCGTTACGAACTTCAACCTTGCCGAAAGCCTGCCAGCCCATCAAGGCCTGTGGAAATTCGAACGAACGATTCTTGATCATTTCGGCATAGAGTCCGCCGTCGGCAGCATAGTTGATGTCTTCGAAGAAGATGCCGTACATCGTGTTCTTGATCTCGGCACCAGGTTGTGTGGCCTCGACGAGCAATTCGCTGGTGGGGACAGTAGGCTTATTGTCACAAGAAGCGAGGGTTATTGCACCAAGGGCCAAGAGAGCAAAAGAAGCAAAATTAGTTTTCATTGTGCATTTTTGGAATTTAATGTGCGTTATATAATAGAGTTGATAATAGTCGATAGGTCTTGTTTTAATCGATGCAAAGATAGTGCTTTTTTTTGGAAATTTTATATATATTCATTAAGAAAAAAGTGTTTTGGAGTCAAAAAAGATGTATTTTTAGTTTTTTTCATCGTAATTTTCATATTTTTTTGTAAATAATTCTTATGTTTCAAAAAAAAACTCTATCTTTGCGCATGAAATTTGTTTAAGCTTGAAGTTTTTCTCGATGATATTTCGAAGAATTAAGGATAGCCAACATTTGATAGTGGTGCTACAACTAACAACACATTATCACACACATCTTAATCACAGATGCTTTTCAATGTTGCCATCGCCATTGACTCGTTGAGTATGCTTTATGCTCACGGGTGCTTTGCGATGTGAGTGACGTTTTGATTTGTCAAAAGCAGTCAAAAACAACTACACATTTTATATAATTAACACTAAATTAAAGTTACAATGCAAAAGCAACTATTCTTATTGATGCTTGGTCTGAGTACCATGGGCGGCGTAGCGATTCATCCTACACCGGCAATGGCCTTAGAAGCACCGGCTCCTAACATTACTGTTAAGGGCCAAGTTGTTGACGACATGGGTGAACCACTCACAGGTGCAACCATCAAGGTGAAGGGTACGGCCACAGGTACGATTACTGACCTTGACGGTAACTTTGAGTTGAGCGTTGATCCCAATGCAACTCTCGAAGTGAGCTATGTAGGTTTCCAGAACCAGGACGTTCAGGTGAACGGACGCACATCGCTCCCCACTATCAAGATGGCTTCCGACAGCGAAATCCTTGAGCAGGTCGTTGTCGTAGGTTACGGTACACAGAAGAAAGCCGACCTCACCGGTTCGGTGGCTATCGTGAATGCGGAGGAAATGAAGAAGTCCTCCAACTCGAATATCTCGACCATGCTCGAGGGTAAGGTTCCTGGCGTACAGATTACCAGCGACGGTCAGCCTGGTGCAGATCCTGCAGTTCGTATCCGTGGTATCGGCTCGTTCGGCAGCACCGCTCCTCTCTACGTAATCGACGGTGTGCCCATGGGTACTACTATCCGCGACTTCTCGCCCAACGACATCGAGACCATCCAGGTGCTCAAGGATGCATCGGCAGGTGCCATCTACGGTTCGCGTGCAGCCAACGGCGTGGTCATCATCACCACCAAGGGCGGTAAGAAAGACCAGCCTCTGAAGGTTGATTACAAGGGTTACTTTGGTATCGACCAGATCAGCAAGGGTGTCTATGACGTGATGGATGCCGACCAGTACAGCAACTACCTCGGCCAGGCCGCTGCCAATTCGGGCACTCCACTCCCCGGTGGCTACAGCCAGCAGGGCGACGGAAGCTACAAGTTCCGCGATGCTACCAACACCGATTGGTTTGACGAAGTGTTCAAGATGGGTGTTCGCCAGAATCACAACGTGAACCTCAGTGGTGGTGGTGCCAACAATACTTATAATGTAGGTCTTGACTACTTCAACCAGAAGGGTACCCTCGAAGGTGCAGGTCCTAACTACGAGCGTTATACTGCCCGTGTGAACAACTCGATGGATGCCAAGTTCATCAAGTTCCGCACAAGCCTTACTTATTCACACTCAAGCCAGGACGGTATGGGACTCTCGAATGCTTCGGAGTACGTACAGGGTCTTTATGGTGATGTGACCAATGTGCTTCGTGGTACGCTGCTGATGCAGCCAACCATCAAGGCATATGACGATTCAACCTGGGTTCTCGATGATAAGGTTGGTTCGGCAAGCAGTTTCAATTACGATGCCTACGGCTACGGCGTTTATTATGACACCGTGCATGGCGATATCTCTGCTTCGAACCCATTGCTCGTCAACAACCTGTTGACTCGTAATACGATCGTCGATCGCATCGTGGGTACCGGCTCGGCCGACGTTGACCTCCTTGGTATGTTTGGCGTCGAGAGCAAGAACCACAAACTCAACTATAAGATCAATCTTTCCTACAGCAAGACACATGCTCAGGACAAGACTTGGGTTTCAGCATGGATCCAGAGCAACCGTGTATATCTCGACAAGAGTAACGAGCGTTTGTCGAAGAATAGCCGCACCTATTCTGATGCGCTGATCGAGAACACGTTGACCTATGATGGTACTATCGGTCGCAACCATGTCAACCTCGTTGTAGGTCAGACTTACGAGGAGGAGAATACCCACGAGCTGAATGCCTGGGGCGTCAATCTTGCAGAACCTTACTTCCTGCAGATCCAGAATGCCGGTACACGTGATGCTTCCTCTTACGAGTTCAAGCATGCCCTTACTTCCTATATTGCCCGTTTGAACTATGACTTCGATGGCCGTTACCTGATTTCTGCTATCGTACGTCGTGACGGAAGCTCTCGTCTTACGAAGGACATCCGTTGGGAGACCTTCCCATCGGTATCACTTGGCTGGCGTATCGACCGCGAGCCTTGGTTCAAGGTAAGCAAGAACGTTGTCAACCTCTTGAAGCTCCGTGGCAGCTACGGTGTGCTCGGTAACGAGAACATTGGTGAATACCAGTTCCAGGCTACCATGATGCGCAAGAACATGACCTACAGCTTTGGCAATGTCCCAGTGCTTGGTTCTGCCCTCTCTACCTTCGTGAATGAGAATATCGCATGGGAAAAGAAGAAGACTTCCAATGCTGGTATCGATATCGCTATGTTCAACAACCGCATCGAGTTCACTGCAGAGTGGTACAAGAACGTCTCTGAAGACCTTCTTTATGGCGTTCCCGTTCCTGCCAGTGGAGGTTTTGCCAACACAAGCGTGACGATGAATGCTGCCTCGATGGAGAACAGCGGTCTTGAGTTCTCGCTGACCTATCGCAACCACGATCATCCATTGAAGTATGATGTTAGTGCCAACTTGAGCACCTTGAAGAACAAGGTTACCTCTCTTGGTTTCGGCACCGACTCGTTCATCTCTGGTGCATACGCAACCTATGTAGGCGAGGAGATTGGTCAGTTCTACGGCTGGGTTTATGAAGGCATTGCCCGCACCCAGGAGGAACTCAATGCTCACAATGCTGTGGCTCGCCAGGATGGCGCCAACGTGGGTGACTGCCTCTACAAGGATATGAATGGTGACGGCATCGTCAACGGTGACGACCAGGTAGTGCTCGGCAGCGGTCTGCCAAAGATCAACTTTGGTCTGAGTGCTCACTTCGAGTACAAGCGTGTCGATCTCAGCATTTCGACTTTCGGAGCTCTCGACTACCACGTATCAGACGACATCTACAACAGCCTCAACTCATGCTATGGTTATGGCAACAAGGAGGTAGGTATGCTGGATGCCAACCGTTGGGAAGGCACGAGCTACGTATCGGATGTTCCTCGCACTTATCTCTCCAACAATGCTTCGCTGGCTTGGAACGACCTCTTCAGCGACCGCAAGATCCAGAATGCTGCCTATTGGAAGATTGCCAACATCGAACTTGGCGTCAACCTGCCTGACAAGTGGTTCGGCGGTTATGTCTCTGGCGTACGCATCTATGGTTCTGCCCAGAACCTTTATACCTTCACAGGTTATCATGGCTATAATGTCGATTATGCAGGCGGTACCTTCACCCCGGGCTATAACTTCTGTTCGTTCCCAACGCCTCGCACATTCATGGCCGGTATCCTCTTCTCATTCTAAGTCGAGAACATGACAAATTTTTGAAAAATTGAAGAATATGAAACTATATAGAATATCCTTTGCACTATTGTTGGGTCTCGGCGTGATGACTTCATGCGACGACAAGCTGGATCTGATCAATCCCAACCAGCAGACCACCAGTACCTGGGGCAACACTGCCGCCGACCTGGAGGAAGCCGTGATTGCCGCCTACAACCATATCCGCATGGAGGGCACTTACGCTCGTGTGGGTTACAATATTGATGTTTGCCGTGGTGACGAAGTTTGGAACTCTTCACAGGTTTGGTATATGCCTTTCGATGACCTCAATGAGCCAATCACCGACGAAATCGGCCAGTGGTCATGGCGTGACTGGTACTATACCATCACCGTTACCAACTATGTCCTTTCTCGTTGTGGCGAAGACAACAATGCTCTCACCGAACAGTACAAGCGTATCAAGGGTCAGGTGCTCTTCCTCCGTGGCCTTGCTTATTTCAATTTGGCTAACTATTATCAGAATCCTGCGCTGATTACCGACTTTGGTGCTTATTCGACTCTTGATGGTCTCTATGCCGCCAATGTGCAAGAAGGCGAGGAGAATGGATTTGCCCAGTATGACCGTGTTCTTGACCAGGTGGAAGCTGACTTCCAGGAGGCTATGACACTTCTCCCATCGCGTGATCTGGGAGGTGAATGGGCCAAGGGACGTGCTACTTGTGGAGCCGCCGCCGGCTATTATGCCCGCACGCTCATGCAGCGTCACAAGTACAGCGAGGCTCTTGCCGTGCTCAAGGACATCATTGGCAAACGCTATGGCAGCTACAAGCTGATGGCCAACTACGGTGACAACTTCCGCGAAGGTCCTGCTTATGAGAACAATGAGGAGAGCCTCTTCGAAGTACAGTTCCTCGATCATGATTCTCAGGGTACCGACGACGAATGGACTCCTGTCAACACCAGTGCCAATGCTACCCAGGGTTCTGCTATCGAAAGTAACTTTGGCCCCGGCGACTTCGGCGGATGGGCTGACCTTTCGGCTTCTCCTTGGCTCTACAACCTTTTCAAGGCTGAGCGTACCACCAATGGTAACCTTGATCCACGTCTTTACTGGACCATCGGCACCTACGAGCCCGAATGGGACGGCTTCGAGTATGGCAATGTCTGCTTCACAGTTCCTATGTCGGCTGATGCATTCATCGTGACCAACAACAACTTTGGTGGTCTTCCGATTGCCAAGTGGACCAACCTCCGCACTGGCCTTTACGACAAGGTGGTTACCGGTCTGCACGATGGTATCAACCTCCGTATGATGCGCTATTCCGACGTGCTGCTTCGTGCCGCCGAATGCGAGAACGAGGTGAACGGACCTACCCAGCAGGCTATCGACTGGATCAACGAGGTTCGTACCCGTGCTGGTCTCGCTGGTCTCAATCTTGCCAACTTCAATTCTAAGGACAAGCTCTTCGAACAGATTGCCAATGTCGAGCGCCCGAAGGAGTTTGGCTGCGAGTATGGCCGTGGTCTTGACCTGATTCGTTGGGGCTTCTTCTACGATGCAGCTCGTTTGGCTCAGATCAAGCAGCATGCCGCTGTCAATTTCTGGACAAGAGCTGATTATGAGTCAGGCTCCTACGCTTATACCCCTAAGGATGCCGTCAGCTACGATGGATGCTCGAAGAGCTCGTTTGACACGTTCGTCGATGGTCATGAGTACCTGCCCATCTTCCAGGGTACGCTCAACGACAACCCGAACCTCGTGGGCAACTCTGCCAACAACAGCACTTCGAATGCTTCTTACTTCTCAAGCAAAGGTTGGACTGTTCATCCAGTCGTTGACCTCTAAACAAATAAGAATTAATTGACACTTATTTATTTCAAGAAAATGAGACATCAAAATAAATTAGCATCCCTTTTCGGCGTTGCAGCTCTCGGTCTGGCGCTGACGGGTTGTGAGGGCGGTGACCTTTATAACATCGATTCTCCCGACTGGATTGCCGAAAGAGCTGACTCGATTGCCAACTCTAAGTCCAACGAGCCGCAGGAAGAGCTCGAAGGTATGGAGGAGGATGTATATACCATTGGCAATACTGACTACTCTACGGGCTGGTGGGCAACATTCTCAAAGTATTATCAGATTCCCGATGGCGAGACTTGGAACGCGATTTTCAATCTGAACATCAATCCCAATGCCTCCAACACCTACAAGAACTTTGCACTCATTCTCTGCAACGACGAGGATCGTGGCGCCGGCAACTACAAGGAATATGGTGCCATCCGTTATGACAACCAGCCCAGTGGTAACTCCGAGTGGGGCGACTACATCGACCGCGATTGCGTAGAGAGCACGCTCACTTTCGGCAGCGATACTGATGCCGGTGTTGAGAAACTCGGTGGTCGCGTCACCCTTACCATCGACCGTTCGGATCCAAGCACGTTCGTCGTAAAGATGACCAATGGTACTGTCACCAAGACTTACAAGGCCAAGTCGGCTCTTCCGAACTTGAATGCCGATGAGTCGAACAACAAGATTCGTGCCTTCCTCGTTCCAGAAGGTTCCTACATCAACTTCCTACAGTCGAACATCGAGCCTATCGGTGGCTTCACTTCTGCCGAGGACAAGCAGCCACTTTCGTTGAAGCTGAATGGTGTGCCTCGCAAGGTGCTCGAGAACACCGAGCTTGCTGACTTCTTGGCAAATATCACCGCTACCGTCGAGTTCGAGCAGCAAGTTTCGAAGACTGTGATAGCTGAGGACCTCACTATCGAGGTAATTCCGGATCTTGCTTCTTTGGGCACGAAGACACTCGTGGCTGCCTATAACAAGACCTTCAAGGGCGAGAATGCTGCTCAGCCAGTCATTGGTTATGCAACGTTCGAGGTTGTTGACAAGATGTACACCAGCGTTGGTGCCACCGACAACTCGACACCATTCTGGGGCGCTCATTCCGAGTACGTCAAGGTAGCTCCTTACGAGACCTTCGTTTCGAACTTCACCAACTTCACCAGTGGTATATCCAACTGGAACAACTTCTGTGTAGTTCTCACTCGTCTGGATGCCAGCGAGTATGCTGTTGTTCGCGCCGACAACTATGGTTGGGGTGATGGCTATGGCAATTGTATCCCAAGTGGTGGACAGGCCGACTGGGGCGCATGGCTTGCTGCTATGGATGGCGCCAAGGTAACCACCTTCGTGACCAACAATGGCGACGGCACAGCTGACGTGAAGTGCGTGATGGTTGGCAATGATGGCAATACCTATTATCAGGATTACATCGGCATCGGTGGCGTTGATCCCGAGGACTTCTACTTCCACTTCACCGTGGATGGCAGCCACATCGAGTTCGATAATGTCATTGGCGAGGAAGACAACTCATCTCCATTCTGGGGCGCTCACTCCGAGTATGTCAATGTGCCTGCTGGCCAAACCTATACACAGCGCTTCAAGAACTTCACCAATGGTGTTTCGAACTGGAACAACTTCTGTGTAGTTCTCACCCGTCTGGATGCCACTGAGTATGCTGTTGTACGTGCCGACAACTATGGTTGGGGCGACAGCTATGCAGCTTGTATTCCAAGCGGTGGCCAGCTCGATTGGGGCGCTTGGCTCGCAGCTATGGACGAAGCTATGGTAACCGTTTCGGTAACCAACAATGGCGACGGCACAGCTGACGTGAAGTGCGTGATGGTGGGCAACGATGGTAACACCTATTATCAGGATTACCTCGGCATCAGCCCAGTTGATCCCGCGGACCTCTACTTCCACTTCACCGTCGATGGCAGCCATCTGATATTCGAGTAAATCGCTGAGTCTCTTCGCTATTCGTGGCAAGAGAAGGATTCTAAATTGGAAGACCGAAGTGACAAACAGACCACTTCGGTCTTCTTTTTCTCTACACAATTGTTAATTGTTAATTTTTAATTGTTATTTTACATTTATTTTTCGTATCTTTGCGCCGCTTTTGCCCACTAAAGGGCAGGCCTAACGAAATTTTTTATATGTCTAACAATTTAAAGAACACCGCTATCGAAGACTTCGATTGGGAAGCTTACGAGAACGGCGAGACCCTTACCTCGGCAAGTAAGGAAGAGCAGGTTGCTGAGTATGACAAGACCCTCAGCAGCATCAATGCTAACGAAGTAGTCAAAGGTACTGTAACCGCTATCAACAAGCGTGAGGTTATCGTAAACGTTGGCTACAAGAGCGAGGGCGTAATCCCAGCATCAGAGTTCCGCTACAATCCCGACCTGAAGGAAGGTGATGAAGTAGAGGTTTACATTGATTCTCCCGAGAATCGCGCTGGTCAGCTCGTGCTCTCTCACAAGAAGGCTCGCGCCACTACTTCTTGGGCCCGTGTCAACGAGGCTCTCGAGAACCAGGAGATTGTCACTGGTTTCGTGAAGTGTCGCACCAAGGGTGGTATGATTGTTGATGTCTTTGGCATCGAGGCATTCCTCCCAGGTTCGCAGATTGACGTTAAGCCAATCCGTGACTATGACGTATTCGTCAACAAGACAATGGAATTCAAGGTTGTGAAAATCAACCAGGAGTACCGCAATGTCGTTGTCAGCCACAAGGTGCTCATCGAGGCTGAGCTCGAAGAGAAGCGCAAGGAACTCATCTCGCAGCTTCAGAAGGGCCAGATCATCGAGGGTACTGTCAAGAACATCACCTCTTATGGTGTATTCGTTGACCTCGGTGGCGTGGACGGTCTTATCCACATCACAGACCTCAGCTGGGGCCGCGTAAGCGATCCTAAGGAGGTTGTGCAGCTCGACCAGAAGATCAAGGTCGTTATCCTCGACTTCGATGAGGAGAAGAAGCGTATCGCCCTTGGCCTGAAGCAGCTTTCTGCACATCCATGGGATGCCCTTGATCCTGACCTCAAGGTTGGTGACAAGGTGAAGGGTAAGGTTGTCGTTATGGCCGACTACGGTGCATTCGTTGAGATTGCTCCTGGTGTTGAGGGCCTGATCCACGTATCTGAGATGAGCTGGAGCCAGCACGTACGTTCGGCCAACGATCTGCTCAAGGTCGGTGACGAGGTAGAGGCTGTCATCCTTACTCTCAGCCGTGAGGAGCGCAAGATGTCGCTCGGTCTGAAGCAGCTCAAGGAGGATCCATGGGCAAGCATCGAGACAAGGTATCCTATTGGCTCGGATCACGAGGCCAAGGTTCGCAACTTCACCAACTTCGGTGTATTTGTTGAGCTCGAGGATGGCGTTGAGGGTCTGATCCACATCAGCGACCTCTCTTGGACCAAGAAGGTTAAGCATCCTTCTGAGTTCACCCAGATTGGTGCTCCTATCTCTGTTCGCGTGCTCGAGATCGACAAGGAGAACCGTCGTCTCAGCCTCGGTCACAAGCAGCTCGAGGAGAATCCTTGGAATGCTATCGAGGAGAAGTACACCGTTGGTTCTATCCACAATGGTACCATCGCTGAGCTCATCGACAAGGGTGCAGTCATCAGCCTCGAAGAGGGCGTTGAAGGCTTTGCTACTCCTAAGCACCTCCAGAAGCAGGATGGTTCACAGCCTAAGTTGGGCGAGACCCTTGACTTCAAGGTAATTGAGTTCAAGAAGGACAACCGTCGCATCATCCTCTCTCACTCTCGTATCTTCGAGGATGAGCAGAAGGCTGAGCAGCGTAAGGCCAACGCCGAGAAGCGTGCAGCTGCCAAGGCTGCTGCTGCCGAGAAGGCTGCTACTCCAATGCCAACTATTGAGAGAACGACTCTCGGTGACATTGACGCTCTTGCAGCTCTTCGCGACAAGCTCGCCGGCAAGTAAGACCCAGACCCTCTAAATCCCCCTGCTTAGGGGGACTTTAGCTGGAGAATAAAAATTCAGGCGCTATCCCGATTGGGGTAGCGCCTGTTTTTCTTATATCTCGAATTATCGAATTGGGGTTATCCGTCGAGTAATGGCAAGAAATGTTCTCTAATTCGATAATTCGTGATGGAGAGAGTTATACTAATTCTCCGAGCAAGGTAGCCGATGAAGCATCGGTGACGCGGACCATCACCAGGTCTCCGGGCTTGGCATTACCCTTGGGGAAGACGATCATCTTGTTTTGTTGCGAGCGGCCGCACATCTGTTCGCGGCTGCGTTTCGAATATCCTTCGACGAGCACCTCGAAGGTCTTGCCGATGTCGCGACGATTGCTTTCGAGACTGAGTTCGTTCTGCAGGGCGATGATTTCGTTGAGTCGACGAATCTTCTCCTCTTCGGGAACGTCGTCGGCATAGTGGCGAGCTGCAAAAGTGCCGGGACGTTCACTGTACTTGAACATAAATGCCGAATCATAACCAACTTCGCGCATCAGGCTGAGCGTCTGGGCATGATCGTCGAGCGTTTCACCACAGAAGCCGCAGAACACGTCGGTTGAAAGTCCGCAGTCGGGGATGATGCGCCGAACGGCAGCAATGCGATCAAGGTACCACTCGCGGTCGTACTTGCGGTTCATCTTTTTGAGCACGGCCGAAGAGCCAGACTGGACTGGCAAGTGCAGATGATGACAGATGTTCTTGTGAGCGGCCATCGTTTCGAGGATCTTGTCGCTCATGTCTTCGGGATTGCTGGTCGAGAAACGGATGCGCATTCCGGGAGCGGCGTCGGCAACGATGCCAAGGAGGTCGGCAAAGTCGATGCCTTCCTGCTTTTCAGCGTCGCAGTATCGATAGCTGTTGACGTTCTGTCCAAGCAGAGTCACTTCCTTGAAGCCCTTTTGCTCCAGGTCACGCAGTTCGTTGAGAATCGAACTGACTTCGCGTGAACGTTCACGACCACGGGTATAGGGAACGATGCAATAAGAGCAGAAGTTGTTGCAACCACGCATAATCGAAATGAATCCGCTGATGCGGCTATTGCCGACGCGGCTGGGAATGATATCCTTGTAGGTCTCGGTAGTTGATAACTGAACATTGACTGCCTTCTCGCCAGCTTCAGCAGCTGCCACGAGATTGGGCAGGTCAAGATAGGAGTCGGGACCTGCTACGAGGTCGGCGCCGTGCTCGAAAAGCCCATCGCGGACACGTTCAGCCATGCATCCCAATACTCCTACAATGAGTTGGTTGTGCATGCCGCTGTCCTTCGGACTTTTGGCCCGCTTGTTCTTGACACTCTGGAAGAACTGCAGTCGGCTATATATCTTCTGCTCGGCATTATCACGCACCGAACAGGTGTTCATAAAGACGGCGTCAGCATCGTCGATGTTTTCGCACAGCTCGTAGCCAATGGTCTGCATTATGCTGGCAACAACCTCGCTGTCTGCTACATTCATCTGACAACCGTAGGTCTCTATGAATAGTTTCTTCATACTATTTTGTTAAATATTGTTTATAAATTGAACTTTGTTGTAAAAAAATTTGGCAAATGGATGAAAACATCTTATCTTTGCAGCGAAAATTTATCATAGTTAAGGTTTAGGTTAATACAACAAGCGAGCCTGTGAAGGTTAGCTTGTTTTTTTATATCATTCGCTTTACAGGTTGACCAAAATGGGACAAAAAAGGAGGGATAAGATGAATTTCCCCCGAAATATTTGTCTGTTTCAGCAAAATTCTGTAAATTTGCGCCGCAAAGATAGCCATTATTTTTCAAAGACGCAAGAAAATTGATATGAATTATACGAAAATGACTCCTGAAGAGGCCGCAGCGCTCATCAAAGATGGCGATACACTTAGTTTTAGCGGCTTCTCTTCGACCGGCACACCACGAGTTGTTACCGAAGCGTTAGCCAAAAGAGCCGAAGCCGAACATGCCGCAGGTCGTCCTTTCAAAGTAAGTCTGTTTACAGGAGCTATTACGAGCGACAAGCTCGACGATGCCTTAGCCAATGCACATGCCGTCGATCGTCGAATGCCTTTCAATGGTTCGCCAGTGATGCGCAAAGCTATCAACAGTGGAGAGGTGAATTATCTTGATATGCACCTCTCGGTAGTTGGACAATATGTGCGCTATGGCTTCCTCGGCAAGGTAGATTGGTGCATCATCGAGGCTGTCGAGGTCTCTGATTTGGGTGAGATAACCCTTGCTGGTGGCGTCGGTTGTGTGGATACCTATGCCCGTGTAGCCGACAAGATCATCATTGAACTGAATTCGGCTTACGACTATCGTATCCGAGGAATGCATGATATTTACACGGTGGCAGATCCTCCTCGCCGAGACGTTATCCCCATCTATAAGCCCTCCGACCGTATTGGCAGTCCTATCTTGAAGGTCGATCCCAAGAAGATTGTTGCTGTCGTTCCTTGCCACTATCACTACAATGTGCCGCCCTTTACTCCCCTTGACGAGATTACCACCAAGCTTGGTCGGAATGTTGTTGATTTCTTGTCGAATGAATTTCGTATAGGTCATCTCCATTCGGGTATCCTTCCCATCCAATCGGGTGTGGGTAATGTGTCGAATGCCGTACTTGAGGCGTTGAAGGACGCCTCCGACATTCCTCCTTTTACGCTTTATACCGAGGTGTTGCAGGACAAGGGCGTCGACCTGATTGACTTGGGACGCTGCACATTTGCTTCGACAGGCTCACTTTACTTGAGTGATGCATATTATGATAAGGTGATGAATAACATCGACTTCTACAAGGACCACATTATCCTGCGACCTTATGAGTTGTCGAACCACCCGGAGATTGTACGCCGACTTGGTGTCATCACCATCAACACTGCGCTGGAAGTGGACATCTATGGCAATGTCAATTCTACCCATGTCCTGGGCACCAAGATGATGAACGGTATTGGTGGCGCTGCCGACTTTGCACGCAATGCATACACGTCCATCTTCATCTGTCCTTCTATCGCAAAGAAAGGCACCATCTCTGCTATCGTGCCCTATGTCACCCATGTCGATAGTTCAGAACATTCTGTGATGGTGGTTGTTACAGACCAGGGCGTTGCCGACCTGCGAGGCAAGTCACCTCGTCAGCGTGCCGAGACCATCATCGAAAATTGTGCACACCCAAGCTATCGACCCTTGCTGCGCAAGTATCTCGAATTGGCACTCAAGGAAGGTGGGCATACACCAATGTCACTCGACCACTGTTTTGACTTCCACAAGGAGTTCCGCAAGTCGGGAGATATGCACAACACCACTTTCGATTGATCATCAATTGAAAGGATCTCGAACCCCTCTTAACCCCTCTTAACCATTCGAACCCCTCTTAACCCTTCAGAACTTTATATAACCTCACATAACTATGTATCGTAAACAAACCTGTGGCGAGCTTCGTCTTGCCAATGTTGGCCAGGAGGTCACGCTGGCCGGATGGGTGCAGCGCGTCCGCAAGATGGGCGGCCTCACTTTCGTTGATCTTCGTGATCGTTATGGTATCACTCAGCTCGTTTTCGATGAGAGCGAGGCTGATGCAGCTCTTTGTGAAAAGGCCACACACCTGGGTCGTGAATATGTCATTCAGGTGATTGGCATTGTACGCGAACGTGAAAGCAAGAATAAGAATATTCCTACTGGCGACGTCGAGATTGTGGCCAAGGAGCTGAACGTGATTTCGGCTTCCGAGGTTCCACCTTTCACCATCGAAGACAAGACCGATGGTGGCGATGACCTTCGTATGCAGTATCGTTATCTCGACTTGCGTCGTCCGATGGTTCGCAAGAATCTGGAACTTCGTCACAAGCTGGCTTTCGAGGTGCGTCGTTATCTTGATGCACAGAACTTCCTGGAGGTGGAAACCCCAATGCTCATCAAATCGACACCCGAGGGTGCACGCGACTTTGTGGTTCCTTCCCGTATGAATCCCGGGCAGTTCTATGCCTTGCCACAATCTCCCCAGCAGTTCAAGCAGCTGCTTATGGTGGCTGGTTTCGACCGTTATTTCCAGATTGTAAAGTGTTTCCGCGATGAGGACCTTCGCGCCGACCGTCAGCCTGAGTTCACACAGATCGACTGCGAGATGTCGTTTGTCGAGCAGGATGATGTCATCGAGATGTTCGAAGGCATGATGAAGCATCTTTTCAAGGAACTCAAGGGCATCGAGTTCGACAAGTTCCCCCGCATGACCTGGGAGGATGCTATGAAGTACTATGGTTCCGACAAGCCGGATCTTCGTTTTGGCATGAAGTTCGTCGAACTTAAGAACATGTCGCCGCTGCGTGCTTACGTTCAGGGTGCCGACACCAGTGGGGTAGGACAGAGCGTCTTCCCCGAGGGACAGTTCTCGGTATTCGACAGCGTGCCCTATGTGGCTGGCATCAATGCCAAGGGCTGTGCAAACTATACACGCAAGCAGATTGACGGTCTCACCGACTTCGTGAAGCGTTCGCAGATTGGTGCCAAGGGCCTTATCTGGGTGCGCAAGAACGAGGATGGCAGCATCAAGTCGAGCATCGATAAGTTCTATGCTCCCGAGGTCATCGAGACCATCTGCCAGAAGTTCGAAGCCGAGCCTGGCGACCTGATGCTCATCCTTTGCGGTGAAATGCGTCGCACGCAGAAGCAGCTTTGTGCCCTTCGTCTCGAGATGGGTCAGCGCCTTGGCTTCCGCGATCCTTCTGTCTATGTGCCCCTTTGGGTCATCGACTTCCCGCTCTTCGAATGGGATGAGGAGACACAGCGCTACTATGCTACCCATCACCCGTTCACCAGCCCCAATCCTGAGGACATCCCGCTCCTCGACGCCGATCAGGGCAAGGTTCGTTCGTGGGCTTACGACTGCGTCATGAATGGCGTAGAGCTCGGTGGCGGTTCGGTTCGTATCCACGACTCTAAGTTGCAGGAGAAGATGTTCGAACTCCTTGGCTTCACCGAGGAGAAGGCCATGGAACAGTTTGGCTGTCTGATTAATGCCTTCAAGTATGGTGCACCTCCTCACGCTGGTCTTGCATTCGGCTTGGATCGCGTCGTTTCGATGTTTGCCGAAATCGATTCCATCCGCGACACCATCGCATTCCCCAAGAATAACCAGGGACGCGACGTGATGATCGATGCACCTTGCGCCATCGACCAGGCCCAGCTCGACGAGCTCCAGATTGCGTTGAACCTCAAGGAGGAATAATTGCCTCCAATCCCCATAGAAAGGAATGGAAACCTGTGTCGTTTCCATCCCTTTCTTCGTTTTTTCTACTTCTATCCTTTATTATATTAATCCATAAAACACCATCCACACATGAAAAGATTCCTGTTGTTTATTCTCACAATCCTGACCCTCGTCAGCACGGCTGATGCCAAGAAGAAGGTCAAAGGCCCCGTGAACCTTGTCAACACCCCCAGGGATATGGCTATTCAGTTCGCCAAGAGCGAACTCAAGCGATTTCCACACCTTTATCTCTACGATTATGGCCGTGTGCCCTTCTTTGGCTACACCCAGGGCGTGGGCGGCACCTCCTATCTCTACCTCTATCGCAAGACGGGCGATCGTCGTTACTTCCAGTATGCCGAGGAATGGTGCGACACGCTCTGTATGGACGATGGCACAATCCAGAAGCGCTCGATGGAGACCTACAACCTCGACCTGATTCGTGGAGGTTGGGTGGTTTGCGAAGTCTATAACCTGATAAAAGAGAATCCCGGTCTCGTGGGTGGCAAGGAGATTGCCGAAAAGAAGCTGGAGAAGTATAAGAAATGCATGGAGATGCAGCTCATCAAGCAGCTCAAGAACCATCCAAAGACTTGCGACGGAGGCTATTGGCACAAACTTGTCTATCCCCATCAGATGTGGCTCGATGGCATCTACATGGCATCTCCTTTTATGGCCATCTATGGGCAGACGTTCAATCATCCCGAATGGCAGGCCGAAGCATTGCAGCAGGTCATCACTTGCTGGCACCACACCTACGATGCTCGTACTGGTCTTCTCCATCACGCTTGGGACGAGAGCGCTTCGCAGCGTTGGAGCGATGCTGAAGGTCATTCGCCCAACTTCTGGGGACGTTCGGTAGGATGGTACCTGATGGCTATGGTCGATATTCTCGACTACATCCCCGAAGGTTTCACCTCACAATTCAACTGTGGACGCAAGGACACCATTCAGATTTCCGGACGCGACACGCTCATCTCGTACATCAACCAGCTCGTCGATGCCTTGCCTCAATATCAACGCGGAGGCCTTTGGTACCAGGTGCTCGATTGCCCGGATAAGGCGGGCAACTGGCCCGAGGCCACTGTCACTGTGCAATTCATGTATGCCATTGCAAAAGCAGTCAACAAGGGCTATCTTCCAGCCGACCGCATCAAGATTGCCTGGGATGCCTACAATGGTCTGCAGCAGACTGTCTTTACCGATTGCCGAAAAGTCAATGCCGAAGGCAAGGTGATTGGTGACGAGCGTGACCCGATGACTTACGAATATGGACCCCAGCATACGATGGTGGTTCGTCTGGCCGATGGCACCTTCTCCCTCACGCAATGCTGTGCCGTAGGAGGTTTGGGAGGCAACAAGTATCGTGACGGTTCCTTCGAGTACTATATCGGCGAACGTGTGCGCGACAACGACGGCAAGGGCTCGGGCATCTTTATTATGGGATGCTGGGAACTCGATGACTCCATGGAGTGGGAATGCGGTATTGTGCCTATAGAAGAGTTATCATTCAAATAATCCTTATCCTTTAGGATAAAACGTCAATCCAATTGGTCAAAAATGCTCTTTTTTCGAGCAAAAGACCAATTGGATTACTTTTTGTGCCTTCAAATTTGGTGGTTTGAACAAAATGCTATATTTTTGTACACTAAATATGTTTGAAGGAATGAATATACAGAGATTGCGACTCGGAATCGATGTAGGCTCTACCACTACCAAGGTCGTTGCCTTGGATGGCGAAGGCCACGTAGTTTTCGATAAGTATATCCGTCATCTGGCCAGAGCCGTCGAGAGTGTCGTTGACGTTCTTTCCGACATGAAGTCCAAGATCGGTGATGCCTTCGAGGTTTCGCTTCGCGTCACGGGCTCGATCGGTATGGGTATAGCAGAAAGAGTCAGTCTGCCTTTTGTGCAGGAGGTCGTCGCAGCCTCCAAATGCATTCAGATGAAATATCCTGATGTCAAGTCGATGATTGACATCGGTGGCGAGGATGCGAAAGTGGTCTTCTTCCACAACGGGGAGGCTCGCGATCTTCGCATGAATGGTCAGTGTGCTGGTGGTACCGGTGCATTTATCGACCAGATGGCCATTATCCTGGGTTGTTCGGTGGACGAGCTCAATCAGCTTGCCTTGCAGGCCAAACAGGTTTATCCTATTGCTTCGCGTTGCGGCGTTTTCTGTAAGACCGATATACAGAACCTCATTGCCAAGAATGTTTCGCGTGAGGACATCGCCGCTTCCATCTTCCGCGCTGTTGCCGTTCAGACAGTCATGACGTTGGCTCATGGCTGCGAGATCGAACGTCCCTTGCTCTTCTGCGGAGGACCTTTGACCTATATTCCCGCATTGCGCAAGGCTTTTGTCGATTATATGCATCTCGCTGACAGGGAGGTGATTCTTCCCGAGCGCGGCACCTTGCTCCCTGCCGAAGGTGCAGCCTTGGCTGTCATCCCTTCGGAAGAATATTTAAGCATCGATGCCCTGATCGATAAGATTCGCGCAGCATACAATGTGAAGGGCATCACGTCGGCCGGCGCCATGGCCCCCATCTTCAAGGATGCTGCCGACTATCAGGCTTGGCAGGAGAGGATGTCTCGGAGCAAGCTGCCTACTGCTGACCTCGACAGGCTGATAGCTCAGGCCAAGCCCTTGGAGCAGAACTTGGGTGAAGCAGAAACCGAATCGGGAAAGGACGTTGCCATCCTCGATGCTTTCCTTGGCATCGACTCCGGTTCCACTACCACCAAGATCGTATTGCTCGACACCAAAGGCCGCATCATCTACGATTACTATGTGCCCAATGGCGGTAATCCGATTCATGCGGTAGAGGAGGGGTTGAAGCGACTCAATGCCCGTTTGTCGTCGGCCAATGCCCGTCTTCGTATTCTTGGTTCGGGCAGCACAGGTTATGGCGAGGACCTCATCAAGGCTGCTTTCCAGCTTGATCATGGCATTATCGAGACCATTGCGCACTTCCTTTCAGCCCATCATATCGACAAGGACGTGAGCTTCATTCTCGACATCGGAGGCCAGGATATGAAGGCCATCTTTGTGCAGAATGGTGTCATCAACCGCATAGAGATCAACGAGGCTTGTTCGTCGGGCTGTGGCTCGTTTCTTTCGACCTTTGCCACCAGCTTGGGCTACAAGGTTTCCGACTTCGCCGATCAGGCACGCCAGAGCCAGGCTCCCTGCGACCTTGGCACCCGATGCACCGTCTTCATGAATTCGAAGGTGAAGCAGGTGCTCCGCGAAGGTGCTTCGGTGGCTGACCTGTCAGCTGGCTTGGCTTATTCGGTGGTTCGAAATTGCCTGTACAAGGTATTGAAGTTGAAGAATACCAAGGAACTGGGTAGTCATATCGTTGTGCAAGGCGGTACTATGCGCAATGATGCAGTGGTACGTGCCCTCGAACTGCTCTCGGAGGCTCAGGTAAGTCGTTGCGACAAACCTGAACTGATGGGTGCTTTCGGTTGTGCTCTCTTTGCTATGCGTCATGTCGAAAAGACGGCTGAACAGGCTCCCTTCCTCGAAGACTTGTTGCAGAAATCGTCCTATACGCAGAAGAATGTCTATTGCCATGGTTGCGAGAATCAGTGTCTTGTCTCCACCTACAAGTTTGCTGGCGGCAAGACCTATTTCAGTGGCAATCGTTGCGAAAAAGTTTTCGTCAATGGAGGCGAGGCCAAGCGCAAAGGCCTAAACGTCTATGACCAGAAGCTTCACGAGCTTTTCGACCGTTCGCTTTCCTCGAACCCTTCGAACCCCTCGCTTCCCTCGGACGCGACCAACGGGAGCAACCCTTCGAACCTTTCGAACCCTTCGAACCTTTCGAACCCTTCGAACCTTTCGAACCCCTCGTCCCCTTCCCTCGGCATTCCCCGTGCCTTGAACCAATTCGAGGAATTCCCCTTCTGGCATGCCCTCTTCACGCATGCGGGCATCGACGTTGTCCTTTCTTCTCCTTCCAACTATCGCAAGTACGAACGTGACGCCGGCATGGTGATGAGCGACAACATCTGTTTCCCTGCCAAGTTGATGCATAGCCACATTCGCGACCTGGTGGAGCGTGGCGTCAAGCGTATCTTCCTGCCTTTCGTCATCTATGAGCGGCCCAATGGCGGTCAGAACAGTTTCAATTGTCCCATCGTCAGTGGTTATAGCGAGGTCGTCAAGTCGGTGCAGGGTTCCATGGCAGAATTCATCTCGCCGACCATCTCGTTCAAGGACGAAAAGCTGCTGCGCAAGCAGTGCCAGCAATTGCTGAAAGACCTTGGCGTGAAAGGACGCAAGCAGATCAACGATGCCATCGATCAGGCAATCTATGCGCAGAATCTCTTCGAACAACGTCTGACCTACTTCTGCGAGGATGTTCTTCGCGAAGCTCGCAACAACCATCGTCTGGTCATTATACTTGTAGGCCGACCCTATCACAGCGACCCGCTCATCCAGCACCAGGTGGCCGACTTGATTTCGGGTATGGGCATCGACGTCATCACCGACGACTATGTTCGCGACAAGGATATCGACCTCCACGACGTGCATCACGTTGCCCAATGGGCCTATCCCACACGCATTCTGAAGGCTGCCAAGTGGTGTGCCGAGCAGGGCAACGATGTGCATCTCGTGCAGTTCACTTCGTTCGGCTGCGGTCCCGATGCCTTCCTTGTCGATGAGGTTCGCGACTTGATGGTTCGCCATCACAAGAGCCTCACTCTCCTCAAACTCGACGACATCAATAACGTGGGTTCGATGAAGCTCCGCATCCGTTCGCTCATCGAGTCGTTGAAGTTGGCTTCGGGTCTTACTGAGAAACGCAAGGCCGAGAAGTTCGTCACCACACCCATCTTCGACGAGACGATGCGTGGCCGCAAGATTCTGGCACCCTATTTCACACAGTTCATCTCGCCGCTGCTCCCGTCCATCGTGAAGCTTGTGGGCCTCGACCTGGAGTGTCTGCCGCTCAGCGACAAGATTTCGGGCGATATGGGTCTGCGTTATGCCAACAACGAGGTCTGCTATCCGGCTACCCTCGTGGTGGGCGATTTTGTCAAGGCTTTCCGCGAAGGTCGCTACGACCCCGACAAGACGGCTGTGGTTATGTCGCAGACAGGTGGTCAGTGCCGTGCCTCCAACTACATCTCGCTCATCAAGAAGGCGCTTGTCGATTCGGGCTTCCCACAGGTGCCCGTCATCAGCCTCACCTTTGGCGAAGACATGGGCAATGTACAGCCTGGTTTCGATGTGCCTTGGCGCAAGATCATCGTCATTGCCTTCTATGCTGTGCTTTACAGCGACTTCATCGCCAAACTCTATTACCCCACTGCCGTGCGTGAGCGTGAGCCTGGCATTGCCCAGCGTCTCAAGGACAAGTATCTGCAGCTGGGCTGCGAAGCCATCGAGCGTCGCAGTTCGAGGCAACTGACACATCTGGCCGAACAGGCTGCTGCCGAGTTCGATGCTGCTTGCATCGATCGTGAGACGGCCAAGGTCGGTGTCGTGGGCGAGATCTTCCTCAAGTTCCATCCGTTTGCACAACTGCATGTGGTTGATTGGCTGATGGAGCGTGGCATCGAGGTGGCTCCTCCCGTCCTGCTCGACTTCTTTGCACAAAGCTTTGTCAATCGCAAGGTGAATCTTGCCACCAAGGTCGAACGTTCCAACGTGCCCGACTTCATCGTCGATACGGTCTATCTGCTCATTCGACGCCAATTGGGCAAGTACAACCGTATCGGTCGTCGGTTCCGTTACTTCCTGCCGTTCCACGACATCATGGAGGAGGCCCGTGTCAGCCAGGAGATTGTCTCCCTTTCTGCTCAGTTTGGCGAAGGCTGGCTTCTTCCTGCCGAGGTGGCCGAATATGCGCGCCAGGGCATCAACCACGTCGTTTCGCTCCAGCCCTTTGGCTGCATCGCCAACCACATCGTGGCCCGTGGCGTGGAACGTCGCATCAAGCAGGTCTATCCCGAGATGAACCTCCTCTCGCTCGATTTCGACTCTGGCGTTTCCGAGGTGAATATCACCAACCGTCTGCTACTCTTCATCGATAATCTTAAGAAATGATATGAAATCCACTCTCCTTGCCTTCGTTGCGTTGTCGCTTTCCGTCGTGTCCCTTTCGGCCCAAACCACACGCATCGAAAGGTTTCTCTATGCCGGTCCTGTGGTGATGCAGGCCCCTGTGATGCTCGACACTATCGATGCCGAATTGAAGGGCTTCGACCCCAAGTCGCTCCTCGATTGCGCCCTTTCGCCCGAAGCCGTTAAGAATGGCACGACATGGCGAGGGACGGAATTGCCCGGTGCTCCCGAAGGCGCCGCTTATGCCTTGCATCAGCTGGGCTTCACGCTTCGACCATCCACCTTTGTCAAAGGAACGCTCAAGCTCGAAAAGGCACCCGCCAACTATCAGCTCTTCCTCGATGGGCAGAAGTCTGCTGCAGGTGAACTGTCGCTCGAGCCGGGTGACCACGATTTTGTCATCAAATATCTCAGCGATGCCAGTGCCGGGAAGCCCGATAGCCTCGAACTGACTTTCGAGTCCACGTCGCAGGTCCTTGTCGATCTGCCCAATAATCTCGGTCGTCTCTATACCATCACGCGAATGATGGAGTCTCGTCTATGCTATGGCCTTTCGCTTTCGCCCAAGGGCGACTACCTGCTCATCACCGAAGGCCAGCGCGCTCCCAAGCAGAATCGCCGCTGGTATTATCTTCAGAACCGTCTGACAGGTCAGCGCACCCAACTCAGCCAAGGCGTGGATTGGATGCCGCGCACCAACCGCTATTACTATACGCGCACGGGCAACGACGGCCTTGAACTTGTCACTGTCGATCCGGCTACGGGTGCCGAGGAGGTCCTTTGCCGCAATCTGCCCGAAGGCAGTTTCAGTTTCTCGCCCGATGAGCAGTTCCTCGTCTTCTATGTCAGCAAGGAGGGTCCCAAGGAGGTCAACAAGGACGTTTATGAAGTGCTCAATCCCGAGGATCGTCAGCCACGCTGGCGCGACCGCTATGCGATGGCCATCTACGACATCCGGTCGGGTGTGCTCCGTCCGCTCACCTTCGGCTACAACAACTGCTATGTGACCGACATCAGCCAGGATGGTCGCTATGCGCTGCTCTCCAAGAGCGAACATACGTTCAAGCCGCTTGGCGAAGAGACGGCTGTCGATCGTCCTCAGCGCCCACATGAGTTCACTTCGTTGTATCGTCTCAATCTCGAGACCTTGTCCCTCGACACCCTCATCCATCAGGATGGTTTCGTTTATGGCGGAACTTTCTCTCCCGATGGCAGTCAGGTGCTCGTTCAGGGTTCTCCCGAGGCTTTCGATCGTGTGGGCTGCACCTTGCCTGCCGAAGTCATTCCTTCGATGTACGATTACCAGGCCTACATCATCGATGTCGATGACCATGAGGTGCATCCCGTGACCCGCGATTTCGACCCCAGCATCTCTTCGATGGAGTGGAGCCTCTACGATGGTCAGATCTATCTCACTTGCGAGAATCGCGACTCCGTGAGCCTCTATCGCCTCAATCCAGCGACGGGAGATATTCGCATGCTGCCTCTTCCCGAGGAGTGTGTCAAGGGCGTTACATTCGCTTCGCAGGCTCCTGTGATGGCATGGTACGGACAGTCATCCATGAACAGCGATCGTCTGTATTCTGTCGATCTGTCAAGGGTCAGAATGAACAAGAAGACGGGAAATCTCACTTGCCCTTCCACGTGTTTTGAGGACCTCTCGGCTCAGACACTCCGCGACGTGCAGGTTGCCGAATGCAGGCCTTGGCATTTCACCAACAGTAATGGCGACGATGTGCTTTGCCGCTACTATCTGCCCGTCGGTTTCGACGACGAGGCTCCCGATGCCGTGGGCGTTTATCCGATGATCACTTATTATTATGGTGGTTGCAGTCCCACGGGTCGCAACTTCGAGTCGAGCTATCCCTGGCAATGTTGGGCAGCGCTGGGTTATGTGGTGCTTGTCGTTCAGCCCAGTGGCGCTGCAGGCTTCGGACAGGAGTGGGCTTCGCGCCATGTCAATACGGCAGGTGTCGATCCTGCTCGTGATATCACCGAGGCGGTACGCGAGTTCTGTCGCACGCACGCGTATATTAATAAGGAGAAGGTCGGCTGCTGTGGCGCTTCGTATGGAGGTTTCATGACGCAGTATCTGCAGACCTTGCCCGACTGCCCCTTCGCCTGTGCCATCAGTCATGCTGGCATCTCCGACCACACCACCTATTGGGGCTATGGCTATTGGGGCTACAGTTACAGCGAGGTGTCGATGGCCAATAGTTATCCTTGGAGCGAAACCGACCTCTATGTGAAGAACTCGCCCATCTACAACGTCGATAAGATCCACACGCCCATCCTTTTCCTGCATGGCACCAAGGATGTCAACGTCCCCATCAACAACTCCATCCAGATGTTCACCGCACTGAAACTCCTCGGTCGCGAGACGGCTCTTGTCTGCGTCGATGGCGAGGATCATGGCGTCGTCGATTACGACAAACGCATGGCTTGGCTCCGCACACAACTTGCCTGGTTCCAGAAGTATCTTAAGGATGATTCTTCCTGGTGGGATGCCATGTATCCCAAGAAGGCTCTCTAAATGTTACGAATAATGCCATAAAAAGGTCATTTTTGCATAAAGCCTTGCAGGTGTCGCAAAAAAACGCTTACTTTGCATCGATTAATTCTCAAAAAGAATCATTGTTAATTGTTAATTATTAATTGTTAATTCGTCATTGTTAATTATTAATTATTAATTGTTAATTAATATCTATGCGTAGCATTCGTACCCTTTGCTGCCTCGTGTGCAGCCTCGTAGTGCTCGGTTTCGTATCCTGCCAGAAGCAGCCCGAGCCTCAGAAAATTGCTTTCCTCGCCATTGGTCAGTCCAACATGGTAGGTATTGGTGACATCTCTTCGGAAGAAGACACCATCGTCTCGCCTCGTTTCCTCAATCTTGCTTCCACCGAAAACGAAGACCGCAAGGTGGGAGAGTGGCGTGTAGCCAAGCCCGGCAACTGCCGTCCGGGTTATCATCGTCCCAATTTCCTGTCGCCTACCGATTATTTCGGACGCACTGTCCTCGAGCATCTTTCGCCTATCGACTCTGTAGCCGTTATCCAGGTGGCTGTCGATGGTTGCCCCATGCGTCTCTTCGACAAGGATCTCTACCAGGGCTTCGTTGATAGTTGTCAGATGGATTGGATGAAGAACGAGATTGCTGCCTACGATGGCAATCCCTACGGGCGTCTCATCACGTTGGCCAAGCAGGCACAAGCCCAGGGTTGGATCATTCGCGGCTTGCTCATTCATCAGGGCGAGACCGATGCCTATGGCCCTCATTGGCCCAACCAGGTGAACCGTGTCTATCAGAACATCCTCACCGACCTCAACCTGAAGGCCGAAGATGTGCCCGTCCTTTGTGGCGAAGCTGTTGGCCTCGATCAGAATGGTGTCTGCGCACATGCCAACCCCACCATCGACCAGATTCACGACTACATTCCAACAGCTTACACCATTTCGTCGCGTGCCTGCAAGGTGAGCCGCGACAAACTCCACTTCGCTGGTGTGGGCTATCGTCGTTTGGGCACCCGTTATGCCATCAAGTGGCTCCAGCTCAATGGTTACGATGTGGCTGATGACACCGACTCCCAGCTTCAGTGCGAGACTGGCAATCCTGGCGATGCTTTCGCTGTCGATGCCTTCATTCGTGAGCAGGACAACGAGCTTATGGTGGCTGCTGCCGTGTCGCTCGCTTCGGTCGATATCGTCAGCTATTCGGGTGCAACTCTTGCCACCGTCCAGGCTGAAGGTAAGCGCACCGTAGAGATTGACGTTACACCCTATGCAGGTGAGGATCGCCTCGTGCTCAATATCCACGCTGCCGATGGCAATGTGGTCAATCGTCAGGTCAACCGATAGACATCAGTATTATTTCGAAAAATGAGAAAAACACTTCTTGCGTCAGCGATTGTGCTTTTCGCGACCATCGCGATGGCACAAGGCCGGAATGACGGGCGCACGCCCTTTGTCACCTCCAATGAGGCTCCAAAGCTGGAGCGGATTCTGCCGCCACCTCCCGGAATCACCGATTCGCGTTTCTACGACGATTGGTCGCAGTATCAGTGGGGCTTGTCGATGCGTGCAACCGAGCGTGGCCTGCAGGCTCGTTCCGACGCCTTCCTCAGTGCGTCCTATTTTATGGCGCGTTTCTCGCCGGCCATGGGTCATGCCGTCACGCAGGAAGCCAATCCTCAGTTGTTCCTTTTGCTTCAGCGTGCCCATGCCACCGAAATGGTTTCGAATGCAGGCGTCAAGGCGTATTATCACCGTGTGCGTCCCTATCAGCAGTTCAAGGAAGCCTCGTTGGTGCCCGAGCATGAGAGTCCCACCGACTACAGTAGCTATCCTTCGGGCCACACTATGGTGTCGTGGCTCGTCGGTATGATACTGACGGCCATCGATCCCCAGCATACCGAGTCGATTATGAAGGTGGCTTACGAGATGGGTCAGAGCCGTGTCATTGCCGGCTATCATTATCAGAGTGATATCGAGGCCGGGCGCTACTCGGCCAGCATCCTCTTCGCTCGTCTTTGTGCCGAACCCGAATTCATGACCTTGCTCCAGCAGGCACGTCAGGAATATATGGGCGTTCAAAGCTCCCAGCCGAAAATTATGAAAAAGAGAAGCAGAAGATAAACTACCTCTTTGTCACGAAAGATAATAGCAATATGACCGAACCCATCCTCAACGACCACAACAAACGTGAATACGAGCCTGCGCACACCGCCGAGCACATCCTCAACCAGACTATGGTGCGTATGTTCGGCTGCGAGCGTTCGCGCAACACCCATGTGGAGCGAAAGAAGAGCAAACTCAACTACGAGCTGCCACAGTGTCCTACGCCCGAACAGATTGCTGAGGTCGAGCGCCGTGTCAATGAGGTCATCCAGTCCGACATGCCTGTGACGATGGAGTATGTGACGCGCGACCAGATTCCACCCGAAGTCTCCCTCGCCAAGCTGCCCGACGATGCTTCCGAAACGCTGCGACTCGTCCGTGTCGGCGACTACGACGTCTGCGCATGCCTCGGATTCCACGTCGAGCACACCCTCGAATGCGGTCATTTCCGCATCTCCTCCACATCGTGGACACCCCTCGCCGAAGGCGGTTCCTTCCGCATTGTCTTCCGTCTCGATGGACCCTCAGACAAGTATTAGGCACAAAATAAGCCCCTCCCGATGTCGGAAGGGGCTTATTAAATTGATTTAGGGTTATGCGGAGATTGCCCTTCAGAGCCCTTCAGAACTCTTCAGAACCTTTCAGAACCTTTCAGAACTCTTCAGAACCCTTTCAAAGCCCTTAATTAGTAGGTGATCAGTGGCTTCAGCTCCTTGGCCTGGGCAATCATGCGCTCTACCTCGCTCAGCGAAGGAACACGGTTGCAGAGGTTCTTCTCCTCGTTGATGGCAACGAGCTTGGGCTGGAGGTTGGCGGGAACGCGATGACGGAACTCCTTCACGGTGTCAACGCCGGCAGCTTCGAGCAGCTCCGAGAACTGTCCTGCGATGCCGTTGATGCGCATCAGGTCAGCGTGGTTGGTCCACTTCAGAATGAGCTTGCGGCTGATGCCGGTTTCTTCAGCAATAGCAATGCGGCCCTTAGCGGCAGCACACTTCTCCAGAAGGTCGTCAGTTGTAGCGATGCCAGCGGCGATGAGTTTCTCGGCGTAAACCTCGCCGATACCTTCGATTTGATCAATCTTGTAAGCCATGTTTTTTGTGTTTAAAAGGTTATTATTGTTGTTTATGGGTAATGGTCGTTTTTCATTCGACGTTTCACGGTGCAAATGTAACAATTCTAATTTAAATAAACAACTTTTTCAGCAAAAAAATGAAGTGCAAATGCCAATTTTTAGCTAAATATCGCATTTTTAGGCCCGAAAATGCAAAAATCACTTCAAATTATTTTGCTGTATCAGGAAAAATGTCTATCTTTGCGCGCTGATTCCGATGTAGGCACGATAAGTAATGACCGTCACGGCAAGGTGGCAGTGATGCCAGCCCTCCACGATGAGCGCCATTCGCCTTGCGGAGAAATATTTTAAAAATATTTTTTTGTACAATGTACGCTATTGTTGAAATCCAGGGCCAGCAGTTCAACGTTGAGCCCGACCAGAAGATCTGCGTTCTCAACATCGCAGGTGCTAAGGTAGGTGACGAGGTAGTCTGCGACAAGGTCCTCCTCGTTAACAATGACGGTGTTATCACCGTTGGCACTCCCACTGTAGAGGGTGCAAAGGTTGTTTTCGAAGTCTCTCAGGTAGAACTTCGCGGTAAGAAGATCAAGGTGTTCCACAAGATCCGTCGTAAGGGCTTTGACAAGCTCGTCGGTTCTCGTCAGCATTTTACCGAAGTGTTAGTTAAGTCTATTGTTGCATAAGCGAATCCGCTATTAAAAAGAAAGGAAAAAAGCACTATGGCACACAAAAAAGGTGTAGGTAGTTCGAAGAACGGCCGTGAGTCACATAGCAAACGACTCGGTGTTAAGAAGTTTGGTGGCGAAATCGTGAAGGCTGGCAACATCCTCGTTCGTCAGCGTGGCACCAAGCACAACCCAGGCCTCAATGTAGGCATTGGCAAGGACGATACTCTCTATGCTCTCATCGACGGCAAGGTAGTATTTACCAAGAAGCGCGAGAATAAGAGCTACGTTTCCGTTGAGCCACTGGCTTAAGCCCTTGGCCAACAGCTTAAAAGAATTACAGGGCATCTGACAACCCCATGGTTGCCAAGTGCTCTGTTTTTGTTTTTTCATTCATAACCCTTCTGAACCTTTCAGAACCTCTCTGAACCCTTCTGAACCTTTCAGAACCCTTCAGAACCCTTCAGAACCCCTCAGAACCCCTCTTAACCCCATTATATGTTAACATTGAAACTTATCACCGAGCAATACGACCGCGTCATTGCCGGTTTGAACAAAAAGCATTTCGAAGGCGCACGCGAAGCCATCGACGCCGTCATCGCCAAGGACCAGGAGCGCCGTCAGACGCAGAAGACCCTTGATGACAACCTTGCCGAGGCCAATCGTCTCGCCAAGAGCATCGGCATGCTTATGAAGAATGGTCAGCGCGCCGAAGCCGAGGCTGCCAAGGCTCGTGTTGCCGAACTCAAGGCTATCAACAAGGAGCTTGACGAGAAGAAGGCCGCTTGCGAGGGCCAGATTACCGACATGCTCTGCCAGATTCCTAATATTCCCTACGACGAGGTGCCCGAAGGCACTGGTGCCGAGGACAACTGGGTAGTCAAGTCCAACCTCAAGGAGTGTGTCCTCGGTCAGGACACCGTAGGCAACTGGACCTGCAACCCCGAGGTGCCCACTGCAAAGCTGCCTCACTGGGAGCTCGCCAAGAACCTCAACCTCATCGACTTCGACCTCGGTGTAAAGATCACGGGTGCAGGTTTCCCTGTCTATCGTGGCTTGGGCGCTCGTCTCCAGCGTGCCCTTATCAATTTCTTCCTCACCGAAGCCGCCAATGCCGGCTACGAGGAGATTATGCCTCCAACAGTCGTCAACAAGGAGTCGGGCTACGGCACAGGTCAGCTGCCTGATAAGGAAGGACAGATGTACCACTGCGAGATTGATGATTTCTATCTTATCCCAACCGCCGAAGTACCTGTCACCAACATCTATCGTGACGTCATCATCGACGAGAAGGACCTCCCCATCAAGAACTGCGCCTACACCCAGTGCTTCCGTCGCGAAGCCGGTTCCTATGGCAAGGATGTGCGTGGCTTGAACCGTCTGCACGAGTTCTCGAAGATCGAGATCGTACGCATTGACACTCCCGAACATTCCGCCGAGTCTCATCGTGAGATGCTCGAACATGTCGAGGGTCTGCTCAAGAAGCTCGAACTGCCCTACCGCATCCTGCGTCTTTGTGGCGGTGATCAGAGTTTCACCAGCGCCATCTGTTACGATTTCGAGGTTTATTCCGAGGCTCAGAAGCGCTGGCTCGAAGTGTCGTCAGTTTCCAACTTCGACACCTATCAGGCCAACCGCTTGAAGTGCCGCTATCGTCGCGCCGACAACAAGAAGGTCGAGCTCTGCCACACCCTCAACGGTTCCGCTCTCGCCCTCCCACGTATCGTTGCCGCCATCATCGAGAACTATCAGCAGCCCGACGGCACAATAAAAGTTCCCACCGTCCTTAAACCTTGGATGGGCGTGGATGTCATAAAGTAAAAGACTTCGATCAAGAAATCCGAATACTCCGAGTATTCCGATTCTTCCGAGTCCTCCGATACTTTCGATAACTCAAATACACTATATTAACCCTTTAAAAACGAACACCTATGAAGAATTTTGCAAAGTTCGTGCTTCTCGCTGCTTTCCTCGCGGCTCCAGCACTTTCGTTCGCACAGTCAGATGCCAAGAAGAGCAACGAAGAGCTCAGCGCTCAGTACAAGTATGAGATCGATGCCCTTCAGGCAGAGCTCAAGGCTAACAAGAAGCATCAGAAGGCTAATCCTAGCGATGCTACCCTCAAGGCTGAAGAGCAGACCAAGAAGGCCCAGCTTGCTACCCTCAAGGAGAAGAAAAAGGCTGTAGATAAGTCTCTTGCTGCCGACAAGAAGAACGTGAAGGCTCAGAAGGCTTCTCAGAAGGCTCAGGAAGATGCCGAGAAGGCTATTGCTAAGGCTAAGTCTGCCAATGAGAATGCCAAGAAGGTTGTCGGTGATACCAATCCCGAGAACAAGAGCTGGGAGCAGTTAAGCGAACAGTACAAGCATGAGATCGATGCCCTCGAGGCTGAGCTCAAGGCCAACAAGAGCCGTCAGAAGGCCAACCCATCTGACGCCGCCCTCAAGACCGAAGAGCAGAACAAGAAAGCCGAGCTCGCTGCCCTCAAGGAGCGCAAGAAGGCTGTAGATGCTGCTATTAGCGCTGAGAAGGCAAGCCAGAGTGCTCAGAAGAAGGCCGACAACCGTCAGGAGGATGCCGAGGACGCTCTCCAGAAGGCTAAGAGCCACGCCAAGGCTGCCGATCGTGCCGTAGGCCGTTAATTCTTAGACAGTACTCTTCCGTACATAACAATCACCGCTGCAACCCATTCCGGTCGCAGCGGTGATTTTATTGTTTCTGTTGATCCGTCTTTTCGGATAAGCAATTATACCTTTTTAGGCTTTTCTTGGCGCTGTCGATATTGTTCCAGCCGTTCATTGAGCATTCGGCAAAGCACCTTGGGCCTGACGGTCAATCCTGAGGCGGGTACTCCTTCTTGGGCGCCAGCAGTCTTCTCATTGAATTTCCTGACGATGCGTCCAGCTTTGCTTGCTTCCTCCATCTTGCGTTGCTGCACTCCTTCCTTATAATGGATGCCGATAACACTAGACGAGAGCGGATAGCCTAAAAGGAAGAAATCTTCTACATCTGCAAACTTGAACTCCATGCCTTTGCCTAATAGTACCTTCACCGACTCGTCGGTAATAACCATATAAGGGGCGTGTTTGAGTTGTTGCTTCACAAATATATAAAGCAAAATCAGCCCGCAAATACCAAAGCTAATGGCTGCAATCAATGTCCAAACGGGTATCTTCCCTATTATATATCCGTAGATTGACATCACTGCCAAAATAATAAGAAATAGGCCGGTTATAGTGTTCTTCCACCACGACTGATAAATCAGGATGTCTTCTTCCTTTTTCATGCTATTTTTATTCAATAATTTTTGAAAAATTCGTGATTAATTCCTGAAAATTCATGTTAAGAAGAAATCAGGATTAAATTATTAATTATTTATTGTCATTTGTTATGCTTCCGCTCGTACTCCGTGGCAGCGAGGATGAAGGCGCCATAGACCTTGCCTTCGGTGTAGTCGGTGATGCGGGTGACGTCGTTGCCGAGGAGGTAGTAGGCAGCGGAGCCGTCGCGGACGCCCCAGCTGGCGCCGCCGAGGCCGGCAGAGGCGCAGTCGTCGATGAGGGTCCATGTGCCGTTGTCGTCACGCACACGGAGGAACTGCTTCACGAGGCCCATCATAGCCACTTCGGCATTGTTCTCGTACTTCTCTTTCGGGAGGAGGCCCAGACGGATACCCTTGAGGAGGGTTGCGGTGAAGATGCTTGAGGCGGACGATTCCAGGTAGTTGCTCACGGGTTCGTAGGACTTTCCTTGGTATTCGCTCACCGTAAAATTGCCGTCATGGGCGAGGAGCTGGTACCAGCAGCCCGTTTCCTTGTCCTGGCGGCGCACCAGTCCTTCGGCGAGGGTGTTCAGGTAGTAGAGCAGGCGTTCGCGGCAGTCGGAACTCAGTCCGCGCAGGGTGCTTTGTGTGGGTTTCATCGTGATGCCTTCGGGGATGAACTCCAGCACATCGACCAGGGCGAGGAAATACCAGCCGCAGGCGCGGCCCCAGTATTCCTGCGAGCGTCCCGTCTTGGGGTCGGCCCAGAGGCGAGCCTTTTCACCCTTGGGGTCGGCGCTGAAAGCGTGCCACAGCAGTTGTTCCTTGGGGTCCCAGAGTTTATGCCAGGTGATGTCGAACTGACGGGTGATGGTTTTCCAGTCCTCCTCCGCGCCGTCGATGGTGTAGCCGTAGTGGATCATCTGGGCGAGCAGGGCAGGTCCCATATATTGGCCGTCACACCACATCTGGTTCGGATAGACCTCCTTGTGCCACCAGCCTCCAGCACATTCCTTGCTCAGCGAGGCGGGGATGGAGTAGTGCTCCTTCACGTCCTTCAGGCCCTGGATGGCGCGTTCCATTGCCATCTTGGCGTTGGCGTGTGTCTCGGGTTTTGCGATGTCCTTGAATGCACCCGTCTCGGGGTCGGTGAGGTCGTAGAGGGTGAAGTACATCTTGGTAGCGTTGAGGTCGTCGAGGCTCTTTCCGGTGGTGGGCACGCTTTGGGCGCAGCGGTTGGCATAGTCCTCCACGCTGTAGAACCAGCTCTTGGCGAATCCCGATTTGCTGTTGACCTGGGCAGCCTCGATGATTGCTTTAGCCACGAGACCGGGCACGTAGTCGAATTTCAGGTTGTCGCCGCCCTGGTTGGGTGTCATCACCTCGCCCTGGATGTTGTAGAGGTTGAGGCCCATGAGTTTCTTGTTGGCGTAGAAGTCGGCGATGCGGTATTGGATGATGGGGATGAGGAGGTGATCGCCGGGTTGCCATCCTTCGAAGGGATGGAGTTGGGCGCAAGCCCAGGAGGGCATGAGAGCTGCGATGCCGAAGGCAAGTGTCTGTATCAGTTTTTTCGCTTTCATAGTGATGATGTGGTTAGTTTCGCTGCAAATATAAGCATTATTTCTGAGATTATAGCAATTCCCCTTCAAAAATAAGTAGAATTATGTGCTTTTTTTCTTCTATCGCTTTGATTCGCTGATTTCTGAGTCAACTAGACAAGGCATCAGCACTTGTTAGCTGATGTCGAATCTTCATTTCATTCTTTTTTTAAGATAGGTTTTATTTCTTTTTCAAAGATGCGACGTATTACTATTCGGTAGTGAGGGTGGTATGCTTCGCGGTACTCTGGAGAATGGCTGATGGCATATTTCCCTACGGTGAGAATGCTATCGATGAAAACCTTGTCCTCATCATAGTGGGGGAGGTCTAGTTGCATCTTGTCAATCGTACCAATAATCACATGCCACCTGTCACGCCATAACTCTACCGAAGGACGCTCAACTGAATTGGCACTACGCACAAAAGCATCGAGCAGCAACTCCTCCGTGATGATGTCCTCCTTGATTGCCCTTATGCTCACTCGATAGTAGTTGCTGTCTATGCCGCATGGCTCATAATACCATGGCATCAGCTCATCCAACGTAGTCGTCTCAAGTTCTTCATCCAGATATGTCTTCACCCTCTCGCTATCCGAAACAAGATGCTCCGCACCCATATAGTCCTGAAAGCACGACTTGTAGATGTCCAGCAGCCGTAACTCCGGATAGGTCTCCATCTGCCACTTGACAAACTTCTGTATGTCTTGTGCACTAAGAGATAAGGCGCACAATAAAGTCATTGATAGAATAATTACTTTTTTCATATTATTTCGGGGGTGCAAGATACGAATTATTTTTGACATAAATTATATTCAACAGGAAAAAAAGAATGATTTGTATTTATTTCATATAATTCAACCGATTGCACGAGGACAAAAAACGTGGGAGGATGATTGAAAATCGAGGTATAACCAATCTTGGCCAGGAAAGGGTATTCTTCGGTGGAAGTATGACCAATCTTGGCCAAGATTGGGTATGCGGAGGGAGAAGAATGACCAAAGTTGGCCAGGATTGGGTATGCGACGATGGGAGAATGACCATTTTTGGCCAAGAAAGGGTATGCCGCGGTCGGATGGAGCACTCTGACGGGCGACAGAATGCTTTCGCCAATGGGAGCATAACCAATCTTGGCCGAGAAAGGGTATGCTGAGGGAGGAGAATGACCAATTTTGGCCAGGAATGGTTATGCCGCGGTAGGATAGAGTACTCTGACGGCCGACAGAATGCTTGCTTCGGTCGAAGAATGACCAATCTTGGCCAAGAAAGGGTATGCCGCGATGGGAGAATAACCAATCTTGGCCAAAAAAGGTTATGCCGATGTTGGAGATGGATCATTCCTCTTTCGGAACAGGTTTGTCGTTGCGGGAGTGGAGTTTCTCGGCATTCTCGATGATGCTCTTGCGCTGATGCGTCTCCTGGTTGAACCGATAGTTGCCGTTGCGGAGTACGGAGCCATTGCGATAGGCATACGGGTTGGTGCCGAAACGCTCGTGGATGGCGGCGATGAGGTTCTTTTCACGCTTGAATCCGCAGCGATGGGCCACTTCCTCGACCGAGAGGTTCTCGTCGTCGAGCAGGTCGATGGCTTGGCGCATACGCCACTGCATGATGAACTCCTTGAGGCTGACGCCTACGAACAGCTTCATCGTCTCGTTCAGGAAACGCTGATCGGCGTTCAGGAAGAAGGCGACTTGCTGAGCGGAATGCGTATTTACTCGCTTGACATAATCGACGACGGCATCGACGGCAATCTGTCCGGTAGGAGCCCCTGCTGTGTTCCAGAGCTCCTCAACTGTGGTGATTTGTTTGATGAAAATCATACTTTTTTGTTTTAAAGGGTTAATAATAATTGTTTTTATCACAAATTTGCGAATTATAGAATTCGTTATGAAGAAATGCTACGCTCTACAAATTCTCTTGGAAATAGTCTTAGTGGGGCTTAGCCTACCCCGCCCCCCTTTGAAGGGGGGGAGGGGGGGCTATAAGCCCCGACTATTTCCTCCAGGAGAATTTGTCTCGCTTCCCACCTTTCATCGACTTCCTCTCTTCTTTTTACGCACACACTCTTTTTTCGTATTCCCATTCTTTAAACTCTCTCCCTCTTCTAGACCCTTCGTTTATTTATAGGATGACAAAGTGGACCCAAAGGGGAAGGTTCTGAAAGGTTAAGAAAGGTTCGAAAGGTTCGAGAGGTTGCTCCCTTTGGTCG
>ONNR01000019.1 GCA_900319235.1 uncultured Prevotellaceae bacterium
AGAGATCGCTAGTAAACCCAAGTCAGGGTTAGGTCATAAAATGGTCAACTTTTACTAGGGTTATATCAAAAACCAGTCAACTTTTTTTAGGGGAGTACAAAATCTATTGTCCCCCACGAAAAATTATTTTTTATTTTTATTTTTTTATTTTTTGGGACATTCTCTATGAAGTGTCGGCTTGCTTTTTTTGCTCATCACCGAAGAAACTGCTACGAAATTTTGGTGGTATCGTAGAAATGCTGTATCTTTGCGGCGTTAATCGCCTTTTCATCGCGCCAACATATACGCAATCTCCCGCCAACCGACACACATAGCCCCAACTTGCCATGCCACAAGACAGACCCGTCCCACAATACCCATCCCACCGTCCGCGTTACAAGGGCCACGACTACTACGAGCGCGGCATCTACCTCATCACCATCGTCATCGCCCATCGCGATCCCCTCTTCGGCTCCCTCAATATGGACCCCGTCCATCCCGCCGTCGACCTCACCCCGCTGGGCCGGGCGGTGGAGGAGGAGTGGGAGAAGATCCCCGATGCCGAGCTCCTTCACGGCCGTCACCTCCGCATCCTCGGCAAGGTGGCCATGCCCGACCATTTCCACGGCGTCCTCTTTGTTGAGGAGCGCATGGACGTGAGCGTGGGGGAGGTGATCTGGGGCTTCAAGACCGCCTGCACGAAGCGCTGGCGCGCCATAACGGGCGTCGACACGCCCTCATCCCAGCCAACGACGGCTGGCGACACCAACACGCCGCCCACCGCCATTGGCACCCCGCCCACCATCACTGGCACCCTGCCCAGCGCCACCACGCCGCCCGCCACCAGCACCCCGCCCGCCAAGGATCCTCCCGTGTCCGTGTCGCAGCCGTCCTTGGCTGCAACACCCCCCGACCCGCACCGCATGTCCCGCGCGCAACGCGCGCGCTACTATGCCTCCCTCCCTCGTGAGCGGCAGCCGCTGTTCGATGATAACTACGACGACTCGGTGCTGTACGCACCGAACCAGCTGGAGGCCATGCTGGCGTATGTGCATGACAACCCGCGGCGGGCTATCCTGAAGGCGCGCGTGCCGCAGTTTATGCAGAGCTGCCTGTGCCTCACCATCGCAGGCGTGCGCTACTCTGCCTTCGGCAACTTCCTCCTGCTGCGCAGGCCGCTGAAGGCGCAGGTGTTCTGCCATCGTATGGCACGCATGGGGCAGCTCACCCTCGACGAGCGCCTCGCGAACGGCTACACCGCCCTCCCTTATCCGCCCGACATGCGCACCAAGGTGCGCTACATCGACACCCAGGCGTGGGAGCGCGACCGCGAGGCCTGGATCAAGGCTGCACAGAACGACACCGTCCTCGTCACCCCCGGCATCTCCCCCGGCGAGCGTGACATGAAGAACATCGCCATCAACTGCCGCCTCCCCCTCATCCATCTACAGAAGGAACCCATCACCAAAAAGCCCGAGGGCGAGCGTTTCTTCGCCTGCGCCGAAGGCTCCCTCCTCATCCTCGCCCCCTGGCCTGAGGATCTTGACGCCATGCCAAGACAGTTTGGTGGTGATTACGACCGTTTCCACAATATGAACCTCCTCGCCGAGCAGATCTGCGCGATGGATGTCGCTCGCACCGAACTGTCTTTCAGGGTGATTGGGGAGTGAAAAGGGCCAACGATGCGAATCATTCGCAAAAAACCTCCAAAAAATTTGGAGAATTTGCAGAAATGCTGTATCTTTGCGGCTGAAAAATGGTTCCTAATTTTTTCAATATGAAATTTTTCAAACTTATGAGGCAAGCCCGCCTGTGAAGGTCGGCTTGCTTTTTTTCGTCCATTATCAAAGAAAATGCTTTTAAAATTTGGAATAAAGCAAAGAATGGCTTATCTTTGCACCCAATAAAACCTGAATTACAACGAAGTAAATTCCCATACATGAAATACGAAAATACATTCAAGGCAATAGACCAGATCCTGTGGAAGGAACAGGGCTGTGGAAGCGAATTGGACTACCTGGAGCAGAAATCGTGGATGCTTTTCCTGAAATACCTTGATGACCTTGAGACTGAGCGCGAGGAGGAAGCTGAGCTTGAAGGCAAGACATACAAGCGACTCGTGACGGGTGATTATCGCTGGAGCCAGTGGGCAGCACCGAAGAAGAAGGATGCGGAGACAGGCAAGATGGTGATAGACATGGTCAATGCCATGAGTGGTGATGACCTTGTACAGTTTGTTGACCAGAAGCTCTTCCCTTTCCTCAAGAATTTCCAGAACACGGCTGCCACTACCGACACGCTTGAATACAAGATAGGCGAAATCTTTGGCGAACTGCACAACAAGATACGTTCGGGATTCAATATGCGAGAGGTCATCAACTTGATTGATGAACTCCATTTCCAGAGTGCTGATGACAAGCACGAGATGACCGTGCTCTACGAGAGCAATATCCAGCGAATGGGCAATGCTGGTCGAAATGGAGGGGAGTACTATACTCCACGTCCATTGATCCGCAGCATCATCAAGGTTGTCGATCCGAAGATTGGCGAAACGGTGTATGACCCAGCCTGTGGTTCGGCAGGATTCCTCTGCGAAGCCTTCCTCTATATGAAGGACAAGATTAAGAGCGTGAAGGACCACGACACGCTGCAGAAAAACACCTTCTATGGCAAGGAGAAGAAGGGTCTGCCCTATATCATCGCGACGATGAACATGATATTCCACGGAGTATCTGCCCCAAATATCTCGCATGGAAACACCCTTGCCATAAATCTGGCCACCATCCAGGAGAGCGACCGCAAGAATGTCATCCTCGCCAATCCACCTTTTGGAGGCAATGAGCGTGGAGAGGTATTGCAGAACTTTGAGATAAAGACCTCAGAGACTGCCTATATGTTCATGCAGCACTTCATCAAGATGCTGAAGGCTGGTGGACGTGCAGGTATTGTCATAAAGAACACCTTCCTTAGCAATGGCGATGCAAAGGAAATCAGAAAGATGCTCTTGGAGAATTGCAATCTCCACACTGTCCTCGACCTTCCTTCGGGAGTGTTCACGGGCGCAGGCGTGAAGACGGTTGTCTTGTTCTTCACGAAGGGTGAACCGACTGAAAAGATCTGGTACTATCAGGTAGATAAGCACTTCACAAAGACTCAGCCACTCTCTGAGGCTGATATGGGAGAGTTCCTCACTCTGCAGAAGACAAAGGCTGAAAGTGAACATTCGTGGACACTCGACGTCAACACCCTCGATGATGCTTGCGACCTTAGCGTAAAGAATCCAAATAAGGTGGAGGTGGTTGACGAGCGCACTCCGCAAGAGATTGCGGAAAGCATCTATGCCCTCAATAGCGAGAATCAAGACCTTATTAACGAGATAATGGAGATGCTAAAATGAAAGAGGAGATGCAAATAAGGCAAGCCGTAGAGGCCATCAAAGAGGCCATCTTGCAGGGGCAGTATGAAGCTTGCAAAGGGGTGACGCGTATTCAGTTGGCCGTGTATTTCGGAATAGGTAAGTACGTGTCGCAGCACACGCGAAAAGGTGTATGGGGAACAGGTGCTCTGGAATCCATCAGCGAGCAGCTGCGCAAAGAACTGCCAGGACTGAGAGGCTATTCGGCGACAAGCCTCAAGAAAATGAGACTCTTTTACGAGAATTGGATATTGCTTGATGCCAATTCGTCCGTCGCGACGGACGAATTAAAATCGACATTTACAATTGCCGAAATAGCCTCGGGCAAATCGTCCGTCATAACGGACGATTTAGTGGCAATTGATATCTATCATACGTTAATGGTGCCAGTAACGAGAGAATTTCCCGTTGAGGATTTCTTCAAAGTGCCATTCACTCACCACGTCGAAATTTACAAGCTTTCAGATTTGTTGGCTCGCTACTACTATATCCATCGTACTGCAGAAGAGCATCTTTCTGTAGATGATTTGAAAAAGCTAATAAAGAACGATGCTTATGGCCATCGCAAGCAGATGCCCAGCAACTTCACTAAAACCATCTCCAATACAGCGATGATGCGTAAGGCTGTGATGATGTTCAAAGATGAGTATCTCCTCGATTTTATCAATGTGGAGGAGATAGGTGTGCGTGATAACATTGATGTGGATGAGCACGTGGTGGAGCACGAGATTGTGGATAAGGTGAAGAACTTCATTATGACCTTAGGACGTGACTTCACATTTATGGGTAATCAACAACTGTTGGAAGTTTATGGCATAGAGCATTTCCCTGACTTGTTGTTTTTCAATCGCGAACTGAATGCAATAGTAGTAATAGAACTGAAAACGGGAGAATTCAAGACCAGCTATTTGGGACAGTTGATGGGATACTTGACCATTCTCGACGAGAAGGTGCGCAAGCCCCACGAGAACCCCAGCATTGGCATCGTGCTCTGCAAGTCAGCCAACCGAGAGTATGTGGAATTTATGATTCGTGACTACACGAAGCCTATGGGCGTGGCCACCTACAAAACAGCCGACGAAATGCCCGAGAATTTCCGCAAAGCACTACCCGATACGGAAGCATTGAAAAAACTTTTGAACGAAAGCGGGAAGGAGGATAAGGTATGAAAGAAGGTTGGGAATATAAGAAGTTGGGGGAAATAGCCATAGATATGTATCGAGGTGCTGGTATAAGACGCGAACAGATAACGGCATCAGGATATCCATGTATCAGATATGGCGAGATTTATACCACCTATAATATTGCTTTTGAGAACTGTATTTCACACACTGTTGAAGACAATATCAGTCCTCGAAAGTACTTTGAGTATGGTGATTTGCTTTTTGCCATTACAGGTGAAAGCGTGGAAGACATAGGTAAAACAATCGCCTATTTAGGACATGAAAAATGCTTGCTCGGAGGAGATATCGTATGTATGAAGCATAACGAAAACCCGAAATACCTCTCATATGCACTCTCTACAAGAGAAGCAATAAGGCAAAAAGGGTTAGGGAAAACTAAACTGAAAGTAGTACATACTAATATACCTTCTTTGAAAGAAATTATAATACCCATCCCTCCTCTCTCCGAGCAGCAATCCATCGTCGTCTATCTTGACTCTGCTTTTGCAAAGATAGATGCAATGAAGGCTAATGCAGAAAAAGCCCTCAATGAAGCCAAAGCCCTCTTCCAAGCATCACTCAAAGAAATGCTTGAACCTAAAGAAGGGTGGGAGAAAGATAAATTAATAAACGTATATAATTTTATAGATTACAGAGGTGCAACTCCTAATAAACTTACATGCGGTGTTCCTCTTGTTACTGCAAAAAATGTAAAATATGGATATATAGATTATACAATAAAAGATTATATTAGTGAAGAGGAATACATGCAAAGACAAAGTCGGGGCATTTCCCGTAAGGGGGATCTATTGTTTACAACAGAAGCTCCTTTAGGTAATGTTGCCATTGCTGACTTAGATAGATTCAGCGCGGGTCAAAGATTAATTACTCTTCAACAATATAAGAATTCAAAATATAAAATTGATAATAGATTCTATTATTACTACATGATGGGACCATTGTTCCAAAAGACCATAAGAATCCTTGCTACAGGTGCTACTGCATTAGGTATCAAGGCAAAATTATTGAAAGATGTAGAAGTCCCTATAACAACATATATAGACCAGCAATCCATTGTCGCTACCCTCGACTCCATCAAATCCAAGGTTGACCAACTCCAATCCAACTTCGACAAGATTTCCCAGGAGTGCGACGCATTGAAACAAGCAATATTAAGACAAGTATTTGAATAGAATATGAACGAAGCCCAGACACGATTCAACAAGATTGACCCCAAACTAAGAGATGCAGGTTGGGGCATTGTTCCAGGTAGTAAGATACTCGTGGAGCAGAGTGCTTATATTGCGCCTGGTCGTATCACCACTACTGGTAACAAGAACCCCAAGAAGGCTGATTACATCCTTGAATACAAGGGGCAGAAACTTGCCGTGATTGAGGCGAAGAGCGACGAGAAGGACGTGTCGGAGGGCGTTGATCAAGCCAAAAAATATGCAGATGCCCTGAAGATTCGATATACCTATAGCTGTAATGGCGATGAAATTTGGTTCATCGACATGGGCGTCAAGAACTCAAAGGGTGATTATATCATACCGAGCAAGGAGTATGATATTGAACTATTCCCTTCGCCACAAGACCTGTGGCAGATGACCTTCCCCGAAGAGAACACCTGGCGCGACAAGTTCAACCTATGTCCTCTCAATCGCAGTGTGGGCAAATCGCCTCGCTACTATCAGGAAATCGCCATCAACAACGTGCTTGCCGCCGTAGCCAAGCAGAGAAATCGCATCCTGCTGACAATGGCAACAGGCACAGGAAAGACCTACACGGCCTTTCAGATCTGCTGGAAACTGACTCAGACGAAGTGGAACAACAGGGATGCTGACCGTGCTCCAAGAATACTGTTTATCGCTGATAGAAACATTCTTGCCGACCAGGCAATCAATGACTTCGACCAGTTCCCGGAAGATGCAATGTGCCGTATCACCCCGAAGGATTTGAAGAAGAACCATTACAGGGTCCCCACCGCTCGCAACCTGTATTTCACGATCTTTCAGACAATGATGACTTCTCCCAATGCACAAAAGGCAGAAGAGGAAGGAATAGAGTTGCAAGAGAAGCCTCAGGATAAGCCCTACTACATGCAGTATGAGCGCAATTTCTTCGACTTCATCATCATCGACGAGTGCCATCGTGGAGGTGCAAACGATGAAAGCCAGTGGCGAAGGCTGATGGAATATTTTGACTCTGCCTATCAACTTGGTATGACTGCCACTCCGAGAAGAAAGGACAACGTAAATACATACTCCTACTTCGGAGAACCAGTATATACATACTCCTTGAAGCAAGGCATCGAAGATGGCTTTCTCGTCCCATTTCGTGTAGAGATCTCGACAAGCAACATCGACGATTACAAATGGGAAGAAGGCGACATCGTGAAGAGTGGCGAAATAGACCCCGAAAAGGTCTATGCGGAGTCGGACTTCTATAATGGTAGAATCCAGATCAAGGAAAGGGACGAACACCGTGTACAGGAGTTCCTGAACAAGATTGACCCGGATGAAAAGACAATCATTTTCTGCGCCACACAGAAGCATGCCATGATAGTTCGCGATATGGTCAACAAGCACAAGAAGAGACCAGCCAACAACTATTGCGAGCGCGTCACGGCCGATGATGGCGAAAATGGTGAAAAGATATTAAGGAAATTCCAGGACAACGAAAAGCTGTTGCCGACGATACTCACAACGTCCTACAAGCTGAGCACGGGCGTTGATGCACGCAACGTGCGCAACATTGTCCTGATGCGGCCTATCAATAATATTGTTGAATTCAAGCAGATTATTGGTCGCGGCACGCGCCTGTTTGATAACAAGTTCTATTTCACCATCTACGATTTTTGCGGCGCAAGTGAACATTTCAAGGATCCCGAATGGGATGGTGACCCGTTCTGCCCTGTCTGTGGCAACTGGCCTTGCACTTGTAATAAGAAGCCAAAGCCTTATCAGTTAGGTGATGAGGAGGGAAATGGCAGTTGCGTGAATGATGAAGGAGGATGGAAACAGCCCGAAGCCTGTCCTGTCTGTGGCAATCTGCCTTGCACCTGCGAGAGGCCTAAAACGCAACTTATTGAAGTAAAACTTTCGAAAAGAAGGAAGCTCTCTCTTGAAACATCATGGCAGGAGAAGATATTCTTTGGAGATGAGTTCATCACCCTCGAGGAATATGTGCAGAGGCTTTTCGGCAGGATACCTGATTTCTTCTCCGACGCTGATGATCTGCGCGAGAAATGGTCGAACCCGGAAACCCGAGCCGAACTGTTGAAGACTCTGGACGAAGCGGGGTTCGCCGAAGATAAGCTGTTCCTTCTGAAGAACATGCTGAAATTGCAGAAATGCGATTTGCTCGATGTGCTTGAATACATCGCTTACGAATCGACTCCGATAGAGAGGGCAAAGCGCGTAGAACTGGTGAAGAATAGGTATGTCGATTCCTTGTTGGCTGAGCAGAAGGCTTTCGACAATATGATTCTAAAATACTATGCCGACAATGGGTTCAGGGAACTCAGCATGGACCATCTGAAGACCTATATCAACATCAAGTATGGCTCTATGAGCGATGCCAAGCAAAGTCTGCAGATGACTCCGGGCGAGATACGCGAGCACTACATCGAGCTGCAACGCAGATTGTATAGCGCGTAAGAACTCATCTCATCAAGATTATGTCCCCATAGGGACAGGCTATGCCTATCGGCATCATCCATTCTTTAGTAGTGTATTGACTTGTTTTCGATATTTCTAGAACGTGATTGAGGCGTAAAGAACAGGGAAACACGAAACAGGCTGGCCCGTTTGGACCAGCCTGAATTGTTATTATGGGGAAGCTTTACCCCTCATACCCTTCCTTCATCCCCTCAATCTCCTCCATAATCCTCATTCTGAAGTCCTCGGGGGCGAGGACGGAGAGCTTGCGGCCGTGGCTGAGGATGGCGTACATGAGGTCGTCGGTAGGATAGCAGCGGAGGGTGAAGAGTGTGGGGTCGGAAGGATCCTGGCGCTGCGAGGCGTGGAGGGGCTTGGTGAGGAGGTAGTTGACTTCGGTGCCTGTGGCACGGAGACGGATGAGGGGCACCTTGCCTGTGCCGGTGTAGATGCCGAAACAATTGGCGAAGAACTCGGCAGCATCGAAGTCCTTGGGCGGGGTGAAAGGATCGTCGGAGAGCAGCGTCATGGCGCCTTCGAAGCGGTCGAGGGCGAAGGTCTTGAGCTGGGGCTCGTCGTTCTTCTGGGCAAGGAGGTACCAGCGGCCTTCGTAGAACTTGAGGGCGTAGGGGCGCAGATGGCAGTCGTAGGCGTCGGCATCGAAGCGATGGTAGGTGGCATGGAGGCAACAATGGCTGTGAAGGGCATCGACGATGGTCTTGTAGTACTGCATGCCCTGGGGCGCAGCCTCGATGAGGACGCGGTCGCGCACGTCCTGTGCCTCGTAGATGAGTTGGCCGATGGAGAAGCTCGAGATGAGCCAGTCGGTGAGGTGCGCCTTGTCATCCTCCACATCAATGTAATAATGGTATCCACCCTTGCGCTGGCAGGATATGACGATGCCGAAGACGTCCTGTATGTAGTCGAGGTAATCGTAGAATGTCCTGTGCGCCATCGGCGAGCCGTTGCTCAAATCGGTTTCCTGCTGCCAGTAGCTACTGATCTCACGGAGGCTGAGCCTGCCATGCTTGCGGAGCAGATAGACCAGCCAAAGGCTGCTTCGCATCCGGTGATTGCTGATATTCGTTCCCATTTTGTGAAGTTTTTCATTAAAAATTGCCCCAAAGATAGTCATTTTTTCGATGAAATGAAAAAAAATTGCGTCTATTTTGCATTTTTTTAAAACTTACCCCCCATTTTTCGCACATGTTGCTCCTATCTTTGCATCGCGAAACAAAATCGCACATACAATCATTAACTTTATATTATGAGATTATGACAAAGCAAGCAAACACAACGAACGTGAACATGCCAGAAGGCCGCATGGATGCCGTGAAGCAGGCCATGGCCAAGATCGAGAAGTCGTACGGCAAGGGAGCCATCATGATGATGGGAGAGAACAAGCACGAGAAGGTAGAGGTGATCTCGTCGGGGTCGGTGGGACTCGACCACGCGCTGGGCGTGGGAGGCTATCCGCGCGGACGCATCGTGGAGATCTACGGCACGGAGTCGTCGGGCAAGACCACACTGGCCATCACCGCCATCGCCGAGGCGCAGAAGCAGGGAGGCATCGCAGCCTTCATCGACGCCGAACACTCGTTCGACCGCTTCTATGCCGAGAAGCTGGGCGTCGATACGACGCACCTCCTCATCGCCCAGCCCGATAACGGCGAACAGGCGCTGGAGATAGCTGAGCAGCTGATACGTTCGGCAGCCATCGACATCATCGTCATCGACTCGGTAGCAGCACTCACCCCGAAGGCAGAGATCGAGGGCGAGATGGGCGACAACAAGGTTGGCCTGCAGGCTCGCCTGATGAGCCAGGCGCTGCGCAAGCTGTCGGGCGCGATCAGCCAGACCAACACGTGCTGCATCTTCATCAACCAGCTGCGCCAGAAGATTGGCGTGATGTTCGGCCCCTCCGAGGTGACCACGGGCGGCCTCGCGCTGAAGTACTACGCTTCGGTACGCCTCGACGTGCGCCGACTGACGTCGCTGAAGGATGGCGAACATGTGCTGGGTAACCGCGTGAGTGTCAAGGTGGTGAAGAACAAGGTGGCGCCTCCGTTCCTCAAGACCGAGTTCGACCTGATCTTCGGCGTGGGCATCGACCGTATGGCCGAGGTGCTCGACCTGGCGACCGAGGGCAACATCATCAAGAAGAACGGCTCGTTCTATCGCTACGACACTCGTCCACTGGCGCAGGGACGTGCGGCCACCATCCAGATGTTGCGCGACACGCCCGAACTGGCTGAGGAGATCGAGGCGAAGGTGCGGAACATCGGCGTCGTCCTCCCCGCGACGGGAGAGAGTGAGGAGGAGAATACACCTTTTGATCCCGATTGATCGTGGTTTATCACGAATTTGCGAATTATTTCAAAGAAGGCGAAAAATGAATTTATGAAGATGGTGCTGCTCGATAGCAGCACTGATGTATAGGCTGTAAACGCCACCTGAAAGCGAGCTTTCATTTGTCGCTTCCATCCCATCCATCACCCCTTTGGGGCTACATCTTCATAAATCAAAAATGGCTTCGCAGAAAAATCTTAAAAATAATTCTATCCCAATCTATTATGGATAAAATTCTGCTTGTACTTATAAAGGGCACACAGATGGCACTGATAGCACAGATTTTTGATTTTTAACGTTAATGCCCATTAATGAATCGTTAATTATTCGTTAATGAAATAACAAGGCAATGGGCAACATGCATTAATGACTAATTAACGGCCAATTATACGGTCATTAACGTTAAAGAAAAAATGGACAAACAAATATATTTCAGTATTTTTCTGTGAAACGATTTTTGAGGGAATTGAATGAATGCCACGAAGTGGTGCTGAATGGCTGACAGTCAGCAGATGGAAGCTTGCTTACAGATGGTGAATGTAAGCCAGGCAGCAGAGTCGCCATCGGGCGACTCCATTCAATTCCCTCCATTTTTCATCTTCTTTTTTGAAGATAAATCATTGAAAGTTGCCTTTATTGAGAAATGAAGATTGAAGTGAAACGTTATGAGGGTCCGTGGCCTGAGAGTGCACGGATCCTGGACCCTGAGGAAAAGGTGCTGCTGGCCACTGGAGCTATCGGAGCAGGACCATTCACAGGCGTGGTGGAAGGTCTTGAGAATGTTGCGCTCGGGTCGCTGCTGGGCAACATGGGCACACTGGTGACGATACCCGTGGATGGTGACTCGATGTCGGGCGCGGGCATCCTCGACGGCGATACTGCGGTGCTGGACATCGACGTGTCGCGTGTGCAGAACGGCGACTGCGTGGCTGTGAAGTACGACGGCGGATTCTCGCTGAAGTATATCCGTCAGGATGAGGAGGGCACCTGGCTCATCCCCGACAACCCGAACCTGAAGCCGATGAAGTTCGTGGCGCCCGAGAAGCCCGAGATCTGCGGCATCTGCATTGCCGTCTTTTCGCAACGCCCGAGGCTGAGTCACGACCGCTTTGCGCGCATCAGGAACAGTGCTCTGGGTGTCGATGTGTTCGGCAACAAGGAGGGCTCCGGCACCAGCCCGCGGACGGTGGAATGCAGCAAGGAGATGCAGCGACGAATGGCCTTCCGCAAGAGCCTCGTGGAGCTCTTCAACCGCAAGAACGGCAAGGGGCAACTGCTCTTCACGAAGAAGGTGCAGTGGGTGGCCATCTTTCGCGTTGCCATCGAGCGTGGCTTTGCCTTCGAACTGGACTATGCGGGCTTTGAGAATTACCTGAAGTTCATCGAGCTCACCGACCTGCCGGTACCCTTCGACAAGGACATTCTGCGAAAGACCGACTTCGGTGTGTACCGTATGCCCATCAAGGAGTGGACTGCCGAACGCTATATCGAACGCAATATGGCGAAGACTGCACAGCCCTTCTTTGCAACGAACGACGTCGCCAACACCTTCCTCGAAATCCTTGACAAGAACTTGAACTAAGTTGGCGAAAATTCCGCGGACGATTCCGCATACGATTCCATTTTTCCGCGGACGATTCCGCATACGATTCCATTTTTCCGTGCTTGATTCCTATCTGACATTTTTTGTTGGATAGGAATTTTTTTGTTCCTATCTTTGCATCGCCGAAACAGAAGATGGGCCCTCTTCGTGGATCGGCATTATGTTTTACCCTTTAATAATGTATAAGGAAATGACTGAAAAGATATACGGCAAGTTCACCCAGAAGGGCATTGTCTCGGAGGTGAAGCCAAGCGCGGATCAAGAACCGCGGATGATGCGGCAGATGACCTTCCTGCCCGAAGGTCTGAAGAACGAATCGACGATCCTGGTCAATCAGGACGAGGCTGCGGGCATCGTGCTCGATGTACGGATGTGGGTCGAGGTGCGGAAGGCTGGCGACGTCTGGTTCGTTGAGAGTTTCGGGTACGAACTAAAGCCTTAAAGAAAGGTGAAAATGGATTGGAGACATGGGCTTCAATAGCCCGTCTCTCAATCCGGAAAATGAGCAGGTCCAATACCTGCAGAAAATCGCACTTCGTGCGGAAAATCCATCCGGCTCCTGTTATAATTCCGAAAAAACACGAAAAAACGAAAAGGACGAAAAATGAGGAATGGGACTAGCAAAAATTTTCTGCGATAGCAATTTTCTGCTGCCATTGAGGCAGCACATTTTCCGGCAGAAACAACCAGGCCATTGGGGCCGAGGTTGTCTGCCATTTTCTCCTTACTTATTATAATTTAATAATAACTTTAAATCATATGAATAATTTTGAAATAACTAAGTCGGAGCTGTTCAAGCATCCGAAGTTCGGAAACCTGCGGGTGATGACCGATGAGAAGGGGGATCCGTGGTTCGTGGGAAAGGTCGTTGCAGAGGTTCTCGGATATAAGAATCCAGCTGAAGCTATAAGTGATCATGTCGTGAGCGGAGACCGTAAGACATTGATTTTCAAAGATTATAGCAAAACGCTATTAACTAAACTATGGCAAGGCAAGGATTTTAGGCCTAAGATTCTCATCAACGAGTCGGGACTCTATTCCCTCATCCTTGCCTCCAAGCTCCCTTCTGCCATCGAGTTCAAGCATTGGGTGACAAGCGAGGTGCTTCCACAGATTCGACGCACGGGAGGATACATCCCGACACACGATGGAGAGGGCAAGCCTTATAGCGACCTCGAGATTATGTCGCTGGCATTCCAGATTCACGAGCGAACCATCGCCGAACGTGACCGCAAGATTGCCGAGCAGGACGAGACCATCCGCGTACTGGAGCCGAAGGCCACCTATTGCGACGAGGTGCTGGAGAGTGTGAACTGCATGACGATGACCCAGGTTGCGAAGGAGCACGGCACGACCCACGCGGGGCTGACGAAGATGCTGCACGAGAAGGGCGTGATCTACCTGCAGAGCGGACAATGGATGCTCTATGTCGACTTCTGCAACCACGGGCTGACACGCAATCGCACGCATTCCTATCACGACTCATTGGGAGTGACTCATTCGCACAGCTATCTGGTGTGGACCGAGAAGGGTCGGATGTTCCTTGATGGCATCCTGCGTCGCGATCTGAGCCCGAAGGAGGCACTCAGGCAGGTGGAGCAGACGGGCGTGCCCCATATCTCGAATCACGTCCAGCTTGAAATCAATTTCTAATCTCTTTTATATCCTTCGGATAGAAATCTTTGAGGAAATCTGATGTGGAAATGGAGGTTTGTCCCTACAAAAGCTTGACCACGTTTTATTTCCTCCAAAGATTTCCACAAAGATTTCTTGCCGTAGGCAATAATACTGAATGTGAATTATGAAGACAGAATATAATCAGTTGAAGCTGTCCAACCGCAAGGGGAGGCTCTTCGAATACGAGAGTCTTGAAAAGTTCTATGCAATGGTGCTTAACACCTGGCGTGGTGAGTATCCCGACGGGAAGATTGACTATATGCGTTTCCTTATGGACTGGACGCGACTTTCGGGAGCTGAGATCTATCGCATCACCGAGGATATGATGAATCAGGTTGATATGGGCGTTTCGGTAATGGATTGCACCATTGTCGTTGTGGATTGGAACAATTACAACGAGTGCCTGAGGAAGCTGAACTATCTGATGTCGGCCCTCTGCTACTGTGTGAATCGTGAAGAGTGTTTCAGGGCAAAGGAGTTCATAAAGGCGTTTAACCGTATTTACGCCCGTTTCCATGAAGCAGATAATCATTGACCAGAAGACGCGCAGCGAGGTGAAGATGTTGTTTGGATTGAATGCGTCGCAAATGTCTCACGTGCTGCATTTTGAATCAAACAGCATCCGAGCACGCAAAGCAAGGTCATACATCCTGAACTTTCGAGACTTCCACTTCGTGAATAACGAAACTTAAAAAAGCCATCCGGTTCCGAGGGGATAACCTTCGGTTAGAAATCAAGGAGGAAATCTAGTGTGGAAATGGAGTTTTGTCCCTAAAAATCCGTGACCAGCATAAATTTCCTCAAAAGATTTCCTCAAAGATTTCTTGCCGTAGGCAATAATAATGAAATAATTACTTAATATTTAAACAAATGTAAGAAAATGAATAAAATGAACTTAGAGCCAGGTGTCAAGTACCGTGGCACCGGCTGGATCAACGAGTATGGAGAATTTCAATTTCAGCCGGAACAGAAGGGCAGCAAGCCCAGCAATCTGAAGATAGTGCACCAAGAGGGTGACTTCGTGATCTACGAGAGTGCTCACCTTTGGCAGGTGAAGGTGAACTTGAAGAAGACGATGATCAACTCGTTGCAGCTGATGCAAATCTTCTCTTCTGCTTGCGGCATGCTCTACAAGTACATTAACAAGAATAATTAATTTATCAATCAAGAATTAGAGAATTAGAGAATTGATTTTGAGCACAATAAGCATAATACTAATTCTTAAATTCTCAAATTCTTGATAAAAATAAAAGAACAATATGAAACTTGATTTCTATAAGTCGGGCAAGAGTAGCGGCAAGCGTTCAGCCGAGCTGGATTACGCGGGGCTGCTCAAGGTGCTCGAAGAGCCGAGGCTTCGAACCATCTGCGATGCATTTCGCGGTGGCGATGCCGAGGCGAAGAAAGGCCTGCCCTGCATAGCCTACATGGGCAGGTCGAAGACGGGTCAGCGCAAGGCCGACCTGATGGAGCCGACGGGGCTCGTGATGCTCGACATCGACCATTGCGAGAAGCCGCGCGAGTGCTTCGAACACGTCAAGGCACATCTGGGCGACCTGCAGCTGCTGGCTGCCCACATCACCCCGAGCGGCAAGGGGCTGCGCCTCGTCCTGCGCAACCTTTCGGACCTTGAGACCATCACGGACAACATCGTGGCGATGGCGAAGCAGATTGAGGTGGGCGACTTCGGCGAAGTCGATACCTGCTGCAAGGATTTGAGTCGTATCTCCTTCCTTGTGCCAAAGGATGAATGGCTGCTGCTGAGCGAAGAACTCTTTGCCGATGCAGAGGTCTTCGTGAAGGAGGCGGGCAACTCCATCCCCACGGAGGGACAGGAGGGCGTACAGGAGACCGAGCCGATGCCTATCGAGGACTGTCACGATTACGATGGCTATCGCTACAACGGGCACCTTGTGAAGGACATCATCGCCGCGTACTGCCAGAAGTACTGGCCCAAAACAGGGCAGCCCGAAGTGGGCAAGCGCCATATGTTCTACAATCAGATGGTAGTGGATTTCCGCAACCTCGTGGACAACGACCCGAAGATCCTGCACGCCCTGCTTCCACGATTCGGCAACTCGGCCGAGGAGACCTGGGGACAATGCCGATCGATCTGCAGCCGCAACAACAAGACGCGCCACTCGAAGGAGTTCTACTTCTTCTTGAAGGACAATGGGTACTATCAGTCGCCTACGGCAGGGGAAGAGGAGTACGAAGATATCGATGAAGATCCCTACGCCAAGGCGAAGGAACTCGTCAAGCGAATGCCCAAACTGCCTCCCGTCTTCCGCGAATACGTGAATGCAGCTCCAGCTGACTTCAAGATTCCGACCGTCTTTGCCCTGCTGCCCGTCATGGGAACGCTGACGAGTTACCTGAGTGCCTACTATATGGATGGCGAATTGAATACAACATCGTTCATCTCGATCATCTATGCGCCACCGAGTTCGGGCAAGTCGTTCGTGAAGCGAATCGTCGATAAGCTGCTGGCTGACATCAAGGCACGCGACATGGTGAGCGCGGCACGCGAAATGATCTATATGAACGTGGTGAACCGCAAGGGCTCGAACGAGAAGTCGCCCGAAGACCCGAAGGTAACCATGCGCATAATGCCTCCCATCAACTCCCTGCCCGAACTGCTCATCAAGATGCGCAACAACCAGGGCTACCATATGTTCACCTACTGCGAGGAAATGGATACGTGGACGAAGGGCTCGAAGGCGCAGGGCGGCGACAAGAACGATATGTTCCGCATCGCCTGGGATAACGGCTCGTACGGACAGGCCTACAAATCGACAGGCACGTTCAAGGGTGAAGTGGACCTCTACTGGAACGTGCTCATCACGGGCACCATCAACCAGGTGCACCGCTACTTCAAGGATGTCGAGAACGGCTTGATCACCCGATGCTCATTCTCGGACCTCGGCGACCAGCGTTTTGCCGATATGCCCATCTTCAAGCGGCTCACCGAGCGTGACATGCAGGTCATCGACCGCTTCCTGAAACGCTGCGACGAGAACACTTATATGGCACCTCTTGACTTCGATACCAACCGCCTCTACGACATCAAGGATAGCGACTTCGACCAGGAAGTGCCATGGAAGTATGAGTATAAGCAGCGGCAGGTATTCGACCTCAGTTGGATATTCCCGGCTCTTAACAAATGGTTGGCTAACCAGCAGAGTGGTGCCCGAGACGGCATGGATGATGCTATGGATCGATTCCGTCGCCGATGCGCGGTGCGAGGATTCCGACTTGCCCTGCTCTGTTATGCCCTGTATCCAAGGGTGGGCGTGCGCGAACAAGCCCTCATCCAAGACTTCGTGCTGTGGTTCATGGATTGCGACCTTCACGGCATAATGTCGCTGTGGGGCATAAAGTACAATCAGATGATGAGTGAGTCGAGCACACCGAAGGTGTCGAAGTACCACAATAACCTCTTCGTGGAACTGCCCGATGAATTCACAATGCAGGACCTAAATGTAGTCATCATGAAGTACGGCAACACAACAAACGCGGTGGAGGCTATCCACCTCTGGAAGAAGACGGGGCTCATCGAGAAGATCGGCAAGGGACGGTATCGGAAGCTCAAGAAGAAGTAAAGGCAATTAACAATTAATAATTAACAATTAACAATTGGAGAAAATTCTGTTCAAACAAATAGCCCCGAAGGGGCGAAAAGACTACAGACGGGGGTAGCAACCCGGATTATAGACCACCAACCCCAAAAGCCCTGAAAGGGCGAAAGATCTTTCGTGCCTTCAGCACTCCATTGTTGGGGACCAATATAAACGGGGGCTACACCCCCGCCTGTGGTCTTGACAGCCTTTCAGGCTTAGGCTCGGTCGATCAAAAATTTTTTAGTATTTTTTGTGAAACGATTTTCGATTTGCAATGATGATGACCCGAAGGGTTGGTGAATGACTTTTGGTCAGTATCGGGGAGCTTGCTCACAGATGGTGAACGAAAGGCAGACACCAAGGGGCTCATCAGAGCACCTCAGCATTGCAAATCCATTTTTCATCTTTTTATTATTGAACAACAAATAAACAACGAAACAAAATGAACAAGAAAGGTAAATTCATCGAAGTAATCAGCATCCGCACTTATGAAGTGACGGAAGATGGCAGAACAGTAACCAAATGGGTAGTGAAGTATCTGCTGGAGTTTGAATATCCGCGCAAGGATGGCACAACCGGCAAGCAGCAGATTCTTGCCGAGGTCACCTATGACAAGAAGCCCGATGTGCAAGTAGGTCCCGTCGACGACCCGAACATCTACGAGATGCAGCTCTATTTCAAGGTGCGTCGCGGCACAAGCAAGAAAGGCGATCCATTCATCGTACAGGACATCATCCTCCAAAAGGCTAGCCAGAGCGTGATATAACAGTATGTTGACAAACAATCCCATCGACCTTGTGATTGGCGAAAAGGTGCAGGTGTTTGATACGCTGCGCGACTTCTATCTGAAGGTGCTTGAGATTCTATATCGCGAGTTTCCGAGAGGTTATATCGATTACAAGGTCTTCCTCTATGATTACACGACGCTGAGGGGCGATTCCCTCAGCGCCTGTTGCAAGTTTATCGAACGAAGCATGGACGAGTCGAAGGACTACTGCATCAACGTACATTGGACGTACGGCGTGCAGACACGCGACAGGCTCACAGACCTCATTCGCAAGATGTCGAAACATGCCACTGGTTCCTATTTCGTCCTTAATGAGTTCGATGCGGCATGGAAGGCGTTCTTCCAATCCATTGAAAAAGAGTGACATCCCATCGAGGGTGCCACTCTTTATCGTTTCGTCAAAAATAAAAAAATAAAATTATAAAATATAAAATATAAAAATTGCCCTATTACTTCGGCATCATGAGATACGAGATAAAGGCGAATATGATAACCAGCAGAATGAACCAGAAGACAGAGGTCACCACCAGATAGACAAAGATGCGGCGCTTGGAATAGCCCGAGAACTGGCTCAGCGAAACCATTGCCATCAGAATGGCTATGAGGGGGATGATGCTCGTTCCCTTTTTCATTGCTGACAGATATTCAATCGGATGTTATAGTTGTCCCTCAGTTTGTAGGTCTTGCCGTCCTTGATCCATTTGCCGACCGAATCTTCGCGTACGGAGAGGGTCCGTGTAATGATAGAATCCAACTCGTTGAATTCCAGACTCTTTTCACCACTATTGCCATTCAAATACCCGGTTTTGGAGAATTCGGCAAACAGGGAAGTCAGCACCTGGGTCTGAGGGTGATAGCAATAGCCGACCCAGAAGGAGTCGTGTGCGTCGAGTACATGGAGATAGCCGGTGCGCTCGTAGCCGCTTCCCTTATCCTTTCTTATGCTGGAAAAATTGGTGCCCAACACTCTGTCGACGAATGCCGTAGTTATATAGCCTTCGCTGTCGGTTTCGGCCAAATAGCCATCGCTGTATCCTCCGATGCGCTCCTCGAAAGCCCGTACACTGTCCATCGTGGCCACTCCCAGATTCCTTTGTGCAAAATCAATCACCTGTTCTATGACCTGAGGCCCCAGATAAGGCAACGAATCATAATCTAGGCGCAAATAGGTCGTTCGAACCGTATCGTCGGCGATGTCGAGAATGCCATCCATCTGCCAGCTTTGTTTGAAGTCGGCGAGCACCTTGTTCTGGCGTGACCGGCACCCTTCGTCAAGAGGGAGTTTTCCCAGCGAGAGAACCTTCTCGAAGCTGCTGTGCCTCGATTTCTTGTACTTGGCGATGAATACTTCATCCATGGCCCGCACCAAAAAGTGCAATTTGTCGTGGCGGATGAAGCCAGAGAGGAACAGGGTGTCCTGGCTGTGGTCTTCGCATAATTCATAGTCTGTCATCAGGTCGCGGTATCGGGTATTGATGACAATCCCCGCAGGAGGGGCATATTTATACCACATTCCGTAGCCGATGGCATCGTCCATCACCCATCCAAGGCGTGGATTCGAAATCTTGCGGATATGCAATGGTTCAATCAGATAGAAGGCGCTGTCGTACTTGATGATCTTCGTCAAGGGTGTCTCGAACAGATATTTGGTGCCGGTGCTTTTCTCGTGAAACTGCACGTAGTCGCCAAATTCTCCACGAGGTAGCGCCTTGACCGTAAACTCTTCATCTTCCTCGTCTTCATAACGGATGGAAGGGATGTTGTCGGTGGTGTGCCACTCTTGGAGGGCTTCGTCCCAGTAGCTGCCCGTTGAGAATCCGCGATTCAAGAAGTAGAGTGTGTCGTTGACAACCTGGATGGTCAAGGGCCCTCTGTTCCATTCGGTGAAGCCTGTGGGGGTGGGTATCTGTTCGAAGTCCTGGCCATCGCGTGAAAGGGACAAAATGACATATCCATCCCCCTGAAGCAGTTCAGGAATATGACCGGTATAGTCATGGTACCAGAAAAGGCAGACGTACCGATTGCGGTAGCGCTCGACCTTGTTCAACGTCATCTTTAGGTTTCTTGCAATGTATTTCTGAGCATTGATCCTCACCGTGTCGGTGATCAGGGTATATCCGGATGGCTTATCGTGGATGACTGTCGGACCTGCTTCCTCGTGGCCTTGACAGGACGTCAATGCCAGCATACAGAGGGCGAAGAAACAGAATAGGCAAAGGTTCTTCATAGTTTTCATTTGTTTTCTGATTGTTGATATGTGTGCTGCAAAGATAATGACTTTGAACGAAAAGAAATGCAGAATCCGGCAATTTCTTCATTTTTTCATTCAAAACAGACAATCAGAGCCTATTGTGGATGCAGCAATTGGCAAAAAAAAGGCGTCGGTGACCCTCTCTCGCAAGAAATAATTGTCCGATTATTTTGCAATTTGAGAAAGAATTGGTACCTTTGCGCCAAAAATTCAGGCAGATTACTTTATCGATGGCATTCGACTCAATCACTTTTGCACTCTTTCTCCCGCTTGTTTTCCTGCTCTACTGGGCTCTGCATCAGTCGAGGAGGGGGCAGAACGTGCTGCTGCTCGTGGCGAGTTATGTGTTCTACGGGTGGTGGAATTGGCGCTTCCTGGGGTTGATACTGCTCACCACATGCAGCGCCTACCTGTGCGCGCTGTGGGTGGAACGCTGCAAAATGCGGGGACAGACAAAGTGGGCAGCCACTGCCAATGTCGCTAATCTGGTGCTCAACCTCGGCGTGCTCGGCCTCTTCAAATACTACGACTTCTTTGCCACAAGTCTCAACGCACTGATGATGAGCCTCGGCCTTCAGGCCGACTGGCCCCTGCTGCATCTGCTTTTGCCCGTAGGCATCAGCTTCTATACGTTCCAGGCATTGAGCTATACGATTGACGTCTATCGCGGTGATATCCGTGCTGAGCGCGACTGGATCGGCTTTGCCACCTACATCGCCTTCTTCCCGCAGCTTGTGGCGGGTCCCATCGAGCGAGCGGGGAAGATGCTGCCGCAATTCGCCGCGCCGCGCTCGTTCAGCAGCGAAGAGGCCGTGAAGGGGTGCCGACAGATGTTGTGGGGTTTCGTGAAGAAGATTGTGGTGGCCGACAACTGTGCGCCCATCGTCGAACAGATATTCGCCAATCCTGATGCACAGGGCGGTTCGACCCTGCTCTATGGCACTCTGCTCTTTGCCTTCCAGATCTATGCCGACTTCTCGGGCTACAGCGACATCGCCATCGGCTCGGCACGCCTCTTCGGCCTCCACCTTTCGGACAACTTCCGCAATCCCTACTTTGCCACGAACATCCCCGACTTCTGGCGTCGCTGGCACATCTCGCTCACCAGCTGGTTCCGCGACTATGTCTATATTCCCCTGGGCGGAAACAGGAAGGGGAGGGGTCGAACGCTGGCCAACACGGTGGCCGTCTTCTCGCTGAGTGGGTTGTGGCATGGCGCCAACTGGACCTTTGTCCTGTGGGGATTTTACCACGGATTGCTCTTCCTTCCCTGGTGTATTGGGAAGGTTCGAAAGGTTCGAGAGGTTCGAGATGTTCGAAAGGTTCGAGGGGGTCGAGAGGTTCTAAAAATCCTGACAACCTTCCTTCTGGTCTGCCTGGGGTGGGTGCTTTTCAGGGCTGAAAGCATAACTTCGGCCAAGGTCATCTTGTGGCGTATCGTTACACAGATGGACCTGTCGTTCCTGCAGCAGAGCAAATCCATCGTCGTTTTCGCTGTGCTGATGCTGGCAGCCGAATGGTGGCAGCTGCCCTTGCCGCGCCGTCGCTGGCAGCGCTGGGCAATCTATTACCTGCTCATCGGCTTGATGCTCTGGAAAGCCACCGCATCGACACAATTCATCTATTTCCAGTTCTAAGTGATGAGAGAGAATAACGGTTTCAAACGAGAGATGTGGCGGTTCCTGAGGCCCCTGATGTGGTTTGGCTGCCCATTTGCAGCCCTGCTGCTGGCTTACGTCATGGCCGACCCTTTCAAGGTGATCGGGAACTACGAAAGCTACTATCCGGAGCAGGTGGCAGGCGGCGTATCGCTCAATCCTGCGCTTGTCGCCACTCGCAACTACCTGCGCCAGCACCAATCGGGGCGCTACGACAGCTTCATCCTCGGCAACAGTCGAAGCATCTATTATCCCATCGCAGCCTGGCGGCAGCATTTGCCCGAGGGCAGCCGTTGCTATCACTACGACGCTGCCAATGAGTCGCTGCTCGGCATCTGGCAGAAGCTTCGCTTCATCGCCCATGAAGGTGACACCCTGCGCAATGTGCTGATGGTGGTCGATGCCGGCCTGCTGGAGAAGGTGGATTGCGACCACTGGCACTTGTGCGAGACACCTCCCGAGTTGACAGGCTACAGCAACCTGGTTGCCTTCCACTGGTATAATCTAAAGACCTTCCTGACTCCGACGTTTCTGGTGGCTTATGTCGATTATAGCCTGTTCCATCGTCTGCGTCCCTATATGCTCCGAAAGAGCCTGCTCACCGATGATATGTTCGTCTATGACGCCAAGGGCAACGAGTGCAACTTCGTCCCCTTGGAGCAACAGATTGCCGACGGCACTTATTACGACGAGGGGCGACTGCGTGTGTTCGAAGGAGTGCAGTTCCCCGACTCGGTGTCGCCCCCTGTCATCGGCAAGCCCCAGCGCGAACTGCTCGACTCGATCAGCAGCATCTTCGCACGGCAGGGAACTTCGGTGCAGATCATCATCAGCCCACTCTACAATCAAATTCGTCTCAACCCGAACGACCTCCGGTGCCTCAAGCAGCTTTTCGGTTCGGATCACGTCAACGACTTTTCGGGTCCCAACCTCTGGAACACCGATCTGCACAACTATTACGAGGCTTCGCACTACCGCCCTCATGTGGCTGTCGCCGTGATGGATTCGGTGTATTAAAGCCGTGACGGATTCAGTGTATTAAAAAAGTGTTAGCGCTCCTCTCTCGCGAGAGGGGCGCTAACGTCACACACATATCATTAATTTTTAATAACCGGGATTCTGTTCGAGCTTGGCATCCTTGTTGGCCTGGATGGCTGAGAGCGGGATGGGGAGCAGGTCGAAGTGGGCGTCGTAGGCCTTGCCGTCGGCGCTGTTGGCTGCATTGAAGTAGGGGTTGTACTTCGTGATGCGCTCGAAGAGCTTGCCGGTGCGGGCGAGGGTGAGGCGACGCTTCTCTTCGCAAACGAGCTCACGCAGACGTTCGTCGAGGATGTAGTCGAGTGTCATCTGGTCGGCGGTGCACTCCTTGGCATGGGCACGGGCGCGGAGGACGTTGATGTCGCGGGCTGCCTCGGCCTTCTTGCCGGTAGCGACGTAGGCTTCTGCACGGAGCAGATAAGCCTCGGCGAGACGATAGAAGTACTGGTCGGTGAAGGTCTTGCCACCGGTGCCTGCCAGCTGATAGACGGCCTTGTTGCCATACTGTGCATCGGGATGATGGAATGGCGTGGTCATCTTGGTGCTGTAGCCGCACATGAAGCGGTTGGGGAGCTGGGTGGATGGGGTAGTGCCTCCATCATAACCGGTCTCCATCGAATAGCCTTCGGGGAGCACGGTGTTCTCGAGGTCGAAGTATCCGTCGGGCATGGCAGCAGCGAGCTTAGGATCGGCTGCAATCACGTCGGGACGATGGATCTTGTACTTGCGTGGCCAGTTGAACTCGGAGTTGCGCATATCGTTCCAGTCCTCTTCCCAGATCTCGCGGTAGAGGTGAGGAGCGGCATAGTGGGTGCCGATGCCACGACCACCGGTCATATCGCCGATAGGCCAGTCGAAGAGCTGGAGGTTGATGCCGTCGGGGGTGATGATGTGGAACTTATCGACCTGAGGAGCGAAGAAACGCTCGCCCCAGAAGCTGCCTGGATTCCAGAAGAAGTGGCTGGTGTTGTTGCCGCCACCATCGACGTTGGTCTCGAACTGGATGACCCAGATGCTCTCGGTGTTGCCCGAAGCGCGGTTCTGGTTGTTTGGACGGAAGAGATCGTAGAAGACGTCGCCATCCTCCTTGACCTGCGAGCCGAAGCGCTCGGTCATGAGCTTCAGGTTGGGGTTGTCGATTACGGCAGTGGCTGCGCCGACGGCCTTGTCGTTGGCACCTGTGGCGAGGTAGAGCTCGGCAAGGAGCATGTAGGCTACGGGCTTGCTGATTTCGCCATCCTTCACGGTGTTGATCTCGGGGAGGTTGGCAGTGGCAAACTCAAGGTCCTGCACGGCCTGTGCGAGTACGGTGGCACGGGCTTCGCGGGTGTAGTCGGTCTTTGGAGCGGTGACCTCCTCAAGCTGGAGGGGCACATCACCGTAGAGGTAAGCCAGGGTGCGGTAGCCGAGGGCACGGAAGAAGCGTGCCTTTGCCTCATAGGCTGCCTTCTGCTCGTCGCTCAATGCAGTGCTGGCTGGCAGACGGCTGATGATGGTGTTGGCCTGGGCGATGAGCTTGTAGTTCTCGTCCCAATAGAACTTGGCGATGGCACCCGAGGGTGAGAAGTCGGCGGTGACGTTCGACTTGAGTGGGTCGGCAGTGATCCACATATCGGCAACCTTCGAAAGGTCGGTAGTGCGGTCGTAGGTGGTGTAGTACTCCTCGCGAACCAGGAAGTAGAGTTCGGTGACGGCTGCATCGAAGTCAGCCTTCGTGGAATACGAATTGGATGCTGAATTGAAGTCGAGGGCCTTCTCCTCGAGGAAGGTGTCTTCGTTACATCCGGTCAGCACCGCTGCGGCTAAGGCAGCACAATATAATAATTTCTTCATAATTTTATTGTGGTTTGGGGTTCTGAATGGTTCTGAAGTGTTCTGAATGGTTCTGAAGGGGCGTTGTTGCCTTTCGAACTTTTCATAACTTTTCGAACCTTTCGAACCTTATTTAAAAATTGATGTTGATACCAAATGTGACACTCTTCATGATTGGGCGATCCTCGTAGCGGCTGCCAGTGCGGCGGTTCTGACCGTTGATGTCCTGATAGGTCATGTCGGGTTCAGGATCCCAACCGTTCCAACCGGTGAAGGTGAGGAGGTTCTTGCCGCTGACGTAGAGGTTGATGCCGTCCATACCGATCTTCTTCATCCAGGTAGCGGGGAGGTCGTAGCTGAGGGTGATGTCCTGCAGACGCACGAACGAACGATTCTCGTAGCGGAATGGGTTGATGGCGGGGTTGGCGTGATAGAGTGCGTAGATACCGTCGGGGTTGCTTGGTGTCCAGAAGTTGTCGACCTGCTCGGTGAGGCGGTTGTGACGCAGGGTGTTGTCGTTGACGAGCTCGGCATAGGAGTTCTTGCCCTGGTAGCTCTTGTCACCACCGAGAACGGAGTTGAGGAAGAAGCTGAGGGTGATGCCCTTGTAGCGGAAAGTATTCAGCATACCCATGCGCACTGCTGGATCGGTGCGGCCGATGATGCTGCGGTCGTTCTCGTCGATCTTGCCGTCGTTGTTGATGTCCACGATGCGGTAGTTGCCCGGGTGATATCCGTCGGGGATGTTGTCGCCCACCTGGTAGATGCCGTCAACGGTGTAGTCGTAGATGGCCGAAAGCGATTCGCCGATGAAGAGTGACGAAGAGGTGAGGTCATCCTCCTTGCCGTCGCCGTCGGTGTCGAGGCCAGCCAGCTTGGTGATCTCGTTGCGGTTCATCGAGAGGTTGAACTGAGTGGTCCACTCGAAGTCGCGGGTCTTGATGTTCTGGGTGTTGAGGGTGATTTCGAAACCACGGTTCTTGATTTCGCCCACATTCGACATGATGGAGGTAAAGCCGGTGATGGATGGGATGGAAACTGCATAGAGCAGGTCCTTCGTGGTGGTTTGGTAGTACTCGATGTTACCGCTGATGCGATTGTTGAGCACAGCGAAGTCGAGACCGAAGTTGAGACCGGAGGTCTTCTCCCACTTCAGGTCGGCATTCTCCATCGAAGCGAGTTCCTGACGCATTGCTCCCGAAACGCCGTCGCCGAAGATGTAGCCGATGCTGGAGTTGACCTTGGCAAGCGAAGAGTAGCGGCTGGTCTGGTTACCGCTGACGCCCCAACCTGCACGGAGCTTCAAGTAGTCGATGCCTGCAACCTTGAACCAGTCTTCGTTGGTGATGACCCAACCGAGGGCAACCGATGGGAAGACGGCTGACTTATTGTTGGCAGAGAAGCCTGAGAAACCATCTCGACGCAGGGTAGCGGTGAGGAGGTAGCGGCTATCGTAGGAGTAGTTGACACGGTACATCTGATAGAGCAGTGTCTCAAGCCAGGCGTCGGAGTTGGTGGTCTGGGTAGAAGCGAGCTCGAGCGAGTTGTAGCCGAGGGTCATACGTGGGAAGAGCTTGGCATCGGCAGCGGTGTAGCTGTACTTGCGGCGCGAAGCACCATAGACGAAGGTTGCACCTACGTTGTGCTTGCCGAAGTCGTTCGAATAGTTGACGATGTTATCGAGGGTGTAATCGTAGTAGGTCGAGTGGTGCTTGTAAGCCTGGCCGTTGTTGTTCTCGGCATATTCGCTTGCATAGTTGTGCTCGCCGATGCGATAGTTGTTACCATAGTTCACGCGGTAGGTAAGGCCCTTGAGAGGCAGCTGCACCTCGGCGTAGAGGTTGGCGAAGAACGAGTTGTTGCGATCGTAGTCATCAACCATAGAACCATGATATGGATTCTCGCGCGCATCGTGTGCGGGATAATCAATAATGACGCCGTTCTCGTCGTAAGGATGGGTGAGAGGGCTGCACTCGATGAGGAAGGGGAGGTAGGTCTCCTGTCCGTCACGATTCTCGAACGAACCGAAGGCCTGCACACCGGCCTTGAGCCACTTGGTGGGCTGGATGTCGAGGTTGACGCGGATGGAGTTACGCTTGTAATCGTCGTTGAGGAGGTAGTTCTTCTGGGTGGTGTTGCCTACTGAAATGAGGTAGGACATGGCATCGCTGCCGCCCGAGATGTTGAGCTTGTTCTCCTGGATATGGCCGTTGCGGGTGAAGTCGCTCCACCAGTCGTAGTCACCGGGGACGATGTTGCCCTGGCTGTCGGTCATCCACGAGTCAGGCATACGCGAAGCGAGGTTGAAGTTGGGATCCTGCTGAGTGTAGCCCGATGCTTCGGTCTTGGAGTAGAGCCAGAGGCACTCGTTGTCGAAGTTGAGCATCTCCTCGCGGTTCATGGTGTGGAGGTCCTTGGTTGGCTTCTGGATGCTATAGCTGCTCTGGAACGAAACCTTGGCCTTGCCCTTGGCACCTTTCTTGGTGGTGATGAGGAGTACGCCGTTGGCAGCCTGTGCACCATAGACGGCGGTGGCAGAAGCGTCCTTCAGTACATCGACGCTCTGGATGTCGGCAGGGTTGAGGCTCGAAAGACCGCCGGTGTAGATGATACCGTCGAGAACGACGAGCACGCTCGAGTTACCCGAAATGGTGTTGGTACCACGCACGGTGATCGATGGGTCAGAACCTGCGGAACTTGCCTGGCCTACGTTCAAGCCGGGGACGGTACCCTGCAGGGACTGCAGTACGTTGGTGTTGGGCGACTTCTCGAATGCTTTAATGTTCGCGCTTGCGACTGCGCCTGTGAGGTCGCTCTTCTTCATGGTGCCGTAACCAACCACTACGACGTCGTCGAGCAGCTTGTTGTCTTCGGCAAGAACTACGCGGAAGTCACTGCGTCCTTCGGTGGCAATCTCCTGGGTGGTGAAGCCCACATAGGAAACCACAAGGACAGCATTGTTCTTCACAGCGAGGGTGAACTGTCCGTCAAGGTCGGTCACGGTGCCATTGAGCGAACCCTTTTCGAGTACGGTAGCACCAATGATTGGCTCCTGATCGGTAGCTGAAATCACAACACCACGCACCGTATTCTGGGCGTAGGTGACTACCACACTTGCAAGAAGCATGAATAGTAACAGGAATCGATTTCTCATTAGTTTGATTTTAATTATATGTGAATATTTTTGGGTGATTTATCCGTTATTCCCGGTAAGTGTTTTTTTGACGGTGCAAAGGTACGGCATTTATTTGACGCGGGGAAATTTTTCCGATACACGTTTTTCGCCCGATGAAACGAATTGCAAACACCTCCCCTCGAAATGATACAAGTTCTTTCGATTATGATACATTGCCCGATTTTTTGCTCGAAATTATTTGCATTTTTCATAATAACTATGTATTTTTGCATCGGATTTTGATACATACGCTGCTATGAAGAGACGCCTACTTTTTTCGCTGGTTGCCTTGGTTCTGGCCTGTCTTTCGGGTCAGGCACAGTCGTACAGGTTCCTGACGTCGGACAACGAGCTGCCCAGTTCGATGATCAACGACCTCTTCCAGGACCACTACGGATTTGTGTGGATTGCCACCGAGAACGGCCTGGTGCGCTACGATGGCGCCCGCTTCGTCACCTTCACCAACATCCCCTCCGACGACCATTCCCTGGCGCACGACTTCGTCACCTCGCTGGTTGAGGATCGCGACGGACACCTCTATATATCCACGTACGCTGGCGTGCAGGTGTTCGACTATGCCACTAATACCTTTACCGCAAATGTCACGTGGGAGGATGGCAGCGCCTTTGGTGAGAACTCCAACCACCTTTTCGTCAACGCTTCGGGCAAGGTCTATTCGTCCGGACATTCGGCCTGCGAGATTCTGTTGCAGAATGATCGCGTTCTGGCTCGCAAGTTGAAGTATTCGCCCGAACTGAAGAACTATTCGAAGACCCTCGAGGACCAGAACGGACAGCAATGGGTGCTGGTGAGAGGCGTAAATGCGATGTTGCGTATTCGTGACGAAAAGATAGAACAGACTTATATCTTCTCCGAGCCTAATGCCACCCTGGCCGACTTCACAACCACTGCCGATGGCGTTGTCTATGCTGTCGTTTCAGAACTCGGCGTGGTGGAATACAACCCCTCGACCGATCGCTTCGAGACTATTCTGCCTGAGCTTGCGCATCTGCACCTTAATTATATATGTGCGATAGAGGACCGTCTGTACATCCTTGCTGAGCAGAGCCCCATCTACATATACGATCGCAAGAAGAAGGTGCTGACGCAGCAGAACATCGAGATGGGCAGCGGTTGGCTCAATGAGTTCAATCCCACCCACTACCTCATCGACCGCGATGGGAACACCTGGCTGAGCGTGGGTCAAAAGGGCGTGCTGATGATTCCTGCCTATAATTCTCCCTTCGGCTACCTCGGCAACCGTGTCGCCAATGCCGACGTGGTGGGTCGTAGCCCCATCAGTGCCCTCTTCGAGGATTCGGAAGGCTTGATCTGGCTGGGCACGGCAGGCGACGGTCTCTATTGCCTTAACGACAAGTTGAAGCCCGTGGCCCACTACAAGGAACCCGCCGTCGTCACCAGTTTCTATGAGGATGCAGGGGGTGACATCTGGGTGACCAGTTCGAGTTCGGGTGTGTCGCGCCTCAATCGACGCACAAAGGTCTTCACCCACCATGCGATGAAGACTGCATCGGGAGCCCTGACCACGGCACACGACATCGAGAGCGACATCCGTGGACGTATCTGGGTGGGTACGATGGGCAACGGACTCTATGGCTACGACAAGCAGACCAACCAGGCTTTCAGCATCAACGAGATCAATAACACAGGCATCCACAAGTGGGTCGATCGTGTCTTTGTCGCCAACGACGGCACGCTTTGGCTGGGCACCTACGACGGTCTGGAGCGCGTCAATACGCAGTCGCCAACCTTCGAGAGCGTTCGTTACCTGAAGCGAACCATCGTCTATGACATCGCCCAGGACAAGGACCAGAGCCTTTGGCTCGCCACGAGCGTGGGACTGCTGAACGTTTCGAACGAAGGCGACACGCTGCAGATGTTTACCACCGAGGACGGCCTGCCCAGCCAGTCGCTGGCTTCGCTCCAACTGGCCTCCGACGGCAGCATCTGGGTGAGCAGCAACAAGGGCCTTTCGAAGGTCGATCCCGACAAGAGGACGGTGACCAACTACTACACCGGCGATGGCCTGCAGGGTAACGAGTTTTGCAAATGTGCCTCGATGACTGACCGACAGGGACGCATGTGGTTTGGTGGCAACAACGGCGTGACCTATTTCACCCCGAACAGTGTGCGTGCCGACAGCAAACTGTGGCAGGTGCGCATCGTGGCAATGACCTTGGCAGACCGCGAAGTGACCACGGCGACGCTCTCCGACGGACATCCCGTGACCACGGTGCCCATCTATCTGTCCGAACAGGTGACCTTGGACCACGAGGACCATGCGTTCACCATCTATTTTGCCACCGAGGAACTGAACTGTCCCGAGACGATGCAGTTCGAATACCGGTTGAACGACCAGCCCTGGCAACGTCTGCCCGTGGGAGTACACTCTGTGTCGTTCTCCAATATGCCGACGGGCACCAACCTCTTTGCCGTACGTGCGGTGAACAACCAGCGCGAATCCACCGTCAAGACGCTGCGCATCGTCATTCGTCCCCATTGGTACGAGACGTGGTGGTTCATGCTGCTCACCTTGTTGCTGCTGGCACTGATTACGGCACTCGTCTTTATGACCGTCCGTTCGCATTATCGCGAAAAGAACGAACGTCTTTTGACCGAAAACATGGAGGCTGTGCACGATGCGCAGACGCGACTCTTCATCGACCTTACCCACGAGATACGCACCCCGCTGATGCTCATTCTTGGCCCTATCAAGAAACTGCTGGCACAGGACGATGATGCTTCGCGCCGCAATTCCTACGGCACCATCCAACGCAACGCCAACCGCATCATGCGGCTCATGGACCAGATGATTGACATGAGGCGTATGGACAAGGGCGTGCTCAACCTGCACTTCGAGGAATGCAACCTCGTCGAGACGGTGGGCAATGTCTTTGACGACTTCCAGGAGCAGGCTCGCATCAAGCGCATCGACCTGACGTTTGTGCACGAAGGTCTTTCGCAACTGCCCGTGTGGGTCGATTCGGGATATTTCGACAAGATCATCATCAACCTCGTGTCGAATGCGCTCAAATACACCCCGACGGGAGGCAAGGTGCAGATTGCACTATCGCGTTTGGGCGATGAGAAGGCACGTATTGCCGTGATAGACAATGGCCCGGGTGTACCCGTAGGTGACCGCGAACGCATCTTCGACCGCTTCTATCGTGGCAAGAATGCCGATGGTTCGAAGATTCAGGGTTCGGGCATCGGCCTTTCGCTCACCCGTTCGCTCGTCGAGAAGCACCATGGCACCATGGGACTCGAGAGCAGCACCGAACCGCCCACAGGTTCGACGTTCTGGGTGGAACTGCCTTTGGGTCGAAAGCATTTGTCCGACAGCGAGATAGCCACCGTGCCGACACCCGATGCCCCTGTTGCGAAAGAGGAGAATCCTTCGATCCCGCAGATGGAGGAGAATAATCCGCACGCCAAGACCAAGTACCATGTGCTGGTGGTCGATGACGAGGAGGAGATCCTGCAATATCTGAAGCACGAACTTTCGACCGACTTCCACGTCGCTGGTTGCAACAACGGCAAGGAAGCGCTTTCGATGCTCTTGAACGTGAAGTTCGACCTCGTGATTTCTGATGTGATGATGCCCGTGATGGACGGTGAGGCGCTTTGCCGCAAGATCCGCCAGAACATCAACCTCAACCATCTGCCCGTCATCCTGCTCACTGCCAATACTGAAGAGGAGGCGATGATTTCGGGCCTCGACACCGGTGCCGACGAATATATGGTGAAGCCTGTAAGTATGAACCTGCTCCGCACGCGTGTCTATAATCTGATACATGGCCGCGAACGTCTCTACAACAATTTCGCAGGCAAGCAGATCGAGGAAAGCAAACTCGAGGAACTGCATGTGAAGACGCCCGACGAGCAGCTTATGGAGCGCATCATGCGTGAGGTGAACAACAACCTGAGCAATCCCGAACTCACCGTCGAGATGCTCGCCGACAAGGTCGGCATGAGCCGCGTTCACCTCAACCGCAAACTCAAGGAACTGACCAACCAGACGGCACGCGACTTCATCCGCAACATCCGCCTCAAGCAGGCTGCCACCCTCCTAGAACAAGGCAACCACCAGGTGAACCGCATCGCCGAACTGGTAGGCTTCACCAATGTCAGCAACTTCACCACCGCCTTCCACAACCTCTACGGCGTCGCTCCCAAGGACTATCCCCATAGGGAAGGTTAAGAAAGGTTCGAATAGTTCGAAAGGTTAAGAAAGGTTCGAATAGGTCGAAAGGTTGTTCGCCCTCGAACCCCTCTTAACCCCTCATAACCCCTCGAACCCCTCTTAACCCCTCATAACCCCTCTTAACCCCATCAAACCCAATGTCCCTCCGTCACTTCCTCCTTCCCATCCTCCTCCTCGCCCTCGCACCAATCGCCCGGGCCATCGACCTCACAAAGGCCACAATTGTGTATAACCCCAAGGATGCGCCCCTTGTCAGTCAGATGGCGCAGACGTTGGCCGACGACATCGAGCGTGTCGCTGGCGTTCGTCCCGCTGTAGCCATTCGCAAAACCAAGGGCGAGAATATCCTCCTCGCTACCTCGAAATATGCTGCACGCAGCCCAAAAGCCCTGCGTGGGGCTTGGGAACGCTTTGCCATCGAGACACGTGGCACCGACCTCTGCATCACTGGCTCTGATCCCCGTGGCCTTGCCTATGGCGTATTCCACGTCAGCGAACAGATTGGCGTGAGCCCCTGGTACTGGTTTGCCGACGTTCCTGTGCTCGATGCCAGGGTCCCCGTCAGCGACTATGTCGAGAACTTCCTCAGCCCACAGCCCACCATCCGCTATCGCGGCGTCTTCATCAACGATGAGGACTGGGGCTTGTTCACATGGGCTTCGCGCAACTACGAGAAGGACCTTGGCGACATCGGACCCAAGACCTACGACCGTGTCTGCGAACTCATCCTGCGCCTCAAGGGCAATATGCTTGCACCTGCCATGCACAGCATCACCGGTGCCTTCTATAGCCATCCTGAGAGCCAGGTGATGGCCGACAAGTGGGGCATTATGATCACCACCAGCCATTGCGAACCCCTGCTCTTCAACAACGCCTCCCTCTTCGAATGGGATAAGCAGCGCGATGGCGAATGGAACTACGAGACCAACAGCCAGACCATCCTGCGCAAGCTCGACGACCGCATTCGCGAGACAGCACAGTACGACAACATCTACACCATGGGTATGCGCGGACTCCACGACGAGGCAATGAAGGGCAGCACCGATCCTCGCGACCGTGCACGCACCCTCGAGCAGGTTTTTGCTCGTCAGCGCGAAATACTCGAAAAATATAAAGGAAAGAAGGCTGCAACCATTCCACAAATCTTCGTACCTTACAAGGAGACCCTCGACATCTACGATGCCGGCCTTCGTGTGCCCGACGACATCACCCTCATCTGGCCCGACGACAACTACGGCTATATGAAGCGTGTCAGCAACACCAACGAACGCCTTCGCAAGGGAGGAAGCGGCGTCTATTATCACCTCAGTTATCTCGGCACTCCTCACGACTACCTTTGGCTTCCCTCCACGGCTCCAATGCTGATGTACGAGGAACTGCTCAAGGCCTACGAGGCTGGTGCCGACCGCTATTGGCTCCTCAATGTGGGCGACATCAAGCCCATGGAGATCGAGACGCAGATGTTCTTCGATATGGCCTACGACTTCTCGCGTTTCAGTTATGACAATGCCAATCGCTATCAGGCACAGTGGCTTGCCAGCGTCTTCGGCGAGCAGCACCTCGACGATTTCCAGTTTATCCTCGACCATTATTACCGCCTGGCCTGGGACCGCAAACCCGAATTCATGGGCTACGAATGGGAGTGGAACACCCCCGAACGTGAACGTCTGCACGATAGCGATTTCTCGTTTGCCGATGGTTCGGCTCAGCGTCGCCTCGTCGAATACCAGGACATCTGCTACGTCGTCGATCGCATCGACCAGAGTGTGAAGGAGGAGCAGCGTCCCGCCCTCTTCGAAATGCTGGGTTATGCCGTCCATTCGGCCTATCAGATGAACCGCAAGTTCCTCTATGCCCAGGCCAACCACGAGACGGGCTTGGCTCACTATGCCCAGCAGGCCACCGATGCCTACTACGAGCTCAACCATCTGCGTCAGTGGTACAACACGTTGCTCGACGGCAAATGGGACCAGATGATTTCGGAGATTCCCCCGGGAATTTGTGCCAAGTATCAGCAGATGCCCGAACTCTCCGATACACCCACCGAGGCCTATCGTCTGCCTGCCGACCAGTGGCATCCATCGTTTGCTGGCAAGATTGACTTGAATTCCTTGGCTCCCCGTTTCGAAGGTCAGGACACCTTCCGTCTGCTCGAAGGACTGGGCACCGACTGGGTGGCACTCCAGATGGGACAGCCCCTCGATGCCGACGTTCGTGGCTCCATCGACATCCCCCTTCCTGCAGGTTCGGCCGATTCTGTCACCGTGTGCATTTCTGTACTCCCGATGTGGCCTGTTTCTTATGACGTAAGCAATCGCATCGGCGTCAGTGTGGATGGCGCCGAAACAGTGGTTTGCGAAAATAAGTTCAAGGAATGGGGAACCTCATGGAGCATCCAGGTGCTTGCCAACAGCAAGGAGTACGTCCTCACCTTCCCCTTGGCACGTCAGCGCGAACACACCCTCACGCTCTCCATCGTCGATCCCGGTCAGATTGTGCAGAAGATTACTTATAAGTGATTGTCTTCGAAGGCAATCTGTTACTTATATGCAAGGAAGTAGATGCCTGTGGCGATGATGGCGACTGCCAGGATGAACCAGAAGATAGACGTCACTGCCAAATATCCAAAGACACGACGCTTGGAGTAGCCCGAGAACTGGTGCAACGACACCAGCAGCATCAATAAGGCAATGATCCTGATGATAGTGGAGTCGAGCAGGGTTGCGATGATCATAAAGAGCGTGTAGGTGTTGTAGGAGCAAATCAGCACCGCCACAAACTCCGAGAACCTCAGATTCGGGTAGCGTGGACAATGGCGGAAAAATACGAACAGGGACAGCGAAAACAGCACAAGCAGGATCAGCGTGAAGAGTGCAGGATTATCATCGGCGAACTTGCTGATCATTGTGCCCACTTTATGGAGCATTTGGACATTAGGGTCTTTCGAACTGCGATCCAGTCTCTTGTGTATTTTTTCCGTTTCCGAAATACTATCGTTGTCTGCTTCCGAGGCTGCATTTATCTCTTCCTCATCCGTAGTCGAAGCAGTTGCGACTTCATTTGTAGTCGAAACTGTTTCGACTTTGTCTGATGTGAGAGCGATGCTGTCCTTTTCCTTCCTCAACTCTTTCACTCCCTTGGCCGCAGACTCCATCTCCGACACAATGTCTGTGTTGTCACTTGCTGCTTCGGGCGAGTAGAAAAAGCCATTTTCGACGAGCAGCGAGAGGGTAGCGAGCAGGAAGAACATCTTGAAAGGGGAGAAGTAGCCCGCCTGCATGCCGTTCAGGTAGTCGCGTATCATATAGCCCGGGCGCAACAGCATGTCGCGCATCGTACGGAAGACACTGCGGTTGTTCACGTCCCAGACGTCCAGGAAAAGGTCGATGGCCTGTTTCAGCGAGAAGCGGTTCACCGAAGCCGACTGACCGCAGCGTGGACAGAAATTGCCTACGAACTCCGTGCCGCAGCATGCACATTTGCATTGCGTGTCGGCAAGGGGTGCCACTTCGTGAGGCCTTATCTGCCACAGGTGGAAGGCTCTCTTGGCGGTGGCCCGCAGATGTTTGTCCTTCACATATTTGATGATGCTCGTTCCTTTTTTCATTGCTCGCTGATTAGTTGGTTTTTCGGTGATGTCATTGCCATTTTCCGTGTGCAAAGATACGTCCTTTTTGCGACTTCACCAAATTATATATTACGACTTTGCACGAAAATAATGTAGAAATACTGAAAACTGCACAAAAAAAATGTAGAAATCGGCAAATTCTGCATTTTTTTTCGTGCAAAAGTGATATTAGGATGTGGATTTGTTGGACAATTCGATAAAATTCCATATATTTGCAGCAACCATTTCTAAAAACCATTTCACCATGAAGATTCAATTTCTCGCAGCATCCATGCTGCTCATCTGTTCCCAATCCCTGACGGCACAGCAGCTCACGCTCAGTGCCGACAACGTAGATGAAGTCCTCAAGGCAATGACCCTCGAGGAGAAAGCCACCCTTTGCGTAGGTTACAGCATTGCTCAGGCCACCGAGCAACTCAATGGCGTCATCGGCGCTCATGCCGACCTCGTCCCAGGTGCTGCCGGTGCCACCCGTGCCATTCCTCGTCTCGGCATCCCTTCCACCGTCCTTGCCGATGGTCCTGCCGGTGTGCGCATCCGTCCCACACGCGAAGGCGATCCCAACACCTATTATGCCACAGGTTTCCCTGTAGGCACCGCTTTGGCCTGCACGTGGAACCAGGAACTTGTCGAGAGCGTAGGTCATAGCATCGGCAACGAGGTGCTCGAATACGGTTGCGACGTCCTCCTTGCTCCAGGCATGAACATCCATCGTTCGCCCCTTTGCGGACGTAATTTCGAGTACTATTCCGAGGATCCTCTGGTAGCAGGCAAGATCGCTGCTGCTTACGTTCGTGGCATCCAGAGCCAGGGTGTCGGCACCAGCATCAAGCACTTCGCCGTCAACTCGCAGGAGACCAACCGCACCTTTGTCAACGAAGTGGTCAGCCAGCGTGCTTTGCGCGAAATCTACCTCAAGGGCTTCGAGATTGCCGTCAAGGAGTCCGATCCCTGGACCGTGATGTCGTCCTACAACCAGGTCAACGGCGAATTTGCCCAGCAGAGCCACGGACTGCTCACCACCATCCTGCGTGACGAATGGGGCTACAATGGCATCGTGATGACCGACTGGGGTGCCAAGGAGGGCACGATGAAGGCTGTCATTGCCGGCAACGACCTCATGGAACCTGGCAACCAGACCGAGATCAATCGCATCATCGAAGGCGTCAACAATGGCACCATCCCGATGGCTGACCTCGACCGCAACGCCCGTCGCATCCTCCAGTACATCGTTCGTACTCCTCGTTTCAAAGGCTACAAGTACAGCAACAAGCCCGATCTCAAGGCTCATGCCGAAGTAACTCGTCAGACGGCTACCGAAGGTATGGTATTGCTCAAGAACGATGCTAACACCCTTCCTATGAAGGACGTGAAGAACGTGGCCGTTTTCGGCATCACAGCTTACGACTTCATCGCAGGTGGAACAGGTTCGGGCGACGTCAACAAGGCTTACACCATCGATCTGATGCAAGGCATCACCAATGCCGGCCTTACCGTTACCGAAGACCTGAAGAACCTCTACTACGACTACAAGAAGTTCCAGGAGAGCAAGGATGCTGCCGAATTTGCCAACACATTCCGTTGGGGCAAGCCCGTGCTTCCCGAACTGGAGGTCGCTTCTCGCATCGTCTCCAACCAGGCCAAGAAGGCCGACATCGCACTGGTTTGCCTGGGCCGTCAGGCTGGCGAAGGCTCCGATCGTCACATCGAGAACGATTTCAACCTCACCGAGGTGGAGCGTAACCTCCTCAACGACGTATGCCTCTACTTCCATCAGGCAGGCAAGAAGGTCGTCGTGATCCTCAACATGGGCAACGTCATCGAGACTGCATCCTGGAAGGGTATGCCCGATGCCATCCTTATGGCTTGGCAGCCAGGACAGGAGGGAGGCAACTCCGTGGTCGATGTGCTCACCGGCAAGGCCAATCCTTCGGGCAAGCTCACCATGACCTTCCCCATCGCTGCTGCCGACATCCCCGCCCTCGCCAACTATCCCAACGTAGGCATCCCCGAGGTGCGTGGCTGGCGAAGCCGTGGTCCAATCAAGAACACCGACTACACCCTGCATCAGGAAGGCATCTATGTAGGCTATCGTTACTTCAACACCAACGATGTCGCTGTTTCCTATCCCTTTGGCTTCGGTTTGAGCTACACCACCTTCTCCTACAGCAAGCCCGTCGTCAAGGCCACGAAGGATGGCTTCACAGCCACCATCACTGTCACCAACATCGGCGCTGTAGCAGGCAAGGAAGCTGTCCAACTCTACGTTAGCGCTCCTAGTGGTGGTCTCGAGAAACCCGCCAACGAACTCAAGGCATTTGCCAAGACTCGCGAACTCCAGCCTGGTGAAAGCCAGACCCTCACGATGACCGTTTCCGCTTACGACCTCGCTTCCTACAACGAAGCCACCCAAGCCTGGGAGACCGCTGCCGGTCGCTACACCGTGAAGTTCGGCGCCAATGTCGAGGATATCCGCGCCACTGCTGTCTATACTCAGGCCAAGGCTCAAAGCATCGCCGGTCACGACGTTTGCAAGCCGAATATGGAACTGTAATCCTTCTGTTTATATTTCTTATCCATAAAAACAGCATCGGTGCTTCCAAACAAATGTCATTGGAAACACCGATGCTTGTACTACGCCCTTGGTGGCGTGTAAATGCCGTTGCTGATGGTTATGCGGCCTTGCTGGACGACTGTCCGATGTGGTAGTCAGCAGTGTTGTTGCTGTGCTTGTGGTTGTTTACTGAATCAGCAATCTTATCGCAGATGTAGAGACTTGCTGCAAAGAGGAACACGGTGGAGTAGAATGCGATGGTGTACATAGTAGTATTTTTTTAGTTGTTAATAGTGTTGTTTTTGCCAGAACAATCAATTGTTATTTATTAATTGTTAATTGTTAATTGATTATTCATTTTCACACCGCAAAGGTACACCCTTTTCCCGCTCTCTCCAAACATTTTCCCAACTTTTCACCGACTATATGGCGACACCCTCGCCAAACCGCGACACCCCGGCCAAGCCCCTTCAAAATCTGTCGTCTCCCAGCAATAATTAATCCCGTGTAGCCATAGAGACTGCACGGGATTGTTAGTAGTATGCTTTGCTTTTTATTCACCAGCCTTGATGATGACCTTCTGTCCATTGTGAAGATAGAAGCCCGAGGTGGTGGGAGCGCTATGGAGCCGACGTCCATCGAGGGTGTACCAGCTGTTGTCGATAGGCTTGGAGTCACGGAAAACGCTGATGATGGCATCAGTATCATTGTCGTCGAAGTTGAAGTTGAAGGCACGGACCGTCAAATCAGGATCGGTGCCTCCTGTTGCAAGGCCTCCCTTCAACCTGAAATATGTTTGATAAGGATTTATCGTCACTTCTTCCGTGAGGGAATTGAGCGTGTTCGCATCGTCAAGATACAGCACGGTGTTGTCGTTGGCAGCAAGGGTGATGGGGTCGAAAGTGCCGACAAGGTCAATATATTCGGTTTCGATGGCCGAAGCATCGATGTCGTTGTTTGTCATATTCCGGAAGGTCGGGTCGGAGGCGTCCTCCCCCTCTTTCCACTTCACAAGATAGGGTTTGCCGGCTTCCAGCGAAGTGACGCGGCTTGGTGTGAAGTTGAGTGTCAGCGTGCCATCGGCAAAATCAGTGCTGTAAAGGGTCTTGATTGTAGCGCCTTCGAGCGGCGTCCCTTCAATGGTGCTCAGACGGAAGGGGAGGCAGAGTGTGTGCCACGATCCGTCTTTGCGCAATGTGATGCCTTCGAGCTCCACGTCCGAAAGCAGGTCCTTGTCAAGCAGACGCTCGTCCATCCAAGCCAGGCGATCGTAAATGAATTGCTGAACCTTGTCTATTTCGGTTTTGTAATTCTTGAATCTATTTTTCCAAGCCTTGTTGTCGCGAGTGGCAGAGCCCTGGCTAAGGAGCGATTTCAGTGAATCGCAGATGGCAGCAACGCGATTGTTGGTATAGGAAGACAGGCGACGTTGCGTATATCTTGCCTTAAGTCCATTATTGTAGGCTTCGTCTTTGGGGAGCTTGATCCAGTAGAATGGTATCAGTTCCTTCTCCCACCACAGAGGGTTTGCAGCCATCATGTCGTTGGTCGCATATCTCCATTCCTCGCCGCTTGGGAAGTAAAAATAGACGAGAGGGTTGGCGTATGCCAGATTGAAGTCCCACAATCCCATCTTCCACTTGTCATTGCCGCCGAGTCTGGCAGCGTGTGTCGCGCTGTGCTTCCACATGGGAGTGCTCAGGCGGTAGGCATCGATGTTGTTTGCCGCCTCATGCGCTATCTCATAGTCCATGAACGACTCGACATCGATGTAGTCAGCATACAGGTTCCCGTAGTCCTCCGAGGCAAAGGCGCTCTCCATGTCGTCGATGGCCTTGTGCAAGGCCTCGCGTGCTCCTGGAAGGTTGGCGAAGTCCTCCTCCTCGGGATGCTTGTACTGGTAGCAGGTGTTCCTGTCGGTAAGCACAGTGCCATCATTCAAGGTAGGATGATACTGGGAAGTGTAGTGAGGCTCTACGACATGGGTGACATTATGAGCATCGCGATCTAGATAGACCTGGAAGTCCCCCGTGGTGTCATCGATGGGATTGCCGTCACCGTCCACCCCGTAGTCCCAAAGGTTGAGACGCTTGCTGCCTTTCGAAGCACGTTCGGTGAAAATGTAGACGCCGTAGTAGATGCCGTCCACGAACACTTCGCAATACTTCATCTTTGGTGCAAAGACATAGCCGCCGAAAGCCATCTCCACGGTAATCACTTCGCGGATATAGCTCTGGTCCTGCCAGGGGGCAAGGAGGCACCAGTCGCTGTCCTTGCCCATACCGAGCAGTTTGACCTTGTCCTTCTTGCCTTTGATGTCCTCGGTCTTGAGGGTCTTTACCGACATCGGTTTCTTGGTTTGTTCGCCATCTTCGCCAAACGAGGTTGTCCCTCGCCACTTGATCGATATCGGACCATCGAACTCCACGTTCTGGTCCGGATGGGCCACGGTGTCGGCATAGTTCTTGCCCTCATCATTGTTGATGACTTTCATGTAGGCGAGTGAGCGAACGTGCCGGCTGATGGTGTCGGTTGTCGTGATCCAGATAAGGGGAAGATTGGAGGACGTCACCTTGACGCTGGTGTCCATGGGGGGATAGTTCTTCATGGCCCACTTGTTCTGTGAATACGCAGAACCCGCGGTCAGGAACAGAATGGACAGAATAATCGACAGAGTCTGAATGTATTTAGTTATACGTTCCAGCATTTTTTTTTCGTATTTTTGGGCGCAAAGATACGTTTTTTTCTTTATTTTATAAAAGGTTAATGCAATTAAAATGTTTTTCCTCGTGCTTTTTTAACATTTTTATTTCCGATTTGCCATATTTTTCCCCATCATATGCGGCTTGAAGTACTTGCCTTGTGTCCTTATTAAAAAACGTTGGAATAATTAATCACTGAAGTTTCCCACACCCTTACACATTTTCATTAACGAGTAATTAACGGCTCCTTATACGGGCATTAACGTTAACTGTTATTCGTGCAGATTCGTCCGATTCGTGGTCTTTCTTCCGTCCAAGCAAACATATTCTCAAATTCTTTAATTCGTGATATAAATAAATTCGTGGTCATTCGTGTCCCCATATTGCTATGAATAAATAGCAAAATTACATCAGAAACAATATAATTTGATGATATTTCGTTTATTTTATATGCGAACTGATATAAAGATAAAATGTTTTATACATTTGCATTCGAGATTGTGTTTCTAATGGTCATTAACATTCCAACTCAACAGAACTAGTATTCAATGGATAAAGACTTGCTGATAAAGGCACTGACCAAGTTCTTGCTCGGTATTATCGTTCTTGGCGTTCTGCTGTTCCTTCCCGCAGGATCCTTCCTTTATTGGCAGGGATGGCTGCTGATGGGAATACTGTTCGTCCCAATGTTCGTGGCCGGAATCGTGCTGTTCGCCATGAGTCCGGAACTACTTCGAAAGCGCCTGAACTCCAAGGAAAAGGAAGCCGAACAAAAGAGCGTTGTCGCTATGAGCGGATTGCTGTTCATCGCTGCCTTTGTGATTGCCGGACTGAATTGGCGTTTCGGCTGGTGGATGTTGCCCGACTGGGTAGCCTGGGTGAGCGCCTTCCTCTTTCTAGCATCTTATCTTCTGTATGCCGAAGTCTTGCGCGAGAACACATATCTTTCCCGCACCATAGAGGTCCAGGACGGTCAGAAGGTCATCGACACGGGTCTATACGGCATTGTCCGTCATCCCATGTATATGTCAACAACTGTGATATTTCTGACCATGCCATTGCTATTGGGTTCTCCCATTTCTTTTCTGGTTATGTTGGGATATATTCCAGTCATCGCCAAGCGGATTAGCAACGAAGAAGCTGTATTAGAGAAAGGACTTGAAGGCTATAAAGACTATAAGAAGAAAGTGCGATACAAGATGATTCCTCTTTTGTGGTAGTTCACGTCTTCTCTGTTCGCCTAAAAACAGACCCCTAATCCCCCTGCTTAGGGGGAGGAATTATATCCGAACTAGCAGGTCATCCCCATAAGCAGGGGGACCGAGAGGGTCCTATTAACGTTAAAAATATTCGTGTGATTCGTGTTCAAAACCAACCCGAAAACACGCAAATAATTAGTATTTTCTCACCCAAAAAACTCATTTCACCATTTTTTCTCCTTTTTATTTTGTTCTTACATTTTTTTCTCATATATTTGCCGCACAATATAACCACATAAAACTATAATTCATGAATACTACGACAATTCTTCGCCAGGCAGAAAACCTGGCGTCTGACGAGGAGAAGTTGATGCTATTGGGCGATTTCATTGGAGAAAATTTGGACAGCCTGGAGGCAATGGATTTGATCCGGTTGCTTTCTCCCTTGGTGGATATCACCAGGCGGATTTATGAACAGAATCCTGTTCAGGAGACTATTTCCGACTATGTGACAGCTTTGATTAAACTGGCTGAGAACTATATCCGTGATGAGCGGAGTTGGTTGGCGATGCCTCTGCTGGCGAAGGCTGAAGAGCTCCTCGACGACCAGCCGGATACGGAAGAGAATGCCCAGTGGAAGTGTCACTCTTATTACGACATAGGCGAATGCTACTCGATGAATACGCGTCGCCTGATGGCGAAGAAAGCCTTTCAGAAGGCGCTCCAGCATGCCACGACTGAGGATGACAAGGAAAACTGTGAGTACAATCTTAACCGGCTGGAGAATCCCTCACTCAAATACGACCCTGTCGAGGACAGCGATGCTTATCTGTCGGTGATCGACGAAGTGGAGCGTAGACTCTATGAACAACTGAAGGGTGAGCCACGCTACATGGGCTTCTGTTTCCGCTATTGGTCTGCCAAACGTGATCTGTTGGCAGAATATGGCATAGAATGGCGTTCGCCAGGTATTATGAACCCAAGAGTAATATTTGACTAAACGATACGACGATGTCTTCAGTATGCTACATCAACATCTATGAGATTCCCCACGACCGTGGTGTCAATATGGGCAGGAGTCTCATGCAGCAGTACGAAATTCCTGAAGAGGAACTTGTCGTTGGACAGGAACTGCCTCATTGGAATCATCGTAAAGGGGATAATCCTGTCGTGACATTCTACGACGGGCGACAACTCGGCTTGAAGTTCAGAGGCCTGGAGTTCTCTGTCAAGACGGGAGAGGAGGTGCTACTGAGTGAGGGAATACGATCAGATCCGGAATCTGCCATGTGGGGGATTCAATCCGAGATTCAGCATTGTGTCAAGTTGGCAAGGCACCATGGTATTGATATGAAACTGACTCCATCCGACGTTCCACCGCATCCGGGCAGCAGCTATTTCTGGGATGCCCCACAGTTGCCGTCAGAGGATATGTATCCCTTCACAACCGATGCTGACGGCAATAGGTATCCCATGCAGTTCATTTGTCAGATCAACTGCGCGAATCTTCCCGATAATGACTGGTTGCCCAAGCGGGGGATGCTCTGGTTCTTCGGCGAGATAGACTACTTTCTCGGCTATGACGTGAAGCAGCCCTATGGACTGGGAAAATGGCCCGAATATGCTGTCAAGGTCATCTATGCCGATGTGCCCACCGACGAATTGAAACGCATAAATCCTTTCCAGGAAGACGACATGATACCGCCTCATGTCATCACCTTCTCCAAAGGTCCTGTGCGTGGCGATGGTTTCCGACTTTTAGGCAAGCCCTACGAGGAAGATGTGGACAACGAGTTCGGAACGGGGTGGGTACAGCTGTTGCAGTTGGATACTGATGCCAACGACTATTTCGACCTTCGTTTCTACGACATGGGGCTGCTCTATCTGATGATCAATGTCGATCAATTGCAGGAGGGCATATTCTCCCGCATACGCCCCTATATGACATCCTTATAAATAAGCTTAAGCGGAAACAATATTCCTATGCAGAACGGGAAGAACATCAAGGTGTTCCTGAGCAGTACCTTCAAGGACATGGACGCAGAGCGCGATCTGATCATGAACCGTGTAGCGCCAACGCTTCAGCAGTTGCTGGCGCCACAGGGCATCACTCTGCAGTTCATCGACCTACGCTGGGGGGTAAATACCCAGGACGCTGATGAGAACGAACGGGAGAATATCGTGCTTCGTGAGTGTATCTCCGAAATTCGCCAGTCTCGTCCTTTCTTCATCGGTCTGCTGGGCGACCGTTATGGCTGGATACCATCCGTCGAAAGTTGGCAGGTGATGCTCGATGAGATGACCGACGAGGAGAGAATGTACATCCGTAAGGAATCCAGGGAGCAGAAGAGTGTTACAGAGCTTGAGATGCTCTTCGGTGCCCTGATGGATACCAGCTCTTTGCGCCGCAGTCTGTTCTGTTTTCGTAATCCGGCTGTCTATGAGCAGATGGACGATGTCGCTCGCCTTAGGTTCTGCAACCTGAATGATGAGGCCGACCGCAAGCTTGCATCATTGAAGCAGAAGATTGTCGATGGTTGTCAAAATGCCCGTTGCAGCAACAATATCTATGAGTACAATTGCAGTTGGGATGGTCAGTCGCTGACCAGTCTCGATGACCTGGGCACGTTCCTCTGCAAGACCCTGCATGCTCAGATTATGTTGCATGAGGGTAGTAATGCGGTGGAGAATCCTGTCAATGAGTTCCAGCAGATGGCCGATGCCGACCTCATGAAGATTGCAAAGGAAGGTGAGCACTATGTCTATTGTGATTCGCGCAAGCGTCTTTTGAACGAGATCGCGAAAGGATATGATGACGACCTGAAACCCCGACTGGTCTATGCCCACTATGGCTATGGAAAAACAGCTTTCCTCTGTGAAACATACCGACGCTTTGAGGAGGTCGATGGTCTGTTGGTATTCATCCACTTTACCCGTTATGGCGACACCCCCGGCATGGCGCTGAAGAAATGGCTTGCCGATCCCCGAATCCATCCACGGCGCCGCTACAGCCTTGACGAGGATGTGGACTTCGGCGAACTGGCCGAGGAGTTCTATCATGCTACCAAGGACCTCGATATGCCTCCACTCCTTCTTATCGACGATCTTCATCTGATGCAGGATGTCTATGAGTTCATGTTTGGAGGACTGCAGAACTTCTGTATGCTGATTGCCACTACGGAAAGCGAGAAGATGAAGCTTTTCTCCGAATGGGATGTCGAGAAGGTTCTCTTGCCTCCTGTCAATGCCAATGAGGGTGGGCAGATTGTGCAGGAATTGATGAAGGCGAAAGGCAAGAGCCTTCCGCAGAGTGTCCTCAATCATCTGATGGATGCCCGCTCCGAGCATGACGAACTATGTTGCGGCTGCCCTTTATGGGATGTGCTGATGGTACGCAAACTGACGAGTTTGACTGCCTATGATTATGAGCAGATCCGAATGCGTGGCGACGGAGATGCTGCCATCGAGAATTACCTGACGGAGATCACCGACGAGATGGGTAAGCTTGCACCTTATCCTGAACAGCTTTTCGTCGTATTTCTCCACGACGCTGCCCGTTTCATGAATTTCGGTTTTCTATGGACTTCCATTCGTCTGTTGGCTGCGTCAACCTTCGGTTTGCGTGAACAGGATTTCCAGGCATTTGCCGGAGATTATTGGAACCAGTTGGAGTTCTCTTCATTTAAACGATGGTTGGGCGACCTGTTGACGATTGATTCAAGGACAGGCGTCATCGACTTTTCCTATCAGAGCTATCGACAGATTGTGAAGTATGTTCGCCATGAGGATGACGAGCCGTTCGCTAACTTCTACGAGAATGTCACGGCCAGAATGGGCAATCTGCTTTATGAGAATCCCAATGATGAGTTCGCTGCCCGTGAGATGGGAGCCATTGCCATCAACAATCCTGCCCAGGAGGTGCTGAAGGCAGTTCTTTCCAGCACATTCTCTCTCGTTTGGCCCCATTTGGTGAATGCCGCCATCGCTCTTTCCGATCACGGCAACGACTTCGTCCAGTGGTTTAGGAAAGTCCTGGATATTGGGAATGACAATGCGGTTGTGCTTGCCAGGGATATTGCAATATTCCTCAGCTATACAGGCGATAAGAAGACAGCTGCCGAGATAGTGGGCATCTTCAATACGGAAACTGCCGAGCAGATCAGGAAAGGTGAGGCCTATGTTTACCAACCTCATAGCTGGGTGAACCGCAAATACAATATGTCCTTGCTGTTGCTCCAGGGCTCTGGCCTTATGTTTGAGGCTGGTGATGACTTCATGGGACGTCTGATGCTCAGTATGGCCGATGAGGGTTCGGCAGTCCTGAATGCGGCCATTCCCGACCATGATGACTATCAGCAATTGCAGCTGTTTGTCGATGATGCAAGGTCTTATCATGAAGGGAATGCTGTCGAAATTGATGATTTCGATTACGATGAATATGGTGCCGACGACTTGATCTCGTTGGCTGTATATCTCCTTTATCTGCGTCGTTCACCCGAAAAGGCCGAACAGGCCTTGGAAGCATATAATCGTAGGAAAGGAGAGGTGGTGCCGTTCAGTTATCAGGAAATTCAGGCCAACATGTTGCATTGTATCCTTGTGATGCGACGTGGCAATTATAATCCTCTTGCCGAATACTATAAGCTTCTGGCACCTCAGATGCAGCATCTTCCTGACGAAGAGGCTGTATTTGCGGCTTCCATGTTCTCGATGTTGTGGAACGTCGTTTGCCGTAACAACTTAGGTCGTGCCGATATGCCAAGGCAGGTGGCTGAGGCTCTCCATACTTTCCGTAGAATACTGGATATTAATCGGAATGGTAATGTTGCATCCGAATTGTACCTCCAGCTCAGTTTCTACAACCTGTGCAGTGCCAGCGAATTGTGCAACGAGTCGTACCTCTATCATGGCGATCACAAGGCGGCCGAGAACCTGATATCGATGTTGCGCGATGCCATCAATGATATGAAGCATGCTCATAACAATACGGCTATCACCACTACGGCCTATTCGTTGGCCTATTCGGTTATCAGCAAGTACTATGAGCAGTATGGCGACTACAATAGCGCGTTCTACTATCAGAAGCAGCAGGAGTATGCCGTCTTCAACAACTTCCAGCGTTTCCGTGAAGGCAATCCCGAGGTTGTCCGTCGTTATGCAGCGGCACTCGATGGCACGGGCCGGCTGTTGTTCCAGTTCTTCCACGAATACGACCAGGCCCAGCAAAGTGCCACGCAGGCTATCATGCTCTTCGAAGAGCTGTTTGACGACAACCCCACCTCCCTGCATGCCGACGATTTGTTGGTGGCAGCCTATTATCAGATGATGCGGCTGAAGGTGGGCTGCAGGATCGATGAGGCTGTAGCACTTGGACAGCAGATTTTGGAAAAGGTCGGTCAGAAGCCCGAATCTGAGCCCAACCTGATGAATAAGGCATTGATCTTCGACGAGTTGGGCGAGATGTTCGACAAGCAGGGAAACACCGGCGATGCACTGGCAAGCCTGCAGACGGCATCGGTCATCCTGTCAATGGAGCTTGAGGCTGATCCTGACAACGACGACAAGATGCGCAGTTTTGTGATCAATAAGGTTCATCAGGCTCGTGTGTCGGCTTTGAGCGCAGGTGATGGCGCGAATGCGCTTCTTTTCCTGCAATACGCGGGTGAGGTGGTCGGGAAGATGACAGCCATGATGCCCGACTCGCTCAAGGTGCGCAACGTAGCCCTCCACTATTATGCTGCTCATGCGCAGGTGGATATGGTGAACAATGATATGGATGCTGCTGCCGACTATCGCGAGAAGATAGTCTCGATACTCAACGAATCCGTTTTCGTGAAAGGTCGTGTCGAGGATTTCCAACTCCTGATCGATTTCTTGCGCATGCTTTGTCAGACGGCCGTTGACTATGGTCGTCTTGAGATGGCAGAAATCTGTGTGGGATTGGAATATCTTTTGAAACAGAGGGCTTTGCAGGAACGTATTGTCGATCTCGAACGGGTTGACATGGCTTCTACAATGCAATTGCTCCAGCAGATTGATGAACTGAAGAATTAATGGCAATAACGAACGCTTATGTGTGTAAATGAAACAGAATTAACGGATAAGGTCAACCTGTTGGACTATGCGCCCGAGAACTTCAAGGACTATCTCCAGTATCTGCGCGATGTGGTCGCCTATAACGAAGGACGGCGACAACAGGAATTGTCCGCCATCAGTGGAATCCTTCGGGGACGGCATTATATCATCACCGGTAACGAGGGCGTAGGAAAGGAGGAGGCTGCACGTGCCATCTATGCTGAACTGAAGAAACTGGGTGTGGTCAGAAGCTTTGCGAAGCGGGATGCCGTCACGCTCTTCGATTCGACCGAAGGATTTGCCAGTAACATCGCCCAGCTGATCGATGGCAACAGGAATACCCTCATCTATATACAGAATGCCGACACCTTTGGAAGAAAGGGCACCGTAGGCTCGACCACGGGTATTGAAGCTATCTGCAATAATACGGAAAGTTTGGACAATTGTGTCATCATACTTTCAGGAACCCGCAATAAGTTGCTCGAGGTGGTCAACAGCAGCCCGAAGGCTCATGAGGTCTTCACCAATATCTTCCATTTCGACGACCTGCATGAGGACGCGCTCTACAAATACGCCCTGCAGGGCTTGAGGATTCGCGAGTGTGTGCTCACCTCCGAGGCAAGCGACAGTCTCTATGAATATATGAGGTATGTCTATTCGATGCGCGGCAACCGCTTCACCAATACGAGCTACATCGACAAGGTCATCGAGAACCAGATCCTGCCACACATGATCAGACGTGTGGTGGGAGAGGGGGGCAGCCAGCAGAGTTTCAGTCAGATGGTGATTGAGGCAGCCGACATCCCCGAAGTGGAGATTCCTGACCCTACCGACGCCATTGCCAAGCTCAATGCCTTGGTGGGCCTCGACGATGTGAAGAGGCGCATTCTCGCCCATACCTCGCTCGTGAGGCTGAACAAGCTGCGTGCCGATAGGGGGCTTTACAACAGGATGCCGCCCATGCACATGGTGTTTACGGGTAATCCCGGAACGGGTAAGACCACAATTGCCAAGTATCTTGGCGAGATATATCATGGCATTGGTGTCCTCTCGAAAGGTCATGTTGTGGTCACCGAACGCTCCAAGCTGGTAGGTCGTTTCATCGGTGATGCTGAGCAGAATACGCTCGATGCCCTTCAGCGGGCTTCAGGCGGCATCTTGTTCATCGACGAGGCTTATTCGCTTTTTGTCAAGGCCGACGACACCAAGGACTATGGCTTGCGTGTTATCGAGGCCCTGCTGTCCTTCCTGGCACAGGAGGAACCCGACCTGATGGTCATCCTGGCTGGATATACCAACGAGATGCACGATATGTTGGAGTGCAACCCAGGGCTGAAGAGCCGCTTCTCCTACGTCTTCGAGTTCCCCGACTATACACCCGATCAGCTCATGGAGATCGGTCATAAGGTGCTGGAGCGTGAACATTATGTGCTGACACCCGAGGCCGGGAAGAAGCTCTCCGATTATGTGATCGATGCCTACAATCACAAGGACGAACACTTCGGCAACGGTCGTTTCATCACCCGTCTGCTCACCTCACAGGTCATTCCTGCCATGGGTAACAGGTTGTCGGCCTTGTCTGCCGATCAGATCAGCAACGAGCAGCTGACACGGATTGAGGCTTGCGACATTCCCGATCTGAGGTTGCACTATCTGAAGCCCGAAGCCATCGACCGGCTGTTGCTCAATGCGTCACTCCAGGAGTTGGACAAGCTCGTGGGCTTGCAGACCGCCAAGAAGGCTCTTCACGATTATGTCACTGTCTTGTGTCTGCAGCACGAGCAAGGTACGCTGCGCCTTCAGCCTGCCAATCTGTGGTGGGAGTTCATTGGCCGTACAGGAACGGGCAAGAGTACCGTAGCCGAGATCCTTTCCAGGATCCTCCAGGGACTGGGCATTCTCAAGCTCGGTCATACGGTCTGTGTCAGTGCCGAGGAGCTGATGGGCAACAACAGCTTCAAGGTGTTGGAGCATGCCGTAAGGAAAGCCAGCGACGGACTGCTGTTCCTCGATATGGACGCCCCCGAATACAAGAACCAGAACTACGATAATCTGCGCATGTGGATTCTGAACAAGATTACCGAGTACAAGCAGGTGACGGCATTCGTGATGGCCCGTGTCACCAACAGCGACGAATCCATCGCCAAGACGCTGGCAGCCGGCGGTGTCGCCTCTTATCACAATTCGATAGTGTTCGACGATTTCTCCATCGAGGAACTGTCCGATGTCCTGGTATATCTTTTGCATCGTGACTTCAAACTGGATATTTCTGCCGATGCCAGGAAAAGCTTGCATGCATTTGTGCGTAATCTGAAGAACGGCGAATCGAAGAATATGCCCGTCTCTGCACGAACCATGCAGCATCTGTCACAGTCGATAGCAATGATTGCCCAGCTGAGAATCGCATCCGATGGCAGTTCCGACCCTGAGGTCATTGCCGAAGACGTCGACCACTTCGTGTGGAGCCGTCAGGCTTCGGGAAAGATTGGATTCTGAAACATTTAAGGGAAAAATATATGAAAAAACTGCTTACAATTTTTGCACTGTTACTGCTATGCATGGCGGGCTATGCAGCAGAAACCTATGTGGTGAATTCACCCAATCTGAACATGAGGGTAGCACCTAATGGCACGGCCGAAAAAATGGGTTCGCTTACGAAGGGTGATGTCATCCAGGTGGATACAATCATCAACGGATGGGCCTCCTGCACGAATGAGGCTGGCGAGACATTCTATGTGGCTTCAAGATATTTGGAGAAAGGGAAATCACTGGCATCGGGTGATGAAGGTGTAAAAACCGCGACCGACGAGAAGGATCCCGCTGTGGTCATTCAGAAACAGGTCCTCGAAGCATTGTCTTCCGTGGGCATCCATATCGAGCAAAGCAAATCGACCCGCTATTTCGAGTATATGCTTCTCCTGCCGCTTATCGTATTATTGGTTTGTTGGATATTATCCAAGATTCTGGGCAGCTTCTTTTTGGGGAAATATATCCCATTGATGGGATTGGCCATTTTGGGCTATTACGAGCTGAAGTGTATGCTGTGCTATAGTGGCAGTCCTGGATTCTTCGTTCACGATGAGTTGTTCTCAATCGCGTTCTGGCTGGTCATGCTGTCCATCCTGTTTTTTGTCCAATCCATCTTTTTTGGATTAGCGGGAGAGGATGAAGCGCGCTCGGCGGCAAAGCATATCGGTACTGTTACCGTATTTGGCTGTGGAATCCTTTATCTGCTCACCTTTTTGTTCCTCTCTTTCCTCCAGCCGTGGATAATTCTGCTTTTCTTCGTCGGATTGGCATTACATCTTATCGCGATGTTTATCGATGGCGATAAGGGTGTGTTGGGACTGATCGGCTTTGCGATTTATGCCCCCCTCTATGTGGTGAGTGCATTGGCCACCTTCCTGTTCTTGGTGATGTTCGTTGGCCATATGATCTATCTGATGGGATGGATTGGTAGCGTTATTTTCATTCTTCTTCTCCTTGCTATGCTTGGTGGTGGAGGTGGACCAAAGATCATAGGGTTTATCATTAAGGAATGAAAAATCGTATAGGACATGGCAACAACGAGGCGAAAGACGAAGCTGCATAATTGGCGGCTGAAGTTCGACCGGATATTCTCTGAGAGTGTCTGGCAACAGATTTTGGTCCTGATCGTTATCTTCTTGGTGGCATTGGTCATCGGATGGATTGTGTGCTCGCAACTCACTTTTGGCGAGGATGCACAGAAACTGACGTTCTGGGAGTGGGCGTTGTATATCCTGATCGATGGCAATGCGCTCAACACCCTCTATATGGATGACTTTCCCGAAGGCGGACAACGTTGGGTGATGCTGTTTGTCACACTCGGTTCTCTCTTGGGCATCATCCTCTTTGGCGGCATGCTCATCTCCATCTTCACCAATATGCTCGAGCGTCGTATCGAGAATTACCGGTCGGGTAAGAAGACCTATCTGGTCTCTGGTCATACGGTGGTTCTTGGCTATGATGAGATCGTCCCGTCGATTATCAGGCAGGTTTGTGAAGGCAATCAGCAGATGTATGTGCTGCTCCAGAGTTCATTGCCCAGCGAGGAACTTCGGGAGAAGTTGCGGGTGTCGATAGCCCAGGAATTCGAAGAGCGTATCATCATCCGTAATGGGCACCGTACCTCTCTGCAGGACTTGCAGGAACTGCGTCTGGCCCAAGCCTGCAGCATCTATGTGGTGGGTGACCGCACAGCCGGGAATCACGATGCCATGAACATCGAGTGTCTTGACAAGATAGCGGAATTGTTGAAGCAGGCTGGCAGTGATCATCCCGACACCGTCACCGCCGTCTTCGAGGATGCCGAAACTTATGCAGCCATGCAGGTGACCGACCTGTTTGACAACTTGCGACAAGTCGGTGTAGAGTTTGTTCCGTTCAACTTCTATGTCGATTGGGCCAAGCAGATGTTCGTCGATTGCAACTATACCGATAATGGGGTAACCCACAATTATCCTCATTTGGATCGTGACGGCATTACGCCCGACGATCATCGTCATGTGCATCTTGTCATCGTCGGAGCTTCCACCTTTGGCATGACGTTGGCTATCGAAGCCGCCAAGATGTTGCACTTCCCCAATTTCGACGGTAAGAACCATAAGACCGAAATCACCTTTATCGACCTGAATGCCGATCAGGAGAGGTTCCTATTCCTGAGCCGTTACCGTCATTTCTTCGAAGTTGAGTCCTATCGCTATGAAGGCGAGTTGATACCCGCCACTAAGTTCAGCGGTGATGATGCCGACTTCCTCGATGTAGAGTTCGGTTTTGTCAAAGGTGATATCTATTCGCCCGAGATTCAGAAGTTGATCACCCAATGGGCTACCGACGGCGATCAGTTGCTGTCCATTGTGTTAGCCATGACCGATGCTCGTCTGAATATGTCGGCAGCCATGAGTCTTCCTGACGAGGTCTATGAGTCATGTGTGCCGGTCTTCGTTCATCAGAACACGTCCAGCACGTTCCTCTCAAAACTTCAGGCCACGTCGGCAGCCCATCAATATGAGAAGAAGACGATTGGTCCCGATGGTCAGGTCGTTTCTTCACAACCTGTCAGTCGTTATGCCAATATCTATCCTTTCGGTATGACCGATATTGTCTTCGATGTTCAGAAACGCACTCGACTGATGGGCGAATGTATCAACTATTTGTATCACCTCTATTTCAACACGACAAAGGTTTCTGACGATGGTCTGGAGGGGATGATGAAGTACGATCGTCAACAGGTGCTTCAGGAAGCTCATGCGTTGTGGAAGACGTGTAAGGAGTCCGATCAATGGTCAAGCCTTTATGGGGCCTATAACATTCCTTTCAGGGTACGGACCTTTGAAGCGATGGGCATCAACGACCTGATGCATCTCGATGCTGACCTTGTCGAGCGTATGGGCATTGTCGAACACAATCGCTGGACGGTCGAGAAACTCCTGATGGGATTCCGTAAGCCCTTGCCGAATGAGGACTCCTACAACCTGAAGGCAGATGCCAGCACCGTCAAGGACTTCAAGAAGAACAACAATAAGCATCATTTCATCCACAGCGATATCCGCCCCTTCAACCAGTTGGATAGCATTCAGGAGATCGACAAGGAGATTGTCCGTTTCATCCCCTGGTTCCTGAAGATGACCGATGTCTAACTTGCTTTTATTGTTTTTGTGGGTGAAAGAGGGGAAAATGAGAAATTCCCCTTTATGCCTTCCGAGAGGAATTCATCAGGATGAAATAACCCTTATCTAATAGACTATGTCCGAAATAGAAATACTTCCAGCAGAGTTCAATGAGGAACTGAAGCTGCATTACGCCCAGGCCATCAAGGCTGGGTATCCATCAATAGCCGGAGACCATGAGGATGAGTTCTTCGACTTCAACGTCAGTATGGTCAGCGATCCCCTATCCACATTCTACGGACGTGTGGATACTGATCAGATGATCGAAGAGGGTATCCATCCAGGCGACATCGCCGTCATCAACAAGGCAGAGGAACCGAAGCATGGAGATCTCATCGTCACTTTCGTCAACAACGAGTTCGTCATCAGGTTCCTCGACCTGAGCCATCTGGAGGACCACTACATCCTGCTCCATCCCTCCAATCGCCGCTACAGCGCCATCCGTATCAACGACATCGAGAACTTTGAGGTCTGGGGCGTGGTGGTTTTGACGATTAAGAAGTGGAGATAAGGGAAGACCCCCTCATTCCCCCTTAAAGGGGGATGACTTGTTCGAACAAAGATCTTAATGAAAAGCATGTAGTTATAATTTGGATGAAAATTTTTTCATGAAAACTTGAAAGTTTCGAAAAAGTTCCATACCTTTGCAGCGCATATTCTCCTTTTTGGGACATATGTCAACAATTACACTAGCAATCTATCCTCTTAATTACACCTTCAATTGTTCATTATGAGACATTTGTCCATCGCAATCTCACTATTCCTCCTGCTGGCAGGCAATGCAGTGATGGCACAGGAAATCGCCGTCGATGTCGCCAGGAGCAACGCCCTCCAGTTCCTTTCCAGCAAGACCTCGGGCACCAGGCACGCCAAGGGACAGCCCGCGTCCACCGACCTCCAGCTCGCCTACACCTCGAAGAGCGAAGCCAAGACCTGCTTCTATGTCTTCAACATCGGTGACGACGAAGGTTTCGTCATCGCAGGTGGCGACGAGGCAGCCCTCGAGATCCTCGGCTATTGCGACCACGGCTCCTTCGACTACGACACCGCGCCCGACAACTTCCGTTGGTGGCTCGACCAATACACCGAGCAGATCGCCCATGCCGAGGCTCCATCCGACGAAGCCCTCGCAGCCATGGCAGCCCATCGTGCCAAAGCCGCTCAGGCACGTGCTAACATCGCCCCCCTTGTTCAAACCAAATGGGGCCAGGATTATCCCTACAATAGTGAGATCCCCATCTATGACAGCGATGACAAACGCTATGTCACGGGCTGTGTGGCAACTGCAATGGCACAGGTGATGTACTATCATCGATGGCCTGAAACGACTGGTACAGGCAGTAATGAATATAAAAGTAATAAACATATATTTAGCGCTGATTTCGGCTCTACAACCTATGATTGGGACCATATGCTTGCGTCATATTCGGGCGATTATTCCGACGAAGAGGCAAAGGCTGTAGGTACTCTCATGTACCATGCAGGTGTCTCGGTTTTTATGGATTATGGAACATCCGCAAGTGGAGCAGCGTCTGAAGATATTGGGCCGGCGTTTGTAAAGTTCTATGGTTTTGACCGGTCAGTTCGCAACGAATATCGAATCTATTATTCCGATGAAGATTGGGAAGATTTGGTGTACAACGAGCTCGCTGCCAAGCGTCCCGTCCTGTATTCAGGATCTTCATCCAAATATGGTGGAGGACATCAGTTCATCTGCGACGGCTACGATAGCGAGAAGGAAATGTTCTGTTTCAACTGGGGTTGGAACGGCTACTGCGACGGCATTTATCCCTTGACAGGAAGAGGGGCACTCAAACCGAATGGCAACGGTATCGGCGGCGCCGGAAATGGGGCAGACTACACTACCGGTCAGATGATTCTCGTGAATGTCATGAAGGACAAGGGAGGGGTCGAGAGTTGCCATTTGGGGCTCCCGCTGAATCTCTTTTCCGATGATCCTATTTACATGATGGTCGGGAACAAGACATACGAGGACAACTATATTTATGACAAGGAAATGGGTGCCGTAAAACTCATGTTGCTTTACGCTGTCACAAATATGAGCTGTATCGCCGGTAATATATCTTTTTTTGCCGATGCACCTAAAACATATTTCGACTTTGGAGTTAAGGTAGTGGAACGTGGTTACGATAATATCGATTATTTGACAGTTAGAACCCGACAGGAGTTGAATAGGGAATCCGGTAGTATCTCTTGGTCAAATATGCGTTTGGATTACGATCTTTCCCAATTTGAATACAATGGCGTTTACGAGTTACATCCCGTTTTTCGCATTACAGGCACTGACGAATGGTTCGAAATAGATGTTCCGGTATCTGAGACGATTCCGACCGTAACCATCACGGGTGCCAAAAACCGAGACTTTGCTGAGGTGAACTTTAGCGTCAATAGCACCGATCTATACGTCGACGAAACCCTTCAGATTAATCATGATAGTAATTATCAGGGCAAGATTACCTATAGTTCAAGCAATGTGAATGTAGCGACTGTTGACGATCAGGGCGTCATCAAGGGCATTTCGGAAGGTAAGGCGGTGATTACGGTAAAGGGCGAAGCCGATAACGAGCGGCTTTATCTCGCCACCGAAAAGACATTCGAAATCAACGTCTCCATCTTCGTAAAGTCCGATGTAACATTTACGCTCAATAAAACAACCGTAGATACCGACGGACAAATCACAATCAAATGGCCGTCTGCATATGACGGTGAAGTGTCATTCGTCTCGTCCAACCCCGAAATTGCAACTGTCGATGAAAAAGGAATAATTACAGGCAAGGTCGAGGGCACCGTTGAAATAACGGCCAAGGCTACCGAAACAGACAACTATAATGCTTGTGAAACAACATTCTCTGTCGAAGTGCTTTATCTGAAGATTTCTTTTGTCGAAGAGCCCTATTTCAATAACGACAACAACGTGTACGAAGATGACATGTCTTTATTCTATAAGATAAAGAGCGAATGCCATGTTACTCGTGATATCGAACTAAAAACAAGGCTAGAGATTGAACATGCCGCATCTTTCCGTTCTGCTACATTTAGTAAAGCTCAACCTGGCTCAATACATAGTGGCAGTATAGACTATTGTTCTGTACTTGAATTCTTGGAGTTTTCGGGAAGTCAACCGAAGGCAAACAAGCAATACACCGTGAAACTGTTAATGGGCAACGACCAGCCGATGGAAGACTATCCTGCCCTCACCTTCACCTACCGCAACAAGCTGACGGTCGACTACAGTGTAGGTTCAACAGGTTACGGCACACTCATCCTGCCTTTCAATGCCAAGTTGCCCGACGGTATGAAGGTCTATAGCTGCCCCGAGGTCGATGCGAATGGCGTCCTCAATCTGCAGGAGGAAGGCAGCATCGCCCGCAACAAGCCCTATATCGTGAAGGCGACTCCAGGCGACTACACCTTCGAAGGCCCCGAAGCCATCGACGCCGACAAGCCATCGTTCCAGGAAGGCATCCTGGTAGGAGCTGTGGCCGATAATGTCATGCTCCAGAAGGGCACCGACTACATCCTGCAGGAGCAGGGCGGCAAGGCCGCATTCTTCAAATTCTCCGGCACCAAGTCCGAAGTCGAATCCGAAAACGATGCCGATGGCAACCGTCTCGCCCGTCAGTTCCGCGCCTTCCTCCGTCTCCCTGAAGACGCATCCCGTCAGGCCCCCAAGATCAACTTCCCCGGGAATGGTGACGACGAGACCGAAGGCATCTCCACCCTCACCACCGATACCCTTCCCGCTGGCATCTACACCCCCGCCGGCCATCGCCACTCCTCCCTCCAGAAGGGCCTGAACATCCTCATCCTCGACGATGGCACCGCCCAGAAAGTTTTCGTAAAATAAGCAGACCCCCTAAATCCCCCTGCATAGGGGGACTTTCTGCTAGTCCGGACCCACCAGTCATCCCCCTTTAAGGGGGACCGAGGGGGTCTCATTAACAACAACCCCCACAATGAAAAAGCAATATATCACCCCCACTTGGCGCCTTCATCGCGCGACACCCTCCGACATCATCGTCACCTCCGATCCCCAATTGACCGACGATCCCTCCGACGGCGGCGGTCAATTGGCCAAGCCCCGCGACACCGACTGGAAGGGTTACGAATAACCCCGCGTCGCCCTCCGTCGCCCATTCTCTCACCCGTATCTTGACACCCCTTGTCATGAAGCAATGATAGGGTTATATAGATGAAGGCGAATAGTGCTAAGTCGAGATTGCAGGAGTGAAAAAGAAACGGTAAATTGTGAATGTGGAGACTGCTTATTGTCGCGATTCAATTGGTAGATTGAAAAAGATAGTCTATCTTTGTGACCGAGTTTTCACATTTCAATTTATTTCTTTGCTTTATTAGTTTGATTACTAGTTTTATTTTGATTAATTGAACTATTATTTTTTTATTTTAAAATCTATTATGAAAAAGTTTTTTACTTTTGCGGTAACCGCAATGGCTATCCTTGGGCTTGGCAGCCTTACCTCCTGCCAAGAGGAGGATTTTGATGTGAGCACCGCAGTGCTTCAGGAACGTGCCTTCGAACAAGGCTTTATCGAAGAGTTCGGCAAGCCATCTGCTGATCAGCGTTGGGATTTTTATGCCCAGAGGATGGAGAATCTTTTTGGCAGTACGACACGAGCAACGATGGCAGAAGGTGATCCTGTATGTAAGGTGACTACTGAAGGTGTGGCACAGCAATATGATAAAGCTTTGGTTCAGAGCATCATTGATAATAAACTTCCAGCTGGACAAGATAACTCTAATCAGGGACAGAATACCTATACTTTGAGGTCGGTAGGCAAGTTCAAGATTTCTGCTGTTAACTATGGTGGTAACGTTGAGACCGTTCCTGAATGGGATTTTCACTTCGGAATCAGCTATAGGTTAGCCAACGGACAGAGAGAGCATAAGGAATTATTCACGACAAAAACCATTCGTAAGGAAATGAGTTATTATACTGTTCCTGGCTCTAATCCCGAACGTTATTATGGTAATCCTGAACTGGCAGCAGAAGTGGAGTTGACTTACAATACACCTTTCTCCTTCTATATGGAATATACTAGACCGGCTGAGCAGGAGTATCATATTTATTATTCCGATGAGAAGCCCGATCCCAATGGAGGTTCGTCGCCAAATGGAGCTAAATATGAGGGTCCGTCAACCCTTCTCTATTCCCTGGAGAATCTGACAGCAGATGGTACTCAGGAGCAGATTATCGTTCTTGGCTTTGAAGACATTTGGTTCTCAGGTGGCACATCAGATCGTGATTTCAATGACGTGGTTCTCTTCATTGAAGGGAAACTCCCTATCGCTAGTTCGAAGCGCTTTTTCTCGGAAGACCTCAAATCGTTTGACTATGACTACAATGACGTAGTTTTTGACCTTACGAGTACGGGCATCACCCTGCGTGCTGTCGGCGGCACACTGCCCGTGCGTCTGAAGATTTTGCCTAAAGGGGGAAATCCAGCGAATGAAAATGACTGGGTGACTACCGATGAACTTCATGAGGTGATGTATGCGGGCAATGGCAATGCCAGAGTGGAACATAAGACCTTTCAGTTAGGCGACAAGACACTTTATTCCCCTATTAATGTGGGAGACCCAAATTATGGCGTCAAACTTGAAGCCGTCCGAATACCTGGCATCGAATGGACAGGTGATCAATGGCTTACTGCAGATGATGTGACAAATTTCGCAAACCGTCTGTCGGGCAACAATAAGGTTGGGGATGTCAAGTTGTTGGTAGGAAATCCGGCAAAAGAGCTTGACAAGGTCGATAGTACTGATGGTATTATCGAATACCAAGATATGGGAGGCGTTCCTGCCATTTGGTGGGGACCTGTGGACATCAGCTGGATGAAGGAACTGCAGAAGATCTCCTTGGGCTACGAGTATTTTTATGGAGGCGCACCCGAAGGTGGCAGTTATTGGTATGAAGGAGGAAAACATCCTGGATTTTGGTATGTGGTCGGTGCTAATAATGTGGGAGGCGACAAGTGGTGGCAGTAATGTCGGAGTCCTCACTGTCAGGCAAGATCGTAATATTATTTACGCATTATATTATCATTCAGGTATGGCTTCTGTCATACCTGTTTTTTTTATTCGCAACAGTGTAAGGAAACTTTCTAAGGTTTTTTTGTAAATCTCCAAATTTAAATAGCAAAAAATTCTCGTATGTCCCCCAATGACCATTAGTGGACATCATTTTGCAGAAACATGTCCTTCCGTGAATAGACTCTATAAGGAAGAGCGGAAGGGGTAGGATGATATTTGCTTCCGATTTTGTTGGCTCCTGAGAAATAAGCTGATTTAGGCCTCTGCGTTCAACCAATCATAAACAGCAGCAAAGCCCCGTGACTTTGCTGCTGTTTTTGTGTCCTTCCCAAAATCGACGCATGTCCCCCAGCGAACGTTAGCGGACATCATTCTGTTGAATCATGTCCCTCTACGAACGTTGGGGAACGCCTATAATTTTGTGCAAACTTCATAATATATGAACGAAGTCATATAGATGGGAAGCAGAAGTGTTTCCTTATCCTTTTTCAAATCTTTGGTATAGATCAGATAACGTCTTTCGATGATGTGAGAAAACTTTTCGCAGAACGCATCAAGGGATTTGTGGGTATTGTAGCCAGAAGATTTTACCTCAATAGGATGAAGTTTGGCTCCGCGCGAAAGAAGGAAGTCAATCTCATAGTTGTGGGTTGCGTCCTTTGGCCATGAGTAATAGAATAGTTTATTCCCTGATGTCGCAAGCATCTGCGCCACCATATTTTCATAGACATAACCAAGATTGGTATTAAGTTTATCACTTAATAGTTTTTGATATATGACATTTTCTGTGTGGTCTTTATCCCAAAAGGCAAGAGTAACAAACAATCCTGTATCAGCACAGAAAAGTTTGAATTTTGAAATGTCTTTTGACTTACGCAAATTTTTTTATGGAAAACCTACGAAAATACGGAAATTTTTTAGTGCAAAACCTACGAAAATACGGAAATCTTTCCACTTTTTCATGTTAGAGCCTTCAACCGATACTCTAGCAATAATCTGTGTCATCTGCACCATCTGTGTGCCCAAACCCTCTACGGATTGCTCAGATTAACCAGATTATCTGCTATTGGACCCGCCAGCCCCGAAGGGGCGAATAGACTACAGACGGGGGTATCACCCCCGTGTATCAGATGCCCAATACACGGAAGCCCTGAAAGGGCGAAAGATCTTTCGTGCCTTCAGCACTCCTTTTATTGGCTCCAATATAAACGGGGATTATCATCCCCGCCTGTGTTCTCTCCAGCCTTTCAGGCTTCTGCTCGGTCGATCAGAATTTTTCATCTTCTTTTAATAATTCTCAAAATCGCAAATTCGTGAAAAAAGGTAGTGGTCGGAACTGAGATATTAAAGCTGGTCTATTTTGGGGCCTAAATGTGCAAGGTCAACTTCCTCCGTAAAACAAGGATTAGGACCTGGTACATTTAGGGCTCTAAATATGCCACCCTAAATCGCCGCATGTCCTTCAACGAATGTAAGAGGACATCATTCTGTGGAATCATGTTCTTCTGCGAACGTTAGCGGACATGCTACCATCGAATGATGTCCCTCTGCGAACGTAAGAGGACATGCTGCTATCGGAACATGTCCTTCTGCGAACGTTGGGGGACATGCTACTATCGAATCATGTCCTTCTACGAACGTTGAGGGACATGCTGCCATCGGAACATGTCCTTCTACGAACGTTGGGGGACATACTACCATCGGAACATGTCCGTCTGCGAACGTTGGGGGACATGCTACCATCGAATCATGTACTTCTACGAACGTTGGGGGACATGCTACCATCGAATGATGTCCTTCTACGAACGTTGGGGGACATGCTGTCATCGGATCATGTCCTTCTACGAACGTTGGGGGACATGCTGCTATCGGATCATGTACGTCTGCGAACGTAGGCGCACCATTTCCTGCAGAAAGTTGTACGTCTACGAACGTAGGCATACATACCACGATTGGAAATGAGGAATTGTGCTTTCGGATTAGAGTTCGTCACAGCTCGGAAAGCAGGTTACATTTTCGGATTCTTCGTCTATTATGTCATAGAGTACTCTGTCGCGCGTCATGATGCTTTATTCTGCAGAAGCAAGCACTCTGACGGCCGACAGAATACTTGCAACAACCGCGGAAGTACTCTGTCGCCCGTCAGAGTACTCTATCCTGCAGAGGCAAGCACTCTGTCGCCCGTCGTGATGCTGTATCCATCCGAGGCATGACCAATCCTGGCCGAGAATGGTCATTCTTCGAACGGAGCAAGCACTCTGACGCGCGTCAGAGTATTCTCTCCAATCGCGGAAACACTCTGTCGGCCGTCACGATGCTCTATGCTGCAGGAGCAAGTACTCTGTCGCGCGACAGAGTACTCTATCCAAATGCGGAAACATTCTGTCGGCCGTCAGAGTACTTCCGCAATTCGCGCAAGCATCCTGTCGGCCGTCAGAGTGCTCTATGCGATAAATGCAAACTCGATGTGATAATCAAATGAATAATAGATTAAAATACCTTAAAAACTATGCATATTTTGGTTAATCTTGACGATGGTTTTGGCGAAATTCGTTAACTTTGCACCGAGCAATCAAGATTGCTCACGACAATAAACCAAAACATCATGGACATTCAGATCTTCTCGCAGCGATTGAAGAAGGCGCGGGTCATGCAGCGACTCACGCTCGACGGCCTGTGCGCACTGATGGGCAATATCGTCTCGAAGCCCGCCATCTCGAAATACGAGAGCGGCAAGATGATGCCCACCGATAAGGTTCTCGAAGCCTTGGCAAAGGCCCTCAATGTCGATGTCACCTATTTCTCCCGTCCCATGAACGACGACATCGAGAAGTGCCAGATCAACTTCCGCAAGAAGAGCTCCATGACCAAGGGCGAGAGCAAGGCGCTCGAAGCCAAGGTGCTCGACAAGGTGGAGCGCTGTCTCCACGTCCGTCACATCATGCAGGAGGCAGGCGCCATGGGTCTGCCATGCCCACTCGCTAAGATGCCGGTCCGCACGCGTCAGGAAGCACGCCAGAGGGCAACCATGCTGCGTCGGGAATGGGGCCTGGGGAACGAGCCCATCTACGACGTGAAGTCCGAGCTCGAAGAGCACGGCATCATGGTGCTGCTCGTCGATGCCGACAGGAATTTCGATGGTCTGAGCGGCACTGTGGCCAACTCGAACGACGTCTTCATCGCCATCAACAACAACACCCCGTACATTGAGCGCCGTCGTCTCACCACCTTCCACGAGCTCGGTCACCAGGTCATGTGGCTCGATGGTGTCGCACCCAAGGAGCAGGAGAGCCTCTGCAACGAATTCGCCAACGAGATGCTCATCCCCGAAAAGCCCTTCCGCGACTATCTCAGGAAGCACTTCTCGGAATCGATCATCATGCTCTACCGTCCCCTGCAGATGAAGTATGGCATCAGCATCGATGCGCTCATGAAGAAGAGCGAGTCGCTCGGCATCATCTCAACCTCGAAATACACCTCTTATAATATAATGAAGAACCAGTCGCCCTCGTTCAAGAACGCGGTCGAGATGAGCCTCTACATCGAGTCCCCGCTCTACGACACGTTCAGCTGGACGGTTCTCAACGCCCTTGCTCTCCACCTCATCGACTCCGAAAAGGCCAGGCAGTTGCTCTACGATGCCAGCGACAAGGTCAAGGCCGACCTCAATGTCATGTCGTGATTTCTTAATCAAAAAGAGGGTTATTATGCCCCAAAAATAGGAATAGGTTAACAAATAGGAGTAATAATCGATACAAATTAACCGAAAAACACAAAATTTCTCCGAAAAAATTTGGAGATATCATTATTTCTTTGTATCTTTGCAGCAACATTAAATCTAACCTGCAATGGATACGTCAAAAGCAGATGTCAGTCGACTTTATAAACCGCAGTTCTCCTTCTTTGGCTGCGGTTACATCAACAAGCAGGGGATGGCAGTGCCTCAGGTCAAACCCTTCTATGACGCTCGTGCTCCGTACGAGATCTACCGTTATATCAAGGGAGGAATAGCCAAGGAAGCCACACTCGAACTCCGTCAGATCACCGATGAGAAGGAAGCCAGAAGGTTCAAGGTATTGAACTTCCGGGCGTTCACCCCCGCAGGAGTCTTCAAGTATCGCAATGTCCACTCACTCTTCCTCTACAATCAACTGATCGTCATCGACATCGACAACATTTCCAGTCAGAAGCGTCTGCACGACATCCGTCAACTGCTGCTGAACGATCCCTATTTCGAGACCGAACTGCTTTTCGTCAGTCCCAGCGGGAACGGACTCAAGTGGATTGTGTACCTGGGCGACGTCAGGCCCGAGGAGCATGGTCATTATTTCCGTATCATCGCCGACTATCTGCGCATCAATTACGGCATCATAGCCGACGAGAGCGGCAAGGACATCTGCCGCCTCTGTTTCCTCCCTTACGACCCCGATTGCTACATCAATCCAGATTTAAATCTAAGGGATTTTAAGGGATGCTAAGGGATTCTAAGGGAATCTAAGAGACAAATGTTTCTTGGGTCCCAATCTCTACAGGCAAAGGTGACGTCCCTTAATATCCCTAAATCTCCCCAATATCCCTTAATATCCCTAAACTACAACATGCAATCTCCAAATTACCAAGCCTTGTGCGAAAAGATTAATTACGCAGTACCCATGTCAGTCCGCGAACATGTTGAGCTCGTCGTCTCCCGCATCGAAGCCGACGAAATCGATATCACGGTCCACGAACAGGATTGGGTCAACATCATCCTGTCGCTCGCCACAGCGTTGGGGGAGGAAGGACGCCCCTTCGCCCATCGTGTCAGCAAGTTCTATCCGCGATACAATCCCTCCGAAGTCAACGAAAAGTTCGACTGGTGTCTCAACAACACCCAGCGTAAGATGGGCATCGGCACCTTCATGCAGATAGCCAAGGACTACGACATCGACGTCTCGATGCCTCCGGGACGTTATCCCGAGGACGTCAACTCCAAGCAGCAGTCCGCCATCAAGACACAGGAGAAGCGGAAACGCGGCCGCCCCCGAAAGTCCAGGGACAACGACGAGGAGACGCCCTTCATCCAGGCCATGCAGAAACTCGAAGAGATAGCCGACTATCGCTACAATGTCATCAACGAACAGGTCGAATACCTTCCCAAGGACGGCGATGGCACACAATGGTTCGAGCTAGACGATCGCGAGTTCAACACCCTCTACACGCGCATCAAGAGCGCATCCATCCGAGTCAACAAGACAGACTTCGAGTCGATGATCAGGTCGAAGGACATCTCTGCGCCCTACAACCCCATCATGGACTATCTCAACAGCCTGCCCGCCTACGACCCGGCGAGCCATCAGGGCGACAGTGCCATCGACGACCTGTTCAATCACCTGGTGCCCGAAGACAAGGAGAAGCAGCCCTTCCTTCTGAAATACGGCCGCAAGTTCTTCCTCAACATGGTGGCACTCATGGCAGGCCGAAACGAGGACAATCAGCTCATGCTCGTATTGGTAGGCAAGCAGAATGCCGGCAAGTCGCACTTCTGCAAGCATCTCGTGCCACCACAGCTGAAGGAGTTCTTTCGCACCGTGCTGCCCAACGACGACCTCAAGGACAAGGACCTCAACCTTGCCCTGTCGAGCAATGTGCTGATACTCTTCGACGAATTCGTGCATCATGGCAGGGCAAACCAGATGAAGGCCTTCGTCAGCGCAGGCAGCACGCAGATACGCCGAGCCTACGACCGCAGTGCCAAGAATCGCGTCCGTCGAGCATCCATCGTAGCCACTGGCAACGAGAAGGAATATCTCTCCGACCTTTCGGGTGACCGCCGATACATCTCCATCGAAGTCAAATCGACCGTCAACTTCGATGAGCATCCCATCCGCTATGACGAAGCATACGCCGAAGCCCTCTACCTCATCCAGCAGCCCGACTATCGTCCCTCGCTGACCAAGGAAGAGGTCGATGAGATCTCCGACAACAACAAGGACTTCGCCGAACCCAACCAGTGCGAAGAGAGTATCCTACGCTTCTTCCGCAAGCCCCTCGATGGCGAAACCGGCAGTTGGTACTCTGCATCAGATATACGTGATACAATTCTCTCCCGTTCGTCAATTTCGTCCTATGAATTGCCGGTGCGTTCTATAGGCATAGCTATGAACTCTCTTGGTTTTAGTATGATTAAGCCCCAAAATAGAGCGAGATATTTGGCAGTGATAATCTCTGAAAATGAATATGCACAGGCATTGCTTTCCAAATCCAGTCAACCAGTTTCTGCTTGACAAGTTACGATATGGTGAAGAGTTTTTCTTCACCATTTTTTATCGCATTAGGTTATGTCGGTTATATCGGTTATATCGGTTTTTTAAACTTTTATAAAAAAATTAAAAAATACTATTCCTTTATTTTTTATTTTTTTTCATAAACTTACACTTTCCGATATAACCGATATAACCTGGCCCATTTTTATGGCCAAAAAACACCCAAAATCCCCCATTTTGCCCCATTTCCCGTTGAATAATCACCCATTTTCAAAACTCCAATTAATCCATTCCTTTATTAAAACTCTTCAGCGATGGCGAGTTCCATACCGCGCCATACGAGAATCAGGCGATGGAGCTGGGTATTGCCTTTCGTGTCGGCGATATTGATGCCTTGGGCATAGCGGGTGAGCTGGGCGATGGCGATTTGTCGTGCTGTCTCGACTTCTGCGTCGGTGGACGACGAGGGAAGATACTTCAACTCCAGCAGATAGCTGTGCTCGAGGTCTGGATAGTTGTCGAGGCGAGGCTGCATATAGATGTCGGCATAACCACCACTCACCTCCTGGCCTCTCAGGCTCTTAACGCCAGCATCTTGCTCGCTGATGGGCAGATAGAAATTCTGCAGGCAGGTCATTGCTAAAGTGAATCCGTGGACGTAGAATTCGCCTTTCTGCTTGTCGCGGTTTGAAGAGTATCTATCTGCTCACGCACTACTTGGTTGGGAATTCGGAACTTTATACCGCGAAGACTGCTTCCTGCGATAGTAAGCATACCGAAATAATAGAGTAACGAAACGAAGTTGTCAGGATCAGTGAGACGCTCTGATGGGAAATATTCTTTCAATGTGGCAGTGATACCGCCTGTTTCAACGATACTTTGGATAATGCTGGCATCGTGCTCGAAGCCCCGGTCCTTGCGAATCAGCATCCGCAGCTTGTTGTAGTCGGTGCGGATATTCGCATCAAGCATGTTCTCGGGGATTCTCCCTTCACCATCAATATAATTATAGAGGAAGTAGAGCACCATATCACTATTGTACAAAGGAGGCTCATTGATACATTCTTTGGCGAAGCAATAGTTGTCGTACCATGGCTTCATGATTTCTATTAATTCGTCAGTAGTATGTTTGAATGTGAAATGCTGACGATAGTAGTCAAGCAACTCGCGCACCTCCTTTTCGGTGAAACCAACCATCGCATTGAACTTGCGGTGCATAGTGTAGTTGGTGCCGATGTTGAATCCGCTTGTCAAGTCGTCCATTGTAACGGGACTGACACCCGTGATGAATGCGCGTTTGATGGCACTATCAGAACTGCCTTTCACCACGTTGAAGAACTGACGAAGGGCTCCTGTGCCATGGGTTTGCGTCTTGTAGGCATGTTCAATAGCAGGGTCAGCAAGGATGTCGTTGGTAAAGTGGTCGTACTCGTCGATGAAGAGGTAGATCTGTTGGCCTGTTCGTTGTGCCATGACATTCAGATGGCTCAGCATCGCGTTAGCAGAGGTTTGCGCATGCAACCCTTCGAGAGTATCTTTAGGCAATAGGTCAGCATAACGATGGCAAAAGTCATCCATCATTATCATGCAGTAGGTATTCATGCTCTCCTCATACTTGTCCAATCCTCCCCCAATCATCGAGAAATTCAGATAGAGCACGAGGTACTGGTTGTGGCTCTCGGTGGGATGCTGACCGATCCACAAGTCACCAAAGAGTCGGTCGAAGAGCGATGCTTTGCGCACGTCATAGTACTGACGCAACATGTTCATCAGCAGCGACTTTCCAAAACGGCGAGGGCGAAAGAAGATGAAATAGTGATTCGCCGCCTCTATCTCGGGGATGAAGCGGGTCTTATCGACATAGTAGTAGTTCGAGAGGCGCACGTCCTCCCAGTTCTGCATTCCGTAGGGGATTCCCTTTGGTTTGTCGTTGATCATGTCCTTTGATGATTGTTTTACGGACTAACTTTCCAGATAGTCGTTGCAAAGATAGCATCTTTTTCAATAATTTCCAAAATATTTGTAGGAAAATGTGTGTTTTATGGCCTTTTTGTTTTGTATTTACAGTATTTCCCCAATCTTTTCAGCGAACATCCCTTTTGCATTAACGAGTAATTAGTCTTCGTAATTGTCAGGCCCAAAGACTATCTCTTCTCCCTTATCTGCTATTGATGAGGTTGTCTTCTTTCTATTATCATCGATGGGAAGATCAACAAAGGCGGATTTTATATCCTCGTCTTTGAATTTCATCAATCTAAAGACAACGTCTTTATATTTCATGTCAAAATCCAAGGAGAACTTTGATAGGAATTGTTTTAATTCTGTCACCGTCTTTCGTCCGCATTGTGGGGAATGGACTAATGTTTCAAGTGATAGTTGGGGTATTTCTCTGAAAACAGATACTTTGTTTGCCATCAAGACGTTTAAGGCCCTTTTAGAAAATTGAAGATCCTTTATTGGAGTATCCAGTAATACGTAGGCACTATTGCACAATTGTTTCTCTTCATACGCAAGAGAATTAACTTTTTCGAGGGTTTTCGTTTTCTTGATTTCATTTTCCAGAAGAAAGATTTTCCTCCTCAAGTCACTATTGTCGGCTCTCAAGTCGAGCAGTTCTTGCATCGTTTTCTGAAATGATTTGGAAATCCGTTGAATGCTACCGATGTACAGTTGTCTGACGCGCTCCTCAGTAAGATCATATTTTTCGGCAGCTTTTAGGCGACCCTCTCCAAAGAGATGCATCTCTAAGATACTGTATTAAATTCCAAACGAATTTATTACAAAATATAAGAATTTGGGCATATTATTGCCATTATCCCTCAAATTGATAATTGAAGGAATCAA
>ONNR01000032.1 GCA_900319235.1 uncultured Prevotellaceae bacterium
AATAATGTATATTCCCAAAGATAACGACATGCTGTATAGCATGGTAAATATGAAACTTCGCGACCAGTACGATTCGTTGGAAGACTTCTGCGAATGCGAAGACGTAGATCCCGCACGATTGATTGCACGTCTTAATGGTGCTGGTTATGAATATGACGAAGTACATAATAAGTTCACACCCATCCTCGACCCGCTTTTATCTTCCGACAATTCTGATTCTGGCTATTCTTTTGAATCCTTCGATAACTCCGAATATTCCGATAATTCAGAGTGCTCCGATAACTCAGACAATTCTTCTCTAAAAATATCTCAAAAATGATCGAACATCTTATTGAACAAGCCCGTCGTGCAAGTCTTTCGCTCCTCGAACTCGACGAGAAGCAAATCAACGATGTGCTCAACAAGCTCGCCGATGCCTTGGAGGCTAACGTCGATGCCATCATCGCTGCCAATGCCAAAGACTTGTCCCGAATGGACCCTGCTGATTACCGCTACGACCGTCTATTGCTCAATGCCAGTCGTATATCAGGTATTGCTTCCGACACCCGCAATGTTGCTTCTCTTCCTTCTCCGTTAAATATTCAGTTAAGTGAGGCTGTTCGTCCCAATGGTATGGTAATTCGTAAGGTTTCTGTGCCTTTCGGCGTGATTGGCGTGATTTACGAAGCCCGTCCAAATGTGACCATCGACGTTTTCAGTCTTTGTTTCAAGGCAGGTAGTGCCGTAATCCTGAAAGGTGGCAAGGAGGCCGCTGATTCCAACGATTGTGAAGTGGCCATCATCCATAAGGTATTACGTGAGGCTGGTCTTCCCGAAGGTCTATGCATTTTGCTTCCAAACGATCATGCCGCTACTGCCGAGTTGCTCAATGCAGTAGGTAAAGTTGACCTCATCATCCCACGTGGATCGCGTCGTCTGATCGATTTCGTACGCGATACTGCCAAGGTGCCTGTGATTGAAACGGGCGCAGGCGTTTGTCATACCTATATCGACAAGGATGCCGACACGGCAAAAGCTGCCGCCATCGTCAACAATGGCAAGACACGCCGCATCAGCGTTTGTAACGCGTTGGATTGTGTGGTGGTTCACAAAGACAAGCTCGCCGAACTCCCGACAATTTGTGCCCCGCTTTGCACCAATCCCGACAAAGCCAAGCAGGTGATCATCTATGCCGACGAACCCGCTTACAAAGCACTTAAAGGCCATTATCCTGACGAACTCCTTCAGCATGCGCTACCCGAACACTTTGGTTATGAGTTCCAGGCCTACAAGCTTTCCATCAAAACCGTTAATGACCTGGATGAAGCCATTCAATTTGTTTCGTCAATGACCAGCAAGCATTCTGAGAGTATTGTAAGTGAAAATAAGCAAGCCCTTGACCGCTATGCCCGTGTCATAGACGCAGCCTGTGTTTATCAGAATCTGCCAACTTCGTGGACAGATGGTGCCCAGTTCGGCCTCGGTGCAGAGATTGGTATCTCCACCCAAAAGCTTCACGCACGTGGTCCCATGGCTCTTCGCGAAATCACCACCTATAAATATATTATAATAGGTGATGGACAAACTAGATCATAATAATCAGACCCCCTCTAATCCCCCTGCTTAGGGGGAAGAACTAAGTAATGCCAAGCATAACCTTTTTTTTAAAAAAAGTACTGACCGGCAAGTCCTCCCCCTAAGCAGGGGGAATGAGGGGGTCATAATCCCAATATCCTATGAAAACCTACGTAATGTTAGCCCCTGGCTTCGAAATTGCCGAAGCAACCGTACCCATCGACATTATGCGTCGTGCAGGTATTGATGTACAAATCGTCAGCATCACTCCATTCAACGATGTGGAAGCATCCAATGGAGTTGTGGTTGTTGCTGATGCGCTACTTGAAGACACCGACCTTTCCGATGGCGATCTCATCTTCCTTCCCGGTGGTATGCCTGGTGCAACCAATCTGAGCGACTGCGAACCTCTTCGCGAATCGATTCTTCAGTACAATGCTGCCGGCAAATGGTTGGCTGCCATCTGTGCTGCACCTTTGGTATATGGACGCTTGGGCCTGCTCAATGGCAAGAATGCAACCTGCTATCCCGGCTTCGAACACGAGCTTAAAGGCGCCAATTGCCTCAAGAAGACAGTCGTTTGCGACAAGAACTTCATCACTGGCTGTGGTCCAGGCGCTGCTTTTGCCCTTGGACACGCCATCGTTACAGCCCTAATCAGCAGGGAAAAGGCCGATACCATCCTCCAACAGATGATGTTCCAGGTGTACGATTAAGTCCTGATCCCACGAATTAATACTTCTTATTTGCCTACCAAAAATAGCAAATCCATAGTATTTTACCCAAATTTTGACTGACAAAAGCGATTTTTAGTGCAAACGTTTGCGCATTTCGAAAAAATGCCGTATATTTGCAGCGTCAAAAAGAACAAAACCCCTGGCAAGGTCAAGGTTCAAGACCGGCCGAAAGGATTTAGTAAGTATATGGCTTTTATAAATTGCTTTTGTTTTTTATATATTAATTTAAGGTATTAGTATTATGGAAAGTATTTTTAAGAACAAGTATTTGCAGATTGCCGCTACTGTGGCTTATTTCACAACTATGTGCTGCATTGCTTTGGAAGTGCTTCATTAAACACTTACCACTTTTAATTTGATTATTAAATATTTTTGGTTATAACGGTCGTGTGAAGTATTGATTACTTTACACGATTTTTTTTCTAAAAACTATGTTCAATCTCACCTTTGTCGATATCATCGACTATCTTGGCACTTTCGCCTTTGCCATTTCCGGTCTTCGGTTGGCATCCGAAAAGCAGTTCGACCTCTTCGGCGCCTTCATCGTTGGTCTTGCCACAGCCGTTGGTGGTGGAACTATGCGCGATGTGATGATTGGTGTCAGTCCCTTCTGGATGACGCAGTGGATCTATCTTTTCATTGTTATGCTGGCCGTGCTCGCCTTTCTATTTCTGCACAAGTTCATCAGTGAGATTGCTCAGACGATCTTCCTGTTCGACACCATCGGCTTGGGCCTGTTCACTATTGTAGGAATTCAGAAGACCTACGATGCCGGCTTCCCGCTTTATGCCTGCATCATCATGGGTGTTTGCACGGGTGCTGCAGGCGGTGTGATTCGCGACATTCTCATCAATGAGGTTCCACTTATCTTCCGTCGCGACATTTATGCCATGGCGTGTCTTGTAGGAGGTTTGTTCTACACAGCCGCCATACGATATGGCGCACCCACGATCATTGCTCAATCGGGATGCGCCTTGGTGGTGATTCTAATCCGTCTGTTTGCCGTCAAGTACCATTGGCAGCTGCCTCTGCTACACGCATATCGTTTCAATCGATTCAATGCGCAGAAGATGCATACCGGGTTCATTAAAAATAATAACCTCCACTGACGAAGAACTTGAACTTATCCGACACATTGTTCCAATAGACCTTCGCTGTCAATGGACCGATAGGTGTCTTGTAGTTGTAACTGGCTTCAACACCCCAGTTCAATGCGTCGTGATTGAATGCGTACTTGATGTTGTTGGTATGTGACATCACATCGCCAGCAACCTTAATGTATTGGTTCCTGAAAATCATATACTGAACTTCTGTGCCAGCTACGCCCAGTCCGTCTTCACCGATCATCTCCTTGTCATACAGGCCGGCCATCGTTCTCTGTTGCCTGAAGTCCATCTCGTTCATGAATCCGCCCACGAAGTTGAACAATGCAAATGGCTTGTCGGCACTCTCTTCCTTGAATATGGCGCGTACATACAAATGTGGTTGGAGCGTGAATCGACTTGAGAATGGAAGAGCTGCCATCCAACGGAAACTAACAATTGGAAGCATCGTCTTGTCCTTATATGTTGCCATATTGTCGGTGATGAAGTCGGCATTCAATATCATCTGTTGTCCTCGAGTGGGGAAGTTCTGGCTGTTCAACGAATTGATCTCTCCCGAGAAATAATACGAGAAGTGCCGTTCCTTGTATCTGTCACTTGGCAGATATTCAACAAACTTTGGATCAACGAGAATATCCCGATAACCATAACTATTGTACGAAAGGCCGAAGAGGAATTGTATCGAACGCCATTCCTGCGTCAAATACAGATTGGCACCATTTTGACGCAATTCGCAGTCCACAGATTTCCTTTTGCCATACAGGTATCTCAAGTCATGGCGCCTGAACTTAAGGCTCATACCCAGTCGTTGTTTGCCAACGGTTTTCATGCTTATGTCGCCACTAATGTCAAAACGATCTCCCAGACGTGTCTGTAGTTTGAATAAAGTGGCGTGTTTGTGCGAAAGAACCCAGTTCAACCTTACCTTTACCGATGCAAATTCTGAATTGTCGAAACGTGCACCCAGATTGATTGAACTATACAACGAACCATCATTCACTTTGCTGAGTGAAGCATCGGGCGAATCCGTCCATGAGGTGCCACCCTTGCCAGCGTTTGCGAAGGAATATTCTCCCACGCGAATGCGCTTGGGTTCTTCCTTAAGATTAAGCGACTTGGCCAAAGAGTCAAGCGAAGCCTTCTTCAGTCCTACGTAATACTCTCCACGCTGCATAAGCGTATCGAGTGCCGTGGCACCAAAGGATGCCGCACTATAACCGGTCACATCGATGGGAATATATACGTCGGAGTCTTCGATATTTTGTTTGTACTGTTCTCGGCTATACAGGTCAATGCAGTTCAAGAGCATATCGATGGCCGAATTGGTGAGTTGTTCGTTGGTCATATTCACGACAAGATCCACACCAATAACAATGTCTGCACCCAATTCCCTGGCAACATCCACGGGAAAATTATCTACCACGCCACCATCAACATATACTACCGAATCGATGGTAACAGGCGTGAATGCCGTGGGTATTGCCATTGAAGCACGAATGCAAGTAGGAAGATTTCCGCTGGTAAACACCTTTTTCTTGCCGTTGATGGCTTCAGTACCTACACAGGCAAAAGGCACGGGCATATCTTCGAAATGTAGCGTATCGGGGAGGAATCGGGTGATATCCTGGAAGAAATGCATCACGTTGGTGCCACCAAGTATTCCTCCCAATCCTGTTGAAGAAAACTTTCGTGAGGGATCAAGCAGATAACGTAGCAGGTAGCTTTCGTTATCCTTCTTCATGCTCAATGTCTTTTCTATTTTGTAGTCGGGATTATCGGTGATGAGTTTTACCCAATCGGTGCCCTTGATGATCTGCTTCATCGTATCGGGCGAATAGCCTGTGCAATAGAATCCTCCAATGATGGAGCCGATCGATGTGCCTACCACCAGGTCAATGGGGATGCCGGCATCCTCGATGGCTTTTAAGGCGGCAACATGCGCCACGCCCTTGGCTCCACCGCCCGCCAGAACGACAGCCACCGTGGGTCTGTCATGTTTGGGCAAATTGTATTTCTCTATGGCCTTTGCCGGAATGACCTGACCAATGAGGAATACAAACAGCAACAATAACGAAGCAAATCTATATTTCATATTTTTCTATTGTTTTTTACTGGATTGCTTCAACTCGATTGATGAATTCTTCGCAGCGCTCGCAATATTCGTCCCAGTTCTCGTGAATCGAACGCGCATGGGCAGCACCGGGCACAATCCAAAGCTCCTTGTAGCCGTCCTTTTTTGCCTCATAGCATTTGAACACCATGTCCGTGGGCACAAAGTCATCGGCATCTCCATGGATGAATAGCATCGGTTTCTTGCACTTGGCTACCTGTTTCACGGCATCGCTGCCCTTGAAGTCCCAGCCAAATCTGAAAAATGAGAACCAGTCGGCGATATTCAGGATAGGGAAGGAGGGCATGCCATAATCAGCCTTCAACTGATAGACGAGTTCGTCCCAGGTGGAACTGTATCCGCAATCCTCGATGAAGGCTTTCACACGCAGAGAGTCAGCAAATTCCTCACCCGAAGTGAACATCGTGATGGCACCGCCCATCGAAAGGCCATGCACCACAATATCCTGCTTTGGCCAAAGCTGGTGCGCCAGCGGTATCCAGAGATTCTTGATGTCCAGTCGGTCGAGCCACCCGAAACGTATATGGTCGCCATCGCTAAGTCCGTGGTTGAAATGTTCGGGCACGATCACATCTCGTCCCAGCACCTCATAATGCATATAGAAATATCGCATCATGATGACGGCATTGTCGTCGTAGCCGTGAAGCACGAGCGAGGTGCCGTTCGATAGGCTGTCGTGACGCAGAATCAGACCGTGACGTTTCGTGCCGTCATCTGCCAGAAGGAAGGTGTCGCGCAGATTGCCTTTTGCCACCAGCGAATCGTGCCATATCTGCATTTCAGGATATTTGTTATAGACACGGGCATAGCAGCTATCCAACTGATGGCGACGGTCGCTCTCAGGTCTGACGGCTACATTCAACATATAGTGGCCGAAATACACGGCAATGCCACATATTATAATAATAACAATAATAACTGAACGAAGAAAGTCTTTCATTTTTGTCAATAAGATAAATCATTTTCGCTGCAAATATACACATTTTTTGCAAATAAAAAGAATTTTTCCTGAAATATTTTTGTTTTTATGGAAATTTATCGTATTTTTGCAGCCAAATATGGTTATGTTAAAGGTTTTTGTACCAACCAAAGAACTTTAATTGTTATTCGTTAATTGTTATTTTATAATGTTTAAGATCGTAAGCAAGAAAATGTTCAGCGAGAAGGTGGCCTGTTTTGAGGTCGAGGCTCCGCTGATTGCCCAAAGTCGCAAAGCCGGACATTTCGTCATTGTCCGTCTCGATGAGAAAGGCGAAAGAATTCCTCTTACCATTGCTGATGCTGACACCGAGAAGGGTACCATTACCCTCGTGGTTCAGGCTGTTGGAGCCAGCTCTACCCGTATCAATGCGTTGAATGTGGGTGATGAGTTGGCCGATGTTGTCGGTCCTCTCGGTCACGCTACCGACATTCAGAAGTATGGCACCGTGATTTGTTGCGGCGGTGGTGTCGGCGTTGCTCCACTTCTTCCCATTGTGAAGGCTATGCACGAGGCAGGCAACCGTGTCATCGTGGTTTTGGCTGCCCGTACCAAGGATCTCATCATCCTCGAGGACGAGATGCATGCCAACTCCGACGAGGTTCTCATCATGACCGACGATGGTTCCTATGGCCAGAAGGGCGTCATCACCGTGGGTGTTGAGCAGGTCATCCAGCGCGAACATGTCGATAAGTGTGTCTGCATCGGTCCTACAATCATGATGAAGTTTGTTGCTCTGCTCACCAAGAAGTACGAAGTGCCGACCATCGTCAGCCTCAATACCATCATGGTCGATGGAACGGGTATGTGCGGTGCTTGTCGTGTCACCGTTGGTGGAAAGACCAAGTTCGTTTGTGTCGATGGTCCCGAGTTCGATGCTGCCGAAGTGAACTTCGACGAGATGATGTCGCGTATGCGCGCCTATCGTGCCGAAGAGACTGAGGCAATGAATAACTTAATAAATGGTTAAGAAAGGTTCGAAATGTTAAGAAAGGTTCGAATGGTTGTTTGTCCTAACCCATCTTAACCTCTCTTTACCCCTCTTAACCCATCTTAACTTCTCTTAACCAAAGAATTAGATTATGACACTTGAAGAAATAAAGGCTCTTCGCAATGAGCCATGGCGTGAAGAATTGCGCAAGTCAATGTCTCCAAAGGATCGTGGAGCCATCGAGCGCGTCAAGATGCCCGAATTGACTCCCGAATATCGTGTTACGACCTTTACCGAAGAAGTTCAGCAGGGTCTTAGCCGCGAGCAGGCTGTGCTCGAAGCAAAGCGTTGCCTCGACTGTGCTGATCCAAGCTGTATGAAAGGCTGTCCCGTTGGCATCAATATTCCAACATTCATCAAGAACATCGAACGCGAAAACTTCGACGAGGCCATTAAGACCATCAAGAAGACCAGCAGCCTTCCGGCAGTTTGTGGACGTGTCTGCCCACAGGAAAAGCAATGCGAAGGCGTGTGCATCAAGGTCAAGATGAAGCAGAAGCCCGTTGCCATCGGTTATCTCGAGCGTTTTGCTGCCGACTATGAGCGCGAATCGGGCCAGATGAAGGCTCCCGAATGTGCTCCAAAGAATGGCAAGAAGGTTTGTGCCGTTGGTTCTGGTCCTTCAAGCCTTGCTTTCGCTGCCGATATGGCAAAGTTCGGCTACGAGGTTACCGTCTTCGAGGCACTTCACGACATCGGCGGTGTGCTCAAGTATGGTATTCCCGAGTTCCGTCTGCCTAACAGCGTGGTCGAAGCCGAGATCAATACCCTCCGCAACATGGGTGTCAACTTCGTGCCCGATGTGATTGTCGGCAAGACCATTTCTTACGACCAGATTCACGAGATGGGCTTCGATGGCATCTTTGTAGGTTCGGGTGCAGGTCTTCCTCGCTTTATGAACATTCCCGGCGAGAACCTCATCGGCGTGATGTCGTCCAACGAATACCTGACTCGCATCAACCTTATGGGTGCAGGTCGTGGCCAGGGCTATGACACTCCTGTGCTCAAGGGCAAGAATGTAGTCGTTTGTGGCGGTGGCAATACAGCTATGGACTCGGCTCGTACCGCCAAGCGTATGGGTGCCGAAACTGTTACGCTCGTCTATCGTCGTAGCGTCAACGAGCTTCCCGCCCGTGCCGAAGAGGTGCATCACGCAATGGAAGAGGGCATCGATTTCCACGTACTCCACAATCCTATCGAATACATCGCCGACGAAAACGGCCGCGTCAAGGAGGCTGTCCTCCAGGTAATGGAGTTGGGTGAGCCCGATGCTTCGGGTCGTCGTTCCCCTGTTCCTGTCGAGGGCAAGACCGAGACCATCCCTGCCGACCTTGTCATCGTTGCCATTGGTGTTTCGCCCAACCCGATCATCCCATCGGCTTTCAAGGGCCTCGAGATCTCTCGTCGCGGCACCATCGTCGTAGGCGAAGAGACTATGCAGAGCGCCGTGAGCGACGTCTTCGCTGGTGGTGACATCGTGCGTGGTGGTGCTACCGTCATCCTCGCCATGGGCGATGGTCGTCGTGCCGCCGGCAGCATGCACGAGTATCTCAGCAAGTAACACGTCGGCCCTTCGGCCTCTCGTGCCCTTTTGTCATTCGTGTTTCCGCTTGCAGCCGTCTATGGCTGCAAAAAAATAACCCCCCATTTAAACTTTCCTTATTTAGCCAGTCTAAGTAAGGAAAGTTATTTTATCAATTCAATCATTTAAGATGCGTTTTACAAAGCACGTATTGCTGTTTTCCCTTTTGTCGATGTCCGTATTATCGACAGAGGCTGCTATACTTAGAGGTAAGGTTGTTGATTCAAAAAATGTCCCGCTCGAGTTTGTTAATGTCTCTTTGCTCGATGCCAGTGGAAAACTGGTAGCGGGTGGTATTGTCGATCAAACCGGTCATTTCGAACTGTCCAATGTCAAGAACGGCAACTACAAACTGAAAATCAGTTATGTAGGTTACGAGACCATCGAGAAGAACATCACTGTCAATGCCAAGACCAACGATGCGCTTGTCCGTCTGTCAACATTCAAGATGAATGACGACTCTGAGATTCTCGATGAAGTGAATGTGGTTGGTCAGAAGTCGTCTATGCGTCTCGAAATCGACAAGAAGGTATTCGACATCGGTTCGCAGGCATCGGCTGCCGGTCTTTCGGCAAGCGAAGCTCTCGAAACCATCCCATCGGTCGAAGTCGATAGTGAAGGCACAATCTCCCTTCGCGGTTCGACAAGCGTCACCGTCTGGATCAACGGCAAGGCGCAGGGACTCACCGCCGACAATCGCGGCGACATCCTCGAGCAGATGCCCGCCGAAAGCATCGACCGCATCGAGGTCATCACCAATCCTTCGAGCAAATACAGCGCCGAAGGTTCTGCAGGTATCATCAACATCATCCTCAAACGCGATCGCAAGGCCGGCTACTACGGTGGCGTACAGCTCAACCTCAACAATCTGGGTGGTGGTCGCACGGGAGCCAACATCAATTACAGCAGCGGTCTTCTTGATGCCTATGCCAACATCGGTCTCAACCGTCGTGTCAACGAGGGCGGCAGCTACTCCGATCGTGACTATCTCGATGGCAGCGGCAATCGTTATGCCAATATGATCACCGAATCGGAAAACGATGGCAAGGGCAACAACCTCTTCAGCCGTGCCGGTGCCACCTGGCACTTCTCCCGTCACGACGACCTTGGTTTTGGTGTGATGGCAATGTTCGGCTCCAACGAGAATGATACCGACTACGACTATACCAACGAGAACTTCCGCAATCCATCTCAGGGATATACCCGTACGCGTCACAACCACAGCGAAGGCAACAACCGTATGATTCACGCCGACATAAACTATCGGCACGAATGGAAGACCAATCATACGCTCGATGCGCAGTTCGGTTACAGCACCTGGCGCGGTCCTGGCGATACCTACTTCGACCAGACCACTTATAAGTATCAGCCTGCGACCAGTTCTGCGCTTAATCCTACCATCAGAAGCTACCAAAGCCAGCATCGAAAGATGCAGAACAACAGTTGGAGCCTCCAGATTGACTACGTGCAGCCCATCAACAAGATTTCCAAGCTAGAAGCAGGATACAAGGCCGATTGGCGTCGTGAAGATTCGCCCACACGAACCTGGAACGATGAAGCCCGCACCGTGGACGTCATCACCCTCTACAACCGCTTCATCTACAATATGGATGTCCACGCCGCTTACGTCAACTATGCCGGCAAGATCACCAAGCGACTGGGTTATCAGGTAGGTCTCCGCAACGAATACTGGAAGGTTCACACCGAGAGCACCAACTTCTATCAGGAGATACGCGAACGTCGTGAAGGCGAACCTAATCTGAAACCTATCGACCCGCGAAATACCCACTTCAACAAGATCTTCCCCACAGCCTTCATCAGCTGGCAGATTACCGACTACGACGAAGTGCAGTTCAACTACACACGTCGTATGCATCGTCCTTGGGGTGGTCAGCTCAACTCCTTCCAGAACATTTCCGACTCGACATCTATTTCCTACGGTAATCCCGACCTGACGCCTTCCTATACCAACGCGTTCGAAATCAACTATCTGCGCACTTGGGAAGAGCACACGCTCAGCGTCAGCTCCTACTATCGTCCCACCAGCGACGTGACGCAGGGGCTCAGTTATATGGAGGACAATATCCGTTACAGCACCACGGTCAACATCGCCAAGGAAAGTAACAGCGGTATCGAGATTGTTTCCAAGAACAAGCTTTGGCACAAGGTTGATGTCACCACAACACTCAACGGCTACTATCACAAGCTCGACGGCGGCGACTTCACCACCACGCTCAATGGCAAGGAATACGGCATTCACATCGATGGAAGCGAAAACTTCTCGTGGAACGCCCGTATGCAGGTCCAGACCATCCTGCCAGGCAAGATTTCGCTCCAATGTCGTGGCAACTACAATGCCCCGAGCAAGATTTCGCAGGGCCGTCGCGAAAGCAGTTGGTCGTTCGATGCCAGCTTGAAGCGTCAGTTCTTCGATGGCAAGTTCACAGTTGCCCTCAACGGACGCAACCTCTTCAATTCCCGCAAGTGGCGCACCACCACCGACTACCTTTCGCCCGAGATGGGCGGCTACCACCAGTATAGCAAGAACTGGCGTGGCAATCGCCGCATCATCCTCCAGCTCAGCTACACCTTCGGCAATATGCGCGCCAAGCGTGGTGACCGCGATCGCGGCGACCGCGAGGATGGCAACGAGCCACAGATGGAATACAATGGCGAAGGCGGCGGTGATGATTGATTTAACTTAGGGATGTTAAGGGATTCGTCCCTAAATATCCCTTAATATCCCCAAAAATCCCTAAATATCTTTTAAAATAATGGACAAACTAAGCTATTCACTCGGCCTGAGCATAGGCCAGCAACTCCGAGGACAGCTTTCGCAGGAAGGCATCCTCTCTGAACTGAACGCCGACGATTTCGCAACGGCTATCGCCGATATGGTTGCCGGACGCCCGTTCCGTGTCAATCCTTCCGAGGCACAGCAGGTTCTTAACAAGTTCTTCAACGACCAGCAGAGCAAGCAGGCGGCAGCAGCCTCCAAGGCTCGCGAAGCAGGGGAGAAGTTCCTTGCAGAGAATGCCAAGAAACCCAATGTCGTTACTCTCCCCAGCGGTCTTCAATACGAGATCCTCAACGAAGGTGACGGCAAGCAGCCATCGGCAAAAGATACCGTCCGCTGCCATTATCACGGCACGCTGACCGATGGCACCGTCTTCGATTCCTCCGTTCAGCGTGGTGAGCCCGCCGAGTTCCCTCTCAACCAGGTCATTGCTGGTTGGACCGAAGGCGTCCAGCTTATGAAGGAAGGCGCCAAGTACCGTTTCTACATCCCCTACAACCTCGCCTATGGCGAACGTGGAGCCGGTGCTCAAATTCCTCCCTATTCCGCCCTCATCTTCGACGTCGAGCTCCTCAAGGTCCTCTAATCACGCCATCAGGAATGCTCAAAGTGCTCTAATCACGCCTTTAGGCATCTCTATCAAATAAAGCGATACTATCCATCTTTCCGGATAGTATCGCTTTTTCTATTGTTCGTTCGGAGCCGGTGTTTGTCCTTGCCGCGGCCGTCTTTGGCCGCCTCCATAATGTCCCCGTCGCGGCCCTTTTTGGCCGTCATCCAGTTCTCGTTCGCGGCCGTTTTTGGCCGCCTCCGTGTCTACGTTCGCGGCCGTGTATGGCCGCCCTCAAGTCGCTTAGTCCAGGAACTTCACCTTGCCCCAATCCCTTGGCTTGGCATCAGGGGTCTCGTCGGGATAGCCGAAGGCGATGGCATAGAGGATCTCGTATCCCTCGCTGAATTCCAGCTTCTTCAGATACTCGGCGCCAGCCTCGGTGCGGAAGAACTGCACGGGACCACCCAGGCAGCAAGTGCCGATGCCCATCGACCAAGCCGAAAGCATCATATTCTGGCCAAGGAATCCGCAGTTCAGTTCGGTGCCCTTCGGACAAGCGATGAACACCACCGTTGGAGCGTTGCGGAACATATTCTTGAAGTTTTCATCGACCATCTTCGTAAGTCTGTCGGCATCGAGGGTCTTTTTCCAGGCTTCGGTGCAACCGTTGATGAATTCGGGATTATCCACCACGCGAATCTCCCATTCCTGCCTATTGCTGCCGCTGGGGGCATTGATGCCGCACTTCAAGATGGTTTCCATCTGTTCGCGGCTCACAGGTTCATCCTTGTACTGGCGAATCGAACGACGGGTCATAATGGTTTCAATCACCACATCACTCGCGCTTTTCTCAACTTTTCCATTCTCGTTGCTGCATCCGCAGAGGGTCAGAATGGCAAGACCCATCAACAACATTGTCTTCTTCATTTTGTTTATAAATTAATTGGTTTGAAATAAGTTATCCTAACATTAACGCTAGCGACAGGAATGCCGCCATCAGGAACATATTGCGCGAAGTTTCGCCCAGGATTCCGTTCAAAGCTCTGCCCGAGAAGATCCTGACCATCTTGCGCCACGTCATAAAGTGCATAACAGGATAGATCAGCTGCAAGGCGAGGAAAACGAAACGCACCGGCCTACCATCGAACATTATCGTGCGCCAGCAAAGCCAGAAGACCAGCGCCGTCACAATCACGCCGATCAGCAGATAGGCATACCGTCCGCACTTTTCGCCAAATCTCACTACTATCGTACGCTTGCCCGAAATACGGTCCTGGTCACGGTCACGATAGTTGTTAATCATCAGGAGCGCATCAATGGCAATGCCCGCAATCAGACTCAGCAGAATGGCATTCGTTCCAATATAAAGTGTTTGCAGATAATAGGTGCCGCAGACGGGTACGAACCCGAAGAAGATGAGCACCAGCAGATCGCCCCATCCCATATATGACAGTCGGGTGGTGTAGAGGAAGGCAAAGACCACGCATATCAGACCCAGCAGAATGAATTCCACGCCCTTCCAAGGCAAGAACTCGTAGCTCTTATACACGGCCGCGAGTCCGACCAAACAAGCCGCCACAAGCACACAGACGATGCCCTTGCGCATCGCTTCGGGTGTGATCCATCCTTGTGCACAGGCACGCTCAGGGCCCAATCTGTCCTCGCGGTCCGTTCCTTTGCGGAAGTCATACAGGTCGTTGATCATATTGGCAGCTACCTGCATCAGGCACGCAAACAATGCGCAACACAGCCAAAGGAAAAGATGCAATCCAGGTGTCCCGAACGAAGTTTCGTCGAATGCACCCACACGATATGCCATCGCACCTGCCAGCATCACAGGGATCATCGCCCCCGTCAGCGTCTTCGGTCGTGCAGCCAACAGCCACGCCTTCACCGAATTCACCTTTATCTCGTTATTCATTGCCATTTCGTTTTTCTGTTTATCGTCGCGGCCAAGCTTGGCCGCTCCTTAACGTCCTTGTCCAGCCGTCTTTTGCCGCCGCTTTGTTTTCTCTCTGCGCCTTTTTTGTTCTCGTCGCGGCCGTATATGGCCGCCACTATCACCCTTTCTTTACCCCCGTGAACATTCTGCAAAGCCCGAACGTGAACGCCTTGGCTTCCACCTTCTCGAACCCTGCCAGGCGCAGCATCTCGCACACTTTGTCCGGCTTCGGGAAGTTCAGCACCGAATTCGGCAAATACTTGTAAGCAGCCTTGTTGCCCGAAATAAGTCCGCCGATAAACGGAAGAATATGCAGGAAATAGAGCTTGTAGCCCCATAGCAAAATCGGATTCGAGGGCACCGAAAGCTCCACGATGCAAACCAATGCCCCGGGACGAAGCACGCGGTTCATCTCGTTCAGTCCCAATTGCAAATGCTCAAAATTGCGAACGCCGAAAGCCACGCTGATGGCATCGAAGGTATTGTCGGCATAACTAAGGCTCTCGCTGTCATCTACCTTCATCTCGATATCCAGACCGAGAGTCTTCACCTTCTCACGTCCAACTTCGAGCATACCCTCCGAGATATCTATTCCCGACACCTTTGGTACACCGGCTTGGGCCAAGGCAATTGCGAAGTCACCCGTTCCGCAGGCGATGTCGAGAACGTGCTGCGGATTGGTCGAACAGATCCGCTTCACCGCCTTTCGCCTCCAGCTCTTGTCCACGTTGAGTGAAAGGATATGATTCAATTTATCATAGGTAGGAGCGATGTCATCAAACATCTTCTCCACAAAGTTTTTTTTCGCCATAAAATTATTAGTTTCCGTCGCAGCCGTTTATGACCGCCTAAAAACCTCGGTTATTTCCTCAATTGTTTTTCTCGACTTCTCCTTCGCCACAAAGTCATCGGCAGGATAGCCAAGGGGAATGAGCACGGCAGGCTCCTCGTCAGCCCTGAATCCAAACGCCTCGTGACACATCTTCGCGTCGAAGTTGCAGACCCAGCAAGTGCCCAGGCCCTGCTCGGCAGCCGCCAGGCAGATATGCTCGGCAAGTATCGCGATGTCGATGTCGCCGTGGTCCTTGCCATCGTTGCCACGATGCCAGCTCTGGTCGTGCTCGATGCAGAGAATCAGGTAGTAAGGAGCCGTCTTGAACCACTCGCGGTCGTAGCAGCGCTGCACCTTCTCGCGCAGTTCAAAGGCGCTCTCAGGCGTAATCATATAGATTTTCCACGGCTGTTTGTTCACCGCCGATGGAGCCATTCGGGCAGCCTCCAGGATATAATCCAGCTTTTCCGTTTCGACTCGATATGACTTGTATGCGCGCACCGAGCACCGCTCTTTTGCCAATTCCAGGAAAGAATTCATAATTTGTTTTCTTTAAATAACGCCGCAAAGATAGTTATTATTTTCGAACATTCAAAACAAAACTTCTCCCAAAAACCACATTTCACTTCAATAATACGGGAAAAATGAAAAAGATGCAATCTTAGCAACAAATTTAAATGTAATATTGTAGAAAAATTATTGATTTTTTTGTATATATTAAAAAAAAGTGTATCTTTGTGCCGTCTAAGATCGACTATATTAAACAATCCTCTCAATATTTTATCTATGAAAAAATTCGCTATTTTTATGGTTCTTTTCGGAGCCACGTATTTCATCTACAACTTCTATGCATACTTCTCTGGCGTAAGAAGTTTGATGTCCATGATTTTCGGATTGCTCCTTGCCACTTCCCTCATCCTCTCGGGTCTCGACAGGATTTCCCACCTGGAGCAGACTCACCCCAAATTTCTTAAATACGCAACCATCATAATTTCCACCATTGCGGTCATCTTATTCATCGCCTTTATCGTGCAGGTGTATTTGACTAGGGGGTAAATCGATGAAGTTTTATCTGTTTTCACAATTATCTGTACCGGTATAAACAGAAGCCCCAAAAGGGCGGCAATACCACAGACGGGGGTGTAAGCCCCCGTTTATAGTATCCACCCAATAACCAAGCCCTGAAAGGGCGAAAGATAGTCTTTCGTGCCTTCAGCACTCCTTTCATTGGGAACGTTGTCAAACGGGGGCTAACACCCCCGTCTGTGGTCTCGCCAGCCTTTCAGGCTTTTCTGCGCAGCTTTTTTCTATTTCAAGAATTGAAGTCTTTTTCTCTTAGAAAGGTGTAGCACGGCAAGGCCGTGCGCTTAGAGTTAGTGCCAGACAGATAGGAGAGCTCGCTCTCATAAATGCCTGGCATTAACTCTAAGCATATGGTGCATCGCACCTACACCTTTCTAAGTTTTTTTTTGAATTTTATTATCATTGTTATCATTTCCTCACCGGATACTTTCGGAAATACTCCTCAACCTCTTCCATTTTCCTTCTTGCCGTCGCTTTCCAATCTTCATCATCACCATTCATAATATCAGCCACATACGCATCCCATTCGCTTGAGCGGAAATATTCACGCATCTCTACGATATATTGCTCCAGTCGAGTCTTCACATTATCGAAGTCCGAAATCACCCAATCAAATCCATTGAAATACAAGACAATATTATGATTGCGATGCAGATAATTCACCTCCACATAAGCCGTCTTCTTGCCGATAAAAGTGTAATCGACTACCTCCACCTTAGCATCTTCGTATCCTTCATAATCCTGGCCCGACACGAAATAATACAGCCATTCTTCTGCGCCGATTTCGCCTATTCCGCTGCTCGGAATCTCGAAAGCATGATTCATCACCCTGTAAAACGATGGTTCAAACGCCACCATACGGCAATTATCCATCCCGTGATCAGGAATATACGGAACTAGTTCGGCAACCCTTCTCTTGATATAGTAATCCTTGTAATAATATTGACCATACACATCCTGTATAGCTATCAGGCTGCAAGCCAAAAGAATTAAAGAAAGAATCAGTCTTTTCATATTATTAGTGTTTTTACGTTTCTATCTTAGCTTTCGGAGCAAAGATATGGGATTTTTCATTTGAAAACCTTGTGCCACCATCACTTTAACATTAGTTTAACACTTCACCGCTCACTTAGTACCACTTCACTCCAATCTTGTACTATCCGTCCTCAATCAATCCCACCTCGTTATGTCCCTTGCATCAAGTGACGAAAACTCGTCCCAGACTCTATAAATACGTCTGTATCGCCTATATGATTATCACGGTCATCTTCTTCATAGTGTCTATCGTGGTGTTGTATATGTCGAGGCAGTAGTAATTTCGAATTATTGTGTCACATATAGTTTTTTATTGAGTTTTTCTTGGCCATGTCGGCAAAATGATGTATCTTTGCGCTCGAATTATAGTTAATCTCCTGCGCAGAGAAAGCCCTTTGCATGAAGATGCGCAACATCTGTGGTGACGAGACAATATTTAAATAATTAGTAGAATCAATTTTTATGATCATTTCTGACGAAGAAATCATTATAGAGGAAGACGATTATGCGATTCCGTCATTCGAACTGGACATATTGAAATCGCAAGTTGATGAATTAGTAACGTGCGATTCATTCAATTTGATTTCTTATCTCGAGCATGACATGTTCGACAAACTCATATCGATAGGCAGAAAGTTATTGAACATTATCACATACGATGATATATACGCAGCCAACATCTGGTGCTACTTGAATCTAAAGGAAAGTTATGAGAATTATCATGACCTCTACGATCGCATCTATTCCTTTTTGACCCAGGCAAAAGAATCGAACGAAAAGACTGAATACAATCAAGTTTCCGAGGATAATGCAAAGTTCATAGCGGACAGAATGATTGGAGATTACAATTATCCCGATTCGATCATTGAAAGACATCATAATGTGAGTCAGATATTGATAAATTACTTCAATGAGCTGTTGGATGAAAATTTATCATTATTATTGGATGCTTGGCAAAAGATGAATCTTCAAATAACATTTCGAAAAAATGTCGAAATGAAGGAGTTTGTGGTATCAGAATTCCGTCGTTTTGTAAAGATGGATAAATACCATATTCCTCAAAAAATCAAATTCTCTGCCCAACACTTCAAATCCAGCAAACTTGAGATGCTTTCCAAACCCCATTGGGCCAAGCTTGCCGAAGCTGATGATGAAATTATCCGAAAAATCATCAATGACGAAACAGTCGATGAGAATTCCTGCAAAGATCTATATGATTCGTCCGATCTTAATGAACTGAAGAAGAACAAAAAGCTTTTGATTACTTTAAGAGAAACATCTGATGAAGAGAATCTTTTTGATTGGGATATTCTGTTCAAACATGATGAATTGTTCGACATAAATGTAGATGCGAACAACGTGATGTTCTTCTTCGGCAGAATTCATCGCGAGAATCTGATCAAGTGTGAACTCTACGATGGACTGAAAGAGAAATATAACCTTTTCATCGATGGAATAGATGAGTGTAAAAAGCCGACGATCGATCTCACGCGAACTTTTACCGATCAAGAGAGCGAGGAATCCTCAGAAGTCATTTCAGAGAAAAGCTGTATCAATGAGCAGATTGATGAGCAAAAACTTATTGCATTCATTCGAAGTTATACCGACGGCCCCAACAAGTCGGCCTATTTCTTTAACAAGAGTCATTGGATTTCGATCTATACTGTCCTTCGTCAGAATCTGAAGGCTCTAGGTGGCGAATCGGTTTTCATACTCAAATCGAGACCCAAATTTGTAGATTGGGTATGTCGAAACATCCAACCACAAATTGTGCCGTGCGATAAAGGAGCAATGGACAATGCCCCCAAATACTTCTTAAATGAGAAGAACTATCCTTGGAATATCAAAGCATTCTTCAAAGCCAAAGGAGCACAGGAAACGACCTACAACAGTTATTCGATGGTTGCAGATTATTTCCAAAAGAACCTGATTGAGAGGATTGAGGATTTCCTGAAACGCAATAGTACGGAAAACAATGATCTGCCGTTCTGAATCATTGTGAGTTCTTTGGCTTCAAAAACTTGTATAGTTATTGAGTTTCGTGACATTGAGTTGTTGAGTTTTGCATTGAGTTTTGACGAATTTACCTTCAAAATTTCAATATTCCGTTATTTTTTCGTAAATTTGCACTGCAAGTTCAGTAAATCGCTGGATTGCAGTGTTTTTTTTAGCTTAACACAGTACAAACAATGATTCTGAAAAAAATGAAAACAATCGACAATTCAATCATGGGGCACCCCTGCCCACCCAAGTATATATATATTTAACCCTCCCCCCCTTATATAGGGGGGTGAGGGTATATATAATACTTAGGGAGGGCGGGGCACCTTGATTGCCCCCGGAATATGACAAAATTTTAACGAAATTCGACAACCATCATCATAATTGAGTTTTTGCAGATATGAAACACATCGTAGAAACCGTGGAGGAAATGTACTCCGCAAAAGAACCCTTTGGGGAAGTGATAGTCGATACTGTGTTGGACATCATGCGCCATTACAAGTTCATCTATCCGGAAGACGTTGCATTGCTGATGGACGTGGATCCAAAAGACCTACGTGCAGCCTGGCACATGCTGACTGGAACAAAGCTCATCGACGTGATTACCCATTGGCGAGTCATGCAGGCACAGGACTGGATCAAAGAGAAGGTTAGCCATCAGAATCTGAATGACACCAGGAACCGAAAAGCAAGGAAACTGCTTAACGAGGTCGCTAATCGCTGCGGGTGGCGGTCGGAACGTGTGATGTCACACGTCTTCGAACGTTATTATGGTTGTTCTGCCATCGAATGGCTTGTTCGAGAACAAAAAAAGTATTCTAAAAACGAGTAAGCACTATGACGGGCAACAGAGTGCTTGCTCAATCTGATAAAGCACTATGACGGGCGACAGAATACTTGCTACTATCGGATAAAGCATTGTGATGGGCGACAGAGTGCTTGCTACTATCGGATAAAGCATTGTGATGGGCGACAGAGTGCTTGCTACTATCGGATAAAGCATTGTGATGGGCGACAGAGTGCTTGCTCAATCGGACAAAGCATTGTGACGGGCGACAGAGTGCTTGCTACTATCGGACAAAGCATTGTGACGGGCGACAGAGTGCTTGCTACAATCGGATAAAGCATTGTGACGGGCGACAGAGTGCTTGCTACTATCGGATAAAGCATTGTGACGGGCGACAAAGTGCTTGCTACAATCGGATAAAGCATTGTGACGGGCAACAGAGTGCTTGCTACTATCGGATAAAGCATTGTGACGGGCGACAGAGTGCTTCATTCAAATTCTTAAAAGAATTTCATAAAAAGCAGCCTATTTCGACCTTGCGCGCTAACATTATTAAAAAAGCGACCATTTTTCGGTAAATAATTTGGAAAAACCAGATATTTTCATCATATTTGCGCCTAAATTAGGCTTTATCAATATGAGTAACAACATTTATCTTGAATCAAAACCACGTTATGAAATTCTGGACGGCTTGCGCGGAGTAGCGGCCGTGCTGGTGGTGTGCTTTCACTTCTTCGAGACCTACTTTAGTATGGCGCCCAATCAACCCATCAACCACGGGTACCTGGCGGTCGATTTCTTCTTTGCACTTTCGGGCTTCGTCATCGGCTATGCCTACGATGACCGTTGGGACAAGATGAGTACCTGGGGCTTCTTCAAGCGCCGTCTGATTCGCCTGCATCCAATGGTGATCTTCGGTACGTTCTTCGGGGCCGTGATGTTCTATTTCGGCAGTTGCTCGACCTTCACGCTCATCGACAAGACGCCGTGGTACGTGGTGCTTGGGGTGATGCTTTGGTGCTTCACGCTCATTCCTTTGCCCAATTCGATGGATATACGCGGCTGGGGCGAAACCAATCCGCTCAATGGCCCGGCATGGACGCTCCAATGGGAGTATATCGCCAACATCCTCTATGCGCTGGTGATTCGCCGATTCTCGAAACTGGTGTTGGGCATCTGTGTGGCACTTTTCGCCATGCTGACGCTGATACTTTGTCTTAACATCGACATCTTTGGAGTTCTGGCAGCGCGTAGCTGGGCATCCTATACCGTCGTAGGCGGATGGAGCACCACGCCCGACCAGCTTCAAGTGGGCGCCACCCGTTTGCTATATCCGTTCTTCAGCGGACTGTTCCTATCACGTATGAACTGGGTGATCAAGGTTCGTGGAGGCTTCTGGTGGTGTTCGCTGCTCATCGTCATCCTGCTTTGCATGCCCTGGATGGGCATAGGCACCGAGGGCGAAAGCCGATGGACGAATGGACTCTACGAGGCGTTCTGCATCCTCGTTTGCTTCCCGCTCATTGTCTCGATAGGCGCAGGCAGCAGCGTGAAGGGCGGCAAGAGCCAGGCCATCAACAAGTTCCTCGGCGACATCAGTTTCCCGCTTTACATCACCCATTATCCGCTCATCTATATGCAGATGTCGTGGGTGGACAAGCACCGCGATGCCCCGCTCAGCCAGCATATCTTTGTGGCCGTTTGCATACTGATCCTAGCCATCGGCTTGGCTTATGCTGCGTTCAGGCTCTACGATATGCCAGTGCGCGAATGGTTGAAGGGCAAGTTGTTTGATGTTCGAAAAAAACGATAATACTATGGCATGCAATCCTGATTTTGTGCAATACATCGCCGACCAGTGTGCTGGCGCGGGGACAATAACCGTCAAGAAGATGTTCGGCGACTACGGCATCTATTGCAACGGGAAGATATTCGGGCTGATCTGCGACAACCGCTTCTATGTGAAGCCCACCGAGGCGGGGCGCGCTTTGCTCGGCACGGTTGTGCTTTGTCCTCCCTACGATGGCGCGAAAGACTATTTCTGGATCGAGGATGTCGATGACCACCAGCTAATCGCTTCATTGGTCAAAGAGACTTGCAAGGAGTTGAAGTGATAAAGATTCTAAGGGATATTAGGGATTCTAAGGGATTTTAAGGGACATATGTCCCGTGGGTCCCGTTCTCGAAAGGCGAATGCATTGTCCCCAAATATCCCTTAATATCCCTAAAAATCCCCTAATATCTCTAAAAATATGACCGCAAAAGAGGTTATCCAATACATGGAGTCCCTACGCAACGAGGAGCAGCGCATTGGCTTGATGCGATTCTTCAAAACGGGCAAGGGCGAATATGGCGAGGGCGACGAGTTCCTGGGATTGAAAGTGCCCGAGACGCGCGAAGTCGTGAAATACGCCAAGGACGTGCCTTTCGAGGAGATTCCCAAACTGCTGACCAATCGCTATCACGAGATTCGTCTGTGCGGCTTCCTTTTGCTCGTCAAGCGTTTCGAGGAACTGGCGACGAAAAAGAAAACGAATGACGAATCAGCCATCGAAGTAAGGGATGCCATTGTGAAGATGTATCTCGAATATGCCAACTATGCCAACAATTGGGACCTCGTGGACCTTTCGGCTCCGAAGATTATCGGCCATTGGCTGATGCTTCCTTCGCACCTTGGCGACAAGCTCGCTACGATGGATGGGCTTGCCAAGAGCGACAGCCTTTGGCGAAAGCGCATCAGTATGGTTAGCTCGTGGATGACCTCGCATTATGAAGACCCGTCGTGGTGCCTGCGTTATGCCGAGATGCACCTCCATCATCCGCACGACCTGATGCATAAGGCGGTGGGATGGATGTTGCGCGAAATGGGCAAGCAAGTTAATATGGATCTGCTCCGCGACTTCCTCGAACGTCACGCTCACGAAATGCCGAGGACGATGCTCCGATATGCTATCGAAAAGATGGGCGAAGATGAGAGGCAGTATTGGATGAAATATACAGGCCCGAAATAATAATTCTCAAATTCTCAAATTCTTGATAAATAGTAAAAATTTTTGATAATTCACGATAATTCGTGTTAATAAAGATAATGGAAACAAGGAAAGAGATAGCAGCGGAGAAGAAGCGCTGCAACAGTCATAACTGCGCACAGGCCGTGGTGCAGACCTATGCCGATATAGCCGGAGTGGATGACGCGACGGCGATGAACGTGGCGAATGCCTTTGGTGGCGGTATGGGCAATATGGAAGGGACCTGCGGTGCGCTGGTCGGTGCCGGCATTGTGCTTGGACTTGTTAACAAGGACAAGGCGAAGTCGATGAAGCAAATGCGAGTGATTATGAACAAGTTTCAGGAGCGCAATTGTGCCACGCAATGCAAATTGCTTAAAGGTATCGGGACGAAGGTCGTGCTCCGCGCTTGTCCCGACTGCGTGGCCGATGCCTGCGAGTTCCTCGAAGAACAGTTGACAAATAACAATTAACAATTAACAAATAACAATTATCTGCTCTTCCCAATACATTCAGGCGAAGGTAATGTCCCTAAAAATCCCTTAATATCCCCAAAAATCCCTTAATATCTTTTTATAAATATGGATCGCAGAGACTTTATCAAGAAATCGGCTTTGGTCACCATGGGCAGCCTGCTGATGGCAAGTCCTTTGGGCAGGCTCGTGGCAAAGACGAACGAGAGTGATTTAGCGAATGAAGCAAGCAACTTAGTAAATGAACCAAATAAAACAGATAAGAAAATGAAAGTATTATTGATCAACGGCAGTCCGCGTCGTTCGGGCAACACCTTCACGGCCCTTTCCGAAATGGCCAAGATCTTGGAGCAACAAGGCATCGAAGCAGAGGTTGTACATATTGGCGTGAAGCCCATCCGTGGCTGCATCGCTTGTGGCCAATGCCATATGAACGCCTTGGGCAAATGTATCTTCGACGACGATGTCTGCAACAAGATTATCGAGAAACTTGACACCGCCGACGGATTGGTATTCGGTTCGCCCGTCTATTACGGACAGCCCAATGGAAGTCTGCTTTCGCTGATGCAGCGTATGTTCTATGCAGCGGGCAGCAAGGTGCAGAACAAGCCGGCTGCTGCCGTCTGCGTTTGTCGTCGCGGCGGTGCCACGGCTGCTTTCCAGACGTTGACTATGCCATTCCAGATGATGAATATGCCTGTGGTCACCTCTCAGTACTGGAACATTGTCTATGGTGCTGCACCGGGTGAGGCTTCGCTCGATACCGAGGGTATTCAAACCATGCGCACCCTCGCCAACAACATGGCCTGGCTATTAAAGAAGATCCACACTGGCGATCCCGATTATCCGGAACGCGAGTCCACGAATTGGATGAATTTCATTCGATAGACCCTCTCATTCCCCCAGCTTAGGGGGATGACCAGCTTGTCGATATTTTTTTCTCAAATTTTTGAAACTATGAAACTGATGAAATCAATGTTGGCGATTGCTATCGCTGCGCTATCGTTCGGGATGGTTATGAGTGCCTGTTCCTCGAAGAAGGAGGGAGGCAAGGTGCCGACCAACAAAAAGGAGATTATTGACCAGTTCGTGGCTGGGACACTCGAACCATCGTACGTTCCTGTGCTCTTCTGGGGCCATTTCGGCAAAGACCAGAAGTTGGGAGAGGGGGCTGTCGAGGCACATCTGAGCCTGTATGAACAAGGTGGATGCGACATCCTGAAGGTGCAGACCGAGAAGCCTATGCCACGCATTGAGGATTTGACGATGGAGTCGCCGCTTGTGCCCGAGGACCATTATCAACCCGTGTTGGATGTCATCAAGGAAGTAGTGGCCAAGAAAGGCAACGAAGTTTATGTGATGCCCACTATTCTGAGTACGCATCAGGTGGCGCTCCAGGCATTTGGCTACGAAGGCGTGTGCAAATATGCCGTAGAATGTCCCGAGGCTTATAAGCGCATGCTCGACAACTACACCGCTGCCATCCTGTGGTTCATTCGCGAATGCAAGGCTGCGGGTGTGGAGTCCTTCTTCTGTGCCACGCAGGGAGGCGAAAAGAAGTTCTATGAACTCAACGTGCCCGGTGGCTTCTTCGAGACCTATATCAAACCCTACGACCTGGCCGTAATGAACGAGGCCGCCCAGGATACCAAATTCACCATCCTGCATATCTGCGACTGGGAAGGCGAGATGGATGACCTTACGCGCTACTTGGATTATCCCGGCAAGATGGTCAACCTTCCTCTGAGCATCGATGGCAAGCCACTCTCTACGGTCGATTCGTACAAGCTATTCGGTCGCCCAGTGGTCGGTGGATTCAACCGCAAGGCCGAGATCGGTAAGGCTGCTCCTGAGGTTGTTGCCGAAATGACTCGCCAGATCATTGCCGATGGTCCTCGTGGCCACCTGATGGTCAGCGCCGACTGCTCCATCCCTTCGCCGCTCGAGAATGTGCCTAATGTTAAGGCGGTGACTACAACGGCGCACGGAGAAAACAAATAACAATTAACAATTAACAAATAACAATTACTTTTGGTTATAAAAAATACGAAAATGAAACGACTAATGACACTTTTGCTGATGTGCCTTATTGGCATCACAGCGAGCGCACAATCAGCCGAGAAACTTTACAACGATGGCAAGGAGCTTTACGACGCCAAGCGCTACGAAGCAGCTTTCCCAAAACTGAAAGCCGCAGCCGAAAAGGGCCACAAGAAGGCTCAGTATCGTCTGGGCCGATGCTACGACAAGGGCAACGGCGTGGAAGAATGCAACACCCTGGCTTTTGAATGGTACCTTAAATCGGCAGATCAAGGTTATGCCAAGGCACAGTACCAGGTTGGCAAATCCTACAAGAATGGCGAAGGCGTTGACAAGGACATCTTCAAAGCCGTTGAGTATTTCACCAAGGCCGCAAAGCAGGATAATGGAGATGCTCAGTTGGCCCTCGGAAAATGCTATCTGAAAGGCAAGGGTGTCGAGAAAGACGAAGCCAAGGCCAAGGAATGGCTCAAACGCGCTGTGAAAAACGAAAAGGACGGCAAGACCATCCTCAAGGAACTTCGTCAAGAAGCCAGCGAGGAGGACGAAGATGCCATACTCATCCTCCAGATGCTCGGAATCAAACCCTAAGAGATGCTCAGAGACTTCGTTGCCATAGACTTCGAAACCGCCAACGAACAGCCGTGCAGCGTGTGCTCGGTAGGCATTGTCATCGTGAAGGATGGGGAAGTGGCAGATTCGTTTTACAGCCTCATTCATCCCGAACCCGATTACTACCAGTATTTCTGCCAGCGCGTGCATGGACTTTCGGCGAGAGATACCGACGATGCACCCGTCTTTCCCTACGTTTGGGAAGAGATCGAGAAGCACATCGAGGCCATCTTCCCCGATAGCTCTTTGGTTCCTTTCGTGGCACACAATGCCCGCTTCGATGCAGGGTGTCTGCGCGCCGTCTTTCGGGTCTATCAGATGGACTATCCCGACTATCGATTCTTCGACACCTTGACCGCCTCACGCCGCTGGTTCGGACGTTCGTTGCCCAACCACCAGTTGCAAACCGTTGCAGCCGCTTGTGGCTACGACCTGCTCAACCATCATCACGCCTTAGCCGATGCGGAGGCGTGCGCGGCGATTGCGTTGTGTATATTGTGAGGGTTCGAAAGGTTCGAGGGGTTCGAAAGGTTCGAGGGGTTGTTACGCTTCGCTCCACGCGAGCAGAGCTCGGAGCGAAAGGTTGTTTGTCCCCTTCTACTCCTAACATACTTTAACCCTTCTGAACCCATCGAACCTTTCAGACCCCCTCTTAACCCTTCAGAACCTTTCAGACCCCCTCTGAACCCTTCAGAACCTTTCAGAACCCCTCAAAACCCATAACCCTATGAAAACCGTCATCAGCACAACAAATGCACCAGCAGCCATCGGCCCATACAGCCAGGCTATTCGAGTTGGAAACATCATCTTCACCTCCGGACAGATTCCCATTGATCCTGCTACGGGTAGTTTCGTCGAAGGTGGCATCAAGGAGCAGACCCGCCAATCTCTGCTCAACGTGAAAGCCATTTTGAACGAGGCTGGCACAACGATGGACCACGTCATCAAGACCACTGTATTCATGGCCGATATGAACGACTTCGCCGAGATGAACAGCGTGTATTCCGAGTTTTTCAATACACCTTATCCCGCACGTTCGGCCGTAGCCGTCAAGACCTTGCCCAAGGGCGCGCTGGTCGAGATTGAGGTGATTGCAGAGACGATATGATTTTTTTGGAGATAACAGGAGATAACTCCCATAAATAATTAAATAATCATGAAAAAGTTTATTACCTGCCTATTGTCCGCTTTGGGCCTGACCACCGGCTGTGGACAACAAAATTTCGAGAATGTGGATGTCAAGGCTTTCTCCGAGTTGATTGAGGAGCCTGGTGTTGTATTGCTTGACGTTCGTACTCCCGACGAATTTGCCGAAGGACACCTTGCCGGTGCCCTCAACATCGACCAGAACGAGAGCAATTTTGTCGAAATGGTGAAAGCTGTCATCCCCACCGACAAGAAGATTGCCGTCTATTGCCGTAGCGGTCGTCGTTCTGCCAACGCTGCCGGCAAACTTGCTGCCGAAAGTTTTAAATGTGTCAACCTCAAAGGTGGCATCATCGCCTGGAAGGAAGCTTCGATGCCTGTGACCACACAGAACTATGAGGTGGATGTATTCAAGACCAAGAGCGGAAAGACCTTGAAGTTCCACGCCCTGATGCACGCCAGCATTCGTCTGGAATATGATGGCAAGGAGATTGAGATCGACCCCGTTGGCAAACTGAGAGACAGAACCGTGGACTACACCCAGATGCCAAAAGCCGACATCATCTTTGTCACCCACGAACATGGTGACCACTATGATGAAGCTACCCTCAAACTTCTTTCAAGCGAAAACACCAAACTGATCATGAACCCGCGTTGTGCCGAGATGTTCGGTGCAGGTCAGATCATGGTGAATGGCGACAAGTTGACCTTGGCCGAAGACTTCACCGTGGAAGCTGTTCCCGCCTACAACACCACCGAAGGGCACCTCCAGTTCCATCCCAAAGGCCGCGACAACGGCTACATCCTCACCATTGATGGCATCCGCATCTATGTTGCCGGCGACACCGAGGATATTCCCGAAATGGAATCGATTGACGACATCGACATTGCCTTCCTGCCCTGCAACCAGCCTTATACGATGACTCCCGACCAGCTAATAAATGCCGCCAAAGTGATCAAGCCCAAAGTGCTCTTCCCTTATCACTACGGACAAACCGACCTGAGCGGAGTTGCTGCTCAGCTTGAAGGCATCGATGTAAGAATCAGGCATTACGAATAAATGACGGCAATCTCGACCATCCGACTGCTCAACCAGCAACTCGCTGCTCCGCAGTTCAACGATCCTGCCAGCGTGGTAAGTCATATGGGAGCCATGCAGGCCCAGGAGTATCGTATGATGCGCTGGGCCGTGGGTATGCGTACCCGCAAGCCTTCGGCCAAGGCTTTCAAGAAAGCTTTCGACAGCGGGAAGATCCTACGTCTGCACCTGATGCGAGGCACTTGGCAACTGGTTTCGGCAGACGACTTTTGGCCCGTGGTTGAATTGTGTGCGCCCAAGGCATTGGCTGTCATCAAAGGTTGGATGCACAGCAACAACATATACATTCCCGACGAGGAAGTGCACGATGTTCGCGACATCCTTCTTCGTACAGCCAATGACCTACGCAGCGTGACCAAAGAGGATTTCGTGCAAGCCCTGGCCGAAAAGGACATCACGATGGACGACCATCGGCTGTCGTATCATATTCGTATGGCTGAAATCACAGGAGCGTTGTGCAGCGGTGACCTTTTGCCCATGAAAGCCACTTATGCTCTCACAGTCAACAAGGTAAGGAAGCACGTCGAGATGGATCGAGATGAAACGTTGATGCTGCTTACGCGAAAATATTTCCAGAGCCGACAACCGGCTTCACTCGAAGACTTCGTCTGGTGGTCGGGATTGAACATTGGGGAATGTCGCAAGGGAATTGAGCTCCTGGGCGACACGATTCATCTGGAAAAACATAAGGGGTACGAATTCTATGTGACCGATGATTGCCGTACACGCGGATTCCGACGAGGCAGGTTCCTCCTGATTCCCCCTTACGACGAATACCTCATCGGCTATAAGAGTCGAGAAATAGTGCTTCCTCCCGAGCATCGGCATCGTGCCCACAACAATAGCGGCATCTTCCAGCCCATCATCGCACACGACGGCATCATCTGCGGCAACTGGGCACCCTTCAAGGATGCTTTTCAAGCGTCGTTCTTCGATGATGCTTTCGACATCACGGACTTGCATGATGCCTGGCAGGCTTATAAGACATTTCTTTCCAGAGTGTAGAATTTAAGTCCCTATCCAAAGTTAGCGGCATCAGAAGGGCTATTTGTCTGGAATCCATCGTGAATGATATGAATCCATCAGTACGTAAATATCTGCTTTCGTTCATTCTGACCTGGGCATACATGGTTGTTTATGCCCAGAATAATACTTGCACCATCAAGGGGACGGTAGCAGATTCTGGTGGCAATCCAGTCATGTTTGCTTCGGTATGTATATTGAAAAATGGGAATATCGTAACAGGCACACTCACCGACACGTTGGGTACGTTTATGCTGAAGGATCGGTTTGCCGGTGATTACAGCTTGCGAGTCACTTCCATTGGCTATGAGGAGTTCTTCAAGAATATACGTGTGAACAAAGGCGTTCTTGAACTGGGTCAAATCCTTCTCCCACAGAAGACCACACAGTTGGAAGGCATCGTCGTGGCAAGCGATGCGCCCACCAAGCGAATGACTACCGAACTAACTCGAATCAATCCCGCAGCCACGATGACGTCGGCAACAGGTTCTGTACTCGAAGTGCTCAGAGGTTCTTCGGCCGTCTTCGTTGACAATAACGGCCATGTAACAATCAAAGGCAACAGCAATGTGCTTTTACTGATTGATGGTGTACCAACGACAGTCGATGGTCTCGGCAGCATCCCGGTAGCCAACGTTCAAAATATCGACATCATTTCCAGTCCTGAAGCCAAATATGACGCAGAAGGTTCGGGAGGTATCATCAGTATCGTATCGAAACAACAAACGCCTGATGCCTTCACAGCGATGGCCTCGATAAACTTCGGATGGAATCATTTCGTGAACGCTAATGCTGCTGTAAACTATAATTTCGGGAAGTGGGGCATCCGAATGAACTACAATGGCAAACGTGAGAACGATTGGATAGAAAGTGTCCTTCATCGCCAAATAATAAAGACAGGCAGCAGTCTCGACCAACATATCGAAGCCGAGAAGGAAACTACCAGCCACAACCTGGGATTAAACGTTGGATACAAGCTGAGTCGCAAGGATATGTTTGTGATTGATGTAAAGGCGGGATTTCCTCGAGTCAATAACCTACAAACCATGCAGAACCACTATGCATATGACGGCCGTAGAAACCAAAAGTTTCGCCAGACCGATATCTCATTCGATCGAGAAATGATAGAGGGTTCGTTGACCTACCGACATCAATTTGAACCAGGACGCAGGGAGTTGAACCTTATGGCCTCGTTATCCGACATCAATGGCCACCGACCTTCCTATTATTATGAACTCATGGAAACATCGAGCCAATTACAACCCGTGCAACGATCTGAGTCGGGTGGTCATCCCCACATTTTAGCCTTGCAGCTCGATTACATGATGCCCTGGGGAAAAGGAAAACTGGAAACAGGCGTTAAAATGACCTGCCGAATCAACGACATCAACCACAAAATGTTTGAACACGATGTCATCAACGACACGTGGACATTGTCGGTCCCATTGAGCAACGACCTGCGCCATCGCGAATACATTACAGCTGCCTACGTTCTGTATTCTGCCCGTCCTTCCGACAAGCTATCGTATAAAGCAGGTATTCGCATGGAATACAGTCGTGTGACCCTGAAGGGGAAGAAAGACCATCTTGACGAAGCCAGCAACTGCTATTTCGTGGCACCGAACATGATGCTTGACTATCACGTCAATGAATCGTGGCGACTGTCTTTGGGAATTTCGCGTAGAATATCGCGCCCCACTTATCCACAACTGAATCCTTATATCAACCTCATAGACAACCAGACTTATGAAACAGGTAACGTGCGGTTGAAACCTGAGAAGACAAACAAGCTCGATCTTGGCTATTCATTCAACGGCAAATCATTGAAGGTGAACGGCAATGCCTATTTCAACTATGCGCAAGATTACATCAACCAAATAACGTACCTCGACATCACCTCGACTCAGAATGCTCAGGTAGAAACGCTTGTCATGACCTATGTCAATGGTTCGAATGATTTGAAGACAGGTATCGAACACAACATCGTTTGGAGCATATCGCGATGGCTTAGTATCGACTTGGGAACAAATGTTTTCTTCACCAAATCCTACGCTGACTGGCAAGGCACAAAAATACGGAATCATGGTTGGTCGGCCAACGGCAATACATCTATGAACATTAAACCAAGGAAAGGTATGAATATCCAGCTGCAATATTTCCTAACCACGCCACAATACTTCCCGCAATTCACCACCAAGACCGATCACTCCTGCAATATCGGCGTCCGACAACAGTTGCCAAAGAAGGGTATCAATCTGTCGGTGCTTCTCACCGATGCGTTCAATACAAGACGATGGGATATCTCCTCCGACAATCCCGTTTACTCGCTTGTCAATACCAGTCGTAACCGTAGCCGAATCTTTTGGCTCGGCATCAGCTGGAATTTCCATTCCTACAAGCAACTCGGTGGACAAAAGAAGCAGGAGGAGGATCGTAGCATCATCAGATTGGGACAATAAATAATAATAAAATATGAAAAGAGTTTTAGCATTCCTTGTAACAGTGACACTGTCCGCGATGGTGTCGTTGGCCCAATTGAACCCGTTGCCATCGAACGAGCAGTTGGAATGGTATGATATGGAGATGTATGCCTTCATCCATTATTCGCTCAATACCTACACCGACCAGGAGTGGGGTTTTGGCAACGAGGAACTGCAACTCTTCAATCCCTCGGACCTCGACTGCCGCCAGTGGGCTCGTGTCTGCAAACAGGCAGGTATGAAGGGCATCATCTTCACGGCCAAGCACCATTGCGGCTTCTGCATGTGGCCTTCAGCATATACCGACTATTCGGTGAAGAATACGCCTTGGAAAGACGGCAATGGCGACGTGGTGCGTGAATTGGCAGAAGCCTGCCGCGAAGAAGGGTTGAAGTTCGGCTTTTACCTCTCGCCTTGGGACAGAAACAACGCCCAATATGGCACGCCCGAATATGTCTCCTATTTCCGCAATCAACTGCGCGAACTGCTTACCAACTATGGAGATGTCTTCGAAGTATGGTTTGATGGCGCCAATGGAGGCGACGGCTGGTATGGCGGTGCCAACGAGACGCGTCGCATCGATGGCAAGACCTATTACGGATGGGCAGAGACCTTCGGATTGATTCGCGAACTGCAACCCCATGCACTTATCTGGAACGATGGTGGCGACCGCGCTGACTTGCGTTGGGTAGGTACGGAAGCAGGAAATGTGGGAGAGACCAACTGGAGCCTGATGCCAAGCACAGGTTCTACGACGTATGAGATGCTGCACTATGGTGTGGAGGACGGCGACGTGTGGTGCCCCGGAGAAACCAACACCAGCATTCGTCCGGGATGGTTCTACCACGAGACGGAGAACGACCATGTGAAGAGCCTGTCGAAACTGATGGACACCTATTACAAGTCGGTAGGACGCAATTCGACGCTGCTGCTCAATTTCCCCATTGCCCCCAACGGACGCATCCATCCAAATGACAGTCTGCGCGGCATCGCCTTCAAGAAGATGATTGACGAGGTTTTCAAGGAGAACCTTGCCGATAATGCCTTTATTACTGTCGAAGGGAATTCAACCGTCATCGATTTCGGAGCACCCACATCGTTCAATCGATTCGTTGCCGAAGAGGAAATTCAATTCGGACAAAGTGTCAAGAAGTTCACGCTTGAAGCAAAGATTGATGGCGAATGGCAGCCCCTCAAAGATGAACTCGTCGAGGAAGGCGATGGGCTTACCACCATCGGCCATCGCCGCATCATTTGCTTCCCTACGGTAAGAGCTACCCGACTGCGATTCACCATCAACGAAAGCAAATTTGAGCCCAAGATTAAAAAGCTGGGTGTCTATCTCGCTCCCGAACTCACTCCTGATATTCCCGATAGCGGTGAGAAGAAGTCATCGGGTCTGCACATCTTTTTCAGCAATCCACGCCTCATGATGATTGACTTCGACTCGGAACAGACCTTCACGTCTTTCCGTTATCTGCCTCCCCAGGACACAAAGGATGGCATCATCACGCACTACACGCTTTGGTCTTCTACCGACTGGACAAACTGGACCAAGCTCGCTTCGGGCGAATTCTCGAACATCGTCAACAATCCGATTTGGCAAACCATTAACTTCGAGCCTACCAAGGCCAAGGTCTTCAAATTCGAGGCTGACAAGTTGAGCAGCGGCACACGAATGGGATATAGCGATATTGAAATCATCAAGGGTTCGGAAATAATGTTAAAACCATAATCATAGTATGTAACCAAAATTAACGATAAATATATGCGTTTTTTTCTTAACACGAATTATCATGAATTCACATGAATTATTATTTTGCAAGATGTATCATTGTCTTGCCCTGAAAAACCTTGACTCAAAAACTCAAGGATATGTCAAGAAAAACGACATCAACAAAGCCAAAGCGACGTTACAATTGCATGATTCCAGACTCTTTAAAACGTCAAATTGTTAATCTCTACATTACAAAACAACGTACAGAGAGGAGCCTGGCAGCAGAATTTAATGTGTCATGTCCTACAATTCAATTCTGGACACATAAATTTGCAGCGTCAAACCCGGAGATCTTGCGCTCGCGCCCTGATGCGACGCGTCCTGATGCGACAGCAGCTTCGGCTGCTGTCGCGAAGCCAACGCTCTCCACAATACCCCCAGCTGCAATGGAGCAATACAAGCCATTAGAGAATCTTCCAGATGACCCCGAAGAGCTC
>ONNR01000020.1 GCA_900319235.1 uncultured Prevotellaceae bacterium
TGCGCCGCTCGCCACCCGAGGTGCTGCCGCTCGACTTGCATGTGTTAGGCCTGTCGCTAGCGTTCATCCTGAGCCAGGATCAAACTCTTCGTTGTACTTGTTTATTGTTTGAATTGACTAGGTTGTTTGCTTGCAGGTTACTGACTTATCAGTAACGCTTTGTCAAGATTTCACTCTTTCAAAGATCGTAGTGATCACAAAATATTGCGATACTTAATGGGCGTAAAAAAGGGATCGACGAATCGAACCCAATTTACCTGGTGGGCGCTGAGGGATTCGAACCCCCGACCCTCTGCTTGTAAGGCAGACGCTCTGAACCAGCTGAGCTAAGCGCCCTTGAAAATGGCGATTGCGATGATGGTCTTCAACCAAAGTCGCTAAGCGCCCGTAATATTATATAGTAATTGTAGTCCATAGCAGAGTCGAACTGCTCTTTAGAGAATGAAAATCTCTCGTCCTAACCGATAGACGAATGGACCAATAGACCGAAGTCACAGAAGTGGTACCACCAGGAATCGAACCGGGGACACAAGGATTTTCAGTCCTTTGCTCTACCAACTGAGCTATGGCACCAAGGTTGTACGGAGGATGAGACTCGAACTCACACAGCCTAACGGCCACTACCCCCTCAAAGTAGCGTGTCTACCAATTTCACCACCTCCGCAGCATACTACTTGACGTCCTCATTAAGAGTGTAAGAAGTTGAGCGAAAAACGGGACTCGAACCCGCGACCCCGACCTTGGCAAGGTCGTGCTCTACCAACTGAGCTATTTTCGCATTACGGTATGGATATTTGGTGCGGTGCGTACGGGACTCGAACCCGTGACCTCCGCCGTGACAGGGCGATATTCTAACCAACTGAACTAACGCACCAAATAAATATTGATCCATGAGGATCCTGACGCGACAGCGCCATAAGCACGGGTGGTAAGGTTCGAACTCACGACACCTGGTTTTGGAGACCAGTGCTCTACCGACTGAGCTACACCCGTAAGTGTCGGAGTGAAATTCCGATCGATGCTTATTTATTTGTAAAAAATTCAATTATATCCATACTTTAGTGACCTCGCAGGGGCTCGAACCCTGGACCCACTGATTAAGAGTCAGTTGCTCTACCAACTGAGCTACGAAGTCAATATGTAGTCACTATATATATCATCAAGTATCTGTGCAATATTTCAAAGATCGTGGCGCTGGTAGCGCTTGAGCGAAAAACGGGACTCGAACCCGCGACCCCGACCTTGGCAAGGTCGTGCTCTACCAACTGAGCTATTTTCGCGTATTGGCTTTGTGGCTGTGGGCGCAGATGGATTCGAACCACCGAAGTCGTAGACAGCAGATTTACAGTCTGCCCCATTTGGCCACTCTGGAATACGCCCTTTAGCGCTTCAAGATGGGCTTGAACCAACGACCCCCTGATTAACAGTCAGGTGCTCTAACCAACTGAGCTATTGAAGCAGTTGCGTAGCGAATAAGAGTGTTCTAAATTCGTTTAGCGGGTGCAAAGATAGCGGCTTTTCCGCAACGAACCAAATTATTTAGTCATTTTCGGTTAAAAAAACTTTTGAAAGGCTTCAAAATGCCCATTTTTGCTATCCGTGTCTTTCATTGAATCGCTTCTGAAGCCGAAAAAAGAGTGCTCAACAATAGCTGAGCACTCATACTAGTTAAGGAATAAGCCATTCGATGTCTTCGGGTATCAGATCCTATCGTTATATAAACAGCGTCGTAGATAATGGGAAACAGGCATACGCCTTTTCCGCCGCAAATATAGCAACTATTTTTGGAACTACCAAAAATAATAGCTAAAATTATATTATTTCGTCCACATTATAACCGGAAAAGAAGATTATTCCTCTTCAGCCGGTTTCTCTGGCTCGGAAAAGTCATCGTTGCCAGTCTCGATCAGAATATTGAACCACTGGATGAATTTGCGAATATCGCCTGCATGAACTCGATCGGCATCATATTCTGGCATCACCTCAGCAAACCATGCGCGCTGCTTGTCGGCAGGATCCTTGGGGGATACTGGAGCAATCTTGCCTCCTGTCAGCTCCTTTGCCTTGCCAAAAACCGTGTTCAAAGGCACCTCGCCATCGACAGTGTACATCGCAATGTCGGCCAAGGAGAGGACCTTGTCGCGCTGCAATGCCGGACAACGATGTCCATCAATCAAAGATTCACAAATAAGCATATTCTTTCCGCGACTTACTAAGCGGAAAAGTCCGGACTTGCCGGAAATAGACAAAATTTTGTCGATCATATTATTTATTATTTAAAATGTATATATTACTTCAAAGCGATAAGACGGATAATCTTTTCGGCAGCCCGAACAGGAGCGCCAGGTTCACCCAGGATTTCGATCATCTTGTCATATTGCGTCAACATTTGCCTACGCTCGGCACTGTCGCCCAACAGGCGTATGAGTTCATGATGGATAGCCTCAACTGTCATCTTATAGCCCAGCAACTCTTTAACAACCGGTTCTCGTAATGGTTTGTCCTTCGAGAAACCGTCCAGTACCAGATTGACCAAAGACACGTACTTGATATTACGCAACACATATTGCATGATACGATACACGATCTTTCCGCCACCGAAATTATAACATACGACCTCCGGGCAACGCAGATACGCCGTCTCGAGCGTGGCCGTTCCACTGGTCACAGCAGCCACTTCGGCGGCACGAACGATGTCATAGGTTTCGTCGAAGACAAGTTTAACAGGAGGCACCATATTATGACGACGAATGATCTCCTCGTAAAACTCCGGTCCTAAACTGGGTGCACCAGCTATGACAACCTGATGACAGGAAATGGTCGTTGCGGCTTGCAGCATCTTTGGCAGATTGTCATGAATCTCAGCCATACGACTGCCTGGTAGCAAAGCGATGATACTCTGATTACGATTGATGTGATGCTTCTCACAAAAAGCGTCACGATCGAACGGTTGTGCTGCAATGGGAGCAAGTTCATCGACCGTCGGATTACCCACATAATCAACCTCGAAACCTCGCTGACGATACCATTCGGGTTCGAAAGGCAGGATTGAAAGCATACAATCGACATACTTGCGAATCGCTTTGATACGATACTCCTTCCATGCCCAAATCTTCGGCGAGATATAGTAGCACACCTTCACCTCGGGTAACTTCTTCTTGACCCACTTGGCGATGTTGAGATTGAAACCCGGATAGTCAACGAGGATAAGCACGTCAGGCGAAAACTTACGAATATCCTGCTTGCACTCATTTCTCCCACGAAGAATCTCGGGCAAATGCTTTACCACCTGGACAAAACCCATATATGCAAGGTCCTTGTAGTGGTGAACCAGCGTCCCTCCAACTGCCTGCATAGCATTACCTCCGAAGTAGCGAAACTTCGCCTTCGAATCACGCGCCTTCAGTTGAGTCATCAAGCGTGAGGCATGGAGGTCGCCACTGGCCTCACCAGCTATCAGATAGTACTTCACAGGGGTAACAGATTGAAATGGATTGATATGAATGTTTTATTTCACAAGATAATCGAAAAGATCAAAGTGCCGATAGGCAGTCTGATCGATTGTAGTAGGCACGACTGAAACGTAGTAATGTTCCAGCCAATAGCGATCGGTATCGGTGGCTTCGGGTTCATTGTTGATGTATGTGCCCGTCACCTGGAACCACGACATATCGGTCTGTTCGTCGCCCTCGATATAATGGTACTCGTTCTCCCAATAGCCATCGGCCTGCCTACAGATACGTATCCCCTTTGGCTCAGCCACATCAGGGATGTTGACATTGAGACAAACTCCACGAGGCATGGGATTGGCCAATACCTGCTCAGTAATACTGCGAGCGATGGGTATCACGTGCGTGAAATCGGCCATCGGACTAAGATTCAAAAGCGAAAAGCCAATCGACGGGATGCCTACAGCACACCCTTCGAGCACAGCACCCATCGTGCCACTATACATCACACAGACCGAATCGTTGCCACCATGATTGATGCCCGAAAGGACCAGATCAGGTTTCCGCTCGTGGAAGAAACGATGAAGGGCAATCTTCACACAATCGACAGGCGTCCCATTGCAGAAATAGACGGCAACCTCGCCATCGTCGCTCACCAACGACAGGTTGATGGGGCGACTTGAAGTATAACTGGCAGAATAACCGGAACGCGGCGAATCAGGAGCACATACGATAATACGTCCTAAACCTCGCAATGCCGTTACCAAGGAAACGAGACCACCCGCCTCATAACCATCATCGTTGGTCACCAGGATGGCTGGACGATTAGCATCCAACGGAAGTTGTCCGAAGCCGGATGCCACTGGACGAGGAGGTAACTGGGAGGTATTATTCATGCTCAATATGCCGTATTTTTATTCTATGGGTCGTCATTCGGCACCATGTGCCATAATTCGGGTGGCAAAGATACTGTTTTTTCATGATATGGCCAAAAAAAATGAGCGAATTTCATTATTTTGCCTCGAAAGTTATCAACAAATGGGGCAGTTATCAACAATTTTCTCAAAATTTATTAAAATAAATTGGCTATTGACAAAAAAAGGCTCATCTTTGCATCGTGAAACTATAATATTTTATATGGGATTAGTAATTGCAATAGCCAACCAAAAGGGCGGTGTAGGTAAAACTACCACCGCTATCAATCTGGCTGCCTCTCTAGCCACTCTCGATAAGAAAGTACTTCTCATCGATGCCGACCCACAGGCCAATGCCACCAGCGGTCTCGGCATTGATCATACCAAGGTCGATACGACCGTTTATGACTGCCTCATCGGCAGCGCCACGGCCACAGAAGCCATCATTCCAACCTGCGTCGACCGGTTGGATGTCATTTCAAGCCGAATAGATTTGGTAGGAGCCGAATTGGAGCTTCTCAATCTGGAGAACCGCGAGCAGATGCTTCGCAAACAACTGCGTTCCATCCGCAATCTGTACGACTACATTCTGATTGACTGCTCTCCTTCTCTTGGATTGATTACCGTTAACTGTCTCACTGCTGCCGACTCGGTCATCATCCCGGTACAAGCTGAGTATTTTGCCCTCGAAGGCATCTCGAAACTGCTCAACACCATCAAAATCATCAAGACGAAACTCAATCCGAAGTTGCAGATCGAAGGTTTCCTGCTCACGATGTACGATGCACGTCTGCGCTTGGCCAACCAGATCTACGAAGAAGTGAAGCGTCACTTCCAAAACCTGGTGTTCGACACCGTCATCCAGCGTAACATCCGACTGAGTGAAGCTCCGAGTTTCGGATTGCCCGCTCTTTTATACTCTCCCGATTCAAAAGGCTCGCAAAATTACATGTCGCTGGCACGAGAATTGCTGGCAAAGCACCACGACACTATTAAAAATTAATAAATTACGCGGGTGATATTTGGATATCTCCGCGTTTTATCATATCTTTGCAACATGAAACCTATCAAGACAGGCCTGGGACGCGGCCTTGGCGCCCTCATTCCGATGGACGACACCAGCGGAGCAATGGCCCCTCAGGATGCCCCATCTTCGATCAACGAGATTGACCTCGAACTCATTCACGCCAACCCATCACAACCGCGTCGCGAGTTCGACGAACAGGCGCTCGAAGAACTGGCAAATTCCATTCGAAGCGTCGGCATCATTCAGCCCATCACCCTTCGACAGGAAGAGGATGGCACATATATGATCATTGCCGGCGAACGCCGTTATCGCGCAGCTCAGCGCGCCGGACTCCTCAGCATCCCAGCCTATATTCGCAAGGTCAGTGACGATGCCGTGATGGAGATGACACTCATCGAGAACATCCAGCGCGAAGACCTCAACGCCATCGAAGTTGCCCTCGCCTATCAGCAGTTGCTCACACGCAACGGGCTGACGCAAGAAGAACTCTCGCAACATGTGGGCAAGAGCCGTGCCACGGTGGCCAATTTCATGCGTCTGCTACGTCTTCCCGCCGAGATTCAGCTGGCCCTCAAGGATCGTCGCATCTCGATGGGTCACGCTCGCGCCCTGCTCAGCCTCGAGGACGCCGAACAACAGGTTGCCCTCTATCATCAGATTGTGGCGCAAGACCTTTCGGTTCGTCGCGTAGAGAACCTGGCCCGTGAATTCGTAGAAGGCCGCATCCTCGATTTTCGCACTGAAGGTCAGGCGGGCAAGAAGTCCGTCGGTGGCAACTTAGTGCCCGACGAACTCTTCAGCCAGATGACCCAGCACCTCTCTGAGATGTTCAGCACCAAGGTCAGGATGTCATGCAATGAGAAGGGACAAGGGAAGATTACCATCCCCTTCAGGAACGATGAAGAACTCCGTTACATCATCGCTCTCCTCGACAAACTTAATTAATGACAATTCTCGCAAAGAATCATATACAACATATTCTGATGCTACTCCTTGTCGGAGTCTTATCGGTTTGCAGTCTGTACGCTCAGATTGCAAATGATTCCGTACAGACTAGCAAGGCCAACGGACTCGAAGATTCGTTCGAAGGAATGTCGTTCGACGACGCGCTACCTCAGTATGCCGAAGCCGACACCCTGCAACCTTTCAACGAAGACTCGATAGCCGCTCTCCACGCGCGCAGGTTGCTCGACGAACAGGCAGAATACGAGTATGTCGATTCCTATTTCATGCGGTTCAATCCGAGTCCCCAGAAAGCCGTATGGATGGCCGTACTTTTCCCGGGTGGCGGTCAGATTTACAATCGCAAGTACTGGAAACTACCTATTATCTATGGTGGATTCCTTGGCCTCGTCTATGGATATAACTGGAACCAGCGCTATTACAAGACCTATCAGAACGCCTATCGCGACCTGATGAATGGTAGCGCCAATGCCAGTTATCTCCAGTTCCTACCGGGTAGGACTGAAGAACAGAAGAAGCAGTATGCGAAAAACCACTACTCGTATCTGCAAACCACCTTTCAGCGAAAAAGGAACACTTATCGCAACTGGCGTGACTACTGCGTGGTAGGCATGCTGGGCGTTTATCTGGTTTCGATTGTCGATGCCTATGTTGACGCCGCCCTTTATCATTTTGACGTTTCACCTGAACTCGATGCCATGAACAATCCCGCCATGGTAGTGAGTTACAAAATAGATTTCTAATGATGACGATGAAGAAAAGACTACGGTTTCTGACTCTCGCCTTGCCCCTGTTGGCAGGCACTCCGCTTCTCGCGCAAGAACACGAAATGACTGCCGACGAGAAACTGGAGTCCGCTGCCTATCGTGCCATGGTTGAAGCTCAAGATTCCTCACTATTTATACTTGAAAGCCTCGAAGACAACGACGAATCTGACTACGCCTGGACAGAACGTCAGTTTATACATATCGACCCCAACTGCGTCAGGATTCTTGAACCCGAACCCGTGCCCGACTCAGTATATATCATGCGACTGCGTGCGCTGCCGACCATCATCGAAATGCCATTCAACCAACCTGTCAAGAAAGCGCTCGACTTTTACCTTATGCGTCGCCGCGCGCTTGTCGAACGCATGGTAAGCGTTGGATTCAATTACTACTTCCCCATTTTCGAGAATGCACTCCAGAAATACGAACTGCCTTCCGAACTCAAATATCTGGCATGTATCGAGTCAGCATTGCGTCAGAATGCTTATAGCCCAGCTCGCGCCGCAGGTCTTTGGCAATTCATCCCTGCCACCGGCATCATGCAAGGGCTTGAGGTCAACAGTTATATCGACGAACGCTACGACCTATACAAATCAACCGACGCCGCTTGCAAATTCCTGAAAAAACTCTACAACAAGTTCGACGACTGGCACCTTGCCATCGCCGCCTACAACTGTGGTCCCGGCAACATTGACAAGGCTATTGCACGCTCAGGCGGTCATCGCACTTTCTGGGAAATCTATAACTATCTGCCCCAAGAGACGCGCGCCTACGTTCCATTCTTCATTGCAGCCACCTACGTGATGACCTATCATTGCGAACATGGCTTATGCGGTTCAGTGACAGATATCCCTGTCGAATGTGACACCGTTATGGTGAACCGCATGGTTCACTTCGAACAGATTGCACATTGCCTCAACCTTCCTATGGAAGTGGTAGAAAGTCTCAATCCTCAGTATATCCGTGACATTGTCCCAGGTTCGCCTGAGAAGCCTCACAGCATCACATTGCCCGCCGACAAGTCCATAAGTTTCCTTGAGCATCAGGACAGCATCTTTGCCTACAAGGCTGAGACACTCCTGCCACGCAACGGCAGGATCACGGAAGTATCGACACGCGGCCGTCACAACGAATACGTACGACAAGGTGGCAATCGCGGATCAAGCACGTCTACTGCGAGCAGTGGCCGTACCTACACCGTACGCAAAGGCGAATCCTTGGGATCCATCGCCCGCAAACATCACACCACGTCAGCAAAAATCAAAAAACTCAACAAGTTGAGGTCCGATCGCATTCACCCTGGACAGAAGTTGCGCCTTCCCTAAGTTTGAATTAATCAGAATGTAACCATGAACATCATAAACACAAGAAAAAAGGCAGAAAAGGAAACCGAGCCGCAGGCGACTCCCAAACCTATCACTCCTGAAGAGGAGGTGATGATACAGAAGGAGTTTGAAGGTCTGCTTGAAGACTACAAGCACACGCGCAACGGCGACAAGTCGGAACTGCTAAAAAGGGCTTTCGACTTTGCGAAAAATGCGCACGGCAGCGACCGACGCCTTAATGGGGATCCCTACATATGCCATCCTTTGGCTGTGGCTCGTATCGTTGCCCGCGAAATCGGTTTGGGCAGCACCAGCATCTCTGCCGCTTTGCTGCATGATGTGGTCAATCTGCAACATAGCACCTTTGAAGATGTGGAGCGGGAATTCGGACCTTACATTGGTCGCCTCGTACGGGGCCTCACCCACATTTCAGGCAAGAATTTCCGTTTCCTGAACGAAGAGTCCGACGAAGATAACATGTCATTAATCGCCACTTCGGAAGAACAAGCCGAAAATTTCCGCAACCTTCTTCTCACCATTGCCGACGATGTCCGTGTCATCCTGGTCAAGGTAGCCGACCGATTGCATAACATGCGCACATTGGAAGCGCTTCCTGCAGAAAAACAGAAACGCGTTGCCACCGAAACAATGTCGCTCTATGCACCCATCGCCGATCGCCTGGGGCTCTACAACATCAAGAAGGAACTTGAGGACCTCGGCCTGAAGTACAACCACCCTGAAGAATACCAGCGACTCAAGAACCTGATGCACGAAGCCGAAGAGAACTACAAGTTGCTCTTCACCACCTTCGCAGCCCCTGTCAAATCGCTGCTCGATGACCTTGGCCTGAAATACACCTTCACCTACCGCATCAAGACGATCTATTCCGTCTGGCGCAAGATGAAGAAAAAACACATCTCCTTCGATCAAATCTACGACCTGTATGCTGCCCGCATTGTCTTCACGCCCTCCAGTCCCGAGAACGAAAAGACCGACTGCTGGCGCATCTACAACGTCTTGACCAGCATCTACAAGATACACCCCGACCGCATTCGCGACTGGATTTCCCATCCCAAGGAATCAGGCTACCAGGCACTGCAGGTGACCATCATGGGCCCTGACAACAACTGGATCGAGGTACAGATTCGTTCGGAAAGAATGAATGAGAAGGCAGAAGAAGGTGATGCTGCCCACTGGAAGTACAAGTCAGGAAAGATTTCTGACAACGATCTTGGCAAGTGGATGAAGGACATCAAGGATATCCTCGACAATCCTGCGCCAAATGCCATGGACTTCCTTGCACAGATCAACCTCAACGTGCTTTCGAAGTCAATCTATGTCTTCACCACAAAGGGAGAACTCACCCAATTGCCCAAGGAAGCCACAGCCCTCGACTTTGCCTTCACCATCCACACCGACATCGGCATCCACGCCGAAGCCGCACGCATTGACCACGAACTGAAACCGCTCAACACGACACTTGAAAATGGTCAGCAGGTCGAGATTATCACATCCGACAAGGAGATGGTAACCAAGGAATGGTTCAATTGGGTAACCACGACAAAGGCCCGTGCAAAGATTCGCGGTTGGTTGAGAACCAACATGAAGGTTGACCCGACATCCCTCGAAGAACCGAAGAAGAAAGGTATGTTCTCTAACCTTATCGGCATTGTCACCAAGAAAAAGAAGAAAAAGGTTCAGCCGCCCAAGGAGGAGTACGTTTCCCGATCGACCACCATCGAACTTTCCGGTATCGACGCACAAGGTCTGCTCAATACTATCACCCACGTCATCGGTGAAATATGTTCTTGCAACATCGTCAATATCCATATCGAAAGCAAGGATGGTCTCTTCAAAGGCTACATCACTTTCAATACAGGCGACACCAAGGTAGTGAACAAGATTTGTACCGAACTCAAGAAGGTGCATGGTATAGACAAGGCACACATCAAAAACAAATAACGCAGCCAATGATCATAGCACAACAAAAGAGAAAAGAAAACATCGCCGAGTATCTGCTATATATGTGGCAGGTCGAGGACTTGCTCCGTGCTTGCGACCTGGACGATAATCGCATCGACCAACTCCTCGTAAGCCGGTTCAAGAGCATAGTTCCCGACGAGCAACTTCCTGCCATCCGCCAGTGGTATCTCGAACTGCGCGACATGATGCTCAGCGAAGGCAAACGGCAAAGTGGGCACCTGCAGATCAACACGAACGTCCTTTCCGACATGACCGACTTGCACCTACGCCTGCTAAAGGATGGGCACGATGCCATCTACACCTCTTGCTTCTACTCGACCCTCCCCTACATCGTGGAGCTCCGTGGACGAGAAGGAGAAAACAAACTTGGTGAGCTCGAGACCTGCTTCACTGCACTCTACGGGGTCATGATCCTCAATATGCAGAAGCGTGAAATCAGCGAGCAGACCAAGGTTGCCATGCAACAAATCAGCAAATTCATTGCCCTTCTGGCTGACAAGTACAATGCCTGGAAAAAAGGCGAACTGAAATTCGACGAGGATTAAAAAACACTTCAATATTATGAAACGCTTATCTCTATTGACACTCTTTGCTGCCACTCTCTGCAGCCCCATCACAGCACAAGTTACACATACGTTCGACATCCAGACGGCCAAACCCGGTGCAGTAATCCAGCCCACGATGTATGGCATCTTCTTCGAGGACATCAACTTCGGAGCCGATGGCGGCCTCTATGCCGAGATGGTCAAGAACCGCTCGTTCGAATTTGAGAATCCCTGGATGGGATGGAATACGACTGGCAATGTCGAGATTCGTGACGACGGTCCCTTCGATCGCAATCCACACTATGCCCGCCTCAACTTCTCGGGTCATCGCGTCAAGCATACAGCCATCGAGAACGAAGGGTTCTTTGGCATCTCGGTCAAGAAAGGCGAGACCTACAAGTTCTCGGTCTATGCCCGTGTGCCTGAGGAAGCTGGCAACAAGGCGTATTTCGAGGTACAAATTTGCGACAAGGCACTCGACCTCAACCAGCACAAACTTGCATCAGCCAAGATAACTGTCGAAGGCAACGAATGGGAAAAGTACGAAGTGGATCTCACCCCATTTGCCACCTGCGAGGATGGCGTGCTCCGTATCTTCCTGCGCAACAGCAAATTCCGCAAACCGCAAAATGCAGTCGATGGCCCAAGCCTTGACCTTGAGCACGTGAGCCTCTTCCCTGCCAAGACGTGGAAAGATCGTCCCGGTGGTATGCGTCAGGATCTTGCCCAAGCGCTCTATGACCTGCATCCCGGCATCTTCCGTTTCCCAGGCGGGTGCATCGTCGAAGGCACCGATCTCGCCGATCGTTATCAATGGAAACATACGGTAGGCCCTGTTGAGAATCGTCCATTGAACCTCAACCGCTGGCAGTATGAGTTTGACTACCGTTTCTACCCCGATTACTATCAGTCCTACGGCCTCGGGTTCTTCGAATACTTCCAGCTCAGCGAAGACTTTGGTGCCGAACCGCTTCCCGTGCTCAACTGCGGCATGACCTGCCAGTACGAGAACCCCATTGAGGGTGAAGCCACCTATCATGTCGCTGTCGAAGACTTGGATCCCTATATCCAGGATGCTGTCGATCTTGTGGAGTTTGCCAATGGCGACGTTTCCACTACATGGGGCAAGCTACGTGCCGAGATGGGACATCCCGAGCCTTTCAATCTCAAATTCCTTGCCATTGGTAACGAACAATGGGACTACAAGGACAATCCCGCCTATACAAAGCGACTGGCACGTTTCATCGAAGTGCTTCGCAAGAAATGCCCGGGCATCAAGATTATCGGCACAACCGGTCCAAACTCCGAGGGATGGGACTTCGATCTGCTGCAACCCCGTATGAAGCAACTGGGTGTTGATCTATACGACGAACACTTCTATCGCAATGAGGAATGGTTCCTTTCGCATGGTTTGCGCTACGACAGTTACGACCGTAAGGGACCAAAGGTCTTCGCGGGCGAATATGCCTGCCACGGAAAGGGCAAATATTCCGATGGCAAGGAAAAGAAGTGTAACCATTTCGAGACTTCGCTCTACGAAGCAGCCTTCCTCACAGGTGTAGAACGCAATGCCGACATCGTGCACATGGCCACCTACGCACCGCTCTTTGCCCACGTCAAGGGTTGGCAGTGGCGTCCTGACCTTATCTGGTTCGACAACTTCCGTTCCTTCCGTTCCATCAGTTACTACGTTCAACAACTCTACAGTCATTACAAGGGTTCACACGTTCTGCCGCTTACGATGGCAGGCAAACCCGTAGCTGGACAAGAGGGACAGGACGGACTCTTCGCAAGCGCTGTGGTCGATGAGGTTGCAGGTTCTGTAATCGTGAAGGTTGCCAATGTTTCCGACACTCCTGCATCCATCCATCTGAACCTGCTCAATAAAAAGAAGGCTGCACAGTTCACCTCTGCCGAAGTCATCACGCTGCATAGTGATGACCTCGATGCCGAGAACTCGCTCGACAATCCCGAGGCTGTCGTTCCCGTCAAGACCGACCTCGATGCCAACTCGCGCGACATCACCATCGGCCCGAAGACCTTCCAGGTTTACATCTTCAAGCGCTAATTCGTGATAATAATAAATGCAAAGACTGATATTCTACGGCATCATCATCGCATTCGTGGTTCTGCTGTTCCTTCTGATTGACGTTGTCATCTATTGGACACTCAGAATCTTCCTGCCCAAGGTGACAGCCCACCTGGTCAACCGAGTCATCCTTTGCCTTATGTTTCTCACGGCAGGTATCGCCTTCGTTGTGGGACATTACATCACGCGCTACCAGATTGTGGTCAACGAGGTGCAGATTGTTTCGCCTCGTGTTCCCGAGGCATTCGACGGCTATCGCATTGCCCAAATCTCCGATCTGCATCTCGACTCGTTCGGAAAGGAAGAGGGGCGTACTTTTATAAAAAAACTTGCTGATAGTCTCGCGGCCACCCGTCCAGACGTAATCGTATTCACGGGAGACCTCGTCACGCTGCGTTCTGCCGAAGCCATACCGTTCAAGCAAGCGCTCGCTGAAATTTCAAGCATCCAGCGACGCGATGGCAAAGGACTCGTCCCCGTATATAGCATCCTGGGCAATCACGATTATGCCGACTACGTGCGCGGTTTCGACCAGCAGCGTCGCAATACCGACATCGACAGCCTCATCCTGATTCAGGAAGAGGCGGGATGGCATATGCTCAAAAACGATTGTGCAACGCTGAGCCGTCCGCTTAACGATTCGGTATCTCAATACATCGCGTTGATTGGTGTCGAGAATATTGGCGAACCCCCATTCAGCACTTACGGTGATCTCGACCGTGCAATGGCTCCTGTGGGCGGCATTCATGCTGCCGACTCGCTCTTCTCTGTCCTCCTCACCCACAATCCCACGCATTGGCGCAAGGAAGTGCTTCCTCGCACCCACATCGACCTCTCGTTGGCTGGTCACACCCATGCTACACAGTTAAGGATTGGTTCATGGAGTCCCGCAAAATGGAAATACGACGAATGGATGGGCCTCTACGATGCCAGCCACCGTTCCGATGCACCCACTCTCCCCTATCCAGAATACCAGGAAGGCAATCCCCAATACCTCTACGTCAACACCGGCATCGGCTGCGTAGGACCGCGCGTTCGCATCGGCGTTCCTCCCGAAATCTCGGTTTTAGTACTGAGGAAGGAATAAGAACGCTATTCCATCTCCTTGATTGGATTGATGAAAATGGTGCAGAACTTTGGGTCCCATCGCCAATCGCCCTGTGGAATGATTGTGGCAATGCTGTAGTGCAGATGCGCGGGTTTGCCCTTCGCATTACCCGTATCACCCACCTTTCCAATAATAGACTTGCGGGAAACGATGGCACCAGCGTGAGTATCAATTTCACTTAAATGAGCATAGTAATGCAGGCGCAGGCCGGAACTAAGCACAAGGATGCAGTTCCCGCCTGCGCCCTTGTTATGAGCAGTAGCCACAACGATGCCACCAATTGCTGGATGCACAGGTGTTCCCTTTTTCGCAAAAATGTCGATGCCTCGATGTTTGTGATCGCCCCACGGATGCCAGAACGACTTCGGATTATAACTCTCCTTGCCACATCCTTCCACCGGGTTCTGTATTTTCGTTGGCAAAAATATTCCAATTGCCAGCATTCCTCCTACTACAAATAGAATTGTCCAAATTATCTTCTTCATAGTTCTTATAGCATGTAAATAAAGATCATTGCTTGTATCGATATACCCGATAAGGGACGTTCTTTCCATAAGGACTCATGTCATTTTGCTTGTAGTCGCTTATCCATTGCTTACCATTATACATCGCTACGTGTCCCCACCATTGTGATATCTTCTTCCAATCTTTCCAAGCGGGACGTTCAAATACCACCACATCTCCTTTCTTCGCCTTGTAGCCTTTCTTCGGCACTTCTTCAAACTGCACCAACGGCATATAATACTTGTACCATTGGGCAGGTAAAATAATGGCAGGACATCCACCCGCCTGCAAAGCCCTCATCGTGTACCAAGCACAACAATGGATTGAATGGTCACGTCCATGCTCCGTCAGATGAGTCGTTGCCTTCTCAGCATCGAAACTATAAGTCTGCATCCAAACAGCATAACCAACCAATAATATCAGTAGGCCTGCAAATACTTTCTTTCCTTTTGTCATCTCTCTTTTTGGATAATAAGATTAGTAATGTGATTTCAATAATATATGCTATTATTCGACAAAAGGTAAACTATACTCAGCAAATTAAAAACCGAAAACGAGGCATAACCATTTTGCGCCAAGATTGGTCATTCTACCGTAGAACCATGGCCTTTTTTGGCCAAAACTGGGTATGGTACGATTGAGGCATGACCTTTCCTGGCCAAGATTGGGGATGGTGCGGTTGAGGCATGACCTTTCCTGGCCAAGATTGGGTATGGCCCGATTGGAGCATGACCTTTCCTGGCCAAGACTGGGTATGGTGCGGTTGGAGCATGTCCTTTTTTGGCCAAGATTGGGTATGGTGCGATTGGAGCATGACCTTTTCTGACCAAGATTGGTTATGGCGTGATTGAAGCATGACCATTTCTGACCAAGATTGGTTATGGCGCGATTGAATCATGACCAATTTTGGCCGGGATTGGTCATAAAACGACAACGGCATGACCTTTCTTGGCGAAGATTGGTCATGCCGTAGATTCAGATTAGTTATTCCTTTTTCGGAGCGGTTTTTCTACTCCGACATATTAAGTTCTTTGCAGTCAAAACTTAACTGCGTTTCCAGACCTCGAAGGTCATGGGGAAATCATTGTTCTCGTCGGCCTCAACATCTTGGCTGCTGATGCATTCGAAGCCTTCGGGGATGGGTGGGATGCTGGCATCAAAATTCTCGACAAAAGTATGTACACGGGTCAAGTAGATGCAGTCGGCGTCATTCCACGCCTGATTGTAGATTTGTGCACCACCAATCACGAAACAGTCTGCCGGACTATGCTCGACGGCTTCGACAAGCGAATGATAGACTTCAACACTCGTGCCAGGTTTGAGGTTGCTCATCACCTCCTCCGAGATATGAAAGAGTCCGTCGCGCGTCACCACAACATTGCGACGTCCAGGGAGTGGACGACCAATCGACTCGTAGGTCTTTCGTCCCATAATGACTGTGTGGCCTTTGGTCGTGGTCTTGAAGTATTGCAGGTCGGCACGCAGATGCCAAGGCATTGTGCCCTGGTTGCCGATGGCATTATTCTCGGATGCTGCAACAATAATGTTCATATGAAGAAATAACAATTAACAATTAATAAATAACAATTATTTGTTCGACCCGATAAACATACGACCACTTAAAAGCCTTGTAATCCCTTAAAGACCTTATCACTCTACATATAGCACAAGACCTTTCAGGTACTCGCCCTCAGGATGGTAGATGTTGATGGGATGGTCGGCAGGCTGATGGAGTTGGTAAAGGATGCGGACACGGCGCCCAACTTGAGCAGCCGCACTGAACACAGCGCAACGGAAATCGTCCTTGGTCACCACCTGCGAGCAGGAGAAGGTGAAGAGGATGCTGCCCGAAGGCATTCGTTCGAGGGCTGCTGCATTGAGTTTCTGATAGCCTCGCAGGGCATTGTGAAGCACTTTCTTGTGCTTGGCAAATGCGGGAGGATCGAGGATGACGAGGTCGTAGGGGAAAGTCCCCTCGATGCTCGTGAAGCGACCTGGATTCTTGAGAAAATCGAAAGCATCGGCAGCATAGGCACTATGTCGTGGATCGCCAGGGAAATTCAGTTCCACGTTGGCATTGGTGATACTAATGGCCTGCTTCGATACATCGACGGAATGAACCAATTCCGCCCCACCACGCATGGCATAGAACGAGAAGCCGCCCGTATAGCAAAACATGTTGAGCACACGGCGTCCACGAGCGAAATGCTCGACGAGAGCACGGTTCTCGCGCTGATCGACGAAGAAACCGGTCTTCTGCCCCTTGAGCCAATCGACATGGAACTTCAATCCATTCTCGAGTGCCACATCGCTTATGGTCGATTCGAGGGCACGACCCTGTGCAGCATCAGTCACAGGCTTTCCATCGATAATCAGATAACCATTTACCGATTCACCTTCAGCCTCAGCCTCCTGACGCGCCTCAGTCTTATAACCCAAGGTGGTCTCCGACTTGTAATAGACGTTGCGAATCTCGGCACCGGCCACACGAATCAAATCCTCAGCCAACGCCTCACGAATGTAGTGAATACCTGCCGTATGGGCTTGCATCACAGCCGTGTGGGCATAGACATCGATAATCAGTCCAGGCAAGCCATCGCCTTCGCCATGGACGAGGCGATAAGCATTGTTGTCATCGCGAATCAGGCCAAGAGTCTGACGTAACTCATAGGCTGACTGCAACCGACGCAGGAAGAACTCATCGTCGAATTCGTCTTCGTCGAACGAGAAGATTCGCACAGCGATGGAGCCTATCTGGTACTGGCCCAATGCGAGGAATTCGCCTTGCGACGACACGACACGCACCCAATCGCCCTCCTCAGGCTGGACCTCGCTGCCAAACTCATCCTCCATCCTGTAGATGGCACCCGAGAAGACCCAGGGATGAAAACGAAGCAGCGATTCTTCCTTTCTATGTTTCAGAACTATCGTAACCATTGCCAAGTGATATTAGCCAAACAAAGGTTGAATGATGAACTTCCAGATATCATTGAGATTGACGAAAAGCATCAGGGCGATGATGATGGCAAAACCTATCATCTGTGCACGCTCCTTGGCCTTGTCGCTGATGGGGCGACGAATGATGGCTTCGATGAGCAGGATAAAGATGTGGCCACCGTCAAGACCTGGGATGGGCAGGATATTCATGAACGCCAATGCTACCGAGAAGAAGGCCGTCATTGCCCAGAACTGCAACCACTGCCACGTATCTGGGAAGATGGAACCCATCGTACCGAAACCGCCCAATGACTCGGCACCCTCCTTGGTGAAGACAAGCTTGAATTGGCGCACATAATTGTAGAGCATGTTCCAACCACGCTTGATGCCTGCAGGAATAGATTCGAGGAAGGAGTAGTCGATGTGGGTAAATACATCTTCGGTCATGTAATTATGGAAGAATGCGCCCATCTTACCCTCTTCGCTCACAAGCATCGTGGCCGACATCAGTGAATCGCCGCGATAGAAATCCACCTTGAGCGAATCGCCCTTATGTGACATCAGCGCAAGGGTAACCTCATGGCGAAGCATCGTGAGCGAGTCGCCAGCCATAAGTCCAGCCTTCTCAGCAGGACTATCAGGCATGATCGAATCGATGACAAATGGCATACGAGCAATGGCGAACAACTCGAGTTGGAGATTGTCGCGGAGGAAGACCTGTCCGATGGTGTCGGGCAAAGCAATCTTCACCTCCTGTCCATCGCGACGAACTGTGACATCGTTGGCCAGAAGCAAGTTGCTATTGAGACGCGTATAGTCGGTTGTCTTGCCATCGACAGCGATAATCTGATCGCCAGGACGGAAACCGATTTGCTGGGCATACTCGGAATACTCTATACCGAAAGGCAGATTCTCGATCTTGATGATGTCGGAGCCCCAATGCCAGGCCATGCAGATGTAGATGATGACAGCCAGGATCAGGTTGTTGAGCACACCACCCACCATAATCATGAACTGGGCAAACTTGCCACGCTTGGCAAATGCATCGTCACGTTCAGTGTCGGCATGTTCGGCATCATGCGTCTCATCGACCATACCCACGATGGCACAATAACCTCCCAGAGGGACCCATCCGATACCATATTCGGTCTCGCTGGGATTAGGTTTGTTGCTGACCTTCTTGTTACAAACGAAGACGCCTTCCTTATTCCATTTCAGAAATGAGAAGTTATAGGCATCGAAGAAGAGATAGAACTTCTCGACACCTACCTTGAAGATACGGGCCCACATGAAATGTCCCAGCTCATGCACAAAGACCAGAATGGACAGCGAAATTATGAGCTGCAGGGCCTTGAATAAAAATGTTTCCAATTAACCGTTATGATTTACAATTAATAACTTAGAGGCCCAGGATTTCACGGGCCTTGATGCGTGCCTCGGCATCAATTTCAAAATAATCCTCGAGTGAAGGACTTGCCACAAAAGGCATAGCTGCTACCGTCTTCTCGTTCACCTCAGCCATCTGGAGGAACTTGCATTGACCGCGACGGAACGCCTCGTTGGTCACCTCGTTGGCTGCATTGAGCACGCAGGTTCGGTCGCCACCAGCAGCCAAAGCCTCGAAAGCGAGACGAAGATTGGGGAATCGCTCCAGATCCGGACGTTCAAAGGTGAGATGGGCATAATCCTCGATGCGGAGTTTGCCGTTAATCTGCGAAGGCATACGGTCGGGATAACTGAGCGCGTAAGCGATGGGCACCTTCATGTCGGGGCAACCCAGCTGCGCCTTGATGGCACCGTCGCTGAACTGAACCATCGAGTGTACAATGGACTGCGGATGAACTGCCACCTCAATTTGGTCGGTGTTCATGCCAAAGAGCCAGCGAGCCTCAATGACCTCGAATCCCTTGTTCATCATCGATGCCGAATCGATGGTAATCTTAGCTCCCATATCCCAATTGGGATGCTTGAGCGCCTGGGCAGCAGTCACGTCGCGCATCTGCTCCATCGTGAATGTACGGAATGGACCTCCGGAAGCCGTGATGATGAGCTTGTCGATGGGATTGTCGAGATAATGAGGCTTCTCGGGATTGGCATTGTCGTTGGCAAGCCAAGGGAAGCAGCCACGGGCAATGCTCTCACCCTGCAGGCACTGGAAGATGGCCGAATGTTCGGAATCGACAGGCAGGATGGGCACCTGATATTCGGCACAGAGTCCTTCAATGAGTTGACCGGCCACGACGAGTGTCTCCTTGTTGGCAAGAGCGAGCATCTTCTGTGCCTTGATGGCAGCCACAGTAGGACGCAAGCCCGCAAAGCCCACCATGGCGGTGACAACCATATCGATAGGTTCGGCAGTCACAACCTGACAAAGGCTCTCGGGACCTGTCCAAACCTTAATAGGCAAATCACTCAATGCCTCACTGACCTTTTCGTAATAGGTCTCGTCGGCAATGACGACGACCTCTGGATGGAACTGACGGGCCTGTTCGATGATCAGATCAGCCGAACGATTGGCCGTAATGGCATAAACACTAAAAAGATCGGGATGTTCGGCACAAACCTCCAAAGTCTGCCGTCCGATACTTCCCGTACTGCCAAGGATTGCTATATTACGCATAATCTTGTTTCTGTTGCTTAATTTGAGGGTGCAAAAATAATAAATATTTTTGATATTTCCGCACATATTCATGAAAATTATGACTCAGAGGCCCATTTTTTCATATTTTTATTTGTTTCGATAACGAAAAAACTCTATCTTTGCAGTATGAACGTAGCAGTTTTATTAGCCGGTGGCAGTGGCCGCCGCATGGGTGGTCCGGAACCCAAACAATTCATTCAGATAGCCGGACGCAGTATCCTCGAGCACTCAATCCGTGCCTTCCACAAGCATGAAGGCATCGATGAGATTGTCGTAGTAGCTCATGCCGATTATATCGACCGCATACGCGAGATTTCCGCCCCTTATCCGAAGGTCAGGCACATCGTTCCGGGCGGCAAGGAGCGCTATGACTCCTCGTTGTCGGCCATCGCATGTCACAAGGGACAAATGGACGTGAACCTTCTGATTCACGATGCTGTACGTCCTCTTGTATCAGCGCGCATCATCACCGATTGCATCGAAGCACTCAAGACCTACAAGGCCGTCGATGTCGCCATCCCTTGCACCGACACCATCGTGGAAGTCAATGCCGATGGTGCCATCTGCCGCATCACCCCACGTTCGATGTTGCGCAATGTGCAGACCCCGCAATGTTTCCGACTGGAGACCATTGCCAAGGCATACGAATTGGGGCTCAAGGATCCCGCATTCGTCACATCGGATGATTGCGGTGTCGTCTTCCGCTATCTGCCCGATGAACCGATCTATGTGGTGGCAGGCGAAACGACCAACATCAAAGTAACCTATCCCGAAGATCTCATCCTCGCCGAGAAGATACTCAAACAGTGATCTTTTATTCCGAAAATTATCATTAGTTTTTATAATTCCGAAAAACACACGATAAGGCGAAAAAGACGAAAATTTTCGTAGGTTTCGTTTTTTTCGGACCTTTTCGGAATTAAATGACTTTTGTATTTTGGGATTACATCTAACGAATCAGCGAATTATAGAATTTCGGTTTGTCTCAATTGCAGACATCCCTAATTCTATAATTCGCTGATTCGTGACATAAAAAATCATAGACTCAATTCAGAGCGTCCTGAATTCGTAGCCTTGCCCTATCAGGTATTCGATGGAGGCAGGAAGCGCCTCCTGGATATTGCGCCACGACTTTGGCTGGTCGTGGAACGTGATGATAGAGCCATTGCGCACATACCGTTTCACGTTGTTGATGACATCCTGTGCATTGAGACGACTGGAATAGTCGCGCGAGACAAGATCCCACATGATGATACGATATTTCTTCTGGAGCAGTGAAGCCTGGCCGAAGCGGAGCCAACCATGAGGTGGACGGAAGAGGTCGGACTGAATTAGGACGTTGGCCTTCTCGACATTGGCGAGATAAGCCTTCGACTCGTAGGTCAACGCCGAAATATGATTCATCGTATGATTGCCAAGACGGTGACCTGCAGCCTTGACCTGCTCGAAGACTGCGCGATAGCGCGCTACGTTTTCACCGACGCAGAAGAACGTGGCTTTGATTCCATATCGTGCGAGCACATCCAACACCCAAGGGGTTACCTGGGGTGTAGGACCGTCATCGAATGTCAGATAAACGCATTTTGGCTGCGATGGGATGCGCCAAAAGCTGTCTTGAAACATCAAACGACGAAACCATGTGGGTGGTTGCTCGATGAACACGATTTAGGTTTACTTAAGCAACTTGTACTTGTCGTAAGCAAGGTCGAAGTAGCGACGGAACTTGTCGGCATATTCCTCATCGAACTGATGATCACCGGCATCCTGAGCCATCTGGAGAGCATCGCGCATGGTAAGCAATTGCTCACGGATAGTGCGACCTACACCCTGGATAGCAGGCTTGTCAAGACGGAATACCCACTGAAGGTAATCCTCGTTCTGTGCAAGGATGTCGCCAACGATACGGCTGCCTTCCTCGGGCTTGTCGCAGAGATAATAAGTCTGTGCTAGGGTAAGAGCAGTATAGTCGTAAGGAACGTTAACCGATGGAATGGTCTTGTCGCAATACTCGGTGGCTGCGAGGGCACGGACGGTGTCTCCCTTGTCGAGGAGTTCGTCAATCATAGTGACGAACATCATTCGCTGAGTGCGGCACATACGACGATTGTTCTCGTCAAGGTAGATGGAAGGATCCTGGATATTGCCCCAGACGAACTTGTTCATCATGTTGTCGTAGGTCTTGTCGATATCGCAGGAACTGGTTCCTCCATTCTCAAGAGGCACAATCTGATAAGCCAGACCCACAAGACGGAAGTAACGATTGAGCGAGAGATACATCTCCGAGCCGACAGTAGTAGCAAAATAGATAGGACGCTTCCAACCGTCACGTGCGATATTGTCGATCATCGACAACATGGCAATCTCGTTCTTGGTGATGTAGCGCTTGTTCGACAGATCGATGTGCATGCGCTTGGAGATAAGACTCTTGTCGGGAGTATCGATAACCGGGGAATTGGCCACAGCTGCCGAATCGATGTTGATATACATCTTGGTGGCTGGAACAATGGGCACATCGTCGTACTTTCTCAACTTGTCCTTATAGAACTGATCCATCACGGCTGCAAACGATGCTTCCTTACCATCGGTCTCATCATTCACGTATGCGTAGTTGAGCAAGTCGGCCACATACTGTGCGGGAGTGAACGAGATTGGCAGAGGATCGGACTCATAGGCCTGCGACTTCATCTGGTTGATGTACCAATCGGTCTGCAGATACGAAAGGTTGCAGACACGAACGTCGGTACGATAACCTTCGACCTCCTGGTTGTACCACAACGGGAAGGTGTCATTATCACCATTGGTGAAGATGATTGCGTTAGGCTCAAGGGAAGTAAGGTAGTTCTTACCAAAGTCGCGGGCGGTGAATCGATTCGAACGATCGTGATCGTCCCAGTTCTGACCTACCATCTGGAAAGGCACGCCAAGGCAAAGAACACCAAGAATAGCCGAAATGACGGCGTTCTGCTTCTTGGTCAATTGCTCAACAATGGCGACCAAACCTGCCACACCCATGCCGACCCAGATGGAGAAGGCATAGAACGAACCCGCGTAAGCGTAGTCTCGTTCACGTGGCTGATAAGGAGTCTGGTTGAGGTAGAGCACGATGGCCAGACCCGTCATGAAGAAGAGGAAGAACACCACCCAGAACCCCTGGATGCCCTTCTGACCAGAGAATGCCTGCCAAAGAAGACCAATCAGGCCAAGAATGAGCGGCAACATGTAATAGACATTGTGGCCCTTGTTCTCGCTGATGGAAGCAGGCATATGATCCTGATCGCCTACGAGTATCTCGTCGATGAACTTGATGCCAGTAATCCAATTGCCGCGGTCGATCTCTCCATAACTCTGCACATCACTCTGACGACCCGAGAAGTTCCAAAGGAAGTAACGCCAATACATGAAGTTGACCTGATAACTCAGGAAATACTGCAAGTTTTCGGCGAAAGTGGGAACGGTGATGGTCTTGCCATCGACACGAATCTTCTGACCCTTGAAGTTACTCCACTGCTTGTAACCCTCCACATGATTACCCTGCTTGGAATACATGCGTGGGAAGAACGTAGTGTAATTGTATTCGTAAGTCTCCTTGTGTCCGCTTACGAAGTACTTGTCGGGATCATCAGGATTGTTCTTGACCACCTTGGTGTAGATTGGGGAGCCCTCCTTGACAATTGGAGCACCACTTGAGTCGCGCTTCACGTCGCTAGCGAAGGTCTGTCCGAAGAAGAGAGGGTTCTCACCATACTGCTCGCGGTTCAGATACTTGGTGAACGAGAACAACTCATCGGGAGAGTTCTGATCCATGGGCAACTGAGCCGATGAACGGATGATGATCTGTGCGAAGGTGGAGTAACCGATGAGAATGGTAAGCAGGCACATCAGGATGTTGCTGGCCAAACGTGCATTCAGTTTCTTCCAAGCGAAGATACCTGCAACGAAAGCAATGGAAAGAACGATTCCAAGCAGCCAGCCGTCACCGACGAAAGGCATACCACAAAGCACTACGCCAGCAGCCAGCAGGATGCGCAAGGTCCGGTCGGAAGTATCCTTCTTGTAACTCTTCCATACGCCGAAGGCCAAAAGGGCCAAGACAAAGAAGAAGTAGAAGACAGTGCCGGTGTTGAAGGGGCATCCAAGGCCATTGACTGCGAAAAGTTCGATCTGTCCTGCCAACTTGATGAAGCCTGGAATCATGCCATAAAGGATGAAGGCAATGATGAAGACCGAAAGGATCAACGCACCCAAGGTTCCCTTAAGTTCGGCATTAGGCTTCTTCTTGAAGTAATAGACCAACACGATGGCAGGGATACAGAGAAGGTTCAAGAGGTGTACACCAATGGAGAGGCCGATGATATAGGCCAGCAGAATGATGTAGCGATCACCTTCGACACCAGCACTGCGGCTCTCCCACTTGAGGATAAGCCAGAATACCAGAGCCGTCATAAACGACGAGAAGGCATAGACCTCCGCCTCGACAGCCGAGAACCAGAAAGTATCGGACCATGTGTAAACCAAGGCACCTACCATACCCGAGAGAAGGATGGTGATAGCCTGGCTCCATGTCATGTCGTTGGCGGACTTGTTGTTGCGGCAAACAACCTTCTTGGTGAGTGCCGTGATGGTCCAGAACAAGAACAGGATAGCACCGGCCGAGAAGAGCGCAGACATACGGTTGACCCAAAGGCCAGCCTGTGCCAAATCGCCACCAGCAAAGTTAACGAAGAAACGTCCGGTAAGATTGAAGAAAGTATTTCCAGGTGGGTGACCCACCTCGCCCTTAGCGGCGCAGGTGATGAACTCCGGACAATCCCAGAAGGATGCAGTGGGCTCCACCGTATTGAGATAGGTGAATGCTGCCACGACAAAGGCAATCCATCCGAAGATGTTGTTAAGCAACTTGTATTGCTTGATCATGATTGTTAATTGATTGGTTTATATTATATAATTTGGCCGCAAATTTACTCAAAAAACATCAAAAACCCAAATTTTGGGCATTGTAATTATGTTTTTTAAGCAATCGACGGCCAAATTTTTACATTCTTACAATTTCACTTAACATTTATCCGACGTAAAATCACTGTTCCAAGGTGATTGCCATCAGCCCAATGACTACGTCATTTGAGAGCGTGCACAAGGTGAAACCGACCAATTTGCGATTTGGATCGAGAGGCATCTTGAGGAGCTGAGCAGCACCATCAGGGATGCTCAATCCCTTGGCTATCGGTGTATCGGCCTCGAAGTCGGTAACGTGAACATTCACGGCGCCATTGTCTTCACCGGCATTCTGTAAATCCTGTTTGAGACTGCGCGAAACCTTGCCACTGCCCAGATGCACGCGATAAGGATGCTGGCTTGTGCTCCAGAATGCATGGTCGTCGAAATAATAATCCTGCTCGATAGGACACCAGTTATAGGGATTGATGAGTTGAAGCGTATCAGCACTTCCATCCTCATAGTTTGCAATAACGAGACCGTTGGCAATGCGACTCTGCATATTGTTGGTACTGCCGGCAAGGAGAAGATAAGCGTAGGAGAAACAAGATTCAGTGCCTGCGTTTCCTGATGCTTCATCAAAGTGTTCCTTGGTGACGGGAATAGTTATGCTATTGGGGTAGTTGTCCCAAAGCGAGGTATAGAGCACATTGTTGCCTTCCTTGGGCAAATGGAATCGGAGTCCGCCGATGCCCGTATCATAATAATTATCGTCGGAAATCGCACGACGCAGTCCATCATCCTCGATGGTAGCTGTCATCAACGGCACACACCAGTCACCCATGCCCTGAGAAGGTATCTCCAATGTGGTATAAGGCGAACGCGGAGAGAGATACTGCTGGCGATAGATGTCGTCGACAGACGCATTATAATGGGAGTCCAACGTCAAATAAACATGACGATTTGACATAGCCGGAGTGATATCATCCAAACCGAGGGCCGTCTCGTCGAGAGCTGGACGATATGGTTTGGCAGCTGGTTGGTCGTGTGCAGGAACAGCACTGGAAGGCACAGAGATTCGCTGTGTCGTCGCGTTATTGCCTTTCACTTCCATAAACCGACCGTCGCCCAAAGGAAGACGCACGATGACCTGCAAAGCCTGAGGGAAATGCTGCTCGATGTCATAGATATCCTCACCATTCTCACGATGGAACCGATAACTGATATAAGGGGTCTTGACGTTGGCATAATTCCACTCAGGAGGGAATCCCGGTTGCAGATAGCAGCGGCCATAAAGCGCATCCGGACGAATGCCGAACAAGCCTTGCATAATAGCTCGCGATGTGATGCCCACATTATCGCCGAAGTCACGATATGCCTCCTTGAGTGCCTTGTCATAGTAACTGATCTGACCGAAGTTACCAGGACAAGCGCCAGCGCACATCTCGTCGAGCAGATCGCTGTAAAGCAATTTGTAGCCCATCTCACGACGTCCGGCAATAAAATATGCCAGTGCCATATTGGCCACCTCTTCATGAGCCACGTTATTGGTACTCCAGGCGTAGGGCATCCAGTCGGATGTGCTGATGGTAAACAAATCCTCGCTTGGAATTGAAGACAGCGGGCTGGATACGTTCAACGGAATATGCGGGATGCATGCATCCACCCATCTTGTTGCCTGATAAGCCTGTTCGGGAGAACATGCACCACAATCGATGGGCGTGTAGATGCTCCAGATGGCAGGATTGGCGTGTAAGCGCTTCAATCCCATGAAATCCTGGAATTCTGCCCAGTGTCCGTCAACTTCATTTTCGGCCGGCAACCAAAGGCGGCGATTCATGGCTTCGAGTATTGCTTCTGCCTCCCTACGATAGGGAGTAGGATCCTCCCCTATCAATTCTGCAATCCGCGCTATCAGAAGATTGCCGCGATAGTTATAGGCCGATGCATGGGTCACTGCTCCGCTGTTGTAGTAGAGGGCATCGCTGGCCCAGATGCAGCAGTAACCATCGTAGAGATGGTCTCCGTCGGGATCCCAGTTGCGTTTTTCCCATTCGAGATGGAGTTTCAACGTGGGCCAGAACTCACGCATAAGTGCAGTATCTGCATCGTACTGGAAATGCCAGAGCAGTTCATCGATATAGTTGAGATTCATGTCGTAGTGACTCATCTTTCGGTCATCGTTGGGTAACTTGCAGATATAACCATTGCTATACATGGGCGTGCCCCACTTTTCGGCCGAACGGGCAAGGTTCTTGGTCGTATCCTGTGCCGGATGGGGATAGATGGGCTCGATATCGCGCACCATGCTTCTAGCGTACGCACGGAAATGACTGAGTTGCCGGTCGAACCATCCTGTCACATCTCCCACATAACCTCCACGCCAGCCGGCAAGTGGGGTACGCCATCCGATACAACCATGCATCCAAGTTTCACCATCCCACAGGCCATCGGCAGCAGCCATCAAGGTAGGACCAAGGGTATTAATCAGCGGATCGGGAGTCTCGAAACTCAATTGCCCGATGAGCTCCTCGTGGAACGCATCTTCAGCCTGCATTCGACGGGCGCCCTGCTCCATGGGAAGCGAAACGAGACGATCGTTGTCTTCCAAGCGCAGGTAAGTCAAGCCCCGAGCATCCCACGTGAGCTTCTGGCACAATGAATCGGGACAAGGCTGAAGGGCCTCGAAGTGTTCGCATGGGTCGGTACCGAGGTCGCCATTGCGTTTCATCTTAAGATGGGCAATGGGACGACGCAGTGCGATGAGCTCAAATGTGGCAGCTGGGTCCAGCACGTCTGCCGGGAAATCCATTGCAAGAAATTGCCATAAGGCATTATTGCCTTCATGCTCGGCTACAGCACGCACCATAAGCTCGCCGCCTCGCCAAGCCTCGTCGCGCAGCTCGTATTGGCGCATGCCGCCTACGTAATACGTACGGCAATAGGTAGTGGAGTCGAGAGCAAAAAGGCGGTCGCTCACTTGCAGATATAGCTGTATATTCCAGGCCTTACCCTTGTCGTAGGTGGCGAACAAAGGACGGTCGCTGGTCTCAAGGCGCCAGTTGGCATGCGAACCATAGAGAGCACGAGAATAGCGGTTCCATCCGTTCTCGCGAACAAAGCCACGACCTTCGGGAAGATATTGCAAATCGCGCTGACCTGCTGCAACAGCAGAAACCGTCAGCATCAAAGATAGAATGTAAAATAGTGCGCGTTTCATGGGGCAAAGATAAAGAATATTTGGGGAAAAACAAAATTTTGCATATATTTTTTGTACAATTGGAGAAAAAGCCTTATATTTGCAGCATGAATCAGAAACAAACAGGCCCAATAGGAATTTTTGACAGCGGCTTTGGAGGTCTCTCCATCTTCCGCGAAATACGTCACGTTCTCCCCGAGCATGATTACATCTACTTGGGTGACAATGCTCGTGCTCCCTACGGCGACTTGCCGTACGACAAAGTTTATCATTTCACACGGCAAGCGGTCTTCCGTATGTTCGATATGGGTTGTCCGCTCGTCATTCTGGCTTGCAATACAGCTTCGGCCAGAGCGCTTCGCACCATTCAGCGCAAGGATTTGCCCGTGTGTGACGACCCGACACGTCGTGTATTGGGCGTAATACGCCCGACAGTGGAGCGTGTCGAGCAACTCACTTATTCCCGCCACATCGGTCTGATCGGCACCATAGCTACGGTCTCTTCGCACTCGTACGACCTGGAGATTGCCAAGGATCCCGCCTATTTCTCACAAGTGGACGGAAGTGCTTCGACCACCGAACCAACCGAGCCGTCCTACTACGTGCACGAGAATTCGAAGATTGTGGCCAGCAACCCCAATCCTGTCATCCTTACATCGCGAGCCTGTCCTGACTGGGTGCCCATGATTGAGGCCGGCAAGATGAAGGAGATGCATGGTATTGTAAAGAATGACCTTGCCGAACTTCTTGACCAGGATCCAGAAATAGACACCATCATCCTTGGTTGCACGCATTACCCTCTCATCACATCACTAATCCAAACCGTGCTTCAAGAGTTGGATCATCCGGAGATAATCCTTATGCCTCAGGGCAAACCAGTGGCCTACAGTCTGAAAGATTACCTCGTCAGACATCCCGAAATGAAGGCTCGCCTCTCCACTGAAGGAAGTGCAAAATTCTTTACATCAGGCGACACAGCGAGATTTGAGGATCTAGGCTCCCAGCTCATCGGGAAAGGCGTGAAAATCCACGCAGAGAAACTGATCTGGTAAAGACTCGATAATAAAAGAAACGGCATGACCATTATTAATTTGATTGGTCATGCCGTTTTTTATTTTACATTCCGAACATCTTCGACACCCGACGTATTCCCGCAACAAGTTTGTCAATCTCCTCTTCCGTATTGTAGAAAGAGAAACTTGCACGCACTGTGCCCAGTATTCCCAAACTATGCATCAATGGCTCAGCGCAATGATGGCCAGTACGGACTGCAATGCCCAGTTTGTCGAGCAACATTCCCATATCATAATGATGGATGTCTCCCACCAGGAAACTCATCACTGCAGACTTCTTATGCGCATTACCGAATATCCGCATACCTGGTATCTTATGGAACTCATCCGTGCAATACTCAAGCAGTTGATGCTCATAATCCGCGATATTATCCATACCAATAGCCTCGACATAATCGAGTGCCGTTGCCAAAGCTACAGTACTGATGAAGTCGGGAGTGCCAGCCTCGAATTTATAAGGCAGTTCATTGAAGGTTGTACCCTCGAACGACACCGTCTTGATCATCTCGCCACCACCTTGGTAGGGCACCATCTTTTCGAGCCATTCGCGCTTTCCATAAAGCGCACCTACTCCCGTCGGGCCATAAATCTTATGACCAGAGAAGACAAAGAAGTCGCAACCCAGATCCTGGACATCCACCTTGATATGAGGCACCGACTGTGCACCATCGATGAGGACAGGCACGCCCTTTTGGTGAGCGAATTCGATGACTTTCTTGACCGGATTGACCGTTCCCAACACATTTGAGACGTGGGTCAGGCTCACTAACTTTGTGCGCTCGGAAAAAAGACTTTGAAGATGCTCTACATCCAGTTCCTGCAGATCATTCAGACGAGCATGACGAATGACTATGCCCTTACGTGCCTGTAGCAACTGCCAACTGACGATATTGGAATGATGTTCCATATCAGTAACAATCACCTCATCGCCTTCGTGCATGAATGTCTCACCGAAGGAATACGCCACAAGATTGATACTCTCGGTAGTGCCACGCGTAAAGATGATTTCAGCACTCTCCTTGGCATTGAGGAAACGTTGCACACGCTGACGTGCACCTTCATGAAGATCGGTGGCATCCTGGCTCAGGAAATGGACACCACGATGCACATTAGCATTGTGATGCAGATAACCGTCACGCAGTTTGTCGATGACACAAAGTGGCTTTTGTGTGGTAGCACCATTGTCAAAATAAACAAGGGGCTTGCCATACACCATGCTATCAAGAATAGGAAAATCCCTTCGGATAGAATTAATATCCAGCATATCTAGTTGTTCTAGAGCCTCTAGAATATCTAGAAATACTAGAATCTAGTGCTCATTGGGAAAATAAAAGCCCATACAAGAAAACTTGTACGGGCTTTATCATTGTTTGGGCATGATGCCCGATAGTACCGATTACTCAGCCTTTGCCTCTGGTTCAGCAGCAGGAGCGGCCTCGGCAGCCTTCTTCGAACGAGAACGACGAGTCTTGGACTTCTTCTCAACATTGTCCTTGAGAAGGTTCTCATTGTAGTCTACGAACTCGATCATTGCCATTTCGGCGTTGTCACCGAGACGGTTCTGGCCAAGCTTGAGAATACGGAGATAGCCACCAGGACGGTTAGCGATCTTCACTGCGATGTCACCGAAGAGTTCCTTCACTGCCTCCTTATCCTGGAGGTAAGAGAAGACGATACGACGGCTGTTGGTAGTATCCTCCTTAGCGCGGTTGATGATAGGTTCAGCGTAAACACGCAATGCCTTAGCCTTGGCAACTGTGGTGTTGATGCGCTTAGCCTTAATCAACGAAACAGTCATGTTGGCGAGCATAGCCTCACGATGAGACTTGGTGCGTCCAAGGTGATTGAATTTCTTATTATGTCTCATTGTTGTAATTAGTCTTTATCAAGTTTATATTTGGAGATATCCATTCCGAACGACAGATTGAGACTCTGCAGGAGCTCCTCGAGCTCGGTGAGAGACTTCTTACCAAAGTTGCGGAACTTGAGAAGGTCAGTCTTATTGAAGACTACCAACTCACCAAGAGTCTCAACTTCGGCACTCTTCAAGCAGTTGAGAGCGCGAACCGAGAGATCCATATCGGTAAGCTTGGTCTTGAGAAGTTGACGCATATGGAGTACTTCCTCATCGAATTCCTCGTTAGTGTCATTCTCAGTTGTCTCAATAGCAATCTTCTCGTCGGAGAAGAGCATGAAGTGATAGATCAAGATCTTAGCAGCTTCACGCAATGCATCCTTTGGATGGATTGAGCCATCGGTAGTAACCTCAATCACCAGTTTCTCGTAGTCGGTACGCTGCTCAACACGATAGGGCTCAACAGAGTACTTCACGTTGCGAATAGGTGTGAAGATGGAATCGATAGCAATGGTAGTTACCTCAGCATTGGGATTACGGTTTTCCTCAGCAGGAACATAGCCGCGACCCTTGTTGATGGTCAATGTAATATCAAAACTTGCACTGGAGTCCATGTGGCAGATGACCAGATCAGGATTAAGGACATCGAATGCAGTCATTCCCATATGCAGGTCACCTGCCTTGAGAACTTCTGAATTCTTGACCCTAACAGTGATGGTTTCACTCTCTGTTCCTTCGACGATCTGCTTCAAGCGGACCTGCTTGAGGTTCAAGATGATGTTGGTAACATCCTCTAGTACACCCGGAATGGTAGCAAACTCGTGCTCAACACCTGAAATTTTAACACTGGTGAAAGCAAAGCCTTCGAGTGACGAAAGCAGAATACGGCGTAAAGCATTACCAACTGTAATGCCGTAGCCTGGTTCCAGAGGTCGGAATTCGAACTTACCAGAGAACTGGTCGGATTCCAACATGATAACCTTTTCGGGTCTTTGAAATGCTAAAATCGCCATATATGGACTATTTATTATTTAGAGTACAATTCGACAATGAGCTGCTCCTGAATGTTCTCAGGGATATCTGCACGCTCGGGAGTGTGGAGATACTTGCCACTGAGTGAATTCTGATCCCACTCAAGCCATGGATATTTGCTGTGGTTGAAGCCAGCAAGTGCGTTATCAACAACCTCAAGAGCCTTAGAGCGCTCGCGAACGCCAACGATCTGGCCAGGCTTAACGCTGTAGGAAGCGATGTTGACAACCTTACCGTCAACTACTACATGCTTGTGGAGGACGAGCTGACGAGCAGCAGCGCGGGTAGGAGCGATACCTAAACGGTATACGATATTATCGAGACGGCTCTCAAGAAGCTGAAGAAGTACCTCACCAGTTACGCCCTTAGTACGCTCAGCCTTCTCGAAGAGACGACGGAACTGTGACTCGAGCACACCATAGGTATATTTAGCCTTCTGCTTTTCCTTAAGCTGAGTGCCATACTCGGAAGTTTTCTTACGACGATTCAGGCCATGCTGACCAGGAGCATAGTTCTTCTTAGCGAGAACCTTGTCTGGTCCATAGATAGCCTCGCCAAGTTTGCGGGCAATGCGGGTTTTTGGTCCAGTATATCTTGCCATAGTTTTTTTACAATTTAAGCATTAAATTAATTAAAAAACCACATTATTCACACATTAAACCTTGCGACGCTTTGGAGGACGGCAACCATTGTGTGGAAGTGGTGTCACGTCGATAATCTCAGTTACCTCGATACCAGCACCATGGATGGTACGGATAGCTGACTCACGACCGTTACCTGGACCCTTAACATAAGCCTTCACTTTGCGAAGACCGAGATCGTAGGCGATTTTTGCGCAATCCTGAGCTGCCATCTGAGCAGCATAAGGAGTGTTTTTCTTCGAACCTCTGAAGCCCATCTTACCGGCAGATGACCAGGAGATCACCTGACCCTCGCTGTTGGCGAGTGAAACGATAACGTTGTTGAACGACGAATGTACGTGAAGCTGGCCGTTAGCACTAACTTTCACGTTACGCTTTTTAGCTGCAACTGTTTTCTTTGCCATAGTTTTCTTCTACTTTAACAGATTACTTTGTAGCCTTCTTCTTGTTGGCAACAGTCTTCTTCTTACCCTTACGTGTACGAGCATTGTTCTTGGTGCTCTGGCCACGTACTGGCAAGCCAAGACGATGACGGATACCGCGGTAGCAGCCGATATCCATGAGACGCTTAATGTTCAACTGAACTTCAGAACGAAGATCGCCTTCTACCTTGTAGTTGGCACCGATATACTCACGAATAGCGGCGGCCTGTGAATCAGTCCAATCTTTTACCTTGATGTCTTTATCGACACCAGCATTCATTAAGATGGTATTTGCGGCACTGCGGCCGATACCATAGATGTAAGTCAACGCGATTTCTCCACGCTTGTTCTGCGGAAGATCTACGCCTACAATTCTAACTGCCATATAAATTTAAATAAATTGTGTTTTTTGCGAAAAAATGCCTGCAAATATACGTAATTTATCCCTGACGTAGCTTAAATTTGGGATTTTTTTTGTTAATTACGTACAAAACGCCGCGGCGACGGACGATTTTGCAATCTGGAGTGCGCTTTTTAAGCGATGCTTTTACTTTCATATCGTAAGAATTTTATTTGTAGCGGAAAGATATTCTGCCTTTCGAGAGGTCGTAGGGAGACATCTCTACTCGAACCTTGTCACCTGGCAAAATTTTGATGTAATGCATGCGCATCTTGCCAGAAATGTGGGCGGTAATCTCGTGTCCGTTTTCGAGCTCTACGCGGAACATAGCGTTCGAAAGGGCTTCAACGATGGTACCATCTTGTTCAATTGCTGCTTGTTTTGCCATTCAATAATTTTTGGAATTTTACTTAGATAAATCTATCGCCTAATACTTCTTGAATATAGTCGAAGGTGGAAAGAATCTCGGTCTTCTCTTCGCGGATTGCCACGCAATGCTCATAATGAGCCGACCACTTATGGTCACGAGTACGCACCGTCCAACCGTTACGGTCAATGGTGACATTCTTCGATCCCATGTTGATCATTGGCTCGATGCAGATGCACATGCCTGGGCGAAGAAGCGGTCCGACTCCACGACGTCCGTAATTCGGAACATCTGGATCTTCGTGAAGACCACGGCCGATACCATGACCTGTCAGTTCACGAACAACGGTGTAGCCACGTTTCTCGCAGTAGTCCTGTACGGCAAAACCGATGTGACCAACACGATTACCAGCCTTGGCCTGTTCGATACCGATATAGAGACTCTCCTTCGTTGTTCGCAACAAGCGGAGTACCTGCTCGTCAACCTCACCCACCGGGAAGGTGTAACAACTGTCGCCATTGAAACCGTTGATGACTGCTCCGCAGTCGCATCCAACGATATCACCGTCCCTAAGTTCATAATCCGAGGGGAAGCCATGAACTACCTCATCATTGACCTCGATGCAGAGAGTGCCCGGGAAACCTTCGTAGCCCTTGAAACCAGGAACGCCACCATGGTCACGGATGAACTCTTCGGCAATTTGGTCAAGCCTAAGAGTAGTAATACCTGGCTGGACCCACTTGGCGACTTCGCCAAGTGCCTGTCCAACCAGTTGATTAGCCTGTCGAATCAGCTCTATTTCTTCGTCTGTTTTCAGAAATATCATAGCGAGATTATCAATAAGCAGCTACAGAACCTGTGCGACCTTTGATCTTGCCATTCTTCATCAGACCGTCATAGTGGTGCATCATCAGATGCGACTCGATCTGCTGGAGAGTATCCAAAATAACACCTACAAGAATCAAGAGTGATGTACCACCGAAGAACTGTGAGAATTCCTGTGTAACGCCAAGGATACGGGCGAAACATGGAAGGATAGCCACAAATGCCAGGAAGATAGAACCCGGAAGGGTGATACGCGACATGATCTTGTCAAGGAACTCAGTGGTCTTCTTGCCAGGCTTGATACCTGGGATGAAGCCATTCTGAGACTTGATTGCATCCGACATCTGCTGAGGATTCATTGTGATGGCGGTGTAGAAATAGGTGAAGACAATGATCAGGATTGCAAATACAAAGTTATAGGTGAACGTTGTATTGTCAAAGAAGCTTGACCAGAAGCTTGCAGTATTTTGGCTAGCAAAACCTGCAAACACAAGAGGAATGAACATGATAGCCTGTGCGAAAATGATAGGCATTACACCAGCAGCATTGACCTTGAGAGGAATATACTGACGAACGCCACCATACTGACGGTTACCACGAATCTGCTTAGCGTACTGTACAGGCACTTTGCGGGTACCCTGTACCAAGAGAATGCTGATACCAATCACAATGAGGAGGAATACAATCTCGAGGAGGAAGAGCACGAGGTTGCCGGTTGAAGAGGCAGCCTGAACGAACTCCTGCGAAATTGCAGTTGGGAAGCGTGCGATGATACCGATCATGATAAGGAACGAAATACCGTTACCGATACCCTTGTCGGTGATACGCTCGCCAAGCCACATCACGAACATTGAGCCTGCAGTCAGGATGATAATGCTGCTGAAGTTAAACCACCAGCCCTGATTTACAATAGCTGGACCGATCTGATAACGAAGGTTGGTCAGATAGGCGAAGCTCTGGAAAATGAGCACAACTACTGTGAGCAGACGTGTGTACTGATTGATCTTGTTACGACCACTCTCACCTTCCATCGAAAGCTTGCGGAGCGATGGGAGAACCATCGTCAGAAGCTGGATGATAATGGAAGCAGAGATGTAGGGCATAATACCCAATGCGAAGATTGAGGCATTCGAGAATGCTCCACCAGAGAACATATCCAGGAGTGCCATAAGACCGCCACGTGTCTGATTGTGCAGCTCATCGAGCAGGCTGGCATCGATACCCGGAAGAACTATGAAGCAACCCAAACGATAGATTGCAACGAGACCGAGCGTCCAAAGGATACGAGTGCGGAGCTCTTCAATCTTCCAAATGTTTTTGAATGTCTCAACTATTCTCATGACGTTTACGCGTTAACTTTTACTACTGTGCCACCAGCTGCTACGATAGCCTCCTCAGCCTTCTTGGAGAAAGCGTGGGCGGTAACCTCGAGAGCTACACTGAGGGCACCATTGCCAAGGATCTTAACGAGATCTTTCTTGGCTACAAGGCCAGCCTCATGAAGAGCCTGTACATCGATCTTAGTGAGCGACTTGGCAGTTGCAAGTGCATCAAGGGTAGAAAGGTTGATGGCCTTGTACTCTACATGGTTGATGTTCTTGAAACCGAACTTTGGCAAACGACGCTGGATAGGCATCTGACCGCCTTCAAAGCCGATCTTCTTCTTATAGCCGGAACGCTGCTTTGCGCCCTTGTTACCACGGGTAGAAGTGCCACCGAGACCGGAACCGGCACCACGGCCAATACGCTTACGGGTCTTTACAGAACCAGCGGCTGGCTTCAAATTACTTAAATTCATATTCTTTACACTTATTATTAAGTTAGTGATATGGAGGGGGTGTGACTTGGTTTCCCTATAATCGCCACATCCCACCCGAGGATTTTGTCTGTTAATTAGTCAACAAGAGCGACAAGATGAGCGACCTTGCGAATCTGACCACGAGTGCACTCGTTGTCAGGAAGCTCGCGGACCAGACCAATGCGGGTCAGTCCGAGTGCATCAAGGGTCAACTTCTCCGTCTTAGGGCAGTTGATGCGGCTGCGAATAGCCTTTACTTTAATAGTTGCCATAATTTTACTGGAATTTATTAACCTTTGAATACAACATCAAGTGAAACACCACGGTTCTCAGCAACCTGCTTGGCATCACGAAGCTCACAGAGAGCCTGGATGGTAGCCTTAACGAGGTTGTGGGGGTTGGAAGAGCCCTTCGACTTGCAGAGGACATCCTTCACACCTGCACTCTCAAGGACAGGACGCATAGCGCCACCTGCCTTCATGCCGGTACCTTCGGAAGCAGGAATGAGGAGAACCTCAGAACCGCCGAAGCGAGCAGTTACCTCGTGAGGAATAGTACCCTTGAGCACGGGAACCTTAACAAGATTCTTCTTAGCGGACTCAACACCCTTTGCAATGGCAGCCTGAACTTCGCCTGCCTTACCAAGACCGTAACCTACGATACCATTGCCATCACCAACTACAACGATAGCGGCGAAAGTAAAGGTGCGGCCACCCTTGGTAACCTTAGTAACACGATTGATAGCAACCAAACGGTCCTTCAACTCGATATCATTGGCATTCTTTACTCGAATCATATCTGTCATTTATTAGAATTTGAGACCACCTTCGCGGGCACCTTCTGCCAAAGCCTGTACGCGGCCGTGATAGAGATAACCATTGCGATCGAAAACAACCTCAGTGATGCCGGCAGCTGCACACTTCTCAGCGACAGCCTGACCAACCTTCTTGGCAACCTCAGTCTTGGTGCCCTCGGTGATACCCTTTGAGCCAGCGAATACAAGAGTCTTGCCCTCAAGGTCGTTGACAACCTGAGCATAGATAGCCTTGTTGCTGCGGAAAACGGTCAGACGAGGACGGCTGGCAGTACCATTAACCTTCTTACGAATACGGTGCTTAATCTTAATTCTTCTTTCTTTCTTAGTAATCATAATCGTCTAATTTAAAAGGTTAATTATTTAGCACCGGCAGACTTGCCAGACTTACGACGAACAACCTCACCAACATAGAGGACACCCTTGCCCTTATATGGCTCAGGCTTGCGGAAAGAACGAATCTTGGTGCAAATCAGACCAAGCAGGGCCTTGTCACAAGACTCCAGGGTAATCAGTGGGTTCTGGTTACGCTCACTCTTGGTGGTCAACTTAACCTCCTTAGGGAGTACCATATAGATGGCATGAGAATAACCGAGAGCAAGTTCAAGGACATTACCATTGTTGCTAGCACGATAGCCGACACCCACGAGCTGAAGCTCCTTCTTGAAGCCCTCGCTGCAACCAATGATCATATTGTTGATCAATGAGCGATAGAGGCCGTGCAGAGCCTTGGTCTGCTTCTCATCATTAGGACGGGTGAACTCAATCTTACCATCCTCAATGCCGAGCTGAATACCGCCAGTAAGTTTCTGGCTCATTTCGCCGTTCTTACCTTTTACGGTAACAACATCATCCTTCACAGTGACAGTTACACCTGCAGGAATAGTAATAGGCAATTTACCAATTCTTGACATAGCTTATACCTCCTTTCATTAATAGATGTAACACAGAACCTCACCACCGACCTTCTGGGCAGCTGCCTCCTTGTCGGTCATGACACCGCGAGAGGTGGAAAGGATGGCGATGCCAAGTCCGTTGAGGACACGTGGCATATCCTTATAGCCCACATACTTGCGGAGACCTGGGGTGGATACACGAGTCAGACTCTTAATAGCACTCACGTGGTTTACAGGGTCATACTTCAAGGCAACCTTGATAGTACCCTGTGGGCCGTCGTCGATGAACTTGTAGTTCATGATGTAACCCTTCTCGAAGAGGATCTTGCAAATCTCCTTCTTCAAGTTTGACGCTGGAATCTCAACGACACGATGCTTAGCTGCGATGGCGTTGCGAAGACGGGTCAAAAAATCTGCAATTGAATCAGTCATTTGATTTTGTTTGTTAAATTGATCCGGAACCTCCGGACAATATTTAATAAAAAAACATATACGCAAATATCGGCGGGTCTTTAGGCCCGCTGATATTCTATAGTATCAGAGAGTGTGGGTCCGCCGGATTACCAGCTTGCCTTCTTGACACCAGGGATGAGACCGGCAGAAGCCATCTCACGGAACTGGATACGAGAAAGACCGAACTGACGCATATATCCCTTTGGACGACCAGTCACCTTGCAACGGTTGTGAAGACGAACTGGGGAAGCATTTTTTGGAAGAGCCTGAAGCTCCTGAACAGCCTCATAGTCACCGGCAGCAGCACGCTTCTTGAGTTCAGCACGCTTAGCAGCATACTTCTTTACAAGAGCCTTACGCTTAACCTCACGGGCTACCATTGAAATCTTTGCCATATCTTGATCTTACTTTTTAGCGTTCTTGAATGGAAGACCGAACTCCTTCAGGAGAGCATAACCCTCCTCGTCAGTCCTGGCAGTAGTCACGAAGGTGATGTTCATACCAAGGATGCGCTGAATGCTGTCGATGTTGATCTCAGGGAAAATAATCTGCTCGGTGATACCGAGAGTATAGTTGCCACGACCATCGAACTTGGAGTCGATACCGTTGAAGTCACGGATACGGGGAAGAGCCACGCGGATCAGACGCTCGAGGAACTCATACATCATCTGGTGACGAAGGGTAACACGTACGCCGATAGGCATCTGCTTACGAACCTTGAACTGAGCGATGTCCTTCTTCGAAAGAGTCTGCACAGCCTTCTGACCAGTGATGGCAGTCAGTTCGGTGATAGCAGTTTCAATGATCTTCTTGTCAGCAACAGCCATACCGAGGCCCTCGTTGATGACAATCTTCTCGAGACGGGGAACCTGCATTACAGTGGTATAACCAAACTGCTTGGTGAGTGCAGGAACGATGGTCTCTTTGTAATATTGCTTAAGTGATGCAGTATTTGCCATTATTTAGACCTCCTTATTACTTGTTGATTTTAATTTTGGTTTCCTTGCCGTTCGAGCGGATGGCCTTGCCATTCTCATTGATGCGATTGAGCTTGGAAACGTGGATAGGAGCCTCCTTCTCAATGATGCCGCCCTGAGGATACTTTGCATTTGGCTTGGTGCTCTTCTTCACGATGTTGAGGCCTTCGACGATAGCCGTCTTCTTCTCGACATTCACAGAAAGAACTTTGCCAGTCTTGCCCTTGTTCTCGCCAGAGTTAACAACTACGTTGTCACCCTTCTTTACGTTCAATGTATTCATATCTGCATTTACGTTATTAGAGCACTTCAGGTGCAAGTGAAACAATCTTCATATTAGCAGCACGGAGTTCACGGGCAACAGGGCCGAAAATACGTGATCCACGCATATCACCAGCGTTGTTCAGAAGAACACAGGCGTTGTCATCGAAGCGGATATATGAACCATCGGGACGGCGAACCTCCTTCTTGGTACGAACGATAATAGCTTTGCTGACGGTACCCTTCTTCATATCGCTAGAAGGAACTACACTCTTAACAGTCACTACGATAATATCACCTACAGATGCATATCGGCGACCAGTGCCACCAAGCACGCGGATGCAGAGGCACTCCTTACCACCGGAATTATCGGCGATTTTAAGTCTTGATTCAGTCTGTATCATAATATTTACTTAGCCTTTTCGAGGATTTCTACTAAACGCCAACGCTTTGTTTTGCTCAGCGGACGAGTTTCCATCAGGAGGACGCGATCGCCTACCTGGGCCTCATTCTTTTCGTCATGAGCGTGGTATTTCTTTGTCTTGTTGACAAACTTACCATAGATTGGGTGCTTCTCCTTGTACTTCACAGTAACAGTGATGGTCTTGTCCATCTTATCGCTGGAGACGATGCCCATTCTAGTTTTTCTAAGATTTCTTGTTTCCATTGAAAAAATCTGTTCTAAAATAAATTTGAGTTTTGAGGATGCTTACTCGACCTGAGCAGCAGCTGTACGGTTGTTGAGTTCTGTCAGCATACGTGCGACATCACGACGGGTAGTGCGGATCACCATTGGATTGTCCAGAGGGGCAATTGCATGGTTGAACTCCAACGATTCCAGCTTTGCCTTTGTCTCAGCAATACGACCTTGCAGTTCCTCAGTTGTAAGATTCTTAAGTTCTGAAGTCTTCATTGTAGTGGTTGTTTGTTTTAGAGAACGACAAGTTCTGGATCATAGTCGCGACGAACGACAAACTTGGTCAGGACGGGGAGCTTCTGAGCACCGAGGCGGAGAGCCTCCTTGGCAACCTCGAAAGGCACACCATCAATCTCAAAGAGGATACGGCCTGGGTTGCAGTCTGCTACCCAACCTTCCGGATCACCCTTACCTTTACCCATTCGGACATCGGCAGGCTTGCGAGTGTAAGGCTTGTCAGGGAACACGCGGCACCAGAGCTGGCCTTCACGTTGCATGTAACGGGTGATAGCGACACGAGCGGCTTCAAGTTGACGCGCATTGATCCATTTATTCTCAAGCGTCTTGATTCCGAACGAACCGAAAGCCAACTGATTGCCTCGCTGGGCATTGCCCTTGAGGTTGTTCTTTTGCTGGCGGCGGTACTTAGTTCTTTTCGGCTGTAACATTGTTTTAAAGCTTCTAAATCGTTATTGAATTATTTTTTGTTACGGAAACCGCCACGACGCTCGCCATCACGACGACCACGACGCTCGCCACGACCTTCGCCCTGTGGACGACCAGTTTCCTTCTGCTTAGCGAAGTTTGGAGCAAGATCCTTCTTGCCATAAACCTCACCGCGGCAGATCCATACTTTGATGCCGATCACACCAACCTTGGTGATTGCCTCAGCCAGAGCGTAGTCAATGTCAGCACGGAAAGTGTGAAGTGGGGTACGACCCTCCTTGTACATCTCCTTGCGCGACATTTCTGCGCCATTGAGACGACCCGAGCACTGAACCTTGATACCCTCAGCACCTACACGCATGGCAGACTGGATAGCCATCTTGACAGCACGACGGTAAGCAACCTTACCCTCTACCTGGCGTGCGATGTTGTTTGCTACGATTGAGGCATCAACCTCAGGCTTCTTGATCTCGTAGATGTTGATCTGAACATCCTTATCGGTGATAGACTTGAGCTCTTCCTTCAACTTATCAACCTCGCTGCCGGCCTTACCGATGATGATACCTGGACGGGCTGTGCAGATAGTGATGGTGACGAGCTTCAGTGTACGTTCGATCACAATGCGTGAAAGGCTTGCCTTGGCAAGGCGTGCATTGAGATACTTGCGAATCTTAGCATCCTCTATGATGGTATCACCACAGTTCTTGGAAGCAAACCAATTGGAATCCCAACCACGGATGATGCCCAGACGATTTGAAATTGGAGATATTTTCTGTCCCATGTTAGAGAATATTAAGCTTCTTTGTTAATTGAATCTACGTAAATAGTCACGTGGTTAGAACGCTTGCGAACGCGATAAGCACGTCCCTGTGGTGCAGGGCGAAGGCGCTTGATGGTGGCTCCCTCGTCAACGACGATGGCACTCACCTTGAGCTGGCCAGCCTCGGCCTTCTGACCGGTCTTGGCCTCCCAGTTAGCGATTGCGGACTTCAAAAGAAGCTCAACACGGGCAGCAGCCTCCTTGTTGGAGAAATGAAGGACACCCAGAGCCTTGAAAGCCTCCATGCCGCGTACCATATCTGCTACGAGACGCATCTTGCGTGGAGAGGTTGGGATATTGTTATACTTAGCGAAATAAGTAGCCTTACGAACTTCCTTCAGCTTATTGGCAGATGTCTGTTTTCTATTAGCCATTGTTCTTGAATTATTTTAGTAAGACCCTATATTTACTTGCGATTACCAGAGTGGCCACGGAATGTGCGAGTCATTGAGAACTCACCGAGCTTGTGACCTACCATGTTCTCAGTTACGTATACTGGAACGAACTTGTTACCGTTGTGAACAGCGATGGTGTGACCAACGAAATCAGGAGAGATCGTGGTAGCACGAGACCAAGTCTTGACTACAGCCTTCTTGCCAGACTCATTCATGGCAAGGATCTTCTTCTCGAGCTTAACGCTAATAAACGGGCCTTTTTTTAAGGAACGACTCATATTATTATATTAAATAATGTGTTACTTCAAAATTACTTCTTATTAGCTCTCTCGATAATGTACTTTGAAGACTGCTTCTTTGGTGAACGTGTCTTCAGACCCTTAGCGTAGAGACCCTTACGCGAACGTGGGTGACCACCAGACTGACGACCTTCGCCACCACCCATCGGGTGATCGACTGGGTTCATCACAACGCCACGGTTGTGTGGACGACGGCCCAACCAGCGAGAGCGACCTGCCTTACCACTCTTCTCGAGTGCGTGGTCAGAGTTGCCTACCGAACCGATAGTAGCCTTGCAGGTAGCAAGGATTTTGCGGGTTTCGCCAGAGGGGAGCTTGATGATTGCATAGTCACCTTCTTTTGAAGTAAGCTGAGCGAAGTTACCAGCAGAACGAACAAGGGCGGCACCCTGTCCCGGGCGGAGCTCGATGTTGTGAATAACTGAACCTACTGGAATGTCCTTAAGTGCAAGAGCGTTGCCAACTTCAGGAAGAGCCTTGGCACCTGATTCTACATGTGCGCCTACCTTGAGGCCGTTAGGTGCGAGGATGTAACGCTTTTCGCCATCTACATAGTAGAGGAGTGCGATGTTAGCGCTGCGGTTTGGATCGTACTCGATAGACTTAACTACTGCAGGTACGCCATCCTTGTTGCGCTTGAAATCGATGAAGCGATAAGACTGCTTGTGACCACCACCGATGTAACGCATGGTGAGGCGGCCCTGGTTGTTACGACCACCAGTCTTGGTCTTACCGACAGTGAGAGACTTTTCGGGCTTGCTAGCGGTGATCTCATCGAATGCGCTGATAGCCTTGCCTCTCTGGCCCGGAGTTGTGGGCTTGAATTTGCGGATTGCCATTTTTTGTTTTAGCATTCTCGGCCGTCGCAGACGCAATTGCTGAAATTCAGAGTTACCATCCGACGTATCGCGATGGGCTTTCGAACGACTTTGCTGCGCCAGGAGGGCGGCCGAAGTTAGTGAATATTGTTAATTAGTTGATGTTAGCGTAGAAATCAATCGTATCGCCTTCCTTGAGGGTCACATAGGCCTTCTTGTAAGCGGCAGTCTTGCCGACCTGCAGACCTCTCTTGGTGTAGCGGCTCTTGACCTTGCCAGCGTAGTTGATGGTGTTAACCGACTCAACAGTGACGCCGAACTTCTGTTCTACAGCCTGCTTGATCTGGATCTTGTTGGCCTTGGTGTCAACATAGAAACCGTAAACGACGTTAACAGGAGCGCTACCATCCTTCTTCTTGCGAGCTTCAGATGACTTGTCTGTGATCTTGGTCATCTTCTCAGTTACGATGGGTTTAATCAGAATTGCCATGTCTGTTACTTGCTTTAGAGGTTGTTAACTGTTTCAACAGCGCTCTCTGTAATCACGAGTGTGCCGCAGTTCATCACGTTGTAGGTGTTGAGTGAATCTGCTGGCAGGACGCTGACCTTCTTGAGGTTTCGAGCAGACAAAAGTACGTTTTTATTTTCATTTAAGCAAACAAAAGCGACCTTTTTTTCTGCAACCTGCAGGTTTTTAACTATGTTAGCAATTGCTTTGGTAGATGGAGTTTCCAATTTAAGGTCCTCAATTACAACAATTGCGTTCTCTGCAGCCTTGGTCGAGAGGGCGCTCTTACGAGCGAGAGCCTTCACCTTTTTGTTGAGCTTGAAGCTGTAATCGCGGGGCTTTGGACCGAATACGCGACCGCCACCAACGAGCACTGGCGAGTTGATGTCACCACGACGTGCACCGCCGCCGCCCTTCTGGCGACCGAGCTTGCGGGTCGAACCGCTAACCTCTGAACGCTCCTTTGACTTATGGGTACCCTGACGCTGGTCAGCAAGGAACTGCTTAACAGCGAGGTAGATTACATGGTCGTTGGGCTCAATGCCAAAAACCTCATCGTTGAGGACAACCGTACGACCGGTTTCCTTACCTTCCTTGTTCAATACTTTCAGTTCCATTACTTCTCAATTGTTAAAAGTGAACCCTTTGCTCCTGGCACGCTGCCCTTCACGAGAAGGAGGTTGTGCTCAGGAATAACCTTCAACACCTGGAGATTCTGTACAGTCACCTGCACATTACCCATCTGGCCACCCATGCGGAGGCCCTTGAATACGCGTGCTGGATAAGAGCATGCGCCGATTGAACCTGGCTTACGCAGACGGTCGTCCTGGCCGTGAGTGGTCTGGCCTACGCCACCGAAACCATGACGCTTAACAACGCCCTGGAAGCCGTGACCCTTCGACGTACCCACTACGTCAACGAACTCAGCGTCAGCGAAGAGATCATTCACGGTGATTACATCACCAAGCTGATACTGCTTCTCGTAACCCTTAAACTCTGCAAGGTGCTTCATTGGAGCAACACCTGCTTTCTTGAGGTGACCCATCACTGGCTTGGAGACATGCTTCTCAGTGGTCTCCTCGAAGCCGACCTGTACAGCTTCATAACCATCCTTCTCGATCGTCTTGATCTGAGTCACAACACAAGGACCTACTTCAATAACAGTGCATGGCACGTTCTTGCCATCAGCACTGAAGACGGAAGTCATTCCGACTTTTTTGCCTAATAATCCTGGCATATTTCAGTTACTTGTTGTGCCTGGCGGGAATGCCTTCTTCCGAAAACGTTCCACAGGCGGTTAATAATATTAAATTGTTTTGTTTTTTGACAGTTTAGGCCGAAACTTCCCCTATTACAGGTTCCATCCCGGTTGTAAGGCCGGGGAGGGGTCACCTCCCCAGTCCCAAATAATGTGTAGTTATTATACCTTGATCTCAACCTCGACACCTGAAGGCAGCTCGATCTTCATCAGAGCCTCTACAGTGCGTGGAGTAGCCGATACGATGTCGATGAGACGCTTGTAGGCGCAGAGCTGGAACTGCTCGCGGCTCTTCTTGTTAACGAAGGTCGAGCGGTTGACAGTAAAGATGCGCTTCAAGGTTGGCAACGGAATAGGACCGTTGACCTTGGCACCTGTCGACTTCACAGTCTTTACGATCTTCTCAGCTGACTTGTCAACGAGCATGTGGTCGAAAGACTTCAACTTAATACGAATTTTCTGATCCATATTTGGTTTTAAGAATTTACGTTAATTAATTATTGATCTTTACGACCTTGATTACTTGATGAGGTCAGCGCGACCGCCGCACTCCTCGAGTACCTTGCGGGCATTGCCCTTATCAACCTCGGCATAGTGGTGGAACTCCATGGTAGAGCTTGCACGACCGGAAGTGATGGTACGAAGGTCTGTTACATAACCGAACATCTCGGCGAGCGGAACGAAAGCCTTCACGAGGCGTGCACCCGAACGTGTGCTGTCCATACCCTCTACCTGACCACGGCGCTTGTTGAGGTCGGAGATAACGTCACCCATCGACTCCTCAGGAGTAACTACCTCAACCTTCATGATAGGCTCAAGCAGGATAGGCTGTGCCTTCTCGCAGCATGCCTTGAAGGCGAAGTTGGCAGCGAGTTCGAACGAAAGCTGATCAGAGTCAACTGGATGGAAGCTACCATCCTCGAGGGTGACCTTCATCGAGTCAACTGGGAAGCCGGCCAAAACGCCCGACTTCATGGCTGCGGTGAAGCCCTTCTGTACCGATGGGATATATTCTGCAGGCACATTACCACCCTTGACGATGCTCTCGAACTGAAGTCCGGTAACGCCCTCGTCAGCTGGGCCAACGGTAACGATGATGTCTGCGAACTTACCACGGCCACCCGACTGCTTCTTGTAAACCTCGCGGTGACGGGTAACGACACCCTTGATGGACTCCTTGTACGAAACCTGTGGACGACCCTGGTTGCACTCAACCTTGAACTCACGCTTCAGACGATCGATGATGATGTCGAGGTGAAGCTCACCCATACCCGAGATAACGGTCTGACCCGTATCCTCATTGGTCTTGACGGTGAAGGTTGGATCCTCCTCGGCGAGCTTAGCGAGGCCAATACCGAGTTTGTCAAGGTCCTTCTGCGACTTGGGCTCAACGGCGATACCAATCACTGGATCGGGGAACTCCATCGACTCAAGCACGACAGGATTGTTCTCATCGCAAAGGGTATCACCCGTGCGGATATCCTTGAAGCCTACACCTGCACCGATGTCACCGCAACCGATCTCCTCCATAGGATTCTGGTGATTGGAGTGCATCTGGAACAGACGGCTGATACGCTCGCGCTTACCCGAACGTGGGTTGTAAACGTAAGAGCCAGCCTCAATGGTGCCCGAATATACGCGGAAGTAGCAGAGACGACCTACATATGGATCGGTAGCGATCTTGAATGCGAGGGCCGACATTGGCTCGTCGTAGCTTGGATGACGCTGAATCTCCTTCTCGGAATCCTTGGGATCGTGACCGATGATAGCGGGGGTATCAACTGGAGAGGGGAGGTAGCGAACCACAGCATCGAGAAGTGGCTGTACGCCCTTGTTCTTGAACGAAGAACCGCAGAGTACTGGGAACACCTCCTGTGCGAGGGTCATCTTGCGGAGAGTGGTATAAACCTCCTCCTTGGTGATGGTCGAAGGATCGTCGAAGTATTTCTCCATGAGAGCGTCGTCAAAGTTGGCGACCTGCTCCAGGATCTTGTCGCGATACTCCTGAGCCTCGGCAACGAGGTCAGCAGGAATCTCTTCGATCTCATATTCAGCACCCATAGTCTCATCGTGCCAGTAGATGGCCTTCATCTCGATCAGGTCGATGATGCCCTTGAAGGTCTCCTCCGAGCCGATAGGCAACTGGATAGCCAAGGCATTGGCACCGAGCATAGCGTGCATCTGATCCACTACATCAAGGAAGTTGGCGCCCGAACGGTCCATCTTGTTGACGTAAGCGATACGAGGAACGTTGTACTTCTCAGCCTGACGCCATACGGTCTCCGACTGTGGCTCAACGCCGCCTACAGCGCAGTAGGTTGCAACGGCGCCATCAAGGATACGGAGCGAACGCTCTACCTCGACGGTGAAGTCCACGTGGCCTGGAGTGTCGATCAGGTTGAACTTATATTTCTCACCCTGAAAGTTCCAGTAAGCGGTGGTGGCAGCTGAGGTGATTGTGATACCGCGCTCCTGCTCCTGGGCCATCCAGTCCATGGTAGCAGAACCGTCGTGAGTCTCACCAATCTTGTGAGTCTTGCCAGTGTAAAAAAGGATGCGCTCTGAAGTAGTTGTCTTACCGGCATCAATGTGGGCCATGATACCGAAGTTACGCGTGTACTTCAATGCTGCGTCTTTTGGATTTGCCATATTATATTAAATAATGTGTGAAGACTCAGATTAGAACTTGAAGTGAGCGAATGCACGGTTGGCCTCGGCCATCTTGTGCATATCCTCCTTACGCTTGAATGCACCGCCCTGCTCATTGTAGGCGTCCATGATCTCGGCAGCGAGCTTGTCAGCCATGGTCTTACCACCACGCTTGCGGCTGTAGATGATCATGTTCTTCATCGAGATAGACTCCTTACGGTCGGGACGAATCTCGGTAGGAACCTGATAGGTGGCACCACCAATACGGGTTGACTTAACCTCGACGAGTGGGGTGATGTTGTCGAGAGCCTTCTTCCACACCTCGAGGGCACTGATACCCTCCTTCTCGGCCAACTTCTTGCCGACGATATCCATGGCGGTGTAGAAAATAGTGAACGCAATGCTCTTCTTGCCATCGTACATCAGATGGTTTACGAACTTGGTTACTTTAACTTCGCTGAAGACAGGATCCGGAAGGATAACTCTCTTCTTCGGCTTTGCTTTTCTCATTTTGTTTTGAAATGTTTAATGTTTGGTTGTTTCTCTTGGGGGAATCTTCATCCGCGCCTATCACGCTTGGTCCATCACTGGGTTTATGCGGGCCGGATTACTCAACCTTTAAGAGCCTTTACCAACTTGTGTAAAAGGTTTGAAACTTGTTTTCTCTCTGCGAAGATTACTTCTTCTTTGGAGCTGCACCAGCCTTAGGACGCTTTGCACCGTACTTTGAACGACGCTGAGTGCGACCATTTACGCCGGCGGTATCCAACGTGCCGCGCACAATGTGATAACGTACACCTGGAAGGTCCTTCACACGACCGCCACGTACCATGACGATTGAGTGCTCCTGAAGGTTGTGACCCTCGCCCGGAATGTAGGCATTAACTTCCTTGCCGTTAGTCAAACGTACACGTGCCACCTTACGCATAGCAGAATTAGGTTTCTTAGGAGTTGTGGTGTAAACACGAGTACAAACGCCACGACGCTGTGGGCATGATGCCAGGGCCGGTGACTTGCTCTTGTCTTCCAGAACTACGCGACCTTTTCTTACTAACTGTTGAATAGTAGGCATTTTGTTTTTACTTTTAGACGATAATTTGTTTGTTTAACTCTCATGCAAAATCATTTCACCTCGGGCTCTCTTCGCCCTCGCGTGCGATTTAGCGGGTGCAAAGATAGAAAATATTTCTCAAACTACAATGGATTGCGCATCAATTTCTTTAAAACTTTTTCACTTTTCGCCACATTCGGCATATCTACATGGCATTTTTCGAGGGTTAAAGTGTAAAAATGTAGAATTCAAAGATGCGCTAACTCGTTCAATTTGAATTTAAAAGACCCGCTCTCCAACCCTACTTCGCATTCGTTTTCCATGGTTCCACAATGCCGCTACTTCTACCAATTTTCAATCAAAATGACAAGCAAAAACAGCGCAAAATAGCCCCAAAAATGATGTTCGTCTCTTGTTTCCTGCAGTTTTTTGCATCAAAAGTTGCAAGCAATAGAAATTATCCATATATTTGCACACGAAACAAAAAACGACTACCGATATGAAGAAAACCTTTTTCACCATGCTCGTTTTGCTCGCCGGCACATCTGTGCTTTCGGCCGAGAACATCATCACCACACCGATCGATAGCGACCTGTACCCCACCGTAGGCGAAATGTTCGATTTCTCGCCTGAGGCCATTCAGGCGTTCAAGGACAGAGAAGCGAAATATGCCCAGGTACTGAAAGATTACGAAGCCGGAAGAGCTACGCAGGAGCAACTTGAAGCTGCCGAATACGACGATACCTTCGCCGATGTTTACGACATCCTCGGAGGCGGATGCAGTTTTTATTGCGGATGCCAGTACGACACGGTCATCTGCTCGTCATTCCTTCCGCCACAAGGCAATCGCACCTACGAAGCTTTCGATGCCGCCGACCTCTCCTACGAAACAGCTTGGGTGGAAGGCAAGGCAGGCAACGGCATCGGCGAATGGATCGAATATCAGTTCCCCGCCGGCAATCCGCGCATCACCTCCATCATTGTCTGTACAGGATATATCCGCACCCGAAAGGCATGGGAGGAGAACGGCCGCGTCAAGAAGTTGGAGGTCAGCGTCAACGGAAAGAAACTCACCACGTTACACCTCGACGATATCTATGCCGAGCAGACCTTCGACGTGGGTGAGATAGGCTGGTCTCGCGAAGAGGGAACCACCCCAGGCATCGACCCGATCAAGATACGCTTCACCATCGTCGATGTCTATCCCGGAACAAAGTATCCCGACACCGCCATCTCCGAAATCTATTTCGATGGCATCGATGTCCATTGATACAATCCTTGCGCTGGCGCGTGCGTGTTTAAAATAGGACGCGCACATACGACGCGCACACGAATAAAGCCCTCAAAACAAAACACGCCCCGGCATTCCATCGGAACACCGGGGCGTTACTTTCAAAAACCTATCTATTAATGATTGTAAGTTAATAACACATACACACAATTACTTGCTAGCAAGACCCTCCTCTTTGAGCAGGTTGTCCAGGCCCTTGTTCCTCAGCGAGTTGTTCATCAGAGCAAGGTACTTGCGATACTGAACTTCGTCAAGGTACTTGTGAGCGAAAGCAAGGTTGATATTCAGGGCTTTCTGCATACGAGCGCCGCGCTTCTCTACCTTGGTACGCTCCAGACGCTTCACCGAATAGCCGAAGTTATCCGATGCATAGCCCATCACATCCATCTGATCCGCAGAAAGATTCAGATAACGTGACAAAGAACGCATGTTAATATTGAAATCGTAGTTTATAGGAGTTACATTGTTTACAGTATCAAGTTTCTCCTGGGCATTTATATTTGCAGCGGCCATCATGATGGCTGCGACTGCGATAATCATCTTTTTCATAATTAAATTTTTAATACCTTAAATTAATTAAACAACAAAAGTTAATAATTCAAATCAATTAAAATACAATTGATAAAAACAACCAAGCAAGCAGCAAGTACACTGCCATGGTAGCACCCATTGAAATAAAAAGATTTTTCATACCTTAAATTGTTTTTTTAAATTGTTAAAAATACTAAGCAATTAATAAACGCGATAAAAGTAGTTTGTAGTCTCTTTTGTCTTTTTGTTTTTGTTTTGTCTATGTAGTTTCTTTGTTTTTGACGCTGCAAAGATACGGGGTTTTTCGTTTGCTCAATCAAAAAAGGGTCAAAATCGTGCAATCGGTTGCTCTCGAGGCCTCGTTTTGGGCATTTTTGATAATTGTGACTGGCAAATGAAAGGGCCGAAAATAGAAAAACGAACGCAAAATGCCCTCATCCGAAACAAAAAGTTCGTGATGAGGGCCATATATTAATAATGTGTTACCAACTAACGCACGTAAATCTGGTCCAAAACAATGCCTTCATAAGGCGTTTTGAGCCTCAAAACCTGCTTTTTTCCGTGTTTGCAGGGCAATTTGACGCACTTCACAGCCTGGTTACGGAGCACATTCTGCTTCCATTCCTCGCTTCGGCCCACAGTGCGGTAATCTACCGAACAGTATTCTTTCGCATCGAGCGATACCTCGACTGCGAGGTGTTCATCATCGACGGGATGCGTGGGCAGCATATGGAGTTCCACGATCAATGAATCGGCATCTTTGGGCGCTGTGAACGTATAGGTCACCTCCTCGTTGGGCAGAAGTAGGATGGCTTTCCCTGCATAGCCCAGCCCCTCACAAGACGCATAACGTCCTTTGGCATCGGTTCCCTCCCATTGGGCAATAGAGTTTGCCTCATCAGGCCACGGTTCGTCCACTTGGGTATGCTCCACAGGCTCGAAGACGCTCAGTTTGCGCGGTTTGTAGTCCATGATGCGGTTCCATTTGCCGTTATTGTGGATTCCCTCGTAGTAGATTTGCGTCAGATGCACGATACTGTCGAAGGCGGCATCGCTCCGCTCCCACTCCATCAGGCCGTGACGTGCATATTGGGCAAAGAGCAATTTGCGATTCATTTGGTCAGCAGCCTGCACAGGATATTTCACCAGTTGGAAATAAGCGTCCTTCCTATCCTCGGGGATGCGCTTTTCAATCGCCTCGGCATTGTCCGAAAGGCGCTGATAGTCTTTGAGACGCTGTTCCACGTAGTTTTTGCTCCAAGGCAGATCGCGCACTGTGCCCCAATATCGTTTGTCAGCCTCCTCGGTGCGTGTACCGCCCAGGAACTCAGGTTTGCGCACAAAAGCCAGCCTGAACGATTCCTCCATCATCGTCTGGAGGTCATTCGATAGTTCTTTACCGAATTCACGGGCATAGAACAGCCGCGCATGTTCCTTCACGCCCATCTTGTTCACCTTGTCGATGTCCCAAGCCATGTCCATGAAAAGTTCTATCTGATACTCTGCCGGCTTGATGTCGCCCACATTGAGGATCCATATCTTCTTGATACCCTTGTCATAGGCCAGCCTCATCTGTTGGTAAAGCAAGGCTGGGCTGAACGTGCCGAGCCAAAGATAATCGTGCGGACGCCCCCAATAGGAAACATGGTAATAGATGCCATTGCCTCCCTGTCGAGCCTCCTCAGCCTCGGTCGGGAAATGTCGGATATATCCATAGTTGTCGTCACACCACATCAGGCAAACGTCCTCCGGCACCTCCAGTCCCGCATGATAGATGTCGAGCACCTCCTTATAAGGGATGAAGACTTGCGGCACCTGAGTTACATCTTCGTTGACATATTGTTTCAAGAGTTGACGCTGGTCAGCAATAGCTCGCGTAAGCACAGCCTTCTGCTCCTCTACTCCTTTGGCTCCAAGCATTCCACTGTCATGCACGCCACGCATACCGATGGTATAGAGTATCTCCTGACCTGCGACCTTCTTCATACGGTCTTCCCAGAATCGATAGACCTCAGCCGAATTGTTCACGTAGTCATAATCTCCCACACCTCGGCGAGGCCATTCGCCTGCTGGGCTGGTGGCCATTGGCTCGCAATGGCTTCCTCCGATGTAGATCCCATAGCGTGCAGCCATCTCGCGGTTACCGGGCACGAGGAAGAAGGGCACCGTAACCTCGTGCATGGCAGGCCAGATGGTATTGGCACGCAGGCGCAGCAGCAGTTCGAAGACCTTGGCATAAGTCTTCGGGCCAATTTGTCCCGCGACGTCTGTCGGCTCAAAGTTTTGTGAACTCCAAGGCATCAAGCCCCAGTCCTCATCGTTGATGAAGATGCCACGGAAGGGCACATCGGGCGTTTCATAAATTGTCGTTCCTTCGGCGATGCGCAGCTCATCCCGTTTTCTGGGAGTGACATCGGCCCACCATTCCCACGGTGAAACACCCATCAGCCGCGAAATTTCCAGCAGACCGTAGGCCAACCCATGTGCGTCCGAAGCACTGAGAAAGAGTTTCCCTGCCCTGGATTGCAGGAGAAAATGTTCCCATCCTTCGAGTGCTTGGGAAGCTATTACGATGAAAGATCCTTGCTTAGCATTGCTATCCAGGGTGGGACTGATACGCAGTTCGGCATCGAGCACAGTGGCGCAATCGTGAGCCAGCATCACCAATGCAGTTTTCACCACAGGCTCGACCTTGGCCGTATCACATTCGATGTAGACGGGCTCTCCCCGCCTTGTTACGAAGTCCTTTCTGGCCGGAGTGCCATAGCACAACTCGATACCGAGAAGTGCCAGCGACAGGAATACAAGTGTATGTTTCATCATTTTGCGTTCAATAGGTTTTTCTCAAAATGCCATCTCTCGAAGTGACAAAGTCAGCGTTCTTGATCGAGACATTTTCAACATTATTTATATTAGTAGCATATTTGGTCACCAGTCCTACCTTGAGGTTCTCGATCTCCACATTGCGGATAGGCAGATGCTCGTCACCGTTCAGGTCGATGGCAATTCCCACCGAGTCGCATTCCAGATCCTTGATGTGCAGACCATCAATCTCGGTATAGACCGTATCATAATCGGGCAGTTTACGCCATTGGTAGAGCACGTCGGTATCGACGGCCACCAGTCGCTGAGCCGAACGTACCTGCGCACGTTCCATATAGATGTTTTTTACGAAGCCACCGCGTCGGTGATTGGTTTTCACGTAGAACACGGCCTTCACGTCACCCACAGCCCTGCAGTCGTGCATCCACACATTCCGCACGCCTCCCGACATTTCCGAACCGATGCCGAGCAGTACATGTCCGTCTTCCACCACGCAGTTCCTTACAACAATGTTCTCTGTGGGCTTGTTCAGCCGCCAAGCGTCCTGGTTACGACCTGCCTTGATCACCACAGCGTCATCACCCTGATTGAAGTGGCAGTTCTCGACCAGCAGATTGCTTGTCATGTCGATGTCGATGCCGTCGTTGTTGTGCCCGTGGGCATACACATCCAGTCCGCGCACCACTCCTTCGTCGCACATATAGAGGTGGATGGTCCAGAACGGACTCTCGCGAATCTTGAAGTCCTCGAGCACGATGTTCTTACAGCGGTTCAGCTGTATCAGATGGGGTCGCATATTGCTTTCAGGCAGATCCGTCAGTCGTCGTTCTTCCACGGGTGTCAGCTCCGAGCACCAACGATAAAGTTCACGCGTTGCATCTTGATGAGCCTGTGGTCGTTTGAACCACACCTTCCACAAGTCCATCTTCGGGGCCAACGTTCCTGTGCCCGAAATCTTGATGTTCTTGCATTCGAAAGCATAGATCAAAGGCGAGTAGTTGTAGCACTCCACACCCTCCCACGTAGTGAAGACAGCGGGCAAATAATCTGCCGGATTATCAGTAAAGACCAGCAGAGCCCCTTCTTCCAGATGCAGGTCCACGTTATCCATCAGGTGAATCGGCCCTGTAATCCACTCTCCCGCAGGCACCACAACGTGTCCGCCACCCGCCTTGTTGCAGGCTTTGATGGCCTTGGCAATCGCCTTTGTGTTCACCGTCTTTCCATCCGCTTTGGCACCAAACTTCTTGATGTTGAAGTCCTTCATAGGATATACGAGCTCATGGATTGCCCCCATTTCGAATGGAGCATCCTTGATCTCCACAGTCTTATATTCCTGTGCCCAACATCCTACGCTCATCAATAATGAAACAATCAATAATGCTATCTTTCTCATAATGATTCTCTTTCCCTGTCAATATAATATAATAATGTGTGGCCTCCTATTTTAACATTGCCTCAGCATAACGCTTGCCGAGTTCGATGGCAGCATCACGGCTGAAATGAGGATCGCCAGGATTGTCGGGCATACGATAATTCAATCCGTCGCTCGTGACTTTTCGGCAATTTGGCACTTCGCGAGTCAGGCGGTCGAGGGTGCCGTGATTGAATGCCTCAATCTTTGTCGAATCCTCCCACGCCCATTGCCCTACTTCGCCCACGACGACAGGTACTTCGTCACCCACGCCAAGACCATTTCTAAGTGCAGCGACCATCTTCGAGAATCGCTCCACATAGATATCTCCCGCAGTACCATTCGTGATATCCGTCTCACCCTGGTGCCAAACAATGCCTTTCAACTTACCATATTGCAAGGCAGGAACAGCCCTCACCAGCGCCGAATCGAGATACGACACAAGGTTATCTCCACCCACTTGCCATGATTCGAGGGCACTGCCACCACGCGCATTCTGCACCAACAAAACCTTATGCCCCGTCTTCTGATAGATGGCGGGACCGAACCCCACACCAGGGCCAATCAACTGCATGCTAATGTCCTTGCGGATGTTGCTGTAACGATTGAGTGGAGCAACAGCAGGTTCTGGAACAAGTTCCGCATTCAACAGCCAAACGCCCTCGAGAACGTTCAATGTGTCCTCGGGAAGAAAATAACCTCGTCCCGCACAATTTGACTGACCGATAAGCAGATAGATGTCATAATCATCGTTGTCATTGCAACCGCCGAATAGAATAGCACAAACTGCTGCACACAGGCAGAAGCTAACATTATTTACAAGTCTTTTCATAATGACAGTAGTGTTCCTGTAAAAAGAAGAAGTCAAACATTCCCCAGATATACCCTCTTGATGCCCTCTTCAATCGCGATGTCACGCGCCTTGATGAGGGTATTCTTCGGCGTGGGATAACTGTTGCTCATCTTATATCGTGGGAAGAAGCGGCTGAAGTGGAGCGGACAATCCTGCATGTCGTGTTTGACGAGCCAGCGGCACATCTGCCGAATCATATCCATATCGTCGTTGACCTCGGGAATCAACAGATTCGTGATTTCGAGGTGTGTGCCCGCTTCGTGCAGGGTGATAAGCGTATCGAGCACAGGTTGCAAGCTTCCTCCGCTCACACGTCGATAGATGTCGTCAGAGAACGATTTCAGGTCGATATTGGCAGCATCGATGAGCGGAGCTAGTTCGCGCAGCGGCTCCTGGTTGACATAACCCGCCGAGACGAGGATGTTCCACAACCCACGTTCATGAGCGAGTGTGGCGATGTCAGCGACGTATTCAATCCAAGTCAATGGCTCCGTATAGGTGTAGGCAATGCCTGGGATACGGTGCTTTAATGCCAGTTTCACAACCTGCTTGGGACTCAGCGTATAATGAGGCACCTCCGCTGGCAAAGCCTGTGAGATGTCATGGTTCTGGCAATTCAGGCAGCGGAAGTTGCAGCCTGTGCAAGCAAGCGACAGGCAGCGCGTATCGGGATGGAACCCGTAAATCGGCTTCTTCTCAATCGGATCGTCAGCCAAGGCACACGGCTTGCCATAGACATCACTCACCATCACGCCCCCATCATTCCTACGGCTCCCGCAAAGCCCATGCTGCCCCTCTCCCATGGTACATCCATGCGGACACAGGAGGCATTTCAGCCTGCCATCCTCCTGTTTCTGGTAATATCTACACTCCAAATTGTTAATTATTAATTGTTAATTGTTAATTAAAAAACTATCGCCTCATACACATACAGCTCGGCATCCTTCCACCCATTCCAGCCGATGCCGGCCTTTTCGGCAGCGCAATGCGAAACGAACTCCTCTTTCGACCAGTTCACCTCGTCAGCCACCTGTGGAAGATAAGTGCCCGAACGCCAGCCCTTGCGAATGTAGATGCCGTGCTTGCCCAATACAAACTCGTCGAGGCTCTTTATGCGACGCATCGGCGTCAGCACCGAAATCTCGATATCGATGTCTTCAAGCTCCGACTGGCGAACACTGTCAAAACGTGGGTCCTCGAAAGCAGCTGCACGTGCCATCTGGGCCACAATCTCGCCGAGCGTATGGTCCTCGCCGAAGTGTCCGATGCAGCCACGAAGCCTTCCGTGCTTATGCAGGCTCACAAATGCACCGCATTTCTGCTTCAAGGTCGGCGAGAGATTCTCAGGCTTATAGTTACGGCCGAAAAACGACAGACGAATGGATTCGCGTGCAATCTCCTTGAGCGCAGCCTTGTCGGCGTCGGTCAAGGTGAAACCTGGTTCCTCGGCCACAGCCGAAGCCTTCTCCGACGTCGAAGGTTTCTCGCCCTCTTCAAATGCAGGCACCGTCGGCACCCGGGCGCCCTTTTCCTCCCTTGTAAAGGCGAAAGCATGATAACCCACCACGCGGTCATGACCGCCATACTGCGAATCGCCCGAATTGCAGTAGCGGACATGATGTATCTGGATGCCTTTGCTGTCCTCCGTCATCATCAACAGCACAGCGATAGCCGCCTCTCCACACGCACTGGTGTCCAGGTTTCGGATGCCGAGGTTCTCATTCTTTTCCAAAGCTTCGACAAACTTCAGGACGCTGCCCGTCATGATGGCTTCGCCCGTGGCTCCATCCACCTGTTGCGCATCCTTGTACGAAGGATAGTGCGAGAAGTCGCTGCTAATCACGAAGAGATTCTTCTCGTTGAAGTAAGGCAGCAGCGCTTCGGCTATCTGCTCCAGTTTCTGCCAGTTCTGCGTAGCGATGACGATGGGCACAATGGGAGGCATCTCCTTGAAATGATATTGTAACAAAGGCAACTGCACCTCCAGGCAATGCTCCTTGTTGTGAGCACGTTCCTCGTAAGTAAATACGGAGTTCGACGCGATGATCTGCCGACCGAGTTCGGCATCTACCTTCACGTTGCCCAAAGGCGTATTGTATGCATCGTAGCCCACTCCCACCGAAGCCTTGTCGAGCCACACATGATGACTGGGGCCCAGTAGGAAGATGTGCTCATACTGGGCCGAAGAATCGATGCAACTGAAAGCCGAGGCTGCTGTAGCTCCCGAGAAGACATATCCTGCATGGGGCACAATGACCGCCTGCACACGTTGCATCGGTCGAATATCCTTCGACGCTTCGTAACATCCGACCACATCAGTAAGTAGCTGTTTTTGACTGCCTGCGTAGAATTGTCCGGCCACAGCCGGGCGTCTGATCTTGCCTTCCATAGTAGTACCAGTTATAAGAATCAATATAATAATGAGCCACTTTTTCATGTAAAAATTCATTTTCGAGTGCAAATATAACCTAAATAATCACTCGATGCAAGGTTTTTTCGGATATTTTTGTTAAAAACAGACGAAATAATTTGGATTCATACAAAAAAATGCATATATTTGCACCGAATAATACCAAGAGTAACAAACCACTTCGTAGTCCGAGTCAGTACCAGTCAGCACCGGACACGAGATAAATTTATGCAACATGGAAAATCGAATAGGATGGGTTCCACTTGGCTTGGCCACTGGATTCATTTTTTCAAAGTTAGGCAAAACACCAACACAAAGAGTCGGAAAACTTGAAATGTCACGTTCAGACAACCGTTACATTTACCGCTACACCCCCGATTATGTCAGATACCTGACCGTCGAGACCGGAGAGTGGCAATTCGGAAATTCATCTTTTAATGCAAAAGCTGGCGACTTCTATTTGAATGTCCCATTCACATGACAAGTTTCCCCTACCGCCTAAAATCATTTAGTAAAGTTATAACAAAAACTCCTGCCCTCAAAGGCGGGAGTTTTTTTGTACTTATTGTACAATCATCACCACCGACTCGCCCGCCTGCAGCTCTAAGACGAAGCGTCCGACTGCGTCCTTGTGGATCTCTCTCACTTCTCCACTTGTGGTATAAAAGACTGACAGGGCAGCAGCCTTGGTCTTGAACGCCACACGTCGTGCCTGTTCGGCGACATTGGCCAAAAAGAACAAATCGCGGCCATCGACCAGTCGATGCGTATGCACCACGGCCTCATCACCTTCCAGTATTTGAAGCGGTCTTTCGACATCGAATGCATGTTTGAGCACCTGCACGCCACCTGCCTTCAACTTTTCGATTGCTGCCTGCGAAGCGGGTGTAATGGTGGCATCGTCGGCAATGAGCAAAGCCTTGTACGTAATGCCATCGGGCGTGGCGAGTTGTCCATCATCGGTAGGCGAAAGCCTGTGCTGCAAGGCATCGCCCGTACAAACGTCCCAATCCAGTCCATGCAGACCGTGAGGCAACCGATGGGTCAACGTCTTCATAGGCAGATCATCGCCCATATAGACCAGCATATCAGGTGCCGCCTTGCCCAGTCGCAACATCGCCATCGAGCGATTCAGGGCCATCCACATCGGCTTCATGTCCTCCCATTGCGGATTGCTGCGGTTTACAGCATAGACGCGACCTGCAACGTAAGGTTCCGTGGGATGCGTCATAGGAAGATGCGGCGTAGCGCACACCACCATCTCCTGTGCCCCGTTGGCCAAAGCGATATCGGCCACACGCTTCAAACTGAGAGGCGTATCCTCGTAACTTGCATCGGTCATGGCCTCAGCCGAAGCGATAGATTTGCCGTAGAGGTGGCAGGCCGAAGCACCATCCTTCACGTCCCATGCGCCATTTTTCTGATAGGCCCAGAATTCCGTCTGCGGCTTGTCCACCACCTGCTTCACATCGATGGCATCACCCGTGATGCAAAGTCCGTTGCCGATGGCCTGTGCGGTGAAAGTGAGCCCGTTCTCACTTGCCAGACGCTGGAATGTGCCGTAGTAGTTTTCTCTCATGCAGTCGTTCACAGTGCGTCGCAAGTCCAGGAGTACGTTCTTCGTCTTTTCGACCGAATCGATGATGTAGCCAGCCAGCATTGGCAGATATGGCTTCAAATCATATCCGCGCCGCATCTGAAACTCCTCCAGCATCCGCGGTGTCCAGTTCTGCGAACCGCCTTCATGCGAATCCATGCAGACACCTTCCACCCAGTCGATGCCGTTGGCACGCAATGTATCGAGAATGGGCTGCATATAACTGTTCCAATGCAGTTCGGCAGCCTCCTTCGAAAGTTTGTCACATTCATAACCTAAAAGATTCTCTCTACCATGTTTCGAACGTGCTCCTGTCGGCACGGCAGCAAACCTTACAACAAGCCACGAAGAACCCTCAGGAACCTTCCAATGTAGTCGTCCATCTTTTATATTTGAAGTGAGGTCTATGATATCGCACGACCTTACTACCTCTTCGGCGGCATACGTTGGACTTTTGTCTTGTTCCGTGAAATCACTATGCAGGGCAGCACGTTCCTCCCATCGGTCCAGTTTTGCCTCCTGCCCCACGCTCCATGTGCGCAACAATGTATCGCCGTAATACTTCACTCTAAATTGTTTCGCACGAGTAGCAGGGAATGACGTAGTGCGGAAGGAATAGCCGCTCAGGCTGCTGTACATGTGTTGTAGTTCCACCACATCTTTCCACACTATGCCATCCTCACTTGCTTGCAGCATTCCGATGGGGCCAAACGTCTTGAAAAGAGCCCCGTCAAAGTGTCTTGGCCCCTCAATCATCGTCTCCTTCGTCTCCCGTTCGAATACTGAATCGGGCATCTGCATTGCCCCGTTCCTGCCCTTTCCTCGGGCCACATAACGCGCCGTGAAGTGCCGATAGACGTCCGGCTCATCCTTCACAGGAAATGCCATAACGGCAATGTCTTTCACATATCCACGCGTATCGGTTATCGCAGGTAGTTCCACAACAGCCTCCTGCCCTCCCTCGACAGTTATCTCTGCCGAAGTTACCCGTTGCATAGCATGACTTGGATCAATCCATCGTCCACCTGCCACGTAACCATTTGAAATATTTAGTTCGAACGTAAGCCCCACGCGATGTGCTTCACGTGCCGCAAACTTGAGGTGTCCCCACCACGTTGGTGAGAAGCCATCCTCCGGCTCATTCTCCTGTTTCAAGCTATTATCCCTCTCCACCGTCTTTTTGCTTGGACGATGGTTCTGATCATAATAAACCACGCCACCGAGTCCAGCCTCTTTGAGCGACTCCACATCGGCAGTAATCCCTTCGTTTGTAGTTTGCTCATATCCGAAGAACCACCACGTCTTGACGCGGCTGTCGTTCCTCGTCTCCGCCGCTTTCCATGCTTCAATCAGTTTATCATTGGAAACCTGCGAGAAGAGTGTGAGGCTCGAAAATAGAGCCAAAAGGGGAAGAATATACTTTGTTTTCATAGTTGTCTTGCTTATCCTCTTGCGTGCAAAGATAAGCGTTTTCCAAGCATATTCCAAATAATTTAGGGAGAAAGTGGAATCGACGCAGAATTAAATGGACAAAATTGGACAAATTTGGACAAATTTGGACATTGCCAAATTTCGATTTCGTAACTTTGTAACGTAAATGCAAGGCGTTGCTATATCGTAGCTGGACATAAATGGACACAAATGGACATAGACTGACAGTGCCAATTTTCTTTTTCGTAACTTTGCAGCGAGAAAAAGCATCGTTCCGAAAACCGACAAAAACTGACAAATTCGGACAAATTCGGACAAAAACCGACAATGCCAAATTTGCTTTTCGTAACTTTGCATCGTGAAATAAACAAATAAAACTATGAGACCAAGAGTACTGACAATGGACTACATCAACGTGCCGATGGCACTGCTGCAGGAGGTCAAGGAAGACCCCTTGCAGTGGAGTCTCGTCGCCCTC
>ONNR01000017.1 GCA_900319235.1 uncultured Prevotellaceae bacterium
TTTTTCGCGTTATACTTGAAGCCTAAAGGAGCAAGATACTCTTTGATGGCTTTTTCCATTTGATTTTTAAAAGTCATAATTATTTCTTGTTATTATTGATATACGGGACCGATATGGAAATCTGTGTAATCTATTCTCCCATCAGTCACTTCAAAAAGAATCTCATCCAAAGATTTGGATGCTACACTGACAAAAGCACGCAAATAATAATAGCGGGATTTCCCATGGTTTTCATAAGCTAAACCAATACCCTGAATGATGTCTGAAGATAAAGATTTAACAAAGAAACCTTTTTTAGGGTAATATTTATACCCTGATTGAGAAAAGTAAGACTTTACGGTCTTCTCGACTTCTTTTCTGTATGTCATAATAACATGTTTATTTCTTTGACACATACTTGTCTTTGTTGAGACAATAGACAATAAAGAAAGACACACCAAAATTCAGTTTCCGTTTCTTAATCTCTTTGTACACTTTCGTTGAGACTATTAAGTCATTGATGTAAGGCCCAGAGTTGAAGACGTGAAGGTTCTTCACCTTTGCATAATCAACACGCAGTTTAATCACACTACCAGTTGGTCCAAAAACAGTATTATCTTCGTCAATGACATCATAGATCTTCTTGAAATGAACGATGTAGTATTGACGATCACCATATTCAGCACTTTTTATTATAACTGGAATGAATTCTATAAACTCCTTTTCGGCATAGCTCTCAAGAAGTTCTTTAAGCTCTTCGTTCACAAGACGAACGCAATGAGGCCCAAGATCAAACGGACAATATCTTCCGTTTACTAATTCATAAGTAAAGTCCTTGTCTAGTACCACATCTTCCGAATCAAGTATCCTTGGGCATTTGTCCCAATCAGGTGATGAGATGGATCCTGCCTCCTTCTCGTAGCTATTCATTATGAGTTCATAATAATTGTTTGTCATATATTTTAAGATAGATGTTAGTCCATGAGTGAGGCAAGTTCTGTAGCGAAAGGAGATTTTGATTCGAGTATCTTCTTTCTCAAGCGTTGCTGGCGCTTCTGCAACACTTCTTGAGATTCGATATGCTGGGGAAGGATCAAAGCAAAGAGACTTTTCAATGTGTTGTTACTCATATTTATAAAACGAACAAATCGGCTGTTTATTGCATGACTGATGTTTTTTATGACCAAAAGCAAAAAACAAATGAAATTATTTGGAGTTGTAAAAAAAATCATATATCTTTGCAGCAAACATTTTCACCACCTTAAATAAATAATAATTATGGCAACAGTCGATGATAAAAAGATAATCTTCTCGATGGTTGGTGTCTCACACACGATACAACAGACGCAGAAGCAGGTACTCAAGAACATCTACATCTCGTTCTACTACGGAGCGAAGATTGGCATCATTGGTCTGAACGGCGCCGGCAAATCGACGCTGATGAAGATCATCGCCGGCATCATCCAGCCCAGTCAGGGCGAAGTGGTGTGGAGCCCGGGCTACAGCGTGGGCTATCTGGAACAGGACCCCAAACTTGACGAGACAAAGACCGTGAAGGAGAACATCATGGAGGGCGTGCAGTACATCTACGACGCGCTGAAGGAGTATGACGAGGTGAACTTGAAGTTTGCCGAACCGGAATACCTGGAGGATCCCGACAAGATGGACCAGCTCATCAACCGTCAAGCTGAACTGCAGGACATCATCGACTCGACCGATGCCTGGAACATCGACTCGAAGCTCGATCGTGCCATGGCTGCCCTCAACTGCCCTCCCGGCGACTGGTCGGTGAAGAACCTGTCGGGCGGCGAACGTCGCCGCGTGGCCCTCTGCCGCCTTTTGCTGAAGAAACCCGACGTGCTCCTGCTCGACGAGCCCACCAACCACCTCGATGCCGAGAGCATCGACTGGCTGGAACAGCACCTGCAGCAATACGAAGGCACGGTGATTGCCGTCACCCACGACCGTTACTTCCTCGACGACGTTTCGGAGTGGATCCTCGAACTCGACCGTGGCGAAGGCATCCCGTGGAAGGGCAACTATTCGAGCTGGCTCGACCAGAAGACCAAGCGCATGGCACAGGAGGAGAAGACCGCCTCGAAGCGTCGCAAGACCTTGGAGCGTGAGCTCGAATGGGTGCGCATGGCACCCAAGGCACGTCAGGCCAAGGGCAAGGCCCGACTCAACTCCTACGACAAGATGCTCAACGAGGAGCAGAAGGAACGCGAGGAAAAGCTCGAGATCTTCATCCCGAACGGTCCACGTCTGGGCAACAAGGTGCTCGAAGCCGTGCATGTGGCCAAGGCTTTCGGCGACAAGGTGCTCTTCAAGGACCTCAACTTCATGCTGCCTCCCAACGGCATCGTGGGCGTCATCGGCCCCAACGGTGCGGGCAAGACAACCCTCTTCCGCCTCATTATGGGCTTGGAGAAACCCGACAGCGGCACATTCACCGAAGGCGAGACCGTGAAACTTGCCTACGTGGATCAGCAGCACAAGGACATCGAGGCCGACAAGTCGATCTACGACGTGGTGAGCGGTGGCAACGACCTGATCCGCATGGGCGGACGCGACGTCAATGTTCACGCTTATCTGAGCCGCTTCAACTTCAATGGTGCCGACCAAAACAAACTCTGTGGTGTGCTTTCGGGAGGCGAACGCAATCGTCTGCACCTGGCCATGGCGCTGAAGGAGGAGGGCAACGTGCTCCTGCTCGACGAGCCGACCAACGACATCGACGTCAATACCCTGCGTGCTCTGGAGGAAGGCCTGGAGGCTTTCGCTGGTTGCGCAGTAGTCATCAGCCACGACCGCTGGTTCCTCGACCGCATCTGCACCCACATCCTCGCCTTCGAGGGCAATGGCGAAGTGTTCTTCTTCGAGGGCTCCTACACGGATTATGAGATCAACAAGGCCAAGCGCCTCGGCATCGAAGAGCCCAAACGCAGTCGCTATCGCAAACTGATGGAAGACTAGGAAGAGGTTAAGAGGGGTTAAGAGAGGTTCGAGGGGTTCGAAAGGTTCGAAGGGTTCGAAGGGTTCGAAGGGTTCGAAGGGTTCGAAGGGTTCGAAAGGTTCGAAAGGTTCGAAGGGTTCGAGAGGTTCGAAGGGTTCGAAGGGTTCGAAGGGTTCGAAAGGTTCGAAGGGTTTCCGGAATAACGGAATAACGGTATTCCGGAATACCGGAATACCGAAATAACGGAATAACGAAAAATGAAAAAGATATCGATAATCCTGGCAATGGCGCTGGCCGTGATCAGCGCGTGCCAACAGAAGAATGGACACGACGTGACCATCGTGGTGACTAATCCCACCGACCGCGACATCGCGGGCGTGATTGAAGGCGTGCCGCTGAAGGCCGTGCTCGACAGCCTTGGCGTGAAGGAGGGCACATCCATCAAGCTGACCGACGAGATGGGCAAACTCGTGCCAACACAAATCTTCAACAACGGCAACGAGGACCTGCTCCTCTTCGAGACAAATACTTTGGCCAATGGTGAGAGTTCCTACTTCGTGTCGGTGCGCAAAGCATCAGATCCCGTGCTGACTGTCCCCAGTGCCGTCTTCATCAAGCATTATCCCCAGCGCAAGGATGACCTCTGCTGGGAGAACGAATCGTCGATATGGCGTGCCTATGGTCCGGAACTGCAGGCTACCAACGAGCGTGCCTTCGGCTACGACATCTGGTGCAAGAACACCAAGGAGATGCTCTGCGACGAACGTATGCTGACGGCTTTGCGTGGCTGGGCTATACGCGACAGCCTCCATGCCTTGGGCGAACATCACCTGGCCGACAGCATCGGACATGCAGGCAGTTTCCACGAGGATCATGGCAAGGGCATGGACTGCTATGCTGTGGGTCCGACCTTGGGAGGTGGCACGGCTGCCCTCTTGAACGACGAAGGCGGCATCGTCTTCCCATGGGCCTGGAAAACGCACAAGATACTTGCCAACGGTCCTCTGCTGGGTGCCGTACGGCTGGACTACGATACCACCTTTGTGGCTGGCGACACCGTAATCGAACATCGTACCATCATCACGCAGAAAGGCTCGCGCTTCAACATCATCAACGTGGAGTATGAGGGCGCAACACGTGCACACGATATCGCCGTGGGCATCGCCTTCCATGGTGACGAGGACAGCGTGCGTCTGGACAAGGGCAACAAGTACATCGCCTATTCCGACCCCACCGACCAGCCGGGCCGTGACCCTGGACGTGTCCTGATTGGCGCATACGTTCCCACCCTCACCCGCACAGCCCTCGAACAAGGCCACCTGCTGGGCATCGCCAAATACAAGCCGGGCGAAACCTTTACCTACTACATGGGCAGCGGATGGAGCAAAGGCGACTGCGCCTCACTCAACGTGATGACCAGCGAACTCAAGAGGCTGGCAAATGAGAAGCCACAAACGGTAAGGATTGACGTGAAATAAAAGACCCCCTCGGTCCCCCTGCATAGGGGGATGACCTGAGGGGGTCCTTTTTTTGTTAGTTATCTATAGGAACAAGGCGCTTAACGCGTCTTTTCCACCAATGCGAAGTCGATGGTCTTGCGGTCGAGGTTGACGTTGGCAACCGTAACCTTGAGCGTGTCGCCCAAGGTGAAGCGACGGTGGGTGCGACGACCAATGAGGCAGAAGTTGCGTTCGTCGTAGATGTAATGGTCGTCACGCAGATCGCGCACCGAAATCAGGCCTTCGCAGAGGTTCTCCTTGAGTTCGACGTAGATGCCCCATTCGCTCACTCCGCTGATGACACCTTCGAATACCTGGCCCATGCGATCCTGCAGGAATTCGGCCTGCTTGTACTTGATGGATGAACGTTCGGCCTGGACGGCCAGCTGCTCCATCTCGCTGCAATGCTTGCACTCCTCTTCGAGCATCTCGCGCACCATGGAACGACCTTTCTGGAAGAGATAACGATCGAGCAGACGATGCACCATGCAGTCGGGATAACGACGGATGGGCGAAGTGAAGTGGGTATAGAAATCGAAAGCCAGGCCATAGTGTCCGATGTTCTCGGTGGAATAGACAGCCTTGGCCTGCGTACGGATAGCAAGCGTTGAGAGCATGTTCTCCTCCGGGCGGTTGTGGATTTCCTTCATCAGCTGGTTGATGCCCTGGCTGATCTGCTTGTTCTTCGAATGATCGACGACATCCGACTTCTTGCCACTGAAGATGCTCTTCACATTGTGGCCAAAGCGGGCAGCGAGGGTTGCCAGGCTTTCGAGTTTCTCCTGCGAAGGCTGGTCGTGGATACGATAGACGAACGACTTGGCCTTCTTCTGCATCTTGCCATTGATGCGCTGCGGACGCACGTCCTTGCCGATGGCCTCAGCTACCGTGCGATTGGCCAGGAGCATGAACTCCTCGATAAGCTTGTTGGCATCCTTCGACACCTTGAAATACACATCGGTGGGCTTGCCCTTCTCGTCGAGCACGAACTTCACCTCCTCGCGTTCGAATCCGATGGCACCCTCAGCAAAGCGACGGGCACGCAACTGCTTGGCCAGGCGGTCGAGCTGGAGCATCTCGGGGGCAAAGTCGCCCTTCCCGGTCTCGATGATTTCCTGTGCCTCCTCGTAGTTGAAGCGACGATCGGAACGTGTCACCGTGCGGACAATCTCATGACGCAGCACATTGGCATCGTCATCCATCTCGAAGATCACGCTGAAGCACAGCTTGTCCTCGCCGGGTCGCAATGAGCAGAGGTTGTTGCAGAGCTTCTCGGGAAGCATGGGAATGGTGCGATCGACCAGATAGATGGACGTGGCGCGGTTATATGCCTCCTTGTTGATGATGGAGTCGGGATGCACATAGAAAGTGACATCGGCGATGTGGACGCCCACTTCCCAGATTCCGTTCTTCAGTTTCTTGATCGACAGGGCATCGTCGAAATCCTTCGCATCGGCAGGGTCGATGGTGAAGGTCGTGACCTGACGATAGTCGAGACGCTTGGCAATCTCTTCGGGGGTGCAGCCGTCCTGGATGCGCTCGGCAGCCTTTACGACATTCTCGGGATATTTGTAAGGCAGGCCATATTCGGCGAGGATGGCGTGCATCTCGGTGTTGTTGTCGCCTTCCTTGCCCAAGACGTCAGCGATACGTCCCACAGGATTCTTCGAGAAAGCGGGCCAACGTTCGAAATCGACCACCACCTTGTCGCCATTGTGGGCCTTGCCCAGCAACTCGTTGGGGATATAGATGTCCTTGTCGAGCGAACGGTTGTCGGGCGTGACGAACGCATATTTGGACGTCTTCTGGAGCACGCCCACATAGCGATGCTTGACGCGCTCAATGACCTCGACGACACGAGCCTGTGGCCCTCCGATGCGCGTACGATGTCCCAAGATCTTCTGGATGCGAACCTTATCGCCCGTGAGGGCCTGCATATCGTCGCCATCATACACGACGAAAGGAACGTCATTGCCTTCGATACGCACTATGTGCATACCATTGTGACGACGCTCGAACACACCTATCAATTCGGCCTGTGTCTGACGATCGGCCAGGCCATAACGACCAGGACTGACCTCACGAAGGAAGCCTTGATGCTGAAGTTCGACGAGCAGGTCATAGACATCCGTGCGATTGCTACGGCCAAAGATGCCCAATTCCTGAGATATCTGCAGATAATTATAGGAGTCCTTCGGATGTGCCTTGAACCATTCGGTTATTCTTGCTACCAGTTTGTCTGTGCCTTTGGTATTTCGTTTTGCCATAATAGTAAGGATTTAATGTTGTTTTTCGTGGCAAAGATACAACGAAAAATCCATATCTCCAAATTTTCGAACGAAAAACTGAAGATATGGATAAAATAATTATAAATCAAGATTTTTACAGCGACTCGCAAACGACATCATTTGCCTCGATGTGGAGTTTCCTGTCGCCTGCTCCCTTTAAGCCAGCGGGGATGGTGACATCGACATCAACGGCTTGACCAGCATTGTTGATGGCCACGAGCACGCCTTCGCCCATATAGGTGCGGAGATAGACGAGCGTGTTGTCATCGACATAGAGGGGCAGATAGTCGCCGAACTGGAGGGCGATGTTTTCACGACGTTGCTGGGCGAAACGACGAACCTCGTCGAGGTTGTGCTGCTCGAAGTGATTGTAGCCGCTGAAACGCATGAAGCGACGATTGTCGGGGTCATTGCCACCCTCCTGTCCGAACTCGTCGCCCTGATAGATACAGGGAACGCCAGGCAGCGTGAGGTTCAGTTTCTCGAGCAACAATGCCTTGGAATAGGCTCGCACGGAATCGCCGATGCCTACGTGACGCGTCCAACCGGCAGCCTTGCCATCTTCGTCCCAGCTGACGGCTCCACCAGCAAGACTGATGAAACGTGTCTTGTCGTGATTGCCTGAGATGTTGCCCATCGTATGGTGAGCACCATAGGCGGCTCCACTCTCTTCGATGGTGCGGGCAAGGTCGCGCATTGAGTGACCTTCACGTTCGCCGAGCACATCGATGGCCGTGTGGTAGATGTTGAAGTCGAACTGGGCATTGAGCATACCTGCCTTGATGTACGAACCGATGAGTTCGGGCGATCCGTAGGTCTCGCCGATCATCCAGATGTCGCGGTCCTTGAGCTGCGGATCGTTGGCTAGTTTCTTGCCGAAAGCACGCCAGTAGTTCAACGGGATGTGCTTGCACGCATCGTGACGGAAACCATCGAACTCGAAGTTGCGCACCCAATAGAGTGCAGAGTCGGTGAGCTGGTCGGCCACGTTGCGACGCGTCAGGTCGAGACTCGGGATGTGACGGTCGAACCAGGTGGTCAGACGATATTCGCCGTCCCACAACTCAAGATTCGGCTTGCCATCGGCCGTAAGCGAATCGGTGGCCCAATCGGGATGCGCCTGGAAGAGCGGTGACTCGATGTGCAAGTGGTTGGCCACATAGTCGAGCACCACGTTGATGTTGTGGTTATGCGCCGTCTGAAGCATCTCGCGCAGTTCGTCGTCATTGCCGAAACGTTCATCGACCTTGGTGATGTAGATGGGCCAGTAGCCATGATAGCCCGAGAAACGGGTACGTGGCTTCTGGTTCAAGCCCCATGCGCTATAAGGATTCTGCGTGATAGGACTCACCCAGATGGTGTTGATGCCGAGATTGTCGAAGAATCCTTCCTGAATCTTCTGCGTGATGCCCACGATGTCGCCACCCTGATAATCGGCCTGAGGGAGCACCAACTTGGGATTGCCGATCTTCCAATCGTTCTCGCTCTTGCCGTTGTTGAAACGGTCGATCATCAGCGAATAGAGGATCTGCGTCTCGGGATCGTGGCGATTGAGCTGGTCGGCCGAAGTAACGACCTTCCCGTTCTGAAGAGGAACGAGGATGTCGCTCATCGGCGTGTCGGCAGTAGCACCATAGACGCGCAGATAAGTGCGCTCACGACTTCCTTCCGGCACCTTGGGAAGAGTCACCACGATCTCATTGTCGCCAATGGTCACACACTTCTCGGGAAGCAGCGTGTTCTGCCAAAGGGCAACAACCTTCTCGGGCTTCTGTGTGAAGCCGATGCCTACCTTGCCATCGCGTGTCCACGTGGTATAAAGATGAGCATAGCCCGAATTGAAATGGCTGCCGTCCTCGACCACGAGTGTCAGCTTCTTGCCTTCGGACAAAAGGTCGATGGTGCTGAGCGGAACTGCTGTTGTGACAAAGAAGGTGCTGTCGGTGTAGCTGTTGATGGTTACACCAGGCCCTGCAACCACGGAGTCGAACTTATCGATCGAGGGAAAGTAATCGGTGAAATAGTTCTCCTGGTTGGGAGCCGTCACAAAGACAACACTCGAACGATGTTCGTTCCCTGGAATCTGCTCGATGGTAAAAGGCTTGTTGCAGGCCGAAAAGATGACCAGCGCTGCAACGAAGCAACTTAATGATAGTTTACGAACCATAATTATAATTGTAAATTATTAATTGTTAATTGTTAATTGCTTTAGCCTCACTTCTTGATGAGCAAATAAGCTGACTGAGCATCGAGCTGACCATGGATGATACCCTTCTTGACAGAGAAGATCTTGCCTGTGAGGGCATCCTTGTACTTGCCATTGGGGAGCGTGGTAGCCAATGAAATCTGCTGGGCATCGTTGGTGATGTTGATCAAGGCAGCGCCCTTGGTGCCACGACATACCTGTGTGACAGCGCCATCAGCCGAGAACGTGATGCTTTCGGGCTGACCCTGCATCTGATGACGGAAACGGTTGGCAGCCACCACGAGCGGATGCTTGAAGTTGTCGTTGCCCTTGATGCCTACGAGGTTCTTGCCCCAGAAGTTACCAGCAGGGCCATCGCTTCCATCAGGACGATTGTAGAACAAAGGCATACCATTGGCACGTGCAGCGAGGAACACCCAACCCAGACGAATCTGCAGGTCGGAGAGAGCAGCCGATTCGTGGTCGTTGCAATAGGTGTCGTGACTCTCGACCCAGGTTACTAGCTTCTTGGGATCGACGGGATGGCTGTAACCCTTCACGTCCTTACCCATCCAGTTGGCTTTCTCGAGGTCGTAACGAAGATCCCAACCCAATCCGGAAGCAGTCATACCCATATATTCGGCATATTCCTCCTCCTTGACGTTCCTGTCCTGAAGCACCTCGCCATAGATGAAGAGGCTGTCTTCGGGCAAGCAAAGGCGCACGCCATTGGCTTCCTCGCGGCCGGTAGCTACTGCCCAGAAGTTGTTTCTCGGAGATTTCTTGTCCTTCGGGTCACTGGGCAGACCGATATGCTTGGCTGTGTCGTAACGGAAACCGCGCACACCACACTTGATCAGGTCGTTGCAATACTGCAGGTAGTATGCCTGGAAGTCGGGGTTCTCGGTGTTGACGTCGGGCAGACCGCCCATCTGGCCTGTAGTACATTGCAGACGATCGTTGTAGTCGCGAATCTCATCAAAACCAGTGGCGTGATAGAGGTTCTCGTGTCCACCAACGGCGGCGTCGAGTTCGTCACTAACGCGAGTGTCGTCGATGGCCGTGTGATTGGGCAAAACATCGACAATGATGCGAATGCCATACTTGCCAGCCTCTTCGCAGAGCTGCTTGAGGTCCTCACGTGTACCAACCACGTAGTTGCCAATCTTCCAGTCGACAGGCTGGTAATAGTAATACCAGCGACCATGGCCCCAAAGCTGCGGACCACCGCCCTTGTCGCCCTTGGCCTGAGTGACACAATTCTCGGCGGGTGAAGTCTGCACGACCGTGTAGCCTGCCTCAGCGATGTCGGCAAGGTTCTCGCGAATGGTGTTGAACGACCAGCACCATGCATGCAGAATCACATCGTTATTCGTCTCGACTGGTGCAACCTTTGGCTTGGCAGACAACTGAAGCCACATACCCATCATCAACATGGCGATGGGCAGAAAATACGTTTTCTTCATCTTTATAAATTTTTATGAGGGGCTATAGTGACAATAGTAACTATAATAACTATAGTGACTACATTAGCTATAGCCCCTCTTGACATTTATCGGAACATGATCTTCTGACCACCACGGATATAGAGTTGGCCAGCCTTCATTTCGTTTACACGACGACCCTGCAGATCGTAGATGGCATTGTCCTGGTCAGCATCGTCCTCGGTGATGCCACGAAGACCGGCATACTGCGAGGTGACATCGCTTACCGTAAACTTGCCACCATTCTTCGTGCTGTTGATGATGTAGTAGGCATCCTTTGTCATACCCGTGACATCCTCCGACTGCTGATTGCCTGCAGAATTGGTGAATACGAAGTTGACAGCATAGTCTCCCGTGTTGGGGATGGCGAAGGTCTGTACAAACCAGGTCAGTCCACCCTCTTCGACAGTTTCCTTTGCCTGAGCACCTGGCCAACCGCCATTGAGCTGCTCATTGTCAGGACCAGCCCAAATATAGATAAAGAGCGGATTGAGCGAACCCGACTGGTTGCAGACGTGCAAGGTGGCAGGATGAGAATCGATCACCTCCACTTCCTTGAACGTATAGGTGCGGGTCTGGACATTCTTCACTACACCATTGCTCAAAAGTCCCACCTTCAATGTGGTGGTCACAGCGAAGGAGAGCTCCGAGCCACTCTCAATGGAAGGAGAAGAGGCTGTAGGCTCCGAACCGTCGGTGGTATATACCAACTTGGCATTGGGATCCTCCGAAATGGCAAGCAAAGGCACATCGACAGATTCGCCCACATTATAGACACCCGAACCCTTGCCAATCCAGGGAGCCTCGATGGACTTCAGCACATAGTACTTGTAGTTCTTTCCCGAAATGACTTCCTGATAGGTATTCGACACATTATAGGTGTAGTTGCCGCACATAACACGGAGTGTACCCTTGGTGCCTGTTACCGTACGACCTACGTAAGCCGTTCCGGACATCCACTCGGCGTAGGTGCTCTGGTTGTTGATGCCGACCAGACGACGCACCTCGATCATGTTCTTGATCTCCTCCTTGCAGTCGGTCCAGTGCTTCAGGAACACACAAGGTGTGCCAGGCATAGCCAGCATCCAGGCATTGAGGGCAACGGTATCCTTGCGGATAGGATCCTGCGAAGCAGTCGCCGAACGATACTCGGTGTCGTGATTCTCGACGAACGTCACCGAATACTGACGATAATTCACGTCGCTGATGCCCGAGTTGTTCTTCAGGTTCGACCAATTGTTGTTGTTCACAGCATCGCGGCAAGTATAACGGAAAGCGAAGTCGAAGGCAGCCGACTGGATGGCACCATTGACCTTGGTTCCATCAATCCATTTCTTCACGTTCGTCGAATTGCCATCCCAATATTCGCCCACCGAGAACTTGACGCCAGCATTGGCATTATAATCGCCTACGCGTGATGCATTGAAGCCCTTCACCATATCGTAGCGGAATCCGGTGTAACCAAGATCCTCGAGCAGATATTTGGTATAAACCTTGACGCAGTTCTGCACATTCTCCGACTTGTGGTCGAGGTCGCGCATGCCGTCCCAGCCTTCGCCCTCATCGTTGTTCGACGAGAGACTGTAACCATTGTTGTTGGCCCATGTCAACGTCTTTCCGCCATCATCGTTGCGCACGATGTCGGTACTCTGCATCTGATAAGTCACACCCTTGTAGGTCTCGGCAGGGAAATCCACCCAGTTGGAAAGATTCTTGCGGTGATTGACCACCACATCGGCAATGATGCCCGTACCTTTCTCCTTGTAGGTATTGATCATGGAACGCAGTTGTTCCTCGGTACCGAACGAAGAGTGCTGGTCGAAATAATACAATGGATCATAGCCCATCGAGGTGCTGCTTCCGGTAAAAGCCGACTGCGGTACCCAAAGGAGCGAGAAATAGTTGGAGATTTCTTCGGCCTGCGATTCAAGCTTGCTCCACTTGGTGGCCGAATAGGAATCCCAATAGAACCCTTGCAGCATCACGCCCTCATAGTTGGCGGGCCAACCCTGGGCGTCGGCAGCAGTCAAAGCCGTGGCTGCAAGAATCAGAGAAGTAAAGATTTTTTTCATTGTCGATTCGATTAAGGTAAAAAAGAGGAGCAAGGCAAGTGTAATACGCTTGCAACTTGCTCCTCAAAGATTCACAAATTGTTACTCAACGGTAGCGTAAGCCTTGCCTTCGCAGTTGGGCCAGAACTTGATGGTATGAGTTCCTGCCTCAAGTTCGATGTTGCTGCCGTTATTCACAAGGTTGGTGAGGTCGCCGCCCCAGTTGAAGCCCCAGTCATGGTTAGCACGGAACTTGAACCCGCCAGTGATAAGCTCGCCGGTGTAGATCCAGCAACCCTGTTCGGTATCGAACCTCATCTCGGTGTCGGTATCCCAACCACCAGGTGTAGCGTCACCAATCAGGCCGATGGTGGCAGGTGTAGCCTCGTAGGTGAGGTTAGCCATATCAGCCACGAGCATGTAGAAGCCCTCCTCGATGTTGATGTTGCCACCTTCGGTCGAGAGCTTGCCCTCGCCGCCGTCGCCATACCATCCGCCATCGACGAACTTGAAGCCCCAGGTCTCAGCTGCCTCATTGACGGGAAGTACATAGTACCAGCCGCGATAGACGCCTGCACCTTCGTGAGCCATTGGGCTTGCCGAGTCGCTCCATCCGTTGGCACTACCAGCATAGTAGATGAAGTCGCTATACTGTGCACCAGCACCGGAAGTCTCGGTGAAGACAGCCTTGTGGTTGCCCTCGGTAGAGAGAATCAGGCTGATGTCGTAGGTGCCAGCAGCAATGTTGATGTTCGGGCCATCCTGAGTCAGACCGTTCACGTCACCGCCAAAGTTGATTGCCCAGTCGGCATTTACACGGAACTTGACGCCGCCTTTCGGGAGCTCTACGCCCTTGACCTCCCAAGCACCGGTTTCGCGGTTGTAGGTGAGATCGACATCGCCACCCCATGAATTGAAGTCGCCGATAAGGCCGATCTGGTTGATGGCTACGAGTTCGTAAGTCATCGAGGTGAGGTCAACGTTGATCTCATAGAATCCTGCACCTGGATCGGGGCAGTTGTCGTTACCCTGGCCGATGCGGTTGTCGCCGAGCCATTCCCAGTCGCCATCCCAATCGTTCTCGTTGGGCTTGAACTTGAACTGGCCGTCGAGGTAATAGTAACCCTTGTAGGCACCATCCGATGCGGGGCTGCGGAGAGCGTGTGGTGTGCTCCAGCCCGACTCGTTGCCAATCTCGTAAATGTACTCGTTGAATGACAGTGCAACGGCATCCCAGGTCATATTCATCATGTCGAAGGTGACACGATAGAAGAGAGCGTCGGGAACGTAAGTAACTACGAAGTTACCACCCTCGTTGTTGTACTTGAACTTGCCCTCATTTTCGGGATCGCTACCCAGGCACTTGCTCCAGTCACCACCTATGCCCGAAGCGGGAGTAACCTTGAACTCAAGGTCACTGGTAATGTCAGCAGGTGCTGCAAAGGTGCAGGTGAAGATAGGATTCTCATAGACGTCACCACCACCATTGGTCAACGCATAGTCGGTATTGTTGTTGTCCCAATTGTTGAAGTTACCGGTGAGGTAATAGGTCTCCTCGATTTCGGGAGCCTCGGGAATGGCTGTAATGGCAAATTCCTTCGAACTCATACGGATACTTGCTGCTGAGCTGGTCTCCCAAACGGAGAGGACACCCTTAACCACACGCTCCTCGGGACGCTTGCCGTAAGAATCCTCGACATAGCGCTGAAGTTCTTGAGCCGACATATAACCTTCGGTGGTAATGTCGTAGGTGGCAGGTTCAATCAGGTTTTCCTCGGTTGAGAGCGTAATCTTATATTGGGGTGCATAGCCTTCAACAGAAGCTGTGGGAGCATTGATGTTGCAAACCTGAACCATCTCAGCCTCAAGTGTGCGGAAATCAATGGTGCCGACACTTGCCACGCTGCCATCGCCAAAGGATACGGCGGACTCTTGTGCCACGCTCTTGGGTTCACTCCAGTCCTTGTAGTCATCGGTACAAGCAGTAATGGCTGCTGCACCAAATACCATGGCATATAAAATTTTCTTTTTCATTGCTTTGTTGGATTTTCAGTCCCTTCCTGCCCCATTGCTGGAGCAGGCCGGGATTAAGGTTGATTACTGGAGAACGAAACGATAGAAACGTGTAATATCGTTGTAGATTACAAGATAGTTGCCAGGAGCAAGGAAGATGTCTGCACCTCCATTGGTACCATAGCCATAGTAGCTGCCATCGGCTGTCTCGAGGACATCGCCACCCGAGTTGTAGTCCCATGAACCAGCTTCCTTGATCTTGATAGCCTGACCATCAGCGATGGTGACATTAGCTACCCAGTCGTGGTTGATGGCGCCATCGTAGGTATGTACAGGCTTCATCTCGGTGTCACCCCAGTCGTTGAAGTGTCCGGAGATGCACATACCTGCGAATACGGCAGGAGTGCCTTCATACTTCTCGACGGTAAGCTCATCCTTCTCGGTGTTGAGGGTTACGGTGTAGTAGCCAGCCTCAGGCACGGTGATGTTGCCCGAACCGCCATCGTTCTTAACAAACGATCCGAAGCTATCGCCCTGGCCCCACTGCTCATCCCACGAGTCGAGGGTATGCTTCAGCTTGAAGCCATTGCCAGCCAGATAACCTGTCCAGGTGATTACGCCAGCACCGGTCTTGGGATCATACTCCCAGTCGGCAACGGTATGCATTGGGTAGCTGCTGGTAGGCATATCTGAGGTCCACTTACCATCGCCGATATCACCACCAATGAGGTACCAGATGTCGGGATCGGCAGCCTTGAGCTCAATGTAATATGGAAGAACATTGAAGGTCACTACATTCGAAGCTACAGTAGCGAGCTTGGTGAAAGACGCATTCTGAACGAAGGCCAGTACACGTGCATAGAGTGTGGCGCCGTCATTGAATACTGCGTTGCCGTTTTCCCAGCCATTGAGCAGCTCAAGTGCCCTGTCGATGGCCGATGCCGGAACATTGACCTCGCAGGCGGTATAGGTCTCTTCGAGTGCGAAATAGTCGGCACCCGTGTTGTCTTCAGCCATTTCGTCGAAGGCCTTGGTAAAGTTGCCCGTTGAGGAAACCTGTACCTGATAGTTGGCAATGACGGGAGCGTTGGGATCGGTGAACTGTGGTTGAGACCAGCTCATGGCAATCGAATTGGAGCGCATGAGGTCGATCTGTGCATTTCCGTACACTGGCGCATTGACTGTGAACGAACCCTCAGCAGGTTGAACCAGGATAGGATTCGATTCATCGTCCTTGTCGCACGAGATGAATGCCAGGCTACCAGCCAAGAGCATCATCGCATAGGAAAATATCTTTTTCATATTTGTTCAAATCGTGAAGAATTAATAACCTGGATTCTGAGTGAGGTTCGGATTGGCATTCATATCCTCATCAGGAATAGCATAGATATTCAAGTAGTCGGGGAAGCTGACACCGGAAGTACCGGCACCGCCCTTCCATTCCCAAAGATATTCACTGCTCTTGCTGCCACCATAATAACCGAAACGGATAAGGTCGGTGCGACGATAGCCCTCGAAATAGAACTCACGGGAACGCTCGTCGAGAATCTGGCCAAGAGAGTACTGGGTCTGTGTCGAAGCATTGGCACGCTCGCGAAGAGCATTGACACGGGCAGTACCGGCAGCTGTGGTGACACCACCGTTCTGACGGGCATCAGCCTCGGCAGAAATCAGATAAGCCTCGGCCGAACGCATCAGGAAGAAGTCCATATCGACATACTGGGTATTGTGGGGTGTGCCACCCGAAGCATAGGTGTTGCGGAACTTGGCGCAAGCAAAACCGCTGGTATATTCGGTAGGAGTAGAAACCGAAAGCTCACGATCGACGCCAAAGAAGATGGCACGGTCATCGCCTGCAGCAGCGGCCATATCCTCGTAGGTAGCATTAGGAGCATCACCATTGGGGAAGAACTTGTCGAGAAGCTGACGACGTGCACGGTTACCAGCCCAGAACTCGGTGGTACCAAAGTCGGAGTTGATGTTCATGTCCGACTTCCAGGTCGATGCCATGAGGAAGAGCGATGTGCCCCAAGAGGTGGTTGTGGTACCATCCTGCAGTACGGGGAAGATGGCCTCCGTAGCGGCACTGGTCTCACCATTGTCGCCCATGAAGAGCATCTGGTAGGCGCTCCAGCCGTTCAAACCTGTGGTGTTGAGCTTGTGAGGACCATTGCAAACGGTCTCGGCGTAACTCTGAGCTTCGGCCCAACGGGCAGTGCCTGTGTAAACCTCGGCATTCAGATACATACGTGCGAGGAGCAGGTTGGCTGCATCCTGGTCAACACGCCCATAGCCCTGTTCATTGCTTTTGACGGCACGGGGAGCAAGCATATTGGGAAGAATCTCCTTGACTTCGTTCTCAATCCAAGCAAAAAGATCGGGACGCCTAATCTGCTGTGGGCTCTCTGCCGAAATCTCGAGGGTGAAAGGCACGTTTCCGAAGAGGTCCATCAAATAATAGTAATTGAGGGCACGGATGAAACGAACCTCAGCGGCACGAGTAGCATCGACATCACCGCAGACACTCAGATAGTGGTTGCAGAAGGCGATACCCGTATAGAGACGATAGTAGAAGCCACGGAGCATAGGATGAGAGGCATCGTACTGATTGTAGTTGAAGGCCGGGATACCAGGGTCGCCCCAAGCGCAGATAGCCTCATCGGTAGGAAGTTCCTGGGCATTCCAGAGCTGACGCACATAACCTGTGGTACCGCCATCAAGGCCATCGATATCACAGTCGCCATTGGCACCGGTGTTGCCGGCCAGTCCAATGTTAGCATAGCACTTTGCAAAGAGGGCGGCCTCGTCAGGCACCATCGTTGTACTTGGGTCCTTTGGAGTAACATCCAAATCGTTGACGCAAGAACTCATACCCATCAGCAATGCAAGTGAAGCAAGTGAAAGAATATATTTCTTCATAGTGGTAATACGAAATTAGAAGTTAAGTTGGAGACCCAGTTGCACGGTAAATGGACGTGGGTACATGTTGTTGTCGATACCGCCATAGACTTCAGGATCCACACCGTCGTAGTTGGTGATGGTGAAGACATTGGTAGCAGAAGCGTTTACACGGCCGCTGATCTTCGTGCCGAAGAGCTTGTTGAAGCTGTAGCCCAAGGTGACGTTGTCGCACTTGAGGAAGCTTGCATTCTCAACCCAGTAGTCGGAGATGGCGTGATCGTAGGTCTTCCAGTTGCGCTCCACACCCTTGAGGGTACCGTTCTGGAGGTAGCTGAACGAGCTGTCGTAACGCTTGTCGATATTCATCTTGCCGGCCTCGGTGTCGTTGAAGACGTAGTTGTCGAAGTTGGCACGGAGCGAGAATCCGAAGTCCCAATTCTTATAGCTGAGACGTGAGCTCAAACCTGCTGAGAACGGAGCATCGGGGCTCTTGTAGAAGTAGAGGTCCGAATCGTTGATCTGGCCATCGGCATTGCGATCCACATAGACACCTTCGAGAGGCATACCATTCGAATCATACACCTGCTGATAAACGTAGAAGCTATTCTTCGGATGTCCTGGAGTATGTGCCTGACAAGTATTACCCGTACCTGCCGAGATACCACCGGTCTTGACAACGGCGCTTTCGCCGGTCAGCTCAGTGATCTCGTTCTTGTTGTAGGTGAAGTTGGTGGTGATTTCCCACTGCCAGTTCTTGGTCTGGATAGGACGGATGGTGGCAGCCAACTCGATACCGGTGTTCTTCATCGAACCGATGTTCGAAGTCACCTGGTTGCGGAAGTTGGTACCAGCGCTGACGGTTGCCGTGTTGATCAGGTCGGTCGTCTCACGATAATACCAGTCGGCATTGAACGTAAAGCGGTCACGCAGGAAGCCGAGGTCGATACCGACGTTGGTCGTGGTAGTGGTCTCCCACTTCAGGTTCTCGTTGTATGCATTCGGACGATAGAGGAGACCTGCGTCGTTTACACCAAGGATAGGATAGCGGCCATCACGATTGTCGCTGTTTACGTGATACGAAGCGAAATAGTTGTAGTTGCCGATGCCATCCTGCTGACCGGTCTTACCCCAGCCGAGACGAACCTTGGCCTCAGAGAGCCAATCGACGTCAATCAGGAAGGCCTCATCCTTGAGCTTCCAACCCAAGGCAACCGATGGGAACAATGCCCAGTGGTCCTTGAAGCGCGACGAGCCGTCATCACGGACAGTCACGGTGAGGAGGTAACGGTCGAGAAGGTTGTAGTTCATACGACCGAAGAACGATACGAGGAACGACTCCTGCAGCCAGCGTCCCTGGCTCTTGGAGTATTGGCCACCGGTGCGGGTGTCAGCATAAGCGCTGCTGCCCCAGTACTTCATGTGGCTCCATTCGTAGCCGACCATGAGGTCGAAGTGGTTGGCCTCGTTGAAGTCCTTCATATACTGTGCGTAAGCCGAATAGGTGAGGTTGAACTTCTCTTCTGCCGAATAACCATCGTTGCCATAGTAGAAGTTCGACTGGCCCCACTGTGCGTAGTTGGTGTGCTGCGAACCATTGCCGTAGTCACCTGCGAAATTCATGTGGAGACGAAGGTCCTCGAAGCCATGGATCTTATAGTCAAGTTCCAGGCTGCCCTGCCATGAGCGCGAATGAGCCACGTCGTCCTTTTCGTTGAGAAGGGCAACAGGGTTCGAAGCCGAGTTTCTGTTCTTGGTCAAAGGATAGGCGGGATCATTCAAGGCTGCACCGTTGACGGTCCATGTGAAGTAGCCACCGAAGTTATCGAAACCAGGAGCCTGCACGGGATGAGTCGGGTCGAAGCGTCCGGCCTCACCTACGGCTGCAGTGTTGGCATAGTTGGTGTTGGCATACATGAACTTGGCATTGGCTGTCACGGTGAGGTGGTTGTCGAAGAACTTGGGGTTGAGGTTCAAGCTGGCTGTTGTACGCTTGAATGCCGAGGTCTTCAAGATACCTTCCTGGTCGGTATAGCCTGCCGAGAAGCGGTAGGGAAGATTCTTCAAGCTACCAGTAACGGTCACGTTGTGATCATGGCTGATGGCGTTCTGATAGATCTCATCCTGCCAATCTGTCGAAGCGTCGCCCATCAAAGAGGCTGCCTCAGAATCTGCACCGTAATAGGTGTTGATGAAGTTGCGATACTCATCAGCCGACATCACATCCACACGGTTGGCTGCGGTGCTAAGGCTTACGCTACCGTTGTAGGATACCTTCGGCTTGCCGCTTGAGCCCTTCTTGGTGGTAATGATGATGACACCGTTCGAACCACGGCTACCGTAGATGGCGGTGGCCGAAGCGTCCTTCAGGACGGTGAAGGTCTCGATGTCGGCAGGGTTAACCATCGAAAGGCCGTTCGACAGACCCTTCACACCCTGGTTATCCAATGCCATACCATCGATCACGATAAGAGGGTCGTTAGATGCATTGAGTGACGAACCGCCACGCACACGGATGGTAGCACCTGTACCAGGAGCACCCGAACCTGGAGTAACGTTCACACCAGCGATCTTACCCTGGAGCATGTCCTGCGCATTGGTTACTACACCACGGTTCTTCTCATCGGGTTTCATTGCGGTAACCGAGCCCGTCAAGTCGTTCTTGCGAGCTACACCGTAACCGATGACTACCACGTCTTCGAGGAGTTCGGAATCCTCCTGCAGCGTAATGTTAAGAGGAGAGCCATCGAAAACTACCTCCTGGGCCTTGTAACCGATGAAGGAGATGACAATCGTGCTGCCCTTTGGAGCACGGAAAGAGAAGTTGCCGTCGAGGTCGGTCGTTGCGCCATTGGCAGTGCCTTTGACCACAACATTCGCACCAAGAACAGGCTCTCCAAAGTCGTCAATGACTGTACCAGTGACCGGGAGGTCCTGGGCAAATACACTGACCGACATGAAGATTCCTGCGACCATAGCCACGAGGAATTGGAAGCTGAACTTCGTTTTCATGTGTTTGTTTTTTTTGGTTTTTGTTTAATATAATATTGTGTTAATTGTGTATAGTTGTCAACCGTCTATTTCATTGTAATACGTGCATAGCAATGATTTGGCGGTGCAAAGGTACGCTTTTTTTCGGCTATTTGAAAGTGTGAAAGTTTGAAATATAAATGATTTGTACGCATTTGTACAAATTTGCACCTCATTCTCAGTTAGTTATGTTTTTCGAATAATTTGCAAAAATATAACGTCATTAAAATTCCAAAAGAAGGAATCCGCGCCCAGGCAAGGTCAATTTCTCACCCAAGGTCACAGACTTTCCGCTGAGCACATCCTTGGCTGTTCGCGACGGGAGGGCCTCCTCATAGCGCTCCAAAGCTATCTCCTTTTCGTCACTTGTTCCGTTAACGAACACTGTCACGCGCTGTCCTTCGAGGCTGCGGCTATAGACATAGCAGCCGTTCTGCAGGGCGAACTGCGTAAGATGCCCGCGGTGCACAGCCTTGCACGTGCGGCGCCAACGCAGCAACTTGCTGGCGAAGTCGAAATATTCGCTTTGCTGCGCATTGCGACCCGATGCCTTCAGTACCTCCATGGGCAGGTCCTGACGCATCCGTCCGTCGCCCCACTCCTTATGGGCGAACATACCGATCTCGTCACCATAGTAGAGTTGCGGAATGCCGCGCAACGTAAGCAACAGCAGCAGTGCCTGCTTGTAGCGTGCCACGTTCTTCGACTGTTCCTCGTTGGTCTGGAAACGACTCGTATCGTGGTTGTCGAGGAAGGTGAGCAGGTAATTGGTATCGGCATAGATGAAGTCACCTGCCAGATAGTAGTAGAGTTTCATCAGCCCGGCATCATAATCGGTGCTCTCTTCATCCACCACCGTGTTGAGTAGGTGCATCAGCGGGAAGTCCATCACGCTGCGCAGCTCGCTGTTCAGATCCGAGAGTTTCGAATCCTTCTGCCAGTAGGCAATGCTCGGGGCACTGTTGATCCAAGTCTCTCCCACAATCACAAAACCGGGATATTCGCGTTCGAGCGCCAGATTCCAGTCGCGCATCATCTCTTGGTCACAATAAGGATAGGTGTCCTGTCGGATGCCGTTGATCTTGGCATATTCCACCCACCAGATACTGCTCTGGATGAGATAGTCCTTCACGAGCGGATTGCGCTGGTTCCAGTCGGGCATATTGTCGGTGAACCATCCGTCGGTAGTGTGCTTCAGGTCCCATTGGCTGGCGTGCGGATCGCCAATCGATGCGGTGCGATGTGCGCAGGCCTCGAAGGTGGAGTTGAAGTTGAACCAATCCTTTGCAGGAAGGTCCTTGAAGAGGAAGTTGTTCACTCCGCAATGGTTGAACACCAGGTCCATCACCATCTTGATGCCGCGTTTGTGGCAATCCTCCACCAGCTTGCGATAATCCTCATTGCTGCCCAGTCGCGGATCGATCTGATAATAGTCGGTGATGGAATAGCCGTGATACGAACTTCTCACATCGTTTTCCTGCACCGGCGTAGGCCAAATGGCAGTAATGCCCAGTTCGTCGAGGTAATCCAGCGCCATGCCTATGCCTGCAAGGTCACCTCCATGACGACCAAAGTCATTTCTTGCTTCCCGATCGACCTTGGGTTCTACCATTCCCGGCACATTGTCGAGCTTGGGATTGCCATTGATGAAACGGTCGGGCATCAACAGGTATATCACATCCTCGGGGCCAAAAGGCACGATAGCCTCACCCGTACGCTCCTTCAGTTCGAAGGGTTGGGTGAGGTATGCTTTCTTCTGTCCAGGCTTGGTGAGAGTAAAATAGAAAGTCTGTGAGGGAGCATAGCGCAAATCCAGATATACGAAGAGGTAGTTGGGATTGGTAACCTTCTCAACACGTATCAATGACACATTCTGCGCTTGCGTGAGGGTAACATTGCAGTCTCCGATATTATCTCCATGCAGGAGAACCTGAAGTTCAGGGTTCTGCATGCCACTCCACCAGTTGAGCGGATGCATATGGCTGAGTTTCGGGGCTGCCGCCGACCCAAGAAGATGTGTCAATAGGCTAAACATAAGGATTAATACAAATCGTGTTTTTTTCATTGTAAAGATAGTTTTGTTGTTTTTCGGCGACAAAGATAGGGGAAAAAATTAAAAAATCCAAATTTTTTCTCAAAAATTACGTATTTATTTTGGAAATTTTCTCAAAACGCATTATCTTTGCGACGAAAAAACCAAAAACACGTCATCATTTCATGCAGAGCCAGACTTCATACCATATTATAGAATAAAACATAATGAGTAATTGAATAATCGTATTACATTCAAATATGAAAAACATCGTCCTTTCTGCTGCACTTTTAGCAGCACTGGCTTGCACAAGTTGTGCAACAAAACCCACACCGACTGCCGATGCTGATGCGACGCAGGGCAAGATCGTCATTTATCAGATGATGGTCCGCGTCTTCGGCAACGACAATACTACTAATATATATAATGGTACGCGCGAGCAGAACGGATGCGGGCGCATGAGCGACATCACGCCCGAAGCACTCCAGAGCATCCGTCGCCTGGGCTGCAACTACGTCTGGTACACCGGTATCCTCCAGCAAGCCACCAAGACCGACTGGAGCCAGTACGGTCTGCCTCGCCAGACGGCTGCCGTCGTCAAGGGCAATGCAGGCTCTCCCTACGCCATCTGCGACTATTATGCCGTCAGTGCCGACATCGCCGACGATGTAAACCGACGCACCGAGGAATTCGAAGCGCTCGTCAAGCGAAGTCATGACGCCGGCCTTAAGGTCGTGATGGACTTTGTGCCCAACCATGTGGCCCGCGAGTATCACTCCATCTCCTGTCCCGAGGGCATCGAGGATCTGGGTGCAGGCGACAAGACCGACGAGGCTTTCAACCTCAACAACAATTTCTATTACTTCCCTGGCCAGACGCTCGTCTGGAACGAGGTGAAGGACGAGAGCGCCAAAGCCAAGAAAAACACCAAGAATGCCGATTCCTATGTCGAAAAGCCAGCCAAAGTCACGGGCAACGACGTCTTCGGCGCAGTCACCCCATCGCCCTACGACTGGTACGAGACCATCAAACTCAACTATGGCGTGGATTACAAGGCCGACGGCACACGCGTCAAGGCGTGGGAGAATGCCGATGGCACCATCACCATCCCCTCCACTTGGGTCAAGATGAGCGACATCCTGCTCTACTGGTGCTCCAAGGGCGTCGATGCCTTCCGTTGCGATATGTCCGAAATGGTACCCTACGAATTCTGGCACTACGGCATCGGCCGTGTCAAGGAGCAATATCCCAACGTGCTCTTCATCGCCGAGATCTACAATCCCCGTGTCTATGAGGACTACATCGTCACCGGTGGTTTCGACTATCTTTACGACAAGGTCGAGCTCTACGATTCCATCCGCAGCGTGGTCGAGGGTCGTCGCCCAGTCGATGCCATCGAGGCCTGCCTCACGCTGCCGACCTATACCAACCCCAAGGTCAGCGGTCATATGCTCAACTTCCTCGAGAACCACGACGAGCAGCGCATAGCCTCCGACTTCTTCGGCAAGAACCCGCAGGCCGCAATCCCCGCACTCTACGTCAGCGCCCTGATCAACGGCAACCCCTATATGCACTATTTCGCAGGCGAACTGGGCGAACCATCGATGGATGCCGAAGGTTTCCAAGGTGCCGATGGTCGTACCACTATCTTCGACTACTGGGGTCTCGAACGCCAGAAGGCCTGGAAGCAGGTCGGTTGGGACGAAACCCGACTGCCCGCCGAATATCGTGCCATCCGTGCCCGTTACGAGGAAGTACTCCGCTTGGCGCAACGTGATGCTGCCGTCAATGGTTCCACCACCGACCTCACCACACCCGAAATGAAAGCTGCCGGCGTCTTCGCCTTCCAGCGCACCTCGCCCTCCGACCAGCTGATCGTCATAGCCAACTTCGGCGATGCCCCATTCTCGGGCTCCCTCCAAGGCCACGACTTCACCTGCAACGCCCACGACGGCCTGGCCCTTTAACGCGCCCCCTTCGTCCCATTTGTCTCCGCGCCGACCATTTTTGGTCGGCCCCCAAATAAAAACACATCAAAACATTAATACGCATGAAACTCAATTTCAAAATCCACTACCGCACCGTATGGGGAGAGTCCATCGGTGTGATGATTGCCGACAAAGTGGTTCCCCTCGACACCACCGACGGCGAAATCTGGGAAGGTTCCACCGATGTTGAACTGCCAAAGGGCGGTCTGCCGCTGCTCTATCGCTATGGCGTCTATCGCGACGGCTTCTGCACGCGTCAGGAGCGCAACAGCATGGCACATGTCATCGAGAACGTTGCCCCAGGCAAGAAGCAGCTCGACCTCAACGACTCCTGGCACGACGCTCGCCGTGTGGCTGGTGTAGCCATGCCCATCTTCTCTCTGCGCAGCGAAGGCAGCTTCGGCGTAGGTGACTTTGGCGACCTCAAGCGACTTATCGACTGGGCTGTACTCACTCACCAGAAGTCCGTACAAATCCTCCCCATCAACGACACCACCATCACCGGCACCTGGACTGACTCCTATCCCTACAACTCCATCTCGATCTACGCTTTCCATCCGCAGTATCTCGACCTGCGCCAGCTTCCTGCCCTCAAGGACGAAAAGAAGGCTGCCGATTACGAGGCACAGCGTGTCGAACTCAATGCCCTCAAGCAGATTGACTACGAACGCGTCAACAACACCAAGCGTGCCTACATCCGCGACATCTACGAGCAGGAGGGAAAGAAGTGCTTCAGCACCGTAGGCTTCAAGACCTTCTTCGAGCACAACGAAGAGTGGTTGCGTCCCTATGCAGCCTTCTCGGTACTCCGCGATGCCTTCGGAACTCCCGACTTCAGCAAGTGGCCCAAGTACAAGGTATATAAAAAGGAGGAGATCGATGCCCTCACCGACAGCAAGTCCCCCGAGTATCATAAGGTTTGCTTCTACTACTATGTACAGTACCAGCTGCACATCCAGTTGCTCGATGCATCGACCTATGCCCGTGAGCACGATGTTATCCTCAAGGGCGACATCCCCATCGGCATCAGCCGCGCCTCTGTCGAGGCTTGGGTCGAGCCTTTCTACTTCAATATGAACGGTTCGGCAGGTGCTCCACCCGATCCGTTCTCGGCCAATGGTCAGAACTGGGGCTTCCCCACCTACAACTGGGATGCCATGCTCAAGGACGGCCTCAAGTGGTGGCTCAAGCGCTTCCGCAAGATGCAGGAGTACTTCTCGGCTTATCGCATCGACCACATCCTCGGCTTCTTCCGTATCTGGGAGATCCCGACCCACTCTGTTCACGGTCTCTTGGGCCAGTTCGCACCCTCTCTGCCTATGTCGCCCAGCGAAATCGAGAGCTACGGCCTTTCCTTCCAGGAGGATTTCATGGTCAAGCCGTTCATCAACGACGACCTTCTCGAGAAGCGTCTTGGTCTGCTCAACCACTACCATGAAGAGGATCCACGCTGGCTCGACGGCAAGGACCCCGTCACCTACGTCAAGGACACCTTCCTCGACCACGTGCATGACGACATCTGGCAGATGAAGCCACAGTTCGCCACTCAGCGCCAGGTCGAAGGGTTCTTCTCGGGCAAGAAGAAGCAGCGCAACCTCGACCTCAAGGAGACCATCTACAGCCTCATCAGTAATGTGCTCTTCCTCGAGGACCACAAGACCAAGGGAATGTACCATCCACGTATCTCTGCACAGCTCGACTACACCTACAGCCGTCTGCAGTGGTGGGAGAAGGAGGCATTCGACCGTCTCTACAACGACTACTTCTACCGTCGTCACAACCAGTTCTGGTACGAACAGGCCATGCTCAAGCTGCCTGCCCTCATCAATGCTACCCAGATGATCGTCTGCGGCGAAGACCTTGGCATGGTTCCCGACTGCGTACCGTGGGCAATGAACCAGCTGCAGATCCTCTCACTCGAAATCCAGCGTATGCCAAAGAGCCCGCAGGACACCTTCGGTCACGTCCGCTGGTATCCAGAGCGCAGCGTCTGCACTACCGGCACTCACGACACCGAAACCCTGCGTCAGTGGTGGGAACTCGACCCAGAGCTCACACGCAAGTACTACTACGAGGAACTTGGCGAACAGGGCGAATGTCCGGCCACCGCTACGCCCGACATCTGCGCACGCATAGTTTACGATCACCTCACCTGCCCATCGCTGCTCTGCATCCTCCCGTTCCAGGACTGGCTCGCCATCGATGGCAACCTCCGTCTGGCCGATGCCAATGCCGAGCGCATCAACATCCCCGCCAATCCTCGTCACTACTGGCGCTATCGCATGCACCTCACCCTCGAAGAACTCATGAAGTGCGACGCCTTCAACAAGCGCATCGCCAGCATGATCGACGCCTCGAATCGTTAATTATCTTCTAGATGATCTAGAGCCTCTAGAACCTCTAGACCATCTAGACCTAAAATAAAACTCCTATGGCAAAGCAACTCCCTGACTTGAAATTCAGTCAGTTGATCAACATCAGCTTCGGCTTTTTCGGTGTGCAGATTGCCTACGCACTTCAGTCGGCCAACATCTCGCGCATCTTCGCCACTCTCGGTGCCGACCCGCACTCTCTCTCGTTCTTCTGGCTCCTGCCCCCCATCATGGGCATGATTGTCCAGCCCCTCGTCGGCAAATATTCCGATCGCACCTGGACGCGTTACGGCCGTCGCATCCCCTATCTGTTCATTGGTGCCATCGTAGCCATCCTCGTCATGTGCTTCCTGCCCAATGCCGGCTCGCTCGGCTTGTCGGTAGGACAGGCCATGGTCTTCGGTGCCGTTATGCTCATGCTGCTCGACACCTCCATCAACATGGCCATGCAGCCCTTTAAGATGATGGTCGGCGATATGGTCAATGAGAAGCAGAAGACCACCGCCTACTCCATCCAGTCGTTCCTCTGCAACGCTGGTTCGGTGGTCGGCTTCCTCTTCCCCTTCCTGTTCGCCACCTTCGGCATCTCAGGCACAGCTCCTACCGGCGTCGTGCCCGACACGGTGAAGTACGCCTTCTACATCGGTGCCGCCATCCTCATCATCTGTGTCATCTACACCTCCATCATGGTGAAGGAGTATCCGCCCAAGGAGTACAACGAGTACCATCCCGTCGATCCCAAGGAGCATGAGGACGAGCCCGGTATGCTCGAACTGCTCAAGAAGGCTCCTTCCACCTTCTGGACCGTCGGCCTCGTACAGTTCTTCTGCTGGGCAGCGTTCATGTACATGTGGACCTATACCAACGGAACAGTTGCACATGGTGCCTTCGATGCGCCCACCAAGATTACCGAAGCAGGTGCCGTAGTTCTCGATACGGCCTCACAGCAGTATCAGGATGCAGGCAACTGGGTAGGCATTCTTTTTGCCGTCCAGGCCATCGGCTCGGTATTCTGGGCTACTATCATCCCACGCTTCAAGAGCAATAAGGTGGCCTACACCGTATCGCTCATCATGGGTGGCATCGGCTTCATCTCCACCTACTTCGTCCATGACCAGTACGGACTCTTTGCTTCCTTCCTGCTCATTGGTGCCGCTTGGGCTGCTATGCTGGCTCTGCCCTTCACAATCTTCACCAATTCGCTTAAAGGCGGCCATGTAGGTACATATCTCGGCCTCTTCAACTGCACTATTTGCGTGCCACAGATTGTAGCAGCTGCCATTGGCGGTCTGATTCTCAAGGTCTTCTTCACTACACCTGGAGTCTTGGCTCCCGAGGTTGACATGCTCGTCCTGGCTGGCACTCTGCTCATCATCGGCAGCGCCGCCGTTTGGCTCATCAAGACCAACGATTAATCCAACGTTCCGCTTCTTCCGCTAACCACCACAAATTATTTGAAGACCCTTCCTCTCCTCATCACCCTCTTCTGGGCGATGCTTCTCCCGCTCCACGCGCAAACCGATGAAGAACAACTCCCGGTCACCACGCTCTTGGAACGTCTCGACGAAGCTATCGCCCATAAGGAGGATTATCAACAGCTGCGGTTCGCAAGAGCCGACAGCTTGCTGAATCTTGCATCCAAACGCCAAGGTTCCGAGCGAGTACAAACGCTCTCAGAACTCTATGAGATTTATCTGCACTTCCAGACCGACAGCGCCCTAAGCGCCATCGACAAGCTACGCAGCCTGCCCGAATTTGCCACCGATCGCCAACTTCAGACACGCTGTCTGATTGATCAGGCACGCGTCTATGGCATGATGGGACTCTATCACACCGCCTTCGAGATGCTCGGTCAGATCAATCTCAGCCAGTGTGACTCCGTCACCCTTCTTCGCTACTACAACGTGCAGCATGCCGTTCGCGACTGGCGTGCCGATTACGCGCAGCACACCGTGCCAAGCATTTGGCCAAAGATGCATCAGGAGGCACGTTGTTGGCATGATTCCATCCTGCTTTACGAGCCCGAAGAAGTCAACCGCACCATCATCCGCACCAACAGGTATTACGACGATGGCGATTATCAGCGTTGTATTGACTCGCTCCTCAACCTGATGGAGCATTGCAATCCCGAGCAGCGCACCTTTGCCTACTCGCGTCTCTCCGAAGCTTATGGAAAGACCGACCAGCCCGTTCTTCAGCTTCGTTATCTCATCCTCACGGCCATCGCAGACATTCGTGCCGGCATCACCGAATACATGGCGTTGCCCGAACTTGCTGCCCAGCTCTTCCATTCGGGCGACATCGATCGAGCCTACAATTATCTGTTCTGTGCACTCGAGGATGCCAACCTCTGCAAGTCAAACCTGCGCACACTCGAAGTTTCGTCCATCTATCCCATCATCGACGGATCGCGTCACGACCGCCTCGAGCACGAGAAACGCGACACCCGTCTCATCATCGCCAGTCTCGTTCTCATCGCGTTGGTCATGACGCTGGTCATCATCACCCTCTTCCGCCTCAATCGGAAACTCCAGGCCACACGTGAGCTCCTCGCCAAGGCCAACAACGACCTCAAGAACTCCAATCAGCAGTTGCAGATAGCCAACAAGGACCTGCAGATGTCCGACCACCTCAAGGGCGATTATCTGATGAACTACCTCGACCGAGCGCACAACTACCTCGGCTCTATCGAAAGCGCCCAGCGGCAGATGCTCAAACTCGTCCAAAGCCGACAGATCGACGAACTCACCAAGAGACTAAAGTCAACCGACTTCATCGAAGAAGAGCAAGCGAAGTTCTACGCTGACTTCGACCAGCTCTTCCTCACCCTCTATCCCAATTTCGTCGAGAAGTTCAACGCGCTGCTCAAACCCGAGGCGGCCATCATGCCCAAGCGAGGCGAACTGCTCACCACCGAACTCCGCATCTTCGCCCTCATTCGCATGGGTGAGACCGACAGCACGAAGATTGCCAAGTTCCTCAACTACTCACTCACAACCATCTACAACTATCGCTCTCGTGTTCGAAACAACGCTTTGGGCGACAAAGAGACTTTCGAACATAAAGTGATGCAGCTATAATGTTCAAATAACAATTAACAATTAACAATTGTTTGCCTGACACCATTCTCATCACGCGAAAGTAACGTCCCTTTTACCCCCCTTTTACTCCCCTTATTACAAACCCTTTAATTAAACACCACCATCATGAAAAAGTACGTATGTGACGTATGCGGCTACGAGTATGATCCCGCAGTAGGTGATCCCGACAACGGCATTGAGCCAGGTACCCCATTCGAAGAACTTCCCGAAGACTGGGTTTGCCCTCTTTGCAGTGTAGGCAAGGACGAATTCAGCCCCGTTGACGAATAACCCATTCAAGCCCATGCTCATCCCCGCGTTAGCATAGTCTCGCGTGGCAAACCACTAATGTAATCAGAGGAAGCTCCATCCACCTGCGATGTCGCTTCCTCTGATTGTTTTTATCCTGCCAAAACTGAAGAAAAACACACATTCCCCAAGAAAAATGTGCAAAAAGCTTGGATATTCCCCAAGAAAAGTGTATCTTTTCGTCAATTATTCCCCAAGAAAAGTGTGATTTCAGCGAGGAGAATCAGAAAAGCACACAAAAAGGTCCACAATACAATGACAGAGGCCTATCGAAATCACTGCCGTCCGCCTCGAGATTAGTCAACCCTGCGATGCCTTCTGCTGCCTCTTCGACCCAATAAGCGCGACAGCATGCTCTATCATCCAACTGGAAGCATCCTGTCACGCGTTCGCAATAATCCGACAAAAAATCCACCTTGGAGTTCGCCAAGGTGGAAATGCTTTAATTATATAATCTTCAAAATACGCTAACCCACCAATCCTTTTCGGCAGAAACTTCATCGATCGGTTTCGCTTGGCAAACTGCCTGTATCATTGCCTTGCGTTCATCAATTGAAAAGTCAATCCATTTACTCATTGCCCTGTATATTTCTTTTGATAATTTGTCTCATCCAAACTGGGGCCAATAGCAAATCGTGATCTATTGTCTCGTCTTCGGGTGTATTTGCTAATAGGTTGGCAATTCTCTGTTCGTCTTCTCTTGTGATATTCTTTTCACCAATGCTACGCAATGCTTGCACCAATTCAGCCATCAGTTTGCCACGAAAGGCGAAATTCTTTGGTGCACCATGTTTCAACGTGACAGTACGATTTCCAAGAGTCAACTTTCTGCTGGATCCGGTGGTCAAGAAACTTGTGTTCATAGGGATCTGATCGGAGAACCCCAAGCGGTTTGCTGCGGTGGCACCAGTAGGTATAATCAAGGCCTTGTCTCGCTTGGCTATCTCGGTTACTAATTCGAATGCAGAGGGATAGAGTATACCGAATTGTGTTTTTCGAGCTTTGACATAAACACCTTTTGCTATTCGACTAATTAATCCTTCGTTCTCAAAGAGTGCCAGCAACTTTGTTACATATTCAACGTCATACTCCGGAAAAGAAGACACAAAGAATACTTCTCCGAATCTTGCACGGACTATCTTATTTTTAATCTTATCTACAATAGCATTTTGCATATCTTTATTTGCTTTAATTTTGGTCGGAATAATTGCAAATATTTCCGACCGCAAAGATACACCTTTTTATTTAAATATCCAAACAATGAACCATAAAAATTTCAAAAGTATGATATTTTATCTACGGAATGAAATGTGCCACCTTTCAGTACCCACCTCAAGTTGCCGATACTAACATAACGAGGATGAATATCCCGATATCTAGAACATTGCACTTCTCGAAGGCTAATGTAACAACCTCGTTCTAATCTAAAGAGATTATCAAAAGGTAACCCTGTATAGAATCTAAAGAAGACAACAAGCTTAGGATTAAAACCTAAATACGTAAAAAGTAGAAAGGGTTCCGTATTTTCGGAGATTTGCATAAATAAATTTACACAAGTCTAAAATAGTCTATTATTTGTACATAATTATTGACAAGTTTATTTTCAAAATATAGGAGAATGAATTAATTGGAGTTTCGAAAATGGGTGATTAATTAACGGGAAACAGAGAGAAATGGTGTATTTCGGGTATATTTTAGGTGAAAAATGCAGTTAGGTTATATCGGTTATATCGGAAAATGCAAAGTTTTTAAAATAAATAAAAAATAGGAAGATGGTATTTTTTATTTTTTTCTAAAAAGTTTAAAAACCCGATATAACCGATATAACCTATGTAACGAAATTCGATAAAAAATAGAAAAGAGATCTGCAATTTCGTAGGACAGGACTGATTAACTAGTATCTAGCATTATGTCGGCCGTCAAAGTATTTCCGCGATTGGAGAAAGCATCACGACGGCCGACAGAGTACTTGCTCCTGCCGGATAGAGCATTGTGACGGCCGTAAGAGTACTTCCGCGATTGGAAAAAGCATCACGACGGCCGACAGAGTACTTGCTTCTACAGAATAGAGCATCGTGACGCGCGTCAGAGTGCTTGCTCCGTTCGGAGAATGACCTTTCTTGGCCAGGATAGGTCATGCCTCGACTGGATAGAGCATTATGACGGGCGACAGAATGCTTGCTTCTGCGGGATTGAGTACTCTGACGGGCGACAGAGTGTTTCCGCAAACGTATAGCGTACTCTGTCGGCCGTCGGAGTGCTTGCTCTACAGCATAAAGCATCGTGACGCGCGACAGAGTGCTTGATGACATAAAAGACGAAGAATCCGAAAATGTAATTCCTCTTTTCTAATCGTGGCATGTCCGCCAACGTTCGTAGGCGTACAATATTCTGCAGGAAATTGTGTGCCAACGTTCACAGAGGGACATGATTCGATGGTTGGATGCCCCCCAACGTTCGCAGAGGGACATGATTCGATGGTTGGATGTCCCCCAACGTTCGCAGAGGGACATGATTCGATGGTAAGATGTCCCCCAACGTTCGCAGAAGGACATGATTCGATGGTAGTATGTCCCCCAACGTTCGCAGAAGGACATGATTCGATAGTAGGATGTCCCCCAACGTTCGCAGAAGGACATGATTCGATGGTAGTATGTCCCCCAACGTTCGCAGAAGGACATGATTCGACAGTAGCATGTCCCCCAACGTTCGTAGAGGGACATGATTCGACAGTAGCATGTCCCCCAACGTTCGCAGAGGGACATGATCCGATAGTAGGATGTCCCCCAACGTTCGTAGAGGGATATGGTTCTATAAAATGATGTCCTCCAACGTTCGCTGGGAGACATGCATCAATTTCTTTAATAAAGACCTTCGAACAACTCAGAAACTCCTTCGAGATAAGTGTAGCGACGCTCGCGGGAATCGCTGCTATTGGGAGTACCATCGCTGTGGCAATTGGTGCAGTAATAACTCAACTCGACACCACCTCCTACGAAAGTAGGCGAGAAGCGCTTGACCTTCACCCAACGATTGATGCCATGGACCTTCAGGACGTCACCCACCTGGGGACATCCATTGTCGATGGCATATTGACGAAGGAGGTCGTTCATTTCCTGCTCCTGCTGCTTTCGTAATTCGTCGAAAGCAAGGCGCTGCTTATTATATAATGCAATGATGCTTTGGCGAGTGATCATAAAGTTCAATTAACAATTAATAATTAACAATTAACAATTGCTTGTTAGAACAGGATTTATTAAATACCCAACTCCACTGCTTTGCCGAAGGGGGCGAGGGAGAGTTTGGCGAGTTTGAAGTGCTGCTTGCCGAAGGGGATGCCAATGATGATGATGTAGAGCAATATGCCGAAGACGATATGCATCAGGCAGGCAAAGAGACCTCCGCAGATAAGCCAGATGATGTTGAGCGGAATGCGGATGCAACCCGTAGGGCTCGATGTGCTTCGAACTTTCGAACCAAAGGGGAAGAGGCAGAGAAGGCCAATCTTGAAGGTCTGCCAAGCCACGGGAATGCCGATGATGGTGCATGCCATTGCCAGACTGCCTGTGAAATAACCGATGGCGGCTTCGAGGCCTCCGAAAATCCACCAGATAATGGTGCCAAGGAAGTTCATGTTCTAAGGGATATTTGGGGATATTAAGGGATATGAGGGGATATTAAGGGACGATAGTTTTGCCTTGATGAAAGTGGGGCAAAGGGGACATCCAAATCATTAACTGTCTAATTCGACGACAGTGATGCCGGAGCCGCCGAACTGGACATGTTCGTCGTGGAAGTCCTTGATGCCGGGAAGGGTGCTGAGGTACTGACGGATGGCCTGACGAAGGGCGCCAGTGCCTGTGCCATGGAGGATGCGCACCTGGCTAACCGAGAGGAGTATGGCATCGTCCATATAATACATCACAGCCTGAAGTGCCTCATCGGCGCGCATCCCACGCACATCGAGTTGCTGCTTGAACGAAGAACGTCGGCTCGACATCACTTCGACAGGCGTCTCGGAGTCCTTGAGCAACGCTCCCATACCGTTGGTGTAGTTCTGCTCCTTCTTCAGTTGATTGCGGCTGACCTTTTCGAGTCGAGCGAAATCGACCATCGACTTGATCATGCCAAAAGCCACCTGCACCTGACGACCGTTGACCGAAAGTACCTCTCCCACCGTCTGCTGTCCCTTGAGGCGAACATAATCGCCCGGCTGGAGCGTATCTGAAGCCGAAACGGCAACAGCGTTCGGATCGCCCGATTGTTCGACGACTGAGGGAGGTACCACGGGTTTGGGTTCCTGAAGACGCTTCTGCTTGAAGCGCTCATGCTCTTCGCGTATCTTGCGCGTCGCCTCCTTCTCGGCCTGAGCCTGCTTGATGTCGCGGATGGTCTTCTCGATGCGTGCATTGGCCTGCTGCATGAGTTGGTTGGCCTCGTCGCGTGCCTGCTGCATCACTTCCTGACGCTTGGTCTTCAGTTCGCGTGTCTTCTCGTCGTACTCCTGCGACTTCTGTTCGAGTTCCTTCTCCTGCTGGTGCACCTTCTGACGCTTCTGCTCCCAATAGCGCTTGTCGCGACTGATGTCCTGTAGGTATTTGTCCATATTGACATAGTCGGAACCCACAATCTCCTTCGCATTGTCAATCACATCGCGGGGCAGTCCGATCTTGTGAGCAATCTCGAGAGCAAACGAGGAACCTGGTCTTCCCACTTCGAGGCGGAACAACGGCCGCATCTCGCCACGGTCGTAGAGCATGGCACCATTGACAATGCCGGGCGTCTCGTCGGCAAAGAGTTTCAGGTTGGTGAAGTGGGTGGTGATGACACCGTTCACCTGCTGTTCGTTGAGTTTCGAAAGGATGGCCTGCGCTATGGCACCGCCTATCTGCGGCTCAGTGCCAGAACCGAACTCATCGACGAGAACAAGGGTGCCGCCCGAGCCCGTGAACTCTCCATGGGCACGACGATAACCATGTGCGTTGCGCAGCATGAACTTCATGTTCTGCAGGTGGCTCGAATAGGTCGAGAGGTCGTTGTCGATGCTTTGCTCGTCGCCGATGTCGATGAAGATATGGTCGAAGACAGCCACCTCGGAATTGTCCTTCATAGGTACGGGCAGGCCATGCTGGAGCATATACTGAACGAGGCCGAGAGTCTCCAGACATACCGACTTGCCGCCTGCATTCGGGCCAGAGATGAGTACGATGCGCTGCTTCTTGTGGTCGAGCAGAATGTCAAGGGGTACCACCGTGCGATCCAATTGCTTGTAGCGGAGGTAGAGCAGCGGATGACGCGCCTGCACCCAGTCGGTGATGTTCTGTTCGGAGAGTCGAGGCACGATGCCGTCGATCTCGTGGGCAAAACGCACCTTGGCGCGCAGGAAGTCTATTTCGCCCAGGAAGTCATAGCTCTCGAGCAGATTGTCGATGTCGGGACGGATAAGGTTGGCAATCGACGAGAGGATGCGGATGATCTCCTGCCGTTCCTCGCCTTCGAGTTCGCGGATGCGGTTGTTGGCCTCCACCACTTCGGCAGGCTCGACATAGAGCGTCTTTCCAGTGGCCGACTCGTCGTGGACAATGCCGCGCAGACGGCGTTTGGACGAAGGCGGGATGGGGATGACCAGACGACCGTCGCGCATAGTAGGAGTGGTGTCCTTATCGACATATCCCTCGGCCTGGGCATTGCGCAGGATGCCATTGAGGAGACGACCTATGGACGAGAGGTTGCGCTGCATCTCGCGGCGAATCTCGGCCAGTTGGGGACTGGCGTTGTCGCGTATCTCCCCCGTGGGCGTCAAGGTCTGGTCGATCTTGCGGACAATGTCGGGGAAGGTGACCACATTGTGGGCTATGGCGTGTAGAAGCGGGAAACGCGCAACGAAATCCTGTGCGGCAACTCCACCTTGTGAAGCATCGGCGGTTCGCACCTCTTCGCCCGGCTTGGGATTGAGGTAACGCACGAGGGCTTCGATGGTGCGCAGGCTGCGCATCAGGTCATAAAGTTCGTCGGTCTCCATGAATGTGCCCGCCACACGGACACGCTTGAGGGCAGGGGTGAGGTCGAAGAAGCAGTCGGTAGGCAAGGGCTGGGCAGCCTGCTCAATGAGACGCTTCATCTCGTCGAGCAGGGATAGTTCGTGCTGTAAGGCGCGCCTGTCGGTAAGGAATTGCATGTCATCGACACGACGAGCCCCCAGGGGACAAAGCGTTGCCCCCCGGACCATATCACGGACCTTGCCGAACCCGAGTTTGTCTTCTATGTTCTGCGGATAAACCATTATTCTTCAAGTTGGCCCACGCCCTGACGCAGCACCTCAGGCTCGTCTTCGAGCAGACTCACCACGGTGGAGGGCTGCTCCTCGCCATAACCGCCGTCGATGAGCACATCAGCCTGGTTCTGGAAAGCCTCCTCGATGAGGAACGGGTCGGTCATATAGCTGATCTCGTTGTCCTCGTCTCCATCCTCCATCTGTACCTTCAGCGAGGTGGTGAGCAACGGACGATCGAGTTCTTCGAGCAAGGCGTGCAGGATGGGCTGGTCGGGGATACGGATACCTACGGTGTTGCGACTGCGGAATACCTTTGGCAACTTCGAGCCTGCCTCCAGGATGAACGTGAAGGGACCAGGAAGGTTCTTGCGAAGGAGCTTGAACTGACGGTCGGAGATACGCACGTATTCGGCAGCCTGGGCGATATCGCGGCAGATGATCGAGAGATGTCCGTTCTTCTGTTCCTCCTTGCGGTACTGGTAGATCTTCTCGACAGCACGCTGGTTGAGCGCATCACAACCGATGGCATAAACCGAATCGGTGGGATAGATGACAATGCCCCCATCGCGAACGACCTGGGCGATGTCCTGCAGAATGCGCGGGTTGGGGTTGTTGGCGTAAAGTTTATAGGTTTGCATACATCTTATATATTTTGCGGGCACAAAGGTACGCAAGTTTTTCTGAAACTCCAAATTATGGAGGGACTTTTTTATAAAAAAATTAGGCAAGGGAATCATCCCTTGCCTTAAACCTATCATAGTTAAGCAAATCTTGAGTCAGTCTTACACGGAGCCTCACGGCTCGGTTCTTCTTGTAATGCGATGCAAAGATATGGATATTCGATAGACAGGGACTCCAGAATCGTAAAATATTTATCGATTTTACGATTTTAAATCTAATTTGTACGATTTTACTCCTATTTATTTTATATTTCCGCGAAAATCATTGGCAGGAGATGAAAAAAACACTATCTTTGCAGCATGAAAACAGCAATCATCGGAGCAGGCGCAGCGGGTTGTTTTTGCGCAAACGTTCTGAAAAGGCTCCGTCCGGATTCGCAGATCGACGTATACGAAAGCGGGCAGAAGCCCTTGCAGAAGGTGGCTATCACAGGCGGCGGTCGATGCAATCTGACCAACAGTTTTGCCGAAGTGAGGAGCATGAACCAGGTTTATCCAAGAGGATACAATCTGATGAAGCGCCTGCTCAAGCGCTTCGACCAACGGGCTACCATGCAGTGGTTCGAGGAGGAAGGCGTGCGACTGGTGACGCAGGACGACCAATGCGTCTTCCCACAGAGCCAGGATGCAATGGAGATAGTCACGACACTGCTCAGAGGAATGCAGGGCGTGAGAATCTACACCAACCAGCGTGTGAGGGAAATCAGTCCCTGCAACGAACACAGTTACCGGATAAGCACCGACAGCCGAAGCGAAGTCTATGACAACGTGGTGGTGACGACAGGCGGCTCGCCGAAGGCATCGGGTCTGGACTTCCTTTCGGAACTGGCGCTTGAGATGGTTCCTCCCGTCCCCTCCCTATTCACCTTCAACATCGGTGAGGAAGGCGGCAAGGATCCCATCACCACGTTAATGGGCGTGGTGGTGAAACACGCGGAAGTGCGTCTGCCGGGGACCAACTACAATGCCGATGGACCTTTGCTAATCACCCATTGGGGCATGTCGGGCCCTGCCATCCTACGCCTGTCGAGTCATGCGGCACGCTGGCTTGCCGACAAGGGCTACCAGGCCACACTTTCGGTGAACTGGATGGGCGACATGAACGAGGAAGAGGTGCGTACATTGCTGCAGAAACGGATGAACGAACAACCCAAGAAGCAGATAGGCACCGTCCACCTGCTCACCCAGCGCCTATGGAATCACCTTTTAAATAAAATAGAGTTGTCCCCCGAGCGACGATGTGCCGAAGTGGGGAGCAAACAACTCAACAAACTGGTGGCGACCCTGTGCAACGACACCTACCGCATCACGGGGCAGAGCCGATACAAGGAAGAATTCGTCACCTGCGGGGGCGTATCGCTCACGAACATCGACCCGAACACCCTGGAATGCAAGCAGCATCGGGGCGTGTATTTCGCGGGCGAAGTGCTCGACGTCGACGCCGTGACGGGCGGGTTCAACCTGCAGGCAGCATGGACCATGGGATACATTGCGGCACAAGGGATTCTAAGGGATTGTAAGGGATTCTAAGGGACATTAAGGGACGAATGTTAATTGGGACGCATTCTCTATAGGGGGAGTGACGTCCCTTCTCATCCCTTAATATTCCTAAATATCCCTTATTATCTTTCAAGTTTAGCAAATGCGTAACTTGAGTAAAATGATATGTAGAGTTGGCTATGAACACTATTTAACAATTAAAATAAAGAAAAGTGGAAAACACGCAAAGGTTTTTCGGAGAAAAATAATTATCTTTGCACCGCATCATTGCGCGTGAGCGCAAGCATTATCTTAATTATTAAATATTTTTCAATAATGTTCAAAACCTTTCATGGAGCCCACTTAGTGCACTCCTACCACAAGAAGAAGTCAAAGACACGCTTCAAGTTCAGCAGCTATCTGAGAATGATTATAGCCACCATCCTGGCGTTCGTCATTGCCTTCCTCCCAACCGACACCTTTGGCATTGAAGGGCTCAATGCCGTACAACAGCGCGTCATCGCAATTTTTGTCTTTGCAGCCATCATGTGGCTCACCGAAGCCATTCCCTCGTGGTGTACGTCGGTACTGATCATCGTGGTCATGCTATTCACCATATCCGACAAGGGACTGACCCCGTTCATGGGTGTGGAGGATGCCATCTACGTTCCCTATAAGAACATCATGCACTGCTTTGCCGACCCGACCATCCTGCTCTTCATCGGCGGCTTCGTGCTAGCTATCGGACTTACCAAGACGAAACTCGACGTGGTGCTTGCCAAGAACCTGCTCGCGCCCTTCGGCACCAAGCCAGCCACCGTGCTGCTGGGCTTCATCGTCGTGACTGCCGTCTTCTCGGCTTTCGTATCGAACACGGCTACCGCAGCCATGATGCTGGCCTTCCTGGCTCCCGTACTGCGCGCCATGCCTGAAGGCTCGAAGGACCGCACTGCCCTGGCTCTCGCTATTCCCATCGGTGCCAACATCGGAGGTATTGCAACGCCTATCGGCACTCCTCCTAACACCATCGTGCTGGGTTACCTCAACGAGAACCTCGGACTCAGCATCTCGTTCGGCGAATGGATGCTCAAGATGGTGCCCCTGGTAGCTGTTCTGCTTATTGCCGGTTGGATACTGCTCCGCATCATGTTCCCCTTCACACAGAAGGAAATCAAGCTGGACATCACCGGACACTTCCATTCGAACCACCAGTCGTGGATCGTCATCGTGACCTTCATCGTCACCATCTTCCTCTGGTGTTTTGCCGACCTCCTGAACTTAGGTTTGAACTCCAATATCGTAGCCCTGCTCCCCGTGGCTGTCTTTGCTGCCACAGGTGTATTCACCAAGCATGACCTTGAGGAAATCAACTGGTCGGTGCTCTGGATGGTAGCCGGCGGTTTTGCACTCGGCGTGGCCCTCAACACGACCAAACTTTCGGAAGTACTGGTCAACTCGATCCCATTTGACCAGTGGAGTCCGTTACTCGTGATGATCATCTCGGGTCTGGTATGCTACGGCTTCTCGAACTTCATCAGCCATTCGGCAGCCGCTTCGCTCCTCACTCCCGTGCTCGGCGTGGTAGCAGGTGCCATGGTGGCCGGCGGTACGCTGACACAGGGCGGCCTGTCGCAGATGCTCATCGGCGTTGCCATCGCAGCTTCCGTCTCGATGATCCTGCCTATCTCGACACCACCAAATGCCATTGCCCACTCGACGGGATTCATTCAGCAGAAGGACATGATCAAGGTCGGCCTGATCATCGGTCTGCTCGGCCTCGTCATCGGCTACTGCTGGATGTTCCTGGTATTCTGACAACCACCAAACCACTAACATATTACTACTATGAAAAAGCTCTTGACAATCGCAGCTGCATTTGCCTTTGCGCTGCCAGTTTGGGCCGTTGAGCCCGAAACCAACGTGGCCAATGCCGCTGAGAATCCTACGACTGTTTCATCAGAGGATGAACCTTCGGGATTCTTCACTTCGATGCTGAACGATGCCATCGAAAACGCCATGGATCCACAAGGTCCCGGCCCACGCCGCGGACATGGTGACAAACCCGCCCCGAAGGACGACAAGCCACAGTATGGCCGCACCGTAACCGGCTTCGCTTCGGCTCCCAAGTTCGGCGGTTACTACATCGGCCGCTATTCCTACAGCGACCAGGCCGGCTCGCACGGCGGAGCAGGCTTCAACCAGCGCCTCATCCGTGCATACGTTGACGGCACCATCTTCAAGGACTTCAAGTACCGCATCCAGGTACAGGTTAACAACGCCTCGTTCCATATGAAGGACGTATTCCTTGAGTGGCAGCGCTACAGCTTCTTCAAGATCAAGTTCGGTCAGTACAAGCGTGCCTTCGGCTTCGAGAACCCCATGAATCCTTGGGACATCACCGCAGGCGACTACTCGCTCTTCACCAAGGCCCTCACTGGTCATGATGACTATGTGAAGAAGGCTGCCGGCGCCGGCTCCGACTCGGACGGCGGACGTGACCAGGGCTTGCAGATCCAGGGCGACTTCGGCAAGATGAAGGGTGGATATGACCTCATCCACTACCAGATCGGCATCTGGAACGGCCAGGGCATCAACACCAGTGATGCTGACGGCAAGAAGGACGTCATCGGTACCATTCAGGTTCAACCCATCAAGAACCTCTTCATCGGCTTCTTCGGCTGGCACGGCGACTACATCTACAATGGCGTGGAGCACAGCAAGAACCGCTACGCCTTCGGCCTGAAGTACGACAACAAGGGCTGGACACTGCGCAGCGAATGGGGCCACGGACAGTCGGACCTCGGCAAGGCTGATGCCTGGTACGTGATTGGCGGTATGCCCGTCAACGACTGGTGGAAGATTGCTGCCGAATACCAGTGCTACCGTCTGGGCAAGGAGTGGGGCAACTCCCATAATATGTACTCGTTCATCTCGGACTTCCAGATCCACAAGAACCTGATGTTCCAGATTCAGTACAACTACAACAACAAGCGCTCACTCGGCGATAACTCAGACTACAACGAAATCTGGGGCGAGATCTACTTCCGCTTCTGATTTTCAGCACCCTCACATAAACCTCTTCCCACCTCGGGAGGAGGTTTTTCTTGTAAACTATAACATACAAACCTTCAACTAATTGGGAGGTTAGATTATTTTTTTGCACAAATAAATACCAACATATCAAGAAATTTCATATCTTTGCGCGCAAAATATAAAACGAAAAAGAAATGATGACTGCAAAAGAAATCCGCGAGAGCTTCCTGAAGTTCTTTGCTTCGAAGGGCTGCACCATCGTACCATCGGCTCCGATGGTGCTCAAAGGTGACCCCACCCTGATGTTTACGAATGCTGGCATGAACCAGTTCAAGGATATCATTCTCGGCAATGTCGAGAAGAAGTTCAGCCGTGCCGCCGACAGCCAGAAATGTCTGCGCGTGAGCGGCAAGCACAACGACCTGGAGGAGGTTGGACACGACACCTACCACCACACGATGTTCGAGATGCTCGGCAACTGGTCGTTCGGCGACTACTTCAAGGAGGAAGCCATCTCGTGGGCTTGGGAATATCTGGTTGACAAGTTGCACCTCGACCCGAAGAACATGTACGCCACCGTCTTCGAGGGTTCGAAGGAGGAAGGACTCGACCGTGACAACGAGGCTGCCGCCATCTGGGAACGTTTCCTGCCGAAGGACCACATCCTCAACGGCAACAAGCACGATAACTTCTGGGAGATGGGCGACACAGGTCCCTGTGGCCCCTGCTCGGAGATTCACTACGACAGCCGCTCAGAGGCCGAAAAGGCTGCGACACCTGGCCGTGAACTTGTCAACAAGGATCATCCACAGGTAATCGAAATCTGGAACCTCGTCTTCATGCAGTACAACCGCAAGGCTGACGGCAGCCTTGAGAAACTGCCTGCCCACGTGATTGACACAGGTATGGGCTTCGAGCGCCTGGTACGCACATTGCAGAACAAGACCTCGAACTACGACACCGACGTCTTCCAGCCCATCATCCAGGTGATCGGTGCCCTCAGTGGCCACACCTATGGCGAGAACGAGAAGACCGACGTGGCCATGCGCGTAATCGCCGACCATATCCGCACCATCGCCTTTGCCATCACCGACGGTCAGTTGCCCAGCAACGCCAAGGCAGGCTACGTAATCCGTCGCATCCTGCGCCGTGCAGTACGTTATGCCTACACCTATCTTGGCCAGAAGGATGCCTTCCTTTACAAGCTGCTCCCCGTGCTCATCGAAACCATGGGCGATGCCTATCCCGAACTGAAGGCCCAGAACGAACTCATCGTGAAGGTCATCAAGGAGGAGGAAGACAGTTTCCTGCGCACCCTGGCTGGTGGCATCAAGCGTCTTGAGAACATCATGGCCGACACCAAGGCCAGCGGAAAGACCGTGATTGACGGCAAGGATGCCTTCACGCTCTTCGACACCTTCGGATTCCCACTCGACCTCACCGAACTCATCGCACGCGAAAATGCGCTGACCATCGACGAGGAGGGCTTCAAGGTAAATATGCAGGCTCAAAAGGAACGTGCACGCAACGCTGCCGCTGTTGAGAACGGCGACTGGGTGGAACTCCATGCAGGCACTACCGACTTTGTGGGCTACGACTTCCTCGAAGCCGAGACCGAAGTACTGCGCTACCGCAGCATCAAGCAGAAGAACAAGACCTTCTACCAGATCGTGCTCGAGAAGACACCATTCTACGGCGAGATGGGCGGACAAGTTGGCGACAAGGGTGTGCTCGTCTTCGGCGAAGGCGAAGCCATCAAGGTCATCGACACCAAGCGCGAGAACAACCTCGCCGTACACATTGTCGAGAAACTGCCTGCCGACATCACCGCTCCAGTAGTTGCCAAGGTCGACGAGGAGTCGCGTATCGCCATCGAGTGCAACCACACGGCTACCCATATCCTCGACTACTGCCTGCGCAAGGTGCTGGGCACCCACGTTGAGCAGAAGGGTTCGTACGTGAGCAGCGAAAGCCTGCGTTTCGACTTCAGCCACTTCCAGAAGGTGACCGATGCCGAAATCCGCGAGGTAGAACATCTGGCCAACAAGATGGTGCGTGAGGGCATCGCTATCGAAGAGCATCGCAACATGCCTATCGACGAGGCCCGCAAGATGGGCGCCATCGCCCTCTTCGGCGAAAAGTACGGTGACGAGGTGCGTGTAGTTAAGTTCGGTCCCAGCATCGAACTCTGTGGCGGCACCCACATCAACAACACGGGCCGCATCGGCATGATTCGCATCTTGTCGGAGTCGTCGGTAGCAGCCGGCGTTCGCCGTATCGAAGCCATCACCGGCAAGGCCGTTGAAGACATGCTCGACAATATGCAGGACACCCTCCGCAACTTGAGGGAGATGTTCAACAATGCCCCCAACCTCGTCAGCGCCATCAAGCATCAACTCGAGGAGGACAGTTTCATCAAGCAGCAGCTCAACGAAATCAAGAAGCAGCAGGAGCAGCAGATGAAGCACAAGTTTGCCGAGAAGGCTGTCGAAATCAACGGTATGCGTGTCGTTAAGATCCTGCAACCCTTGGAGCCCGATTCGATCAAGAACATCGCATTCCAACTGCGCCAGGAGAACCAGAACATGATCATCGTGGCAGGTACCTCCTTCCAGACCAAGCCTTTGCTCACCGTGGCCATCAGCGACGACATCGTAAAACAGGGCAACCTGAATGCCGGCCAGTTGGTGAAGGGCGCTGCCAAACTCATCAGCGGTGGCGGCGGTGGACAGCCACACTTCGCCCAGGCCGGTGGCAAGAGCGAAGACGGACTGCCAGCAGCCATCGACTTCATTCTCGATGCCATCAGGAAGTAATCACCCCTAACACTTCAAAGCCTTGAAACCAAGACTTATCTCCACCCTGTTCGTATTCTTCACGTCAGTCTCCCTTCTTTTGGCCGATGCCAAGATCAAGTTCACGACCAATACGCACGACTTCGGCACCATTCAGGAGAAGGACGGCGACGTGACGGCAAAGTTCGAATTCACCAACACAGGTGACTCCCCCTTGCTCATCACCCGCGCCACGGCGACCTGCGGATGCACCACCCCCGAGCATCCCAAGAAACCACTGCGCCCCGGCGAGAAGGGCGAGATTGTCGTGACCTATCACGCCAAGGGCCGTCCCGGTCCGTTCGACAAGAGCATCTATGTCTATTCGAACGATGCAAAGAACGAAAAGGTGCTGCTCACCATCACTGGCAATGTCGTCAGTGCCACCGGTGTGCGCGAAACGTTTACCGAAGAACTGGGTGGAGGTCTGCGTGTGAAGACTCTCTCGCTCAATTTCTTCGACGTCTATCCCGGACGCAACAATCGTACCCGCACCCTCGCCGTCTATAACGAAGGCGACACACCCATGACACTCACCTACCGCAATGTGCCCAAACACATCCACATCGACTGCGATCCCGAAGTGATTGAGCCCAAGCAGCAGGGACGTGTGCTGGTGACCTTCGAGACCGAAAAGGTGAAGGACTGGGGCACGCGCACCGACGTGATTGACATCTACGTGAGGGGACAGGAGACGAGGATGAAGAACAACCACATCACGTTGTTGGCCGACATCTGGGAGGATTTCAGCAAACTCTCCAAGGAACAGCGCCAGAATGCGCCCGAAATTGAGGTTTCGAACACCATCCTTGACTTTGAGCGTGGCAACAATACCCGCACTCGTGAGCTGACCGTGCGCAACACCGGCAAGGAGACACTCCAGATACGCAAAGTACAGCACGACGATGCCGAGGCCTTCAAGACCACCATCGAGAAGACTTCGTTGAAGCCGGGCGAAGCAACCAAAATGCGCGTCACCTTCGATCCTTCCAAGACCAAGAAGCGCAGCATCAATCAGCACCTTACCATCATCAGCAACGACCCAAGCAATTCGCGCGTCATTGTCAACATCCAGGCAGGGAAGTAGGCACATCGGACAAAGCGAATAGCATGGCCCTTGGATTGGGTGCCAAAAAATGCCAAATATACTTTTCAAAGCAGACTTTTATAGCAAAATAATGAGCCTTGGAAGTTCATTATTTTGCTTTTTCTGTGTAAATTACATTTAAAAATAGTAAATTTGCAACGTTATAATATTCCCAAGCAATAAATACAATATTCGATTATCATTAAAACAATAAAGCAATGGCAACTTATTTGACTAACGACAAACTCGTTATTGTTGGCGCCGCAGGTATGATTGGCTCCAACATGGTACAGACCGCACTCACCATGAGAATGACCCCAAACATTTGCCTTTATGACGTTTACGCTCCCGGTCTTGAGGGCGTAGCCGAGGAAATGTTCCACTGTGGTTTCGAAGGTGCCAACATCACCTGGACTACAGACGTCAAGGAAGCCTTCACCGATGCCAAGTATATCATCTCTTCGGGTGGTGCTCCACGTAAGGCAGGCATGACCCGCGAGGATCTGCTGAAGGGCAACTGTGAGATCGCACGCGGTCTTGGCGAGGACATCCAGGCATATTGCCCCGATGTAAAGCATGTTGTTATCATCTTCAACCCAGCCGACCTCACCGGTCTCGTAACTCTTCTCTATTCCGGTTTGAAGCCAAGCCAGGTTACTACTCTTGCCGCCCTCGACTCTACCCGTCTGCAGAGTGCTTTGGCCAAGAAGTTCCACGTACAGCAGTCGAGCATCACCGGTTGCCGCACCTTCGGTGGCCATGGTGAGCAGATGGCAGTATTCGGAAGCAAGGTGAAGATCGGCGATCGCACCCTTTCTGACCTTGTCGGCACACCTGAGTTCTCGAACGAGGAGTGGGCAGAAATGAAGAAGGCTGTGACCAAGGGCGGTGCCAAGATCATTGAGCTCCGCGGCCGTAGCTCGTTCCAGAGCCCATCGTACTGCGCTGTCGAAATGATTCGTTCGGTGATGGGTGGCGAGCCTTTCCGTTGGCCTGCAGGCACCTATTGCAACGATGCCAAGTACAACCACATCATGATGGCCATGGACACCACCATGGACGAGCGTGGCTGCACCTACGTCAACCCAGTAGGTACTCCTGAGGAGATGGCCAGCCTCGATGCTTCGTACGAGCACCTCTGCAAGATGCGCGACGAGCTCGTTACCCTTGACATTGTTCCTCCCATCTCGGAGTGGAGCAAGGTCAATCCTAACCTTTAATCCTTTCTCGGATTCCCATATGCCCCCGCTTCAGACTCTGTGGCGGGGGTTGTTTTACCACAACACACACATTATGCGAACTATAACCCATCTGCTGACACTTGCCCTCTGCGTGATGTCGTTCTCACTGCAGGCCGACACCCTGCCATCGTGCCTCGACAGCAAGTCATTTGCCGCCCATTGGACCATCGAAAGCGAGTCGCCCGACTACCGCATCCAATTCCTTGGAGACACACTCGAAGTAACTTCGCCCAAAGGGATGACAATCTGGCGCAACGAAAGGATGGAGGGACGCACCATCATCGAATACGACGCCTGCCTGATGGACGAGGGCAGGGAAGGAGACCGCGTGAGCGACCTCAACTGCTTCTGGATGGCTACAGACCCCATGGTTAAGGACGGCTCAGTATTCACACGCATGAAGCAACGACAGGGCATCTTCAAGAACTGTTACACCCTGCAACTGTATTATCTGGGCTATGGTGGCAACTACAACAAGACGACCCGCTTCCGCCGATACCAGGGGGAGGCCAACCAAGGAGGAGAATCCTATCCCGTGCCAGCCATCCTGCAGGAATACACCGACGAGGCACATCTAAATGTGCCCAACCAGTGGCGACACATCCGCATCGAAGCCGATGGCTCACGAATCCGCTACTTCATCGACGGGGAATGCCTTGTGGACTTCCGCGATCCACGACCTTTGACCAGCGGATGGTTCGGCGTGCGTACCACTTGGAGCCGCCTGCGACTCACAAACTTTTCTTGTCGTACCGAACCCCTCTCCGAATCACCAACTACGGGAATCACCCTGCATTGGATCGAACGTCCTACCGAAGACACCATTGCCGTGCGTTTCGGCGTTCCTTTCGAAAGAGGCAAGGTGCACCCCAATGACCAGTTCCGCCTGAATGGAAATGACATCGAATGCTATCCATTGGCCTATTGGCCCGACGGTTCGCTGAAATGGGCAGGATTCACAGGCCTTGCCACGAATGCCGAAAGTTATTCGCTCCGACAATTGTCAGCCCAAGAAATCAAGGCCAAGAAAAAAGACAAGCAGAAGAACGGCACACAACCTGGATTGGAACTCCGCAAGACAGCAGAACAATACATTATAAAGAATGGTGACAATCTCATCTTTCTGCCAATAGGCGAAGGGAGCACCTGTCTGCTCGATAGTCTGCTGTACCAAGGACAGGCGACATACCAGCGTTTGCGCGTGTGTGCGGACGAAAAGGATGGACGTACTGACAGCGTCTGCATCGAGCGTCAAAGCGTGCAGCAGATTGTGGTAAAATGCTGCGGAACTGCCGACGGACTCCCTCACATCGTGCGACTCTATATCAATGCGGGGAGCCCTACCCTCCGCTTAGTACATTCGCTCATCTATAATCGCAACGATAAGCAACCTGCTCCGCAAAGTCTCTGCATACGTGCAGACGTTCCCCTTCGTCAACAGACCTACAACCGCCATGTGGCTTTCACACTCGACGAAGGCAGACTTTGGCATGAGCCTGTGCAGCCCGTCACCGGACGACGCACCCTTTCGCTCGACGGCAACGGAAGAGGCCCCGAAGAGATGTATCACCAGCAGATGCTCGGCAAGGCTTTGCCCGAACTCGAGGCATTCGACGACCGCAACCAGGGTTATCTCCACGATTGGGCGACTTGGGACCGCTATCGCCTGTCGCAACTTCTCGACGAAGGTTTTTCGATTCGCAAGAGTGCCAAGCCTGCGCCACAGACGCCATGGATAGGTACACTCAATGGCCGGCGCAGCACGGGAGGATGTTTCGTAGGAGAAGCTGGACGCGGGCTTGCCATGGCCATGCACGACTTCTGGCAAAGCTATCCTTCGACGCTCCTCATCGAAGGGGCGACACAACCGCTTGCCACCGTGTCACTTTACCTGTGGAGCCCAGAGGCCGAGCCGATGGACATGCGCCACTACGACACCGAAGCCCATGGCCTGGAAGCATCCTACGAGGACATCCAGGAAGGCATGAGCACACCCGAAGGAATAGGACGAACATCGACTGTGATGCTTCGTCCTACCTTGGGATACCCGGGTGACGAAGCGCTCACTTCGCTTTTCCAAACGTTGACGCAGGAGCCGCAACTCATCTGCACACCCCAGTACCTGCATACTCAACGCGCTTTCGGCGTTTGGAGTCTGCCTGACCCAATGTATGCTGACATCGAACAGCAACTGACCTACTGGTCGGACTTCTACGTAAACGAAGTGGAGCGGCGCCATTGGTACGGATTCTGGAACTATGGCGACGTGATGCATGCCTACGACAACGAACGTCAGGAATGGCGCTACGACATCGGTGGCTTTGCCTGGGACAATACGGAACTTGCCTCCAACATGATGCTGTGGTACAACTTCCTGCGCACAGGGCGCGCCGACCTATGGCGAATGGCAGTGGCCATGACTCGCCATACCAGCGAGGTCGATGTCTATCACGATGGTCCATTCAAGGGTCTCGGTTCGCGTCATAACGTCAGTCATTGGGGTTGTGGCTCAAAGGAAGCCCGCATCAGCCAAGCGCTCTGGAACCGCTTCTACTATTATCTGAGCGGTGGTGACGAACGTCTGGGCGAACTTATGTCGGCACAACGCGACCTCGACACGCTGCTCTACCGTATCGACCCAATGCGCCTGGCAGAGCCTCGCGGCATGTATCCCTGTACTGCTCCAGCACGTCTGCGTATAGGTCCCGACTGGATGGCCTACGCCGCCAACTGGATGACCGAATACGAACGTACACAGAATCCGCACTATTGGACAAAGATGCTCAACGGAATGGAAAGTATCAGTCAGATGCCCCTTGGAATCTTCAGTGGACCGAAGGCATTGGGTTACGATCCTGCCACCGGACGTCTGAGTTGGGAAGGCGACCCGAAGATGGAGAATACCAACCATCTACTTTCCCTCATGGGAGGCACCGAATTCATGGGCGAACTGCTGCTCATCGACGAAGTACCTGATGCCTGGCGACGCACCTGGCTCAACTATTGCACCGAGTATCGCCAACGCGCCATCAAGGGAAAACACAACGGCTATCCAATGGCACGACTGGCGGCCTATGCCCATTGGCAATCGGCTCTTGAACCAACAACGGTTTCCCGAGACGAACTCTACCAGAACACCATGGTGGAATATGAGCGAGGCATACAGACTCCTGACCGATTCTCGACCAACGGCATATCCACCTGGGCACTCGATGCCATCTATATGCTGGAAGTTTGTCCACCCCCACTCCATAAGAGCGAGGAAAATAGCCCTCAAAAGCACTAAGAATGACCGTAAATCTCCAAAAATGGAGGTTGATAGCCAAATTTTGTGTAAAAAGTGAACATGTTTGTGTTTTTTTTCGTACCTTTGCCACATGAACGAAGAAGAAAAACAGAAGTTCAAGCTAGCGATTGACGAAGCTTTGAAGGTGCTCAACCGCGGAGGCGTCATCCTTTACCCCACCGACACCGTGTGGGGACTTGGCTGTGATGCCACCAATAGCGAGGCCGTCAAAAGAATCTTCGAGATCAAGCGCCGCTCCGATTCGAAAGCTATGCTTTCGCTGGTCGATGCCATAGGACGTGTCGACTATTATTTCTCGCGTGTACCCGAGATTGCCTGGGACCTGTGGGAAGTGGCCGACAAGCCGCTGACCCTTATCCTCCCACGGGCTCGCAACGTAGCATCCGAACTTATTGCCGACGATGGCACGATGGGCATGCGCATCACCAACGAACCCGTCAGTCACACCATCTGCGCCCGTCTTAAACGACCGTTGGTAAGCACCAGCGCCAATATCAGTGGACAACCGACCGCACGTTGCTTCGCCGACATCAGCGACGAAATCAAGCAGGCTGTAGACTATATTGTTCCACTTCGTCAAGACGAGACCGCCAATCCTGCACCCTCTGGCATCATCAAGGTGGGTGACGGGGGAGAAGTACAGGTAATCAGATAATGTTATGAAAGGTTCTGAAAAGTTTAGAAAAGTTCGAAAGGTTCACCCTTCAGAACATCTCAGAACCCTTCAGAACATCTCAGAACCCTTCAGAACATCTCAGAACCCCTTTAAAAGTGAATCAAAACGCACAACGCATCAGGTATATCATTGGCGACCTGCTGGCCACTGCAGCCGGCTGGTTGAGTTTCTACATATACCGATTTGATGTCACAGGCTTCCTTACCGTACCGACGCTTCTTGAATATCTGACGTTGCCGCAAGTCGAACTCAACCTGATACTTGGTCCTTTTGCCTGGTTGGCGCTCTATGCATTTTCGGGATACTACCAGAATCCCTATTTCAAGTCGCAGACCGACGAACTGCAGGTGACTTTCTGGTCGGTCGTTGTCGGTACCCTGGTGGCATTCTTTGCCATGGTGATCGATGATGTACCCTTTATCAACGACGAGGATATCGCCGTGCTGAAGATTGTCCACATCTCGCCCAAGACCTATCTGCAGATCCTACTGACCTTGTTCGGCTGCATCTTTGTCCCTGTCTACCTGGTGCGCTATCTGATCACACATCACGTCAATGGACAAATCCAGAGCGGACGTCTTGGCCTTCGAACCCTGCTCATCGGCGAGGGCAAGGCGGCACAATTGCTGCAACGCGAACTGAAGGCTGAGAAACGACAGAATGGTTATCTTATCATCAAGACAGTGCCCGACACAGCCAGTTACGAGGAGATACGGAAAGTGGTCGATGAAAACCTCATCGAAGCCTTCCTACTTGCCCCCGACAAACACGATGTGCGCATCATCAACCATCGTGTCTATGAACTACTGCCCCTCGAATTGCCCATCCGCATGAAGGCTAGCAACGAGGAGATTCTCAACGGACAGGTTCACACCGACTCGCTGACCACTCTGCCCATGATACAATACAGCACCGACCTGCTGAGTCCCTTCAAACGCAACCTGAAACGTCTTGCCGACATCATAAGCGCCGCCTTGGCACTCATCCTCCTGTCGCCACTCTTCCTCATTGTGGCTATCATCATCCGTCGCGATTCAAAGGGGCCTGTATTCTTCAGTCAATGGCGTATCGGGCGTTCAGGCAAACCATTCCGCATCATCAAGTTCCGATCGATGCGCACCGATGCCGAGCAGGATGGTCCACGTCTCTCTTCGACTATGGACCGACGCATCACTAAAGTGGGACGCTATCTGCGCAAATACCGCATCGACGAACTGCCGCAGTTCTGGAATGTACTGAAGGGCGATATGAGCCTCGTAGGGCCACGTCCCGAACGCGACTACTACATCCGCCAGATTATGGACATTGCCCCCTACTATTCGAAACTCCTACAGGTGCGTCCAGGCATCACTTCGTGGGGTATGGTCAAGTATGGATATGCTTCCACGGTCTTCCAAATGGTCGAACGCATGCGCTACGACCTGATGTATATCAACAACTGCTCCATAGCCGTCGATTTGAAGATCCTTGGCTTTACGGTGCGCACAGTACTTACGGGGAAAGGAATCTAAGGAGCCAGGGGCTAAGAGCGGTTAAGAAGGGTTAGGAAGCAGCCTTGTTTGGCTGCTAAAAAAAGAGGTAAAGAAAGAATCGAAATGTTTGGATTATTGCATAAAATGGTCGAACGGATTGTCACTTGGCGAGAGAAGCATCTCACCGAGCAACAGTTCGTGCTGATTCTCGCCTTCTTCACCGGACTGGCGGGAGCATCGGCCGCATTGATTCTGAAATGGCTCATTCATACCTTCCAGCACCTGCTCACGATGTATTTCGTAGTCGATGGAGCCAACTACCTCTATCTGCTCTATCCTGTGGTCGGCATCCTCATTGCCGGACTCTTCGTCCGCTATGTGGTACGTGACGACATCGGACATGGTGTGACCAAGATCCTCTACGCCATCTCGCAACGTAAGTCGATCATCAAGGCGCACAACATGTACACCTCGGTCATCGCTTCGTCGGTAACCATCGGCTTCGGTGGATCGGTGGGTGCCGAGGCACCTATCGTCCTCACGGGTTCGGCCATCGGCTCCAACCTGGGACGACTCTTCCGCATGGACCAGCATACGTTGATGATCCTGCTGGGTTGCGGAGCCACTGCAGGTATCGCCGGCATCTTTAAGGCTCCTATTGCCGGACTGCTGTTCACCGTCGAGGTGCTTATGCTCGACCTCACCGCCTATTCCATCATGCCGCTGCTCATCTCGGCAGTGACCGCTGCCTCGGTGGCCTATATCGTCGAAGGCTCGCGTGCCCTCTTCTACTTCACCGAGACAATGGATTTCTCCATCGAACGTCTTCCCTACGTGATTCTGCTCGGCATCTTCTGCGGCTTCGCCTCGCTCTACTTCACCCGCACCACGTTCGTAGCCGAGGATTTCTTCAAGAAGGTCACCAGCCCTTGGCAGAAATGGATCATCGGCGGACTCTTCCTAAGCATCGTCATCTTCCTCTTCCCACCACTCTACGGTGAAGGCTACGATGCCATCCAACACATCTACAACGGACAGTATCATGACATCACCGCAGGCTCAATCTTCTATGACCTCGACCGTATCTCGCACACTTTAGGCATTCCCAATGCTTCGTTCTGGGTGCTCTCGGGATTCATTCTCCTCGTAATGCTCACCAAGTCATTTGCCACGGCAGCGACCAATGGAGGAGGCGGTTGCGGCGGTACGTTTGCTCCATCCCTGTTCCTGGGCAACTTTGCAGGCTTCCTTTTCGCCTATATGCTCAACAAGGCAGGCATCTTCACCTTCCTCTCCGAGCAGAACTTCGCCGTGATGGGTATGGCAGCAGTAATGTCGGGCGTAATGCATGCCCCGCTTATGGGCGTCTTCCTTTCAGCCGAACTGACAGGACGTTTCGACCTCTTCCTCCCCTTGATGATTGCATCGTGCCTCTCCTACGGCACCATCCGCATCTTCGAACCCTACTCAATCTATACCCGTCGTTTGGCACTCAAGGGCGAACTCATCACCCATCACAAGGACAAGGCCGTGCTCACGATGCTTAGCATGGATGACCTCATCCTGCATGACTATCCAGTGCTCCATCCGCAGATGATGCTTGGTGAGCTCGTCAAACTCATCTCCACGCAGGCCCACAATCACTTCCCAGTCTGCGACGAGGGCGGTACCTTTGTCGGCATCGTCACGCTCAACGACCTCCGCAACATCATGTTCCAGCCGCGTCTCTACGAACGGATGACGGTGGCCGACATCATGATCGGTCCAAAGGGAAAGATTCCGTCCGATATGAACATGGCAGAAGTGATGAACCTCTTCGACACGACAGGTGCATGGACCTTGCCTGTCATCGACAATCAGGGCAAATATGTGGGCATGATGTCACGACAGCACCTCTATGAGACCTATCGTGCCCTTTTGAAACAGTTCAGCGAAGATTGATTAACAAATCGCTCCTTTGGATGAAAAAAGGCAGCGCGATTAAACCGCATCGCCTCCTTTCGGTCATAATGCTGAAAACGAAACAGAAACAATAAAACCTATTACGATTATGAAAAAGACAATCACCCGCATCAGCGCTGTGCTCATCCTCCTTGCAGTGGGCATCACCTCGGTCATTGCCCAACCCAGCCGTCATCATCATCGTGCAGGCTATCGCAGCGATGGTTTCATCCGTGGCGTGCGCGACGTTCACACTGTGGCCAGTACTGCCATGTTGGGCTACGGCATCGCATCTTTGGACGACTATACGGGCATCCGCTTCGGTTATAATGCAGCCTCGCTCCGTACCGACGGCTTCGACGACGTGTCAAGCGACGTCCAGTCGGGTGCCAGTGTCGGCATCGTCTTCGGCTGGTATCTCGGCAAAACTCCCATCATCATTGAACCTGGCCTCTACTACTCATTCAAAGGTGGCAAGCTCGATGGCTTTGAGCGCCAATATGATTCACGTACTCGTCTGAAGACCAATATGCACATGTTCGAAATCCCGCTCGTCTTCAAGTATGAAGTGCAATACCACAATGCCGGTGTTTGCCTCCATCCCTTCTTCGGTGGTTTCCTGGCCTTCGGCATCGGCGGCAAAACCAAGAGTGTGGAAGGCAACTACACTGACAGTTGGGATACCTTCTCTGATGGAGCTGGCCAACTCGGACGCACCGACGCAGGTCTCCGTATGGGATGCGGCCTCGGAGTGGATCACTTCTACCTTGAATTGGCCTACGACTGCGGTCTTGTCAACCTGGCCAGCGACCAATACGACTACTTCGGCTTCAACAATTACGACAGCGCTATCCGAAGCAACACCATCAGTTTCAGCTTAGGTTTCAACTTCTAAGTTCCAAGGGATATTAAGGGATTCTAAGGGATATGAAAGGATTTTAAAGGACGATTGTTTTATTAGTCCGAACTCCGCCATCCAAAAGTAATGTCCCTTAATATCCCCTAATATCCCTTGACATCCCTTCATATCCCTACTAATATCCCCTTAACGCACAACCATGATCATCTCTCTTCACGTCGAATACAACGCACAATGGGGCGCACAACTTTATGTTACCACAGGCATCAAACCGAAGTTTGCGCAGAAACTTCCTAAAGATGCCATCGAAATGGATAATGATGGCCGCGGCAACTGGTTTGTCGATGTTGATGCCAAACGGTTGACGAGCACGCCCTATCACTATGTGCTGGCCTATCAGCGTCGTGTAGTTCGCAACGAGTTCGGCAACGGCCACTTTATTGCAGGCATCACTGAATCCGAAGGAGTTCCTACCCTCCGTGTCTGGGACAATTGGCGAAGACTGCCTCAGATTCGTAGTTTTTTCTCCCTCGCCTTCCGTCCGCACAAGCGCGACAAATCGATTATGCACGACCAGCCCTTCCCTGCCGTCGATATGCTCGATCCCGATCAGTTCACCATGGTTTGTGAAGCCGGCAATCTCAAGGACGAGTGGGAACTTGCCCTCATCGGCAACGTTCCTGAACTCGGAGCCTGGCAACCCGAGAAAGCCCTGATCATGCAACAAATCAGCCGCAACCTTTGGAGCGTCAGTTTCTCACGCATCACGCTGAAGTTCCCACTGCGCTTCAAGTTCATCGTCGTGAGTCGTCGCACCCATCAGTTTGTGGCATGGGAAGACTGCACCAACCGATTCTTCGAACCCAGCGTTCTGGATCCGGGCGACTCGCTGCTCATCTGCAACCAGCGCTTCACACGTCCCGCCTTCGATGACAAGAATGACAACCGATAAACATCATCAACCAATTTATAGAACAATGAAAAGAATTCTTATCGTCTGCATGATTGCAGCATCGTGCATCATGGGCCAGCAAGCCAAGGCCCAATCGTTCCTCGAATCCATCCTTTCGGGCATCGCCTCGGGCAACACGTCGGGCAGCGACGCCTTAGGTGCTGTGCTCAATGGAGCCGTCACATCCACCACCTCCAACACCAAAGGCAGTAATGTAGGTAATGTTCTCGGCAACATCATTTCGAGCGTAACTGGCAGCGCCACCACCACCCAGGCTAATCTTGTCGGCACATGGAGTTACAACGAACCAGCTGTGCAGTTCGAGAGCAAGAACCTTCTCACCAAGGCCGGAGGTGCAGCTGCTGCCACCAAGGTCGAGAACAAACTTGCCTCGTTCTACAATATGATGGGCATCCGCACGGGACGTGTCAGCTTCACTTTTGACAAAGATGGAGGTGTAGTTTACAACCTCGGCTCACGCTCCTACAAGGGCACTTACACCTTCGACCAGAAGAACAAGACCGTAACGATGACCACACCCACAGGCCAGAATGTTAAGGCATATGTTACCGTCAGCGGCAACAACATGAGTCTCTGCTTCGACAGCACCAAGGCTCTCAACCTCTTCACCACCATCAGCAAGAGTTACAACTCGACCATCAGCGCCCTCGCTGGCAACTACGATGGAATGAAGACCGGATTCAAGTTCGTCAAGAAATAAGTTTCGCTAGATTATCTAGTGGATCTAGAATCTCTAGACTATCTAGATAATCTAGAACATCTAGACGCAACCGACAAAAAAGCTCTGAAGAAATTTCTCTTCAGAGCTTTTTGTTGACCATTATCATGGTCGGGGTGACCCGACTCGAACGGGCGGCCTCTACGTCCCGAACGTAGCGCGCTACCAACTGCGCCACACCCCGTGGAAATCTACAGCCGTCTGCCTAATCGAATCGGCGGCTGTAGACGAAGGATTAATCCTGGTTGAGGTTCACGCGACGGAAAGCAGTCACAGTAAGACCCTTCTGAGCCTTGTCCATATACTGCTGAACGTTGATCTTAGCGTCGTTGATGAACTCCTGCTCAACAAGGCAGTTCTCCTTGAAGAACTTCTTCAGACGACCCTGTGCGATGTTTGCAATCATCTGCTCGGGCAGATTAGCAGCCTTCTCAGCGCTAACTTTTGCACGGATCTCACGAGCCTGTGCAGCCTGCTCAGCAGTGATCCAACCCTTAGCGGTGTTGCTATCGATATGATCCTCCGAGTCAACAAGGGCGGGGTTGATGCCAGCCTTCTTGAGGGCTACATCGACAGCCTTGGCAACCTGCTCGGCCTTGGTCTTCTCGATAGCCACAGCAAGTTCGTCGTCCTTCTTCTTCTGGGGAACCTCGTCAGCATTCACAGCAACAGGATTCATTGCAGCTACCTGAAGAGCAACCTCCTTGAGAACCTCTGCAGGACCCTCCTGGTTGTAAGCAACGATAGTAGAGAGCTTGTGGTTGAAGTGGTTGTAAGCTACAACTGAGGGACCCTCGATGTGCTCGTAGTTGCCGATCTCCATCTTCTCACCGGTAACACCGATCTGAGCTACGATAGAGTCCTTCACTGTACCATCCTCGGTAGGAAGAGCCAAAACGCCATCCAGATCTGCAGGCTTGTTGGCCATTACGAGATCCATGATCTTGTTGGCAAGGGCTACGAAACGCTCGTTGGTAGCAACGAAGTCGGTCTCACACTTCAGGGAGATGATAGCTGCGAAGTTGCCATCGGTACGTGCAATAACAGTACCCTCAGAAGCCTCACGGGCCTCACGCTTGGCGGCAACAGCCTGACCCTTCTTGCGAATCTCCTTCACTGCCTCCTCCATGTTACCATTGGTAACCTCAAGGGCCTTCTTGCAATCCTGCATACCGGCACCAGTGATCTCGCGGAGTTCCTTAATTTGAGCAATTGAAACTGCCATAATTTCTTTCAGTTTTTTAGGATTAAAAATCAAATTAGGCCTCCTCTTCTTCGGTAGCCTCTTCTACTACTGGAGCCTTCTTGCCAGCCTTGCCCGAAGCCTCTGCAGCTTCCTGGTCAGCCTTCTCCACCTTGCGCTCCTCGATACCCTCAGCGATAGCGTCGCACATAGTGCCTACAACCACTGCGATAGACTTGGTAGCGTCGTCGTTGGCGGGGATTACATAATCCACACCCTTGGGGTTGGAGTTGGTATCAACCATTGCAAATACGGGGATACCCAGACGGATAGCCTCAGCTACTGCAATGTGCTCCTTCATAACATCTACAACGAAGATTGCAGATGGCAGACGGGTAAGGTCTGCGATTGAACCGAGGTTCTTCTCAAGCTTCTCACGCTGGCGGCTGACCTGCAGACGCTCGCGCTTCGAAAGGTTATCATAAGTGCCGTCCTTCGTGAGTTTGTCGATGGTAGCCATCTTCTTCACAGCCTTGCGGATAGTGGTGAAGTTGGTGAGCATACCGCCTGGCCAGCGCTCGATAACGTAAGGCATGCCAACAGCCTGTGCCTTCTCGGCAATGATCTCCTTGGCCTGCTTTTTGGTTGCGACGAAAAGCACCTTCTTGCCACTCTTGGCCAATGCCTTGAGCTGCTCAGCTGCCTCGTCGATTTTAGCAACTGTCTTATTAAGGTCTATAATATGGATGCCGTTACGCTCCATGAAGATGTATGGAGCCATTGCTGGGTTCCACTTGCTCTTAAGGTGTCCGAAGTGAACGCCGGCTTCCAAAAGTTGATCAAAGTTTGTACGTGACATGATGTCAAAAATTGTTTTATTTGTTTACATTCTTGTTATTCAATCCGCCGGTAGTCGTCATCAGGACGGGTCCGACTGGATTTAGATACTAAACGCGTTATTTAAATAGATGTACGCACGTACTTATTTAAATTACGCTTTGCGCTAACCAAAGATTAACGCTTGCTGAACTGGAAGCGACGACGAGCCTTGGGCTGACCTGGCTTCTTACGTTCAACGACACGAGGATCGCGGGTGAGGAAGCCAGCCTTGCGAAGAGCGGCCTTGTGCTCAGCATCGATCTTAACGAGTGCGCGTGCAATTGCGAGACGAACGGCACCAGCCTGGCCATTGAAGCCACCACCCTTGAGGTTCACCTTGATATCGTACTGCTCGGCAACACCTACTTCGTTGAGAGGCTGCTTAACGACGAACTGAAGGATCGAAGAGGGGAAATACGACTGGAGTTCCTTACTGTTGATTGTGATGTTACCAGCACCAGCCTGAACATAAACGCGGGCTACGGCGGCCTTGCGGCGGCCAATTGCATTAATTACTTCTGCCATAGTTCAATTGTTGTTTTGGTGTTGATTACTTCAGTTTGTTGATGTCGATTACCTTTGGCTGCTGTGCAACCTCCTTGTACTCGCTGCCCTCATATACGCGAACGTTCTTGAGGATCTTACGGCCGAGAGGGCCCTTGGGGAGCATACCCTTGAGTACGGTGAGGAACAGTGCCTCGTAACCCTGTTTCTTAACTACGCTAGCGGCAGTGTGTGCGCGCTGGCCACTTGGATAACCGGTGAAGGTGAGCCACTCACGCTCAGTCCACTTGTTGCCGGTCATTGTGATCTTGTCGGCGTTAATGATGATTACGTTGTCGCCGCAGTCAACGTTAGGGGTGAAGGATGGTTTGTACTTACCGCGGAGAAGCTTTGCTACCTTTGAGCAGAAGCGACCCATCACCTGGTCAGTAGCATCCACAACCACCCACTCCTTCTGTGCAGTTGCTTTGTTCACAGAAATGGTCTTAAAAGATAAAGTATCCATTTAGTTGATTGGGATAAATTAAAAAAATAAATAAATTAAATAGACTGGCAGCGCCTCGAATTACGGACAAGAGCTCATCGAGGATGCCACTGACGATTAAATCAGCGCGCAAAGATAACGCTTTTATTCTAAATACGTGCATTTAAAGATGTTTTTAAAGAGTTTTCAACGCTTTTTTCGCCCACAATTCATAAATTTGGCCTATCAAGATAGCAAATTACCGCGTCAGATTTGGCTCGAAAGTGAATAATTATTATCTTTGCACCCATCATCTGACAAAACTATGGACATCACCAAAGCCAACCTCGAACATCTGTATCATCACATCTTCAGCGAAGAGAGGTTTCTCGCCATCGATCCTTGCGCTGTCGTTTGGCAGCTTTCAGCCCACACCCAGCGACAACTTGACCTCGAAATTGGAGGACTCATGGTAGCTATGATTACCTGGGGAAACCGCAAGGCCATCCGTACGGCCGCTCTCCATATGCTCTGTGATGAAATGCAATGGAACCCATCGGAGTTCATCCTCCGCCAGTTATATCTCGATAGCTATCAGAATGCCAGGAATGACTGTGTCTATCGGACGCTCAATCGCTACAAGTTCATCGAGGTATGCGAGAACATCTATAATGCCCTTATGTCTTTTCGCCAAGCTCACCCTAATGAGGAACTGACACTCGAGAATTGTTTGAAGGGTTTGGATATGAAACAATGCATCGCCACGATTACTGATTGGCTGGCTCCAGCACGACTCGGCACGATAGGCAAGACTGCCTGCAAAAGGATATGTATGTTCCTGCGCTGGATGGTCCGAACAGAAACGCCCGACTTCGGTCTATGGAAATCGCACAAACCTAGCGAACTGTATGCGATTCTCGATGTCCACATCTGTCAACTCACCTTCCCCATCCTCAAGCACAAACAGCCATCGTGGGCGGCTTGCGAAGAGCTCACCGAGATTTTCCGCCGATGGGACAAGGATGATCCCTTGAAATACGACGTGGCCTTGATGACCTTGGCCGATCTTGACACTGGGAGCAGATAGGCCAATATAGCATACAAATAATTCAAATAATGATGAAATCTGCACCGATTTCGAACCATTTCAGCATATAATTGTCCAACCAATCATTTTTTTCTTTATCTTTGCAACCGATATTATAACTCACACTAACATGAAAAAGAACCTATTCACCACGCTACTTTTGGTAGCTTCTCTATTTACCTCACTCTCGGCACAAAGCCAGGAGCAGTTACTACTTTCCGGTTGGCGCTTCCAGAAAGGTGCCGCAGTCGGAGCCGAAGCTCCCGACTTCGACGACTCCCGCTGGCAGCAGGTCACCATCCCACACGATTGGGCCATCAGCGGTCCTTTTGACAAGGACATCGACAAGCAGGTCGTTCGCATCGAGCAGAATGGCGAGAAGGAGGCAACCGAGAAGACAGGTCGCTCGGGTTGTCTGCCTTGGATAGGCGAAGGCTGGTACCGCACACAGTTCACCATCCCTGCTGGCTACGATTATGCCGAACTCATCTTTGACGGCGCCATGGCCGAACCGCACGTCTATGTCGATGGCAAGGACGTAGGTTATTGGGCTTACGGATACAATACCTTCAAACTCGAAATCCCTGCCGAATCAGGCGAACACACGCTTGCTGTGCATCTGCAGAACATCGAGGAGTCTTCACGCTGGTACCCCGGTGCCGGACTCTATCGCCCCGTGCGCCTCTTCCTCGCCCAGCAGATTGGTCTCAAGACATGGGGCACCTTCGCCCGCACCACCATGGTATCCTACATCTCTCCCGACTACCGTTCGGCACGTGAGGCTCGACTCACTGTTAGTTCTGAGGTCAGAGGCGACATCGCCAAAGGCCAAAATCTCAAGATAGGCCACATCCTTACCAACGATGCCAGCGAGGTGGTAGCCGAACACTGGATGAACGTCAATGACTCAAAGATGGCAACCAACGTCCTTGTCGTCAAGAATCCCAAACTCTGGAGCCCCGAACAACCCGCGCTCTACACACTTACCACGCGTTTGACCGAAGGTGACAAGGTATGGGACGAACAGAGCCAGAAGGTAGGCATCCGTCAGATTGAATACAATGAAGAAGGCTTCAAGCTCAATGGCGAGCTCCGCAAGTTCCGTGGCGTTTGCCTCCACCACGACATGGGTCCCGTGGGCTCAGCATTCAACAAGTCGGCCTTCCGTCGCCAGGTGGCACTCCTGAAGGAAATCGGTTGCGACGCCATCCGCACTTCACACAATATGCCAGCACCTTGGCAGATGGACATCTGCGACGAAATGGGCATGATGGTCATGGCCGAATCGATGGACATGTGGGTCTATCCCAAGTGCAGGAACGGATATAGCCGCTTCTTCGAAAAGGTCGATGAAACTTCTGTAAACCGCACGGGCGAACCCTGGTGGAAGCGCGACTTCACCAACCTCGTCCTCGTCCACCGCAATCACCCGTCCATCGTGATGTGGAGCATTGGCAACGAGATACCCGAGCAAAACAACGCTGTCGGCTACCGTTATACCCACCTCCTCCAGCAAGTCATCCATGAACTCGACGGCACACGTCCCTGCACACAAGGCATGGATCGTGGCGAAGGCCCAATGCACAGCGGCGTTTGGCAGACCACCGATATCCCAGGCTTCAACTATCGCCTCCACGTCTATCCCAAGGGCATCGAGAATTCGCCCAGGGGCATCGTCCTCGGTTCAGAGACGGCTTCCACCATCTCGAGTCGCGGTGTCTATAAGTTCCCCGTCGAGGAAGTGCACGGCACAGCCTACGACGACGGACAGATCTCCAGCTACGACCTAGAATCGTGCATCTGGAGCAATATCCCTGACGACGACTGGATGTGGCAGGACAAGTGCCCACAGGTCATTGGTGAATTCGTCTGGACAGGCTTCGACTACCTCGGCGAACCTACTCCCTACGACGAATACTGGCCATCACGCAGCAGTTACTTCGGCATTTTCGACCTTGCAGGTCTTCCCAAGGATCGCGCCTACCTCTATCGTGTGCATTGGGCACCCGAGCAGGAGACCCTGCACCTGCTGCCCCACTGGACATGGCCGGGACGTGAGGGCGAAGTGACACCCGTCTTCTGCTACACCAACTATCCCGAAGCCGAACTCTTCGTCAATGGCAAGAGCCAGGGCCGCATCAGGAAGTATGATGTCAGCCTTGAGACCTATCTCGGTCACCGTGTTTCGGAACCGATGCCGTGGGGAGGCTCTTCGATGTTTGCCGATCCCAAGACACCATACGGAGAAAATCGTCTCGACCGTTATCGTCTGCGCTGGATGGATGTGCGCTACGAACCCGGCGAACTCAAGGTGGTAGCCTACGATGCAATGGGCAACAAGGCTGCCGAGCAGGTCATCCGCACTGCGGGCAAGCCCGACCACATCGAACTCTGCCTCGATGCAGCAGCCCAGGACACCGAGCTCAGCGTCACGCCCGTCGATATGGATGGTAATACGCTCGACACACCTCAGCTCGCCTTCGTCACCGCTCGCGTGGTCGATAAGGACGGCAATCTCTGTCCCGATGCCGACGTGCAGCTCCAGTTCAACGTCAGCGGCAAGCCCCAGCGTGGCATCAAGGCGGCCAAGGGCGAATATGTAGCTCGCTACAACTCGGCCTGCAATGGTGACGCCACCAGCGTTGAGACGTTCACCGAACCAACGATGAAAGCCTTCCACGGCGAGTGTGTCATCGTCGTCGAAGCCGGCACTGTGCTCGGCGATGCAACCCTCACCGTCAGCGGCAAGGGTGTCAAGCCAGCCAAGATGAACTTCACCGTCCGATAATCATCCATCGTGCTTTATTGATTGTCCATGCTCTGGCATTTATTGGCACTTCTCGTAGCCTGTATATGGGGCAGCACCTTCGTCGCTTCGAAGGTGCTGCTCAATGCTGGATTGAACCCAGCCGAGATCATGTGCCTGCGATTCATCCTCGCCTGGCTGCTGATACTGCCGTTGTCCCTGGGCCGACGGAAACGCAGGCAGCGCTCCGCCAGAGACGTGCTTTGGGACGAGTTCCTGTTCATCATCCTCGGTCTTACCGGCGGTTCGCTCTATTTCCTGTCCGAAAACACAGCCGTGAAGCTCACTTCGGCCACTTCGACAGTCGCCCTGATTGTGGGGACGACGCCCATCGTCACTGCTCTGATGAACCGAATGGTGCATCATGACGAACATCTCTCCAACCGTTTTCTTGGTGGGTCACTCGTGGCAGTTATCGGCGTCGCCCTGGTAGTTTTCAATGGTGTCTTCGTCCTCGACGACGACCCGCTGGTCATTCTTCTCTCGTTTGCAGCAGCAGTAAGCTGGGGGTTCTATAGCCTCGTCATCCGCAATGTCGAGCGCCGTCACAGCTCCATCACCATCACACGCAAGGTATTCTTCTGGGGCGTCATCACCATGCTCCCCACCTGCATCTGGAACATGTACCACAACGAAAGCCAGCTTTGCGCACTCGGTCAGGCCACTGGCGCTCCCGTCGCAGGCTGGTCGCTCCTGCTCCAGCCCACCGTGTTCGGCACGCTGTTCTTCCTCGGGCTCATCGCCTCGTTCGGCTGTTTCCTGCTCTGGAACATTGTCCTCCGGCGCATCGGCATCATCGCAGCAGGCAATTATCTTTACTTCAATCCCGTCACTTCACTCATCGCCGCCTATCTGGTGCTTAGCGAGCGCATCACATGGCTCGCCATAATCGGTTGTCTGCTCACCATCGTCGGCGTTTATCTCTGTAATCATGGCAGTACCAAGCATTAAATCCCTGATTGTCGATGCCCTCATTGGCAAGATAGATATGATGCGCGTAAAACGCGAGTTCATATTGGAGAAATTCATCAAGATACACAAGCCTGTAAACCTGCGCGGAATTCCGCGCAGTCACACGCCCTACGACGAATTCGTGCAGAGCCTCTATCGCCTTGGGGTGACACAGGATGAGCTTGAGCAATGGGACCAGGCTTGGGAAGAGCTGGTGCATACGTGCGAAAAGCGTGCCAAGAAGCGTGCGCTCAACGAGGTCAGCATCGAGACCCTCCTCAAGGCAAAGCTCAAGGGCACGGACATCCGCTATCACATGCGCAAGCAGCAGTATCGCGTCGCCCTCACCCTCACCATGGGCCACTACACCCAGGCAACCTTCTACATCCAGCACAGCAAGTTCCGCGAACAGCTCGACATGGTGCTACCTGCCGTCAACCAGCTCAACCAGCTGATGGACGAACTTGGCCAACCCATCCGTGTCCGTAACCGTGACTATCACATCGACTGGACCGAAACGGAATAAAAAATAGCTATCCCCGAAAGCCGTCTGACTCTCGGGGATAACTATATAAGATAAGAATAACAAAGAGTGGGAATTGCTGAGGCTGCGCAAGGGATGGAACACCGTGTGCCGCTACAACGACTGCGAATCGATGCACGACATCAACTACAACGACATCATGAGTTAAAGGTTTCCCACTCTGTCTTGCACCCCTTTTGGATAGCGGCGAGGGCCTTGGGGTTGGCACCTACTACAATATTGCGGCCTGTGGTATTAAAGTTAAGGAGAGGAAGATCGTCGCTGTGATCGGTGATAACCACGTCGAGTTCTGCCTTGTGAACTTGAAGCAGACGCTTGAGGGCTTCGACCTTCTGTTGACCCACATTCTCCTGCCACTGCCCAATGACCACCTCGGAGGGAAGCAGCGTGCCGCAACAGAGATCCATATTGAGGAACTCGGAAATGGGATGGGCGTAGAAAGCAGGAGCGGCAGTGGCGAGGACGAGCAGATGCCCTCGATTGCGATAGGGCTCCATGATTTGCCGTACTTGCACATTGAGGTAAGTCATCTCCTTTTCGACGAAGTGGTCGAGACGGCTCTTCTGTGTCATGAAAGCGGCGGTACGGTCAAGCAACGCCTGCTTCATGCGGCTGTGGCTGACGAAGCGCAACTTCCGCAACATGACCCACCACAAGATGCTGAAGCAGATGTCGAACTGGAAGTTGTGGAGCGCGGCACTACCACAGTAGCTGAGGTAGTCGCGAAAAGTGTTGGTAGATAACAAAGTTCCGTCGAGATCGATGGCCAGGGCTTTGCGCATATTGCTCAATTAACAAATAACAATTAATAATGAGGGCTTTCCCGATAGTCATTGGACCATGGGAAACGACATAGGGTACGGTTGTGATAAAGACAATAGTCAGCATCGCAGATGGGCTGAGGAATAGTGACAGTGATGACTGCGACACGAAGAGTGATGTCAGGGAATTGCTCCAACAATTGAAGACGAGCCTGTTGGATAGTTGCTCCCGTGTCGATGGCATCATCGACAAGGAGGACAGTTGCATTCTCGTCAAGTTCCTTGAGACGAGAAGCGACGTCGTCGGGCAGTCGAATCTCGCCAATTCGAACGGGCTCCTTCCCTTTGCTTCGCCACTCATTGACACGACTCTCAACGATACGCAGCACATTACACAACCAAATATGCATACTACGCAGCAGCCGATGTGTTAGCCCATTGCTCTTCTGTTTAGTACTGGGTCGAGACAAGCGCACTTCGCAGTAAGCGGCTTCGGGAAAGTCATTCCGCATCCGACGAGCAACTTCGGCTCCACCATGCTGAATGCCAATGATGAGCGACGGAGTGAACCCTCCTGCCTTGACACGGTGGGAGAGTTGGCTACAAGCCTCAGCCAAAAGAGTAGGTGTAAGAGTTACAACGGGCACGGGTAAAGGGGTTAGAGGGGTTAGGAAGGACTACCTCACCAGCAGATAGGAGAAGAGAGAGGTGAGGCGGTTCTTGAGGCGGGCATGGGTATCGCGGATACTTTCGGAACGGAGTGCCTTGATGTGCTGCCAGCAACGATGAGCCATAGCCTTGTTAGCATCGGTATGAGGCTGACGCGACAAGAGCCGAAGAATGTTGAAAGCGACGCTCAGGCGACGTTCGCGGGCAGCACGAACGTATTCGGGTTGACCCGTCACCATAAATTGTGCCTCAAGGGTCTCAAGCACTTCGAAGGCATCATTTCGACGAATGGAGAGGCTGTTAAGCGTACCGCTGTCCTGTTTGAAATAGAAATACATGGGGACATCGACCCGCACCATACACTGGATGCGCGGATAGACCTGTGCCATAGCGTACAGATCCTCATAAACGCGATAGACTACGGGAAAACGCAGCCCTTCGAAAAGGAAACGACGGAAGAGTTTGCAGGGCGAAGAGTCGGCCATATCCTGCTGATAGAGCATGCTGAGCATTGCCTCGTTGGAGGTCAAAGCCTTTGTCGGGTAGCTGCCGGGAAGGGGTTGTTGCAGTCGAGCATGGCAGTAATCGCTGCGCTTCGATTCGGGAATAATCTGATAAGGCGATTGGACGATATCGGCCTGATGCCGAACCATCTCTCCCGCCAATACTTCAAGATATCTCTCGTGCACAACATCGTCACAATCAATAAAAGAAATGTATTCCCCACCAGCCGTCTCAAGCCCTTTGTTGCGAGCAGCCGAGGGACCACCATTCGGCTGATGAAACACCGTGACACGCGCATCCCGACATGCATAATCATCGCAAATGTCTCCACTCCCATCGGTCGAACCGTCATCGACGACGATGACCTCGATGTCGCGATAGGTTTGCGCTAACACCGAGTCGAGGCATGCAGACAAATAGGCTGCAGCGTTATAGACGGGGATGATGACGGTAATCAATTAACAATTAATAATTAACAATTGACAATGATTAGTGGGCAAAAAACTCAACATTCACAACTCAGCACTCTTAACTCTAAACTCTTCAACACTCAACTCTAAATCCATTAAGCAGGGCGCGGACATCCATACGCTTCTTGCCGGGGAGCTGGAGTTCTTCGAGAGAAAGGATACCGTCAGCGCATGTGACATGGATGTAACTGCGATTGTCGGTTTCAATCTTACCAATGGCTTCGGCAGATTGCGTTGTTCCTTCGCTCACAATGCGGGTGCGGAATACCTTGACAGGCGAAAGACCTGCGAGAGTGGTCCATGCAGCCGGATAAGGCGAGAGGCCACGCACCAGGTTGTGCAAAGAACGTACTGGCTGGTTGAAATGCAGTTCGCATGTCTCCTTGAAGATCTTGGGAGCCGGTCGAAGCTCATCGATGCCGGTTGAAGCCTTCAGGTCCTGAAGCAGCGTATTCTGGTCGATGGTGGGAACGCGACTGAGGTCGCCATCGGCCTCCAGCAAGAGATCGACGGTGCGTGTAACCAGCCCTTTGCCCATCTCCATCATGCGGTCGTGCAACGAACCGACATTCTCCTCAGGGCCAATCTCGAGAGGTTGCTTGAGGATGATGCGACCAGTGTCGATCTGATGGTCAAGGAAGAAGGTGGTGGCACCCGTAACCTTGTCGCCATTGATGACAGCCCAATTGAGGGGAGCTGCGCCACGGTACTGCGGAAGGAGGGCTGCATGCAGATTGAAAGTACCCAACCGCGGCATGGCCCAAACCACTTCGGGCAACATACGGAAGGCAACGACAATCTGAAGGTCAGCACGCCATGCGCGCAGTGTTTCGAGGAACGATTCGTCCTTAAGCTTCTCGGGTTGGAGGAGCGGCAGGTTATGATCGAGTGCATATTGCTTGACGGGGCTATACTGGACCTTGTGGCCTCGGCCGGCCGGCTTGTCGGGCATCGTGATGACACCGACAACATTATAGCCACCCGTGACTAACGCATCGAGTGTGGGCACCGCGAAATCGGGCGTGCCCATGAATACTATTCGGATATCCTGTTTCTGCATTATTCCTATATATTATATAATGTGTGACTAAGGGAGCTTTCCCTTTGACGCGGCAAAGATACACGTTTTGCGGCAATTTTCCAAATTTTTGAAAAGAAAAAATGAACCGCAACGTGGATGGCCCATCATTGCGGTTCACATTATTCAGGTTCGGAAGAACTCCGATTACTTCTTGGCAACGGCCTCAGCCTTGTCCTCCTTGCGGCCCATCCAATAGTAGGCAGCAGGAACGGCGAGGAAGATGGTGGTCAATGGGTCAACAACGACACCGAGCAACATAGCGAATATGAAGCTGCGGATGGTAGCACCACCGAGCACGAAGATCACGATCAATACCAAGAGGGTAGAGATGGAGGTGTTCAACGTACGTGGCATAGTGGCGTTGAGGGCCTCGTTGACAATATTGTAGCGAGTCTTGTTGGGATAAAGGGTGCTCACCTCACGGATACGGTCGAAAACGACCACGATATCGTTGATTGAGTAACCGATCACGGTCAAGATGGCTGCAATGAACGCCTGGTCGATTTCCATCGAGAATGGCATGATGGATGGGAGCAAGCAGTAAAGACCCAGGATGATGAGGGTATTGGCTGCAAGGCCAAGGATAGCGCCCACCGAGAATGCGATGTTGCGGAAACGCAAGAGGATGTAGAGGGCGATGGCGATGAGCGAGAGGATGATGGCTACGATAGCGCCGTAGGTGATATCCTCAGCGATCGAAGGACCAACCTTCTGGGTAGAAGGAATGTTATCCTCGTTGTTGAATGCCTCGAAATCGGTGCTTACATAACCCAGTTCCTTACCGGCATCGTAGATGGCCTGTTTCATGATGAGGTTGGCCTGTGCATCGTCGGCAGCATTGAGGTCGTAGTTAGTGGTGATACGAACCTGGTTGTCACGGCTGATGGTGATGACCTTGATAGCGGCATTGTTGAGGGTGGCGTTGTTCTGGAGCTTCTCGGCGAGAGCCTCGTTGTCAACACCAGCAACCTCGTTGAAGGCAACGACGTAGTTGCGACCACCGGTGAAGTCGATACCCTTCTCAAGGCCTGGGAAGAACATCAGCACGATAGCCAACACAGCGATAACTGCATACACCTTGGTAGTGAAATAACCCTTCTTCACGAAGTCGATATGGGTAGGCTTGAGCAAACCAGAGAGAGCACCCGTGAAGGTGAGGTTCTTGAAATAGCCCTTACCAAGAGCCCACTCGAAGAAGATACGGCTCAGGAAGACGGCGCTCACGAACGAGGTGATGATACCGATGATGAAGGTGACGGCGAAACCACGGATAGGACCTGTACCGAAGTAGTAGAGGATGATACCGGTGATCAACGAAGTCAAGTTGGCATCGAAGATGGCGCTGAACGCATTGCGATAGGCAGCATCAACAGCCGAACGGAGCTGCTTGCCGCTGGCAAGCTCTTCCTTGGCACGCTCGTAGATAAGCACGTTGGCATCCACAGCAATACCCATGGCGAGCACGATACCGGCAATACCCGAAAGGGTGAGCACAGCGTGGAAGCTCGAAAGGATACCGATGGTGAAGAATGCATTGATCAAGAGGCAGCAGTCGGCTACCAGACCAGCAGTGATGCCATAGAAGAGTACCATGTAGATGAAGAGGAGCACGAGAGCCACGATGAACGAAATCACACTGGCCTTGATTGACTCTTCACCGAGGGTAGGACCTACAACGTCCTCAGAAACGATGTTGACCTTGGCAGCCATCTTACCCGACTTGAGCACATTTGCCAAGTCGTTGGCTTCCTCAGTGTCGAAGTTACCGGTAATCTGCGAACGGCCACCAGTGATCTCCTGGTTGACGCGAGGTGCAGAATAAACCACATCATCAAGCACGATAGCTACGCACTTGCCCACATTCTCCTTGGTAAGCTTGGCCCAAGTGTTGCCAGCCTCGGGAGTCATGGTCATGCTGACCTGATACTCGTTATGGATCTGCTCGAAGTCGGCAGAAGCATCAACGACGATGTCGCCACCCTTGGTAGCATCAGGAAGAGAAGGATGACCGAGGTTGTCATGTGCCTTAAGGGCATAGAGCTGATACCAGAGACCCTTGTCGTCGAACGACTTGACGCTCCAGGCAAGTTTCAGCTTACGTGGGAAGGCATCCTTGTACTGCTTCTGGTTGAAAAGGGCATTGAGGGCTGCGGTATCGCTCGACTGAGCAACTGCAATCACAGGACCCTGGTCACCAAACACCTGAACGCGAGCGGCAAGGCTGTTCTGCATAGCGTTAGCAAGAGCTACGCTATCGACAGCAGCGCTATCGCTAGCAACGGGAACGTTCTTCTGTGCCTCAGCCATGAGCATGTTCTGGAATGCGCCTGCAATCTCGCCGGCCTGATAAGTCTCCCAGAACTCAAGGTTGGCAGAACCCTGAAGAAGTTTCTTTACACGTTCGGGCTCCTTCACGCCAGGAAGCTCGACGAGGATACGTCCAGCCTGCTGGAGGCGCTGGATGTTGGGGGCAACAACACCGAAACGGTCAATACGATTACGGAGAACGTTGAACGAGTTCGAAAGAGCTGACTCCATCTCACTCTTGATGATCGATACGACCTCAGCATCGCTGGTGCTCTTGGTGATCTTCTCCTTGAGCTGATAGGTGCTGAAGACATCAGCCAACTTTCCAGTTGGGTCGATCTTCTTGTAGTTGGCAGCGAAAGCATCGACAAAGTTGTCACCGCTTTCTACCTCACCTGCATTCTGAGTTTCAGCCAGTGCCTGCACGAAAGTGGGGTTCTGGGCGTTCTCGGCAGCGAGTGACTTGAGCACGTCGGCCACAGAAATCTCAAGAATAACGTTCATACCTCCCTTCAGGTCCAGGCCGAGGCCCACCTGCATCTCCTGTGCCTGCTTGAAGGTCTTGCCCAACCAGACAGTCTCATTGGAGATGGAATCCAAGAAATACTTGGCTGAATTGCCTGTTTCTGCAGCGTATGCTTCGGCCTTCTTTTCTACACGACGAACTCCGTAAGAGAACGAGATGTAGTAGGCACAAAGTAAAGCAAGCAAGACGGCAATCACGCTTACAAATCCTTTGTTTTGCATTGTTGAAAATATTTGATTTTACTTAATTTTTTCGCATATTTCGGGCGCAAAGTTAAATAAAATAATTGAAATCACGAAAAAAAACCTAAAAAAAAGCACTTTTTTTACTCTTTTTTATGTATGTGTGACTATTTTTGTGTATCTTCGCGGCATGTTTCGACACTTTTTGACAAAAAACCGTTCAAAATTAGCGCCACTTGCCGTCCTGTCGTTCGCAGGACTTTTGGGGTGTGCCAGTATCGGTTCGCCAGGTGGAGGGCTCTACGACGAGACACCTCCCGTGCTTGTACGCAGCGAGCCAGCCGAAGCAGCCACGAGCGTCAATAGGCAGAAGATCACGATGCGCTTCAACGAGAACATCAAGCTCGACAATGCCAACGAGAAAATGACCATCTCACCGCCGCAGGTCAAGGCGCCGACCATCTCAAGCAATGCGAAGACGTTGACCATCGAATTGCGAGACTCGTTGCAAGCCAATACAACCTATACCATCGACCTTGGTGATGCTGTGCAGGACAACAACGAAGGCAATCCGCTGGAAAATCTGTCGCTCACCTTTTCGACAGGCGACCATATCGATACGATGAAGGTGATGGGCACCTTGCTCAATGCCAAGGATCTGGAACCCATCACTGGCGCTTTTGTTGGCATTTATGCCGTTACCGAGGAAGGAATCTTCCCCGCTCGTGGTAAGGAGGGCGACTCCTTACAACTTGCCATCGACTCCATTGTTGCCCTATACCCCGACTCCATCTTCAGCCTACGTCTCTTCGAACGTGCTGGAAAGACCGATTCCTACGGACGCTTCACCATCAGCGGAGTCGGTCCGGGCAAGTACAGAATGTATGCTGTGAAGGATGGAAATACCAACTACATGTACGATGTCAACACCGAAGACATCGCCTTTGTCGATTCGCTCATTATCCCTTCGGTAGGCAGTCATACCGCCAGCGACACCATTTGGAACCGCTTCGACAGTCTTAAAGTCGATTCCATCTACGTGCACGAGGTAACCGACTACTATCCCAACGATCTGTGCCTGCGCATGTTCAACGAAGGTCATGTCATCCGCTATCTCGATGACATGAAATGGAAGGACAGCACCCAGATCACGCTCAACTTTGCCGCCAATATGCCCGAACCTCCCGTCATCATGCTGCTTGATGAAGAAGACCGTGGGCCTGCCAGATTAGATAAGGATGCCTGGCTTATCTGCGAACCCAATCCGACCAACGACACCCTCGTCTATTGGCTGCGCGATTCGGTGGTGTATCATCGCGATACGCTACACCTCACCGTGACCTATCCTTTCACTCAGAATGGCATCGACATCATCCGCACCGATACAATGCACCTGGAGAAACCTGAGATTAATGTGCCGGAAGATCAGCAACCGGAGGACAAGGACGACAAGAAGAAGAAAAAAAGACGCAAGAAAGATCTGGAAGAGGCGCCAAAAGACACCCTTCCAAAGACCGTTTTCATGAGCATTAAGCTACTCGACAGCAAAATTGATGTAGGAAAACGACCTCGCTTCGAAACTTCTGCCCCTCTCGACAGTCTAAATATCGCAGCACTCCATCTGGAGCAGCAAAAGGATACTATTTGGGTACCCCTCGAGTTCGAGCTTGTGCAAGACAGTCTCCGTATGCGTCGCTACACGCTCCATGCCAAGCCGCATTTCTCGCCAGGCCAAAACTATAGGCTCATCTGCGACTCTGCATCGATGCATGACATCTATGGTCATCCCGTTGATTCCACCGCGATGTCCTTCAGCGAGAAAAAGAGCGACGAATATGCCCACCTGTTGGTGAACGTACAGGGAGTAGAGGGCGAAGCTTTCGTCCAGCTCCTCAACGAGAAAGACAACCCCATGCAGCAGGCAAGTGTGAAGAATGGTCAAGCCAGATTCCCACAGGCTCCCGTCGGCAAATGCTATGTCCGACTGGTGGAAGATCGCAACGGGAACGGCATCTTTGACGTAGGATCACTCGATGGCCGCATCCAGCCCGAGAACGTCTTCTATCTACCCAAGATGCTCGAAATGCGCGAGAACTGGGATTATAGCGAGACTTGGAATGTGCGTGCCACTGAGCTTGACAAACAGAAGCTCGACGAGCTGAAGCAGAACAAGCCCAAAGAAAAGAAGGAAAAGAAGAGCAAGAACGAGGAATACCTCGAGAAACATCCTAACTTAAGAAAGAAACTTAACAAATAACAAAGAATCAGATGCTACGCCGTTACATCCTATTCCTTATTATTTCATACGCGTGCGCGTATGCACCCGCCATTTATTCAGCTGCCCCCATCGCTCCACAAGAGCAGGCCGCTTGGGCAGCATCCAACACTCCAGAGAATCTGGAGTACAACATTTATTTCCATATCGGCCTCATCAATGCCAAGGCTGGCTTCGGCAAGTTGAGTTTCACGAAAGAAACCGACAAGAATGGACAAACCATCTATCATAGCAAACTCGCCGGCAAGTCGCTAAGTATCGTGGAGCATATCATGAAAGTACGCGATACGCTCGACTGCTACTTCAACGAGGATATGGTGCCCCTACGCTTCCGCAAAGGAACTCACGAGGGCAGCTACAATGCGCTGGCCAACTATTACTACCGTCATCATTGGCATAACAAAAGTGCTGCCAAACGTCTCAATAACGTTGACAGCACCAGTGTAGTCCTCAAGCGTTGGCGCAAAAAGGGCAAGGAAGACGCAGTGAACCGTGAAGTGCACTTCACCAACGAAGGCCCGGCCTACGATATGCTTTCGGTATTCTATTCAGTTCGCCACCTCGACTACGAGCACATGAAGAAAGGCAAACGGATGAAGTTCGTGTGCTATGACGGTATCACCCAGCAGATCATCAATGTAGATTATTGTGGCGTCGAAAAATGCGAGATGCGCAACGGGAAGACACACAAGGCCTTCCTCATCGATCTAAATTTCGCGACCAAGGGGCAAGACAGTACGCCACTCAAAGTCTGGCTTTCGACTACCCCCGATCATCGCCCTCTCAAGGCCATCATCGGACTGAAGCGCATCGGATCAATCCGATGTGAGATACAGGAATAGGAGTATTCATCAATCCGTAATTACCAGATGCTGCATTCATTCCTTAGGCATTTCGACAGAATCAATGACAAATATGGGGCATGGCTTTTCTATATTGGGCTATTCCTCATGATTGTCAGTTACTATTGGTTTTCCACCAGTGAAGAAATGCCCAAGGATTATTTCATCCTTCGAAAGGCCATCTTCAACATCAGCAAGTCATTGCTTATCCTTCGCACGCTGCTCTTCGTTCGCAGATACCCTCGATATGTGTTGTTATGCATTGCCATATATCCCATTCTCAAATTTTCAGCCTATTTATGCGGATGGAATGTATTAACTACCAGCTTCATCATCATAGCGGCATCGAAGGATACTGATATCAAGCAGTCGCTCAGAATTTATCTTATTGCATTCGTACTTGTTCTACTGGCAGCGCCAATCTCATGGAATATTGGATGGACCGGAGAAGTTGTCAAGCATAAATATGGATTGGTTGGCCATTCGTTTGGCTTCTCTAACCCCAACGCACTTGCTGCCTTGGTACAGATGCTTGCGTTATTAGCATTGTGTTTTTGGAATGTTCATAAGACTAGTGGCATATGGATTACATGTTGGACAACTGCCTTGTTCGTTGGGATACTCACTCTTAGCATGACTTCCGTTGTCATTCTTCTTTTGGCTCCAGTATTATATTATTTCATAAAAAAACATCCTGTTCCTGCTTGGAGTTTGGCTCTTCTTCCTTGGCTCTTCCTATTGGCATCAATTATCTTGAGCTGCTACTATGGTCCCTCTTACGGAGAGACCACCTTTGAAAGCAGATTCAGCATTCCCGCTCTTGTTTATCAGGACTATGGATTAAGTCTCTTTGGACAGGATTATGGGTTCACCAGCGTTGCCAAAGCGCTGAAAACCGGCACTCATCCCCTATGTGTAGATAATGCCTACATGCACCTCGTCTTATGTGATGGAATCGTGGTTGCTTTGCTTGTCAATGTTTTCTTCAGTCTTTTATTATATAGAATCGGGAAAATTAGCCAACCGCTTCTAATTGCATTTGCCATATTAATAGCTTTGTCTGGTATGATGGAACTTGTGATGTTGAGCTCGGTTTTCAACTATTTGCTCCTATATTATTTTCATTCTTCTCCACCGCCATCCTCAACTGTTCAAAAAGTACCGGATCCTTAAAACAATGCCACGAAAGAGCCTGGTTCAAGATTCGAACATCGCTCCTTCGAGGCATATACGAGCTAAACCTATCGTAATGGAATCGGCTCAATCAACTGAATTCAACAATAGCACTTGCCTCCCCGTGGATATCGAGCGAAACGACAATCGTCTCGCCAATGTGATAAACCACGGGGACTAGTGTATCACCCAATTTGGCTGGAATGCGATATTCCAGTCGAAGGTTCTTCACCTCAAAGTCTGCGGGCAGTAACTCCATGGCCATGCGCACGTAATTGGCATTGTTGACATGCTTATTGTAGTCAATGTCGGCTCGCAATACAGAAATCGGGTCACTAACCACTCCCCCTTCTTTGGGCAGGATGATGCGTCGTTCACCATAGTTCATTTCCAGCTGAGAATCAAGATGCATCGAAGCGATAGCATCAGCTCCCACGCGCTTCAACTTGCCTGTCGATTTATCCACGAAGGCGCCCATACTCCAAGTCTTGTAGCAAGGTTCCCCATTTGAATCATAGATGAACGTATTGCGGAATCCGAACATTGGCTTCATGTCATAGACCGATGTCGTCACCGTCAGTTCTTCCTTGTAACTGGGGACGCGGACGATTTCGACCACACGCGAAGCCAGGAGCTGGGTCATGTTCTGTTGGGTGAAAAACTGTTGGATGCCAGGCTCGCTGTCAATCCACATCTCAGAGCAGTCCTGCATCATCTGGAGGGCTGAATATAACTTCAACCGACCTTCGCTATCGCAGGTACTGGTGGTAACTTTAAAGTGTAAACTGTACATGTAAGATTTATAAGTGATGAGTAATGAGTGATGAGATTTGGGGAATAACGTCAAAAATTAATTGTCTGACAAGAAAGAGTTGACCCATCCGAGTATTTCAGGCCGATACTCGAAGTGCATCGTGTCGTAGTGATACCAATGTCCACCCCAGATGAAGCCATATCGCTCGAAGATTTCGACTATCTCCTTAGGAATCCTATTTTCGTACTTTAGCGTGTCGAGTTCGCCTGCTCCTTGGTTGGTCCAAAGCCAGTAATTTGAGTATTCTGTATTGATATCGATGGCTATGCCATAACTATGGGCACTCTGTCGCTTCGCACCGCGCACCTGACGCCAATAGAATGTGCCTGCAGATGGCAGGTAAGGAGCAAGTTCAGGATGCTGGGCAAGTTCGGCTGCCACTTTCTTGAGTTGTTCCGCCGCTCCATTGATCTTTGTAAACTTCACTTTCCCACCAAACCAATCCACTGTCACGAGGTTGTGCTTCACCTCCTCCGCCGATGAGCCATACATCTTCTTGAAGAATGCGTCACATCGACTTCGTCCTGCATCCGACTGATAGACTGGTGTATCCTGTCTGCAATAGGACAATCGAAACATATCCTCCACATCTGAATAGTCGAGCAATTGCTCAAAAGTTTTCTCATATCCGTCATCGAACGGTATCGTTGTGCCATCTGGAAAGATTATCTCATTGTTCCTGTACTTCAATCGTTGCTGGGGATAAGCCTCCATCAGGGTCGCTACTTCCTTGGGAACAATGGAATCAGAGTGGACCGTCTCATAAATATTTGAATGAAGTGCTGTACTGCTTGGATCCTTGGGGGAAAAAATGGAGTTGCTGAAATGCCTCAGTTCATTGGCTTGGTATGTGGCAATGCCCAAATCCAGTGTTGAAGCATTTTCATCCAATTCAAACCAAGGGGAAAGGACAGAATCATTCCTATTCTTCAAAATATGGATACTGCAAGCCGGGGTACTACCCTGCAACAAAAGAAATATCTTGCGACCTGTCACAGGATTCCTTGCTACATCTGCCACCATGATGGCATGACCATACTTCTTGTCCTCCCTGTCTTTGGCGCAATACACAAACACATCGCCCGGTTGCATTTCGTTCAAGGGACGCTGAGGCATCTCACGAATCAACGATTCGGTGTTGGCATACTTAAAGACACGCTTCAAATAGGGCACGAACTTGCTTCTCCTGCCTCCCCAATAGTACCGCATTGTGTTATATTGAGTATCCTCGAAATGAATCTTCCAGAATTGACGTGTCTGAAAAAGATATTCTGCCCATAAACGGATGCAGACATCAGCACACTGTTCGTAACGATGCAGCAAGGGCAGATTAATTACACGATAACTATAGGGATGCAGCGAATCAGCCAACTGCCCATTTATCCTTCGCACCTGCACACTATCGGCAGCCAATGGGAGGTTGCGCAAATATGCAGCGAAGCCTGTATCAACGCCCACTCTTTCATAACCTGCTGGCAATTCTATTGTCCCGACTCTTCCATTCGAACCATCCGTCGTAGGAACTTTCTTGAACCACCAAGGACCATAGAGATAGACCAGCAACGACACGCAACCTGCCAGCAATAGGACGAAGAATGCAAATATATATTTCTTTATCACGATAATGAACGTGCTTATGTCTAAATCATCTTCCGCAAAGGATACCACAAACCCGTGGCAATAACTTGCGAAGGATTACATAGACAAACATACAAATAGCGACTATAATCACAACTCTCAACAAGTAGTTCATGATAACGACATGTGGGAAACGATTGGCCATCTCCATCATCCTCACATCATAAAATCCTGTCAGGGCACCGCCAACCCTGTCGAGTAGCCTGAATATATCTTTAAGGATAAAAAAGTGCAGTGCAAAAATCAGGAAAGTTGCATCCTGCCACTTGATTGACCCATTCTTTATCTTTGCCCAAAAAGGACTCGAATAACTTCGTCTCACCATCCAAGCCAGCAGGTTGATCATTGTCATTACCTCAAAAACGATAAAGAAAGGATAGATTATCCTTCCAGTTCGTGAGTAAAGATAGCCACTGCAAATCATTGCAATAAATAGGATAAGCGTGATAATGGCTATAGGCCAACGCCTGGCATAAAAAACATTGGGCAGTTCAAACCGATTCAAGGATAAGAATGCTCCCCATCCGAAAAAGAAAAATGCTTCGGCAGTGAAACCTGGAATCATGAAAGAAGTCTGCGTAAAGTAAAGGAAAGCCAAAATGGCCATGGTTACAACGGCATAGGGAGAGACCTTGCCATCACGGGAACGCAAAAGGAAATGAAACAGTGGTGTGCACAAGTCCACCACAATAAGATCCCTGATGAAATAGAAGGGCAAGAGAATCGGCACTGTCGTATGGGCTGGATGTCCCCAAATATCCACCTGGCCTATACCCAGTGACTTAGCATTCCAAAAGAGTCCAATCCCGCTGCCATGTTCATCAATCCATGCCTTCACCACGTCCCAAGGTTTTCCATGGGCCAAACAATCCCATATATCCGGGCCTATAATATATAATATGTATAACGTATTCCACAATAAATAAGGAATGAGGAGCGTCCAGAACCTGCGCTTCATCTTTCGCAGCCATCCTTCGCTACTCCATTCTTCCAGATGTAAAAAGAACAAATACCCTGATATCAGAAAAAACAATGCGACAACAAACAGAATGATAATTCGCGTCGATATAATAAATTCCATTACTACATTGCTTCCCAATCCTTGTTCTGCCAAATGATCATATTGCCACCCCTTGATGCGGATAAAGCAATGAATCATCACGACACATATCGCCAAGGGGAATCGAACAAAACTGATTAGCTCAGACGTTACATTTTTATTCATTCTCAGCTTTTACGATGTTTTTCCGTACAAATGGCTCTTGGAAAAAATACATGAGCAGAAAATCGAGCATGATGTTAAGCGGAAATAGCTGCATCAACCCTGAGAGAGCCAGACAGAGAGCCATGGCCAGTAACAAGGGATTGCGCAGTCGTCCCATGCGATAAAGATATAGTCCATAGAGCACAAGGATCAGGAAAGCCACAATCACACCATTCTTTACAATGAGACTTAGATAAAGATTATTGAAATAGATAGGTTCAACGCCTTCCCTAAATGCCTTCTCCCATGTGACAATGCCACAATCCTGCCCCAGCCAACTAAGGCCATATCGCTCAAAAAGCAAATAGGGGATACTAAAGCGGCTCTCAAAAGTCGTCTCGCCTGTGGAAGGTCCGAAATAGAAAGCAAGCCCCATGGAAAGAACAGTCAAAAGCAACGGGAAAAGGGCGAGCCAAAAAGATGGAACAGTATGATGCTTGAGCCAATAATATGCAAGCGGGAAGAACAACAACACAATAACCGTAGTTGTACTCAAGGTCATCCAGCCAACCACGACTGCTGATATCCAGCAAATAATTGCAACCCAAAGGAATCGTCTGATGTGCAAAACATGAATGACCAACAGGATGAGCATCTGCATCAAGTAAGCATAACGATTGGGATTGTAAAACCCGTAGGAATGTCCAACATGGTTATACTTATGCTTGACAATATCTGCAGTCCAATTCATGAGCAAGGTCACAGGCCCTAAGAACAGCATGGTCAGGAAGATGACAAGATAAATCCGAAGAATCACCTTGATGTCAGCATCCCTCGATGCGGCAACAAGCATTACTGTCTTGAGCAGCATATTTGCATGACTAAAAAGATACGAAACATATACTAATCCAATTATTACAGCACAAAGAATGACATATCTGGGATATTTCCAACTCAGAAGGGCGATTCTAAGACAACATAGAGTCTGCCCCAGTTGCAAAAAACGCTTTGAAATCAAGCGTATCTCACTGGGGATTTCATCGAGCCAGAACCATGAGGTGGAGGTCAGCATCAAAACCAATGCTACATAGAACACCCACGCCCCATATTTCCTGTCAACTGTTTCTATGATGGAAAGCGTCTTTTTCACTTCTTGTTTTTCTTCCTTTCCTTTATTTCGTCCATATAGCCCGCAGTAATAATGCCTGAAGGCAAAGCAATAATAGCGATGCCAACCATCGAAGAAATGATGCTGATGACTCGGCCTGTATTCGAAATAGGATACAAGTCGCCATAACCCACAGTGGTCAGTGTACATGCGGCCCAATAAAATGCATCAAAGAAATTGTTGAACAAGTACTGCCCCGTTTCTGGATTTATATCTTCCTCGGCATTGAACATAATCATTGCCGTGACAAAAATATAGAATATTGCCAACGATAAAACGGTCAGCAGGATAGTGCGTTGCTTTCGGATTACCGACAGGATAAGTTCCAATGGCTCAAAATAGCGAATCACTTTCACGATACGTAGGAGCCTTAACAGGCGGGTGACTCTCGCCACCTTAAAGATGGGCGTCAGCAAATGTACTGTGGGCAAAATTGAAAGCAGGTCGATGATGGCCATTGGCGTGAAAGGGTAAATCACGAACGAAATCCAGTTCCTGCTTTTCGACCGCAGATCACACGTCAACCACCGGAAAATGTAGTCAATGGTAAAGCACAATCCCGATACGATATCGAAATACCAGAACAGTCGGTATTGTGTTCTGAACATAAGTGGAAATATACCTATAGCAATGGCTACAAGCATAATGCAATCGTACCAATGGGAAAGCTTATTCTCCTTATGGGGTTCTATCAGGTAGTTTATCTTTTCTCTAATCGACATATTTTTATATTATATACTCAGGCTTTTTGCCAGGAATCAACGGTTGCTGCCATTTCGAGTCAGACGCCTCTTGAAATACTGTTGTGCTTCAACGCTGCGATAAGATCTGCGGGGGAAAAAGGTCAGCACACAATAAAGCAGGATAGTCATGCATTGCGAAAACGATGAACGCCAAGCCATCTTCCACAATGTCTTGCGCATTCTTGGCATGATTGCCTTAGGCACTGCCATGATGGTGACAAATCTGTTGATATTCGTCCAAAGGTCGCGTATCTGTCCGTCTTTGTCATCGTCACTCAAACTGCCTAATTTCTGTTTGCAATCATCAAGCAATTGTGTCCAGCGTTCCTCAAAAGAAATGAAAACATCAGGTTCAGCAGCTTTCGGCTTTTCGTTTATAGAATTATCGTCCATTGCAATTATTAATTGTTAATTGTTAACTGTTAATTGAACGTCATTTCTTCACATCCTTGTCAAAGAGTCCGTCATGCTTGGTAACTTGCGAAGGTGCGCCGTCGATGGTGCCTCCCAGATTGCAATTGCGCAAGATGATGTCATCGGTATTCATCGACGAGAATCCCACTTTCAGTTCATCCACGGTTACATTCTCGAAACTAACATTGTAGATGGGCTTGGCGGCCGTTCCTTGCAGTACGATGCCGGCATTACGCGCCTTGTTGGCATGAACGTCCTTCACGTGAATGTCATGAATCGAGGTGAAGTGATTGTCATCGGCACCCTCTCCCGCATACATCGACGTGATGTAGAAGAGGTCCTCCACCTCGTCGAACTTGCAGTTCTGGAAATAGATGTCGTGGACAAACCCGCCACGGTTGGGATTCGATTTCACGTAAAGTGCACGTTTGTTGTAACCACCGTAAGTGCAATCTTCCACAAAGACATTACGCACGCCGGCACTCATTTCTGACCCGATGACCAATCCATGCAGGCCCTTGAAGCGACAGTTGCGAATGATGATGTTCTCCGATGGTTGTGGCTCATAGAGCGGGTCGCAGGTAGTCGAACAGTTCTTCCAACCATCGTTGTCGCGACCAGCCTTTACGGCTACATTGTCATCTCCGTTATTGAATTCTATCTCCTCGATCAGCAGATTACGCGTCATCTCGGGGTCAATGCCATCATTGTTCACCAATTTCGCATCATAACGCAAACCGCGACAGATTACATTCTCGCACTTGAGAAGATGCACACACCAGAATGGGGAATTTGTGATGAAAACATCTTCGAGGGTGACATTCCTGCATCCGAAGAGCTGCACGAGATGAGGACGAAGTCTCTGCTCTACGCCATAATTTCGCTCCTCTACAGGCACCTCCTGATGATCCTGACCGCGTAAAGCGGATTGACCAGGTTTCTGGTCAGCACGCCACTTGGGGAATGTCTCCGCACAGTTGCCGTCAATCGTTCCCCGCCCCATGATGACCACATTTTCGAGCTTGAAGCCATAGATGAGGGGCGAGATGTTCTGACAAAACGACCCCTCCCATGATGTCTGTACAGCAGGAAGATAATCGGTTGGTTCGGGCGAAAACTTCAAGTGTGCACCCTCCTGCAATTCAAGGGTCAGGTTGCTTACCAAATGAATCGGACCTTTCACGAACCATTCTCCGGCAGGCACCACCAGATGCAGACCATTCTTCAAACGTGCTGCAGCCTTCATTGCCTTATCGAAGGCAGGCTTACAATCCTTCTCTCCATTGCCTTTGGCGCCAAAGGCTGTAATCATCTTCACAGGCTGTGCCTCATATGAGGGAGCTCCGGTAATTAACGCGAGAATAGAATCATGCCGAGCCTGAATCTCAGCTTCATAAGCCGACAAATTGGCGCTGACACACATTGTCAATGCCAAAATCGCCAAGGTTTTCAACTGTTTCATATCCTACTTATAATTATAGTAAAACATCCTTCTGTGCTGTCACGTGGGGCATAAATTTTCGCATAAAGGGGATAATCACCAGATACGAAGCCATCGTAAGAAGCAGATTGAGCGACAACTCAGCCATCAACGATAACTCAAAATGGTTCAAGACTGCAGCAATGAAATGGAAAACCGTATCATGGGTAACCAATAAGATGATGGAATATCTTCCGTAATAGGTGAGGATTGGCAATCTTTTCAGCAACTTCGAAAGCCATATCACTCCGAATACGCCCAACGTTCCAAAAGGATAAGAGGTCAACCATGAGTAACCATAGAATTGATTCTGGAGAAAGGACACGTTCGGACTAACGAGATACACGAGCACGAAAGCTCCGATAATCATCAAGGGCAGATAGCGGTCGAAACGATTGGACTTCAAAATGTCGGAATGTCTGAATATCACATAGCCCGCCGCAAAGAAAGGCAGGGCACTCAAAGCCGAATCAAGATTAGCAGGTAAATCAATACCTTTGAGACTCAAGATGATTCCACACAATCCGAACAATAGCGAAATCATAACAAGCACAAGCGTCCTTTTTTCGAAAATCCCTGAAAAAAGATAGATGATATAGAAAAAGATATTGATTTCGAACAGACAAAGCAGGAACCAGACCTGCCCCGAAGGATAATACTCGTCGAGAAACGCCGAACACATTTCACTCATGGGCAGATATCGTATATTAACGCCATAATGAGCCAGAATGTTCGGTATTAGGAACGAGCATACCACAAAGAAAAAGGCGAATGGAATCAGCAGCTTGTTGATCTTGCGCTTTACGAATCCGCCAAAGCCTTCGTATACCTTGAAGAAGCAACCCGACAGGAAGAAAAAGAGCGGCATTCGAAATGCATTGAAGAAGTCGTCAAATAGAAGGCTCGTGTCATAAAACAATGTCAAATGAAAGCACACGACCAAGGTAATACAGATTCCCTTGGCTAGATCGATGTATTCTATTCTCGGTTTCTTAATTATCGTATTATCAGACACAAACAATTCTTATTATTTAATTTGTATAACATCCTTCTGCCCAACCACATGAGGCATGAACTTATTCATAAGTGGAATAATCACCAAATAGGAGAGCATCGTCAAACAGAGATTAATGAAGTACACCCACCCCTGTGACAGATTCAATCCCGAATACTTAATCACAGCAGCAAACAGGTTAAAAACCTCAATATGAGTAACTAATATAATGAGCGAGTATCTTCCAAAATATGAAACCAATGGAAGTCTTTTTATTATTTTTGACAACATCACGATTCCATATATTCCCCCAAAGGCACAAAGATAAGCGAATAAAGAAGGTTTAGGAGAGTTTAAGTTTCGGAAAAATGTTTTCTCTGGACGAAAAACCATAACAAATGCTAAAGCCAAAACTATTAGAATCGGCAATAACTTGTCAAATCTATTGGGTTTCATAATTTCCGTCTTCTGGAAAATCCAATATCCTGCTGCGAAAAAGGGAGTAGCACTTATTGCTGTATCAATATTAGCTAAAAGATTAATGCCTAATATTTTAATTATTACACCAATGACACCAAATAATAATGAAACAATGCAAAGCACCAAATTACTCTTGCCTTCAAATCTTTGGGCAAATATATAGATAGTATAGAAGAAAAGGCTCACTTCAAACAAACAAAGCAAGAGCCAAAGGGGCAGATTCGGATATGACTCAGTAAAAATCGCTGTAATGATTTCACTATCACGCAAGATACTAGTCTTGCATCCAAGCAAGTAAACCTGAATATAGGGGACACACACAGATGTTAGCGCATAAAAGAACAAAAAAGGAATAAGTAGTTTATTGACCTTTCTCTTAAAATAACCACTAAAACCATCGTATGTCTTAAAGAAGCAACCCGACAAAAAGAAATAGAGCGGCATTGCAAACGCCATCATATAGTCGACCAATGTAAGACTAAAGGTGTAAAAGGCGGAAAGGTGCAGCATTACAACGATAATGATACAGATTCCCTTGGCCAAATCGATGTATTCTATTCTCGGTTTCTTAATTATCGTTATCTCCGACACAACCAATTGTTATTTGTTAATTATTAACTAAAGTTTCCCACACCCGCGTAAGGCGAGTGTAGTGAAGAAACAGCCCAAGCCCCCTTTACAGGAGGTTGGCATATGATCTTTGAAAAACTTG
>ONNR01000022.1 GCA_900319235.1 uncultured Prevotellaceae bacterium
TTGATAAATGTCGAACGAGAACTGCTGATATGCAGCAGAGCAATCGGCTACCGTTTTTTCTGTGTCGTCGGACAGGTTAGCTCCTATCGCACTGGCAGAAATAAGGGAAAGAAACAAAAGAACTGGTTTCATAATGATGTTACAAAAAAGGTTAGACATCTTTACCAAGACGTGGCAAAGATACATAATAAATCTGAAAATAACACATCTTTTGGTGGAATATTTAAAATAAAGGACACTTTTAACCATTATTTTAGGCAAAATCGTTGATTTTTCATTCCTTTTCAGAGGCAAATTGTCTTCGCGAAATCGATTTCCAAATCAGTTCGTCTCCGTGTCTTGTCTGCAAAATGGATCATTTTTATATTTTATTTTTTATAATTTTATTTTTTTATTTTTCAGAAACGAAATTCTATTCAGGAACACAGCCGAACAATAGACGCAAAATCGCATTAAATACTCTGTCGGCCGTGAGAGTATTCCATCTTATAGCATCGGGAACTCTGTCGGCCGTGAGAGTATTCCATCCCTTGGCATTGCGTACTTTGTCGGCCGTCACGATATTTGCGCAAATTGCGGAAGTACTCTGTCGGCTGTCAGAGTATTTCCGCACAAGTTGATGGTACTTTGTCGGCCGTGAGAGTACTCCGCCCCGTAGTATCGGGTACTCTATCGGCCGTGAGAGTATTCCATCCTGCAGCATCGCGTACTCTGTCGGCCGTCACGATACTTGCGCGAAATGAGGAAGCATTCTGTCGGCCGTCAGAGTGCTTGCTCTTACAGCATAATGCATCGTGACGCGCGACAGAGTGCTTGATGACATAGAAGACGATGTATCCGAAATTGTAACCTGCTTTCCGTGCAGTGACGTCCTCTAATCCGAAAGCACAATTCCCCATTTCCAATCGTGGCTTGTCTGCCTACGTTCGTAGGCGTACAACTTTCTGCACGAAATTGTGCACCAATGTTCGTAGATGTACAATATTCCCGAAGAAATTGTGCGCCTACGTTCGCAGAAGGACATGATCCGATGGCAACATGTCCCCCAACGTTCGTAGAGGGACATCATTCGACAGCAGCATGTCCCCCAACGTTCGTAGAGGGACATCATCCGATAGCAGCATGTCCCCCAACGTTCGCAGAAGGACATCATCCGATAGCAGCATGTCCCCCAACGTTCGTAGAGGGACATCATCCGATGACAGTATGTCCCCCAACGTTCGTAGAGGGACATCATCCGATAGCAACATGTCCCCCAACGTTCGTAGAGGGACATCATTCGATAGCGGTATGTCCCTCAACGTTCGCGGAAGGACATAATCCGATGGCGGCATGTCCCTCAACGTTCGCGGAAGGACATAATCCGATGGCGGCACATCCCTCAACGTTCGCGGAAGGACATAATCCGATGGCGGCATGTCCTACGACGTTCGTTTGAGGATATGGTTCAGCATAATAGCCATCCGGATCCCGATTCTATTATCCCTGGGTTGAGAATTAGCGTTTCTTTTCGAGTGGTCTTTGACGACAAGAAAAATTTAATTTATTTAAAATTTAATTTGTTTTTTCATTAAATAATTGTCGAGCCAATTCATTCGTAGATCGCCGTGGCGCCCTGGCGCTTCACTTCGACACGGGACTTGAAGAGGGAGCGGAGCTGGTCGGGGGAAAGCGAGGGACGAGGGGCGAAGGACGAAGAGGCGGCGTAGGTGCGGAGGCTATAGAGCATCTGCTGGAGTTCGGGACTGTCGGCACCCTTCGAGAGCAGGTCGATGGACGAGAAGAGCAGACGCCCCTCTCCCACCTTGGCTTCGAACACCGTGCAGAGACGACGGTTGTGCATGAAGTTATCGACACTCTCGACAATGGGCGTAACGGACTGCTGCAGCGAATCGATGTCGAGCACCGTGCTGCGCTTGGCGAGACGCCACCACTGCCAGCTGCCGAAACTTTCGGTGGGGAACTGTGCAAGGGCAGGATGCGCGGGATTGCAGAGCAAGCCCATCGTGCCCGCCTGCTTGGGGAAGTGGACGGGACTCCAGAACACCGGCACAAACTTGCCCTCAAGGCCTTCGAGCGAACCGAGCACAGGCGAAAGGATGACCGTGCCACCCTTGGCCAAGACGGCTTCGGCTTCCTTCAGACTGGCGGTGACGCACACGTCGTCGTTGACCTCAGGCACGTCGGGATAAACCCAGAGGGGCCACTCGTTGCACCACTCGCTTTCGCTCACAGCCAGACGCAGGGTGAGCCGGCTTGCGGCCTTGATGTCGGAAAGGCTCAGACGCAGGCTGTCGATGCGCGAAACGCTGCCATTGGCCACTTCGACCAACGCCTTCGACCCCTGCTGCAGCATATTACCATCGGAGCCGAGCAGCGACCAGTGCAGTTCGCGACCCACCAGCGCCTGACCGGAATAGTTGGCCAACTGCAGATCGACGAGCAGAGGTTCGCTGGTGCGATAGACGGCCTTGTCGAAACTGGCAAGCGGAACGACGGGCGCACAGAACTGACGGAACCACGACGGCTCGACCACGTGCTTCGACTCCCAGAACGCATTGACCAGACCCACGAGGGCCGTGCCCTGGCCGGGGAAGTCCTGCAGACCAAGCAACTGATAGCCCGAGATGCCGCGCGTCTTCATCGCACGCTCGATCTCCTCCTTATAGAGCAGCGCAGCCAGATGGCCCGATGCCTGGAGCCAGTCCTCGGCACGGTCGAGCAGGCCTTTCTGCTCGAGGTCGGCACGCACTGCCTTCAGGTTGAGCGGGTCGAGCGAACCCGTGTAGCGGTCGATCTCCTTGATGTCGGGATAGACCGAATATTGCCCAATCTCGTGGGTGATGATGGGCACCGCGATGCCCTCGGTCGAGGCATTGTAGTTGCGGTTGAAGGCTGGCGGTTCGGCATCGAAGACACCCTGTCCGCGCACCCATCCGTTGTCGGTCCATTGGGTGACGAAGTACTGGTCCTCGGGCTCGGGATGGCCGCCATGGCCCTTCTCGAAGGTGAACGAGGTGGTGGTGTAGAGATGGCGCGGATCGCGTACCTTCATCTCGGCGACGAAGGCATTGAGGAAGTCGAAGTCGTACTGCAACTCGTTGCCCACACTGAGCAGGCAGAGCGACGGATGATTGCCGTAGTTGCGGACGATGCTCTCGTATTCGTGACGCAGGAAGTCGTATACCGTGCTGTCGCTGCCCAGGTTGGTGGCCCAGATGGGCAACTCCACACCGAGATAGAAGCCCATCTCGTCGGCCACCTCGAAGGCGGCATTGGGCGGACACCACGAATGGAAACGCAGATGATTGAGCCCCCATTCCTTAGCCGTCTCGAACACCTTCTGCCAACCTGCCTTGTCGGTGGGCGGACAGCCCGTAAGCGGGAAGATGCAGCATTCGAGCGCACCGCGCAGGAAGACGGGTTCGCCATTGACGAGCAGTCTGCCATCGCGCGTGCCGACCTGGCGAAGGCCAATGTTGACCATCGTCTCGGTGATGTCTCCCTTGGTCTCCATACTTGCCCCGACAACAAGCAGATCGGGATGTGCCTCGGACCAGCGCGGGGCGTGGGCGGGCAGATTGCAGCTCAAGGTGAGTGTGGTGATGCCTGGCTCAAACGTCTCCTGCACGGGCGAGGACGGCCACATCTCGGACCCCTGCCCCTTGGGCGAAGTGATCAGCATCAGATAGGCATCCTGAAACTCAGAGGTGTGGTTGGTGACAGTGAGCACCACATCGAGACGTCGGAGCGTGGGGTCGGGATAGACCTCCATCCTGTCGATGCTGACTTCGGGCAGGGCACGCAGCTCCATCTTGCCCAGGATGCCGTTCCACTTGACCTGCGTGGCATCGGTGTAGGAATGGCAGAGTTCATCGACCGAGATGTCGTACTGCTTGCGGTTATCGACACAAATCTGGATGGTGTGCCGGCCTGCAGCAAGCCCTCGCGGCAAGGCGTAACGATGGGGCGTCGCGAGGCTCTCGTCGGTGAAGTCGAGTGCCTCGACTGGCTGACCATCAATGAGGACGGTGCTCTTCCAAAGCACACGTTCGAGGACGAGTTCCAACGGCTTGTCGGCCATCTTCTTCTTCACTTCGAACGAACGGGTGTAATAGGCCTCACCCACGAAACTGTGACGGCGCGTGAGACGCAGGACCTGCGGCTTCTCGAGGCGTGGCTGCAGCGTGTCGGGCGTGCCGATGCCTGCCATGTCGGTGGTTCCGGGCAACTGGATGGACTGCGGCGCCGCGTCGGGACTATCGAGGCGCACCTCCCACTCTCCACTCAGATCGACGACAAAGTCTTCTGGGCGGGTGCAGGAGATGAGGAGGGAGGTGGCGAGGAGGAGCAGCAAAAAGGAAGGGAGTTTCTTGAACATATTTTTAGGGATTATTAGGGATATTTGGGGATATTAAGGGATATTTGGGGACGATAGTATCTCTTAATAGGGATATTTAGGGATACTTGGTGATATTTAGGGATATTAAGGGACGTTTCCTTTGCCTTGTAGAGAATGGGACTCAAAAACATACGTCCCTAAAAATCCCTTAGAATCCCTTAAAATCCCTTAGAATCCTTAAGATGCCCTTAATATCCCTTATTATCCCTTAATATCATTCAACTTCAAAACTGACCTCAGCCGATTTGAGCAGCGGGGAAGAGAAGCGGACGGTGACGCGGCCTGTTTCGCCCACACTGCCCACATAGGCCAGGAGGCGACCCATATAGACACGCTGGAGGTTGTCGCGATAGTTGCCCATATCGCTGTTGTCGGAGCCTTCGAGACCCAGGAGGCGGGCAGGACCTTCGACCTCGCAGCGTATGTTGTTATCGGCAAGTTTCACCACGATGCCGTTCTCGTCGAGCACTTCGACCGTGATATGCGCCACACGACGGTCGGCACGGATCACTTCCTTATCGACCGTGGCACGAATCTGATAGGGACGGCCGGAACTGCGGATGACGTAGGATGCCTGCACATTGCCCTGGGCATCGCAGCCTTCGGCACGAAGTTCGCCGGGAGCATAAGGCACATCCCAGAAGATGATGCCCTCCTCGTCGTCGAAAGGCTTCAGGGCGCCCACCTCGCTGCCATTGAGGAGGAGACGCGCCTGCGCACAGTTGGTGTAGCAGAACACGCGGATGGTCTTGCCTTCGTCGTAGTTCCAGATGTCGGGAGCATCCTGGGTGAGGAACTCGCGTGGAGGACGATTGTTGCCCCAGCGGCGAGGCTCACGTTTTTCGAACGTACCGATGTAGCAGACAGGCTGTTCGCACCAAAGGGCAGCACGGAAATATCCGCGTGGCTTGGGGAACGAACCGAAGTCGAGCAGACCCGTGTGCAAGCCGCGCGAAGGCCAGCGACCCGACTCGCCCAGGTAGTCGGTGCCCGTCCAGATGAACTGTCCGAAGATGAAGTCCTTGTCGCGCACGGCCTTCCAGGCACTGTAGCCCGTGCCGTTCTCCGAACCGTAGATGACACGGTCGGGATAGGTGGCGTGGTCCTCGTCGTAACGATTCTCGGTGTAGTTGTAGCCCACCACATCGACAGCCTCGGGATATTCGGTCTCGTTGCTCATCACCACACCTGCAAGGGCACCGGTGACGGGACGGCTGGTATCGACGCTGCGCACACAGGCGGCGAGGCGCTTGGCAATCTTACCGATACGCTCGGCATTGGGACGCGAAGGATCGTAGCCACCGAACATCGGCTGGTTGATGGCCGAGTTCTTGCCATCGAGGATGGGATGCGAATAGGGATCGTTGGGATAATCGACCTCATTGCCGATGCTCCAAAGGAAGATGCTGGGGTGATTGCGGTCGCGGCGCACCATATCGGTCACATCGCGGTCGATCCACTCCTCGAAGAAGTCGTAGGTGCCGTCGAACGATGGCATGCCGACGTTCCAGCCCTCGACCCACTTGCGCTTGGGGAATTCCCATTCGTCGGAAGCCTCGTCCATCACAAGCAGACCAAGTTCGTCGCACAGGTCATAGAGGACGGGTGCCTGCGGATTGTGGGCGCAGCGGATGGCATTCACACCAATCTGCTTGAGGTTCTCGAGGCGGCGACGCCACACATCGTCGGGCACGGCAGCACCGAGCGTGCCGGCATCGTGATGCAGACAGACGCCCTTGATCTTCATCCAGCGGCCATTGAGCGCGAAGCCCTTGTTGGCATCGAACTGCAGCGAACGCAGACCAACGTTGATCTCATTGCCGTCGATGGGCTGATTGCCTTTCAGAAGCGTGGTGCGCAGCAGGTAGAGATAGGGATCGTTGAGGTCCCAGCGATGCGGACGAGTGACATTGAGCGTCAACTTGTTGGCAGCCTTGGCACTAACCATCTTTTGAGCCACCACGTGACCATTGGCATCGAACAGCTGGACGTGCAGCTTCAGGCCGCTCACACCCTCCGCATTATCGATGGCAACATCGACATCGACCTTGGCCGAAGCATCGGTGAGCTTGGAGCAAACCCAGCCTGTACCCCACTGGGCAAGGTGCGTCTTCGGTGCTTCAATATACCACACATCGCGATAGATGCCCGAGCCCGTGTACCAGCGGCAATCGGCATAACGGCTATGATCGACACGCACGGCGAGGACGTTGTCGCCTGCCTTGAGGTAGGGCGTCATATCGTAGAGGAACGACGCGAAGCCCGAGGGACGATAGCCGAGCAAGTGGCCGTTGAGATAGACCGAGGAGCGGTTGTAGATGGCTTCGAAGTAGATGAAGGTGAGGTTCGAAGGGTTCGAAAGGTTCGAAGGGTTCGAAAGGTTCGAAGGGTTCGAGGGGTTAAGAGGGGTTTGAAGGGTTTGAGGGGTTGCCAAAGCGGGGTCATTTGCAGCGAGGACGAAATGCTTGCGGTACCAGGCGATGCCACCGGGATAGTAGCCCGTGCAACTGGCAAGGGTGGGCGAAGCCTGTCCTTCGACCGACCAGTCATGCGGCAAGTCGAGATGCCGCCACTTGCTGTCGTCGAAACTGGGATTGACTGCCAATGAGTCGTCGCCCAATTGGAAGAGCCAGTCCTGATTGAATTTCACCGCATCGCCAAAGCCGACCTGCGCCGAGGCGGACAGGGCGAAGAGGGAGATGATTGAGAAAAGAAGTCGTTTCATGGGTTTGAGATTTTTATTTTAAAGATCGAAGACGAAGGTGGTGACGCTGCTGCCTTCAAGCTTGAAGACGGTGGTCGAGGCGTTGAGCGCCTGCTGCTGGAGGTTCTTACGCTGGGTGGTGGTGTAGGACGTCAGCGTGGAGGGAGTGACACCCTTCAACGACAGACGCACCTCCATCTCGGCAGCATTGAGGTTGCTCATCACCACGACGATGCGCTTGCCATCGGGCGAGATGAAGCCCGTGCCGAAGAACGTGCGGTCATAGTTGGGGATATCGACATCGATGCGCTTGAAGCCCGGACGCACGAAGAGACTGTAGTTGCCGAGAACCCAAAGGGTGGCATCGGCCTTGTAGGTGCCTTCGCCCGAGAGATCGACGCTATAGGTGCCGCCCGAAGGCGTGAAGTCGATGAGCATGAATCGGTCGAGCTGGCTCCAACGGCTTACATCCATCGAAGTCCAGAAGCTCCACGATGTCATATTGCCCACGGTGAGGTCGTTATAGATGACCTTGTCCATGACGAGGGCGATGTCCATCTCGTTGCTGTTGCCATAGCCGGGGAACTCGCTGTATCCGTCGCCCAGCATCGACCATTCGGTCTGCCAGAGCGAGATGCCGTTTTCGACAGCCTTGTCGTAGGCCTGCTGACGCACGTTGCGCATACCGTTCCAGGTGCCGTCGGTCCAATAGCTGTGGGCGCCATAGACGGGAGCCATATGGCTCAGATTACCCACATAGTTGTCGCTCGAAGCATTGAAGAAAGAATAGATGCAGTTCGAACTTTCGTTGGGGCTCTTGGTCTTGTAGGCATGTTCCCAATCGCCGGCTTCGCCCAAGAGGATCTTGACATTGGCGAGGCCTTCGCGGTCGAGTGCGCCATCGAGTTCCTTCGAGAGCTTGGCGATTTCGGCATTGGTCCAACCGGAACCCTCCTGGTCGTGTCCCTCCCAGGCATACTGAGGCTCGTTGACGGGCGAAATGTGGGTGACAGGATAGCCCCAGGCAATGTACTGGGCAGCGACCTTGGCCATATAGCCGGCAAAGTCGTCGTAGCAGTCGGCCTTGAGGTTGGTCGAATGTCCGCTGTCGCTGTAGCCCTTGCCGTTGCGCGTGAACTGCACGTTGGGCGAATTGCTGAAGAGGACGACGCTCTCGACGCCATAGTCCTTGGCCTTGTCGAGGAAGAAGCGCTGGCCTTCGCAACGCGACCAGTCGTACGTAAGGTCGTCGTTGAGGTAACTCTCGCCGCGACGATAGTAGTTGTAGCCATCGGCTCCGTTCTCGACACCGATGTTGCTGGCGAGGCCCTGTTCGGCAGAACCGCCTCCCAGGTTGCTGCGCCACATCGAAAGGCCGATGCCCTTGGGCTGTCCGTTGCTTACCTCACGGCTGAAAAGGAGTTCGGCAATGCCATCGCGCTTTCCGGTCCAGTACTTGCCGATGACGGCAGGTGCCCAGCAGTCGGAGGCTGCAAAGCCTTCCATGGTCTGATAGGTCACCGAAGGATCGACGACACCGGTGAGGACAGCCTGTGCCTGCTTGACCGTGACAGTGGCTGTGAGCTTGCCCAAAGTATAGGTGAGGGTGGCCGTGCGGGCTGCACCTGTGTTGGCTTCGGCCTTGAAGCCACGCTTGTTCTCGCTCGAAGCTGCCGTCTGGGTGATCCATCCGGCATCGACGCTGAACTGTGGCACACCGTTGGTAGTAATCGTTATCTCGAAGGTCTGTTCCTGGTCATCGATGCTGATGGTTGTGGGCTCAACCTTCAGCACATCGGCAGCCGACTGGGTGACCTGCACGTTCTTCGACTGACTGCCGCTGATGACGGTGAGGGTGGCTGTGCGTTCGGCCTCGTTGGGGTTGGCCTGCACATTCATCGTAAAGGTATAGGCTCCTGCGACAGTGGGGTCGGTGCCACGACTTCCTGTCGTAATCCACGATTCGGAACTGGTGACGGTGGGCACGTGCGACGACTGGACGGAGAGCTTCAGCGTACCTCCATCCTGACCGATCGTAGCTGTGGCTGGGCTGACCGTGAGGACATCATCGACCACGGGATCGTCATCACCGCTGCACGCAGGGCACACAAACGCAACCAATAAGGCAGTTGCAAGGGATGTAAATGAGCGAAAGATTTTCTTCATGACGGGAAATGAAAAGGAAAGCACCGCCGACGACCGCGATTCTACAGTCGCCCACGGTGCTATTTTATAACACATTCAAATTAGTTCCATCCAGGATTCTGGGTGATGGAGCCATTGGAGTGCTCGATCTCGTAGAGCGGGATTGGGAAGAGCAGGTCGCGGCTCTCGTCGAACGAGATACCCTTGTCGCTCGGTTCCTTGGTGGCTGCGTACTCGTAGGGGTCGGCAGTCAGCACGTTGGTGTTGCGCTTGACGAACGAGCCATTGGGGCCAAGAATCTCGGCAATCACCTTGTGACCCGGGTTCTTGATCGACTCCCAGCGACGGATGTCGTAGAGACGGTTGTACTCGAGGGCAAGCTCGAGACGACGCTCGGTGCGGATGGCCTGCTTGAGGGTGTTGCCTGTTGAGGTGACATTGTCACGACCTACACGGTTGCGTACCTGGTTGAGTGCCCACTGAGCCTCGGAGTCGTTGCCGGTCTCGTTGCAAGCCTCAGCATAGAGCAGCAGGATGTCGGCATAACGCAGCAGACGGATGTTGAGCGGGATGAAGTCCTGGCTCCACTTGCTCGGACGCTTCTTGTAGGGGATGTAGAGCTTGCGGCTCACACGTGCCGACTTGTGAACATCGGGCGAGATGTAGTAGGTACCCTCCACCATGTCGGCGTGCTGGTTGGACTGAGCGGCATACTGGTCGGCAACGAGTTCGGCAAAGTCATCCTCGCCAGGAATCTCGGTGGCACCGGTCTTGATGATGGTCCACTTGAGACGCTCGAAGTCGCCTTCGTCGATGAATGCCTGCTCGAGGTCGCTGGTGGGAAGACCCCAGGCCCAGCCATCGTTGACCTCCGTACGGTTGGCGCTGACCACCGACAGGGCATTGCCCAGGGCGTAGGTCTCGTTGAAGGTGGTCTGGATCTCGAAGAGCGACTCCTTGTTGTTGTTGGTATCGACATTCCAGACGTCGCCGAAGTCCTCCATCAGCTCATACTCCTTCGAGTCGATGACCTGCTTGAGAACGGCAGCGGCCTCGCTCCACTTCTCCTGATAGACCAGCGACTTGCCGAGATATCCGAGGGCAGCGCCCTTGGTGGCACGGCCGAGTTCGGAGGAAGAGTACTGGCTGCGTGCTGGCAGCACAGCAGCAGCATCACGGAAGTCCTGCTCGACAAGGGCCCAGACCTCGGCAGCCGACGAACGGGCAATGCCCTCGACATCCTCAGGCATCATGAAGTCGTTGACGATGGGCACGCCACCGAAGTTGCGCACCAGGTCGAAATAATAGTATCCGCGCAAGAACTTGGCTTCGGCAATGAAGCGAGCCTGCTTCTGGGTGTCCTGGAAGTGTGCATTGGGGATGCGGTTGATGGCAACGTTGCACGAGAGGATTCCCTTATAACGATGCATCCAGTAGTTGTTGAGAGGGCCGTTCGACTGACCGATGCCCTGATAATGTGCCAGCGAGTAGTAGTCACTCTGGCTCTGCTGAAGGTTGCCCATCCACATGTCGTCGGAGCACATGTCGGTCATGATCCAGAAGTTCTGAATCTGCCACCAGCCATAGAACGTCAGGGCGTTGTAGCAACCGTTGAGGTAGGAAGTGGCCTCATCCTCGGTCACGAAATATGAATCGAGGGTTTGCTGACCATTGACCGTCTCGTCAAGGAAATCATCGCAAGCGACAACAATAGAAGCAGCGGTGCCCAGGGCAGCAAAATATAATAATGTCTTTTTCATAATTTATATTCGGCAAAAATACTGTTAGAAGTTGAAGTCAAGACCGAACAGGAAGGTACGTGGAGAAGGATAAGCGATGTTGTCGATACCCGTCTCGATAACGCTGCCGTCGTAAGCCGGACGTTCAGGATCCATACCGCTGTAGCCGGTGATGGTGAACGGGTTCTGGGCTGTCAGATAGAAACGCAGGACGTGATCCTTGAAGAAGCCCTTCTTGGGCAGGGTGTAGCCAAGCTGAATCTGCTTGCAACGCATGTAGGAGCCATCCTCGACATAGAAGTCGCTGACGCGGCCATAGTTGCGGTTGTTGTCGCTCACCGAGAGACGAGGGATGTCGTTGGAAGTGCCTTCGCCATGCCAAGCCTTGTCGAAGGTGCCTTCGAGGACGTTCTGTCCGTTCAGGCCGCTGTAGTGCTGGCGTGTGCTGTTGAAGATGTCGTTGCCGAACGTTCCGTAGAAGTTCATGCCGAGATCCCAGTTCTTCCAACCTACGAAGAGGTTGACGCCGACCATGAGATCGGGATAGGGATTGCCGATGAAGGTGCGGTCCTCCTCGGTGAGGGAGCCGTCGCCATTGAGGTCAACGAAACGGATGTCACCAGGCTGTGCAGAAGGCTGGATGCGTGTGCCGTACTCGTCGGTGTGCGCATAGACCTCCTCCCAGTTCTGGAAGATGCCATCGGTCTTGTAACCGTAGAAGCGGCTGATAAGGCCACCCTCCTCATTGCGGATGATGGAGCCTTCGACACCCGAAACGGAGCCCGTATAGACGGGGCTGCCTTCGCCGGTGAACTTCACAGCCTTGTTGCGAACGCTCGACAGGTTGAGACCCAGGTTGTAGTTCCAGTCGCCCTTCTGGTCCTTCCAGTTGAACGAGAGTTCCCAACCTTCAGCCTTCATCGAACCAATGTTCATCCAGATGGCCGAGTTCCAGGCGGGATAGCCAAGAACGAGGAGGTTCTCACGCTGATAGAGCATATCGTGCGACTTCTTCTGATAGACGTCGGCGGTGACTTCGAGGCGAGAGTTGAAGAAAGCGAGGTCGAGACCAACGTTGAAGTCCTCGACAGTCTCCCACTTCAGGTCGGTATTGCCGACCGACGAAACGGTGGTACCCAGGACGCGCTCGCCATTGAGCACATAGTCGGCTGCACCGAGCAAGGTCATCGTGGCACTGTTGCTGATCTGCTGGTTACCTACACGACCCCAACCGAAACGGAGCTTACCGTTCGAAAGCCACTCCTGGCCTTCGAGGAATGCCTCACGACTGAAGTTCCATGCTGCACTTGCCGATGGGAAGGTAGCATATTTGCTGCCGTGGGGGAAGCGGCTCGAACCGTCGGTACGGATGGTAGCGGTGAGATAGTAGCGGCTGTCGTAGTTGTACATCACACGACCGAGCCACGAAACGAGCGAGTTGTAGCCGGCATTGCCGCTCGACTGCTGGTTCTGCTGGCCTGCACTTACCTGGCGCAGAGGCTGAGCATCGTTGGGCGTGTTTTCGCGCGAACCGGTCACATAGATGTCGCTGTAGCGCTCCATGGTGAAGCCTGCCATAAGGGTGACGTTATGCTTGTCGGCATAGGTGTCGATGTAGGTGGCGGTGTTGGTCCAGTTGTAGTCGAAATACTCGCGCATGGTGCGGCTCACATCGCTGAACTCGTTGAACTCGTGTGCCGAGTCGATGGTGAACTGAGGAGTGAAGTCGTCGCTGCGCTGGAAGCGTGCATTGGCGCTATACTGGGTGCGCAGGGTGAGCTGCTTGATGGGCTGGATCTGGAGATAAGGGATGACAATCACGCCGTAGTTGCGCGAATGGTTGTCGGCACGAGCAACGGCTGCCACGGGGTTCCACGACTCGTTGTTGTGCGAACGCTCGTAGTTGCTATATACATTGTCGCCCCACAGGCTCTGGTCCTTGAAGATGGGGGTAGTCGGGTCCATCGACATAGCGCCACCCATCTGGTTGGGGGTGTTGTCCCACGACTCAACCTTAGGAGCAACGTCGAGACCGGCCTTCACATATTTATTAAAGGTGTATTCGGTATTGATGCGAATGTTGAACTTGTCCCAATAGCCATAGTCGTACTGCGAGTTCTGACGGAAGTAGCCTGCGCTGACGTTGTAGAGGAACTTGTCGGTACCACCATTGACGCTGAGCTGATAGTTCTGAACAAGTGCGGTCTTGTTGACAACCTCGTTCCACCAGTCGGTGTCGTAGTTGCTGCCAATGAAGCCACCTTCACGATTATCGTTGGTATAACGGGTGGTATAAACCTTCTCGTACTCGGCTGCACCGGCAACGTTGGGATTGCCGATGGTCTGGAAACCTGCCGAAGCGCTGAAGTTGAACTTCGCATTGCCTGCCTTACCCTTCTTGGTGGTAATGAGGATGACACCGTTCGAACCACGGGTACCATAGATGGCCGATGCCGAAGCGTCCTTGAGGACTTCCATCGACTCGATATCGTTGTTGTTCAGGAAGTTGATGTTGCCCGAAATAGGCATACCATCGACCACGTAGAGAGGGTCGGAACCATTGACGGTGGTGACACCACGCACGAGGATCTTTGGAGCTGCACCAGGCGAACCGGCGCTGGCCACCTGCACACCATTGACCTTGCCCTGGAGGGCGTTCATGGCGTTGCCGGTAGTGCTCTTCACGATTTCATCGCCCTTGATGGTCGAGATGGACGAGGTAAGGTCGCTCTTCTTCACAACGCCGTAACCTACTACCACCACATCGTCGAGAACCTGCTGATCCTCCTCCATGCGGACATTGAGGACAGCCTTGTTGCCAACCGATTGTTCCTGGGTGTTATAGCCGATAAACGAGAATACGAGGACATCCTTTGGGCGGACCTGAATCACATAATTGCCGTCGAAGTCTGTGGTAACGCCCGTGGTAGTGCCTTTCACAACGACATTGACACCAGGCAGGGGCTCACCATAATTGTCTACCACAGTACCACTGAGGTTTCGCTGCTGGGCAAAAGCGACAAAGCCGAATAATGCCAGACAAAGTGTGAACAAATATTTTTTCATGATGTAGAATGTTTTAAATTATTTGGCTGGCACGAGTTTAGCACGCTCGAGGTGAGCGTCGAACCAGAGACGATACTGACCGAACTTGTTGGATGGAACGGGCACCTTGCACCACTTGTCGCCCTGCGAGCGAACGACCTGGTAGCCGGGCCAATCCTGCCAACCTTCGGTGGTGAGCTGAGAGTTGTTGCCCCACCAGGGCCAGAACTCGGGATCCTCCTTGCTGTTGGGCTTCCAGCAGACAACATCCCACCAGCCACCTGGGTGGAAATTGTGGATGATGAAGTTGGTGGTATAGCCATTGTCGCTTGACGAGAGGTTGTTGTCGGCATCGAACTGCAATGGCTCCTCGAGATAGAAGAGGTTCGGGTTGGTGGCATCCTGTGCGAAGCTGATTACGCCCGAAGGACCGCTGTTGAGGTAACCGAACGAGAAGTTGTAGAGCCATGAACCGCCATCGCCCCAAACGTCGAAGGCAGCGGTGTTGTAGAGATCCACACGAGTGGCCGTGAGAGCCTCGCTGATAGGATAGGTCTCGGTGGTCATAGAGTAGGTCTTGATGTCGATGGTGATGCGATAGTAAACGCCAGCCTCGGTGAGGGTGATGGGCTGCATCGTCTCCTCATCGTCGGAGAGCAGGGTGTTGTCGGTGGCATCACAGCCGTAGCAGATGGGGCTGAAGTCGGTCTTCTGACCAAGGAACCAAACCTTCGTGCCGGCCTTCTGGTTGTAGTAGCGGGCTACGTAGGTGTAAGGAATCGAGTCACCTTCTGCAGTGAGGGCATGATCGACGTACTGAGGCACACCGAAGATGTCGGCGTTGAGTTCCTCGGCAGTTGCCACGTCAGCCAGCCAGAGGTTCGGATAGTCGGGAACCTGGCTCGTCACGCTGATGGTACTTTCGCTTGTGGTCTTCTTGCCCTCCTTGTCCACAACGGTGAGGAAGAGCTTGTAGCTGTTCTCGACATTGGGGAAGGTCACCTTGTCGGCATACTGATACGACTTGGCGCCATTGCAACTGATGGTAACAGGCTGATCGTAAGGCTCGATGCCAGGAATCTGCACCGTCATATAGTCGAGGGCCTGGTCGTCGGACACCGAAACGTTCAGACTGTACGTGGTACGAGCCTTCATGATGAGTGTCACTTCGCTGCCAGGTGCTGCCGAGAAAGCAGGGTTCTCGAAGTCACCGTCCATAGTAATCAGCACGGTGCCCGTCTGCTTCTGGTTCACGACATCGGTCACAGTAACCACAACGTTGAAGTTGTCGCCAGTCTCCTTTGCCGAGATCGGGAACGAGTAGTTCAAGTCGTAGGTCTTGAGAGGTTCGCCATAGATATCGATGATATCGATGGTCTTGTTGAGGTAAAGTTCCGGGCAGTACAGATTGATGGTCGAGATACCATCATTGTCTGCCAGGTTTCCGCTGATGGTGAATGTGCGGCCCGTAGCCGTCTTGATGTGCGTCGAGGTGAGGTTCATCGTTGGCGCTAAGCCATCGACCTGACCCCAATCGTCATCGTCACCACATGAAGAAAAACCTAACATCGAGACTGCTATCAGCCCCGTTGCAAGTAACAATTTGTTTGGTTTCATGTAATTGAAGATTGAATAAGTTAGTTAGTATGATGTGGATGTAAGAATCCTTGATATGTGTGCACGTTTTCTACAGGAAACAGCATTGATATGTATGCATATTTTCTACAAGAAATAGCATTGTTATGCACCGCAAAGATAATGTATTTTTCGATTAGTTCATCATTTTTTGCAAAATAATCCATAGAAAAACCTGAAAAATCCATGAAAAAGAGTTTTTGCAATGGATTACACATGCAAATGTTCTGCTAAATGTTGCAAACTTATCGGTTTCGCACCACCCCCATCTGCACACGCTGATCGCTCACAATCTGCTTTTCGGCAAGCTTGTTGTCAAGGGGTACAGGGGCCGTCACGAACTCGGGGATATTGTACGACATGAAGCGTCCGTCGTAGAACTGCCGGGGGTTCCTTTGGGGCAACATGAAGGCCTTGCCCACTGTTCCGTCTTCGGCCACATGGCAGAAATAGGGACGCGTGTATTGTCCATCGTCGCGGCGCGAACCGAAGACGAGCCAACGACTGTTGGAACTCCACGAATGGACGCTCTCGGTATCGGGGCTGTTGGCTTCGGTCATCGGACGGCTCTCGCCCGTCTGCAGGTCCATCAGCCAAAGGTCTGACTCGGCATGCCAGATGTGGAAATAGCCGTAGTCGGCCATCGTGTAGCAAAGGAAGCGACCATCGTAGGAAGGCCGGGCATAGACGGCACTCTTTCGCAAGGCTTCGCCGTTGACCAAGGTATCGATCCTTGTGCCATAGGTTCCCGAATCGGGGTCGAAGGCGATGCTGCAGAGGCTGTAGTACATCTCCTTGAGTTCGGTCGGATAGTTCTTCGGACGGGCTACGCTGAAATAGAGTGTACGACCATCGGGCGAAAAGGCTGGGAAGGTTTCGAAGGCAGAATCTCCCTTCAATGCCTCACATACAAGCAGTTGGTTATTCGCGACGTCATAGACCTGCATATCGCTGGCAAGGTCCATCACCTCGATGATCTTATGGCCACCCACGTGGAAGCCCTGACGTGTGTTGTTGGTGCTGTAGGCGATATAACGGCCCGAGGGATGCCAATAGGGATAGACGCAGAAGCCCAGTGTCTCCTGGGTCTTGGTGTTATAGGCCTTCATCTCGCCATTCTCACCGGGATGGGAAATCAGCGTAGCACCATGATCGCCACGGACATGAAGGCTCATATAGCGCGGATCGCCCTGCAGATAGCTGTGACAGTTGACACAGCCACGGAACTGCGTGTTTTCGATCAAGGCACGTTCACGGCTATCGGAGAGCCGCGTCTCGTAGATGCCCATCTTGGTATAGGCCTCGTATCCAGGTTCGATGAGACGATAGGTGATGCCGTAGTCGATGCTGTCGGGGCTGATGTCGATGCCGAAGGGAGTATAGCTGCGCCAGCCTTCGGGGAACCTGGCAGCCACCTGCACGAAGAGGCTTCCGCCCTGGTTCTTCTGGAGGAGCTTCTGCCATTCGTTGGGATCGATGCAGGTCGATTGCCTGCCCTGGGCATGCAGTTCGCCCGACACCGAACCTGTGAAGACAGCATCAATCGTCAGCACGCTGTCGCTCTGCATCGTGAAGTCGAGCGGGGCAATATTGACGGGGATGGTCACGCCCCGATAGTCGGGATAAATCTCGGGCTGGTCATAGACCATCTGCGGGTTCTTCACCTGCTCCATTCCGCAAGCGCTGAACAGCAACGCGCATGCGAAAAATATATTATGACTGTGCAGCACTCTCATACGTCTGAGATTTTTGGGCAGGCTTTTCGCCCGTCATATAATAATACCAATAGGTAAAGAAATACTTGCGCTCCAACTGTTCACGCGGCATCTGGTTATTGTAGTCGGTCACAAACCGGTCCATGGCATCGAGCACACGTTCGTCGATGTTGTACGGAATGCCTTCCAATGTCTGATGCTTGCGTGTCCATTCCAGCGCCAAGGCCTGCTGATAGTATTCGGGAATGCGTTCCTTGCCGTTCAGATATTGGTCGAGATTGAAACAAGCGACGAAAGTATCCAGATCACGCTCCACAAGGGCCAGGGCAAGCAGATACTGGGTGGCAATGTGGTTGTGGGGCGTAGTTGTGCAATAGTTGCCGAGCATCGCCATCATATCGGGGCTGAAGAAGTAGTCATCCTTGACTGCACCGCGCATCAGCTGACCATAGAAGGGATGCTGCGCCAATGCCTTCGGATCGGGATCGTTGGCCAAAGCCATAGTCTCGTTGGCCCAATCGGCGTAGAACAAGGTCTTCTGCAGCTTCTTGAGGTATTTCCTTGCCAAAGCACGCTCTCCCCTTGCCAGATGGGTTTGAGCCAGAAGCTTGTAGCAACGGGCACTTTTCTCATAATCGGGTATCGACTCCTGTGCCTCATAGACGAAACGTTGTGCGGTATTGGTCCAGCCTAGGTTCAGATAGATCTGCCCGGCAGTGAGTGGACGCGAGAAGTTGATGGTGAATTCAGGCAGCAGGGCTCCCGCATCGGATTGCGGAACGCGGAAAAGCAGGTCTCCCATCCTACCCTTCATGGCCATTGCCAGGTTGATGCACTGCACACAGGCGGGATGCTTTGGCGTACGTTTTTCGGCAGCCGATAGGATGTCGTCCCATCGCTCGTTCAGCACCATATCGTCGTACATCATCATCACTTCGTTGTTGGGACGGTAGTGTTGCCTGACACCCAAATAGATGAGCACAACAATTATGGCAAAGGTGCCACTAAAGAGCACAATCCGGTTTGCCATCTCCCGGCCTTTCGTGTAACGTTCGGCAAGATGTGACAGCAGATCTATGACGACAATAAGTCCGGCAGCCACCCAGATATAGGGCAGTTGCACCTGTGTGAAACGGAAATAGTGGATGCCTTTGTAAAGGTTTTCGAGGGGCCAGTTGACCATTCGGTGGGCTACTTGGGGCAACGTAAGGGCAATCACGACAAAAGCCACGGCCCAACCCCATCGCATGGAATCGCCCTGTCGCAACTCGTGAAGTGCCATAAGGGCAATCATCACAAACGAAAGCGGACCTACAGCGGCATAAAGCACAACGAATGACAGCAGCGCAACGATGCGACGCAAGGTGTTGTTTCCAATCTTCTTGATAGCGAAAACGGCCAAAAGACTGATGGCAAGGGCAATCCAAAGAGCTGGCATGGCATTCTCGTCGCACCCGTTGATCCAAAGGTAACGGATGGGGAGAAGCAAAACTATAGGCCAGAACCGCTTGTTTTGCCCGGTCAGTCCATCCTGCAAGGCAAGCCAACTGGTCAGATAGACCATTCCGTAGAGCAAGGCCATAATGGTGGCTCCAGCCCAAGTGATATGGAAGAACTGTGTCAGGAAACGTCCCACGTAATCAGCCACGCCACCCAGGACAAGAACGGTCTCCCAAAAGTATTGGCTGGAGAACTGGAACATCTGCATCTGCTCATAGTAATGCAGATGATACGGATAGAGCAGACCATAGAACAGCCCGACAGCCGACATCAGCAGGCATGTGAGCAAGGGTATAGGATTCAATTGTTTCATGGAATTCTTGGTTTCGACATCTCTCGGCCTTCGTCCGAAAAATTTGAGCACAAAATTAGCGATAATTCTCCGCTTATAGGTCATTTTTTTGACAAAATGGGCAAAAAACAGGATTATCCAACTTATTTTTGCAACTTTTCCACATCTATATTGCAAAAAAGCCCTATATTTGCACCACCAATCAATTGTTGATTGTTAGTCGTGTCAAGCAAACAATTGTTATTTGATAATTGTTATTTGTTAATTATTAATTGTTAATTATTAATTGTTAATTGATAATGAACTCCAGACCTTATCTTCTGTTCATCTGCAGTGTGAGCGCCATGGGCGGTCTGCTCTTCGGTTACGACTGGGTTGTGATCGGAGGAGCGAAGCCGTTCTACGAACTCTTCTTCGGCATCAGCCAAAGCCCGTTCATGCAAGGTGTTGCCATGACCACTGCCCTCGTCGGCTGCCTTGTGGGTGCGATGGTGGCTGGTGCGCTCGCCGACCGATATGGTCGAAAGCCGTTGCTCTCGACAGCTGCCGTACTGTTCACCGCGAGTGCACTTGCCACGGGATACTTCGACGATTTTGTGATGTTCAACATCGCACGTTTCATCGGAGGTGTGGGCATCGGTGTGGCATCTGCTCTTTCGCCAATGTATATTGCCGAAGTCAGTCCAGCCCATATCCGTGGTCGAATGGTGAGCCTCAACCAGATGACCATCGTGCTCGGCATCCTCGGTGCACAGATCGTCAACATGCTTTTGGCACGCGACACCACCGACCCTGTCAGCCAGGCGTGGAACCTCGAATGGGGTTGGCGCTGGATGTTCTGGGCAGAAACGCTGCCTGCCGCCCTCTTCCTTGTGATGAGCTTCTTCATTCCGGAGAGTCCGGTGTATCTGGGTTTGAAGGGTTCGAAGGGTTTGAAGGGTTCGAGTGAGGCTGGGTTGCGGGAACTATTCACCCCACGATATTCGCGTGTTCTCCTGCTCGGACTGATCATCGCCGTCTTCCAGCAATGGTGCGGCACCAATGTGATTTTCAATTATGCACAGGAGATTTTCGTAGGTGCAGGCTTCAATGTCGATGGCATGTTCATCAACATCGTCATCACCGGCATTGCCAATGTGCTCTTCACCTTCGTTGCCCTCTACACCATCGAGAAATGGGGACGCAGGACGCTGATGCTCATCGGAGCTGGAGGTCTCGGCATCATCTACGCCATCCTCGGAGCCTGCTACTTTGTGGGAATGACTGGTGTGCTGATGGTCGCCCTTGTCGTGGCTGCCATCTCGTGCTACGCCATGACACTCGGACCCGTCACGTGGACCCTGCTTGCCGAAATCTTCCCCCACCGCGTTCGAGGCATCGCCATGGCCACCTGTACCTTCGCCCTTTGGGTGGGCTGCTGCACCCTCACGTTCTTCTTCCCACCGATGAATGCCTCCCTCGGCACCTACGGCTCGTTCTGGGTATATGCTGCCATCTGCATCTGCACCTTCGTCTTCCTCCTTCGCCGTTGTCCGGAGACAAAGGGAAAATCGCTCGAACAACTCGAAAAGGAACTTACTTCCCCCTAAAGCCATATGACTTCAAGACCTCTTCGCCTGCTTCTCGCCCTCCTTGCCCTGCTCCCCGCACTCACCTTCGCACAGCAGACCATCAGCCTCAACGGCATCTGGGACTTCTGGCTCCCCGTCAAGTTGCCCAAGACGACAGTCACCGTGCCCCACACCTACAACATCATGCCAGGACTCGAAGATTATGCCGGCGAAGCCTGGTACAGCCGCACATTGCCCCTCACGCCCGATATGAAGGGTCGTCAGCTTCGTCTGCACTTCAATGGCGTCTATCACGATGCCACCATCTTTGTCAATGGCAAGCAGGTGGACCAGCACCTCAACGCCGGCTATACCCCATTCAGCATGGACATCACACCCTACGTCAGTTTCGACCGCGAGAATGTGCTCGAAGTGATGTGCGACAACAGCTATTCCGACGATAACCTTCCCTGGCGCCGCAAGTTCGACTGGGCCAACGATGGTGGCATCTACCGCAATGTCGCGCTCCACACTTCGGGTCGCTACAGCCTGCGCTATGTGCACGTCACGCCCGATATTAACCTCGACGACAGCACCGCCTATGCCCGCATCGACATCCGCCTTTTCGAACCCAAGGCGAAGCGGGCTGTTGTAGCCTTCAAGATCTTCGAAAACGCCACCGGTCACCTCGTTTACGAGGGCCACCACACCCTGAATGCCGATAACGAAGGTATCTTCTCCTTCGTCGCCGATTGCGGCAAAGTGCATCTGTGGCACTTCGACGATCCCAACCTCTACACCTACGAAGCCCGCATTTACGACGGTAGGTCGCTCTCCGACGTGAAGCGCGAATGCTTCGGATTCCGCACCTTCGGCATCGAGGGCAACCACTTCGTACTCAATGGAGAACCCGTGCGACTCCCCGGTATCGAGGAAATGCCGGGCTCGAATCCCGACTTCGGGATGGCCGAACCCGAACAATATATGGCCCAGTCAATCGGTATGCTCAAGAAACTCAACTGCACCATCTCGCGTTTCCATTGGGCACAAGACGACTATCGTCTGCACCTGATGGACAGCCTCGGCATGCTGACTCAGGAGGAAATCTCGTGGTGGCAAGGGCCTGCCCGCCAACTCACACCATCCCTTCGCGAGACTGCACGTCGCCAGCTCACCGAGCTCATTGAGGCACACTACAACCATCCCTGCATCTTTGCCTGGGGCTTGAGCAACGAGGTGGACGGCAATCAGGAGGACCTGCGCATTTTGGCCGAACATGTCCGCCGCCTTGATTCCTCACGCATCATCGATGCCGTCTGCAACCACATCTGGCGCGAAATGGACAACGATTCCTCTCTTAGCCTCGACCTGCCCACCTGGAACGAATATATCGGCACGTGGCATGCCCAGCACCGCGACCAAACAGCCGGCTACTTCGACCAGATAGAGACCGTCTTGCAGGGCCGTCCCCTACTCATCACTGAGAACGGCCTCTGTGAACCCGCCTTCTCGGGTGGCGATGCCCGACGCATCGATGAAATGATCTTCCACACCTCGGAATGGAGGAGACATCCCTACGTCACCGGTTACATCTACTTCTGCCTGCAGGACTATCGCACCCAGATGGGCGAAGAGGGATTCGGCCGCGACCGCATCCGAAGGCATGGAGTCTGCGGCAAACGTCTCCAGCCCAAAGCTTCGTTCGACGTCCTGCGCCAACTCATGTCGCCCATCGAAGTGACCAAGTTAAAGCCAGCGGGTCAAAAGGAGAACAAGGGCACCCTTGCCAACCTTTACGATGTAGATGCCGACAACCATAACGCTGAGGTCACCATTCAGGCGAAGAACGACATCCCCTCCTACATTCTACGAGGCTATCGGGTGACCTACAACGATTCAAAGGGCCAGCTCAACTCCATTGACCTGCCCAACCTCCTGCCCGGTCAGAGCCATACCTTCATTCTCAGGAATGCCAACTCATCGTTCAACTTCGAGATCATACGCAACGACGGTTCCTCAGTTCTCACCTATTAAGGAAATCATCCATCTCCATCAACAGAAAAAGTGGCGCCCCATTCAGGATGCCACTCTTTTTTTGTGATGCCAATCATTTTTTATAGAGATGCCAATCATTTTATTGACATACCAATCTTTCCATTAATCAGAATTGCCTTTCCTTATTCACTTGAATATGCTTCATCCTGACTTTGCGCGTATCCTTCTGATGGAGCCATGGACGTTCATCGGGAACCTTGGTTTCGAGGTTGATGTGACGCAAACGGATATTTTCGGCATGGCTGATGCTGAATCCCCAGGCGGGCTGAATGCCGTGGGCGGAGGGTTCGGGATAGTTTGCCTCGCCCAATTGGGAAGGCTTGCGGGCCGAAGGGATGAAGAAGGGATTGACTCCACGCTGCTCGCGATAGTCGTCCATCGTCAAGCCGCCCCGGAACTGCACGCTGAGATGCTCGATGCGGACATCACGAACGGGCTGTCCCTCCACACCAGCTATAAGGCAGGCATAACGGCTATCGGCATCGGTGACCTTGACGTGACGAATGCGGATGTTGCGCACCGTGGAAGGATGGAAGCCCTTGGGAGCACGCATACGATCGCCCAGACGGATGTAGATGGGCGAATTGCAGATGTCGTGCATCGTGAGGTCGCTCACATCGACGTCCTCCATGGCAGCGCCATCGACGGTTTCGAGTGCCAGGCCACGACAATGGGTGAACTTGCAACGTCGGATGGTAATGTGCCGGAAGCCACCATTCGACTCAGTACCCAACTTGATGCGTCCCGTAGGGCCATCGCCATCGGGAGCCTTTTCGACCAACGTGGTGCACGTCCCATCGAAGAACGAGCCCACGTCGTAACCACAGACTTCGCAATCCTCGACAAGGACGTGTTCGGTAGGCTTCGGTCGGCCCAAAGCATAAGAGCACTTCAAGACAATGGCATCGTCGCACAGCGAGTTGACGCGACAGCGACGCACCACGACACGTTCGCAGCAGTCGATGTCGATGGCGTCGCGATTGGTATCGATCAGGAGGTCTTCGATAAGGAGGTCATCGACACCCGTGAGCAGCATGGCAAAGTGTCCGCATTGCAGGAAACTCACACCGCGCAGGGTGACACGCCGGCAGTCGCGGAGTGCCAATGCCTTGTTGGCCTGCGGCATACCCCGATAGCCGCGTCGCGGGCCATCGCGTTTCAGCACATCGGTGCCATCGATAAGCCCCTCCCCTTCGATAGTCAGGTCGTGCAGATTTTCGCCCCAAAGGAGCGAGTTGTGCCAATGACTGTGCCCATAGTCCTGATAACGCGACTCGTTGGGTTCGGCCTCGTCGTAGCCTTCGGTATCGGTCACAGGAGCCGCCTTGATGACAGCACCACGTTCGAGGCGCAGGGTGATGCCCGAGCGCAGATGGATGGAATAGCAGAGATAAGTGCCCTCGGGAACGACCACCAGTCCCCCACCCGCCGAAGCAGCACTTTCGATGGCGGCATTGATGGCAGGCGAATCGAGGTGCCGTCCGTCACCCAAGGCTCCGAAGTCACGCACGTCGAGCGCCAGGCTTCGGCTCAAAGCCAGGAACGCAAAAAGCAGAGACAAGAGGGTTGGTTTCATTGGGGTTCGAGGGGTTTGAAGGGTTTGAGGAGTTTGAAGTGGCGGGATTTCGGAATAACGGAATAACGAATATTGTCTACGTCTTCTTCTTCAATACTTCTGAAGGCAGGATGCCGAATTCGCGCTTGAAGGTTTCGCGGAAGTGGGCCATCTGGTTGAAGCCTGTCATCATGGCAGCTTGCGAAACGTTGTATTCGCCACTTTCGAGCAAGCCATAGCAATAGCGCAGACGACGCTTGCGGACATACTCATTGGCCGTCATTCCGGTGAGGGCCTTCACTTTTCGATAGAACGTGCTGTGACTCATCGCCATACGGTCGGAGACAAAGGCCATATCGAGGTCTTCCTGCATGATGTTGTCTTCGATGATCTTGTTCAATCGTTCGAAGAACTGCTGGTCGAGGGGGCTCAGTGCAGAGGTTTCGGTCGATGCAGTCTGCTCCGTTCCGAGAGCAGATGAGGTTACAGGATCGTTTGGAGACATAGAGGCTGGTCCCAACTGGTTGGCCAGACGTTCGATCATGCGACGTCGAGCTGCAAGCAGATTCTGGATTCGACTACCGAGCAACTTGGCCGTAAAGGGCTTGGTCAGATAGGAATCGGCGCCGCTTTCATAGCCTTCTTCCTTGTCGGCATCGGTGACCTTTGCCGTGAGCAGGATGATGGGGATATGGCTGGTGCGAATGTCCTCCTTGAGGATTCGGGTAAGTTCGATACCATTCATTCGCGGCATCATGATGTCGCTGACGATGATGTCGGGGATATGTTCCAGAGCCAAGGCCACGCCTTCCTCACCGTTTTGTGCCTGGAGAATCTGGAAGTCGTCGCTGAACGAGTCGGTGATGTACTGCCGGATGTCGGTATTGTCCTCGACGATGAGGAGTGTGGGCCGGGAAGCCTCGGAAGGTTCGAGGGGTTCAAAAGGTTCGAAGGGTTCGAGGGGATTGAGGGATTCGATGGGGACATCTTCCTTGTGCAAAGCATTGGGATAAGTGTTTTCGATGGAAATGGAGAAAACAAACCTACTGCCCTCACCCTCACGACTTTCGGCAATGATGGTGCCTTCGTGCAAATCGGCCAGCGAACGCACAAGGGCGAGACCAATGCCTGTGCCTGAAGCCTGATGACGACCCTCGGCCTGATAGTAGCGCTTGAAGATGTGAGGAAGCGCATCGGGGGCAATACCATGACCGGTATCACTCACGGCGATATGCAGCATTCCCTCGGTATCACTCTTGACATCGACAGAGATGTTGCCCTCTTCGGTGTACTTGATGGCGTTGGAGAGCAGGTTGTTGAGGATGGTGGTGATCACCTCCGAATCGAAATAGATCTTGGGAAGATCGGATGCGATGTCATAGGAGAACTGCACCTTGGGATTGCGATATAGTTCCTTGTAGTTCAGGCAGATTTCGCGCACAAACTGACCGATGTCGCCACGTGCCACGGTGAGCCTTCGGTTCTGCGTCTCGGTCTTTCGGAATTCCAGGATCTCGTTGATGAGGTCGCGCAGACGGCCTGCACTCTTCTGGAGCATAGCCACACGACGATGGGCCGAGGGCGGCAGACTCTGGTCGTTCATCAGGTCGTCGATGGGACCAAGGATGAGCGTCAAAGGCGTGCGCAGTTCGTGGGTGACATTGGTGAAGAAGCGCAGACGTTCCTCGTTGAGTTCCTGTTTCTGGAGGCTCTCGCGCTTCTCAAGTTCGAGCGAACTTTGGAGCGCCAGCCTTCGCTTGTAGGAACGTACCATCCAAATGACGAAAGCGGCGAGGGCAAGCGCATAGGCCAGGAAGGCCCACCAGGTGCGCCAAAGAGGTGGCGTGATGGTGATGTCGAGTTGTGCAGAACGTGCCTCGTCCCAGTCCTGGCTACGTAACTTGGCACGGAGGATGAAGGTGTAGTGTCCGGGACGAAGGCCACGGAATACCACATCGTCGTCGCCTGCAATGTCGTACCACTTGTCGTCCATGCCACGCATCATGTAGGAATATTCGACATGGCGGGTTTGCGCAAAGTTACGAACGGTATAGGTAAGGTGAAGCGTGTTCTGCTGATAACTGGTACGTACACGTCCTTTCCGGTCGGGAATGAGTTGCTGAATCTCGGTCTGCATGCCCATGGGATGATAGGCTTCGCAGGCGACAATCTGCACCTCGGAGACCGGCATATTGCCCGTGACCTGACGGGGTTGGAAGCAGCAAACGCCCTGTGCCGAACCGAAGCAGAGGACACCATCGGCAGTCGTGAGGGCAGCTCCCGGCGAAAAGCCATGCAACTGATGCAGGTCGGACTGGCCGTAGTTGTAGCACTGTCCTGTACGCTTGTCGAGACACGAAAGGCCGGTGTAGGTGCTCATCCAGATGCGTCCGTCGGCATCCTGCTGGAGAGCAAGCACGTGGTTGTCGGCGAGGCCCTGCTCACGTCCATAGCGGGTGACACGAAGCGAAGACTGCCCGTCGGCTGCCGGTTTCAGGAGGCCCGTTATGCCAATCAGGCCATCGTCGGTAGCCATCCACAGCATCTGTCCGTCGAAGTCGCGTATGGTCTGGTTAATCTTAAAGGGAATATGTCCTTCGGCCGGAACCAGGTGATGACAGGAATCGGAAAGCTGATCGTAGATGCAGGCCCCACCGCCCAGGGTTGTGAGCAGCAGCTGATGGTCGTCGAGAGGGAGGAACCCGGTGACGGGAACCGTGAGGAAACGGCTGATGGAAGGACAAGGCACGACGCTGCCCTGCTCGTAGCGATAGACACCCGTCTCGCCACCAATCCAGATGCGATGCAGCGGGTCCTCGTAGAAGGAATGGACGTCGGCGCCCTCTGCATCGATATCTATGTGTTCGAACCGGCCCGTGCTTCGACTGAAACGAAATGCACCCTCGTCGTCGATGCCCAGCCAAACATGGCCATTGCTGTCGGTCATCATGCAGCGGGTCAGCGAATGGCGACGCCGCATCTGAGCCTGTCCCGACCATCGGCCCTGCATCCTGCCGTCGGCCCACAACACCAGTTCGTCGTCACTGGCCATCCAGAAACCTCCGTCTGCGTCGGGAGCCATGGAATAGACTGCACGCGGTTGCCGCTCGATGTCGCGATAGTCGAGCAGATCGAACTCCGAACGCTGTTCGCTGACGAAATCGACTCCCGTGCCATGATTGCCCACCCAGATGTTGCCATATTCATCCTGTGCCAGGCTGCGCGTATTGAGCGACGAGACCTTGACGCGGAAATTCTCGTAATCGTCGGTTGGCAAAGGCTTGCTGGTTGCCACGAAGTTGTCGGGATTGACTATCTTGATGCCTCCCATGTCGGTAGCCACCCAGAGTGTGCCGTCGCGCATCTGGACGATGTCGTAAACATTGTCATCGAAGCCATCGGCATCGAGGGGTACACGCGTGAAAACATCCGACACGGGATTGAAGAGCACCAGTCCTCCATCGCAGCCCACCCACACACGTTGGCGGTCGTCGAAGCAGATGCAACGCACGTTGTTGCCCGGAAGTCCTGAGGAGTCCTCCTCGAAATGCCTTGTGGCACCACCTGTCAGACTCACCACGCTCAAGCCATGCTGGCTATGACCGATGTAGAGGCGGCCATGTCCGTCGTCGAGCAGACAACGGTTTTGGAAATGCGGGGTGAGGGAAAGGGTCTCGAAAGTGCGCCTACCGACGTCCATTCGCTGCACTTCGCCATTTCCATAGACGAGCCACACCTCATCGGGAGAAGCCCACGAGATGTCCTCCACACTCGATGCCATCATCCCATGTTCGGCATTGAGGAGTGTTGTCTCTCCCGTCGCAAGGTGGTAGAGCACGAGCCCCAACTCGGTGCCGATCATCATCTGCCCCGTAGGTTCGTGCCAATAGAGGGCAGCCACACGCTGCACGATGGGACCCGATCCATCGGGCCAACGCAGCGAGATACATGTGCTTCCCGCAATGCGACTCACTCCTGCCTCGGTAGCCACCCACACATAGCCCATGCCATCGATGGCCAGTTCGAGCACACCATCGTTGGCAAGGCCATTGGCCATACCGACATGACGAGATGCGGTGTAACTGACGGGCCACGCCGTACCGACCAGCAGGAGGCTGGTCACGAGGAGGGATGCAAGCCTTCGAAGCATTGGGTTTGTTTATTTTAAGAAAGGATTGACGGTGGGATCGGGACCCAGATAGAAGCCGGGCTCGGAGGGCTGATTGTAGCCCACATTCTGTGCTGCTGTCGAGAGGCGATAGGGAATGTCCTCCATGAGGCAGTTGATGCGATGGACGGTGGGGAAAGGTGTGACGTAGATGCGCAGTTCGTCACTTTCGGGTGTACGGACGATAACCTCTTCACGCCAATCGCCAAGGATGTCGGCAGATAGGCAGGGATTGGACTTCGTGCCATTGTTGAACTTGACACCTTCGAAGCGTGTGATATCGACGATGGACTTTTCCTCCCAGTCGAACTTCGAAACCGCCTCACGATCGAGGAGTTCGCGCAACAGGTCACCATCCCACCAGATGCCAAAGTTGATGGAAAGATGTCGGCCACCCAACTTGAGGTGCTGCTTATGCTGCGGGTCGTCGGGATCCTCGGCAGTGAAGACCACCTCACCCTTGATGTTGCGAATGCCATGGCTGTCGCTGCTCCACATCTCCAAGCCAGGGTTGGTGGGGTCAATGTCGGCAGCCATACAGCGGCCCACGTCGCTCGAAGAGGGAATCTGGAAGATGACCTCACCCGTGCGTGCATTGCGGAAGTCGCTGCCGTCGCGTTTGTTCTCGTGACAATCCCAAACAAAGAGATCGGAAGTCATGGGGTCGAAAGCTATGAGGTGAATGGCATCGCCATGGCCCATTCCCGTGTTGTAGAGACCACGTCCGTCGTTATCGACAGCCATCGAACCATAGGTGATCTCGTCGCAACCATCGCCATCGACGTCGGCAACTCGCAGGTTGTGATTGCCCTGTCCGGCATATTCTGCCCACTCGGGGTTGTTGGTATCGAAGGTCCAACGATTCTTGAGTTCCTTGCCATCCCAATCCCAGGCAGCGAGGACAGTTCGCGTGTAATAGCCACGACAGAAGATAGCGCTCGCCTTATGCCCATCGAGGTAGCCCACGGCAGCCAGCATACGGTCGCTGCGATTGGCATAATTGTCTCCCCAATCGGCAAGGTTACCGCGTTCGGGGATGTAGGGCTTGGTATCCATGGCAGCGCCTGTCAGACCATTGAAGACCGTGATGTATTCGGCGCCCGTCAGGATGCGGCCTGTCATGGGACGCCCTTCACGATTGTATTTGCCCCATTCGCGCTGGGGAGAAGGCTGCTGTTGGTCGGCTCCTTCGGGACCGCGGTGACGATAGTCGGCCTGCGGATCACCGATGACATTGCCCTGTCCGTCGATGGCACCATCGGAAGTCTTCACCATCATTTCGGCACGACCATCTCCATCGAGGTCATAGACGATGAAAGGCACGTAGTGGGCACCGCTGCGGATATTGATGCCCATATTGATGCGCCAGAGCAGGGTGCCATCGAGCCGATAGCAGTCGAAGAGCGTAGGACCCGTGTAGCCATCGTGTGCATTGTCGTGTGCATTGGAGGGATCCCATTTGAGAATAATCTCATACTGACCATCGCCATCGACATCACCCACCGAAGCATCGTTGGCCGAATAGAAATATTTGCGACCATCGGGCGACTGGCCTTCTTCAGGACGCTGCAAGGGAACTGGTAGGTATCCTTGGGGCGCATCGGCACGCAAGGTGAATGCACCATCCTTGCCTCCTCCCCTCACCTCGTAGGTAACATCGCCTGCCAAGGGCTGGGAATCGACAAAAAAGGTGCCACCCGAAGTGAGAGGCGCAACGTTAAGTTTCGTACCGTTGCGATAGACGTCGAACGCCTCACCCACGCCATCGCTGGTGAGGGTGCGCCAACTGACGACCACCTGCTGGTCTTGACGAATAGCCACGACACCACGGTCGAGCGTTTCACGGCAGAGGTTCGACATGTCGTAGCGAGGTTGTGCCTGAAGTGCCAGGACGCCTGTGAGGCTACATGCAATGATCAATCTTCGGTTCATAATTATTGAGAAAAAGGAAAGGATTCGAAATTGTTTTTGCAGTGCAAATATATATAATAATATTAATGTGTACAAGTCCCGAAAGCCCTTTTTTTGCCCCCGATGAAAAAATGTACCAAAAAAGACGAAAATCTGTAGGTATCAGTTGCGGAAAACCCGCTATCTTTGCGCCATAAAAATACATATTCACAGATTTATTTACAACCAAACATTAATCAAATGAAAGAACAAGCAACAAACTTCACGAAGCGCGTCGGCACGCTGTGGGCGCGTCTTCTCGTTCTGGTCATGATTGCAGTCCTTCCGACCGCCATCATGGCACAGGGACAGGTAACGGGTACGGTTGTTGACGCCACTGGCGAACCCATCATCGGTGCCAGCGTCGTTGTGAAAGGCACCACCACAGGTACGGTGACCGACCTTGATGGTAACTTCACGATCCCAGGCGTTTCAAGAAATGCTACCCTCGTGTTCTCGTACGTGGGCTATCGCACACAGAACATCGCCCTCGACGGCCGCAACACGGTCAACGTGACGCTCGAGGAAGACAAGCAGCTCATCGACGAAGTGGTGGTTGTAGGTTACGGTGTTCAGCGCAAGACTGACGTAACCGGTGCCCTCACACGCGTAGGCGAAAAAGAAATGAACGCGAAGCCCGTGAACAACGCCTTCGAGGCACTGCAGGGCAAGGCTGCCGGTGTGGACATCACCACCAGCGAGCGTCCTGGTACCGTGGGCAGCATCATGATTCGTGGTACCCGTTCGATTTCTGCCGGTCAGGGTCCTCTCTACGTTGTTGACGGAGTACCCCTTCAGGCAGGTGGTATCGAGACCTTGAACCCACGCGACATCGAGTCAATCGACATCTTGAAGGATGCCTCTTCGACTGCCATCTATGGTAGCCGTGGCGCCAACGGTGTTGTCCTCGTCACTACAAAACGTGGTCAGGAAGGCAAGACGCAGGTGAGCTACAACGGATCGCTCACTTTCGAGAAGATTGTGGACAAGAGTCCGGCTATGAGCGCAAGCGACTATATCACTTGGCGTCGTTGGGCATACTACAACTCAGCTCCCGACAAATATACCCCTGGTGACCAGCCCACACAGGAGCAGGACAAGAACTTCTTCAGTGGTGATGACGTTGCCCTCGCCAATATAATGAAGGGATGGGCAGGTGGTTCATGGGATGGTTCGAAGGTAACCGATACCGACTGGACCGATTTCGTAACCCAGACTGGTCTCACACAGGAGCACACCATCAGCGCACGCGGTGGCACAAAGAACGTCTCAGGTTTTGTATCGTTCGGCTATCTCCGTAACGAAGGCACCCAGAAAGGCCAGACCTATGAGCGCTACAATTTCTCGGCTTCTGCCGATATCCAGGGCACCAAGTGGTTCAAGGCCGGAGGTTCGTTCAATGCTTCATTCGGCACCCAGCAGTATGGTTATTCGAAGGCCTATGGAACAAGTTCCGGTCCAACCGAACTCTATGGCGCAGCCAAGGCTATTCTGCGCTATACATTGCCTTACGATGAGAATGGCGATATCATCACCCAGCCCGGTGGTTCCACTACAAATACCTATTCGATCATTGACGAATGGACAAAATCGAAAGACGAGCGCAAGAACTACCGTCTGCTCGGAAGCTTCTATGCTCAGATTGACCTCGGCAAGATCTTCGAGCCACTGACAGGCTTGATGTGGAAGACCCAGTTCGGTCCTGAGTTCCGCTACTATCGTAATGGCAACTACCTCGACAGCAGTTCGATCAGCCGCGCCGGTGGCAACAACACCGTGAGCCGTGGCGATGGTCAGCAGCTTGCATGGACCCTCGACAACATGCTGCTCTACAACCGCACCTTCGGTGAGCACACCATTGGCCTGACCTTGTTGCAGAGTGCATCGAAGACTGAGACCGAAACCAGCAGCATCAGCGAAGAGAAGATCCCGATGCCCTCATTCCTTTGGAACAACCTGGGAGCAGTTGACGTTACGGATACCCAATATAAAGTAGGTATCGGTTCAGGCCTCACCGGCAGCCAGCTTTCATCCTATATGGCTCGTGTAAACTACTCGCTCATGGATCGCTACCTCCTCACCGCATCTGCTCGTTGGGATGGTGCATCAGTACTTGCAGAGGGTAAGAAATGGGACTTCTTCCCATCGATGGCCTTAGGTTGGCGCATGGAACAGGAGAACTGGATGAAGGACATCAATTGGATTGACCAGTTGAAGGTACGCTTCGGTGTCGGTGTCACTGGTAATGCTGCTGTAGGCCCTTACGGCACACTCGGTATCATCAGTTCCTACTGGATGCCATTCAGCACAGGCAACACCCAGATCCTCGTGACCAACGAACCTTATTACTCTTCGGGTGCCAACCAGATGCCGAACAAGAACCTCGGCTGGGAGAAGACCACCCAGTGGAACGTCGGCGTTGACTTCAGCTTCATCAAGGGTCGTCTTGGCGGTACCGTCGATATGTACACATCCCGTACGAAGGACCTGATTCTCGATATGACCATTCCTTCACTTTCGGGCTATCCATCGATGAAGACCAACGTAGGTCAGACCAAGAACAAGGGTATCGAGATCACCTTGAATACCATCCCCATCCTTACAAAGACCTTCACCTGGAATTCGAACCTGAATTTCGCTTGGCAGAAGGATGAGATCGTAGAACTTGCCAATGGCAAGGAGGACGACATCAACAACGCATGGTTCATCGGCGAGTCGATTGCCGTACACTTCGGTTACGAGGCCGATGGTCTCTGGCAGGAGAGTGATGCAGCCGAGATGGCCAAGTTCAACGAGAACGGCCAGAAGTTCACAGCCGGTAGCGTCAAGCCCGTTGACCAGAACGGCGACTACAAGATCGATGCTGACGACCGTGTGATCATCGGCAACAAGAACCCACGTCTGACCGCAGGCTGGTCGAACAGCTTCAGCTGGAAGGGCTTAGAGCTCACCATCGACCTGCAAGGCCGCTTCGGTTATACCATCAGCACTGGCGGTGAAGGTCAGCTTGGTATGTATCAGCAGCGTGAAATCAGCTACTGGCGTCCCGACAACACGGGTGCCGACTGGCAGAAGCCTGTATATAGCCAGGCCGGTGGCGACCCCTATGCTGGTCTGCTCGGTTTCAAGGATGCATCGTTCATCAAGATCCGCAACCTCTCACTGGGTTACAACTTCAACCGCAAACTCATCGAGAAGCTCGGTCTGAGCAACCTGAAACTCTATGTTCAGGGCAAGAACCTGGGTATGCTCTACTCTTCGGTTGACTTCATGGATCTCGATACTGGCCGCACTTACTTCAACCGTGGTGTAACTTTCGGTCTTCAGGTTGATTTCTAATAATTGGGTAATAACATTAAGACATAACAAATATGAAATCTATTTATAGCAAAATAGTTTGCGGTGCCCTGTCGATGCTTACCCTTTTGGGTGCGACCTCTTGTGGCGATGATTTCCTGAAGGAAGAGGCTGGTCACAAGTACACGGATGCACTGCTTGAGACACAGGATGGAGCCCTGGCAATGGCTGCCGGACTCTACGGCAACATTCGTTGGCATTTCGGTTATGAGTGGGCCTATGGTATCACACTCTATGGTTGTGATGAGTTCACCAATGGTGCAGACCTGACTTCGGAGCCTTGGAATACCTACGACAACCGTCTTAATCCGCTTGACTGTACACCTGCACTGGGTGCTGCCAACAAGAACTGTCCTGCCGTGTCGGCTCTTTGGGACCAGATGTATTATGGCATCTCTACTGCCAACCTGATTATCAGCAAGGCAGAGAACGTAAGTGATGAAGCCAGCCGCAACAAGGCACTGGGCGAAGCTTACTTCCTGCGTGGCTACAACTACTATCGTCTGTTCTGTCAGTATGGTGGTGTGACTCTCGAAACCGAGCCCGCCAATGGTACCGTGAAGAAGAACTACTCACGTGCCAGTGAAGAGGAGACGCTGAATCTGATCATCAGCGATTTCGAGAACGCCTACAACATGCTGCCGACCAACAAGTGGCGCGGCAACGGAACCTGGACACGCTACACGGCTGCCCACTTCCTCGCCAAGGCGCTGCTCTACCGTCAGTCCGAGCGTTGCGCTTCATGGGGAAACAAGTATGACAAGAATGCCGACCTGCAGCGAGTTATCTCTCTCTGCGACGAAGTGATCGCTGCCTGCCCATTGGCTGCCGACTACTGGGACCTCTATGCCAAGTGGACGGGTGTTGACTGCCCCAACGAGGGACTTTCGGAAATCCTTATGGCTGCTGAGCACAATCAGGACAATACCACCCAGGGACGTTTCGGAAACCGTACCTACAACTACTTTGATCCTCAGTTCTCCAACTTCTCAGGTGGTTGGGTACAGCGTGGTCAGTACATTGGTGGCATGGACTTCCAGCGTTGCCGTCCAACCGAGTACACCTACTCTGTCTTTGACAATGTCAACGATGCACGTATGTGGAAGACCTTCAAGACCGTCTATGGTCTAAACAATGCTGCCAAGAAGGATGCCGATGTGATTTCAGACAATGGAATCACCGCCGAACAGGTGCCTGATCTCGGTGATGAAGGTATCATCTTCATCCTCAATAAGAAGGATGACCATCGTTTCGATGGCGAGCCTTATGGCACATTCGGACGTGCAGGTGTGGCTCACAGTTTCGTGAACCCCCGCACCGGCAAATGGGTGCCCAATGCATTCGTCAACTTCATGAACGGCCAGTATGTGCTCTTCAACTACGGTGTGAGCGGCAACACAGCAACTTCGAATGTCTTCTGCGGCATCAACAAGACTGCTGACGGCACCCGCACAGGTGAGAAGGGTGATGCACATCGTGATGTCATCATGGCTCGTACCGGCGAGACCTACCTCGTAAAAGCCGAGGCACAGGTTCGTTTGGGCCAGTACCAGGAGGCCATCAATACCGTCAACGTACTCCGTGCACGTGGTCAGTGGAAGAAGGATGAGGATCGTGGCTGGTACACCGATGGCTCTATGGCATTCCTGAAGGCTGATGGTGGTATCGAGGACAACTCAACTGCTGCTGCCACTTCGGTAAAGAAGAATAAGGATAAGTCGGGCAAGGTGCTCTCCAACACCGAGGCTTACTATGCTTCGATGCTCCACACCAACACCTATTATCTCTCTACTGGCATTGAAGAGACCACCGAGGCTTCTGACCTCCAGATCAAGAGCTACACTCAACTCCCCGCCGAGGATGAGGCTGTCCTCTCCGCTATCGGTGCAAGCGGCGACTACGACCGTATGCTGAACTTCATCATGAACGAGCGCACACGTGAGTTGCTGGGTGAATGGAATCGTTGGGATGAGCTGGCTCGCACTTGCCTGCTCGTAAAGCGCGCCAAGGCTTTCAACCCCGAGGCTGCTCCCAACGTGCAGGATCGCCACATGTACCGTCCTATCCCGCAGAAGTTCATCGATGCCCTCCAGAACGAGGACGGCTCGAACCTCTCTGATGCCGAGAAGAAGGCTTGGCAGAACCCCGGTTATTAATTCTGGCATTGTTCAGTTAGTAAATAGTTAGTATAGTATTGTGAAGGTAAAGGTCACATCGCGAGATGTGGCCTTTATCACTAAATCAGCGTCCTCAAAGATGAAACTTACAATCACACTATTCACTCTCGTAGGACTGGCATTCAGTGCCTTTGCCCAAGATGCAGTCGATACGAGCCTCGCTCGGCATGACTTCTTCTATGCCGGACAAAGCAAGCAGCGCCGTATGTTCATCGTCAAGGATGGACAGATTGCGTGGAGTTATGATGACCAACTGAAACGCGGCGAAATCAGCGATGCCATCCTGCTCAGCGATGGCCACATCATGGTGGCTCACCAGTATGGCGTGGCAGAGATGGACAAGGAGGGAAAGACCCTTTGGAGTTACGCAGCCCCCGAAGGGACAGAGATTCATACCCTGCAACCCATCGGACAAACACACGTCGTCTTCGTGCAGAACGGATGCCCGGCAAAAGCTGTCGTCATGGAAGTACCCGCCTGCCGCATTGTCAGGGAGTTCGAACTTCCCGTCAATGAAAAGAGTTCGGTACACGGACAATTCCGCAACGCACGCCTTACGTCGCGCGGCACTTTGCTCATCGCCAATATGTCGTTGGGCTGCATTCACGAATTCAACAGCGCGGGACAAGAGGTCGATCGCTGGGAAGGCTTCCTTCCATGGTCCGTGCAGGAACTGCCCAAGGGCAATATCCTCATCACCGGACGCAAGGGACATATCCAGGAAATCAATCGCCAGGGACAGACCTTGTGGGAGATGAACACAACCGAATACGGCGTGACACAACCCCAGAAGACCGTTCGCCTGAAAAATGGCGGCCACATCGTAAACAACTGGTACAACGAGTGGAACAAGGAGCCTATGGATACCCTGAATGCCCCCGTACAGGCCATAGAGATTGACAAGGATGGTCGGAAGGTTTGGGAACTGAAGGCATGGAAAGATCCTGACCTGGGTCCTTCGACTACCATCCAACTGCTCAGCGAACCCGTGAACCGCGACCGCATGTTCTTCGGAGACTTCAATCCCCAGGCTCCCAAACTTTTCGTCGCTCCCAACGAACCAATCGGCATAGGACGCGGCATTCATCCTGGTCGCGTGGCATGGATTCACAACCCCGGTGTCGCCAAATGGGATGGCAAGACGGGGCTTTGGGTCGAGGATCGCTGGAACGACCAGGCCAAGGCTGATGCGATGATTCCCGAAGCCGTGATGCAGCTGACGGGCGAGCCGACACCGCAGAAGGCCTGGAAAGCCCTGTTCACGCACTTCAACAAGGAGCATGGACGCGGCAAAAGAGGCTACAAGAAGGGCGAGACCATTGCCATCAAACTCAATATGAACAACGCCATCACCCACCACGACACCATCGAACTCAACTCGTCACCTTTCATCACACTGGCATTGGTACGTTCTTTGGTAAACGAGGGAGGTGTGCGTCCTCAGGACATCATTCTCTGCGAACCCAGTCGCGCCATTACCGACAGCATCTTCGAAAAAATTCATCGTGCATTCCCCGCCGTCCGTATGATCGACAACATCGGCGGTGATGGACGCGAGAAGTGTGAATACTATCCCGAACAGATCACCTACTCGACCGACAATGGCAAGATGGCACGTGGCCTGGCCAAGTGCGTCGTCGATGCCGACTACCTCATCAACACGGCATTGCTCAAGACCCATTCGGGACCAGGCGTAACACTGACAAGCAAGAACTGGTACGGTGCCACCGACATCAACCTGCTTTGGCGACAGAACGCCCACAACAATGTGAGCCAGGACAAACGCCATGGAAAGCCTGGATACAAGACCTTCGTCGATTGGATGTCGCACAAGAATATGGGACAGAAAGCCTTGCTTTTCCTCATCGACGGCACTTACGGTTCGCGTGACGTGAATGGTGCACCCAACCCGAAATGGATGAAGGAACCCTTCTGCGGAGATTGGGCATGCTCGATTATCGTATCGCAGGACGAGGTTGCCTGCGATGCCGTGGGCATGGATATCATCATCGGCGAATGGCCCGAATTCGGCAGCCTCAACTATTGCGACGAATATCTGCGCGAAGCGGCTTCGATACCCAATGCACCAAGTGGTACCATCTATATGCAGGATGGCAAGGCTCTGCAAAAGCCCCTCGGGCTCTTCGAACATTGGAACAAGGATCACCAATATATCAAACTTGACCTCAGATACAAGAAATTATGAGAAAGTTACTCTTCACTTTCATCCTTCTTTTCTCGCTCTTCTCCTCCTCCATTTTTGCCCAAGTCAGCGATGCTTTCCAAGGCATTTTGCCAGTGACAGACCCGCAGATGAAGCAAAGTCTGAATGGAGTTTGGGACATCAAGGTGGTCGAAGGTATCACGGATGATCTTTCCGTACCGACACTGGATGAAACGTGGAGCAAGATTGACGTACCTGGATGTTGGGAAGCTTATGGTCTTTGCAAACCCACCTACCATCACGCCGATTCGCTGACCGGCTATTATCGCACGGCTTTCAGCATCCCCGATGCATGGAAAGGTCAACGCATCGTGCTTCGCTTCGACGGTGTGCTCTATGGCTACGACCTTTGGATCAATGGCAGGCAGGCGGGTTCCTGGCGATCGGGCTACAACACGGCGCTCTTCGACATCACGCCCTATTTGAACAAGAAGACCACAGAGCAGCAACTTGCTATGCGTGTCATCACCGTGTTCCCTGGCAGCGACTTCGACTACAACGATGACTGGGCGCCGAGCGGCATCTTCCGCGACGTGACCCTGATGGCTGTCCCTCAGATTCACCTCAGCGACCTCACCATCCATGCCCATCTCAATGGCGAAGTCGAAATAGAGACCGAAGTTGCCAATGCAAGGAAGAGCTCTGTGGTCGAGCACGAGATTTTCGATGCCAATGGCCAAATGGTTGGGACTACCAAGGTGGAGAATCCCAGACTATGGACTGCCGAGACACCTTATTTATATATATTACGTACAAAGGTGCTCGACAAAGGGAAACTGCTCCAGACCTTCGAGCACAAGTTCGGATTCCGCGAACTCACCATCGACGGCAATGTGCTGAAACTAAACGGAAGACCCATCAAGCTGCGTGGTGTCACCACCCACAGCACTGACCCCAAGACCGTAAAGGTGATTGACGAGACCAGCATCCTACGTGATATGAAGCTGATGAAGGAGGCTTCGATCAACTACATCCGCACCTCGCACTATCCCCGTGAACCGCGGTTCTACGAACTCGCCGACTCGTTGGGCTTCTACGTCATCGACGAAGTGCCCTTTGGCTATGGCGACAAGAACTTGTCAGATCCCTCCTTCTACCCCGTCCTCCAGCAACGTGCCCAAGCCACCATCCGACGAGACAAGAACCATGCTTCGGTGCTCATCTGGAGTCTGGGCAACGAGAATCCCTTGACCGACATCTGCGTCCAACTCGGAGATTATGTGAAACGGGAACTCGACTCCGTCCGTCCAATCTGCTATCCCCAGGTGGGCAGTTATTTCCGTCGCTTCAACTATGACATCCCCAAGGTAGCTGACATATATGCGCCACACTATCCCTCGGTGTCGCACGTAGCCGACTTCTTCCAGCGTAGCGACCGTCCTGTCATCTTCACCGAATATACCCACACCTTGGGCATCTCGTTCGAAGACCACGACAAGCGATGGGAAATCATCGAGCGTACACCATGCATTGCAGGAGGCAGCGTCTGGGAATGGGTTGATCAAGGAATGCCTTTCAAGGATGCTTTGAAGGATCGGTACGGTTACGAGGAACGTGTCTTCACTTCACCCGAAGGCGGCTTTGAGATGTGCAGTAACCAGGGCACCGATGGCCTGCTCTATGCCGACCGCACTCCCCTACCCAATTACTACGAACTGCAGCACAACTATGCCCGTGCCTTCGTGTCGGAAGTCAAAGGCGATGAACTTGGCATCGAGAATCGCTACGACTTCATCAACCTGAAGGACAACGTCACCTTCCATTGGACGCTGACCAACAATCGTGACACGGTGATGCGTGGAGCCTTCAGTCCCGACTGCGAACCTCGTTCCTCGACGCGCTATCGACTTACCCTCCCCCAGCAGAATGGACTATCGCTACTGCAGTTCGACATTGAAGATGCACAAGGCCACATCTTCCTGCATCAGAGTTTCGTACTCAACAAACCTTATCAGAAATGGGAGGGCAAGAGTGACCCGATGTCGCTGGTACAAAAGGCACCTATGGTTCGCGTAGGACGCAAGCCGACAATGTGCGAAATGCTGAAACTAAAAGATCGCCGCATCGAGAAGTATCTGCAACCATTGGACAATCCTTACGTGAAGGCAGAGCTCAATACCGCCGATGAGGGCAATGGCATCAAGGTAGATTATTCGCTCACTCCCGACACATCCGACACGTTCCTCTCCGAACTGGGTATTGCCTTCCTGCTCGATGAGCGCCTGGATCGTGTACAGTGGATAGGACAAGGGCCCCTCCCCTCCTATCCTGGACGTGACAAGGCCAACCGTTATGGCTTCTGGGCAAAACAAATGGACGACCTCTACTTCGAAGGTAACCGCATGGGTGTAGATGCAGCCTTTGTGTGTGACGAAGAAGGCAACGGCCTGCTCGTTGCTGGCGAAGGATTGAATCTCAATTTCGAACAGACCGACCGCGGCATCGTCCTTACTGTCAATGCTGCCGTTTCTGGACAAGGGCCTAAGTCTTCTGTTACCGAATACCCCGTGATTGCCAAAAAAGTTGGCAGAGTCGGTGGCACCTTCTTCCTTTATCGAATCGACAAGGAGCAATTCTCGGAGAAACTGCACAAGTGGTTTATCAACCCTTCTGACTTTCCCGAACCGCTCCACCCCTTCCTGACCCAGTATGATACTTACTTGATGCATTTCGACTGTATCAGCCAATAATGGAAATGTTTATTAGTCCTATTGAACCTGCTAAATGGTTTGATAGGACTTTTTTTTTGCAAAAAAACTTGTATATCTCAAGATTTTTCCCGAACTTTGCAGCGTTTATTTGAAAACTCGAACTACGGCTATAATCATGAAGCAAATTAAATTATGGATCATTGCTGCAATCCTCTTGTCATACAGCGTTCCTACTATCATCTCCTGCAAATCAAATCGGCATCGGATTGTAGCGACCTCCTCTGAGGTGGAATATGTTCCACAAGCACCTAACTATGCCGATACGACGATGTGGATAACGGCAGATGGTGATCCCGACGGAACGGGAGCCGACGTCTTCTACATCGTATCAACCTGGGAAAAGGACTGGCAGACCGACGACGGGCAAGTCAGCCATTACGCCGACGTGTGGAACCCTAACCACCGCAGGCATATGGGCATCGAAATCAACGGAGTGGCAGAATATATGTCACGCGGCAATCGTTTCTATGCTCCTTTCTACCGACATTCAACCATTGACGGATTTGTAACGATGAACGAAGACACCATCCGTCGTCGCACACGTCTTTCGATGCACGATGTATGCGAAGCCTTCGACCACTTCCAGCAAAAGAGAGACAAGAGCCGTCCGTTCATCCTCGCGGGCTTCAGCCAAGGAGGCATGGCTGTGGTGGAATTGTTGAAGCATATCGATGACAAGACATACAGACAACTGGCAGCCGCCTACATTCTGGGCTATAAGGTCAGTCCCGAAGATACCCTCACCTGTCCCTATATTCGTCCTGCCAAGGGTGAAGCCGATACTGGTGTTGCCATCTGCTACAACACCGTGAAGGACGTGAAATATGTGAATCCCGTTATCGCAGCCACATGCATCGGTATCAATCCCGTAAACTGGCGTACCGATGACACCCCAGCGCAGTTACACGACACCATCACCGTGACACTCTCGCCTGATTATCACGTCCTCGTCGTTGAGGGATATCCCGGTTCGGAATACCGCCCCTACAAGAACTTCATCAACGTAGGCGACATCCACAGTTGCGAACCCTGGCTCTACAAGGAATGCCTCGAAAAGAACTTCGCCGTTCGCACCCGTGCCTGGAGAGAAAAAATCAGCATTTCACAATAAATAATATTTTTTTTGAAAAAAGTTCATTTTTCGTGTAGTTTTTAGCCCGACGTTGCGTCTAATGGGTGAAAATCAAAATCTACAGAACGACAATGACAACATTAGAAACCGCATTTACGCAAACCGTAGCCCAGCACAAGAGTACCATCTTCACTGTGTGCTACATGTTCTCACAGGATGCCGATGAAGTGGACGACCTGTTTCAGGAGGTTCTCGTGAACCTTTGGAACGGATTCGAGGGCTTCGAGCATCGCAGCGACATCAAGACGTGGATCTACCGCGTTGCTCTCAACACCTGCATCTCAATCGACAGGAAGAAGCGACGCAACGAAACCGTCCGCCTGACCATGGACATCGATCTCTTCGAAGATCGTGACGAAGACACCCAGCAAGTAAGTATGCTTCACAAACGCATCTCACTGCTCAAGCCCTTCGATCGTGCGATTGTCCTGCTCTGGCTCGAAGACCTCAGCTACGAAGAGATTGCGCAAATCGTGGGTATCTCAGCCAAAAATGTCAGCGTCCGACTGTACAGGATCAAAGAACAACTCAAGCAAATGTCAAACAATTAAAACTACACCCATTATGAGCGAATTTGAAATGAACGAGATGCGTCAGCAGATGAACATCCTCAAGAAGAAACTGGAACAGCAGGAAATCGTGAATGAAAAGCTTATCCGCCAGTCGATGCGCAAGAATATGCGGAGCATCAACCGCCGCAACTTTATCCTCACGGCAATCGCCATCCTGATGGTTCCCTACAGTTACTGGGTATTCTACAAGATGGTAGGATTCTCGATGGCCTTCTGGATTGGCACCAGCATCTTTATGCTGATCTGCGCAGGAGCCAACATCTGGAACAACCGCAATTTGAACAGTTCCAGCCTGATGAGCGGTGACCTGCTCGAAGCCAGGAAAAATGTGGCTCGTGCCAAGAAGTTCGACACCCAATGGCTCCTCTTCGGCATCCCTGCCGTACTGCTTTGGCTTGCCTGGTTTGTCTATGAGGTATATCGTGTCAACGGACCCGACGATATGATGCCTCTGTTGTTGGGAGGAGGTTTTGGTGGCGTCATCGGCCTCATCTGCGGCTTCCGAATCTACTACAAGACCCAGCGACAGTATCAGGAAATCATCGACCAGATTGAGGACTTGACAAATAACAATTAATAATTAACAATTAATAATTGGCAATTAATAATTGGCAATTACTAATTGGGGTCTATTGACCAACGGAGTTGATAAAGCGTGCCAAATCTTTGCGGATTGACACGCTTTTTCGATTTAATTTCCTTTTCAAATCTTCATTTTCAACTTTTTTTCGTAACTTTGTACCCTCATTTAAGGTATTATTCAGATGAAAACTTTCAAAGCAGCACTTTTCGACCTCGATGGCACCCTCTTCGATACCGAAGGACAATACTCCATCTTTTGGGGCAAGACCTGTCGCCGATTCCGCCCTGACATCGACCGTCTGGAGTACAAGATCAAGGGTATGACCCTGGTGCAAATCTACGATAAATATTTCCCCGACCCCAAAGTCCAGGCCATCATCACCGAAGGTCTGAACGAATGGGAAATGCAAATGCGCTACAATTGGATAGCCGGAGCCGAGGATTTTGTGATGGACTGCAAGCGACATGGCGTGAAGTGTGCCATCGTCACCAGTTCGAACCAGATGAAGATGAAGGCTGTGGCTGCACAGTTACCACACTTTGATGCGCTCTTCGACCGCGTGCTGACCAGCGAAGACTTCTCGGCCTCCAAACCCGCCCCCGACTGCTATCTGCTGGGAGCCAAGGTCTTCGGACTGGACATTGACGACTGTGTGGTCTTCGAAGATGCCATCAACGGATTGCAAGCCGGCATGGCTTCGGGCATCTACACCATCGGCATCACCACCACCAATACTCCCGACGTAGTGGCACAACTGAGCCATCACGTCATCAAGGACTTCACCGAACTTGATTACGACAAGGTCGTTTCGCTTCTTAGGGAGAAGAACTGAGCACCGACAAGCAAGTCCTCCACGATGAAAGGTATAGGAAAATTCCTTTTCATATTCATAATAATATGCTGTGCCCCGATCCCCGTCGAGGCACAGTTCTGGCATCACATTGACAGCTTGCTCACTGTACGCCAGCAAAGGGTAAATACCGACACTGCCTTCGTGAGACTTCCTCGCCAAAACTGGATTGTAAAAGTACGCTATGATGGCTTCGGAAGCAACCTCAATATCCACAACTTGATGGAGGACAATGAGATGATGACCATCAAGATGAACTCTGCCCTACGTACTACAATAGGTCTCTCAGCTTCCTATAAAGGCATCGGTCTCACCATCTCGTTTGCCCCACGGCGTCTGTTCAACAAATCCTCCGACCAGGAATACAACATCAACTTCTACAATAACTGGTGGGGAGCCGACGTGACATTCACCAACATCAGCGACTTCGATACTGACATCAAGATTGGGAAGATACGCTCCCGAGCCACAGTTGAGAGCACTCGCCTCTATGGTATGTCGGTCAATGCCTATTTTGTCTTCAATGGACGCAAATTCTCCTATCCTGCTGCGTTCAACAACACGATGATCCAGAAGCGTTCGGCTGGCAGCGTGATTGCCGCCGCCACATTCTACAACGGTCTGCTATCCAGCAAAATCAGTGATACGAAATACAACATACCCAACGAGCCCAGCATCACCATGAGGCATGCGGCAATAGGTGGAGGTTATGCCTACAACTACGTGACGAAATACCACTGGCTCCTGCACATTTCGGCACAACCTACTTTTATGATTTGGAAAAACTACACGCTGCGAGTGGAGAAGGACCCTGCAACAGGAGAAACAATCAGCAATCGTCTGCCTATTCAAAATGCACAACTATACTTCCTAAGCCGCGTGGGTGCCATCTATTCTCGCGGACACTATTACATTGGCCTTATGAGCGTGCTTCAAACTTACCGGGTCGGTAACAGTGATGAATTCTCCATCCAAAACACCTATTGGAAAAGCCGCATCTATTATGGCGTGAGGTTCTGAGGAGACCCCCTCATTCCCCCTGCTTAGGGGGAGGACTTGCTCGTCGATCTTGATTCTTCCCCCTAAGCAGGGGGATTAGAGGGGGTCTAGATACTCCCTAATCTTCGGCAACATCGCCTCACACACCCTACGCCCCTCGTCGTAAACCTTCTGCAACTTTTCGCGCTTCATCTCCACACGTCCCACATCGAGTTTTTCGGTGGGGGCGATGAGTAATGTCCTGCCTTGCTTTGCTTCGTTCATCACATAGTCGAGTTGTCCATTGTACATATCGGGACGCTTGAGCAGACACTCGTACACCTTGGGATAGTTCCGCGTGGCGAATTTCATCAAGCCAAGATGTTTGGTAAGCGTCTTGCGATAGCCCAAAGGCTGGGTCAAGATCGTGACAGTGCGTTCATACCCGCGCTCTTGCATAAACTTGAGAGGTATGGAATCAGTAAGTCCACCATCCAAAAGCACCTGGCCATCCACGTGCACTGGCTGTGCGACCAAGGGAAGTGATGCCGACGCACGAATCCACTCCAACTCGTCATAATCAACATGATCCATGACGTGATAGACTGGTTTGCCCGCAAGTATATCGGTACAAACCAAGATGAACTCCATTGGGTTATTCGCAAAAGCCTCTCCATCGAAGATATCTATCTTGCAAGGCACTGTGTGGTAGCAGAACTCTGCATTGAACAAGTTACCTGTAAAGATTAGCGAACGCATACTCATATAACGCTTGTCGCCCGCCATCAGCAGGTTGTAACGGAGGGCACGACCGCGCTGACCCGACTTTATATTGACGCCAAAAGCGGCTCCAGCCGACACACCTACTGCGCCATCGAAAGTGATGCCGTTGTCCATCATGACGTCAAGTACACCGCATGTAAACATACCTCGCAAGCCGCCGCCTTCGAGCACAAGACCAGTTTTTGATGTTTCTTTCATACCGCAAAGATAAAAACGAAAATTTTTTTTTGAAAAAAATGCCTAAAAATTTGGTGCTTTCAGATAAAAACTTTATCTTTGCCCCGCAAAAGTGCCTTTTTTGTTGACTCAAGTTGACAAAACAATTTGCAAATAATAATTATAAATTAACAATTTCAACATAGAAAAATCTGTAATTTTTGGAATGAATAAGAAGAAATATTGCGGCGTAGTTGTCCCAATGGTCACTCCCGTCACTCCCGAAGGCAAGATTGACACTGCTGCTGTCGGTCGTATCATTGATAGTTTTGTCAAGAACAATGTCAGCCCACTGCTGATGGGCACCACAGGCGAAGGCAATTCTGTAAGTCAGGCCGAGGCACGACTGTTGGTCGAAACTGCAGTGAAAGCTGCAGACGGCAAAGTGACCGTCTATGCCGGTCTGACAGGCAACTGCATCAGCGAACAGCGCGCCCAAGTGGACGCCTTTACTGCCCTTGGTGCCGATGTCATCGTGGCAACGCTTCCAAGTTATTATGCCCTGACACCCGAACAGATGGAGAATTATTACCGACAGTTGGCCGACTATTCAAAGGCTCCGGTGATGCTCTACAACATCTACGCTACCACCCATATGAGCATTCCGGTGGATGTCATCAAGCGACTTGCCGACCATCCCAACATCGTGGGACTGAAAGACTCCGAACGCGATCTGGAACGCATGCAGCTCTGTATTTCATTTGCTCAGCATCGTGAGGACTTCAGTTATTTCTGCGGATGGGCAGCACAATCGTTCTATTCACTCTCTTTGGGCGGAGATGGCATCGTACCATCCACAGGCAACTTTACACCTGGCATGTTCCGCAAACTCTACGAATCTGCTTCATCAGGCGACCTTGCTACTGCCCAGCAGTTGCAGGTGAACACCAACGACATTGCAAAAATCTATCAGGCAGGACGTACCTTGGGCCAATCACTCACTGCTCTCAAGGTGATGATGCAGACCGATGGTCTCTGTTCTCCCGATGTCCTTTCCCCTCTCACCCGACTGAGTGAAGAAGAGGAAAAGGAAATCGCAATGAAAGCGCGAGGCGTGGTACACTATTAAAGTTTAGAAAAGTTCGAAAGGTTAAGAAAGGTTGTTACGCTTCGCTCCACGCGAGCAGAGCTCGGAGCGAAAGGTTGTTAGTCCGAACACCTCTTCACTCCTCTTAACACCTCGAACCCCTCAAACCTTTCGAACTCCTCCTAACCCCTCACTTCCCATGGGCCTACACTGGTTTGATTATTTCATCGTCATTGCAAGTATTCTGCTTGCCATTGTCATGGGCTTCTACTTTGCCCATCGGCAAAAGGACAGTTCGACCTACTTCACGGGCAGCGGACGCGTTCCCGCCTGGGCTGTGGGCATTTCGATCTTTGCCACACTGATATCCAGTGTCACCTTCCTTGCTTACCCGGGAGCCGCCTACAGCAGCAACTGGGTTCTGTTGGTGCAAGGCCTTATGGTACCCATCGTCCTCCTCACCCTCATCGGTGTCATTGTTCCGCTCTATCGTTCGATCATCAAACTATCTACCTACGAGTATTTCGAGCGTCGCTTCGGTGCAGGAGCCCGCTATTATAGTTCGGTGGCTTTCGTCCTGACGCATTTCACCAAAATGGGCTCGGTGTTCTATCTGGTTTCGATGGCACTGGCTGCCTTCATGAATCTCAACATCTACCTCGTCATAGCCGTATTGGCCTTGGCTATCATTATCCTGACACTCTTGGGTGGCATGGAGGCCATCATCTGGATGGATGTTGTACAAGGATTCCTGCTCATCGGCGGTGGCCTGCTTTGTATCACTTTCCTTCTCTTTGGTGTGGGTACACCCTACGGACCAAGCGAGATTGTAGGCACAGCATGGGCAGCAGGGAAGATTGACGTAGGTCCTTATGATTGGAACTTTGTCGAAACCACATTCTGGGTGATGGTCTTCAATGGCATCTTTTATGCTCTGCAGAAATATGGCACCGATCAAACCATTGTCCAACGTTACCTGACAGCTAAGAACGACCACGAGGCCAAGAAGGCAGCCTTCATCGGAGTCTTCCTCTCGGTACCGGTCTGGACAATGTTCATGCTCGTAGGCTCTTTGCTTTGGGCATATTACCAACTGTCGCCCGACCCCGCGGTCATTGACCCCAACACTGGGGCACAACTCTTGAAGGCTGATGCCGTGTTCCCGCATTTCATCTCGACACAACTGCCCCTTGGCATACGCGGACTCATCATCGCTGCCATCGCCGCTGCTGCCATCTCGTCGCTCGACTCTGACCTCAACTGCATTTCAGCCATCGCCGTGCAGGACTACCTCGTGAAGTTGCGTCCCAGTATGAGTGACAAACAGAAACTCAACGCTGGACGTTGGGCTGTAATTATTGCCAGCCTCGGTGTCATCGCCATTGCTGTAGCCTATGTCCAGACACATGGTGGTTCGGTGCTTGAGACAATCTTTGCATTCTACGCCATCTTCTCGGCAGGAATCGTGGGAATCTTCCTTTTGGGACTTTTCAGTCGACGTGCCAACAAGAAGGGACTCTACATAGGCCTCATCGCCTGCATCCTCTTCACGGCATACGCCACATTGACTTCCCCCATGAAGATGCCCGACGGTTCAAAACATGCTCTGATCGACTTGGGCTCCTGGAACTTCACCCATTCGAAATATATGTTGGGTGTCTATAGTCACCTCATCGTCCTCGTCGTAGGTTATCTGGCTTCATTCCTCTTCCCTAGCGACAAGGCTGACGAGAAACTCACCATCTACGGTTTCCTCAAAGAAAGAAAAGCCAACCCCTCTTAACCCTTCTTAACCCCTCGAACCTCTCTTAACCCCTCGAACCCCTCTTAACCCCTCTTAACCCCTCACCACCCCATCCCCATGGAACCAATTATACTAAAACAACCCAAGAGAATAGAGTTCGGCACAGGATGTCTGGACCATTTCTGCGACGACTATATCAAGATGGGTCTCAACCATCTCTTGCTCCTCACCGCCAACCCTATCGTACCAATTTTGCAGCCTTACGTCGAACGACTTGGAGCCAATGGTGTCAAGGTTCTTGTCGAGACACAGATCTTGCGCGAACCCACGGTGGCCGACTTCAAGCGCATCCTTGACGAGGCACAGGAGTTCGAAGCCGACTCGGTGCTCGGTGTCGGTGGTGGGTCGGTGATGGATGTTGCCAAACTCGTCGCCACCTTCCTCCATTCCGAACAAACCATCGAAGAATGCTTCGGCATCGGCTTTGTCAAGAAACGTGGAGTATGGTTTGCCTGTGTACCCACTACTGCTGGCACTGGCAGCGAAGTGTCGCCCAATGCCATCCTCCTCGACGAGAGCGACAACGGTAAAAAAGGTGTCATCTCCGACCACCTTCTTGCTGATGTGGCCTACCTTGACCCCACACTGACCATCAGTATGCCAGCGCGTATCACCGCCGAAACTGGCATGGATGCCTTGACCCACTGTATCGAAGTCTATACCAACAAGTTTGCCCATCCAGCTGTCGATATGTATGCACGCTATGGCATCCAGCTCATTGCCAGCCACCTACTGCGTGCCGTCAAGGACGGAAAGGACATCGAAGCACGCGAAGCAATGCTGATGGGTTCGATGTATGGTGGCCTCGGACTGGGTCCCGTCAACACTGCCGCTGTCCACGCCCTCGCCTATCCCGTGGGAGGAATGTTCCACAAGAGCCATGGTCTTTCGAACGCAGTGCTCCTCCCCACAGTGATGAAGTTCAATATGCCTGCCAATCTCCAAAAATATGCTGAAGTGGCTATCGCCTTGGGTTGCGAACCCGGAGCGAATGATGAGGATACCGCTCTGCGTGGTGTGGATTTTGTGACCCAACTCTCGCGCGATTGTGGCATTCCACAGACGCTCGCCGAGATTGGAATCCCTCAGAGCGCTGTGCCCGAGATGGCAGAGGCTGCCATGAAGCAGCAACGTCTGCTCCGCAACAATCCGCGTCCTGTCACCTTGCAGGATGCCATCGATATCTACAATTCTTTATATTAACTTCTCTTCCTCATGAAACCAATCTTAGCCATAACTATGGGTGACCCCGCAGGCATCGGCCCCGAAATCTGCGCACGCTCACTGTCTCACCACGAAATTTACGGCACTTGTCGCCCACTCATTGTCGGTGACGCCAGTATCATGCAGAAAGCCATCGACTTGCTTGACCTTGACCTAAAGCTCAATTCCATCCATGACGTCAAGGATGCAAAGTTCACGCCAGGCATTGCCGATGTCTTCGACCTTGGTCTCATCGATCTGAATACCTTCGAATGGGGCAAGGTGCAGGTGCAGTGCGGCAATGCAGCCTTCCAATATGTCAAGAAGGCGATCGACCTGGCTATGGCTAACGAAGTGGATGGCACATGCACCGCACCGCTTAACAAGGAAGCTCTCCATAAGGCAGGCCACAACTATGACGGTCATACAGAGATTTACGCCACCTTCACCGGCACCAAGAAGTACGCTATGCTTCTGGCCGATGGACCATTGCGTGTGATTCACGTTTCGACACACGTTTCTCTTCGCAAGGCCTGTGACCTTTGCAAGAAGGCACGTATCATTGAAGTAACCGAACTCATCTACGATGCATGTCTCCAATTCGGCATCAAGAATCCACATATCGGCATCGCCGGACTTAATCCTCACTGTTCCGAGAACGGGCTCTTTGGCTGGGAAGAAGCCCAGGAGATTATTCCTGCCGTCGAGGAACTTCAGAAGCGCGGCTTCAACGTCGAAGGTCCCATCCCTCCCGACTCCATCTTTGCCAAAGCCAAATGCGGCAAATATGATGGTGTCGTGGCACAATATCACGATCAGGGGCATATCCCGCTCAAGGTTCTGGGCTTCAACTGGGACCCCGAGACGGGCAAGATGCTGCCACAGAAAGGTGTCAACATAACACTTGGACTCCCCATCATACGTGTCTCGGTCGACCATGGCACAGCCTTCGACGTTGCAGGCAAGGGCATTGCCGCCGAAGAAGCATTGCTGAGCAGCATCGACTACGCAACACGTATGGCTATCTATCGTCTAGAAAACAAACAATAACTAAACGGACACTGCTATTCCATTTGAAACTAAAAAGAAGATATTATGATAATTGTAATTGCTGATGACTTGACAGGCGCTGCTGAGATTGCAGGTATAGGTCACTCCTACGGTTTATCAACCGCTTTACTTATTGACGTCGCTGACAACCTGCCAGTTAGCGACCTGATCGTTATTGCTACCGACACCCGATCTATGACCGAGCAAGATGCCGTGAACGAGACCCACCGCATCTGCCAAGCCATCAAGTTGGGACTGCCAAAACTAACCGAGGCCCGTTATGCTGCCATGACACCTCTGAAACGGGCACAAGCAATGGCAAAACAGGACGATATACTGCACCTGTTCAAGAAGACCGATTCTGCCTTGCGCGGTCATGTTCACCTCGAATTACGCGCCCTCATCGAGGAGTCGCGTTACGAGCAAGTCATGTACATGCCTGCCAACCCAAGCATGGGACGCACCATCCGTGGTGGACGATACTTCGTCAATGGCTTGCCCATCGATCAGACCGACTTCAGCCGTGATCCAGAATTCCCGGCCACTACAGCCAATGTTGCTGCTGCCATCGATGTCATGCCTGGCAGTCGTCTGCGCATTTGCGATGCCGAAGATGCCCAAGACGTGCACCGCACCGTGAAGATGGCTCTCAACAATCGCATCCCCACCCTACTCGCTGGTGCTGCCGACCTCTTCTGTGCATTTCTTGAGGAACTTGGCCGCAAACCAACACGTGCCAAATCCTTCCATGGTCTCAACGAAAAGGGCGCTGCGCTCATCGTTTGCGGAAGCACACAAAGCATCGACCTCAGTAGCCAACCCTACGTACGCCGTCACAACATGGCCAGCATCCCTATGCCACGTGAGGTATTCGACAATGTAACCAATCAAAAGATTACACCCAAGGAAGCTGCTGACAAATGGATGGGACGCCTCAAACAGACACAGGTCGTTGCCGGCAAGACTGCCTCATTCATTCTGACACTTCCTTATCCAAGTTCAGGCACCCGTGAGGGAGCCTTGGCGCTGCGCCAAGTGACAGGAGACATGACACAACGCATCGCCAAATCCACCACGCTGTCGGAACTTATCATCGAAGGTGGCGCAACAGCACATTCAGCCATCAAGGCTCTTGGTTGGACACGCTTCCATATCTCCAACGTCATCGGCCCTGGCATCGTAAGGATGCAGTGTCTTGATGCCACCGCTACCCATCTGACCATCAAGCCGGGCAGTTACGACTGGAAGGATCTGTTTGCCTAATTTCTATTATTGGAGTCAACGGGAGTTAGCGTGAGTTAACTCCCTCAAATTAATACCCTATGAAACGTTCCATACTTTCCCTTGGCCTCATCATCGCTTTCTCGGCGAGTGTGGCACAACGAGCGCACCATGATTGGGAAGATGTCTCCGTGCTGCAAATCAATCGCCTGCCAGCACGAGCATCGTTTACTCCCTATATCCATATACCAGGAGATTCCTATCTCTCGCTCGACGGAGTATGGAAGTTTCATTGGAGTCCCACACCAGAGGGACGTATCGCAGGATTCGAACAACCGGGATTCCAGTGCCAGCAAGGCGACTGGAATCCCCTTGTTGTTCCAGCAACATGGGAAGTTAATGGTTATGGAACACCCATCTACGTCTCAGCAGGTTATCCTTTCCGCATCGATCCTCCCTATGTGACTACCGAACCCGACAAGTCTTGGACGACCTATGAAGAACGTAATCCAACGGGACAATATCTTCGTGAGTTTACTGTTCCTGCTTCCTGGCTTTCCGATGGAGGACGGACAATGGTACGTATGGAGGGAGTAGCCTCAGCATTCTATGTTTGGGTCAATGGAGAAAAAGTGGGATATAGCCAAGGCGCTATGGAACCTGCCGAGTTCGACATTACCTCGAACCTTTCGAACCCCTCAAACCTCTCGAACCCCTCAACCCCCACCCACACCATCGCCCTCGAAGTATATAAATATTCCGATGGTGCTTATCTCGAGGATCAGGATTTCTGGCGTCTCGCTGGCGTACATCGTTCCGTCTATCTAATTCATACCCCAGCTCTTCGCATCGCAGATGTCACTATTCGCACCCTCGATCGCAGGGCTTCATCCTACCAAGGCAAAGTATCCTATTGTCTTCAAATTGATCCCGAGCTCGTTTGGGATGGCATGGACGGCACCAACAAGGGCATTGATGATGGACTGGCCAGCGTCAAAGGTTGCCGATTGAAAGCGACCCTCCGTGATGACGAGGGCAGCGAAATAACTTCCCTTCAATGTGATGCCTCCGAAGTGCTCGACCTTCAACACAAGGCAGGTCTGATGAACGAATGGTTCCCGCAGCGCGGACCACGCAAATTCGGACGCATGCAGACCATCGTGGAAGATGTGAAGGAATGGACTGCTGAGACCCCCTATCTCTATACCCTCACCTTAGCCCTAGAAGACAGTCTGGGAAATGTCCGCCAGCAGTTGCAACAAAAGGTAGGATTCCGATGCATTGAGATTCGTCACGGACGTTTCCTTGTCAATGGACGTCCCATACGTCTGCGCGGCGTGAATCGTCATGAGCATGATCCCAAACTGGGCCGTGTGATGACCGAGGAACGCATGCTCGAAGATATCATCCTCATGAAACGGGCAGGTGTCAATGCAGTGCGCACCAGCCATTATCCCAATTGCCCACGTTGGTATGAGCTTTGCGACAGTCTGGGACTCTACATCATGGACGAAGCTGGCATCGAGACACATGGTCTCCGTGGCACGCTGGCTTCCACTCCCGAGTGGTATGCCGCCTTCCTCGACCGTGCTGTCCGTATGGCCGAACGCGACAAGAACCATCCCTCCGTCATCATCTGGAGCATGGGCAACGAAAGTGGCTATGGCCCGAACTTCGCTGCCATTTCGGCATGGCTCCACGACTTCGACCCGACACGCCCCGTGCATAGCGAAGGAGCACAAGGCTATCTCCTGACTGGCCAACAGCCCACTTCCGAGCCTGAATATGCTCCCGATCCTGCCACCGTCGATATGATTTCCCGTTTCTATCCACGCACACAGGATGCTTACCTCAATCCAGGTATGGACGAAAATGCCGACCAGGAACGTGCCGAGAATGCTCGTTGGACACGCCTCCTCAGTCTGGCTCAACGTACCGACCACTTCCGAGGCGGCATCCTCGATGGCATCGTGGACGATCGTCCTGTCCTTACCTCCGAATATGCCCACGCCATGGGCAATGCCATCGGCAACCTCGACCGCTATTGGGAAGAAATATACAGCCATCCGCGTATGCTGGGTGGCTTCATATGGGATTGGGTGGATCAAGGGCTCTACCCGACACGTAACCAGCCCGACATCCCGCAGGATGCCGTCCTCTACGGCGGCGACTTTGGCGACAAACCCAACCTCAACGCCTTCTGCATGAATGGTGTCATCCGCAGCGACCGCAGCGTAACAGCCAAATATCGCACAGTCAAGCAGGTCTATGCTCCCGTAAGGATTATTACCGGTCCTTCGAAAGAAAGAACCCCCGAAAAGATATTGAAGCCGTCACTTCCCACCCTCTCCATCGTCAACCTCAATCACCACACCACGCTCGACAACTACTACATCACCTATCAATATGTCAAGGATGGCAAGCCCTTCGGCACGCCTCGCGTGATACATCTTCTCGAAAGCATCGAGCCAGGCGACACCGTGGCACTTCCTGTCCCGTTCTTCACAAACACCGATGCCAAGAAAACCTATTCCATCGATGTCCGTCTGAACCTCAGCGTCCGTCTCCGCAATGCCACCCCATGGGCAGAAGCGGGCTACGAGATCTACAATACGCAGATTCCCATCTATGAGCGTCCAGAGATGATGGCCCAAAAGCTCAAACCTTCGCGCCGTCTCAGCACCGATTCGCTCCTCCACCTCATCAAGGACAACGCAAAGTTGCAAGTTTGGCGTGCCCCGCTCGACAACGACAAGATGTTCGGCAACTGGATAGCCAAGGAATGGACCAAGCACGAACTCGACAAACCTGCACGCACAAAAGTTTCCGAAAATGTCGAGCGCTATCAATATGCCCAAGGCAGCATCCTCGTCACTTCCGAATGGAAAACGAATGCTGATGGCAGCATCGAACTCACCCAGACCTATCGTCCCGAAGGCGAACTGCCTGACCTTGCACGTCTCGGCATACAACTTGCTTTGCCTCAACAACTCGAGAAACTCGTCTGGTATGGCCTCGGCCCCGATGAGACCTATCCCGACCGACTCGTCGAAACGCAATACGGACTGTGGAAGGGTACCGTAAGCGAACAATACACCCATTATCCAAAGCCACAGGATGGAGGCAACCATATGGGCACCACGCTGCTCTCTCTCCTCGACGCCAAGGGGCACGGCCTGCGCATCACGGCCCTCCCCGTCGAAGAATCGCAACGCCAGCATTTCCGCACACCTTGGAGCGAGTACGGCACCCCAGGATTCACTTTCCAAGCGCTTCATTATACGCCCGAGGAACTTGGCTCAAAGCGCAACGACTATCAGCTCGAAGCCTCTGGACAAATCATCCTCAATCTCGACTGTGCCATCCTCGGCATTGGCAATGGTTCGTGTGGTCCAGGCGTCCTCCAAGAGTTTGCCCTCGACCGGAGCCTACCCTACCAGCTGCATCTCCTGTTCTCCTGGCAGTAGCAACAATTCATCCATATACCATCTCCCTCAAATATGATTCGCTTCAAACGCTGTTCCTTCCTCACATTATTCACATTTCTAACATTGTTCACTTTCCCTGTCCTCGCAGGAAAGCTGGACAATGCACACAGGACGACATCCTACACTTGGAGCACGCCCTCGATGAATTCTGCTGGTTCGATGCCAGTGGGAGGCGGTGGTGTGGGTCTTAACGTTTGGTGCGACACCCAGGGAACCATCCGTTTCTACGTTTCCCAATCAGGCACTTTCGACGAGAACAACACGATGCTGAAATTGGGACGCTTCGAACTGAGTCCATTCCCCAACTGGGAAGAGGACGGTTTCGCACAGACACTCCATCTCGAAACGGGAGAGATGACGCTCTCACAGGGCGGTGTAACGGTCACCATCTGGTGCGATGTCTTCAAGCCCGTAGTTCATGTCGAAGTGGATGCCAGGCAAAAGACCCTCCCTACTCTGAGTTATCATAGTTGGCGAACCCAAGACCAGCCGTTCACACAGGCCGAAGGCCAGCAATCCAGCTGGAAATGGCTGGCTCCCAAGCATGCCGACCCGAATCGTTGCGTCACGCGCCACGACAGCATCAATCCCACCTCCACCCGACTCATTTTTTTCCATCAGAACCAAGACGAGACAGTGTTCGACTACACCGTCCGCGACCAACAGCTCGACGCTTGGAAGGATAGCCTCTACAATCCCCTCAAGGACCGCGTCTTCGGCGGAGTGCTGACAGGAGGACAGTTCCTAGGTGAAGACGATGCCCAGGATGAATACGGCCGACCCTACCACCGATGGCATTACGGTTCGGCAAACAAGGTTGCGCGTCATCATCATTTCCAGATTACTCTCTGCACACAGCAGTCGTCGCTCGACGAGTGGTATCAAACGATTGCCACAACACAACGTGCCGTCAATCTGAAGAAGGATCGCTTGTCCTGCCAAAACTGGTGGAAAGAGTACATGAACCGCAGTTTCTTCGAGACCGATGGCAGCGATGACGAACTTGCTGCCGCCTTGCGCAACGTGACGCTTTTCCGCTATATGCTGGGCTGCAACTATGGAGGCGAATACCCCACCAAGTTCAACGGAGGACTCTTTGCATTCGACCCGCTCGAAGTCGATAGCGCCAATACGGCGAACTATCTGGCTGGCAAGTTCCACCCCACGCCCGACTTCCGCAAATGGGGTGGCGGCACCTTCACGGCACAAAACCAGCGTCTCGTCTATTGGGGCATGTTGAAAAGCGGCGACTACGACCTGTTGCAAACGCAGCTCGACTTCTACCTTCGCTTGCTGCACAATGCCGAAATACGCACCCGCGCCTATTGGGGACACGATGGAGCCTGCTTCACCGAGCAGATGGAAAACTTCGGCTTGCCCAACACCGCCGAATACGGAATACGAATGGGACACCTCGCTCGAGTTCTGCGAAATGGCACTGGAAGCATGGCGATATGATATGTCTTTCCCAATAGAAAAATACTCCCCACTAATCCTCTCCTGCCTCCGTTTCTTCGACGAGCACTATCAGCAGCTAGCTCTCCAACGAGGTCGCCGTGGACTCGATGCCAATGGGCACCTTATCCTCTTTCCCGGCTCGGGATGCGAGACCTACAAGATGACGTACAATTCGGCGAGCACCATCGCCGCTCTGCAACGAGTATCGCAGGATTTCATTCGATATATGGAAGTGTCGGGTGACACCACAAATCTCGCCTACATCAAGACTCTGGCTACGCGCATCCCTCCTATCCCCACGCGACTGCAACAGGGCAAGGAATGTATTGCTCCGGCCATTGCCTACGAACGCATCAACAACGTCGAGACTCCGCAACTCTATCCCGTCTGGCCCTGGCGCATCTACGGACTGGAGACAGACGAGACAGGCAAATACGTTGCCAATGAAAAAGCCTTGAATACCTACCAATGCGACTCGGTGGCCCTAGCCCATCGTTCGTCGAAAGGCTGGAAGCAGGACAACATCTGGGCAGCATGTCTCGGGCAGACCGATGATGCCTTTCGTCTCACTATGGAGAAGCTCCAGGATGGGCCCTATCGCTTCCCCGCATTCTGGGGTCCCGGCTTCGACTGGAGTCCCGACCACAACTGGGGAGGTTCCGCCCTCATCGGCCTCGAAGAGATGCTCCTTCAAGAAGACCCCTCCACAGGCGAACCCATCCTCTTCCCCGCTTGGCCCAAGGACAAACACATCCGCTTCAAACTTTATGCCTGCGATGGTCGAGTAATCGAAGCAGACGCGAATGACTATTAAAAAAACTACAAAAAACAAAAGATATCAAATCATTACACAGCAATTATGAATAAATTGAAACGATTTACAAGTGTGGAAGAACTCTACAATCGAAAAGGAGATCCAACAGGTGAAATCATCATTGATGAAGTCATCGAAGCCATTCGCACGACAAAGACACACAAATCGGAGGACATTGCCCTGCTGCTTGACGTTGACCAGCGAGCGCTGTGGTTTGCCGTACAGTTGCTGACGGGCATGAGGCTGAACGACATCGTCCTGCATTGGCGTGTATTGCAGGCGAAGGAGAAGTGGGATGAAAAGATAGCCAAATACCAGGAGTACAAGGAATACGTCAAAACCCAAAAGAAAGAAGGCCTCAATGGCTTTCAGCCTACCAACGAGTTCAAAAGAGCCCAAGAGTATGAAATCAGCATCCAGAGTCTCGAAACAATAGCCAAACGCTATGGTTGGGATTCCTACAAAAGCCTGAAAAGAACAGCATCAAGATTCGGAGTGAGCTTCAAGACCTTGCGTTATACCCCAAGAACGAAGAAATAGCGCGTCCGAACTCATAAACCCGCAATTTTTCATTGAAATAGAGCATCTATGTTCATAGACGTACTATTTCATTTTGAAATGGAGCGTCTACGTTCATAGACGTACTATTTCATTTTGAAATGGAACGTCCATGTTGGCAGACATACTATTTCATTTTGAAATGGAGCGTCCATGTTCGTAGACGTACTATTTCATTTTGAAATGGAACATCCATGTTCGTAGACGTACTATTTCATTTTGAAATGGAACATCCATGTTCGTAGACGTACTATTTCATTTTGAAATAGAACATCCATGTTCGTAGACGTACTATTTCGTTTTGAAATGGAACGTCCATGTTCGTAGATGTACTATATCATTTTGAAATGGAGCATTTATGTTCGCAGATGTGCTATTTCGTATTAAAATGGAACGCCTACATCCGTAGATGTTCCATTTCGTTTTGAGATATACCCCATGCTAACACCGACCTTCACCACACGGCGACCACAGGTATGAGATGTATGCAAAGATATACTCTTTTTCCATTAATTACAAATCATTTCGACTCAATTTGCGGATTTTACCAAAAAAGTTCCCAAAAAATTTGGAAAAATAGAAAAAACTAATTATCTTTGCAGCAGGGAAACCGGATATGTAGAGCGGGAAACTCATCGATTCTTACACTTACCGGGTAAAGCGTATGCTGAAGGCGCGCTCTCGACCCTGACGACGCCACGAACACTGGTACCACCGGCGGGAATTCGAAAGATTACGGAGGCGGACCGCAGCCCAAAACCTATATACTGGAGTTTCATCACGTCCAGAGAGCCGGTTTCCTTTTTTTATTTATTCCCCATGACATCTTACCAACTCGGACAATCCGGCGAAGAACTTGCCATCGAACGTTTGTGCCAGGAAGGCATGCAGATACTCGAGACAAGGTGGAAAGACCATGCTTACGAAACAGACATCATCGCCTTCGATCCTGTGAGCGATGAAATGGTTTTCGTGGAAGTCAAGACCCGCTCATCAGGCTTATGGGGAAGACCTGAGGATGCTATCGACCGACGCAAGATCATGCGTTGTGTACGTGCAGCCGACTATTATATGCGTTCGCGCAACATCGACTATCCCGTGCGATTTGATGTCTTTGCCATCGTTATTCCCAGTTCAGGCAAAGCGAAGGTTGAGTATTACAAGGATGCGTTTTATGCCCCGTTGGGGTGAAGATATGGCACAGAAGGAACAACTTGAGACAATGAGCTTTGGAAGCCATTTGGAAGTACTGCGGCAAATGCTGATACGCATCGTATTGGTTGTCGCAGTTCTTTCGGTCATTGTGTTCTGCTTCAAGGAAGAGACTTTCCGCCTGCTGCTGGCTCCCAAGGAGAGCGACTTCATTACCTTCCGTGCCATCGAAAGGCTCAGCGACTGGATTGCCTCGCTCACCGGCAGCGGCGAAGGGTTCCGCTTTACGCCCTATTCCATCGACCTCATCAGCACAGAACTCTCGGCACAGTTCATGATGCACCTCACCGCTTCGGTAAGCATCGGTGTCCTGTTGGCTTCGCCCTATATCCTTTTCGAACTATTCCGATTCATCACTCCGGCTCTTTATTCCAACGAACGAAAATATTCGTTCGCCATTGGCGTGAGTTGCTATGTGCAGTTCGTCATCGGCGTTTTGATTACCTACTTCATCCTCGCTCCCATCTCCTTCCGCTTCCTTGGCACCTATCAGGTGGACAAGAACGTCCGCAACTATATTTCTCTCGACAGTTACATCTCCACCTTCACAGGCCTTACATTTACCATGGGTCTCGTGGCACAATTGCCCGTCGTCTGCTGGCTGTTGGCGAAGATGGGGCTCCTGAAGGCAGCATTTATGCGGAAATACCGTCGTCATGCCCTAGTGCTCATCATGATAGCAGCGGCAATCATCACGCCGCCCGATGTGTTCACCCTCGTGCTTGTAACGTTGCCGCTGTATCTGCTCTATGAGCTATGTATCTTTATAGTAAAGAGATACTAAGGGAGATTAAAGGCTATTGATATACCATTCAATTACCATATATCCATCCTCTCTGATTTGAAGTGCGTCCGTTGCATCATTCGGATTAAGACCATTTGCTGTTTCCCATTCGTCGGGGATGCCGTCGCCATCGGTGTCCAGACGAGGTTCGCCAGTGTATGCAGGAAGACCTCCCACCTGTTGTGGATTGGTGATAATTCCCAACTTATAACTATCGGCAGGCAGACGTCGGCGGCTGTAAGGCGAAGTGTATTCCTCTGCTTCCGGCACGAAAGTCGCCTCTCCTGTACGCACGCTGCGAATGATGCGTTCATCGACAGCATCACGACAAGGCTTCGTAGCTCCCACATTATTTAATACATATTCATAGGCTTCCTCCGCGTTCATGATGTTCTGTGGCGCATGATATTCGAAAGGAGCATCGGCCTTCAACACCTCACGTATCTTCTGTTCATCGCCGAGGCCTGCAGGTTGTACGCCTCCCGCCCAGTTGTCAGCCGTCACAGTCGGGAAACCTTCCACGATATTACCTGCAACGTAAGCCTTGCCCCAGTCGCTTCCGTTCGCCTCGCTCCTACCGTGTTCGGGTTTCAGGATGCGATAGCAGATTTCAGGGGCCTTCTCAGCAACTTTATCGGCCTTCTTCTTGCCGGACCTATTTGCCGCAGCCTGTTCCGAGTTACCGAAACCGAACTTCTTGACGTTCTTCCGATAATTTCTCAGATAATTGTCCACCAGTTGGTTGGCATCGAAACCAGTGATAAGTCCGGGCTTGAAATAGTTGTTGATGATGTTGTAGAGCGAAGTATGGTCGCCACCATCTATCGAACGGTTCCACCAGTTGTAGATCACGTTGTTGACAAAGTTGAAGTCTCCATTCATGGCAATCGATGGATTGCGTGAGATGTTGTTGGCAAAAAGATTGCGTGCGAAGAGTGAATTATATCCGCCAATCGAGGCTCCAAAACCGTGGTTGTAGAGGTCGAGGCCTTCGCCGAAGATGCAGTCCTGGATGGTGATGTTGCAGCATGCCAACTTTTCGCCATAGCCATTGGCCTTGCGGGCATAGACATGACGATACATCGACATCACCTCATCGAGTCCCCACGAAGCCGAACAATGGTCGTAGATGATGTTGCCGATGCCGTTGCCGCCACAGGCATCATCGCGATGTGCCACATCCATCGCCCCACGGCGGAAGCGCATATATCGGATGATGACATCGTGCGTATCGATTTCTAGTGTCTCACCTGTCACGACGATGCCTTGGCCGGGAGCTGTCTGTCCGGCGATGGTCACGTAGGGAGCCACAACATGTATCGGGCGCTTCAGATGTATTTCGCCTGCCACATTGAACACGATGATGCGGGCTCCTCCCGTCTCGCATGCTTCGCGCAAGGTTCCCGGTCCATCGTCTTCGAGACTAGTAACTACCAGGATCTTTCCCCCGCGACCACCGAAACTATACATGCCGCCGCCCTCGGCTCCCGGGAATGCCGGAATCGTGGCTTGTCGCAAATCCGAGGGTCGGTTGGCCCATGGCACAAAGGGCTTGCCATCGAGCATCTGCTCCATCACGACAGGGACGGCTTTTTGCCAGGCGACTTGATCGAGTTGATTCCACACCGCCTCTTCGGCTGCTCCACGCGCCTTGACGCTGTCGGGAATAGTAGGATACTGTGCAAAAAGTGCAGTGGCACCCAGTGCCAGACCTAAGGTTAATGTAAGAATTCGTGTATTCATAAACTTACAATACTATGTGTGTTAAACTTGCTGCAAATATAACAATTCCCGATGATTTGTCCAAATTTTCAGCGGATAATTCTTAAAAATCAACAGTTTTTGTTCGTTGAATCGCGAAAAACATTATCTTTGCAGACAGAAAACTACATTATATATATTATATGAAGAAGGCCTTATTACTTTTATTTGCCCTTGGCACAATGACACATATGATTGCCAAGGCCGAAACCACCGAACACTTCGTGGGCGGCGACATCTCTCTGCTACCAAGTTACGAGCAATACAATACCCCTTATTACGACCGCGATGGCAAGACCATCAGCGATGTAGTGACCTACGTCAAGGAGTCGTGTGGATGGAACGCCATTCGTGTGCGCATTTTTGTCGATCCCAAGGAGCGCACTTCGTCAAAGTCGGGCGTTGTTCAGGACCTCACCTACGTGAAGAAACTGGGCAAGCGCGTCAAGGATGCCGGCATGAAACTGATGGTCGATTTCCATTATTCCGACTGTTGGGCCGACCCCTCCTATCAGGACATCCCTTCACGCTGGAAAGGCAATACCAGCAACGAGGCACTTGCCGATTCGGTCTATTCGTTTACGAAGAACTGTCTCACTGAACTCAAGGCTTATGGTGCAGAACCCGACTTTGTGCAGGTGGGCAACGAGATAAGCTACGGCATGCTGTGGCGCAACAATAGCGACAAGGTCTATCCCTCGCAGGCCAAGAGCAACAACAGTGCAGGCTGGTCACGCCTCAGCCTCTTGCTCAACAGTGGCTCGAAAGCAGTGCGCGAAGTGTGCCCCGACTGCAAGATCATCATCCACATCGAACGCACCGAAAACAGCAGCCAGACTGTCAACTACTACAATTACATCAGCGACGTCGATTACGACATCATCGGCCTCAGCTACTATCCCTTCTGGCACAACAGTCTTGCCAAACTCGGCACTACGCTCACCACACTCCAAAATCAGTTCCCCACGAAGCCTGTGCAGATTGTCGAGACGGCCTATTTCTATCAGTACTACCCCGGCGACGCCAAATATGACTTCCAATCCACTTGGCCTGCCACCGAAGCCGGTCAACTTGCTTTCACCAAGGACCTAGTCGCCGAGCTCCTCAAGCACGACAATGCGAACGGACTCTATTGGTGGTTCCCCGAAGAGAACGGCAATGGCGGAGCATCGTGGAACGCCAACACCATCGTCATCGAATCGTGGCTCAATCGAGGCCTTTGGAACGACAACAACCACAAGGCGCTCAGCGCCCTCTACGAACTCCAGACCTTGCGCGCCAACGATGCAGCCATCAGTGGAATATCTGCCGACGAAACAGGCTCTCCTACCATCTACAATCTTCTGGGCAAGCCCATCGACAAAGGTCGTGACAACCTCCCCCCGGGCATTTACATCATCAATGGCCGGAAGGTCCTTTTGAGGCAATAATGTTCCAAATATAGCATAGCCAGCGGCAAAATGTCGCTGGCTTTTTTTGTCGGACAATTTGTCACATTGTCCCAACAATCCCGTTTGGCACGGAGTTTGCAAAGGTTGAAGTGTTGCAATACATTTGCACTGAAATAACCGAAATATTTCAATATCAAAACTAATATAAACATCAAAACAATTATGAAGATTCAACCATTGGCAGACCGCGTGTTGATCAAACCCGCACCTGCAGAAGAAAAGACCGTCGGTGGCATCATTATTCCTGACACCGCCAAGGAGAAGCCCCTCAAGGGTGAAGTAGTAGCTTGTGGCAAAGGCACCAAGGACGAAGAGATGGTAGTCAAGGTAGGCGACCAGGTACTCTACGGCAAGTATGCCGGACAGGAACTCGAGTTCGAAGGCGTCAAGTATCTTATCATGCGTCAGTCTGACATCGTAGCCATTTTGGCATAAGGAATTAAGGGCATCGAAGGGATATTTTATTACAGTATCGTCCCTTTTACTACTTTTTTACTACTCTTTTACTCCTTTTAAAATAATAATATTATTATGGCAAAGATTATCAAATTCAATACAGAATCAAGAGACATGCTGAAGTCTGGCGTTGACCAGCTTGCAAATGCAGTGAAAGTTACTCTTGGCCCTAAGGGTCGCAACGTGATCATTGACAAGAAGTTCGGTGCTCCTCAGATTACCAAGGACGGTGTTACCGTTGCCAAGGAGATTGAGCTCGAGGATCCATTCGAGAACATGGGCGCACAGCTCGTCAAGGATGTTGCCTCCAAGACCGGCGACAAGGCTGGTGATGGTACAACTACCGCTACTGTTCTTGCTCAGGCCATGATCAGCGTAGGTCTCAAGAATGTCACCGCAGGTGCCAATCCAATGGACCTGAAGCGTGGTATTGACAAGGCCGTGGCTACTGTGGTTGACTGCGTCAAGGCTCAGTCTGAGGAGATTGGTGACGACTACACCAAGATCGAGAACGTAGCCCGTATTTCTGCCAACAACGACGAGGAAATCGGCAAGCTCATCGCCCAGGCCATGAAGACTGTCAAGAAGGAAGGCGTCATCACCGTTGAGGAGGCCAAGGGTATGGATACTACCGTCGATGTTGTCGAGGGTATGCAGTTCGACCGTGGCTACATTTCGCCATACTTCATGAACAATGCCGAGAAGCAGACCTGTGAGATGGAGCAGCCTCTGATTCTCATCCACGACAAGAAGATCTCCAACCTTCAGGACCTGCTCCCAGTGCTTGAGCCAGTTGCCAAGTCGGGTCGTCCACTCCTCATCATTGCCGAGGATGTCGATTCACAGGCCCTCACCACACTCGTGCTCAACAGCCTCCGTGGCTCACTCAAGATCTGCGCTGTCAAGGCTCCAGGCTTCGGTGACCGTCGCAAGGAGATGCTCAAGGATATCGCCATCCTGACTGGTGGCCAGGTTATCTCTGAGGAGGTAGGTCTGACACTTGCCAACGCTACTGTTGATATGCTCGGCCAAGCCGACAAGGTAACTGTCGATAAGGAGAAGACCACCATCGTTGATGGCGCAGGCGACAAGCAGGCCATTGCCGATCGTGTCAGCGAGATCAAGATGCAGATCGAGAAGACCACCAGCGACTACGATCGTGAGAAGCTGCAGGAGCGTCTTGCCAAGTTGGCAGGTGGTGTAGCAGTGCTCCACGTTGGTGCAGCCTCTGAGGTCGAGATGAAGGAGAAGAAGGACCGCGTCGATGACGCCCTCTGCGCTACCCGTGCCGCCATGGCCGAAGGTATCGTTCCTGGTGGTGGCGTTGCCTACATCCGTGCCATCCCTGCTCTCGATGCCCTGAAGGGTGACAACGACGACGAGCAGCTCGGTATCGAGATCGTCAAGCGTGCAATCGAGGAGCCTCTCCGTCAAATCGTTGCCAATGCAGGCAAGGAGGGTGCTGTGGTTGTACAGCGCGTTAAGGACGGCGAGAAGGACTTCGGCTACAATGCTCGCACCGAGCAGTATGAGCACTTCCACGAGACTGGCGTCATCGATCCAGCCAAGGTGGCTCGTGTAGCTCTTGAGCAGGCCGCTTCTGTAGCAGGCATGTTCCTCACCACCGAGTGCGTCATTGCCGACAAGCCAGCTCCAGAACCACCAATGCCAGCCGGCAACCCAGGTATGGGTGGCATAATGTAATCTGCCAATCCCTATAAGTGGCATGATGTAATCAGCAGTCTTTCCCACATGCTCCCCGAAAGGGAGTGAAACAATAAACGCGAGGGCGTGACAAGATCTTTTTGAAATTCTTGTCACGCCCTTCTTGTTTTTTTGTTCGCTCAACACTATGAACGTTGAGAAATTGTTCTTTATGAGGAATGTGTTCGTGTCAGTTGAACCTCGATGGTCAAACCTCCCTTCGGTGTTTGCAATGCAATAGCCGAACCACCATATTGAAGTGCGATGTTCTTGACGATGGCGAGGCCAAGTCCAGTACCTCCAAGACGACGGGAGCGCCCTTTATCGATTCGGTAAAAACGTTCAAAAAGGTGGGGCAAATGTTCTGAAGGGACACCTGCTCCATTGTCTATAAATGTGAAAGTGTAAAGGTTGCCTGCTCCCTCTGCCTGAACACGGAAGTAAGTAGCACTGGTGGCATAAGCGAGAACATTGCTGAAAATGTTGCGGAATAGTGAATAGATGAGCGAAGCATCTCCCGTCATAGGTAATGAAGTGGGAATTTGCATCTGTAATTGAATGTGTTGCTCATTAAACTTAGTCAAGGTTTCTTCTTGGATTTGTCGAAGGATGGCGGCGGCATCTATTTGCGTTTGTGGCCGGGTGATGTGAGCTTCGTCCAAACGTGTGAGTGTGCTCATATCAGTCAATAGTTGACTCATACGGCGACTCTGCGCATAACATTTCTCGAGGAATTCCACACGTTTCCCTTTGTCCATCGAAGGATTGCTGACAAGACTTTCAAGATAACCTTCGATGGTGGTGGCTGGTGTCTTCAGTTCGTGGGCAGCGTTCTCGGTGAGCTGACGTTTGATGCGTTGCTTCTCGCGCTCGCTGTACTCATATCGATGACGGAAGTACATCGCAGTAGCGATGAGGACTAAAATACTGAGAGTGTAATACAAGAACGTGTAATCGTGTTCGAGTGAAGATGTGAGTTCGGCGGAATAAGGCACCGAAGAGCGTACTATCTTGTCCCCGAAACGTGTTGCGGAATAGAAATACTTCTCACCATTAGTCTCGGAGGCTCGCTTGATGGCATAACCACTTCCACATTGCAAAGCCTTTTGAATCTCCTCGCGCTCTTGATGGTTGCCCATGCGGCTGATATCCTTCTCCTCGGTGTCCGAAAGCACATTGCCAAGAGTATCAATGACGGTTACACGAATGTAGCGTTCTCCTTGGTTCTCAAGATAATGATAGTTGTTGAGTTGTAGTTGCGAATGCAGAATGTCCACACGAAAAGCATGTTCACGCCTGTACTCATAAAAGCCGAAGAAGAGTGTAAACAGACTCGCAAGGATTGTTGCAACAATGACAATCTTATTGGTGAATCGTGCTTGTTTCATCTGCCAAACATATATCCGTAACTAAATTTCGCACGCAAATAATCCCCGTAACGTCCTATCTTCTTGCGAATGCGAGTGATGTGGACATCCACGGTGCGGTCAAGCACTATAGTGTTGCTTGGCCAAGCAACTTGAAGTATCCGTTCGCGCGAGAATACCTGTCCCGGTTTGGAAAGAAGTAAGGCCAAAACCTCGAACTCCAACCTGGTAAACAACACTTCCTTATTGTCAACATAACATTCCTTGCGGTCAAGATCAATTACCAGGCCCTCGTATTTAATGATATTTGAGCTTGTTGGGCCTGGCAGAATCGTCTTGGATTCCTCTGATTCAGCGCGTGTCCTTCTTAATACTGCCTTCACCCTTGCTTTTACTTCGCTGATGCGGAAGGGCTTGAAGATGTAATCGTCACTACCGATTGCAAAACCCTGCAGCAAATCTTCCTCCAAGGTCTTTGCCGTACAGAATATGATGGGCACACCGACTGTTCGGGCATCAGACTTCAGTTCCTTTGCCCACTCAAAGCCCGACTTGGGCGTCATCATCACATCGAGAAGTATCAGATCAATACCGTTACCGGCCGACAAATTATTGTCAACTATTCGCTGTGCTTCTTCTGCACCTTCTGCTGTCAGCACATCATAGCCCTCCATCTCAAGATTGAAGCGGAGTATCTCACAGATATCGGGTTCGTCATCGACGATGAGAATTCTTTTTGCCATACATTGATTATTTGCAAGTGCAAAGTTACGCATTTCTAACTAAATATAGTTCAAATGTTTGTACGTTAGGCAAAAGTTTAACAAGAATTTAACACCTTCGATATAATTCTCACCAATTTATCCTCATCTTATGCCCTCGTCTGGCGTGCTTTGCTCTGTACTACGTTGAGAACATAGTCACCAAGTTTCTCAAGACCATTCACGTAGTCAATGAAGAAGGCACCAAGTTTATAGTCATACTCTCCTGCCGCTATGTTCTGCAGGTTATCGTTGCGCAATTGGGCACGAAGGGCATTAATCTCATCTTCGATAGCATAGCTGCGAGAGATGTCGTGACCTTCTCCCTCTGGTTGCTGGAGGGTTTCGGTCATCTGGGCAAGGGCATTGGAGACAAGTTGTTCCATGTGGTTGAGCTGCTTGAGTTGCTCGGAGGTAAAGGGCTCCTGGCAATTCTCATGCTTGCGACTGAGTGTGCGAGCGAGTGAAAAACAGCAGTCTCCTATGCTTTCAAGGTCGTCCACCTCACGAAGCATACGCGGAATCTGCCGCTTCGCTTCGTCGGAGAGTCGACTCTCTCCTACCTTTTGCAAGTAGTGTGCAATCTCGTACTCCATATTGTCGGTGATGCCCTCGTATTTCTTCACCTTCGAGAAGAATTGATCAAAACGATCGGGATCATCTTCATCTTCATTTGCACGCATTGACAACACATAGTTGAACGACTTCTGACAACGTTCGGCAAAAACCACAATTTCCTTACGAGCTTGAAGGATAGAGAGTTCGGCAGTAGAGAAAAGACCACCAGAGATGTATTTGAGGCCTTTGTCCTCCTCCTGTTCCTCCTTGAGGGGAAGAACACGACAGACGAAACTTTCTATCTGATGTACAAAGCCTATCAACAACAAGGTATTGAAGATATTGAATGCTGAATGGAACATTGAAAGTTTGAACAGGTCATTCGAGCCAGCCTTGAAAACATCTTCCACCAACCAGCTGACAGCGTTACAGAACGGGTAGAAAATGATCAAAACAACTACTACACCAAATACATTGAAGAACATGTGGGCGAGGGCTGCACGACGGGCTTGTATTCCTGCTGCCATCGATGCCATAACGGCTGTAATCGTTGTACCGATGTTCTGTCCCATGGCAAGTGCAGCAGCCTGTTCAAGACCGAATCCAGGGATATGCATATCGAAGAGCATAAGAGTGATGGCCATGGCGGAAGACGATGATTGCAAAAGCATGGTGACCAAGGCTCCTACAATGACAAACAGAATGATGGTAAAGAAACCTCCATCTGCCACCTTTGCCAATAATGCTGCAACCATAGAACCAATATCAAGGTCATTTGCTGCTTGTTGCAGAAAACTCAAACCCATGAAAAGAAATGCGAAACCATAGACAAATTCGCCGATGGACTTACGTTTGCTTTCACGACTGAAGATGAGAGGCAAGCTAAAGGCAAGAAGGGGTAGTGTAAATGCTGCAATGTTGACCTTGAAACCGATAGCAGAGATTATCCAAGCCGTAACAGTGGTTCCTACGTTTGCACCCATTATGACTCCGATGGCTTGTGCGAGATTCATTAATCCGGCATTGACAAAAGACACAACCATGACTGTCGTGGCAGATGAAGACTGGATGAGAGCCGTAACAATGATGCCCGTGAGGACACCCATGAAACGGTTCTTCGTCATGGCTGCCAGAATACTACGCAAGCGATCGCCCGCAAACTTTTCGAGACCCTCACTCATTGTCTTCATACCAAAGAGGAAGAGGCCAAGAGAACCTAAAAGGGAAAGGAAATTGAGAAAAGTATCCATATTTGTTTTATATTTTTGTGCAAAGGTATTGCCAAGTTATTACAAAGTTGTTACAACGATGTGAAGTTGTTGTTACATCTCTTGCTGTAATCAAAACTAAACAGGTTTGTAATCAATCTGCAACAGAAAACCAATACCTTTGCGAAGCAATTCACAAAATTATAACTCAATTATGGACAAAGAAAAAGCAAAGAAGATTCAGCGTTTCCTGGATTATTTACGCGCGTTAATCATTATTATATTTATAGGAATAGTGTTCTTCGCGTTATGCAAATGACTTAACGAGCCGCTCCAATTTTATCATTGGAGTGACTCTTAAAAACAAGTTTTATCTTTTTTTCAAATAGGGATACTATAATTCAAGATAATTACGTATCTTTGCAGCGCACAAAAGCCTTGGAAGGAGTCGCCGAGACAGTCTCGCAGCCCTCGAACAGGCTGCTTTTTTCACAATGAATTGGATTATCCTGATTCTTGCCGGACTTTGTGAGGTGGGATTCACCTACTGCCTGGGTCGAGCCAAAGGTGTCATCGGCACGGAGTGGTGGATGTGGATTACGGGATTTGCCGCGCTCTATGTCTTGAGCGCAGTATTGCTCGCCAAAGCCACCCAAACGATTCCCATCGGCACAGCCTATCCCGTCTGGACAGGCATTGGAGCCGTGGGTGCTGTCGTCGTCGGCATCTTCATCTTCCGTGAGCCTGCCACTTTCTGGCGAATCTTTTTTCTAACCACGCTGATCGCTTCAATCATCGGTCTTAAAACCTTATCCTGAACATGGAAGTATTTCGTCCCATTCGTCGTCATCATCAGCAACTTTCCGAAGAGGAGAGCATTCGCATTCTCACCGAATCAACGTCAGGTACCCTCGCCCTGCTTGGCGACAACGATTATCCCTACGCCGTCCCCCTCAGTTATGTTTACGCTGATGGGGCAATCTTTTTCCACAGCGCATTGGAAGGCCACAAGATTGATGCCATTCGCAAACACGAGAAGGCATCGTTCTGTGTCATCGCGCAGGATGCCGTACACGGGAAGGAATACACCACCTACTTCCGCTCGGTCATCGCATTCGGCCGCATCCATATCATAGAAGATGCCGAGCAGAAACTTGCTTATGCACGTCTGCTCGGCAACCGATACAATCCCAATGACGACAAGGCACTCGAAGAAGAACTGGCCAAGGGCTTCAACCGTATGCTGATGCTTCGTTTCGACATCGAGCACCTCACAGGCAAAGAAGCCATCGAACTCACCCGGGCCAGACAAAAAGGTAACCTGTGAACCTCTGAGACATCAGCCCACAATCGTCAGTCGTCCATCCTTGTTGACAATCCTGCCATTAACAATCAGGTAACGCAAGGCTCGCTGCAAGGCTGCTTCGACCTTCTGCCCGCGTCTTGCGAATCCAAGGCGTTTAGCGGCAAGCAAGGTGGCATTATCCTCGGGCAAGGAAAGTTGTTCGCTGACTACGTCGAGCAAAGCCTGACGCACCTCTTCGGGTGAAATCTCGTCGATAGTGCGGTCAAAATTTAACGGGCGCTTCTTCTCGGGAACAATCACCTCCTTCTCGTTCGAGATGTCGAAGGTCGGCTTCTCTTCGGGTTCGGGCTCAGGTTCGGGTTCCACAATGGCCTTCTCGATACGTTCGAGCAGACGCTCGGGGTTGTTGAGCCAATCGACCGACCAGACGCGCATCACTCTCCACGCCAGTCCTTGCAGGACGCCGGGCTGCACGATTTCTCGGTCACGTGTGGTCTGCGTATCGCGATAAGTCTCGCCATCGAGCAGGATGCCGAGGCAGTACTTGCTGTCGTTGTTGCGGCTTGCCACGGCCAGATCAACCTTGAATCGACTCCTTCCCACACCAAGTTCCACATCGTATCCGCGTTCACGCAGGGCCTCGGCAATCTCGTCAGCCACGCCTGTGACAGGACGCTCTTCCTCCTTCCGTTCGATCGTAGCCAAGGTATGGAACTCGGCATATTCGAGGAAATGCTTCAATCCCTCCACACCCTTGGCCTTCGAGCGACGCAAGTCGATCTGCGAAGAGTGCATGGTCGAGAAGACCATCATCTCGCAACGTGCACGGCTCACGGCAACATTCAGGCGGCGTTCGCCTCCTGCATTGTTGAGTGGGCCGAAATTCATGCTCACGTTGCCATCCTTGTCGGGACCATAACCTACCGAGAAGAGGATCACATCGCGTTCGTCGCCCTGCACATTCTCCAGGTTCTTCACAAAGATAGGCTCATACATGGCATCAGCCCAGTCGGCCAACTGACGGTCGGCTTCAAGCGTGTCGTTGAGCACGTCCTCGACGAGGTTCTGCTGAGCCACACTGAAAGCCACCACACCGATGCTCTGTCGGCGCAGCTTTTCGTCACGTAGGCGGCGTACGATCTCGTCGACGATGGCCTTGGCTTCGGCACGATTGCTGCGTCGTCCACCCTTGTCATAGGTTCCTTCCACAAAGACGAAGTTCACCTTCATCTGTCGATCATCGGCCGATGGGAAGGTGATCAGACGCCCATCATAATATTCGTTGTTGCTGAATGCGATCAGGCTCTCATGACGGCTGCGGTAATGCCACTGCAGTTGCAGCGAGGGTATACCGAGTGTGCGACAATCCTCGAGGATACTCTCAAGGTCGTCGATGTAAGCCTCTTCGTCATCCACATTCGTCGCATTGAAGAAGTTGGTGGGTGGCATCTGCTTCGGATCGCCCACCACGATGAGCGACTTGCCGCGGGCAATGGCTCCGACGGCCTCGCTCGTCGGCATCTGGCTGGCCTCATCGAAGACTACCAGGTCGAAAGGTTCCTGGCCAAGCGTGATGTACTGTGCCACCGACATAGGGCTCATCAGCATGCACGGGCAAAGACGTGGAAGCAGATTGGGGATCTGTGCCAGCAAGTCACGTATTGACATGCCACGTCCTCCATTGGAGATATTTCGGTTGAGCAAACCAATCTCGCTGCTGTTGTCGATGCTGTCGGTCACACGCGGCACGTTGGCAGCCAGCCTTGCATAGAGTTCCTTCTGGCATAATGTCTCGAAGCGGCTCGTAAGGTCCTTGTAGAGTCGGATCTTTTCGTCGAAAAGCATGCCTTCGAAGGTGCCGAGCATATCGGCAGCCTGCATCTTCTCTTCACATTTGGCGCGGAAGAACCCTTTCATGAAACTCTTTCCGAGGGTCTGCACGTCGCATGGTCGTGTATCGAGTTGTTCCACCACCACATCAAGGCCCATCTTCTTCAGTTCGTTGCGGAACTCGCACCATTGGAACCAGTCGCGTATCTCCGATGTGTTTTCACTCCATCGGTTCAACTTCTCGCGTGCCACATCGATGTCGATCAGTTCGGGCAACTGCCTCTCGACCTCCGGCAGCATTTCGTCGATGTTGCGGTTCTTCTTGCTGTATTCGAGCAGTTCCTCGAGGAGTTTGCCGAGATTGTTCTCATCAGCCTCTGGAGTGAAGAACCTCATCTTGTTGACGAAACTGCGCTTTGCGAACCACTTGGGCAGGAACCACTTGCCCAATATCTCATGCCATTGCTTCGAAAGCGCAAGTGCATCTTCCGATAGTATCTCTTCACGGCAATGGCTGAGGATGCCTTTCTTCAACGAGTCGCGGCTTGCCTTGAGTGCCGAATAGTTGTCGATGTTCTTCGCAACAGCTTCTTTCCAAAGCGTATCAACACCGCCGCTTGTCAGTATCGAGGTGGCCTTCAGGGTCTTGACGAGCGGGATAGCGGTCTCGATGGAGGGTTTCTGCTCAAAGTCGTCCAGATATTTCAAGGCCTTTTTCAGCGAGAACTCGAAATCGACCTGTTTCGTCTTGGTCACAAGTCCTACAAGCAGGTCGTGGAGAGGATGCGCGTAAGGTTGTCCCACCAGTTCGAGCATGGTCTGCAAGGGTCCCGACAACTGATACTCGTAATCGCCGAGCATGCCTCGCTTCACCTTCGACAATGGTTTCAGCGTCGGTATCTCCATTGTCTCTCCGTCGATGGCGGCAAATCGGGCGATGCAGTCGTAGAGCGACAGGTCGTCATCGCCTCTCGTATGCAGGGCCTCCATGTACTTCAGAAGTTCCTGGCGCTGCTCATACAGGCGGTCGGCAGTCTGGAGGTAATCGTCGGGCTTCTGGATGTGTTTCACCTCGTTGAGCGCCTCGTTGAGTTGTGCCAGCACGTGCCGCTTCGACACCTTGTTGCTATGCAGTTCCAGGCAGAAGGGTCCGAGGCCGACCTTCTTCAGACGACGTTCCACCACTTCAAGGGCAGCCATCTTCTCGGCCACGAAGAGCACGCGCTTGCCTTGGAAGAGCGCATTGGCGATCAGGTTGGTGATGGTCTGCGACTTGCCGGTGCCCGGAGGACCATAGAGGATGAAGCTGTTGCCACGTCCTCCCTCATAGACAGCCGTCATCTGCGACGAATCGACAGCCACCGGCAAAGCCATGTCCTGCGGCTTATAAGTGCCATCAAAGGCCCTGAGGTCGGTCTGCAGTTCGGAAGGTTTCCACGTCAGGCCTCCTTTCACGAGGCTATCGACGATGGGATTCTCCTGCATCTTCTCGTGGTTGACATGGATGTCGTTCCACATCAGGAACTTGCTGAACGAGAAGAGTCCGAGGATGCACTGTCCCTCGATGCCCCAACGTTCCTGTTCCTCGATGGCTTGGCGCAGCACGTCGAAGATCTTCAACACATCCACTCCATGCTCGTCGAGCGGCAGTTTTTCCAGTCCTTTCACTTCGATGCCATGGTTCTGGCGCAGGAACTCTATCAACGTGATGTTGAGCACAATCTCCTCGTCACGTTTGCGGATGCAGTAACGTCCACGCTTATAGACCATCTCGACAGGCATCAGTAGGATGGGCGCATAGCGTGCCACCTCAGGCTTGTCGGTCTCATACCACCGCATGGTGCCAATAGCCAGATAGAGCGAGTTGGCACCGGTCTCTTCGATAGCCGTACGTGCAGCGCGATAGAGTCCCTTGAGTTGCAGTTTCGTCTCCTCTTCCCCAAGGGCAGTATGCAACCGGTGCTTGGCCAGTTCCTCTTCGCCCAGCTTCAGTTCATTTTCTTCGTCGGTCGGAGTCTCTTCCTTCGCCTCTTCTTGTGTCTCTACTGGCGCCTCTTCGATTGGAGACAGTTCGCCATCGGTGAGCAGTTTCGGCTCGGCATCGTCAACTGTCTTGGGCTCCACGGGACTGTTGTAGTCTTTTCCGGCAGGGATGATGGTCGAAAGGTCAAACGAAGGACCGTCCGAAACGCGCTTCGTCTCGGATTCCTTTTGTTCGTCATTGCTGTTATTGTCCTTCGGCTCGTCATCGGCTCGATCGTCTGCAGTCTTGTCCTTGGCAGGATTGTGCCAGATGCTGAACTCCACGCCGTCCTGCAGGAAGTCCTCCACCTTGTCGGCCTTGATTCCGATGAACCTGACAATGCGACGCCGCTGCCCGATGTTGAGCAACGAGTTGCGGAGCGAAAAGTCCAGCAACTTGCGTTCCCAAATATCAATTTTGGTCAACTGCTTCTCAGTGGCTATCTCTTTATTTTCCATATCAAGAGGATCAGTCTTCTTTTAGAAAAAATCGTATTCTAGGGGACAAAGATATATAAAAATACGCAATCCTCCAAAAAATCAGGGAGAAAATTGACTATTTGCCAAACGATTGGGGCGAAAATTACGACCGTACCAACATTTTTTTCTCATTTTACTTGCTTTTCCCGTGCGGATTCAGTATCTTTGCCGCAAATTTTATGTATATTGAAATGAAGAAAATCATTCTCACGCTGCTCCTTTTGCTATGCGTGTCCTTTCAAGGTCAGGCAGTACTCAAGGAGCGCGACCTCAACCGCACTCTCCACGTGCTGCGTCTCGAACTCCATGACAAATGGATAAAGCAGGAAGAGAGCAGCAGGCGCATCCGCGAGCGCAATCAGGCTCAGCACACCAATCTCGTGAACATCATGAAGCGCTGCCAGTCGACCAGCCTCATCCTCTATTCCCAGGGCCGTGAGTTCACGTTCGATGTTGCCTACGCCTGCCAGCAGGCCACCACCCTTTACAACGAACTGAAATCCAAGACTATGCCTTTCGACGAGATCAAGGCCAATCTCGTCAGCGAAATCAGTCGCTACGACAGCCTCGTCGTTTCGCTCCAACGTCTTCCACCAGCCATCGATACGGCACGCACCGACGAACTGCATTCGCTTGAGCAGGCCATCCGCCATGTGCGCAGCGGCAGTGTCGATAACAACAATATGCCCACCCTCGAAGCTATGCCGGCTGACGCTGTAGCAATGGAGGCTGTCGACGGGGAAGAAGCCGAGCAGGTGCAACGTCCGTTCATGCTCGACTCCCTTGGCATCGCCGACCGTGACTCATGCATCGTTTATGCCGAGGGCATACGCGACATCGTCAAGGATATGCTCGAAAAACTTGAACAGGACAACGAGCACTACACCGAGGTGACCAGCCAGGTCGAGAAACTCAACAACTACGCCCAAGAGAAATACGCCGAACTCAAGAAGAACATCTTCATCGATGCCGGCACCAACTACTTCACCATCCTTCAGCGCTTCCCGCGCTATTGGATGCGCATGAAGATGGACTTCCGCACCAAGTACCAGCCTTTGCGCGACGAAGGCAGAGTCGACAGCGAAGGTAAGCCCTACAAGTCCGACTGGCGCGGCCCCATCATTATGGCTGCGAGCATCTTTATGCTCGTCTATATGTTTGTTGCCGCCCTCATCAGCAACATCATTCTGCGCGTCCTCGTCCCAAAGCGTTATCGCGGCGAGGTCTTTCGCAACAAGCGCGGTGTCTATATCATCCTGTTGGGCACACTGCTCTTCGCCATCGCCATCATGGTGGTGCGCACCTTCATGCGCTCCAACCTCATGATCATGGCCACCGGTCTGATGGTCGAAATGGCATGGCTCATCGCTGCCATCTACTTCTCGATGGCCGTGCGCCTCAACGGAAGCCAGTGCCGCGAAGGGTCCAAGATCTACCTGCCCTTCATCCTTATGTCGCTCATCGTGATCTGGTTCCGCATCATCCTGATCCCCAACTCGCTGGTCAACATCATATTTCCGCCCCTGCTCCTGGTCTTCACCATCTGGCAGATCTTCACACTCAAGAACTGTCGTCGCAACGTGCCGTTGAGCGACAAGGTCTATTGCGGCATCTCGCTCGCTGTCATGCTCATCTCGACAGTCATGGCATGGGTAGGCTACACGCTGATGGCCGTTCAGTTGCTCGTCTGGTGGATGTTCCAGCTCGCTGCCATCGCCACCATCATGTGCTGCTACGACCTGATGGAGATGTACGAAAAGCGCGTCCTCGAACCGCGCATCCGAAAGTCGTTGGCCCAAACACCGACCGACGAGGAATTCTCGCTGCACCTGGAGCAAGGTGATTATATCAACAAGACATGGCTCTACGACTTCGTCAACCGCGCTCTGGTGCCTGTATGTGCTGTCTTCTCGGTACTCTTCAGCCTTTATTTCGCTGCCGAAATCTTCGATCTTCGCGACCTGCTGATGAAATACTTCCGTATGAACATCACCATCCCAGGCATCTCCACTTTCTCATTCTATCGCATTTGCCTCGTCATTGCCCTGTGGTTCGTGTTCCGCTATGTGACCTACGTGATTCGTGCCGCTTGGTTCAAATACCGCCGCTCGCAGTCGAAGGACGGCAAGGACTTCAACGCCACGCTTGCCAAGAATATCATCGGACTAATCATTTGGGGTATCTACATCATCACCGTCTTCCTCATGCTGGATGTGCCCAGTGCAGGCATCTCGGTTGCTGTTGCAGGCCTCTCCACTGGTATGGGTTTTGCCTCGAAGAGCCTGCTCGAGAACTTCTTCTATGGCATCTCGCTGATGAGCGGACGTGTACGCGTAGGCGATTATATCGAATGTGACGGCATCACCGGCAAGGTCGAAAGCATCTCCTACCAGAGCACGCAGCTCACCACCCTCGACGGCAGCGTCGTGGCCATCCTCAACTCCGACCTGTTCAGCAAGAACTTCAAGAACCTGACGCGCAACCATCAATACGAGCTCATCAAGATTCCGTTCGGCATCGCCTACGGAAGCAATGTCGACGAGGTGCGCCATCTCATCCTCGACTCCATGAAGGAGCTCGAGACGCAGACCGCCGATGGCCGCAGCATCGTCAACCCTGCCAACCCCATCGCCGTGTCGTTTGCCGACTTCGGTGCCAGCAGCGTCGATCTCCTCCTCGTCGCATGGGTTCTCGTCGATCAGCGCAACGCCTTTGCCGCCAAGGCCAAGGAAAAGATCTACCAGGTGCTCAACGAGAACAACATCGAGATTCCGTTCCCGCAGCAGGACATCTACATCCGCAGCGTGCCCACGCCTCCCGCACCGCCTGCACCTAATGCCTGATTTTAAATTATAACCCAATGAAACCCTCCCTCCTTCTAGCCGCCTCGGCAGCCCTCCTGCTCTCGGCTTGCAGCGATGACCGTCCCATCGTCGAAGCCTCGTTTGACGTCATTCCATGTCCACAGGCCATCGACACCATCCCCGGCCGCACCGACTACATCCTCGACCGCAACACTGTCATTCGCTATACGCCCGAAACATCCGAAATGGAGCGTCACGCACTTTTCCTGCAGCAGTATGCCGAAGACATCCTCGGCTACCGGATTCCCGTCAAGCCTGGCATTGCCATCAAACCCAGTTCGAAGAACAACGGCATCCTGCTGAGACTCGAAAAGGGTGACACCCAGTCCGAAGCCTACGACCTGCTCGTCTCCACCGACCAGGTTTGGATCACTTCCACCGGCACAGCCGGCATCTTCTACGGCATCCAGACACTGCGCAAGGCGCTGGCTACTACCTCACAGCTCAAAGCTCAAGACTCAGGAGCTCAAACCTACTGTGTCAGTCTGCCTACCGTGCACATCACCGATGCGCCGCGCTTTGCCTATCGTGGCATGCACCTCGACGTGTGCCGCCACTTCTTCCCCATCGACAGCGTCAAGACCTACATCGACATGCTTGCTCTCCACAACATGAACACCTTCCACTGGCATCTCACCGACGACCAGGGCTGGCGCATCGAGATCAAGCAATATCCCGAGCTCACCTCCATCGGGTCCATTCGCAAGGGCACGATGATCGCTCGTGACTTCAGTTCGAACGATTCCATCCCCTATTCCGGCTACTTCACCCAGGAGGAAGCCCGCGAGATTGTACGCTATGCTGCCGAACGTCACATCGAGGTGATTCCCGAGATCGAGATGCCCGGCCATATGCAGGGCGCTCTGGCTGCCTATCCGCAGTTGGGTTGCACGGGTGGTCCCTACGACGTCATCGGCTGGTGGGGCATCAGCGACGATGTGCTCTGCATGGGCAATCCCGAAGTGGTGAAGTTCTGCACGAACATCCTCGACGAAATCATGGACATCTTCCCCTCGAAGTACATCCACATCGGCGGTGACGAATGTCCCAAGGTGCGCTGGGAGAAATGTCCCAAGTGCCAGGCCAAGGTGCGCGAACTGGGCTTGAAGAAGGACAAGCAGTTCTCTGCCGAACAGCGTCTGCAGAGCTGGTTCACCCGTCAGATCGATGACTATCTTACCGCCCACGGCCACACCGCCATCGGTTGGGACGAGATCCTCGAAGGCGGCATCTCCGACAACGCCATCGTCATGTCTTGGCGCGGAACCGAAGGTGCCATCGAAGCTGCTCGTCAGGGGCATCACTCCATCATGGTTCCAACTGCTTACTTCTATTTCGACTATTATCAGCGCAAGAACCGCGAACACGAACCGCTCGCTATCGGTGGTTATGTCCCCATCGAGAAGGTCTATAGTTTCAATCCCCTCCCCGAGGTGCTCACCGACGAAGAGAAATCGTACATCTGGGGCGTGCAGGCCAACATCTGGACCGAATATATCCACACGTTCAACCACGTGCAGTACATGGCCTTGCCCCGCATGGCAGCCCTCGCCGAAGTGCAGTGGTGCCAGCCCGAACAGAAGGACTATTCCCGCTTCTTCGGCCAGCTCGGTCATCTCACCAGCATCTACGACCTCTACGGTTGGCGCTGGTCACGTCAGGCCTACGAGGAACCGATGACCGACGAATAACCCTCACATCGATGCTTCACGGGGAAGCCCTAAGGAGAACTTCCCTATTAGCATATTCCTTTTTTACATCTTGCACCCGGTGCCCGTGCTCTTTTGAGTTCGGGCACTTTTTATATCAAAATTTCGTACCATTATCGGCCAAATTTCTAAACAAATGTTAAATATTCGCCATTTGAAGAAGTTTTTCACAAAATAATTTGGTTTATAAAATAAACTAATTTATCTTTGCATCGCAAAACCGGTAATGCGATGCCGAATCCGACCTTTCTGCAGGAGGGAAGAGGAGGCAAGAGAAATCAAATCATGTCTCAACAAATTAAAATGGAAAAACTATGGAAGAAAACAACAATATGACTGCCGAGCGCAGTCTTGCGATCATTACCGAACAGATCGAACGCAGCCGTCGAGCCGTTTCCAAAAGTACAGGGCAGTCGCTCTACATCTCAGGCCTCTGCACGATGGCCATGGCGGTCATAGTGCCCATTGTCAATCTGCTGATCCTGCCCGATGGCTATGCCACCTTGGGCCATTTGCTCTGGTTTACGCTTCCGTTCATCATCGTGTTCATCATACGTAACCTATATAAGAATCGCGAGCACGCACCCGTGAGCCTTGTGGGAACCCTGGTGGGCCAAACATGGAAGACATTTGGAGTGTTCGGTCTTGGGTTCTTCGTTTTGGCGAATGGATGGAATTACATCCTGAGCAGCTCTACGAACGACACGATGGCGATTGTTGCACATCACGCCAACCTCACCCCTGTCATCTATCTGCTGATGGGAATGGCAGTTGCCATCACCGGACACATCCTGAATAGCAGGTGGCTGGTGTGGTTCGGCATCATTGCGAGTCTTGTTATTGCCGTGTGCGACTTTGCCTGTGTAGGCACGATGCTTCTTGCCCGATTTGGAGCGCCTCTGTCGATTGTTTCGCATTCCAACAGCATATTGCCTTGTGTATCCGTCTTCGTGCTTGCCTTCTTCGGCCTGATGCTCCCAGGCCTGCTGCTCAAAAATCAGAAATAGCCTATGTTCCAGCCATTAGACCCACTGCTGCACTCCGAGTTGCGACTGGCCATCATGTCGCTGCTCATCAGTGACCTCGAAGCCGAGTTCCCCTACATCAAGGAGCAGACGGGAGCTACGGCAGGCAACCTCAGTGTGCAGGTCGACAAACTGGCGGCAGCAGGTTACATCGAAGTCGTAAAGACGTTCAAGGGCAAGCGCCCCTGCACCATCTGTCGCATCACGCTCAAGGGCCAGCAGGCATTCGAGGCATACGTCGAGGCGTTGAAGAGCTATCTTCAGATCGGCAAACCATAAGGACTCCCCCATTCTTCTACGGCCATTTGGACCGGTGAATAAGAGTCGGCAATCGTAGCTACAAGCACTTGTAGCTACGATTTTTTGTTTTAAAAAGGGTCAAAAAATGAGGTTTTGTAAATGGCTCATTTTTGTCACATTTTTAGTACATTTTTTAGCTGAAAAATTTGGAAAATTCAAAATTTTTTTGTAACTTTGCAACGTCAAAAGGATAACCTAAATCGAGTCAGTTACCCTCCGACACACACTGTTTCCGATATGCGAAAGAGAAGTTTCAGTCGCAAGATTAATGTGCTTGCGATGACAGCCATCAATGTGCCCATGGCACTGCTCCAGGAGGTCAAGGACGACCGCCTGGAGCAGAGTCTCGTGGCTATGAGCGTTGCCATAAAGTGCTTCAGTCCGAGCAGCACGTACATCTTCGTGAACGAACGAAAGTTCCGCCGTGACTTCCAGATGGGCTACACGAAATCCAAGAAGTTGCTCGATTCGATCTTCAAGGGTCATCCGCTCTTCGAGGTGAAGCAACTCGCCGACGGAAGGACGGTCTTCGTAGCACGTTCGTTCAAGAGGCTCTACGGCTACTGGATGACGCTAAGGACCGGTGAGACCAGCCTGGCGATGAGTGTCGCCAAGATGGACTGCCGCAGCCGAGGCAACATTCGCATAGCGGAAATCGAAAAGGAGATACAGCTGTTGCTCTTCCTGACCAATATCAATGCCAAGACCCGAGCCGACGAGTTACAAGCGAAGGGGCTTCCCCTCACGGGAAGTTCGTCTCATGCGGCGAGGACAGTCCTGTCAGTGAACTATCTGGCCAAGGCAACGAGCCGCAGCGCTCGCACCGTAGTCCGACGGAGCAGGTCCGCACGGGAGCAGGGCATCATCAGCGTCACGCCGCATCCGCTTGTCAGGTGCTGCAACAACCTCCTGCATGATGACCTGCACCCGTGTCCTTCCGGCCTCATCCCCATCGGTCTCTTCGGCTTCACCCGCCAGTGCAACGACTACCAGCTGCTCTCGTGGGACTGGCGCCGTCGCTTCCAGCACATCATCTACCGTCACAAGGGCCGCATGACCTTCAACATCTACGTGTCGAAGGACAAGCCCTTAAGTCAAACAGATCTGCACGCGATGTATGATTAGACCCCCTCTAATCCCCCTGCATAGGGGGAGGAAGTAAGCCCGGACACCTATCCTCTTACATTGAGGTGTAACCACCTGGGACAAGCTAGTCCTCCCCCTAAGCAGGTATTCTGCCCCCGCTGTTGATTCCCTTCGGTCACGTCCAGGAGAAGCGGGGGATAGAGGGGGTGCGGAGGATTGAGGGGGTCTTCCCCTTGGTCCATCATGTCCTCCTATAACTACAAGGAAGGATTAGGGGTAGGGGTATGGGGGTTAAAGGGGGACGAATGTCGGGACGAACGTCGGGACCTGGCGGGAGAGCAATTCTGAAAGAAGGAAATAGTCGGGGCTTAAAGCTCCTCCCCGCCCCCCACAAAGGGGGCCGGGGCGAGCGCAGCCCCAACAAGACTATTTCCAAGAGAATTGCTCCCAACGAAAGGTCGATAAAGAAAAAGAGAGTGTCTGTGACGGATGGATCCAGAGAGGCAGGGAAGGGAGAGGTCCAAGGTAGAGTAAGCTGGTTGACCTACCTGTTCAAGCATGGACGCGGCGCGAAAAATCTGAGTGATCGAGCGAAAGCTCATAACCCTAGTATTAACCTGATAAACAACTAACAAAATGATTGAAGAAATCAAAACTGTCAGTACCGTAGAGGAGCTCTACAAGAGCAATGGGGCTCCCACGGGTGAAATTATCGTCGATGCCGTGGTGGACAATGTCAAGCGAACCACGACACACTCCTCCGCCGACATCGCCCTCCTGCTGAAGGTGAAGAATCTGACTTGGCTGAGTGGCGCTATGCAGCTGTTGGTGGGACTGCCCCTGCAGGAGTTCATCTTCCGCTGGCGTCTGATGCAGGCCATCGACCTGCTCGACAATCCCGAACTGTCGGTGGCCGAAGTGGCCAGGCGCACCGGATTCCGCAGCGAGAACTATCTCATCTCGGTCTTCCGTCGTCGTCTGGGCATCACTCCCTACGCCTACCGCAACGGCACCGTTCTCCGCAACGGCAGGTATCCCTTCAACCAATCGGCGCACGACCGCAAGATGCTCCTCGAAAAAGTTGCCGAACTCAAGTCGCGCAACGACGAGCCCACT